>JAGZEK010000030.1 GCA_018368345.1 Collinsella sp.
GGGCCGGCCGATCCGGCCCTCAGGGTATCGGGTTCCCATATTCATCCGTACATGTACGGATGAATATGGGAGGTGTTCGGATGAAGTTGATATTCAAGGGTGCTTTTCCTGCATAAAGCGAGGATTTGCGCACGTCAGCGTGTTATTCTAGACATACGTAAATTCGTATAAGTTGGAGGTAGCATGTTCTCAATCGGTCAACACGTCATTCATCCGGGTCAGGGAGTCTGCACCGTCGTCGGTTTTAGGGACGACACGCCGCAGCCCATGTTGTTGCTCGAGGCCAAGCAGGGGCATGCGCAGACGATCCTTATGTACCCCGTGGCGCAGGCCGACCGTCTGCATGCCGCCATCTCTCAGCAAGATGCCGAGCATCTGCTGAGCCACTATGACGAGCTGGAGTGCGACACCTTTACCGAGCGCAACAGCTCGCTTGAAGAGACACACTTTAAGCAGCAGCTCAAGCTGGGCGCGCCCGAGACGGTCCGCGTGGCAAAGACCATGATGCACCGCATTCGCCAGGCCGAGGAAGCCGATAAAAAGCCCAGCTCTTACTATATGCGTGTACTCAAGGAAGCCAAGCGCCGCTCCATCGAGGAGTTCGCCGTGGCATTGGGCGTCACCGAGGAGGCCGCCGAAGCCCGCCTAGCCCAAGCCGCCCTCAACTAACCCATCCGCGCCAAAAACCACCACAAAGGGGACAGGCACCTTTGTGGTGGTTTTTTCGTTCTAGTAGTATTCATTCTTATCGATACCCACGAGCACAAGGAGTCTCCTATGGCAGAGCCGCTTACCGCCGGAATCACCCGCGATCGCGCGTTCGAACTGCTCAACGAGCACAACAAGGACCCATTCCACATCACCCACGGCGAGACGGTCGAGGGCACCATGCGCTACTTTGCGCGCGAGTTCGACCCCGAGAACGAGGAGTTTTGGGGCATCGTCGGTCTGCTGCACGACCTAGATTGGGAGGAGCATGAGGACGACCCCATGAACCACACCATCTATGCGGCCGAGATCCTTGAAGGCGAGGGCGCCTCTCCCGATCTCATTCGCGCCATTCAGACGCACACGTCGGACTTCAACACCTCGCTGCCCAAGCCCGAGCTGCAGATGGAAAAGATCCTGTTTGCCTGCGACGAGCTCACCGGCCTGATCGGTGCTGCCGTCATCATGCGTCCGAGTAAGAGCGTCATGGACTTTACGACCAAGTCGCTCAAGAAAAAGTTCAAGGACAAGCGCTTTGCCGCCGGCTGCTCGCGCGACGTGATTACGCAGGGTGCCGAGATGCTGGGCTGGGAGCTCCCCGAACTCTTCGACCGTACCATCGCGGCCATGCAGTCCTTCGCCCCCGACCGCGACACCTTTCAGGCTTAATTCCAAAACCACCACAAAGGGGACAGGCACCTTTGTGGCGGTTTTCGTTTACGAGGGGTTTAGGGGCGGACCTGGCCGGTGCCGCGGAGCTTGTATTTGTAGGTGGTGAGGGCCTCGGCGGCAAAGGGGCCGCGGGCGTGGAGCTTTTGGGTCGAGATGCCAATCTCGGCGCCCAGGCCAAACTCGCCGCCGTCGGTAAAGCGCGTGCTGGCGTTGGCATACACGGCCGAGGCATCGACCTCGTCCAGGAAGCGCTCGCAAGCATCCGTGTCCTCTGCAACGATGGCCTCGGAGTGCATCGTGCCGTAGCGGTTGATGTGCGCGATGGCCTCGTCCTCGTTCGCCACGACCTTCACGCTCATCTCGAGCGCCAGATACTCGCGACCCCAGTCCTCCTCAGTCGCGGCAACGTAGTCATCGCCCTCGGCAAGCCCGGCGTCGGCGCATGCGGCGCACGTGGCCTCGTCGCCGTGAATGAGCACGCCGTGGTCATGCAGCACGACCACGACCGCGGGCAAAAACGCATCGGCCACGGCACGGTCGACCAGCAGCGACTCGGCAGCATTGCACACGCCCACGCGCTGGGTCTTGGCATTAACGATAATGTTGAGTGCCTTATCAAAGTCGGCGGATTCATGCACGTAGATATGGCAATTGCCCGTGCCCGTCTCGATCACCGGCACAAGCGATTCACGCACGCAGCGCTGGATCAGGCCTGCACCGCCACGCGGAATGAGCACATCGACAATGCCGCGAAGCTTCATGAGCTCGCCGGTTGCCTCGCGGTCGGTAGACTCAATCATCGAGACGGCCTCACGCGGGAAACCCTGCGCCTCGAGGGCATCGGCCAGTAGCTCGGCAATCATGGCGCACGAGTGATAGGCCAGCGAACCGCCGCGCAGGATGCAGGCGTTGCCGGTGCGGATGCAGATGCCCGCGGCATCGGCCGTCACGTTGGGGCGCGCCTCGTAGACCATGGCAACCAGGCCCAGCGGCACACTCACGCGCGTAAGGTCCACGCCACTCGCAAGCACACGGTGATCGAGCACGCGGCCCACGGGATCGGGCAGCTCGGCGAGCTTCTCCAGGCCGGCGGCCATGCCCTCGACGCGCTCGGGCGTCAGCAGCAGACGATCGAGCAATCCGACCGAGGTGCCCGCATCACGCGCAGCGGACATATCGAGCTCGTTGGCGGCGACGATGGAGTCGACACCGTCGCGCAGTGCTGCGGCCATGGCGCGCACGGCCTCCTGGCGCTGCTCATCGCTCGCCGTGGCAAGCGAGGCCGACGCTGCCTTGGCGGCAACGGCAAGATCGTGGATATACGTGGCTATATCGACCGACATGGACGGCCCTTTCTCTTAGATGTTTGCCAACCATGGTAGCCGATTTGCACGCACCCTCGCCGACGGCGGTAGAATTGGTCAACCCGAAACACCGCAACGAACGGAAGCATCACATGGCGCTCATCACTTCGTACCACGTCCCCGGCCTGTATGTCGAGGACCACAGCATCGATGTCCCCCTCGACTGGCGCGGCCTGGAGCCCATGCTTTTGGCCGTCGGCAGCACCATGCGCCGCGGCGCCATGCCGGCGCCCATCGCCGGCGCGCCCGAGAGCATCAAGCTCTTCTACCGCGTGGTTTGCGCACCCGACCGCATCAACGACGACCTGCCGCTCCTTCTCTTTTTGCAGGGCGGCCCCGGCGGCGAGAGCCCGCGTCCGCTGTCGCCCACGAGCGACGGCTGGATCGAGGAGGCCGTCAAGCACTTCCGCGTGGTCCTGCCCGACCAGCGCGGCACCGGACGCAGCAGCTGTGTTGACGGACGCACGATCGCGGCCTTGGGCGAGCGCGCCGAGGCAGCCGGCGCCGATGCGGCCCGCTCGCAGGCGGACTTCCTCAAGCGTCACCTCGCCAGCTCTATCGTGCGTGATTTTGAGTACCTGCGCCTGGTAGGCTTTGGCGGCAGGCCCTGGGTCACACTCGGGCAGAGCTACGGCGGCTTTTTGACGCTGAGCTATCTGTCGCTCTTCCCCGAGGGCGTGGCGGCAAGCTTTACCTGCGGCGGCATCCCCCACGTCCCGGCAAGCGCCAGCGAAGTCTACGCGCACACCTTCCCGCGCATGGTCGCCAAGACGCAGCAGTATTACGACCGCTACCCTGCCGACGTCGAGCGCGTGGCAGCCCTGGCCGATGCGCTCGAGGCTCAGAAGCCCGTGCTGCCCGACGGCTCGCCGATGACGGTCGAGCGCCTACAGCTCATGGGCAGCGACTTTGGCATGAAGCCGAGCTTTGAGCGCATGCATTGGATTATCGATCACGCTTTTGTTGACGGCGACGGCACGCTGACCTGCGGCGCCTCGGTATCCGACAGCTTTTTGATGCGCGCCTTCGAGCGCACCAACACGCGCACGAATCCGCTGTACTGGACGCTGCAGGAGTTCATATACGCCGACGGTGACACCATGCCCATTGGCTGGGCCGCGGCTGAAGAGAAGGCACACCGCGCCGAGTTTGACACCCTCGCGCGCCCGCTCATGTTTACCGGCGAGGCCATGTTCCCGTGGATGTTCGAGCAGATGCCCGAGCTCAAGCCCTTCAAGCCCGCCATGGACCTGCTGATGGAAGACACCAGCTGGGACAAGATCTACGACCCGCAGCGCCTTGCGTGCAACGAGGTGCCCCTGCAGGCCGCGGTGTACTTCGATGACATGTACGTGGACTCGGGCATGCAGCTCGACACGCTCAGCCGTGTGGGCAACTCGCATGCCTGGGTGACCAACGAGTTCGAGCACGACGGTCTGCACGGCAGCGTGGTGTTCAAGCACCTCTTCAACGAAGCCCTCGACCGCGGTGATCTGCGCCGGATCTTCTAGCAAAGGAGTGTCCCAAAGTGCCGGCACATAAGGAACGTCCCCAAGTGCCGGCACAGACGATATGAGCAGGACATAAAAACATTGAGAGCCCCTGCTGCATGAAAGACCGCGGATTAGGCCGACAATGGTGAGTGTCTAATTCAGCCGCGGCGGCCACGCCGCATTCATGGAAGGGGCTCCCATGCTCGATACTACCACCTTCG
>JAGZEK010000017.1 GCA_018368345.1 Collinsella sp.
TCGACGAAACTGGAGAGGAGGTATTACGAGCTCCTGTGCGAATTGGAGAGAGCGCTCCCGCAAACTGCCTCTTGACAACTTATAGGAGCGTCGGTTTTAATTTCACAAAATCCGGGATGGTCGAGGTAGCTCGGTCAAACGTAGTAGATGGCCGCATTTCGTGGCAAACGGTCCGACCCAAGGCCCAGGGCGGCCAGCCTCGGATGACCATTCACGAAGTTGCGGTGGAATACGGACTGAATTGGCGCCTTAAAGGCAAAAACACTCCGTATTTCACCGCAAGTTATTGGGGGGACGGGTTTTAGAGGCGAGCGAGGTCATAGGCTTGGGCAGCTGCCTCGCCGGCGCAGATGAGGTTGGTTGTGGCCTCTTGCACACCGAGCGCCCGCTCCAGGTTCATGGGCTTGCGACAGATCGGCAGTACAAGGTCGATGCCCTGCCCATACACCGCATCCAGGTTGTCGGCGCGACCGCCCACGACGGCGACCACCGGCTTGCCATATCGCTTGGCGCGGCGAGCCACACCCACCGGCGCCTTTCCAGCGGCGGATTGCTCGTCCATATTACCCTCGCCCGTTATGACCAGGTCGACATCGCGCACGTGCTCGTCAAATCCCACGAGATCGAGCACCGTCTCCACGCCCGAGCGTAGCTCCGCACCGAGCGCCAACAGCGCTGCTCCCAGGCCGCCGGCGGCACCGGCACCGGGCACGCCGAGCACCGAGCTAAACGTCCGCGCACCCTCGGGCACGCGCAGTAACCCCTGAGCCCGTGCCTCGGCAATCGCCGCATCGAGCAGGCGACCGTAGTCGACCATCCAGCTGTCGCACCTGCTCAGCGCCTCGGCATCATCCGTCGGCAGGCCCTTCTGCCCACCGAACACCGCTAGGGCGCCTCGGCGTCCCACAAGCGGATTCTCGACATCGGAAAGCACCACGACACGCGCGCCGCTCAGCGCCCGAAGCGCTGGCGCCAAATCGATACTCACCACGTGTTCGAGACCCGCGAGACCGGGAGCGATATCGCGGCCGTGCTCATCGACAAGGCGCGCGCCCAGCGCCTGCAGCATACCGGCGCCACCGTCGTTGGTGGCGCTGCCGCCCAAGCCAATATAGATAGTCTTTGCCCCGGCACGAACCGCACGGAGCATCAGCCCACCCACGCCATAGGTTGTAGCAGCCAGCGCCGACGACTCCGTGCAAGGCGAGTACCCGATGCCCGCGGCTTCGGCCATCTCAATAACAGCCGACTCATGCTCGACATCAACCAGCATCCGGGCAGGCACACGCTCGCTCAAGGGCCCTGCAACCTCGCAGGTCACAAGCTCGCCACCGCAGGCGGCAACGGCATCGAGCGTTCCCTCACCACCATCTGCCAGCGGCAATGTGCGCACCTCGGCATCGGGCCAAACGCGGCGCACGCCTTCGGCAACGGCCTCCTCCGCCTGCGCACTCGACACGCTGCCCTTAAAGGAATCAATCGCCAACAGTACAAGGCGGGGCCGGCGGCACGCAGGACCAAAGTTGAGCGCCTCAACGGCAATATCTTTGGCACACGCGAACGCCTCGGCATGAGCGGCATGTGCCTCAAGATCGACCCCACAACCGCAGCCAGCACCATCGGTGCCACGTAGCCCACTAAAATAGCTGCTCAGCACCTCACGACACTCGTCTGCCAGCACGCCGGCGGTCACGTTAAACCGGTGATTCAGGCGCGAGTCGGCATTCAAATCGTATAGGGATCCCAACGCGCCCGCCTTGGCGTCGCTCGCGCCATACACGCAGCGTCCCGCGCGCGCGTTGACCATAAGCCCCGCACACATGCAGCAGGGCTCGAGCGTCACGTAGACCGTACAGTCGGAAAGGCGCCAGCGACCGAGCGACCGAGCGGCAGCGCACAGGGCCGCGAACTCTGCATGCGCCGAAGGGTCCTGATCGAGCTCGCGACGATTATGCGCCCGCGCGACAATCTCACCCGCGCGCACCACCACAGCGCCAATGGGCACCTCGCCCACCGCCGCGGCGGCGCGCGCCTCCACCAACGCCTCGCGCATGAACTTCTCGTCGATTTCGGTGCTCGTCATCGTTCGCCTTCCCTGTTGCAAATTCAAAACGATGCTATCATTACGACTCACGGAGAGATGGCAGAGCGGTTGAATGCGGCGGTCTTGAAAACCGTTGAGCGCGAGAGCGTTCCGGGGGTTCGAATCCCCCTCTCTCCGCCACTTTTAGTGATGCACCGGTGTCATGGTCCGCTCAAACAGTGCATCGACCACGTCGGCCATCTCGGGTCGACGCTCAAGATCGTGGCCCGATTCCCACCATATCGTGAAAAGTCGAATAATACCGCCGGCGACAAACTCAGACGTCGTCTCGAGCGACACGGGGGCCAGGGCATCCTCGGCAAGCACGTTCATCACACGCTCGCGGATGGAGCGGGCAATACGGTCGCAAATAACGTTGGTCAGCATTCCCGACATGCTGCTCGCCAAAATGTTGTCCATGAGCTGCTCATGGGCCAGAATCAGGTCCATGGCATCGTCCAAAATCGCGTGCCGAAGCGCGCGCACGTCCTCGGCAGACACTGTGCCGGCCTCATCGGGCTGTTTTTGCGGCAAGCCGGACATGAGCTCATCGATATAAAAGGCAAAGTAATCGTTCTTGTCGCGAAAGTGCTTGTAGAACGTCGTGCGGCGAATCATGGCGCGGTCGCACAGCATGGCAACCGTCAGGTCCTCAAAACGATGCTCCTCGAGAAGCTCGGTGAAAGCATCGAACAGGGCACGGTAGGTTTTCTTAATGCGAAGGTCCACTGGTATCGCCATCCTCAGGGCAAAGACAACACTCGTCAATCTGTCGCATATCTTACACCTGTACCTCGCGCGTTTTACCCCGGTGCCGACCCCGCCGAAAACATAACGCTTACCGGAAAGTTCGGCACGGCAAAACGTTGCGGGTATACTAGTAGCGTTATACCAACGGCAGCTGGCGCATGCCGCCGCGGCCATTCGAAACGGAGACATCATGATTACCGTCATCATCGGCATCGTTGTTGTCATTGTGATTGTCTGCGCCATCGCCGGCATCTACAACAACATGGTCACCAAGCGTAACCGCATCGATAACGCCTGGCAGAACATCGATACGCAGCTGCAGCGCCGCAACGACCTGATCCCCAACCTGGTCGAGACCGTCAAGGGCTACGCCAAGCACGAGCAAGAGACGCTCTCCGCCGTGATCAGCGCGCGTAACACCGCCGTCAAGGCCACCACGCCCGAGGCCAAGATGGAAGCCGACAACGTGCTGACCGGTGCGCTGCGCCAGCTCTTCGCCGTGGCCGAGGCCTACCCCGATCTGAAGGCAAACACCAACTTTACGCAGCTGCAGGCATCGCTCGAGGATACCGAGAACAAGATTAGCTATGCACGCCAGAGCTACAACGACTGCGTGCTCAGCTACAACAACGCCATCCAGACGTTCCCGGCTGTCATCTTTGCCGGCATCTTCCAGTTTAAGGAGCGCCAGGGCTTCGAGGCCGCCGAAGCAGCCCGCCAGGCCCCGACCGTCAAGTTCTAGTAGTTTGACAGCGCATCTTTAATCGGCCAAATGCATAAACCGCCCCGTCGAATGCATACTTCGACGGGGCGGTTTCCTTTTTCGCGAAGGTCCCCCTCTAGGCGCCGTGCATTTTTAGGAGTATTCAACATAACCAAGGGCTTCGGGCGCCGCGATAAATGCCAAAGAGCGCAAATATCCCTGCAAATCAAACGCTGTCAGCCCATAACCCCGCCCATCATTCGTAGAAAACATCGAGAAATCCCGATTTTTTGCCCGAGGTCGGTATGCAGGGGCCTTCGATTGCAGAATACTCGCAAAAATGCACGTCGCCACCACCCCCACATGGCGCGAACCAAAACAAATGCGCAGCCTAAAAGGCCGCGCACCATCTTTGTTCAGATTAATCATTGCCCGTACGGCAGCGCCAGGGTGACACAGGCCCGAGGGCGACCTTCCTTTCCGGCGCACTCCACAGGACGAAAGAACCCCCGCCGCACGTAGTGCGCAGCGGAGGTTCTTTCATGTCCGAGGACGCGCCGAAAGGGAAGGTCGCCCTCGGGCCGGACAGCTAAGACAGCTTACGCGACGGTGTAAACCCAGTTGTGCTTATCCTCAACGGCACCAGACTGAATGCCGGTCAGGGTCTCGCGGAGCTTCTTCATCACAGGGCCGATCTCGGTGTAGCCAGCCGGGAAGGTCACGGTCTCGTCGGCGCCGTAGACCTTGTTGTCGATCTCGCCAACCGGGGAGATGACGGCAGCGGTGCCGCACAGGCCGCACTCAACAAAGGTGCCGGCCTTGACCTCGGCCCACTCGACGGGACGCTGGTCGACGGTCATGCCCAGGTCCTGAGCAACCTGAACGAGCGAACGACGGGTGATAGAGGGCAGGATGGAGTCGGTGTGCGACTGCGGAACGACGAGGGTGCCGTCCTCCTTCACGAACAGCACGTTGGCGCCGCCGGTCTCCTCGACATAGGTGCGGGACTCGGAGTCGAGATACAGGTTCTCGGCATAGCCCTCGCGATGGGCCTCCATCGTGGGCTTAAGGGACATGGCGTAGTTCAGGCCGGCCTTGATGTTGCCGGTGCCGTGCGGTGCGGCACGGTCATACTCAGAAACGCGCAGCTTGACGGGCTTGAGGCCACCCTTAAAGTACGGACCGACCGGGGTCACGAGGATGCGGAACGTGTACTCAGGAGCGGGAGCCACGCCGATCACGTCACCGGAGCCGATCATAAACGGACGCACGTACAGGGTCGCGCCGGAACCGAAGGGCGGAACCCAGGCGGCGTTGGCAGAAACGACCTGCTTGACAGCCTCGACGAACTTGTCCTTGGGGAACGGGGGCATCTCGAGACGCTGGGCGGAGTTATACATGCGCTCGGCGTTCATGTCGGGACGGAAGCAGACGATGCTGCCGTCCTCGGCGGTGTAGGCCTTCAGGCCCTCAAAGACCTCCTGGCAGTAATGGAAGATGCCACCGCACTCGGAGACATGCAGGGTGTGGTCGGTAGTCAGGCCGCCCTCGTCCCACTCGCCATCCTTCCAATGAGCCTCGTAGCTGTAATCGGTCTTCATGTAGCCAAAGCCGAGGCTACCCCAATCGATATCCTTCTTCTCGACAGTCATATGTCGCTCCTTACATACACAGTTGCATACTCGCGAACCCGCACGCAAGGACCGGGGCCGACCGCGTCGCAACGTCGCACGCCCGGAGCGTAGAGCCGGACGGGACACGCGAACGGCATCAAAGCCGATGGCACGTCGATTCGCATGCACGAGATTGTACTCCGCACGCGCGTCGGATAAAACGTTTTTCTTTAACTAACTAAAGTATTTTCATTTGACCGAAGCAAAAAGGCCCGCCACCGTAAGCGGTGACGGGCCTCAACTGCACGGCTTGCGCGCCGGCTCGATCTACGCGTTCTTTTTGCCCAGCTTAGCCTTAACCAAGCCGACCACGGTCGGGATGATCGACACGGCGACGATGCCGATAATCAGCAGCTCAAAGTGCTCCTGCACAAAGGGGATGCCGCCAAAGAAGTAGCCCAGCAGCGTAAAGAGCGTTGACCAGGTGATGCCGCCCAGCACGTTGTAGATGACAAAGTTGCGCCAGTGCATGCCGCCCATACCGGCAATAAAGGGCACAAAGGTGCGGATAAACGGGAAGAAGCGGCCCAGGAAGATGGCCAGGTGGCCCCACTTGTCCAAGAAGTCCTCGGACTTTTTGATGCGCTCGGGCGTCATGGCCTTGACCTTGCCCGAGGCGATGATCTTTTTGCCAAAGAAGTGACCGATCATAAAGTTGCACTGATCGCCCAAGATGGCAGCAGCCCATGCGGTAGCCAGAAGCGCCACGATGTTAAAGCCGCCGTTGTGGGCAAAGAAGCCCGAGGCAAACAGCAGCGAATCGCCGGGAAGGAACGGGAAGAACACCACGCCCGTCTCGATAAAGATGATCAGGAACACACAGCCGTAGGCCATGAGCGGACCGGCGGCGATCCAGCTGGCGATCGCGGTGCGCGGGTCCTTAAGCAGCTCGGCAATGAAATTGATGAAACCCATGAAGTAAAACCTCTCAGTTGTGGGCGCGGACACGTCCAAGTTGACCAGTATACGGTTGCGGCGCGACCATGCACGCGACCGCACAAAAGCATGACTCCATTACCAGCAAGTTTGCATAACTGACACCTGTCACGCAAAGCCGTGAAAGATTGCTCTTCATAATCCCTAGCGAATCGCTATACTTTATTGAATCGCATTGCCATGGCGCTAAGGGAGGGCGGCCGGTGAGCTTTATCAATACCATTCGCGAGGACATCAAGACCGTCCAGGCGCAGGACCCCGCCGCGCAAAACGGCCTGGTCATTTTCCTTTCGTACCCCGGTCTGCATGCCAAGTGGAACCACGTACCCGAGCACTGGCTCTGGGAGCACGGTCATCGCTCGCTCGCCCGCGTGCTCTCGCAAATCACCCGCCACATCACCGGCGTCGAGATTCATCCCGCCGCACATATCGGCAAGCACTTCTTTATCGACCATGCCATGGGCGTCGTCATCGGCGAGACCACCATCGTGGGCGACAACTGCGTGCTCTACCAGGGCGTCACGCTCGGCGGTACCGGCAACGAGACCGGCAAACGCCACCCAACGCTCGGCGATAACGTCACCGTGGGCACGGGCGCCAAGGTGCTCGGCAACATCCGCATCGGCAACAACGTCAAGATCGGCGGTAACTCGGTCGTCGTCAAAGACGTGCCCGATAACTGTACCGTCGTGGGCGTGCCCGGTCGCATCATCAAGCGCAACGGCTGCCGCGTGTTCGAAGAAAGCTTCGATGCCAAGCAGCATCGCGAGTACATGCCCGATGACGCCGCCGAGCAGAGCGCCCTCAACCGCCAGGGCATCACCGAGAATGCCCGCCGCGTCAAGGAACTCGAGCGAGAGGTGGCCGAGCTCAAGGCCCTCGTCGCCAAGCTCGTGGACGAGCACTAGGGCTGCGAACGGTACAGACCCGCATCAACGCAAGAAGGCGCGCCAGGGAATTCATCCCCGGCGCGCCTTGTTTCCAATGTGACATGCGGGACTGTCCCTTTGTCACCTTAGGCGAACTGACTCAGATAGAGGTCGGCGTAAGCACCCTCGGCAGCCAGCAGTTCCTTATGCGTGCCTTGCTCGATAATGTTGCCGTGATCCATGACCAAGATCAGGTCGGCGTCCACGATCGTCGACAGGCGATGCGCGATCACAAAGCTTGTGCGCCCATGCATGAGCGCGTCCATGGCACGACCGATGGCAAGCTCGGTGCGCGTATCCACGCTTGAGGTTGCCTCATCCAGAATGAGAATCGCCGGGTTGTTGAGCAGCACGCGCGCAATGGTCAGCAGCTGACGCTGGCCTTGGCTGATGCTTTCGGCATCATTGGCCACGCGCGTGTCGTAGCCCTGCGGCATGGTGCGCACAAAGAAGTCGACCTGCGCGGCGCGGGCGGCAGCCACGATCTCGTCGCGCGTTGCCTCGGGGCAGCCGTAGGCGATGTTTTCGGCAATCGTGCCGTCGAACAGCCAGGCGTCCTGCAGCACCATGCCAAACTGCTGACGTAGCTCACCGCGATCCATGTGGCGCGTATCCACACCGTCGAGCGTAATGCGGCCGCCGTCGATTTCGTAAAAGCGCATGAGTAAGTTGATGAGCGTGGTCTTACCCGCACCCGTTGTTCCCACCACCGCAATCTTCTGACCCGGTTCGGCGGTAAACGACACGTCGCACATGAGCGGCTTTTCGGGCGTGTAGCCAAAGCGCACATGCTCAAAAGCGACACGGCCCTCAACGCAACCCGGCAGCTTGGCGGCCTCGTCCGGCAGCGGATCGGCTTCCATCTCGGGCTCATCGAGCAGGTCGAACACGCGCTCCGCACTCGCCAGCGCGCCCTGCAGCGAGTTGAAAGTGAACGACAGCTGCGTCATGGGTTCGGACGCCTCGTAGATAAACTGGAAGAACGCCTGGAACACGCCGACGGTCATGTGACCGGCAACCAGCATGCTGCAGCCCACGAGCGCAATCACGATCTGCGCCAGGCGACCGATAAAGCGAACCGCGGGTCCGACGGCGTTGATCATAAAGTCGGCCTTGGTACTCACGCGCGCCAGCTCGCCCGAGGCCTCGTGCACCTCGGCAGAGCTCTGGTGCTCACGGTTGAATGCGCGAATCACCAAACGGCCCGAATAGCCTTCCTCGACCGCGCTCGTGATTTTGGACACCCACTCCTGACGCTCGCCCGTCACATCATGCGTACGGCGCGAAACCACCTTGGTCACCAGCAGCGATACCGCCGTAAAACCCAAAAAGATCAACGTGAGCCTAACGCTATAGACGAACATCATGATGATGGCGCCCGTCACGGTACCGATCGATACCAGCAGCTGCAGCAATCCGCGCTGCATACTCTCGGACATCTTGTCCAAGTCGTTGGTCGCGCGGCTGACCACCTCACCGGGGCGATGTGCGTCAAAGTAGGCGAGCGGCAGGTGGCTGAGCTTCTGCGCGATGCGGTTGCGCAGACGCAAGTTGAGTCGCTCGGCGACGCTCGACATCAAAAAACTCTGCAGCGCATAGAACGATCCGGCGGCCGTCCAGATCAAAAAGTAGACAAAGATGGTCTTGCCGCACTGGTCCCAGGTGATGCTGAAGGTGGTTCCGCTGGCAAACGCCACCTGTATATGGCCCCACAGCTCGTCGATAACATGAGCGCTATATGCCGGCGCGGCGGTGTTAAAGATGACGTAGAACACAATGCTCGCAAACACGATGTAGAAGCGCCAATGGTCGCCGGCGGCCTCGCCCCACAAGCGGCGCACCGTCGCCCAGGTATCGCGGGGCTTCTCGTCCTCATCCTCGTCGTCCACATCGCGCATGCGCTCTGCTTCCGCGCGGGCACGCTCGTCCTCGGCACGCTCGTTTTCCTCGTACAGCGCTTGGCGGCGAGCCTCACGCTCGGCCGCGGCCCTGGCAACGTCATCCAGCTCGGGCGGCGCGGCAGCCTGCTCGACCGCTTCCTCGGCAGCGTCCGCAGCGGCGGCATCGATAGCGTCGCTGCGTTTCTTGAGCTTCCCGGTCATGCTACTCACCTCCCTTCATCTGCGATTCCGCGATGGCGCGGTACACCTCACAGGTTTCCATAAGCTCGCCATGCGTGCCCAGGCCCACGACCTCGCCATCCTTGAGCACGACAATCTGGTCGGCGTGCAGAATCGTCGAGATGCGCTGCGCGATGATAAGCACCGCGGCGTCACGCGTCTCGTCTTGCAACGCATGGCGCAGGGCGGCATCGGTCTTAAAGTCCAGGGCCGAAAAACTGTCGTCGAAGATATACAGGTCGGCGCGCTTCATGAGCGCGCGAGCAATGGCCAGGCGCTGGCGCTGACCACCCGAGAAGTTCGTACCGCCCTGGGCAACCGGGGTATCGAGCCCCTGCGGTTGATCGAGCACAAAGGTGCTCTGGGCAACCTGCAGCGCATGAAGCATGTCCGCCTCGGTCGCGTCCTCGTTGCCAAAGCGCAGATTGCTTGCCACGGTGCCCGAGAACAGCCACGCCTTCTGCGGCACATAGGCAATGCGCCCGCGAATCTCGTCTTGCGAAAGGTCGCGCAGGTCAACACCGTCCAGGCGAATGGCGCCCTTCGTGGCATCGTGAAAACGCAGCAAGAGCTTTGCCACCGTCGACTTACCCGAACCGGTCGAGCCCACGATCGCGGTGGTCTGCCCGCGACGACAGGCAAAGCTCAGGTCGCACAGGGTGTCCTCGTCGGCATCGACAAAGCGAAACGACATGTGATCGAACACGGCGACCGCATCGGCCCCGTCCTTTGAGTCGGACGCGGCCGCATCGAGCGTACGCTGGCCATCGACGATGCTCGGCTTAATCTCCAGCACCTGCTGTGCGCGGTTCAGACATGCGACGGCACGCGGAAGCGTCAGCGCCACCATCTGGGCCATCATCACAAAGAACAGGATCAGAAGCGCGTACTCCAGCACCGCCGAGATGCTCGCGATCTGCATGGCATGGGCGCCCACGCGGTTGCCGCCCACCCACAGTACCGCCACCTCGGCGATATTCATCAGAAAGAAGGTGGAGCTGTCGAGGCCCACAAACAGATGGTTGACTTTTATGGCGTTGGCGGCGTAGTCGCTAAACACCTCGTCCAGGCGCTGTTCCTCACGACGCTCCTTGTTAAACGCACGGATGACGCGCACGCCCACGATGTTTTCGCGCAGCACCACGTTCATGCGGTCGATAAAGCTCTGCAAGCGCATAAAAATCGGAGCCGCGTTGGCAACCGTAAAGACCGCCGCAACCAGCACGATCGCAACCACGACGCCCAGAAGCATGCCCATGGCCGGATCGATGAGCCAGGCGAAGATGATGCCTGCCACCGCCAGGAACGGCACCGGCAGCACCAGCTGAATGGTCTGCAGAATCGCCTGCTGAATCACGTTGATGTCGTTGAGCGAGCGCGTGATCATCGAACCCGTGCCAAAGCGCTCAAAGTCACTGGCAGACAGCTCGAGCGACTTGTCGTAGACGGCATTGCGGATATCGCAGGCCACGTTGGCGGCCAGGCGCGCCGAAAGATAGCAGCCCAACACCGCGCCGCCGCTGGCCATGCCGGTCGCGATAAGCATGTAGAGACCGTTGCGCAAAATGTAGTCGACATCGCCCGTGGTGATACCGGTGTTGACCATGTTCGCCAACATCGTGGGCACCAGCAGTGTGCCGACGTTGTCGATTAGCAGCACCAACAACGTCACCGCGACAAGTCTGCGATACGGCTTCATAAACCTCATTAAGAGTCGCACGACTCCCCCTCACCTTGATTCTCGGCCTGGCTCTCGGCAGCGATATGCTGCTTAAAGGCATCGCACTCATCGCCGAGCGCATGGGAAAATTTTCCGATTAGGCGCATGATTTCGCGTTGCTCACACGGCTCAAGCGCGCCAAAGGCTCGCTGCTCGGCCTTGAGTGCCGGCAGCGCATAACGCTCGGCAAACCGCATGCCCGCTTCGGTCAGGCTCACAACCTTATTCTTGCGACTGCCCTCGGCAAACTCCAACGTTGCGAAACCCCGCGCCTTCAAGGTTTTAATTGCCGAGTTGATGGTCTGCTTGCTGTAGAACCATTCGCTTGTCAGACGGCTTACGGCAATACTGCCGCCCGCCGTGCTGGTATCGACGAGCATCCAGTAAGCGCAGTCCGAAAGACCGCAGGCGCGCGAGAACTCCGAATAGATATGGTCGAGTCCATTGAGCAACCGGTCGAAGTCGACCAGCGTAACCGCACTATTCATCTATCCCACCATTCGATTGTCCGATTTTTGACCAATTTTATGTCTCTAGATTAGTCCGAGTTTTGACTATCGTCAACAAGCTCTCCGCAAATGCGTGCACTTTTATGGCCTATCGGCAGAAAAAGACCGCCGGCGCGGGGGCGGCGCCAGCGGTCGCGTGAAAATCGGGTTTTATTGCCTGTTAGGCGGCGACGGCCTCATAGACCGTGGCGCCCGAGAAGCTGTCATGCAGACTCTTGCCGGCAATCCACGGCAGCTCGACGACCTCGCAGACCGTGTTGACCAGCTCGGAGCAGTCAGTAAAGTGGCCCTTGTCGTTGAGGGCCTCGCAATCCTGAACACGCCAATAGCCATCGGTGTGTGTGATGTAATACTCGTGATCGTCAATCGTCACAAAAGCGCGCGTCTTGGAACGCAGCAGCTTCAGAAATCCTTCGAAGTCGGTCTCGACGACATCTCCAGCCTGGAACATGATGTTACCTCCTGGCCCGGCGCCACCACGGCGCATTGATAAACGTTGGTACTCCTTTAGTAAAACCTTTATCAGAGGTTATGCGTTCGTCATTTAGGCAAGTGGTAAAAAACCGCAGGGTAGACGGGATAAAACGTTTAACCATCCCATTTGTTTGTCACATTCTGAAGGTACTTTTATGCAAACCTACTTTCCCAATTGGAATCTACCCTTTTGGCCGGGCAATTGACCGTCTATCGTTTGAGCCCGACGGGTATGAACGGGGCATCTGCAACGCCACCGCAAGGAGACACCATGGAGACTATCGAAGCACTCATTCACCGCCGCAGCTGCCGCAAATACAGCGACCGCCCTGTCGAGGCCGAAAAGCTTGCACGTATTATCGAAGCCGGCCAATATGCACCGAGTGGCATGGGCCGCCAACCGGTGACGTTTGTCGCCGTCACCGACCCCGCGACCGTCGAGCGTCTCTCACAGCTCAACGCCCAGGTCATGGGCAGCAACAGCGACCCCTTCTATGGCGCCAAGACCGTTGTGGTGGTGCTGGTTGACCGCAGCGTGCCCACACATCTGGAAGACGGCTCGCTCGCCATGGGCAACTTGCTCAACGCCGCCTATGCACTGGGTGTCGATTCGTGCTGGATTCACCGCGCGCATGAGGTCTTTGACTCGCCCGAGGGCCTGGAGCTGCTGGCCAGCTGGGGCCTGCCCGCCGACGGCAGCCTGCGCGGTGTCGGTCACTGCATTCTGGGCTATGCCGAGGACACGCTTCCCGAGGCAAAGCCGCGCCGCGACAACGTGGTGTACGTTAGGTAATTAGTTCCGCCGTTCTAACGAACGGCGGACCCACTCGCAACTTATCTTGCCGATGGAGTTGTCGTCGTTTCGTTCGTGTGGGTCGTTTCGGCGCCGTCGCCCTGTTCGCCGTCGTCCTTTTGCGCGTCGGCGATGGCGGAGGCTGCCGCAACGATACCGCGCTGGGGCGCGACGCCCGTCTGGGTCTGAGCGCCCTCGACAATTTCTGTGCCTGCATGCGCGAGCTCGGGCGATTTAAACATCGCGTCCAAGTTGGCACCGCCGCCGGCGTAGCCAAGCGCAGCGAGTGCGATGACGATCACTGCAACGACGACCGCGATCGGAACATAACGATGCCAACCAGCAGGATTGAGCCCACTGCGGCGAGCCGCCCCGCGGCTGATGTAGCCGAGCGTGCCGTCGTGCTTGAGCTTTGAGCCCACCACGCACTTGCGGCCCCACAACGAGGACTCTGCCTGCATGGCCAAGCGGGCGCTTGCCGAAGGATAGCCGTATTTAGTGCGCTTGAACGAACCATCAAACCCCGAGGCGTGTTTGCCCCACGTCACCGATGTCGTGCGTCGGTTGACCGGCGCGGCGCTCCGCCTTCTGCGGCTCGGTTTTGTAGTCTCAGCCATACGCCCCCGCACGCCGTAACCAAATCGAAACAATAACGCTTTGGACTGTAGCACACGCGTCGCGCGCGGTCACGGGTGCCTCGCTCAACGGTCATCGTCCTTCAGTAAGCGCCACAGCGTTGTTCGGCTTATGCCCAGCATCTCCGCCGCACGGGTTCGGTTGCCGTGGAGATGATCTACAACCAGATGCGCGATATCTCGCTCGGTATCGGCCAGCGGTCGCAGGATATACAGGTCGCTTTCGAGTGTCGGGACGCCAAAGGTTGCGGTCTTAATCACGTCCTCTTGGGCTAGCACTTCCTCCGCCACAGCGCGATCCACCGTGCCCGCCCCCACCAATATATACAGTCGTTCCGAGACCTCGCGGAGCTGCAGATAATTGCGCGGCCAGCGGTAAGCATCGAGCGCCTTCGTCGCCGCGGCAGACAGCGTGGGCGCTGCCGTCCCAAATGCACCAGCGAGATATTCCAAATAGTGCGCAATCTTTTGCGACGTGGCTCCCTGCTCGACGATTGCCGGCGCCACGCTCACCGCACAGGCGAAGCGCTCGGTCACAAAGGCGGCTTGATCACTTTCGCTGCCACCCGGCATGTCATTCGCCGTCAGCACCACATGGCAGCGCGTCGCCAACGCGGTGTCGGCCATCGTGGAAACGAGCTCGCGGAGGCGCTGGGGGCCAACCGCGTTCCAGCCCTCAATGCAAAGGGTCAGCCCCGTTTGGAACAGCGGCGATTCGGCGCTTTTGAGCACATGGCGCCAACCGCGCTCGGTGAGCTCATCGAGCGCAACGGAAACAAAGGGCTGATCGGCAAAAGGACCGTCCAGATAGAGGCGCTTGGCGATCTCGACCTGACCCGCTCCCAGCTCGCCCTCGAGCATAAGGGGCACACCGCGCGCATAGCTCTCGGCAACCGGTGCAGCCACCGCAGCAGCACCCTCAACGATGCCGTACGCGCTCGATTCGTAGCGGGCCTCAACTTCGTCGGCGTTGAGCCATTCGATGCCCGCATGCGCCGCGGCGCCGCGCACCTCGCGGACCACGACGACCCAAAGGCCCCCGTCCTCTTTGTCGGTGGGGCGAACGGTCAGGCTCAGGCGCGTACCCGCACGCCCCATAACCAGACGCGCGCCGTCTCCTATACGGTCGAGGCGCTCAGCGACAAAAGTCGCCACATCCCGCTCAAGCGCCGCGTCATTCATGGTCGAGATCGCGACGTCCCCACGCGCATCAATTGCCAATGCCGAGGCCCCGGCAGCAGCCAGGGCCTCGGTCAAGATGTTCAGCTTGGAATCGCTGTCCATGGTTCGCCCCGTCTCCAGCCACGACCCTTATCTGTGGCTTGGCATCTCAAGTGTTTCAAAATTGAACGATATTGCTCACCAAACACTATAGGGCAGAAAGCGCCGTCCTGCGAGTATAGGTGTTGCCCCGCATCGCCATCCTGGCGGGGCGATAAGAGCTCTTCGGGACCTATTAACCTGCGGACAAGCCATACCCGCAAGAGCTCCTATCGCTCCACCGCAGGCATGCGCGCACCAGCACGCAGCACGCAAATCAGTTGTCTCTTTACCAGATTCCCAGCACGTGCTGCATCCCCAAACTCATGCACGCAATGCCAATCCAGCAGCAAAAGCCCAACGCGATGGGCTTGCCGCCCTTTTTGACCAGCTCGACGATATCGGTATTAAAGCCAATAGCCGCCATGGCCATCACGATAAAGAACTTCGACAGCTCCTTGATGGGCGCCGTGATGGACACGGGAAGCTGAAGCACCGTGGTGATTACGCTCGCCAGCACAAAGAACAGCACAAACATGGGAAACGCGCGTTTGAGGGAGAACGTGCTTTTGGCGTCGCCGCCGGCCTTGCGCGCCAGATGCATCTGCCAGCAAGCAAGCGCCAGCGTGATGGGAATGATGGCCAGCGTCCTGGTGAGCTTGACTACCGTGGCGCTCTCGAGCACATTGGCGCCGGGATGCATGCTGTCCCAGGCGCTCGCCGCAGCCGTTACGGACGAGGTGTCGTTGATGGCGGTGCCGGCAAACAGGCCAAAGCCCTCGTTGGTCAGCCCGAGCATGCCGCCGAGCGTCGGAAACACGAGCGCCGCGATAACGTTAAACAGGAAGATGACCGAAATAGCCTGGGCAATCTCGCGATCGTCGGCATCGATGACGGGCGCGGTCGCGGCGATGGCAGAACCGCCGCAAATCGACGAGCCCACGCCCACAAGCGTCGCGATCTTGCCCGGCACGTTCATAACGCGGCAGAGCACAAAGGCGATGACAAGCGAGGTCGAGATTGTCGCCACGATAATCGGTAGCGACTGGGCGCCCTTGGACAGAATCTGGGAGAGGTTCATGCCAAAGCCAAGCAGGATAACCGCGTACTGCAAGACTTTTTTAGACGTATAGGTGACACCGGCGGCGAGCTGTTCGCGGCGATTCTTGGGAAAGACGAGCGCCAGGACCATGCCAAAGAGGATGGCAAATACCGGCCCGCCGACCACCTCAATTTGTTTGCCGAGCAACGTCGCGGGGATAGCGATGATCAGGCAGAACAAGACACCCTTCCAGCGCTCGCGTACGATATTCGCCAGTTGCATATGG
Organism: Collinsella sp.; assembly: GCA_018368345.1. Lineage (GTDB taxonomy): Bacteria > Actinomycetota > Coriobacteriia > Coriobacteriales > Coriobacteriaceae > Collinsella. The sequence goes on from JAGZEK010000017.1 coordinate 15,914, forward strand.
GATTCCTTCTTTCTCTTTCACGTTTGCGACGGCTTATGATACGGCAACATTGAGCGCAGCCTTGCGTAAACAAAGACTAAGATGCCGCAATAGTTCTTGGGCAACAGCCGAATTACCCACCGCGGAAAGCTGATTCGCGGCATAATTAACAACTGACATATGAGTTTGATAGAACAGTTGCGAGGCGCTATGGAAGAATCGATGCACGTCGGCGAGCAGGAAACGAGCCTACAGGACCAGTCCTACCACACCATTCGACGCAAAATCGTCTACCTGGACTATAAGCCGGGCGAAAAGCTGGGCGTCAAGCAGCTTTGCGATGACCTGGACATGGGTCGTACGCCCGTGCGCGAGGCTTTGGTTCGCTTGGCGCAGGAAGGCCTGGTGCGCACCGTGCCCCAGAGCGGCACCTACGTCTCACCCATCAACCTCACCCTTGCCGAGAGTGCCTGTTACATCCGCGAGCATCTGGAAAAGCAGGTGATCGTGGAGTGCTGTGCGCGCGCCACGTCGGCCGGCATCGAGCAGCTCGACCGCGCCATCGCGCTGCAGGAAAAGGCCATGGCCGAAGAGGATCGCATCGGCTTCTTTTTGAGCGACAACCTCATGCATCACATGATTTTTAGCATCGCATGCCGCAGCACTGTGTGGTCGTGGCTCGAGGAGACCAATGCCGACCTGGAGCGCTTCCGCTGGCTGCGCGCCGCCACGCAGGTTCTCGACAATCAGGACATCGTGAACGAGCACAAGCAGATTCGCCGCGCTATCGCCGGTCGCGACCCCATCGAAGCGAGCTTTTTGGTCAGCAAGCACCTGCACATGATGTTCCGCAACCAAACCGAGGTTCTGGACCAGTTCCCCGAGTACTTCGAGACCAGCAAGCTCCGCTAACCTGCCAAAACCACCACAAAGGGGACAGGCACCTTTGTGGTGGTTTCTCCGTACAAAAAGGCCCGGCTCCGTCTGATGACGCGGAGCCGGGCCTTGGTCGTTAGAACGGCGGAACCAACTACTCGACCGTGACACTCTTTGCCAGGTTGCGGGGCTGGTCAACGTCGCAGCCGCGCAGGATGGCGACCTCGCGGGCGAGCAGCTGCAGGGGAACGCTCGCCGTGATGGGGCTGAACACGTCGCGGACGGCCGGCACACGAATGATGCAGTCGGCAATCTTGTTGATTTCCTCGTCGCCCTCGGTGGCAACGACGATAACCTTGGCGCCGCGCGCCTTGCACTCCATGAGGTTCGACACGGTCTTGTCGTAGGTGGCACTCTTGGTGGCCACAGCGATGACAGGGAAGCCCGGGTCGATCAGGGCAATGGGGCCGTGCTTCATCTCGCCGGCGGCGTAGGCCTCGGCATGCAGGTAGCTGACCTCCTTGAGCTTGAGTGCGCCCTCGTAGGAAATAGCGGCACCCATGCCACGGCCCACGAACAGCGCCGACTGCGCGTCCTTGCACAGCAGGGCGGCCTCATGAACGGCCTCGGTCTGGGTATCCAAAATCCACTGGATCTGCTCGGCCGTATCGGAAAGCTCGCGGAACAGCATGCGCGCCTGTTTGGTGGCCAGACGGTACTTAACCTGCGCCAACAGCAAAGCCAGCAGCGTAAGGCTCACGACCTGACCGATAAAGCTCTTGGTCGAGGCGACCGCGATCTCCTTGTTGGCCTTGGTGTAGATGACGCCGTCGCTCTCACGCGCCACGGGGCTGCCCACCACGTTGGTGATGCCAAAGACCTTGGCGCCCTTGATGCGCGCGTCGCGAATGGCGGCAAGGGTATCGGCCGTCTCGCCCGACTGGGACACGGCAACGACAAGCGTCGTCGGCGTGATGATGGGATTGCGATAGCGGAACTCGCTGGCCGCCTCAACCTCGGTGGGGATGCGAGCCCAGCCCTCAATAAGGTTCTTGGCGATGAGGCCAGCGTGATAGCTAGTGCCGCAAGCGATCACGTAGACGCGGTCGATGTCGTTGAGTTCCTCGAGGGACAGGCCCAGCTCGTCGATATCGAGCTCGCCGGCGGGAGTCATACGGCCCACCAGCGTATCGCGCACGACGCGCGGCTGCTCGTGGATTTCCTTGAGCATAAAGTCGGGATAACCGCCCTTTTCTGCCATGTCCAGGTCCCAGTCGATGTGGGTGACCTTGGGCTCGATGACGTTGCCGGCCTCGTCGGTGTACTCGACGCCCGCGGGCGTGAGCTTGGCAAACTGACCGTCCTCGAGCACCACGACATCGCGAGTGGCATCGATAAGCGCGATCACGTCGGAGGCAACGTAGGAGCCGGTCTCGCCCACGCCGACTACGATCGGGGAATCCTTGCGCGCCACGGCGATCACGCCGGGCTCGTCAGCGCACACGGCGGCCAGACCATAGGCACCGACCACGTGGGTGCAAGCCTCGCGCACGGAGGCCATCAGGTCGTGCGTCTCGGCATAAGCCTCTTCGATCAGATGCGCGAAGACCTCGGTATCGGTCTCGCTCTTAAAGTGGTGGCCGCGGCCCTCCAGCTCTTCGCGCAGCTCGGCGAAGTTCTCGATGATGCCGTTGTGGACGATGGCGATACGACCGTCGCAGCTGGTGTGGGGATGGGCGTTAACGACGGAGGGCTTGCCGTGGGTGGCCCAACGGGTGTGGCCGATACCGCAGGTAGCGTCGCTGTCGATGTTGGAAAGCTCGCTCTCCAGGCCCGCGACCTTGCCCACGCGGCGGATGACGTCGAGGTGCGCCGCGGCGCCCTCACCCACCTCGAGCGCGACGCCCGAGGAGTCATAGCCGCGATACTCCATACGCTTGAGGCCCGTGACCAGGATGTTCTTTGCAATATCAGAGCCGGTGTAGCCGACAATTCCGCACATAGGATAAATCCCTTCGTTCGCGTGACTGCAAGACGTCCACGCACAGGGGCGCTGAGACGTATAACGTTCGAGTATTGTACTCACGCAAGCGCAAGCTGATATACCAGAAGTGGTATCTCAACTTAGATACCACCCGATGTACACACGTCCAGCCGGTCCAAACCACCACAAAGGTGCCTGTCCCCTTCGTGGTGGTCGCGTTGGCAACAGCGTTTCCCCAGATAAAACCTGCCAAAATAAACCTGTCCCTTTTTGGTAGGTTTGGGATGCTACAATCTGCCTTGTACTTGAAACGCATCAAAGGGGCCGCTATGGCAAAGGTAAAAATCAGCGACGTCGCGCGCGAGGCTGGGGTTTCGTTGGGCACGGTTTCCAACGCGCTCAACCACCCCGAAAAGCTGCGCCCCGAGACCCTCAAGCTCGTCAACGAGACCATCAATCGCCTTGGCTACCTGCCCAATCAAAGCGCCCGTCAGCTCGCGGGCGGCGCCACCAAGTCCTTTGGCCTGGTGCTCCCCCGTCTCGATCACGGCTTTTCGCTCCAAATCGCCAGCGGCGCCCACAACGAGGCCCGCAAGCACGGCTACGACTTGCTCATCGCCAACGCCGATAACGACGATATTCTCCAGGACCATTACCTGCGCTACTTTATGGGCACCCAGATGTCCGGCGTCATGGTTCAGCCCATGGCATCCCCCGACTGGCACCCCGCCATGACCAAGATGCCCGTGCCGATCGTCCATCTGGACATCCATTGCTCCGAGCCCGGCTACTACGTAGCGGCCGACAACGAGGCCCAGGGTCGCATCATTGCCGAACTTGCCATCGCCCGCGGCGCGCACCATATTGTCGTCGTCGGCCGAGCAGCATTTATGCAACTCACCCTGCGCGTCCTTGGCATTCATAAAGCGCTCGCTCTACGCCCCGATATCAAGATCGAAGTCATCGACGCCGGCGAATGGAATACCGCTGCCGACGGCTACGGCATCGGTGCTCAAATCGCCGAGCGCCCCGCGGACGAACGTCCCGATTTTGTCGTCGGTCTGACCGACGTGCTGGCCTCGGGCGTCATCTCGGCGCTGGTCGACAAAGGCATCGCCGTCCCCGGGCAAGTACGCGTAGCAGGTTGCGATGGCAACCCACTCGCTTGGAGCGGATCGGTCCCGCTCACTACGGTAGCGCCCCCGGGCTACGAGATTGGCCGCAAGGGCGTTCAATTGCTCATGGAGCAAATTGAGAACAAGGCCCCGGCAAAGACCAAGCACGTCCACATCGGCTCTGCCGCGCGCACCGTCACCGCGGTCACGGCCATCGAGGACATCAACCGCCAAGAACTCGTGCGGCCGTTCCTGCTGGAACGCGCCAGCACCCAGGCAAGCAGCCAGACCGACGCCACGGCCATCAACCTCGGTGCGTATCTATAGCACGCCCGCGAGTATGCTAAGTCGCCGCTTAAGCAAAAGGGGCCCGACCATTGCCGGACCCCTTTTGCTTAAGCGCAAACGTGAGCAATCGCTCGTTTCAACGCCGCAATTTTCTAGCGCACAGTCTTGATTGCCGCCACCAGGTCGAACAACGTATCGAGCACGGCCTCGCAGCCATCCACCACGTCCTGCGGCAGCGGCACGATGTCGGGAACGGCAAAGACGTGGCAGCCGGCCGTGATGCCCGAGACGCAGCCGTTGCGAGAGTCCTCGACCACGGCGCACTCCTCGGGGGCAAAGCCCGCGCGCTCGCAGGCGAGCAGATACATCTCGGGGTCGGGCTTGCCGTGCACGACGTCCTCGCCGCAGGTCACCGTCTCAAACTTGTCAAAGAGACCGACCATCTTAAGGTTGCGCTCGGCCGTGACATGGCGCGATGACGTTGCAAGGCCCACGTGATAGCCCGCAGCCAGCAGCTCGTCTATGCACTCGGCAGCGCCGGCCTTAAGCTCCAGATCGGTCTTGACCATCTCGTCGCGAATCTCCTTGTGGCGATGATAGATCGCCTCAGCGGTTTCTCTGCCGCCGCAATGCGCCTCAAGGATGTCCATGACATCGGGCAGCGTGCGACCGATAAATTGATGAATCAGCGTGTCATCAATCGCGACACCCAGCTCAGCGGCGGGCGCTTTCCATGCCTTGATGCCCAGACGCTCGGTGTCGACCAGCGTTCCATCCATGTCAAAAATAACAGCCTTGATCATATCGGTCCCCCATCGACTCTCGCTGTCACGTTGCTGCAACTCTACCGCATTTGGCAACTTGTATATAACGTATATACCATATTGCACTTTCGTTACACAGATAGAAGTCTTATGGCAAGTAACGCATTAGGATTATAGTTTTCGATCGAGTACTCAACGATAAGGATCGTTTCATGATTTTAGACACCACGGCACCCGCAGAGGAGCTTCAAGACAAGCTATCGGCGCTCGAACAGCTGCTTTTGGCATACGGACGCGTGGCTATCGGGTTTTCCGGCGGCGTTGACAGCAGCTTTTTGGCCGCCGTATGCGCCCGCATCATGCCTACCAATACCCTTCTCGTCCATCTCACCACGCCGCTCATCGGCACGCCCGAGCAGGCTTCGTTTGAGCAGTCCGTTGATGGGCAGGCCAATGAGGGGCCGCATTTTAAGCTCCCCGTGCTCAATCTTTCGGTGGATCAGTTGCAGCTCCCCCAAGTAGCCTGCAACGATGCCAATCGCTGCTACCACTGCAAGCACGCCGGCTTTACCGCCATCGTCAACCACGCCAAGTCGCTCGGCTTTCCCACCGTCATCGATGGCAGTAATGCAAGCGATCGCGGTGACTACCGCCCTGGCATGCGTGCGGCAGAAGAGCTCGGCGTACGCTCACCCCTTATGGAGGTCGGCTTTACCAAGGACGAAGAGCGCGAGCTGCTGCGCGCATGGGGCTATCCCGTTTGGAACCTGCCGGCGGGAGCATGTCTTGCCACCCGCGTCCCCACGGGCGAGGCGCTTACGCGCGAGAAGGTCGATTTAATCCGCGCCTGCGAGGATTACCTGCACGATCTTGATCTGGCACAGGTACGCGCGCGCTTGATCGGCGGCTGCATGCATATCGAGGCCGCACCCGCAGATGTTGCCAAGATTGCCACCCTCGGCGGTGCCGCCGTCGACGACAAGGGCAAGACCCCGCTGCCCGCCGTTATCGAGTCCGCGCTGCGCGAGCTGGGCTGCGACCATATCTCCCCCGAGGTCACCCCCTACATCCACGGCAACATGAACCTTTAGGTTACGCCGTTTTACAAACGGCGTAACTGCTCGGCGCTGCGCAGGCCCGGGCACGGCAATCTGACGTTCAACTTCACGGGCGCGACCAAAAGGTCAGCGCCCGCTTGTTTCACGTCACCTTACCGCACCCGGAGCCCGCTCGCTCGCATATGCTCAACCTGGACTGCGTTAACTGACCTGTCAATAAGGGACAGGTTTATTTTGGCAGGTTTTATCTGGGGAAACGCAAATAGGGCCGTGACACCCATACGGCGTCGCGGCCCTTTTCCTTGGAGAAGGATCAATTGATTGAACGGGATGACCGTTCTAGTCTTCGAGTCCGCTATTGATGAGCTCCGCAATCTCAACGGGATCGGTGCTCGCGCGCACCTTGTCACGGAAGCCGGCGTCCATCAGCATCACGGCAGCCTTGGAGAGCAGACGCAGGTGCGTAGTTCCGGCCTCGCCGGCGGGCACGTACAGCGCGAGCGCAACATCGACGGGCACCCCATCGAAGCTCGGCCATTCAACGGGTTCGGTCAGTTTAAGCACGGCAACGCCCGGCGTGTGGATCGCGTCGCTTTTGGCATGCGGAACGGCAAAACCGGCGACAAGGCCGGTTTCGGCCTCGTTCTCGCGAGCAATGAAGGCGGCCTCTACGGCAGATGCGTCATCGGCAAAGCCGAGCTCGATGGCCTGCTCGGACAAATAATGCAGGGCGTCCTCGCGCGAGGCGGCGGTATACCCGATTGTCACTTGGTTGGCAGATACAAATCCCATGGAAACCTTCCTTACAACACGGACCTGACCGCAGCTTCGATGCCGTCGGCGTCCAAACCGTACTTGTGCAGCAAATCGACCGCAGGGCCGGACTCGCCATACACATCGCGCACGCCGACGCGACGCATCGGCACCGGATGCTGCTCCGCGAGCACCGAGGCCACGGCCTCGCCAAGACCACCGATAATCGAATGCTCCTCGGCAGTGACCACACGACCAGTCTTCTTGGCGCTGGCAACCACCAGGCGCTCATCAAGCGGCTTGATCGTGTGCATATTGATGACCTCGGCATCGATACCATCGGCAGCGAGCGCCTCGGCAGCCTCAAGCGCCTCGGCGACCATAAGGCCACAAGCGATGATGGTCACATCGGACCCCTCGCGCACGACCACGCCGCGACCAATCTTGAACTCATAGTCCTCGTGATCGTTAATGACCGGCGTTGCCAGGCGTCCGAAGCGCATGTAGACCGGTCCCTCAAACTCATAGGCGGCGCGCACGCAAGCGCGAGCCTCGATGTCATCGGCGGGAACGATTACCGTCATACCCGGGATCGTGCGCATGAGCGCGATGTCCTCGCAGCACTGATGCGTGGCGCCGTCTTCACCGACCGATATGCCCGCATGCGTGGCACCGATTTTGACGTTGAGGTGCGGATAGCCAATGGAATTACGCACTTGTTCGTACGCGCGGCCGGCGGCGAACATGGCAAAGGTGCTCGCAAAGGCGACGTGGCCCGTGGTCGCAATGCCGGCGGCGAGCCCCATCAAGTTGCTCTCGGCAATGCCGGCATCGTAGAAGCGCTCAGGGTGCGCAGCCTTAAACTTACCCGTCTGCGTAGCGGCAGCCAGGTCGGCATCGAGCACTACAAAGTCATCGTGCTCATTGCCCAGCTCGACGAGCGCCTCGCCGTAGCTTACGCGCGTGGCGACTTTTTTGACCTCTGCCATTAGAGCTCCTCTCCTGCTGCCGCGAGCTCGGCCATGGCCTGCTCAAACTGTTCATCGTTGGGCGCCTTGCCATGCCAGCCAACCTGGTTCTCCATAAAGGAGACGCCTTTGCCCTTCACCGTCTCGGCGATGATAGCGACGGGCACGCCGGTCACCTCACGAGCCTCGGCGAAAGCCGCCTCAATCTGTGTCATGTCGTTGCCATCGGCTAGCTCGATCACATGCCACTTAAAGGCGCGGAACTTGTCAGCGAGCGGCATGGCCGAGTTGACCTCATCGATCGCGCCGTCAATCTGCAAGCCGTTGTGGTCGACGACGGCAACAAGATTGTCGAGCGCATGGTTGCCGGCGAACATGGCCGCCTCCCACACCTGGCCCTCCTCGCACTCGCCGTCGCCCAACAGCGTGTAGACGCGGTAGCTGTCACCCCAGTGCTTTGCGGCGAGTGCCATTCCAACCGCGGCGGAGATGCCCTGACCGAGCGATCCGGTGGACATATCGATGCCAGGGGCGTCGTTCATGTTGGGATGGCCCTGCAGTCGGCTGCCAATATGACGCAGCGTCTCGAGCTCTTCGACGGGAAAATAGCCGCGATTTGCCAACACCGAATACAGGCCCGGCGCCGCGTGACCCTTGGAGAGCACAAAGCGATCGCGATCGGCCTTGTGAGGGTCGGCAGGATCGATATTCATTTCCTCAAAGTACAGATACGCCATGATGTCGGCAGCACCGAGCGATCCACCCGGGTGTCCCGACTTGGCCGCGTGAACCGCAGTCACGACACCCTTCCTGACCTCATTGGCGACCTTCGCCAGCTCCTGGTTGGTCATACGAATTCCTCTCTTGAGAACAACCCCGGCACCGGATGACGCGATGCCGGGGCAATCCACTCGTTAAGCCTGAGCGACGACCTTCTGCCAGTCAGCCTCAAAAGAGGCAAGGCCCTGATCGGTCAGCGGATGGTGCAGGCACTTCTTAAGGGCTGCCATGGGCACGGTCGCGATATCGGCGCCAAGCAGCGCGGCCTGGGTTACGTGGTTGGGCGTACGAACCGAGGCGGTGATGATCTCGACGGTGTCGTCGACGTTCTTGCCCGTCCAGTCGTAGTTCTTAATGCAGGTCACGACGTTGTCGAGCTGCGAGATACCGTCCTCGGCGATGTCGTCGAAACGACCGACAAACGGGCTGATGTAGCGAGCACCGGCGTTGGCGGCCATAAGGGCCTGCGTCGGCGAGAAGACGAGCGTCATGTTGACGCGCACGCCAGCATCGGCCAGCGCACGGCAGGCGGCAAGGCCGGCCTCGCACACGGGAAGCTTGACCACGATGTTGGGAGCGAGGGCGGCAAGGCGCTTGCCCTCCTCGATCATACCCTCGGCAGTGGTCGCGGTAGACTCGGCGGACACGGGCAGGCCCTCGCAGAGCTCGGCAATCTTGAGCATATGCGGCTCAAAGTCGGCAAGCTTGCCGCCGGTCTTGGCGTACAGGGACGGGTTGGTGGTAACACCGGCCAGGCAGCCCCAGCTCTTGGCCTCGGCAATCTCGTCCAGATTGGCGGTATCGATAAAGAACTTCATGGTGAACCCCTTCAAAGGAAGCTAAAACTCAAAAGAATGGGACAAAGGGACTGCCCCTTTGTCCCATGTGCCGGGCCTGCAGCTGGGACATGCCCCAGGCCCGGCGTCGCGTAGGAAAAGCTACTTACTCGGCAAGAGCGGCCTCGATGCGGGTCGTGACGCCCTTGAGGTTAAGACCGACGACGTACTGCTTGATCGGGCGCTTGATGTGCTCGATGACAAAGCGCTTGCCGTCGATGTCCTGAGCGGCGAGGTTGCGGTAGAGCTTCTCGACCTGCTCCTTGACCTCAGGATCGTTGAACGCATAGTGACCGGAGACATCCAGGATCTTCAGGCTGAGCTCATCGTCGGCAAGGATGTCGTCGACCTGCAGGTTGACGTCGTCGCCAGTCATCCACTTGCGCCAGCGCTCGGTCTTGATAGCCTTGACCAGCAGGGTGTGATACAGGTCGGAGGGGTCATCGCACAGACCGTTGTCGACCAGGATCTGCTCGGTGGCGCAGAGCTTGAGGTAGGCGCGGGTCTCCTCGGTGCCATACTGCGGAGCAACGTTGGAGGCGGTCACGTGTGCCGGGATGTGCTCGAGCAGCGTCGCGTCGTCCAGATAGTCGGCGTTGTGCTCCTTCAGGCCCACGCCGTAGCGCTTAGCCATGTCGGCGAGCTCGCGGGCATTCTTGAAGTTGTAATGGCCGACCTGCTCGGTCCAACGGGTGAGCGTACCGGTCTGGCCGACGATAAAGGTGGGCATGGGGCAGCCGCGCTTCTCGAGCTCGGGCTGCAGCTGAGAAATGAACTCCTCGTACTTATCGGTAGAGGTCAAGCCGCCATTGGTCTCCTCGGTACCGACCTCATAGGCAACCTCGGGCAGGTTATGCTCGCGACGGTACTGCTCAAGGTAGTCGATAAGATCAATCGTGCGGCGAAGCACCACGTCGAGCGGAATAACCTTGCCGATCTGATAGGGGTCCTTGGTGGGGTCGACCATCAGCAGGTCAAAGCCCGCCTCCATGTCGGCGACGAAGGACTTGCGGGCGAGCTCCATGGCCTCGTCCTCGGGCAGGTGGGCGTTACGCTCCTCGTCGCGCTGCCACGGACCGCCGTGATCGCGGCACAGGTAGTACGGACCGGTGTAACCCACCTCGTCGGCAACCTTCTTGATGTCGGCGGCAAAGCGCGTCTGGTCCCAACCGTTGACGTAGCCGGCGCCCATCTCGTCCATATCGACCTGGTTGCGGCTGGCGATAAACATGGGCGGGAAATCCTCGTCCTTGGCAAGCTCGAACACGGCCTGAATCAGGTTGGGGCTCATGGGGCCAATGCCGACCATGGTTGCGTGATCGCCGCTATCCTGCAGCTTGAGCATGCCCTGAACGGCCTGACGGATGGTGAGGTTGGACATTTTGTTCTCCTTCTCCAGAGGATTTTTGACAAAAGTTCCCTGGGACCCAGATGTGGGCCCTATCAGTACGGATGGATTTTGTTGTGTAGGGGCGGTTGTGCGGAGTCAAATCCATCCCTCCGCACAACCGGAGTCCTTAAAGGTTTACTTGGCCTGCTTATCGAGCGTGGGCTTCATGGCAATCAGGATTGCAGCGGCGACCACGGCGCCAATCACGATGTCCAGGCAGAACAGCGCGACGTTGTTGGTGGCAAGGGCGACGATAAAGCCACCGTGCGGGACGTAGCAGTCGATGCCCTGGAAGGCGGCAAGTGCCGCACCCACGGCAGAGCCGATGCAAATGCCGGGCAGGGTGTGACCGAGGTCCTTGACCGCGAAGGGGATAGCGCCCTCGGTAATACCGATGCAGCCCATGAACAGCGCGGAGATGCCCATCTGGCGGTCAGCGTCATCGAACTTGTTCTTGGCGATGAGCGCAGCGAGGCCACAGGCGATCGGGGGAACGGCGACGGCGACGCGGAACATACCGTTAGGACCGTAGATACCGGAGGCCATGATGGCCATGGTGAAGGTCGAGGCGGTCTTGTTGATGGGGCCACCCATATCGAAGGCGGTCATAACGCCAATGACCAGACCCAGGACAACTGCGGAACCGCCCTGCAGGCTGCCGAGCACGCCGGTGAGCCAGTCCATCACAAAGCCAAGCGGCGTGGCCAGGATGTAGATATAGGCCATGCCCAGGACAAGCGAGGTCAGAATCGGGATGATCAGGATGGGCATGATGGTCTGGATGGTGTTGTTGACCTTCCAGGTCTTCATCCAGCGGACAAAGTAGCCGCAGATGACCGCCATGATCATGGCGCCCAAGAAGCCGGTCGAAACGCTGTTGCCGTTAGGGGTAACGACAGCGTTGTTGACCAGGTAGCCCAGGACAAAACCGGGGGCGAGCGCGGGCTTGCCGGCCATCGAGTAGGAGATGTATGCCGCAAGCACCGGGATCATCATGGAGATGCCGGCCATGCCGATGGTGTTAAGGCTCACCATCAGCGGGTTCGTAACCTCCATGCCGTTGGCGCCGGCGGTACCGGATGCCAGCGAGAAGGCAAGAAACACGCCGCCGATAACGACGATGGGGATAAAATAGGAAACGCCGGTATTGAATGCATTGAGCAGCGTCTTGCCAGGATCGGCAAAGATAGACTGCTTGGACGCCGGTGTCGGGGCCTGCGGGGCAGCGGAGACGGCCTTCTTCTCTGCCTTGGCCTCGGCCTTGGGCGCGTCAACGGCGCCACCCGTCGCCTTGATGATCTCAATGGCCTGGTCGATGATCTTTACCGGATCGGCAATTACATCCGAGGTGCCGACCTTCAGGAACTTGCCCTCGGCCATCTTCTGCTCAAAACGGTCCTCGTTCTCGACACCCACGTCGACGGACTCCAGGACCAGGTCGGCGGAGTCCACGTCTTCCTGCGTGAGCTCATTCTCGATACCCAGGCCACCCTGAGCCTCGACCTTGCACTCGATGCCACGGGCGGCGCATTCATCCTGAATCGCCTTCTGGGCCATATACGTGTGGGCGATACCCACAGTACAGGCGGCAACGCCTACGATCTTCATTGCTTCCCTCTTTTCATAGAGTTGCGTGCGCAAGACACCGTTTGCGGAGGCCTCCGGAGCATCCCCTGCCGTTTGGACTTGCTGTCTTTTCGACAAGACCAATATAGGTGCTCGTTTTTCTTAATGCCAGCTTATTTCGGTAAACGCGCAGGTCAGAGCGTTGGTTATGCGATTTAGTTATGCGTTTAACCAAAAATGAATCCTGCGATTTTACCCTCGATTTCAAAAGTCAAGAAGTATTTGATTTTCTCGGTAGACGGCAGATGCGCATGCCGGTCACAAATTTCGACCCCACCCGTATACCTCATTTGTTGCATACTCATATGAAAGGAAAGGGTCGCTCACCGAAGCGTATCCCTCACCAAGACTCAAAGTCATCATGTTGGAAAATGCTCATCTGTCGGAAGGAGTCGCTGTGGCAAAACAGCGCGTTACGATCGCAGACGTCGCTCGAGAGGCGGGAACCTCGACGGCAAGCGTCTCGTATTACCTCAACGACAAACGAGAAAAACTTAGCGAAAAGACGCAGAACAAAATCGCGCACGTCATTAAGGAACTCGGATACGTTCCCAATGCCCAGGCGCAAACGCTCACCGGCAAACAAACCCACGTCATCGCCATCATCATTTTGGATAACACCAACAAATGGGCGGGTCTCGTTCTCAATGGCATGGAGCAGGTCATGCTCCCCGCGGGCTATCAGACGGTCGTTTGCACGAGCAACTTTAACCCCGAGACCGAGCTCATGTACGTCGACAAGATGCTCTCGCTGGGCGTCGATGGCTTTATCATCCAACCCACGGCGAATTTCAAAGCCGTGCACGACCGCATTAGACGCGCCGGCAAGCCGGTCGTCTTTTTCGATGCGGCCATCTATAGCCCAGGTACCAGCTGGATTAAAACCAACCTTTACGACGGCGTGTACAACGCCACACAGGCACTCCTCGACGCCGGCTACGAAGATTTCTTTTCCATTGCCGCCAACATGACCGAAATGCGCACCCGCATGGAGCGTTTTCAGGGGTATGCCGAGGCGCTGGCAGCGAACGGGCAGCTCTACAAAGCGATTCCCATCGATCACAACAAGCCGTCAATCAACGAGCTCACCGAATACCTTAAATTCAAGTTCAATCCCGCCAAGCGTACGCTCGTCTTTGTCCAAAACCAATGGGCGCTCCCCCGCGTCTACAAGGCGCTTCAGCCCATGGCCCATCTACTTCCGCAGCAAATCGGTCTTTTGGGACTCAACTGCGAAGACTGGACCAACCTCACCACGCCGACCGTTTCTACGATCATCGAGCCCGTCGACCAGGAAGGCAGAGAGGCGGCCGAGATGCTCCTCGCACTACTCGATGGCAGCAGTACGCCCGGTGAGCAGCGCATTCTCGAATGCAAACTCAATTGGCTCGGTTCCACCTCGATCTAGACCGCGGGACAAATGAATCCGTAGCGTTTGTCCCAAATCTTGAGTATTTGTTCGGTGGAGCGGCCCCTGCCGGCTCCTGCTAGACTGGTAGATTCCCAACCGTCCATCAAGGAGCCTCAATGTCGCGCAAGGCCGCCTACAAGCAAGTACTTTCCATCGGCACCGCCGTGGTGCTGGGATTTGCCCTGTTTACGGGATCGGTTGACGGGGCACCCAAGCTGCTGTCGCCGCAAAGCGACGAGCAGGCGGCAGCCCTGGCCGAGAAGCAAAACGAGAGCCCCAGCCGCACTGACGATGAAGCCGATCTGGTTGCTCGCCTCGAGTCGGGTACGGCCAGTTCGTCGAACTCCAACGCTGACGTTGAATCCAACGACGACACCGCAACGGACACCGCTACCGCCATGCCCATCGACGAAGTCGAAAACCCCGACCTCGAGCGCGCCCGTGGCGTATATCTCAGCAGTATCCCCGACTACGCCGGCAACCCTTACGTCGCCCTGCGCGCCGACAGCACGCACTCGCTCGGCACGCCGTCGTTTACGCTCGCCGAGTACGAGCGGGCGACCGAAGAGGGCTGCTTTAAGAAATTCTCCAAGCTCGACAGCCTCGGCCGCACCCGCAAGGCGCTCGCCTGCGTGGGTCCCGAATCGCTTGGCCAAGGCAAGCGCGGCGATATCTCGCGCATCCACCCCGCCGGCTGGCATCAGCAGCGCTACGACTTTATTCCGGGCGAAAGCCTCTACAACCGTTGCCACCTTATCGCTTGGTCGCTCTGCGGTGAAAACGCCAACCGCAAGAACCTGCTCACCGGCACGCGCTATCTCAACGAGACGGGCATGTTGCCCTTTGAGGAGCAGATCCTCAACTACATCCGCGAGACAGGCAGCCACGTGCTCTACCGCGTTACGCCCATGTACAACGAGGACGAGCTCGTCTGCCGCGGCGTTCGCCTCGAGGCGCAATCCGTCGAGGACCACGGCAAGACCCTCTGCTTCCACGCGTACTGCTACAACCTGCAGCCCCACGTGCAGATCGACTACGCCACGGGCAAAAACCAGGCATCTGGAGAGTAGCTCGCCGTCTACGAATCCAAAATGATTCGCAGCTAAACCCCAGACCTCCGCACCGAGATAAACAGCAGCAGAATCAGCACGACCGAAATGCAAAGCGATGCCGTCATGCCCGCCTGGAACGAGGGAGAAACCGCAACGAGCGCACCGAAGACCGCAATGCCCAACGCGCCACCCACTTGACGCAGCGTATTGAAGACAGCGCTCGCCACGCCACCATGCTCAGCACCTGCACTCTTGAGCACTAGGCTCGCCAGACACGGCGTGGTGAGGGCACCACCCAGGCCGACGATACACACGGCAGCGGAAACCGCGATACTCGACATGACGCCACCACAAACCACGAACATTCCGTAGCCCACAAAGAGTACTGCCATACCGGCCGAAAGCGAGAACCGCATACCGCGCGAACCGGCCAGCCGGTCGCTGAGTAGATTGCCGATAACCGACGTTACGGCCGCGGGCGCAAACGCAAGACCGCACATGAGCGGCGAGGTGCCCAGCCCCTGCTGCAGGAACAGCGTGCTCAAAAAGATCATACCGTTCCAGCTGAGGATCATCGAAAACCCGCCGTACAACGCGACCCGCATGCCCTCAGACTCAAAAAGCACAAGCGGCATCATGGGGTATTCGGCATGCTGCTGACGCACCACGAACGCAATGCAGCCGATGGCGCCGACCAGCATGCATGCCAACGGGAGCGGCGCCAGGAAGCCCTGGCTACCAGCCTCAATGACCCCGCAGGTCAAACCGCCTATTCCCGCGATTGCGAGCACCTGACTCGGCATGTCGAACGGAACGGGCCGCGCGGGCGACGTTGGCAAGTGCCGCGCCATCAAAAGAACGACCACGCAAACCGGCACGTTGATCGCGAAGACCCAGCCCCAGTGGATGGGGACAAGAAGACCGCCAAGCAGAGGCCCGCACGCCGTGGCAGCCGAGCCACCAATGCCCCAGATAGCCAGCGCACGGGAGCGAGTGCGTTCCGCAAGATACGCCTCGTTGATGAGCGACATGGACGAAGGCAAGGTCAGGGCGCCGGCGATACCCAGCACCACACGCCCCACAACGAGCACTGTCACACTGTTCGCAAGCGCGCAGATGAGTGAGGCAACCGCAAAGCCCGCCATACCCGCAATGAACACGCGCTTTGCTCCCAGACGGTCGGAGATGTTGCCGGCACATAGCAGGAGCATGGCGAGCGGCATCGTATAGCCGTCGACGATCCATTGCTGCGCCGCCATGCCGCCACCGAGCTCAACCTCGATGGTGGGCAGCGCCACGTTGGTGATAAGCGTGTCCATGCAGATGAGGAACATCGCGATAGAGGCGACGTAGGCGGGCAGGGGGCCTTCCACACCCCAAACGGATGCGGAAGGAACGGCCTTGGGCTTGGGATCAGCGCACATTACTCATGCACCTTTACGCTGTGACGCATGCGCACGGACTCCACCGTATCGTTTCCGGCGAACAGCGTGGGACCCAGATCGAGCTCGGCAACCGCGGCCATCTCGGCATCGGTGAGCTCGAAATCGAAGAGGTCCAGGTTCTCACGCATGCGATCGGCGTGCGTGGACTTGACCAGCACCACGTTTCCACGCTGGAGGTTCCACCTCAGCGCGACCTGGGCGGCGGACTTCCCGTGCGCCTCGGCGACGGCGACGAGCGTCGGGTTCGTAAAGATTCCGTTCTTGCCCTCGGCCAGCGGCGCCCACGCCTCGGTCTTGGTGCCGAACTCGTCGTTTGCGGCGATGTCGTCCATGCGCTGGTTGAACGGATGGACCTCGATCTGGTTGATCATGGGCGCAATGCGGCTCGTCAGGCACAGGTCGGCCAGGCGGCCTGCCTTGAAGTTGCAGACGCCGATGGCGCGAATGCGGCCGGCATCATAGAGCTCCTCCATGGCGCGCCAGCTGCCGTAGTAGTCGCCCAGCGGCTGATGGATCAGGTACAGGTCGAGGTAGTCCAGGCCGAGCTTTTCCATCGAAGTCTCGAAGGCGCGCATGGTCGCACCATAGCCGGCGTCCTGCACCCACACCTTCGTGGTGATGAACAGCTCCTCGCGCGGGACACCGCAACGCGCGATGGCAGCGCCAACGGCCTCCTCGTTGTAGTAAGCCGCAGCCGTATCGATATGGCGATACCCCGTGGCAATCGCGTCGACGACCGCCTGCTCGCACTGGGCCGCGTCGGGAATCTGGTAGACGCCAAAGCCGGTCTGCGGGATGCACACGCCATTGGCAAGCCTTACGGACGGAACAGTAATAGCTGTACTCATAAGAACCCTTTCGTGTGAGGTTTTTACTGTTGGCAGCTATACTAGTTACTCGATATACCTGTGTGAATTTGCATATTTGTAATATGGTGTTAGGTATTGGCTAATACCAAAGGAGCGTTGAGCATGTACGACAGAAGACTCGAAGCCATCGTTGCCGCCGCAGAGCAAGGCAGTTTTTCCAAGGCCGCCGCGAAGCTCCATCTTTCGACACCGTCGCTCGCCAAACAGATCGACACCTTTGAGGCAGAGCACGGGATCGCGCTGTTTGAGCGCTCGCACCACGGTGTCTCGCTCACGCCCGCAGGTGCCTCACTCGTAGAGGACGCGCGCGCCGTGATGCGCCTGTCGAGCGATTCGCTGCGCCGTGCGCGCGAATGCTCATCGGGTACGGACGGCGTTGTGAGACTCGGCATCTCGATGCTGTGCCCTGCTCGCAAAACACTCGATGCATGGCCGCATATCCACGGCATCGATCCCTCATTGAAGATGGAACTCGTGCCCGTTGGCGACCTCTACGATGACCGTTTGGGCATTGTTCGCAACTTGGGCACCGACGTCGATATTGTTCAGACGACGTATTCATCAAAGCGATGGGGAGGGCTGTGCCAGGCTATGCCCATGGGTAACGCGGCTCTTGCCGTTGACGTTCCGCGGGTGAGCCCGCTGTCTCAAAAGTCCGCCCTCACCATCGACGACCTCGCGGGGCAGCGCGTGCATATCTTGCGACACGCCTCGGATGTCATGGACGACCTCCGCGACCGCCTCGCCGCAGACCCGCGCATCTCCGTCATCGACGTGTCCACCTACACCCTCAGCCTGTACAATGAGTGCGCCGAGTCGGGCGGAACGATCATCACATCGGGCGCGTGGTCGGGCCAGCATCCGGCGTTGACAACCGTCCCCCTCGCGGAGGAAATCGTCGGGCCTTGCGTTTTGCTCTATCCAAACGAACCTTCCAAGGCGGTCCAGCGATTCGTGGATGCGTTCATGCGCCTGCTTGAGCAAGACGCCCAATAGGAGACGCGTATTCGCCCTTCCCCACACGAAAAAGGAGGCGATGGAACCTCTCCCATCGCCTCCTTCGTCACCACGGCCACGGTTGTCGTAGTCGGGCCGGGGACATCCGAGGTGCCAGCCCTAGCGTCCCTGGGTGCGGCCCTCGTCGTAGCGCTCGACCAGTTTGGCCTGAACGTCGTAGGGCACCTGCTCATAGCCAGCCGGCTTCATGGTAAAGTCACCCGTGCCGCGCGTGATGGAACGCAGGCGTGTCGAGTAATCCGTCAGTTCGGCAAGAGGTGCCTGGGCAATGACCACGGTATCGCCGCGCTCGTCGGTCTCCATGCCCGTTACGCGACCGCGCGAGGCGGAGATGTCGCCCATCACGGCGCCGGCATAGCTCTCGGGGATGGTCACCGTGACCTCCTCGATAGGCTCCAGCACCACCGGATCGGCGTCGGCGCACGCCTTGCGCAAGCCGATGCGGGCCGCCGCGCGGAAGGCCATTTCGTTGGAGTCGACGCTGTGATACGAACCGTCATACACGGCAACACGGATACCCGTAAGCGGGTAGCCGGCGATAATGCCGTCCTTCATGGTCTCCTGAACACCCTTGTCCACGGCGGGAATCAGCGAGCGCGGGATGCGGCCGCCCACGACCTCGTCCACAAACTCATAGCCGTCACTCGTACCGTCGGGTCCAATGAGCGGCTCCACGCGCAGCCAGCAGTCGCCATACTGACCGGCGCCGCCGGTCTGCTTCTTGTGGCGGCCCTGGGCACTCGCCGTGCGGCGAATGGTCTCGCGATACGGAATGCGAATCGGCACGCTCTTGGCCGCAACTTTGGTACGGTCCTCCAGGCGGTTGAGCAGCACCGATACCTGCGCCTCGCCCACGGCAGAGATAATGGTCTGACCCGTCTCCTCGTCGCGATCGATGCTCATGGTCGGATCGGCCTTGCAGGCCTTCTCGATAAACGTGTAGAGCTTTTCCTCGTCGCCACGGTTCTCGGCCTCGATGGCGATGCGATACTGCGAGTTGGGGAACTTGAATGCCGCGGCCTCAACCTTACCGGTGATGGAAAGCGTGTCACCCGTCTCGGCAGCCAACTTGGGCGCCACGATAATGTCGCCCGCATAGGCATGCCCGACCTCGGTCATGTCGCGCCCGCACATCACGTACAGGTGAGCCAGACGGTCCGTCTTGCGCGTACGCGCGTTGACCAGCTCAAGACCCGGCTCAAGCGTGCCCGTCAGCACCTTGATAAAGCTGATGCGGCCCTGCTGCGGGTCGGCCAGTGTCTTAAACACAAATGCCACCGGACGGTCATCGTCGCTCGAAATCTTGAGGGAGTCGCCGTCGATGAGCGGCATCTCGCCGTAGTCGGTCGGCGCCGGGAAGTACGTGGCGATATCGTCCATCAGCGAGTTGACGCCCTGCTCCTTAATGCAGTCGCCCGCAAAGACCGGCACAAAGATACGCTCGGCGATCGCCTTCGACAGCAGGCCCTCAAGCTCCTCCTGCGTCAGCGTCTCCTCGCCCTCCAGGTACTTCATCATCAGCTCGTCGTCAGCCTCGGCCACCAGCTCGCACAGATGGTCGTGGGCCTCCTCGGCCTGGGCACGATACTCCTCGGGGATCTCCGACTCAACGGCCTCGGCGCCGTTGCAGTGGCGCGCCTTCATGCGCACCAGGTCGATGATGCCGTCAAAGTCCTCGCCCTCGCCCCAGGGAAGGGTCACGGCGCCCAAGCGCGTGCCAAAGCGTTCCTGCAGCAGATCCATTGTGGTCGCAAAGCTGGCCTCGGAGCGCGACAGGCGGTTTACGAACACCGCACGCGCCAGGCGCAGGTCCTCGGCCGCATACCAAAGCTTGACGGTCGTCGGCTGCGGACCGGCCTCGGCGTCAACCACAAACAGGGCGGTCTCGCACACGCTCATCGCGGCAAAGGCGTCGCCGATAAAATCGGGGTAACACGGGGCATCGAGCACGTTAATGCGAGTGCCCTTCCAGTCGATCGGCGCAATCGTCGTCGAGATGGAGAAGGCGCGCTTGACCTCTTCGGGGTCATAGTCGAGCGTAGGCTTGGTGCCGTCGTGGCCGCCCAGGCGGGCGGTCTTACCGGAAAGGTGGAGCATGGCCTCGGCGAGTGAAGTCTTGCCCACCCCGCCTTGGCCTACGAGCACCACGTTCCTTACGTTGCCGGTCTTGGGAGCACCCATGATGACCTCCTTGCAGGGCCGCGCGCGATGCGCGACGCCAACGGGGAGAGTTCGCGGCCGGTGCCAGCCAGGGAGCAGAATGGTCGGCAGCCGCGCCGCCTCACCCTCCAAATGTCCTATGCCACCACCCTACCCTCACGACCGCTCATCCATGCACACCTTTCGGCACGCGTATGAATACGGGCGGCGAGAGGAGGGTGCGAGCTTGCGAGGCGATTATTGAACCCCGCCGATGCAAATAAAATGCCGCCCCAGGCCGTAAGACCTGCGGCGGCATCACCTCAATAAACAGTTGAGTAAATAGCTGAGCCTATCCCTCGATACGGCTCAAGAACTCGCGCGTACGTTGCTCGCGCGGATGGTCGATGACCTGCTCGGCCGGACCCTCCTCGACAATGCGGCCGCCGTCCATAAAGACCACGCGGTCGGCAACATCGCGCGCAAACTGCATCGCATGGGTCACGATCACCATCGTCATATTCTGCGCCGCCAGGTCCTTGATGACGCGCAGAACCTCGGCCGTCAGCTCGGGATCGAGCGCCGAGGTCGGCTCGTCAAAGAATAAGATTTCCGGGTCGAGCGCCAGGGCGCGGGCAATACTCACGCGCTGCTGCTGACCGCCCGAAAGCTCGCAGGGCACCTTGTTCTCGTTGCCCGTCAGCCCCATTTGCGCAATCAGCTCGTGAGCGCGGGCCTCCTCCTGCTCGCGCGGGCGCTTAAGCACGCGGATCGGCGCATCAGTGATGTTTTTCATCACGGTATAGTGCGGGAACAGATTGTAGTTCTGAAACACCAAACCAAACCGCGAGCGCGCCTGTTTAGGCACATCGCCCTTTGCGTACACCGCGCCCGAACCCGTATCCATCGCGACGGCAAGGTCGCCAAACGAGAGCGAGCCGCCGTCGAGCGTCTCGAGCAGCGTGGCGCAGCGCAGCAGCGTAGACTTACCGCCGCCCGAAGGCCCGATAATCGCCACGACCTCGCCACGCTTGACCTCGAGCGAGATATCCTTGAGCACCTCATTGCCGCCAAACGCCTTGCGCGCGCTTTCGATTTTCATCACTGAGTTAGTCATGATAATAGTCCAGCTTCTTTTCGGCGGCGCCCAGCAGCATCTCGACCACAAAGTTAAAGACCCAGTAGATCAGCGCCGCGATTGCAAACGGCACCATGCTCACCTGCGAGGCGACCAGCGCCTTGGCCGTCGAGAACATCTCGCCCACGCCGATGGCGAACGCCAGCGACGTGTCCTTGACCAGCGTGATGATCTCGTTGCCCATCGCCGGCAAAATGCGTTTGGCAACTTGCGGCATCACGATGTACAAAAATGTCTGCAGACGCGAGTAGCCCAGCACCTCGGCGGCCTCATATTGACCACGCGGAATCGACTGCAGGCCCGAGCGATAGATCTCGGCAAAGTAGCCGGCGTAGTTGATGATGAACGCCACAACGCACGCCGTCCACTTGGAATCGGGCGTGAGCGAGATGCCGAACACGTAGTACGGGGCAAAGTAGATGGCAAACATCTGTAGCATGAGCGGCGTGCCGCGCATGACCGAAATATAGATGCGCGCGATCCAGCGAAGCGGCGCAATTTTGCTCATGCGCATAAACGCCACGGGAATTCCCAGCGGAATCGACCCGAGCAACGTCAGCACAAACAGCTGCAAGCTGACCAAGAATCCCTGGCCAAGCATCTGCATCATGACTTGAATAGACATTATTTCAAAACCCAGTTGTCGAAGGATAGACCGTAATCTGCGTACTTGTCGCACAGGTCCTTGACCGTGCCGTCCTCGTAGAGCGCCTTAAGCGACTCGGTCGCGGCATCGGCCGACTTGATGTCGCCCTTCTTAAAGCCGACGGCGTAGTGCTCGCTGGAGAGCGGCTCATCGAGCTGCGTATAGGCATCGGGCTTAGCGGCAAGCTGATACTGGGCAATCGAAAGATCGCAAGCCACGGCATCGACCGCGCCGCTCTCGAGCTGCATAAAGGCCGTGTTGTACTCGCCGATGGTATCGAGCGTGGCAAACGTCGCGGCCAGATCCTTCTGGTCGCCCTCGAGCACATCCTGCGCAGCGGAATCAGTCTGGGTAATCACGGTCTTGCCGGCAAGATCGTCCCAGCTCTTGATACCCGCGTCCTTCTTGACCACGAGCACCTGCTCATTGAGCATGTACGGCTCGGAGAACGTGTAGTCGTCCTCGCGACCCTCCATGGTAAAGCCGTTCCAGATGCAGTTGATGGCGCCTGAGTTGAGCAGCGTATCCTTGGCGTCCCAGTCGATGGCCTCATAGTCGACGTCCCAGCCCTGCTTGTCGGCAACGGCCTTGGCAAGATCGAGGTCAAAGCCGGTGTACTCGCCGTCGTCGCCCACAAAGCCATACGGAGGATAGGACTTGTCAAAGCCCACCACGAGTTTCTTGGACTCGGCGGCGCCCTTCACATCCTTGGCAGCGGCGGAACCAGCAGCGGAGCCTTTGTCGGCACCGCCACCGCAGCCAACCAGGCCAAGGCCGAGCACCGTGGCGAGCGAGCCGGCTAGACCAACAAACTGACGACGAGACATATCGGTATTCATGGTATTCCCCCTTGATGGCACTTTAGTTAGGTAAAGTGAGTCATGTAACGTTCAGAATAATACACTCTACCTTGATAAAGTACAAGGGAGGGTTTGCCCGGCGCGGGCGGGGAGCGGCGCGTAATTAAGTTTCCTGCTCTACAGTCCCGCGCAAGACGGAAAGCACATTAAGTGCTTTCCTTTGCGTGCGGAACTCGCGATAAACTTAATTACGCGCCGCTCCCCGCCCGCGCCGGGCAAACGTCGTTGAACTCATCGGTGACATGAAATAACTGCTTGCATATCGTCCTTTAGCTTGGTTCGGTACAATGATTTCAGCTTTAAATTTATAAATTAGTGGGGTTAATTCATGGCAGAATCTCGTGCTGAGCGTAAGGCTCGGCGTGCTTTGATCCAGGCGGCTGAGGGGTCGGAGGAGACGAAATCTTCTAAGAAATCTAAGTCATCTAAGGATGCGAAGGGTAAATCTAACAAGGGCAAGGTTAAGGCCAAGCGTTCTGGTGCTCGTCAGGGTGAAAGCAAAAAAGCTAGGGCTCGCCTTGAGCGCTCTCCCAAAGACTCGGCCAAGCCTGCTCGTAAGGCTGTGGATCCTAAGTCGCCTTGTTCCATCATGAGGGCTTGTGGTGGGTGTACGGCGCTCAATCGTCCTTATAAAAAGCAGTTGGCCG
The DNA here is from genome assembly GCA_018368345.1 of Collinsella sp. GTDB lineage: Bacteria > Actinomycetota > Coriobacteriia > Coriobacteriales > Coriobacteriaceae > Collinsella. The sequence goes on from JAGZEK010000017.1 coordinate 39,555, forward strand.
CTAAGCAGGCTGCTATGGAGGAGTTGTTTGCCGAGCTTTGCGAGCGTGAGGGCATCGCCGTTGATCCTATTCGCGGTATGGGTGTCACCTTGGGCGATCCGGGTAAGTATCCTGCGCCGCGTGGCTTTCGGCATAAGGCTGCCACTCCTTTTGCCCCTGGCAAGGAGGGTGCCGTTCGCTGCGGCTTCTTTGAGCGCGGCACGCACAAGATCGTTGCCGTACCCGAGTGTCCTGTCGAGGCGCCGGGGGCTCGTCAGATTCTCAACGGCATCGCTCGCGAGGCAGAGCGCCTGCACATTCCCGCCTTTAACGAGGACAAGCATCTGGGACTGCTTCGCTATGCCGTCGTCCGCTGCGGTTGGCGTACCGACCAGATCATGGTTACCCTCGTGACCGCCCAGCGAGACCTGCCGCATGCCCAGGAGTTCTTTGAGGCCGTCGCCGCACTCGATCCGCATATCGTCACCGTCGCCCAAAACATCAACGGCCGCCCCGGCAATGCCATCCTGGGCGAGGAGACCCGTATCGTCTATGGCGCCGAGTGTATGCGAGATCAGTTGCTCGGCTGCGAATTCGATATCTCCCCCACCGCTTTCTACCAGACCAACCCGCAGCAGACCGAGCTGCTCTATCAACTCGCGATTGACGGCATGGACCTGCAGCAGGGCGACGTGCTTATGGACGCTTACTGCGGCAGCGGTACCATCGGTCTGTGCGCCGCAAAAGACGCTCAGGGCAAGGGCGCCGGCATCATGCTACTCGGCGTTGAGCGCAATCCCGCCGGTATCGCCGATGCACGTCGCAACGCCGAGCTCAACGGCCTCACCCGCAATGCATGGTTTATGGCCGACGACGCCACCGATTACATCCTGGACGCCGACGACAACAACGAGCGCGTCGACGTTCTCTCCATCGACCCGCCGCGCGCCGGCTCTACTCCCGAGTTCCTCGAGGCCGCTTGCACGCTCAAGCCGCGCCGCATCACCTACATCAGCTGCAACCCTGTGACCCAGGAGCGCGACCTACACCAGCTCCTCGACGGCGGCTACCGCCTGCTCAAGATCACGCCGGTCGACATGTTCCCCCATACCGACCATACCGAAACCGTCGCGATCCTCGAGCGCCGCTAGCCCACCGGCATACAAATAGGGGCGGCCCGTCTGGACCGCCCCTATTTTCATTCGATTGTGAATGTCGTTACATGCTCTTGCGCAGGTCGCACACACCAGCCGCCGCCATCTCGCGCAGCAGCGTCTCGCGGTCGCGCGTCACAATCAGATCCAGCGGGAAGTGAATCTCGTCGAGCATCTTGCGCGCAGAGTCGAGCTTGCCAATTGCCATGCCAATGTGCGCGTCGGTCGAAACGCCAATGCCCACACCCAGCTCGGCGCAACGCTCAGCGATCTTGCGACACGCGCCCCAATGCTCGGTATCGGTACCATGCTCAAGACTGTGATTATTGATCTCGATGATCTTGTGCTTGGCCTTGGCCGCCAGCAGCACCTCGTCGATATCAAACGGTACGCCCGAACGACCCGTATGGCCCAACATGAACACCTTGGGGTGCTCCAGGGCATTGATGTACATCTCGGTCGTCTGGGCGAGCGTCGCGCCCTCGGCAAACTGCGGATTATGCACGCTTGCCACCAAATAATCCAAATTACGCGTCACCAAATCGAACAGCGAATGTTGACGGCTGTACGAATCGCCGGCAATATCGAGCGTGACAGGAGTGTCCTCGCCAAACAGGCTTCCGTCCAGCGAAACGATATCGGCCTCGGCACCACGCAGCACCAGCACGCCGCTCCAAATGCGCGGCCAGATATCCTGGTTGATAAAGAACTGGTAACTGCGCAGGTCATTGGGGCAAGCCGTAACCATAGAGCTCAAATGGTCGGCAGATCCGAGTACCTGCAGACCACGCTCTGCCGCCCAGTACACATTCTCCTCAATGGTCGAATATGCATGCGCAGAGAACATCGTATGGGTATGAATGTCACAAGAAAGCAGGTAGGGCATCAGGTCTCCTTATCTGGCACGGCCGTCGCTTATATTCATTGTACGCATAGCCTTCGATAGTCGTAAAACCACTCCATCCCAAAGACACAACGTCCATGACAACGGGGTCCGGCTTAACACCAAACCCCGTTTCACGTAAAACATTGTAGGCAGAGCGCTTTACTTTTAACGATACTCGTCCGCCAACTGTTTCCAAGCGGGTAGCGAATTGACAATCGTTTCGTAGCTCACGCAATAGCCCAGGCGGAACCAACCCGGCATACCAAAGCTGTCCGAGGGAACCGCAAGCAACTCATACTTCTTTGCGCGCTCGCAAAACGCATTCGCATCGGGCTCCAACGCTTTCACCCATAGGTAAAACGCGCCATCCGGCTCAACATAGGTGTAGCCGTACTCCGCTAGTGCGTCGGTAAGCGCGGTGCGGTTGCGTGCATAGGCCTCAACGTCACTCGGCTCATCGATGCAATCGATGATCACGCGCTGGAAGAGTGCCGGTGCGCATACAAAACCCAGCGTACGGGCAGCACCCGCAACAGCCGGCATCAGACGGGCAGCCTGCGGATTGGTGTTGGGAACCAAGATCCACCCCACGCGCTCACCCGGCAGCGACAGCGACTTGGAATACGAGTAGCACACGATGGTGTGCTCGTAAATCGAGGGCACCCAAGGCACCTCGGCACCGTACACGATTTCGCGGTACGGCTCATCCGAGATGAGCATAATCGGATTCTCGGGATCGCGCTGAGCGTTGGCCTCGCGCAGAACGTTGGCCAGTCGCGTCAGCGTGTCGCTTGTATATACGGCACCGGTCGGATTGTTGGGAGAGTCGATGATGACGGCCGCCGTCTTATCGCTGATCGCCTTGAGCACGTTGTCCACGCTCAGCTGGAACGTATCTTCATCGGCGAGCGCCTCAACACACGTACAGCCGGCCTTCTCAATCCAAACGCGATACTCCGGAAAGTACGGGGCGATAACAATAACCTCGTCGCCCGGGTTCGTAACGGCGTTGAGCGTGCAGGTGAGCGAAGCCGCGGCACCCACCGTCATAAAGACGTCTTTGCCCTCATAGCTCGTGCCAAAGCGGCGGTTGAGCGATTCGGCCACAGCGGCACGACATTGCGGCAGGCCCGGTGCGGGCGTGTAGCCGTGCAGCTGGTCGCTCGGCAGCTCCAGGGCCTTCTTAATCGACTCAGCCACGGCAGCGGGCGCTGGAACGCTCGGATTGCCCAGCGAAAAATCGAATACGTTTTCCGCACCGATTTGCGCCTTGCGCTCAAGGCCGTAGCTAAAGATCTCACGGATGATGGAGCTTTCCGCACCGCGAGCATACATAGTTTCGTTGATCATCTGTTCCCCTTTCGCATAGGCGCTATTGTACGCTTTAGCTGAGCAAAGTGCCTCAGCAATGTTGATTGGGGACAGACTTAAATGCGTGAAAACGCTCATTTAAGTCTGTCCCCAATCAACAGATGGCCCCATATCGCTCAAAAGAAAAAGCCTCCGCAGGTTTCCCCGCGGAGGCTTTCGTGACAAAGATTACTCGTCGACGTCAGTATTGCCGTCGGCCTTCTTTTCGTCAGCGCTCTCGGCATCGTCAGCATCCTCGGATGCGGCTTCGGCATCCTCCTGCATGGCCGCCTGCGCAAAGGCCGCGGCATCAGCCGCCAGCTCCTCCTCGCTCATGCGAGGCGCACGCTTCTTGGCCGGCATACCGGCCGCCTTGGCATTGCGCTCCTCCTTGGCCGCCAGGATATCGCCCTCGCGCTCAAGGTAGGCATTCCACTCGTTGTCGAGCAGGGCGTTCACGGCGTCGCCTTCGACGGTCTCGCGCTCAAGCAGCACCTTCGCCATCAGATCGAGCTGATCGCGACGGGCATCCAAAATCTCGACCGCACGGCGATGGGCTTCGCGCATGATGCGCTGAACCTCGATATCGATGCGGCGCGCCGTCTCCTCGGAGTAATCCTGGTGATCGGCATAGTCGCGACCCAGGAACACCTGATGTTGCGCCTCGCCAAACACTTGCGTGCCCAGCTCCTCGCTCATGCCCAGGCGCGTGACCATCTCGCGCGCCATCTTGGTCGCGCGCTCCAGATCGTTGCTCGCGCCCGACGTGATGTCGTCGCACATGAGTTCCTCGGCAACGCGACCGCCCAAAAACACGGCAAGCTCGTCGAGCATCTCGTTCTTGGTCTTGAGGAAGTGGTCCTCCTGCGGAAGCTGCAGCGTGTAGCCCAGGGCCTGACCGCGGCTGACGATCGAGATCTTATGAACCGGATCGGAATGCTCCAGGATGTGGCCCACCAGGGCGTGACCGCTCTCGTGGTAGGCAATCGTGGTGCACTCGGCTTCGGTCATCACACGACCCTTGCGCTGCGGACCGGCAATCACGCGCTCCATCGACTCCTCGACCTCGTCCATCGAGATCACGGAACGATGGCGGCGGGCAGCCAGCAGCGCAGACTCGTTGAGCAGATTTGCCAGATCGGCGCCGGTGAAGCCAACGGTCATCTGGGCGAGCTTCTCAAACTTCACGTCCTCGTCCATCGGCTTGTTCTCAGCATGCACGCGCAAGATCTGCTCGCGGCCCTTCACGTCCGGACGGTCGACCGTAACCTGACGGTCAAAACGGCCGGGGCGCAGCAATGCCGGGTCCAGAATATCGGGGCGGTTGGTCGCGGCGATCAGGATGACCGACTCGCTTTCCTCAAAACCGTCCATCTCGACCAGCAGCTGGTTGAGCGTTTGCTCGCGCTCGTCGTGACCGCCGCCCAAACCGGCTCCGCGCTGACGTCCCACGGCATCGATCTCGTCAATAAAGATGATTGACGGAGCCTGAGACTTGGCCTCCTTAAAAAGGTCGCGCACGCGGCTGGCGCCGACACCCACGAACATCTCGACAAAGTCGGAACCCGAGATGCTAAAGAACGGCACGCCCGCCTCGCCGGCAACGGCCTTGGCCAGCAGGGTTTTACCGGTACCCGGAGGGCCAACCAGCAACACGCCGCGCGGAATCTTGGCGCCCAGCTTGCGATAGCGGTCCGGATCGCTCAAAAAGTCGCGAATCTCCTCGAGCTCCTCGACTGCCTCGTCCACACCGGCAACATCCTCAAACTTGACCTTGGGGCGCGTTGCCTCGTTGGTCTTGGCGTTGGTCTTGCCAAACTGCATGTTCCTGTTGTTGGCGCCCATCATCTGGCGCATAAAGTAGAACATGATGGCGATCAGGGCGATCGTCGGAAGCACGCTCATCGCCAAGTCGCCCCAAAAATCGGGGTCATTGGTGTTGACGATGTACTTGGTATCGGGGTGCTCCGCCATAAGCTCGGCAAGCGAATCGGAGCCGACATAGGTCGAGGAGAAGCTCTTGAGCTCGCTCGTGTCACCCTTGTCCTTTTTCGTCTTCCAGTAATGACCCGCCACGCTTCCGTCTTGAACCGTATAGGTCAAATCTTCGACGCGATCCTGCTTAATGGCGTTGACCATCTCGCTCGTCGCGAGCTTTACGGTATTGCTGGAATTGGCAAAGCCGGAGCCCATGTTAAAGAAGGCGTAGCCCAGAAGCGCGCAAGCCAAAATAAAATACAGCCAGCCCGTACGCGTGGGCTTCTTGCCTCCGGGCATCCCCGGGATCTTAGGCTCCCGGGGAGTCTGGGAATTGTTATCGTTACGGTCGTCGGGCATCTTACGAATAAACCTCCGGTTTCAAAATGCCCAGATACGGAAGGTTACGATAGCGCTCGGCATAGTCGAGGCCGTAGCCCACCACAAAGGCATCGGGGCAATGGGTTCCAACATACTTGGGCGTGACGGCCGAGGTACGGTCCTCAACGTCCTTCCACAGGAAGGCGGCAACCTCCAGCGAAGCGGGCTTGCGGCTCTCGAGGTTCTTCATCAGATACTTGAGCGTCAGGCCCGAGTCCAGAATGTCCTCGACGATCAGCACGTCGCGACCGCGGATGTCGATATCCAGGTCCTTAATGATACGCACGATGCCCGAGGACTTCACACCGTCGCCATAGCTCGAAACAGCCATGAAATCGATGTTGGTCGGCAGCTCGATCTTGCGCATCAGGTCGCCCATAAAGACCACGGCGCCGCGCAGGACCGCAATCAGCACCAGATCCTTACCCGCGTAGTCGCGAGTAATCTGCTCGCCTAGGCGAGAGACGATACCGTCGATATCCTCCTGCGTAAACAGAACCTTCTCGATATCCGGATGTTGAGAAGCCATGACAACCCTTTCTTGTGCTTATCGCCCACGCACCGCCGCATGGACGCGAACTACACATTCTAGCAGCGCACGGGGTATATTTACCAGCACGTGCGCCATCAGCGCGGGAATACCGTCAACGTCGCACAGAATAGCTGGCGCGAAGCGCTATTCCGCATCGACCACACGAAGCAGATATGCCACGCGCGTTGCGGCCGTGCATTTAAAACGCTCGTCCGCGCGAACGCCCGCGACCCATACTACGGCACCTCCCGGAGCCGTTCTTACCACGGGTACGCCAGAGCGGTCTGAAACAGGAATGCGCGCCTCGTTCAACAGGTCTGACACTTTCTTGCTTCGGCCGTTCATCCCCAACGGGCACATCACGTCTCCCGGCACAGGGCTATCCACCCACAGGCGCGCCAATCGCGCCTCGGCGGGAATCTCCCCGCGCGAGCCGGCTAGCATCCGCTCGCTATCGCGGTCGGCGAACCCCAGGGCCGCCGCATCCACCAAGGCCGCAACCTCTCCGGCAGCAGCAAGCTCGCGGGCACGGTGCACGATATCGCACCCCGGCTCCACAGCCATCGGCTCTGCTGTCAGCATACGCCCCGCCCCCAGCGGCAGACGACCGGGAACGGAGATCCAGTCGGCCACTAAGCCCTCGCGCGCCGCCGGGGCCTTGAGCGCCAGCATGCCAAACTCCACACGGGCATCAATTCCCGCAGGAAGCGTAACCGAGCCCGAGCCCGCAGCGACGCAGGCAAGTACCCGTTCTACATGCCGCATCTCCGGTCGCGCGTCGGGATCGATACGCTTAATCGCCAACCGCACGATACGCCGTGCAATCACAACCTCAGCGGCGGCAAGACGGCGCGCATCGAGCACCAGTGCGCCCGCCGCCTCCTTGCGCAGGCAGCTTCGAAACGCCTGTGCCGAAAGCTGAGAAAGAAAGGCATCTTCGTCGCCCAGAATTTCGCAAGCGGCGCCAATCGTCTTACAGACGTTCGCGTTGCGCTGCGCCACCACCGGCATCACCCGATGGCGCACATAGTTGCGCAGGTACGAAACGTCCTCGTTGCTTTCATCTTCCCGCCACGGCTGACCGTGCACCTGCAGATAGCTCACGAGCTCATCATGCGTGAGGTCGAGCAAGGGGCGCACCACAATGTTCCGACGGCGTGGAATGCTTGATAGACCCGCGGGACCCGACCCTTTAATGGCATTCATCAAAAATGTTTCCGCGCGGTCCGACGAGGTATGCGCGGTACAGATACGAGCCGCCGTCCGCGGTGCGCCCGATTCGGCACAAAGTTCGCGAACATATCTCCGTGCCGCGGCATAGCGCACCTCGCGGGCCGCAGCCTCGATATTGCCCGATTCGTCATCAAAATAGGCATGCTCAACGCACAGCGGCAAGCCGTATTGCACGCACAAATCACGTACAAAGGCCTCGTCGCCATCGGATGCCTCCCCGCGCAGATGATGGTTTACATGCAGCACGTGCAATCGCTCGCGCGCAATGGGAGCGACGCCGCGCCCGTCCTGAATATCCAGCTTTGATGTGCAAGCCATAAGGAGCAGCGCCGTCGAGTCCGCACCGCCTGATACCATGAGCACTACGGGGGCAGCGGCCTGCCGCGTTGCCAGGGCGCTCTTATCCGTCCTCGGCGCGGCATGATGTCCATAGTGCTGAGATACCGTTGGCATTCGCTTCCTCCTCTATTCGTCCGCACCCATTGTATCCTTTGGAATCTTATGTCTCGCCTGCACCTTCATATCCTCGGCAGCGGCTCAAAAGGCAACTGCGCACTCGTCGAGGGGCCTCAGGGGCTCATCATGATCGACAACGGCCTGTCCCGCCGCGAGACACTTAAACGCATGGCGGAGCTTGGCCTCTCGGCAGACGACGTCGCCGCTCTAGTAATCACCCATGAGCATGGTGACCATATCAAGGGGCTCGATGTATGGTGCAAGCACTGGCATGGTCCCCTCTTTGCCAGCAGGGACACCCTTTCATGCAAAGAAAACCTCGCGCACCTGCCCGTAGAGGAATTTGACCCCGGCGACACGCTCCCCATTGCCGGCATCCACGTGCAAACCTACTCAACATCGCACGATGTCATCAATCCTGTCGGCTATCGATTTAATGCTCTCGATGATTCCATTGGGTTTGCCACCGACACCGGAGAGTTATCGAGCAAGGCCATAGGCATCCTCAAAGACTGTCGAGTTCTCGCGCTCGAAAGTAACCACGATGTAACTATGTTACGCGAAGGACCGTACCCACGCTTTCTTCAGGAGCGCATCCTGTCCACAAAGGGGCATCTCTCCAACAACCAGGCCGCCGAAGCCGCGCGCGAACTTGTTACCGATCGCACCGAACAGCTCATCGCCATGCATATCAGCCAGGACAATAATCGTCCAAGCCTTACCGTCAAAAGCTATGCCTACGCGCTTGATGCAAGTCTCGATGATGAACTCGGCAGTTCTGCCACCCGTCTTCAAGGGCCACGGAAGCTCTCGATACGCCCTGCAAGTCAGTATCAACCGACAACTATTCAATAGCCCCTCAAGACAACAAAAGGGGGCTGGGAATCACTTCCCAGCCCCCTTAACTCATACTCTCGATTGAAGCAGAGCCATCGTTAGTCGATGGAGATCTTCGTGACGTTCTTCTTCTCGACGATCTTAGGAACCGTAACGGTCAGGATGCCGTCAGCATACTTTGCAGAGAGGCCCTCGCTCGAAGCGTCCTTCAGATATACGCCACGCGTCGCGCTGTACGAGCTAAACTCCTTCTGGAGGAAGTTCTTACCCTCGTTTTCGGCGCTCTCCTCGACGTTCACGCTGATGGACAGGCGACCCTCATTGAGCTCAACGTCGATGTCATCCTTGGCGACACCGGTCAGATACGCCTTGACCTCGTAGCCATCGCCCTTGTCCTCAACGTCAACGGGGAACGCCTTGGAGGCAATCGAGTTGTTTGCAAGGTCGGTCATATCATCAAACAGATCGAACAGCGAGCTAGCAGAAGGACGAACGCCAAAAACCGAACGATAAGGAACCATGCTTGCCATGTTTACCACTCCTTTTAAGGACTGCCGAGCCATCTTCTAGGTGACTGGGACTTCTTTTGACGCTCTTATATATGCCCACCCAGTGCCCATATATACATCGACTATAAAGTTTTTTGAGTCCAGTACTATAAGCATATCTAAGTGTGTATGACTCAGGTTTTAGTAAGGTTAAGGTTCTTTGAACCAGAGCTTAAATAACAAGTATGTTCGCAGCTACAAATAACAAGGGGCTTACAATGAGCGCGTACACGTTGTTGGTAACGAGCTAAAGGGCATCATGGACGACCAAAACCAGAACAATATGTTTATGCCGACGCAGGGCGAAGATACTTCTACGCAGCCGCCACGGTTCCATCGCCCCCACATCTCGCAAGAGCCCATCAATGACCCAGAGCCCGATTATGTGACGAGAAACCGATATCAAACGCTCGAGGATGCCCAAACGGGACGTAAACATATGGGCGTCGCCTCGGGAGACCCTGTATATCTGAAAGACGCACCATTATCTAAAAACAGCGCAGCTAGTGATGAGCCGATGAAAGCATCCGCCGTCCATCAACAAAGAGGGCCTCGACCCAAGCAAACCTTGACGCATTCGGCTCGCTATCTCGAAACGCCAAAACAGGGAAAGTCAATCTTCGTTTCGTCAAGTAAACGACGCAAGCAGCATCAGCTGACAATTCTGCTTTTGACCATTGCGGCCATAGCAGTTGCCCTTGTTATACGATTTATTTTCTTTAAATAAAGGCTCAATACCGAAAACAACAAGATCGTCTGGTGTAATTGAGTCATTTACGCCCCGTAAACGCAAAAAAGGGGGAGGCCGCGAGGCCTCCCCCTTCTCAGTTCAAGCGTACGGCTCGGTGCCGTCCACCGGTCAGCGGCGCCCTGGCCTCC
>JAGZEK010000031.1 GCA_018368345.1 Collinsella sp.
GATGAGGACGCCTTCGGGTCCCTCCGTCGGGATGTGCTCGGCGAGCAGGTGAATCTCGCATCCCGCGTCGCGGATTTTCTTCTTCGCCATCGCCAGAACATACTTGTCGCGTCCCAGACGGTCGGTCTTCCACATGATGAGGGTATGGGGACGGATTTTTGCGACTTCCGACAGCATCTGCTGGAACCCCGGCCGTGCGTCCGTGGTGCCGGATATTGCCGCGTCCTCATACTCCTGCACGATTTTGAAGCCGTGCGCATCCGCCCATTCGTGGGCAAGCTCGCGTTGCTGGTCGATGCTCGCCTCGTTCTGCGAGTGGGACGAGAAGCGATAGTACGCTATCGCAAGGTTGTTGTCGTTCGGCGCGAATTTCTTCTTACGTGCCATAGGTTTACCACCCCCTGTAATTTCTGCTTATAGGCTTTCACGTTAGTTCCTCTTATATGATGAATTGCGTAAATACGCATTTAATTATAAAGCCCGCCGCCCAAAAGAGCGACGGGCTTGCTATTGCTATTATTGCGGACCAATCAATCTGTTCGTGCCGGTCAGCGCTCCGAACTCGTCCTTATCTTCAATCGAAAGAACCGCGTCATTCCAAACACGCAATACGTTCTGGTCGAAAATATATTGAATTGAACGCATAACGCGAGACGGTTCATACATCGACCTATCTAAAACAACTTGTGGAACCATGGCAAGGTCCCACTTCTTGTTAACATTGCGAGAAAGAATCGGAAGTCTTTCTTCTTTAGCCAAAGACGAATAACGCGTAAGCATAGAGACACCGCTGGTCAGCTGCGGTGGAAACGGGGATGTTTCGAGCAACGACTCCATATTATTGAAAACCAGCTTGCCAGTCATATCCATGGCAAAGTATGGGGTTACCTTTCCGTCAAATGGATTCAGGTATACGTGATTGAACCAATCTATATCCACGATGCAACCATGAACTGTGCCCGTTCCACCGATTGCGCTTACCTCGTCAGAAATCATAGAAAGGGCTTTCCGATACGGAGCAAACGCGCAGCGTACTTTTCGGACGTACTCGGGAAGATTATCGAAGTAGTAGTCGATATCATAGTCGAGCTTATGCCGCCTGCCACCCTCCAGAAGGCACAACCCGCTTGCACTTTCCAGCACGAACATATATACCCCACCATGCTTCAGAGCATATAAAGCACCGGGATATTTCATGCTCTGCATCATGATGCCTTGGCAGCGATTAAACTCAACATATTGCTCACGTGTAATCAGGTGAATACCGTCAGGAAAATCCTTAAACGGGTCGTATCTATGAACATCAATCGTAAAGCTGTTAAGACGCCAAGGCTTAGACCGGTAACCGACCTGATTGTCGGAAAAAACCGCAGTACCATCACGTTGCAGCAAGAACGTGTTCTGATGGGTGTGACCGCTTACATAAATCCACTTAGGGTTGTATCGGCCATCAGACCAGTCTGCCATCTGCGTATGAGTCAGCACGATTACCCGAAGGTTTTCTGCACTCGCCAGAACCTTCTCGTACACCGCTCGAAAACGCTTTGACCTCGCGATGTCTTCTTCTGTCGAAACTGCTGCACGGTATAATCCCATCTCAGCGTTAAAGACCGGATTTAATCCAGAAAACCCTATTCCGCCAAGTACGAGAAACGTTGAGTTGGCGCATGCTTCGGCAAGCTCCTCAACGCTTGCGTTAAGAATCGTCTTCTCATCCAATATCTCGCTACGAAGCCCCTTGTAAACAATGAGCAGTTCATTTTCCAGCAGCGTTGTTTGAGGCATCGCTTGTCGATAATCGGCAACGATTTCATCAATCGGTCGCGCAGGTTTAAGCCCTGTCGGGTCGCCGTCCCATAACTCGTGGTTTCCCAGAACAGAAATAATCTTTCCTTGCCAGCCATCGAACGAACCGAGCTGTTTGTAAAAAAGTGCTTCTAGCTCAACACTATCCGCCACATCGCCACCAATAAGCAAGGTGCCATTAGTGCTCGGCACAGATGCTAAGAGTTCCGCAATCTTTCCATTGATGCGACGCTGTATTTCAGGCAAAGACAGCTTTAGGATATCGAAAGGCCGTTTTACGAGCTGATGCTCAAGATGGATGTCGGTTATATAGTAAATAACATCAACAGAACCATCGGCGACAGATAAATCATAGGTATGCGCTTCCTCTGCGCCCGAAACTATCTGCATGCCTTTATCAGTAGAGACAGGCGTTTCAAGAGCAATTGGCTCATACTTTATGAAGGTGTCTGACCGGAACTCCTTTTCCAGTTTCTTGCGAATGTCTTCAGGAAACCTTTCGATGGGAATAGAAGGGTCCATCCGCAAAGCATCACGACAAAATTCTGTCGTCAACGCAGACTCGGGAATAGCCAAAATCGCCCTCGGGTTAGACTTGAGCGCATAATCCACCAGTTCTTTATCGAGTTGGGGCACGTATCGCAAATTCATGGGGTCCCGCTCAACCATTTCAAAGCAAAGGTCGCGAGAAACAAATTCAGCAGGCGCGTACTGCAAGCTCTCAGGGTAAAGCCGAGCAGATAAGGCGACAAGCTCTTCCGACATACACTTTTTGGGAACAAGCGACAATACCGGGCAATAGCTACGGTAGGCACTCCGAGTCGAACGCGAGCCATCCGGCCAAAGAAGCTCTCTGACCGGGAAAGGCACCTCAATAGCCACCTTGGCAAGCTCTTTTGTTATCAAGCGTTTCGGAACATATTCAAGCGCATACCCATTCGCCTTCACAGCCGCCTCGCAAAGAGCCTTTCCCTCTTTTCCACGCAAGTAGCATTTAGGCACAAACGAAAGAGCCAGTCCTCCGTTGCATACAGCGGTGAAACATATCTCATAGCCCTTATCTCCGAGCAATATTCGCTTAGGAACATATTCCAAAGCACTGCCGCCGCTTTGTACAGCCGCCATACACATAGCTATATCCCGATATTGTTCGGGAACATATCTCAAAGCGCCGCCGTCGCTCTGCACAGCGGCCAGACACATAACTGCATCCCGATATTGTTCGGGCACGTACTCCAAATTCCTACCGTTCTTGCTCACCGCAATCTCACACACTTCGCGCGTAAGATACTTTTTCGCAATAACTCTGAGAATCGTATATGCGGGATTGTTGACGCTAAAGCCGTTAACGGCTTCATCAACCATCTCTTTCGTCTGTGCTCGCTTTCCAAGCTCTTTCAAATGGAGATACCAGTAAAACGGGTTGTCCTTACCCCACATCTCTGAAAACGAGATTACCTCTGATTTTCTCTCCAAGCGCTCTATCAGTCCCGATGAACGAACAGCAAGGCCATCTTCCATGTCTCGTCACCCCCTCTCTTAATCTTTTCGAACGTGCTCCTGCACCCACTCGTGGATGATTGCGGCAATCGTCGTCTCGCGCTCCGCAGCCATCATCTTGAGCGCCTTCTTATCGCTCACGGTGAGCGACAGCGAGAGGGTGGTACGCTTCTCGTCAGCGGCCGTGTCGGCGACGACGGCCTTCTCTATCTTCTTCTGCTCGGCCTCGCGGTCGGCAGCGTACTTCTCGAACATGTTCGCCATGGCTCGACCTCCTCTAATCATTTACACATTTGTACAATTATACATCATAGGGACGCATTTGTCCAGAGGGACAACGTCTCTGACCTGCGGTTATTCCTTCGGGAATCCCGCAGCCTCGCGCACCGTGCCCACCAGGGCAAGGGTCGCCTTCGCCGCCTTGCCGCGTCGGTCGAACTCGACCACGGACTTGCCGGCGGCTCCCGCCTGAACGAACGCCTCGGACTGGGGCAGCGTGGCCACCGTCTGGT
>JAGZEK010000003.1 GCA_018368345.1 Collinsella sp.
CATTCAGCATCAGGGTAGCGCTGCGACGCGGAAATCGCGCGCCGTTGCCGCGCCCCGCAGTGCCCGCTTCCCCCGAGAACAATTATCAGTGCAGGTAAATCCCTTACGCAAAAGCCATGTGCTGGCGAAATCGCAAAAAGTCTACTCACTTAGCTCGCGGCCGCACCAAACGGCTGAGCAGAACGCCCATTTCCTGCATTTTCTTTCGCGCTGGCACCCCGCGCCGCCGCTACGCCATAATAGTTGGCGGACAATCGCGAGAGAAAGCAACCACATGGCACAGACCACGACAGATATCGCCGCCAGCACCGTCTCCGGCGCCGGAGCCGCCAGCTCATTCTCGGGCGGCACGGGAACCGAAGCCGAATTCGGCTCACTCGGTGCGCTCTCCCCCACCTGGTGGGAGCCCGAGGACGGCAGCGAGCCCGAACCGTGGCTCACGCCCGACCAGGCCTTCGAGCGCTTCTTTGAATGGACGAGCAATCGCGGTATTGAGCTGTGGGACCACCAGGAAGAGGCCCTCATGGATCTAGCCGCCGGCGATCACGTCATTCTGGGCACGCCGACCGGATCGGGCAAGTCGCTTGTCGCGCTGGGCATGCTCTTTATGGGCATGGCGCAGGGCAAGCGCTGCTATTACACGGCCCCCATCAAGGCCCTGGTCAGCGAGAAGTTTTTCGACCTTGTACAGGTGCTCGGCCGCGACAACGTCGGCATGATCACCGGCGATACGCACATCAACACCAAGGCGCCCGTCATCTGCTGCACGGCCGAAATCCTTGCCGACGATGCGCTGCGCGAGGGTGAGGACGCCGATGTGGGCTGCGTGGCCATGGACGAGTTCCACTACTTTGCCGACCCCGACCGCGGCTGGGCCTGGCAGGTGCCGCTGCTCACCCTGCCCCACACGCAATTCATGCTCATGAGCGCCACGCTCGGCGATGTCACCGCGATCGCCGCCTCGCTCGAGGAACACACCGGCGCTACCTGCGACCTAGTCGTCGACGCCCCGCGTCCCGTACCGCTGAGCTACGACTATGTGACGACCTCCCTCGAGGGCACCGTCGAGCTCGCGATGCGTCGCGGCGAGGCCCCGCTCTACATCGTGCACTTTAGCCAGGATGCCGCACTTGCGACGGCACAATCCCTCGCCAACTTTGGCATTGCCAGCAAGGAGCAGCGCGAAGCTATTAAGGAAGCCGCCAAAGGCACGAGCTTCTCCACGGCTTTTGGCAAGATCCTCAAACGTTTGCTTGGCTGCGGCGTCGGTGTGCACCACGCCGGTATGCTGCCGCGCTATCGCCTGCTGGTCGAGCGCTTGGCACAGCAGGGCCTGCTGCCCGTCATTTGCGGCACCGACACACTCGGCGTCGGCATCAACGTGCCCATCCACACCGTGGTCCTCACCGCGCTCACCAAGTTCGACGGCTACAAGATGCGTCGCCTGCGCGCCCGCGAGTTCCATCAGATCGCTGGTCGCGCCGGTCGCTCGGGCTTTGACACAGAGGGTATGGTCATCGCCGAGGCCCCGGAGCACGAGATCGAGAACGCCAAGCTCATGGCCAAGGCGGGCGACGACCCCAAGAAGCTCCGCAAGATTAAAAAGAAGAAGGCCCCCGAGGGCTTTGTCACCTGGAACAAGCAGACCTTTGAGCGCCTGATTGAGACTCAGCCCGAGACGCTCAAGCCGCGACTTCGCATCACACACTCCATGGTGATTAGCGTGGTCGAGCAGGGCGGCGACGCTCGCGCCCGCGTGCACGACCTCATCGAGACAAGCCTGCAAACGCTCGAGGAAAAGGCAAAACTCGAGGTTCGTGCCGACGAGATCTTCGCCACGCTCATCGACTCCGGCGTCGTCGTGCGCACTGAGGTGCCGCCCGCACCCGACGCTCCGGCTGACGCCGCGCCGGACATCGACTACGCGCTGACGGTCGACCTGCCCGAGGACTTTGCGCTCGACCAGCCGCTCTCGCCGTTTTTGCTTGCCGCGCTGGAGCTACTCGACCCCGAGAGTGAGACCTATACCATGGACCTCATCTCGATGGTCGAGGCTACGCTCGAGGACCCCAAGCAGGTATTGCGCGCACAGGAGCGCGCTGCACGCGATCGCGCGATGGCCGAAATGAAGGCTGACGGCGTCGAATATGAGGAACGCCTGGAGCGCATCCAGGATGTCACCTACGAAAAGCCGCTCGAGGACTTGCTCGATGCCGCCTTCGACAAGTACTGCCAGGAAGTACCCTGGGCCAACGACTACCAGCTCTCGCCCAAGAGCGTCCTGCGCGACATGCTGGAAAGCGCGAGCGATTTTAAGGGTTACATTCAAAAGCTCGGCATCGCCCGCTCCGAGGGCATTCTGCTGCGCTACCTAGCCGCGGCCTACCGTTCCCTCGATCGCACCGTACCCATTGAGAAGCGCGATGAGCGCTTGCGCGACATTATCTCGTGGCTGGGCTTTGTGGTGCGCTCGGTGGACTCGAGCCTGGTGGACGAGTGGGAGAACGCCGGCAACCCGGCAGCCCTCGACGCCGCACCGCCGCAGGGCATCGACGAAGTCGTGACAGACCGCCGTGGCTGCACCCTGCTGGTGCGCAACGCGCTCTTCCGCCGCGTGACCCTTGCCGCCCGCGAGCATGTTCGCGACCTGGGCGAGCTCGACGACGACTGGGGCATGAGCGAGATCCGCTGGCAAAAAGCACTCGACGCTTACCACGAGCAGCACGAGGAAATCCTCACCGACGGAGATGCCCGCAGCGCCGCGATGTTTTCCATCGACGAGTCCGACGAGAAGACCGCGCACGTATGGCACGTGCACCAGATCTTTGCTGACGAGGATGGCGACCACGATTTTGGCATCATGGGCGATGTCGATCTGGACGCCACGCAAGACGGTGGCGAGGTCATCTTCAAAAACTACCGCGTCGGCTTTATCGAAGACCTGCTCGAGGACTAGCCGCACATACTGGAACAAAACGAAGCGGGGCCGCTGGCAATATCGCCAGCGGCCCCGCTTTTGCACTATACGCTATGCCCTACTCGGCATCCTCGACCTCATACGAATCCGCCTCGGCGGGCTCATCGTTTGTCTCTGGCGCAGTCCCGCGTGCCTCGTCAAACGCCGCTTTCATGGTCTTGTTGCCCCACGTGAGCTTGCGAATGGTAAGATCGTCGGCTTTCTTGTTGGCTAGGCGCAGGTTGTTCTCGGAGGACAGCAACGCCTCCTTGGTTTTCTGCAGATGGCTAATCGTCTTGTCGATCTCATCGATTGCCGTTTGGAACTTGCGACTCGCAATCTCGTAGTTGCGGCCGAAATCATTCTTGAACTTTTCCATCTTGGCTTCGAAGTTCGTAACGTCGATATTCTGCTGTTTGTACTCCGCTAGCTCCTGCTTATAGCGCAGCGAACCCATGGCGGCGTTGCGAAGAAGCGTAATCATGGGAATGAAAAACTGCGGGCGAATCACGTACATCTTCTCGTAGCGATAGCTCACGTCGACTATCCCTGCGTTATAGAGCTCGCTCTCAGGCTCGAGCAGCGTGCAGAGCACCGCGTACTCACAGCCTTTTTGGCGGCGATCGTGGTCGAGTTTCTTAAAGAAGTCCTCGTTTTTATGCTTGGTCGCGGTCTCGTCGTTCTCGTTTTTCATCTCGAACATAATCGAAATGACCTCGTTACCGCTCGCGTCGCACTCGCGGAAGATAAAGTCGCCCTTGGTACCCTCGGACGCATCGTTATCTTTCTCGAAGTACGCGTTAGGAAACGCCGTCATGCGCAGACGGTTGAACTCAGTCTCGCAGTGCTGCTCGAGTGACTCGCCCACCATCTTGGTGGACAGGCGGACCTTCATGTCCTTAAGGCGCTCGATCTCTTCATCCTTGTAGCGAATCAACTCGTCGCTCACGCGCTTGGCCTGCGCAAGCGCAAGCTCGTGGGCTGCCTTGGCCTGTTCCTCACGCGAATCGCGCACCGCCAGCTCACTCGTGAGCTTTGCGCGGGCCTCATCACGCTCACGCTCCGCCGCGGCGACCGCCTCTGACAGGTTCATTTTGGCCGTCAGCTCCTGTTCGCGCAGCTGCGCACGCAGACCCTCGGCCTCTTGCTCGGACTGAGCCTTTGCAGCGGAAAACTTCTCTTGTACCTTCGCACGGTAGTCAGCAAGCGCGCGCTCGGCCTCGCTGCGAGTGGCATCGAGCTCGCGCTGCGACTCAGCCGCCGCGGCGGCAAGCGCCATCTCCTGGGCCTTGTCCGCCGCGGCAAGCCTGGCCTGCAGCTCGGCAATCTGGGCATCTCGTGCAGCTAAATCATTTTGAGCGGCGTTGCGCATCGCCGATTCGGCAAGCTTGGCTTCGTCATCTTTGCGTCCCAGCTGCGCACGCAAATTGTCGATCTCGCGCTGAAGCTCGGCATTCTCCTTTTGAGCGTCGGCACGGGCCTCAACCGCCGCGCGCTGGCTTGCGCTCTCGCGCTCTGCGGCAGCGCCCTCGAGCTTGGCGCGCAGCTCGGAAAGCTCGGCATCGCGCTTGGCAACCTCTTGTGCCAGCTGTTGAGCTGCAGCGTTCTTCTGCTCGACAAGCTGAGCGTTGCGCTGAGACTCTGCCTTTTGCAAGGCAGCCGTCGAGCGCGAGCGCTCAAGCTCCAGTGCCTGCTCGCCCTCGCGCTGGACTGCCTTCACACGCTCATCCAGGTCGCGCGAAAACTCGGCATTGCGCACTTGTTTGACGATCTCCGCATAGCCGGACGCATCGACCTTAAAAACTTCGCCACAATGCGGGCACTTGATCTCGTTCATAGCAGCTCCTCGATGGACGCAAATTTCAACCGCCTACACTCTACCGCGCCGCACGGACAAAAAAGGCGCCGCTGCCATAATGGCAACGGCGCCAGAACCACCACAAAGGCGACTGTCCCCTTTGTGGTGACTTGGGTCCTTACAGGTCGCGGTAGTCGATCAGGCGAAGATCGGATTGAGACTCGAGCCAAGCGCGAAGCTCGGGGTCGATCAGCGCATCGACTTCCTTGGTACGATCGGTCGTGAGCGAGCTGTTCTCCAGGATAAAACGATCGAGATAACCCGGATGGCACACAAAGACGACCGTCTCGCCGTCCACCATCTCGCGAACCGTCTGCATGATTGCCTCTTTGGGCTCGTAGCCCGGCTCCATCGAGCGCATCACCATGCGCAGATCAGTATCTCCGCAATGCACCACAGCCGCGGGGTCGAAGCTCGCCTTTTGCTCCTTAAGGCCCAGCTCCTGAGCAACCGCCGAGATCGCTCGGTTAAGGTTTTTGCTCATGACGGCATGGGCCTCAAAGTAATCGGGCTCGCGGCCCACGATCTCGACAAAGCGGTCATGCTGCGCGCGGATCTCGATGCAGGCCTCGTCGAAGTCTATCAACTCCTCGCCGCGCTTAAAATGATCGCGGAAGGTACGGCTGCTATGGAACTCGCCGTTCTCGTTGAGCATGCTCGGAATGAGCGCCGGGTCGGCACACGGCTTGCCCAGGCACACGTTGGTGTGCTGACCCACCGCAATGCCGACATCCGCCACGAGCGACCAGCCACGCTCGGCCTCGGGCATATTGGGCATAAGTCCCGCCGAGCGCACCAGGCCCTCATTGATACTGCGGGCAATCCCCAGGTTAACGGCATACGAATAACCGATATCGTCGGCACGAATGAGCAATTGCTTCATATTGACCCCCATCTACGGAAAGGGACACTTGAAGCGCAGCCAAGTGCCCCAGATAATTGTCCTACCGAACGGATGCTTTAGGCTTTGGCGGCAGCAGCGTCTTCGTCGAGCTGCTCCTTGGTAAAGCCAAAGAAGTAGGCGATGGCAGCGGCGGCAACAAATGCAGTGCCCGATGCAACGCAGCCCCATACGAGATTAGCAGTTCCGCCTGCAACATAACCTGTAATACCTAGGATATTAGTTGCGCCCAAAACATACGTGGTCACATTAGTGAGAGCCGCGATCAGGCCGCCGATAGCGCCGCCCGCGACCATGGCACCCAGGCAGCGAGTATACTTAAAGCCGCAGCCATACAGCGCGGGCTCCGTCACGCCACCGACAATGCCGGAGAGCGAGAAACCAAGCATAGCGCCCTTTTCGTCGACCTCCTTAAGGCGCAGGAAGGCACCGAAGGCCATGCCCCACGTGGCGAACTGAGCGATAGCACCCGCGACCATAACGCAGGAGTCAGACCCTGAGGTGAGCACCTGCACAATGCCGAGGGCAATCAGAACCTGGTGCATACCGGTCATAACCAGGAACTCCCAAAGCGCGGCAATGGCGACGAGGGAGAGGATTGTGACGATGCCGCCAGCGTTTCCGAGGCCGAACATAAAGTTGCCGACCAGGTCGCCCAGAATGGAACCAATCGGAGCTAGGGCGCACAGGGAAACGGGGGTCATCACAGCCATGGTGCACACGGGCACAAACACCGTGGAGAGCATGTCGGGGATGATCTTCTTCATGAACTTCTCGACGACCATCAGCACCGGCATAGACAGCAGCATGGGGAGCACGGTCGCAGAATAGTTGTTCAGCTGAGCCGGGAGCACGCCGTAAACCATCGTGGTCGTAGCACCAGAATCCGCAGCGGCGTTGACCAACGTCATGAACTCGGGGGCAATGAGCACGCCGCCGAGCATCATGCCGAGCGGCTGGCTGCAGCCGAGCTGCTTTGCGGCAGCCCAACCCAGATAGACAGGGAGGAAATAATAGCCGGCGTTGTAAATCCAGTTGTAGAAGAAGTTGTAGATGTCAGAATCGGCAGACCAGATACCGAGCATGCCGTCGCCGCAAAGTACGGCAAGTGTGCGGAACATGGCGGCGCCCATGATAATGGGGATCGTCATGCACATTGTCTTGGACAGGTAGTTAAGGGCCTTCTTGCCCGCAGTCTTGACCGTCAGTGGCTCCTTGGTGCCGTCATCGAGGTTCTCGTCAATGGAGCCTTCGCCCTTGACGCCCAGCGCAATGGCGGCGTCATAGACCTTCGGCACGTTCTGGCCAATGATGACCTGATACTGGCCGCCAGACCACTGTGCGCCCAGCACACCCTTGATCTTCTTAACTTCATTATCATTGGGAATGGACTGATCTTTGAGGTTCAGACGCAAGCGGGTCATGCAGTGCGTCGCGTTCGTCACATTGGAGGCGCCGCCGACGGCAGCGAGCACGTCCTCGGCAATCTTCTTGTTATCGACAGTCATGTCGAATCCCTTCTCTTCCAACTAAAGGCCGTGGGACTTCACGGCACCAAGACGCACGATTCCGCTCGCGCCTGCGCAGCGCGCGATACCAGTTGGCAAGAGATTGATTTGCATGTGATTCCCGGGTGGATCGACATGAAAAAAGCCCCGCGCACAACCGACAGAGACCCAATTATGGTCTCGGCAGAATCGGTAGTGCCTCTCGGAGCTGCGCCGTGAGTAACACCCAACACACGGCGAGTATATGCGGCAGATGCGTTCGTTGCGGCTCAGATTACCGACGAACGGTAGCAAACGACCCGCGAACGGTCGCCATGACGGAAAGGAAATACCAGAGAGCCTATTTATCCGAGTGGACAGAAGCCACGCGATTCACATGCATGATCAGATAGACGAGCTCCTCTTGGGCCAATGGCTCGCCAAAGGTCTCTTGAATCAGATCGTCGACACGGTGAGCGCAACGCGATGCCGCCGGATACTGCTCCACGAGCACGTCGTAAAGACCGGAGTTCTCGGTATCGATCGGCTCTTTCTTTGCCACGCGGTCGAGCAGATAGCGCACATGAGTGGCAAAGCGGGCAAAGGCGAACGACGAGCGATCGACCGTCACACCCAACTCTTCTTGAATAATCGCGACCGTCATATCGAGCAGTCGCTCCTCGTGCTGCTCGGCAAGCACGCGCCGCTCGCTCGGCTTAACCGATGCGTTGACAATCGACATGGCAATGCCCGCGGCCTCGCTTCGGGGCATGCGCACATGAAAGCTCTTCTGGATGCCGCGAACAGCCAGCTCGCCCAAGCGGTATTCGATGGGATGCAGCTGCTCCAGATCGCGCTCAAGCGGCAACGACACCACCATGTGTTCGCGGGCGCGCTTAATGGCAAACTGAATATGGTCTGCCAATGTAATGGGAAGGTTAGGACTCAATTCGTACGAAAGCTGTCCGGTCGCGATATCGGCCAGCTGAGCAGAAAACTCCAGCACCTCGGGGTCGACCTCATCGATAAACGCCAGGTACTTTGAATCGATGCCGTAAAAGGTACGCGTGATGACATCCAGGTCGACCTCATGCGGCATATCGCCAAAGCCGATACCGCGGCCCAGCGCGATAAGCTGACGCCCCGCGCCATCTTCGCAGATGGCAGCGTTGTGGTTAATGCGCTGGATAGCCCTCATGGAATCATCGCTCCTACTAAAACGCGCCGTGCAGACCATCCGCGCGGCGCGTTCATTCTACCTGCACTTACAGCTAGAGTCCAAAGAAGCCCAGGATCTGGTCGCGGCTAACGGGCTTGTAGTTGTTGGCATCGAGGCCAACGTCGTAGCGAAGGACTGGGCGCTCGCGATCGCGATTGCGCGCGTTGGTGCGGTCTCCCCTGCTGTGAATGTGCCCGTGCAGCATGATGGCGCCGCGCGCCTTGCCATTCCAGCTGAGCATGGGGTAATGGCTCATCACCAGACGATGGCCCTTCGCGTAACCGGGAGCGATCTCCAGATAATCGCGCACCTCATCCCAAATGTGCGGCGCGTCCGGATCTTCCCAATCGCCGTCATGGTTACCACGGATGAGCGTTATGTTCTGGCAGTCGATGCGCTCGCGCAGGCGAACCGCTTCCGCCAGGGGCAATCGATACGTAAAGTCTCCCAGGACATAAAGGCGGTCGTCCACAGCCACGCACTCGTTGATGGCATCGATGACACGGCGGTTCATCTCCTCGACCGAGTCAAACGGTCGATCCATGTCGTGCAAGATATTCGTATCGCCCAGGTGCAGGTCGGCGGTAAACCACATCATCGTCTCTGTCCTCATTTCGCAACGCGTATAAGACCTGTTTAGTATACAGACGCGACGATGAGACAGTCACCCAAAGAGCCCGCCGAACAGACCTCGGCGACGCTTGTCCTGCTTTTTCGAAGCGTCATCCCACGTCTTCTTGCCCTGCCGCTTCTTACGGTCCTGCTCCAACTCATCGTCATCGAGTAGCATATCCCACTCAAACGGATCGTCTGTCAGATCGAACAGGTCATCGTCATCAAACACGTGCGCCTCCATTACCGATTAGCGAGCATCCACAACGTAGTTGAGAAGTCTACGGGCCCGTGCGGACACAAATTCATCCTGTCTGCGTCTTTCAATCGTTTGCCGCAACGCTTGCACAACGGAACGCTTGCAGATAAGATAGGAACACGGATGGCACCCGTGGCAGCGGGTCTTGCCAACTCCGATACACGTTTTCATCGTGAGAAATGGCCGTCTTCGCTTACGCGGGGGCGGCCACTTTGTTTATCCCTATGTCATCTGATTCTAATGCACAAACATGCGCACGAACTTGCGCTTCCAGCTTGCGTAAGGGGCATAGCGGAACGGCACGTCCAGCCACGTTGCCTTGTTCACGATGCTCTTCTTGTGGCTAAACGTATCGAAGCTCTCGCGTCCATGGTACTGTCCCATACCGCTCGCCCCCATGCCGCCAAAGCCCATATGGCTCGTGGCCAAATGCATAATGGTGTCATTAACACAGCCACCACCAAAGGGCACGTAACGCACAAAGCGCTGCTGAACCTCACGGTCTTGGCTAAAGATATACAGGGCCAGCGGCGTCGGACGATCCGTAATAAACGTCTCGGCCTCGTCTAGGCTCTCAAACGACAGCACCGGCAAGATGGGGCCGAAAATCTCCTCCTGCATTACGGCGTCCTCAGGCGCCACGCCGTCCAAAATCGTTGGCTCAATCTTGAGCGAAGCCTCGCGCGCCGCGCCTCCCAGCACAACCTTGTCGGGGTCAATCAGCCCGCGCACGCGCGCGAAGTGCTTGGCGTTGACGATATGGCCGTAGTCCTCGTTGTCGAGCGGCTGCTCGCCAAACATGCGGCGGACCTCCTCCTTGATGAGGCCCAACAGCTCGTCGTGCACGCGCGCATCAACCAGCAGGTAGTCGGGCGCCACACAGGTCTGGCCCACGTTGAGCCACTTACCAAAGGCGATACGCCGCGCCGCGACCTTCAAGTTTGCCGTCGCATCCACGATGCAAGGACTCTTGCCACCCAGTTCGAGCGTCACAGGCGTAAGGTTTTTACTCGCGCGCTCCATAACGAGTTTGCCGACCGGAACGCTACCGGTAAAGAAGATCTTGTCCCAGCACTCGTCGAGCAGCGCTTCATTTTCGGCGCGACCGCCCTCGACAACCGTCACCAGGCACGGATCAAATGCCTCTTCACAGATTTGCTTGAGCACCGCGCTCGATGCCGGAGCATAGGCGCTCGGCTTGATGACCACGGTATTGCCCGCGGCAAGGGCGCCGGCGAGTGGCTCGAGCGTCAGTAAAAACGGGTAGTTCCACGGAGCCATGATGAGTGTGACGCCATAGGGCACGGACTGCGTCTTGCACACACTCACGGCGTTGGCGAGGTCACACGGACGCAGGCGCGAGCGACTCCATCGAGCCACATGCGCAATCTGATAACGAATCTCGGAAAGCGAGGTGCCGATCTCGCACATATACGCCTCGTCATGCGACTTTCCCAAATCGGTCTTGAGCGCATGGGCAATATCGGCCTCGTGGGCCCGCACCGCATCGCGTAAACTCACGAGCGCACGACGTCGAGCATCGACATCAAACGTGGCGTGCGTCTTAAAATAGGCGCGCTGATCGGCAACGATGCGCGCGATTTCCTCGGTGTTCATGGGCCCTCCTAGTTCTCGTCTTCAAACATACCACCCGCAACGACCTCGTACATATGCTCGAGCTCCAAACGGTCCATTAAAAGCGGAACGGGGTACAGGGGATTGGCCTCGGCATCGGCATGCGCCGCCATCTCAGGAATGTCGGAGCGGCGAATGCCCGTCACATATTTGGGTATGCCCAAGGCGGCGTTCATGCGGTCGACCCAATCGATAAAGGCCTCAGCAGCCACGTTGTCCAGCGCATTAGCCGGCGCAATGCCGGCCATGCGGGCGAGATCGGCGAGCTTGGAAGCAGCAGCTTCGCCATAGGCGCGAAGCATGTGCGGCAGGATGATGGCGTTGGCCAAGCCGTGGGGAATCCCGTAACGCCCGCCCAGGCTGTGCGCGATGGCATGGACGTATCCAACATAAGAGCGCGTAAAGGCAACGCCCGCTTTATACGCCGCCGAAAGCATATTGCGGCGCGCACGCATGTTCTCCCCGTGCTCATAGGCCTCGAGCAAATTGTCGTGGATGAGCTGCACCGCCTGGCGCGCCATCTTGCGCGTGTAGGGCGTGGTGCTACGGCCGATAAAGGCCTCGACGGCATGCGTCAGGGCATCCATACCCGTCTGCCCCGTAATGGAGGCGGGCAGGCCACGTGTAAACTCGGGGTCGTGCACCGCAAAGCGCGGGATCAGCACAAAGTCGTTAATGGGATACTTGTAGTGCGTCTCGTCGTCGGTAATTACCGCTGCAAGCGTGACCTCGCTTCCCGTGCCCGCCGTGGTGGGAACGGCGATGAGCAGCGGCAGGCGACGATGGATACGCAACAGGCCGCGCATCTTGTTGATGGGCTTCTTTGGCTGCGCGATGCGCGCGCCCACGCCCTTGGCGCAGTCCATGGCCGAACCACCGCCAAAGCCGATAATGGCCTGGCAGGCGCTCTCTCGATACAGAGATGCCGCTTCCTCCACGTTTGAGACCGTGGGGTTCGCACGCGTTTCGGCATAGACCGCAGCGCTAATTCCCTTGAACGCGAGCGCTGTCTCGAGCGGTGCCGTGAGCCCCAGACGGGCAATGCCGGGATCTGTCACGATAAGAACATGGTGTATTGAACGCTTTTGAAGCACTGCGGGCACTTCCTCAGCGTGCTCTAAAATGCGTGGCTCGGTATAGGGCAGCACCGGCAATGCGATGCGAAAAACCGTTTGATACGTTCGGCACCAGGCGCGGCGGGCTAGATGCATAAAGGAAGCTCCTTCATTTGTTGATTGGTCAACATTTGCTCGACCGATTGTACTCATCGGAGGTCGCACGAGGTCTAGCAATCGTTAATCAATCAACATCTACACATGCTTAAATTGTTTTATTAAAAATCATTCCTAATAGGCTTCACATTCGGTCTCATTTATGGATAATAGAACTCGTCAAGACGCACGTCCGGAGAGGGCCCTTACGGGACCGGACGAGCGCACCATCGCCATCGATCGAAAGGATCGAATCATGAAGTTTGTTTGCCCCGTTTGCGGTTATGTGGAAGAGTTCGACGGCGGCCAGCTGCCCGAGGATTTCAAGTGCCCCCAGTGCGGCGTTCCCGGCTCTCGCTTCCTGAAGCAGGAGGAGGGCCAGCTCGAGTGGGCTGCCGAGCACGTCGTGGGCGTCGCCAAGATGGAGGGCGTCTCCGAGGACATCGTTGCCGACCTGCGCGCCAACTTTGAGGGCGAGTGCTCTGAGGTCGGCATGTACCTGGCCATGGCTCGCGTCGCCCATCGCGAGGGCTATCCCGAGATCGGCCTGTACTGGGAGAAGGCTGCCCACGAGGAGGCCGAGCATGCCGCCAAGTTCGCCGAGCTCCTGGGCGAGGTCGTGACCGATTCCACCAAGAAGAACCTCGAGATGCGCGTTGAGGCCGAGAATGGCGCCACCGCCGGCAAGACCGATCTTGCCAAGCGCGCCAAGGCCGCCGGTCTCGATGCTATCCACGACACCGTGCACGAGATGGCCCGCGACGAGGCTCGCCACGGCAAGGCTTTCGCTGGCCTGCTCAAGCGCTACTTTGGCTAAGCCAACTGCCTGAGACATAACCTCTAGCTCGAAGAAGGCCCGGACCGTATTGGTTCGGGCCTTTTTGTGTCTCGAGGACTCGTTAACGCCCTGAAATAACTCGTTAACGCCCTGAAATAGAGCTATCTTCGGCATCGGTCTCTCGTCAAAAACTAAGTGAGTAGACTTTTCGAAACTTGCCGAGCACACCATCCATATTGCTTTATAAAGCCGCAGGTAAATGACTTGTTGCAAAACGGCCTGGTCACCATTAAGCCAAAAGTCTACTCACTTAGAACCGCAGCCGTCCACGATCGAGCTGTTTTGTGTCTAACGGGCATCTTTCCGTCAATTACTCCCAATTTTGTCCAGTCAACGAATAGTTCAGACCGGAGTAATGTCTCAGCCCTTTGCTCATCTGAGCTTTTATCACGATATTCAGCATCGAGCATCCTGCATACGGCCTTAACGATCGCGTGGAATCTACCCTCATCGGATATCTGTCTGTGTGTCAGGAGAAGTACATCGTAGCCCATGGCCTGAAGGGCCGTCATGCGGTCAGCGTCACGCAAGCCATCCCCTGCGCGTCCGTGCGAGGCCTTTCCCTGACATTCAATGGCCACTTGTCGCCTCCCGTCCGGCGAAGACAGAAGCAGATCGATATATACGCGGGACTTTCCCACAATCGCCCGAGCGCTTGTGCTTAGCATCACTTCGACATTGAGCTCTATGCCGCAAAAACCTTCGCCTCCCAGGGATCGCGGCAGTGCAAGTAGCAAATACGCCTCGACCTCAAAAGGCGACGCGGCGCCCAATGGAACGAGTTGCGATACCGCTATAAATCTATTGCCGTAACGCATCCCGCAAACATCTGAACAAAAGCGGTCAAGGTCTCCGCCCAAAACCAAAGCGTCTCGACGCCATAAATTTGAGGCGGTGCTGTCCTCGGACGGGCAGCGCACCCAACCGAACGTTGTCGAAATCGCGCCCGAATCAATTGCACGCGAAAGCTCCGCCTCAAGTGCCGCCGGCAGGGCACACACCGCAAACAAGCCACACATCTCCGCCAATACCAAAAGAAGCTGAAGATCCGTCAGATGCCGCAACATGATGAATGCCGTCAGTAGAGGAGACGTAATCAAAACCCCATGCTCCGTTTCCAGCACGGATTCCCTGGGAAGCTCACCAAGAAACAGCCGCTGCCTAATGCTGGCAGGACAAGTCCGTTTGTTTCTCGACCGAACCAATGTATACAACGGAAAACCGAGCGCGACCGCAGCCGTCGGGTTGCGGGCGAGATCATATCGCTGCCGGTCTTCTTCCGGTCGTGGAAGCGGCGGACACAAAGCGCGGACTTGAGGAGGCAAACGCCAGTACCTAAAAGCTGATATGTCACAAAGTAGATCCTTCATAGGCACAGGAAAACACGAATTTCAACCCAGCCGGTCTCGCTATGGCGCGAACGCAGCGTAAATGGCGTCGAACGGACTGTCAAGTTTTCAACAGCCCTCCCCAACTGACCAAAAGCTTGCCAAGAACTGGACGGGGCCCTGTTGAAAACCCCATTTTTTTCTCATGCAGGAGCTGTGCGCGGCAAGTGAGTAGACTTTTTTGAACATCCCGAGCAGGCCGGTCATCCTGCTTTTCAAAACCGCAGGTAGATAACTTGTTACAAAACTGCCTGGTCGCCAAAGTGCTAAAAGTCTACTCACTTAGGTTGCAGAGTGCCCCCATTAGCTGCAATTCCAAGGTAGTTAGTACTTTTGGACTCAGATCGTCATACTGAACAAGAATTTGAGTTGAGTTTTCAGGGACAGATGCACCATCGGCACACCAAAAACAGTCACCGATATCGATAAAAGGGATGCTCGAGCGCGTGAGGGCCCGTGCAAAAGAGCTTCCGCCCGCGTCACGCTCCACGGCCACGACGCAGTAAAGGCCGGCGTCCGCGTACTCGATCGAGACTTCCCCTGCCGGAAACGTTTTCCGTACAAGCGCCGCCAGGCCATCACGCGCCCCACGAGCACGAACGCGCACGCGGTTCACATGTCGCTCGTAATCACCCGATTCCAGCAAACGCGCCAAGGCAACCTGATCAACAGAACTTACCGACGAGGCGTAGAAACCAAGGTTGCGTTTAAACCTCTCCATTAGTTCATCGGGCAGCACCATGTACGCCAAACGTAACGCCGATGAAAGGCTCTTCGAAAACGTGTTGGTGTAGATAACCGACTGGGCGGCATCGATCGACGCGAGCGCGGGAATCGGCTTGCCGGCAAGGCGAAACTCACAATCAAAGTCGTCTTCGATGAGATACCGACCTGGCCGCTCGGCGGCCCAGCTCAGCAACGCATAGCGACGTGCAATGCTCGTCACAAGACCGGTCGGATACTGATGAGACGGCATCAGGTGAAGGACATCGGTCCCGGTTTTCTGCAGCGCGCTCAAGTCCACGCCCTCAGCATCCAACGGGACATGCCGCACTTCGCAACCCATGGCCTGATAGATGCGCGTCAAGCGCAAATAGCCTGGATCCTCGACGGCATACACCTTGTCCGCGCCAAGCAACTGAACCAACATGGTATCGAGCAGCTGGGCGCCCGCACCGATAACGATATTGTCGGGATTGACATTCATGCCCCTTGTCCCGCGCAGATGGTGCGCAATCGCACGTCGCAGTCGAGCGGTGCCCTGCGCCGGTGCGGGCGAAAAGATTTCACGTTCGTCTTCGGACGTCAGCGTCGCCCGTAGCGCACTTTGCCAAAGCCGCGCCGCCTCCAAAGCGGAAGGAGAAAGTGCGTCGAATCGCTCTGCCTGCCCCATGGCATCATGCGCGCTGGGACCAACAGGGACAGCATCTCGGTCGATGTCCTCCGCAGCCGAAGCCAAAACCGGTGCATCCGGAAGTTCGCAAGCGTAGTAGCCACGACGCGGCATTGAGCAAATATAGCCCTCGGCAAGCAACTGGCTATATGCATTCTCGATAGTAATGACACTGATTCCCAGATGACTGGCAAAGGCGCGCTTAGACGGAAGATGCTCCCCCGCCGCAATACGGCCAGCAACAATATCATCGCGAATTTGCTGGTAAACATACTCATAAAGCGATGCTTCGCCGCGATTTTCCAAATTGTAGTCAAGCATGGGTCTATCACCTGACCTTATCGAATCATTCAATCTGGTATTAGTCTGACCTTGTAATTATCTCGAAAACTGAGTATTTCGCCATACCCAGCTCCCCGATAGGATGTTCCGTCAAGCAATGCACATGTCAACCAAGGGAGCAACCATGGCAGAACAGAACAGCAAAGCCGATCGCGTCAAGCTCAATCGCGAGCTCGCGCAGATGCTCAAGGGCGGCGTCATCATGGACGTCACCACGCCCGAGCAAGCACGCATCGCCGAAGAGGCAGGCGCCTGCGCCGTCATGGCACTCGAGCGCATCCCGGCCGATATCCGTGCCGCAGGTGGTGTGTCGCGCATGAGCGACCCCAAGATGATCAAGGGCATCCAAGAGGCCGTCTCCATCCCCGTTATGGCCAAGTGCCGCATCGGTCACATTGTCGAGGCGCAGGTCCTGCAGGCAATCGAGATCGATTACATCGATGAGTCCGAGGTCCTCTCCCCCGCCGATGATGTCTATCACATCGACAAGACCCAGTTTGACGTGCCGTTTGTCTGCGGCGCCCGCGATCTGGGCGAGGCGTTGCGCCGTGTTGCTGAGGGCGCCACGATGATTCGCACCAAGGGCGAGCCGGGCACGGGCGACGTCGTTCAGGCCGTGCGCCATATGCGCAAGATCCAAAAGCAGATCCGCGACGTTGTTGCTCTGCGCGACGACGAGCTCTTTGAGGCAGCCAAGCAGCTGCAGGTTCCGGTCGAGCTGGTGCGCGAGGTCCATGCCACGGGCAAGCTCCCCGTCGTAAACTTTGCCGCCGGCGGAGTCGCGACCCCCGCCGACGCCGCGCTGATGATGCAGCTGGGCGCCGAGGGCGTCTTTGTTGGCTCGGGCATCTTTAAGAGCGGCGACCCCGCCAAGCGCGCCGCCGCCATCGTCAAGGCCGTGGCAAACTTCACCGACGCCAAGCTCATCGCCGAGCTTTCGGAGGACCTGGGCGAGGCCATGGTGGGCATCAACGCCGACGAGATCGAGATCATCATGGAGGAGCGCGGGCGCTAGTCCAGCAGAAAGGATCGCACATGAGCGATTATGCAGACCAAACGGTCGCCGTGCTGGCGGTCCAGGGCGCTTTTGCCGAGCACGAGGCAAGGCTATCTGAGCTGGGCGCACGCTGTATTGAGCTGAGGCAGGCGGCTGATTTGAAGCAGAACTTTGACCGTCTGGTACTTCCCGGCGGCGAGTCTACCGTTCAAGGGAAACTGCTTGATGAGTTGGGCATGCTCGAGGAGCTTCGTACCCGTATCGCTGAAGGCATGCCCGTCCTGGGCACCTGCGCCGGCCTGATTCTGCTGGCTCACGACCTTGCCGCTCATGACGATAAGGGCACGCCGCGTTTGGCAACCATGGATGTGCTCGTTGAGCGCAATGCCTATGGCAGACAGCTCGGCAGTTTTCGCACCAAGGGACAGGTAGACGGCATCGACGGTGAAGTGCCGCTGACATTTATCCGCGCGCCCCGCATCGTCGAGGTCCACGGCGACGCCAAGGCCTTGGCAGAGGTCGATGGCCGCATCGTCGCCGCCCGCCAGGGCAACCAGCTCGGCGTAACCTTCCACCCCGAACTCGATGAAGACACCCGCCTCCACGAACTGTTCCTACAAATGTAGGTAGAACAAAAACGAGAGTGGATAATCTCCCACTTTGAGCTTGAATGCAGACTCAAACCGGGAGATTATCCACTCTCATCCTATGTAGTCGTTGGGGACGCTCTTAAACGACTACTCAAACAAAACGTTCCCAACGACTACATTGCGATAGACAACCACGTTTGCTCAGATAAAACCGACCAAAATAAACCTGTCCCTTTTTGGTAGGTTTGGATCAAGGCGACGCCGATGCTTTGGTACCGACAGCGAAAACCCGCCAGAGCGAGCAAGGTGCCTTGAAGCGAGGCGGCATTGACCTTCTGGTCATGCCGCCGAAGTTGAAAGGCAGATTGCCGCTCTGGCGGGTTTGCAGCGTCAACTAGTTACGCGGTTCGTAGAACCGCGTAACCCCTAGAAGCGGTTGCCGCGGAAGCCGCCGCCGTTGCGGCCGCCGCGATCGCCACCGCGACCGCCGCGGTCGTTACCGCGGTTGCCGCCGAAGCCGCCACGGTTGCCACCGCGATCGCCATAGCCACCACGGTTGCCGCCAAAGCCGCCGCGACCGCCGCGGTCGCCGCCACGGTCACCAAAGCCGCCACGGCCACCGCGATCGCCACCGCGACCGCCGCGGTCACCACCACGGCCACCGCGATCGCCAAAGCCGCCGCGACCGCCACGGTCGCCGCCACGGCCACCGCGATCGTCACGACCGCCGCGAGGACCGCGGTCCTCGTCCAGGCCCATGGCGACGAGCGGAGCGATGACCTTATCGAGAGCGGCCATCAGCTCGGTGGCCTCCTCGTAAGAAAGCTCGGGCAGGAGCTTCTCCTTCTTGTTGGCAAGCTCGACCAGGCCCTCAGCGGCATCCTCGGCAGCGAAGACAACGATCTTGCGCATATCGCCCTCGGCGTCGTCGATGCGGCCGACCAGATCGGCAGCCTCGGCCTCGGCCATCAGACCATCGAGCTCACGAAGGCGCATGCCCAGCAGGTCGGACATTTCCTTCTGCTCCATCTTGGGCTTGAGGTCAAGGAGCTTGATGGCGCGCTCGATGTTCGCCATGCGCTCGGCCTTGGCCTCCTCCTCCTTGGAAATAGCAAAGCGACGGCTACGCAGCAGGCGGGCGGCCTTCTGCATCTTGTCCATCAGCTCTTCGTCATCGTAATCAACGGCGGCCTCGACAACCTCGGCCCCCTCCTCGGCGGAAACCTCGTCAGCAACCTCAACCTCGGCAGCTTCGGTCTCCACGGTCTCGACTGCCTCAACTTCGGCAGCCATGGTCTCGTTCTCGGTCTCGTTCATGATCTCTTCGTTCTCGGACATGAGACTCCTTCTTGGCCCTCTCGGGCATCATCGCCCCATTCGCGGGGCCCGTCGCGCACTCTTTGCGCTTTAAACATTCATGCCTCTCGGCAAAACGTCCATTAGTTTATGGTGTCGTCATCTAATCTAGCTGCAGAATCTATGTGCACACATTAATGCGACATGTGCGACTCGCGACGAGCGTACACCAGTGACGCCACGAACCCGAC
This sequence comes from Collinsella sp., assembly GCA_018368345.1. Classification (GTDB taxonomy): domain Bacteria; phylum Actinomycetota; class Coriobacteriia; order Coriobacteriales; family Coriobacteriaceae; genus Collinsella. The sequence continues at coordinate 19,234 of JAGZEK010000003.1, forward strand.
CACGGCAATCACAGCTGCCACGCGCACGGCAGCTGCAAATCCAATCGCCTGGGCAACGTCCGTCGCAACGCCAGCCGCACCGGCAGTCGCCGCAGAACTCGAGAGCAAGCCGATAAACAGCGACGGGCCAAACGATGCGGCAATCATGTTCCACGTGTTGAGCAATGCCGTTCCGTGAGGATGCTCAGCGGCAGGAAGCGTCTCCAAGCCGGCTGTCTGCGAGGGGCTCAGCACCAGGCCGACTCCGGCATACACCACAACGGTCAGCGCCACGACGACGCCGATGTTCATGCTTGCCGCCGTCATCGAGATTGCAGTCTGCCCCACGGCAATCAGGGCAAAGCCGACCGGCAACAGCGGCCATGCGCCACGGGCGTCCATCACGCGTCCGCCCACAATCGAGGTCACGGCGTTGCAGGCAATCGCCGGCAAAATGAGCAGGCCCGCAACAAGTGCGGTCATGCCGTAGGCACCTTCAAAATAGAGCGGCAACAAAACACTCATCGAGAACGTCGTCATCATCGACACCACCACAAGCAGGCACGCAGGCCAAAAGCGAACGCTCGCCATGGGACGCACGTTAAGCACCGGATGCTCAAGTTTGAGCTGGCGGGCCGCAAACAGGCCGAGCAGCACAATGGCGGCGAAGAGCGCCACGATGCCGGCAATCAGATTGGTCGAGAACTCGCCTACGGAATACACAAATGCCGTAATACCGGCGGCGAGCAAAACAACCGACAGAATATCAAGCGTGGCGTTCGAGCGCTCTCCGACATTCTGAACAAGCTTTACGCCCGCCGCGGCGACCGCAATGCCGCCCACCAGCGGCACTACGAACACCGCCCTCCAGCCAAACAACGTGCACATAAGACCGCTCATCACAGGTCCAAACGCCGGCCCCAGCGTAATGCAGGCGCCGCCCAGGCTCAGATACAGACCGAGCTTCTCGCGCGGGGCGCAAGACAACACCACGTTCATCATGAGCGGGAACAAGATGCCCGATCCCGCAGCCTGCAAAATACGGCTTGGCAGCAAAACGCTAAACGACGGAGCGACCAGGCACAGGACTTCGCCGGCGACCATGCATCCGCATGCGAAAAACAGCAGTTTGCGCGTCGAGAAACGGCCGGACAGGAAGGCCATGATGGCCGTAAAGATCGACGTCACGATCATGTAGCCCGAAACGAGCCACTGCGCCGTGGTGGCACTCACCGAAAAGGCCACCATAATGTCGTGCAACGCCACGTTAATGATGTTCTCGTTAAACGCGGCAACAAAGGCTGCAATATACATTACGACGAGAATCGCCGCAGAGGCCGATGGCGTTACTTGAACTTGTTGCTGAGATTTGCTCCCCATGCATTTCCTTCCTCTTGGAACGACAGTCGCATCGCCCCAGAGGAACGGTCCAGGGCGAAAAATGAGCCCTAGACTTACGCCAGACGCCGTACACGACGAATCTGGCAACATGGTCCAACATCGAAAGATTGTAACGCGGACGCACAGCTTTCCTTCCGCGCTATTATTAAAAGTCCACGAAAGCATAAGACATGAGGAGCCCGCCATGATTAAGCCCATCATGAAATCCGAGTTCTTTTTGCGTCTGCCTTCCGAAGACGCGGGACCCGACGATGCCGCAACCGGGCAGGATCTCCTGGATACGCTCCACGAGCATGAGCACGAGTGCGTGGGCCTCGCCGCCAACATGATCGGCGTGCGCAAACGCATCATCTGCGTAAAGGACGGCAACAGGACACTCCTGATGTACAACCCTCAAATTCTTGAGCAGGTCAATGCCTATCAGACGAGCGAAGGATGTCTCTCGCTTTCCGGCGAGCGCCCCTGTACTCGCTATCGCCGCATTAAGGTTGAGTATTTGGACGAGAATTTCGTCCACCGCATCAAAAACTTCTCGGGCTACACCGCCGAGATCATCCAACACGAAATCGACCACTGTTGCGGAATCGTTATTTAGTTCCGCCGATTCAAGAAAGCTCCCTGCAGCAAAACAACTGCAGGGAGCTTTTCATAGTGCGGAACTTCTATCCCACTAGCTCTGGCGGTAATGGTCGAAGAAGTCGGCGAGATCTTCGAGGGACTCCTTGAGCACTTCCATGCGCGGCAGGTACACGATACGGAAGTGGTCGGGCTCAGCCCAGTTGAAGCCGCCGCCGCGCGTGATCAGGATCTTCTTCTCGTGCAGCAGGTCAAGGGCGAACTGCTCGTCGTCGGTGATGTTGAACTTCTTCACATCCATCTTGGGGAAGATATAGAACGCCGCACGCGGCTTGACCACCGAGATGCCGTCGATCTTGTTGAGCGCCTCATACACAAAGTTGCGCTGCTCGTAGACACGACCGCCGGGGCGGATGTAGTCGTTGACGGACTGATGGCCGCCGAGCGCCGTCTGGACGATCGACTGAGCCGGCACGTTGGAGCACAGGCGCATGTTCGAGAGCATGTTGATGCCCATAATAAAGTCGCTCATGCAGCGCTGGTTGCCCGAAAGCACCATCCAGCCAATACGATAGCCCGCGATCATGTGCGACTTGGACAGACCGCTAAAGGTGACGCAGGGCAGATCGGGAGCGAGCGAGGCAATCGAGACGTGCTCGTAGCCGTCCATGCACAGGCGGTCGTAGATCTCATCAGCAAAGATCATCAGCTGATGCCTGCGTGCAACCTCGACGATGCCCTCGAGCACCTCGCGCGGGTAGACCGAGCCCGTGGGGTTGTTGGGGTTAATGATAACGAGGGCTTTGGTCGCGCTCGTGATCTTGGACTCCATATCCTCCAGGTCGGGATACCAATCCGCCTGCTCATCGCACAGATAGTGCACAGGATGACCGCCGGCAAGGGTTGCGCACGCCGTCCAGAGCGGATAGTCGGGGCTGGGGATCAGAATCTCGTCGCCATTGTCGAGCAGCGCGTTCATCGAAAGCTGAATGAGCTCGGACACGCCGTTGCCCGTGTAGATATGCTCCATCTGAACGTTGGGCAAGCCCTTGATCTGCGAATACTGCATGATCGCCTTGCGCGCGGAGAACAGGCCACGCGAGTTGGAATAGCCTTCGCAGTCGGGCAGCTGCTGGCGCATGTCCTTGATGACCTCATCGGGCGTGCGGAAACCGAAGGGCGCCGGGTTGCCGATATTGAGTTTGAGGATGCGCTCGCCCTCGTCCTCCATACGGGCGGCCTCGTCGACGACGGGACCGCGCACGTCATACAGGACGTTATCGAGCTTGGTGGATTTAGAAAAAGTACGCATGGTGGTGCTCCTTGCAATTTGAGCTGAGGGATGGGGTTCGGGCTTGGAATCGTTGCGGGGTGATGATGCCTCGCCTTGATCGGCGTCGCCGGCAAGCAGCCAGGTAACATCGACCTCCAAAATACGGGCGAGCAGCTCAGCCACATCGCGCCGCGGAATCGTCTTGCCGCTCACATATTGGCTCATCTGACTCTTGCCGAGTTTTTTGCCGAGCATCTCCGATGCGCGGATCACGTCCGACTGGCGAACGTCGCGATCGGACATAGCCTGTCGCAGACGATCGCTAAACGTCTCTTGGGCCACTAGAACCTCCTTGCTGGCAAAGTTCAATTTATACAACACGAATTGAACCTGAGTTCAATTTAGGCAGCAGTATAGCGCGGCACCTCATTTGAAAGTTCAATTTCAAAAATAAAATGAGCCAAACCTCGAGATTTACCCCAAAGCGACAACGGTGTGCGCTCATTTAGAGGTATTCAAGGAATCGAGCGGCGGCAAGCGAAACATCGGCCGTTCGATATATGGCGTTGATCTGCCGATGGGGATGCCCCTCGAGCGAACGCACGGCAACATCGAACTGACAGCGACGCAAGATGAGCGCCGGAAGGATGCTCACGCCCAGGCCGTCCTCGACCATAGCCATAATCGCATAGTCATCCCAGGTTGACAGCTTCGAGCGCACCGCCAGGCCCGCCCGACGGAACAGCGGCGTAATCTCGTCATCGGTGCCGCGTTCTAGCAGAATAAACTGCTCTCTTGCCAAATCGGTAAGAGAGACGAACTCCGCCGTGGCAAGCAACGAATCTGTCGGCACCACCGCCATCAACTCGTCGCGCGCCAAAGACCGCGACGTCATGCCATTTTCTCGGGGCTCATGCGGGATAAAGCCCAGATCGCAGCGGCCCTCTGCCACCCATTGTTCAATCTCTGAATAGTCGCCCATCAGCAACTCGTAATCAATGTCTGGATAATCGGCACGAAAACGAGCAATCACCGGCGGCAGCACGTGGGTCGCCACGCTCGAAAACGTACCGATGCAGATTTTGCCGCGCATGAGCCCACGCATCTCATCCACGCGTCGCTGCAAGCGAACGAATTCCTCGCAGAGCGCCTCGACAGCCGGCATGACCTGCCGCCCGTCAGCAGAAAGAGCCACGCCCTCGCGACTGCGGTCGAGCACCTTAAAGCCCCAATCGGCCTCAAGATCGGCCACCATGCGGCTCACGCCCGATTGCGAATAGCTCAGGCGCTCGGCGGCGCGCGTAAAGCTTCCGGCGCGCACTGTCTCGAGCAGCACCTGCATCTTTTGAATATTCGTTTCCACGGCAGTCCTCCACCCTTGCATGAGATTTTGTCATGTCAGCCATGCATTATATTCGCTTTTCTTCTAAAGCCAGTTCACCCATAGTGAACATGCTCGGATATAGAGGGGATGTCAGCACATGAACAACGGATTGTTTACGTACTTAGCAGCATTGCTATTGTTTGGCTCCAACGGCATCATCGCCGCTGCCATCGCGCTGCCGAGCTCCGATATCGTACTGTTGCGCACGTTTTTGGGCGCTCTCACCCTTGCCGCCATCCTCTTCATAACCAAGCGCCATAACCTGCAGGCTCCGTCTCGCCCCCGCGAGGCCGCAGCGCTCATCGTCTCGGGCGCCGCGCTGGGCGCCAGCTGGATTTTCCTGTTCCGCGCCTATCAGACGATCGGCGTTGGTATCTCCTCGCTGTTGTATTACTGTGGCCCCATCATCGTTATGGCCCTCTCCCCGCTCATTTTTGGCGAAAAGCTGACCGGCAGCAAAATCGCCGGCTTTATCGCCGTCGCCTGCGGTGCTTTTCTCATTGCAGCGCAAGGTCTAGGCGGCAATATGCCCATTGCGGGCATCGTCTGTGGAATCGCCTCGGCCTTCTGCTACGCATTGATGGTCATCGCTAGCAAGGGTGCGCCACACATCGAAGGCCTCGAGAACTCCACGCTCCAGGTGAGCGCCGCCTTTGTGACCGCGCTGGCCCTCACACTCATCACGCAGGGCGCTCCCTCATTCCTGTCCGCCGGCGTCGCCGCCAGTATTGATTGGCGCGCCGTCGCTATGCTCGGCGTCGTCAACACCGGCATTGGTTGCCTGCTCTACTTTAGCGCCGTCGCCAAGCTGCCCGTCCAGACCGTCGCCGTCGTCGGCTACCTCGAGCCGCTTTCGGCGGTCGTGTTCTCGGCCGCCCTTTTGGGTGAAGCCATAACACCGGTCCGCCTGATGGGCGCCGCGCTTATCATCGGCGGCGCGCTCTTTTGCGAACTCGCCGGCAAACGCGCAAACGCCAAGGCTGGCATCGCCCAGATAGCACGTGCTTAAAAGCCCCTGCTTTGAAATGCTACCTGCGTAGATAAATAATCCCCAGCTGAGGATTATTGTCTAAAATAACCCGATGTGCCAAACTGCTCTTGTATGTATAAAGACGGCATAAAGTTTTTTGTCCTAGACAGATAACCGGATGTCTAAGGGAGTCCTCGTGGCACACAACAAACTGGAGGCAAACCTCCAAGACCAGCGCGGGCAAGGCGGGCACGGAGCCATCCCCCTCTCCGCTGGCATGCTGCTCGTAACGCTCGGCGTCGTCTATGGCGACATCGGCACGAGCCCTATGTACACCATGAAATCGATCGTCGCCAACAACGGCGGCATCGGCACCGTCAGCGAGGACATGATTCTGGGCGCACTTTCGCTCGTCATCTGGACCATGACGCTCGTGACCACGGTCAAATACGTGGTAATCGCCATGAAGGCCGATAACCACAACGAAGGCGGCATCTTCGCCCTGTTCAGTCTCGTGCGCAAGGTGGCACCGTGGCTGATCCTTCCCGCCATGATCGGCGGCGCGGCGCTGCTCGCCGACGGCATCCTCACCCCCGCGGTCACGGTCACCACGGCCATTGAGGGCCTGCGCACCATCGAGTGGGGTCACGCGCTTTTGGGTGACGGGCAAACCAACGTCATCATTATTACCATCATCATTATCTGCGGCCTATTTGCCATGCAGCGCGCCGGCACCTCGTCAATCGGCAAGCTGTTCGGCCCGCTCATGACGCTGTGGTTCCTGTTCCTGGCAGGCGCCGGTCTGTTCAACATGCTCGGCAACCTGTCCATCTTGCGCGCGCTCAACCCCATCCGCGGCATTATGTTCCTGTTCTCGCCCATCAACCATTCGGGCATTATGGTGCTCGGCTTTGTCTTCCTGTCGACAACCGGTGCCGAGGCACTCTACTCGGACATGGGCCACGTGGGCAAGGCAAACATCTATGCATCCTGGCCGTTTGTTAAGGCGGCCCTTATCCTCAACTATCTGGGTCAGGGAGCTTGGCTGCTCGCCAATAACTCCAACCCCCAGATGCTCGCGATGGATATCGTCAACCCGTTCTATATGATGCTTCCCGAGCCCCTGCGCCCCTTTGCCATCGTGCTTTCGGCCGTGGCGGCCATCATCGCCTCGCAGGCGCTCATCACCGGCTCGTTCTCGCTAGTATCCGAGGCCACGCGTCTCAATCTCATGCCGCACCTGCGCATCCACTACCCCAGCGACACCAAGGGTCAGCTCTATATTCCACTCGTCAACAACATCATGTGGGTCGGCTGCATCTTCATTGTGCTGCTGTTCCAGAACTCCGAGCGCATGGAGAGCGCCTATGGCCTCGCCATTACCGTGACCATGCTTATGACCACCACGCTGCTGACGAGCTATATCGCCGGCATCCTCAAGCACAAGCTGGGCGCCTGCGTCTTCGCCCTGCTCTTCGGTGCCATTGAGCTGTGCTTCTTCGCCTCGTGCCTCACCATGTTCTTTGACGGCGGCTATGTGATGATCTTCTTGGCCTCGCTGCTGTTTGGCCTTATGTACGTGTGGCGCCGCGGCACCGCCATCGAGCGCACGCAGACGATCCTGCTGCCCGTCTCCAAGTACATCGATCAGCTCAACCGCCTGCGCAACGACGAGACCTACCCCGTGCTCGCCGACAATCTGGTGTTCCTTACCAACAGCCCCGACCCGCTCACGCTCGACCGAGACGTGCTCTATTCCATCCTGGACAAGCATCCCAAGCGCGCCAAGGCATACTGGTTCATCAACGTGCACGTTACCGACGAGCCCTATACGCACGAGTATTCCGTCGAGACCTTTGGCACAGACTTCCTATTCCGCGTGCGCTTGGACCTGGGCTTTAAGGTCAATCAGCGCGTCAACGCCTACCTACGCCAGATCGTTGGCGACCTGATGGCATCGGGTGAGTTGCCGCCGCAGCATCACACCTACTCTATCTACGAGACACGCGGCAACGTGGGCGACTTCCGCTTTTGCATGCTGCGCAAGATGCTTGCCCCCGAAACGGACATCAACCGCAATGACCATCGCGTCATGGCCATCAAGTACGCCGTCCGCCGCGCCTGCGGAAGCCCGGCACGCTGGTACGGTCTCGAGAACTCGGCCATCATCATTGAGTACGTACCGCTCTTTGCCCGCATGCGCCCGGCCGTCAAACTTGTGCGCACCCAGGTGCCGCTCGAGGTTCAGATCGAAGAGGCCGAGGAAATGGAGGTCGACATCTTCTCGGACGACTTGGTCAACGGCAACGAGGCCGGCAAGAGCATGAACGTCGATCCCACCGAGCTGCTCGAGAGCGTCGCCGATACGCCCGAACAGCAACTCGACGGACTCGAGAGCACCCAGTTCAACGACGCCAACTTCTAACACGCCACCAGCCATTGACGACAACGGCCTCGCATCTCATAAGAGGTGCGAGGCCGTTTTATGTCGCAACGGACCAGTGAGCTACGAACGGCGCGGCTCGGGAACCACGAGCCTATCGGGGCTCGCGCCCTCGGCATCCATCAGGCTCACGTAGCGAATCGACGGATCCCCATACATCGCGTAGTAATAATTGCCCGTGCGCGCGCTAAAGCATCCGGTGTAGATAGTCTTCTCGAACTTGCCATCGCCCATCCTGGACGCTCCCTCGATCATCACCACGCCCTCGAGCGAGCGGAACATGCGAACGACGTTTTCGGTCTCGCTCTCCTTTTGTGGGTAATTGGCATTGAGGTACGCCGCCTTTACAAAACGGCTCGGCGAATAGCAATCGCCCGGAATGCCGTGCATGCCGGCACCGGCTCCATAGGGCTTAAGCTCGGCGCCACGCCATGTCGCCGTCTGCGGAAAATCGCTTGTGGCCGTGATATAGGTGCGCAGGTTTTCCATGTGCCACGGGAAAGTCGGCTGATTGGCAAGGGTGTCGACCGGATTGTCGTATACATGCAGGCCGTCAGCCATCATCTCGACCACGATGCTGCGCTGGCTGTCGCCGATAATCCAATGGAGCAGCGACACGCCCAGCCCCTCTCCGGCAGATTTGGCGACAATCACCGTGTCGCGCAGCGCGGCCTCGACCTCATCGACCGTCGAGAACGTCGCTGCCACCCACAGGGGAAACTCATAGGCCGCGATATTGGTCTTGCCGTCGACAGGGTCATCGGCATACTCGGCATAGCCGGGAAAGTTGAGCCCCGCCACAGCCAGACCCGCATCGTTACCGCAATCGAAAAACATGGGATAGTTCTTGTAATCGATGCACATACCGATCACCGCGTGTGCCGCTGTCGCGTCGTCGATAAACGAATACGGAATGTGAAACCCGCGCGGCATCACGCGAACCTGTTGGCCGTAGTCAAAGCTCCAGTCGAGGTTGCGGCCCAGATACATGTGGCCAGAATTATCGGTAAATCGAATGCTCGTACACATAGCGCCTCCTAGCTTTACGTTCCTGCTAAGGTTATTGTCACCAAACAAAAAGGCGCTAAACACAAAAGCCCGGACATGACAACGATGTCACGTCCGGACCAAAAGAGACGAAGTGCGGTGCTTTGGTCCCCTTAGACCAACTTTCCTAGACAGTGGTCAATCATGTGTTGAATCATCTGCGCCTCGAAGCCCACAAAGTCCTGCTTGCGCTCGCGCATCTTGCCGTCGACGATCACGTCATAAGCGACCTTGCACTTGATATAGCGCGTGGACTTGGTGACCTCCTCGTGCGTCAGGCAGCTCTCCTCCATCTTGCTGGCGCCCAGGCCAAACACCAGACGGGGGTTGTAGAGCACGTGGGGCTCGCCGGCATCGTCCAGGTAGACGCAAACCTTCTTGGTAACGCCAATCTGGTTAGCGGCCAAGCAGCCGGCATCGTCGAGCGACTTGATGGTATCGATCAGGTCCTGAGCAACCGACTCGTCCTCGACGGTCGCAACCTCGCAACGCTGGGACAGGATAGCCTCGTCGTGGCAAAGCTCTTTAATCATACGTTCCTCCATAGGGGTCGTTGTAACCGCTTAAGTATACGGTACCCACACATTTTCATGCGAAAAATACCGTCCGTCTGCTACAAAGCGCCGAACATCAACATGCGAGGAACAACAGCGTCGTAAAGGGGCTATAGTGGGTGAGTTCGTGTCAATCGGCCTAAACTCGGGGCCGAGCAAGGAAAGGGTATGCATGGACGAACTATTTCACGTCAGCGAGCGCAAGTCCACAATCGGGACCGAACTCCGCGCTGGACTGACAACATTCCTGGCGATGGCCTACATCATCGCCGTCAACCCCGCGGTGCTCTCGGGCGCTGGCATCGATGCGGGAGCGCTCGCCTGCGCCACCTGCCTGGGCGCCGGCATCATGACCATCTGCATGGGCATCTTCGCCAACCGCCCGCTCGCCTGCGCGTCGGGCTTAGGCGTCAACGCGATGATCGCTGGAATCACCACCACCGTCTGCGGCGGTGACTGGCACGTGGCCATGAGCGTCATCTTCCTCGAGGGTATCGTCATCTTGCTGCTCGTGCTTTGTGGCCTGCGCGAGGCCATCATGGACGCCATCCCGGTTGTCCTGCGTCACGCCATCTCGGTGGGTCTGGGCCTGTTCATCGCCATGATTGGCCTGTGCGATGCCGGCATTATCACCGCTGGCGCCGGTACACTCGTCGGTCTGGGCGACATCACCTCCCCCACCTTCATCGTCGGCATCATCTCCATCCTGGTGACAGTCGCCCTCGCCTGCCGCAACGTCCCCGGCTCGCTGCTCATCGGCATCGTCGTCGCCGTCATCGCCGGTATCCCCCTAGGTGTGACCCATGCTCCGACCGGTATCATCGCCCCGCTCGACTTCTCGAGCATCGGTGGCCCCATCGCCGACGCCGGCGGCGTGCCCGCCATCGTCAAGGTCCTTACCGACCCCACGCTCCTCGTCATCTCGTTCTCGCTGCTCATGAGTGACTTCTTCGACACCATGGGCACCGCGATGGCCGTGGCCAAGCAGGGCGAGTTCCTCACCGACGACGGCAACGTCGAGAATATCAAGGAGATCCTGATCGTCGACTCCGCCGCCGCCGCTGTGGGCGGTTTCATGGGCGTCTCCTCCATCACCACCTTCGTCGAGTCCACTTCCGGCGCCGCCGACGGTGGCCGCACGGGCCTCACCTCCGTCACCACCGGCGTGCTGTTCATTCTCGCCGCGTTCTTCTCCCCCATCGTCACCATCGTTTCCAGCGCCGCCACCTGCGGTGCTCTGGTCTACGTCGGCTACCTCATGATGAGCGAGGCCTCCGAGATCGATTGGTCCGACGTGTCGCAGGGTTTCCCGGCGTTCATGATTGTCGCCGGCGTGCCCTTCACCTACTCCATCTCTGCCGGCATTGGTCTGGGCTTTATCGCCTACGTGATCGTCGCGCTCTTTAAGGGCGAGGCCTCCAAGATCAAGCCGCTCATGTGGATCGCAGCCCTTGCCTTCCTCGTCTACTTCTTCGTGGCGTAACGGCATAGTCTGCCGAAGCAAAACAACAAGGCGCGGAGTCGCATCGAACGGCTCCGCGCCTTTCTTTTAGCGTCTGCCCCCGTGCCAGCGTGCGACAATTGAGGCTGTCAATATCACAACACCGAGAGAAGCCTGCCTTGGAAGCGCATCATAAGCAGATAACCGTTTATTCAGAGCGTGCGGAAGGTACGCCCGTCATCTACCTCCCCGTGGTTATGGGCGACGGTAGTGAAGTCTACGAGCGCTGCCGAGAGCTCGACTGCCCGCCGTTCACCCTTGTCGCCATCGGAGGACTCGATTGGAATCGCGAGCTGAGCCCCTGGGAATGTGAGGGAACTATACGAGATGCCGAGCCCTTTGGTGGACAGGCTGCTGGTTTTCTTGACGAGTTGTTGAAGCAGATAATCCCAGAGGCCGAATCATCGCTCCCGCAACCGCCCACCTGGCGCGGCGTTGTCGGCTATTCGTTGGCGGGTCTTTTTGCACTGTGGGCACTTTGGCAAACAGATGTCTTTGAGCGCGCGGCGAGTGCATCGGGGTCGCTGTGGTTCCCCGGCTTTATCGACTACGCGCGTGAGCGCACGATGACAGCCACGCCCGACGCCGCCTATCTGTCGCTCGGTAAAAAGGAAACCAAGACGCCCAACCGCATGATGCGGCACGTACTCGACGACACGCGCGCGATGGAAGAGCTGTTTATAGAGCGTGACATTCCAACAACGCTGGAGCTCAACCCCGGCAATCACTTTGCCCAAACTGACCTGCGCATGGCGCGCGGCATCCACTGGATACTGACGCATTAAAAATGGCGTCCACGCGTACATACGCATGGACACCATTTTTAATTTGGCTGAACGCAGCTGCTATTCAGCAGTCTCCTCAAGCTCGGAAGTATCGAACTCAAAGTCATTACCGGGCAGGATGGCGTTGAGCACAATGCCCACCAGCGAGCCCACGGCAAGGCCCGAAAGCGAAATCGTCACGCCGCCCAGCTCCAGCACGATGGCACCGGCGGTACTGTAGGCAATGCCGAGCGAAAGCACGAGCACCAGAGCCGCCACCAGCACGTTGCGGTTGTTCTGGAAATCAACCTGATTCTCGATGAGGTTACGCACGCCAACGGCGCTGATCATGCCGTAGAGCACGAGTGACACACCGCCGATAACGCACGCCGGCATAGCAGCGATCGCAGCAGCAAACTTGGGGCAGAACGAAAGCACGATGGCACAGCAGGCGGCAATGCGAATCACGCGCGGGTCGAACACACGCGTAAGCGCAAGCACGCCGGTGTTCTCGCCATACGTGGTGTTGGCCGGAGCGCCAAAGAGCGACGCCAAGATGGTCGCCAGGCCATCGCCGAGCAGGGTACGGTGCAGACCGGGATCGGCAATGTAATTGCGTTCGCAGGTAGAGCCAATGGCGGAGATATCGCCAATGTGCTCAATCATGGTCGCAAAGGCCAGCGGCATGATGGTGATGATGGCCGTCGTGGCAAGACCGCTATCGAGCTGCGGGCCAAAGAGCGCAAACACGGTGTTGTCCCACACGATGGGCAGACCGACCCACGGAGCGGCGGCAACGCCCGAAAAATCGACCTCACTCAACGCAGCCGCAACGGCATAGCTCACCACAACGCCCAGCAAAATCGGCACGATCTTGACCATGCCGCGGCCCCAAATATTGCAGATGATGATGACGGCCACAGCGACAGCGGCGACAAGCCAGTTGGTCTGGCAGTTGGCGATGGCAGAGCTCGCTAGGATCAGGCCGATGGAAATGACGATGGGGCCGGTCACCACCGGCGGGAAGAAACGCATAACGCGCTTGGCGCCAAAGGCGCGGAACAGGGCCGCGAGCACCGGATAGAGCAGGCCGGCACAAGCTACGCCCAGGCAGGCGTAGGGCAAAAGCTCGGTCTCGCCGTTGGGCGCGATTGCGGCATAACCGGCAATAAAGGCAAACGATGAGCCCAAAAATGCCGGCACCTTACCGCGCGATAGAAAATGAAACAGCAGCGTGCCGATGCCGGCGAACAGAAGCGTCGCCGAAACGGAAAGGCCGGTGAGCACGGGCACGAGCACCGTGGCTCCGAACATCGCAAACATGTGTTGCAAACCCAACACAAACATGCGCGGGCGGCCGAGCGACGATGCATCGTAGATGACATCGGTAACGGCGGGCGTCGAAGACTGGGACATGGAAGTCCTTTCGAATGGAAGGGCGATCAGGCATATCGGATAACCTGCCCGAACGATACGATCCGAACCATTGTACGTGATACGCCATGTCTCGCACGCGCCGTCACCTGCAAACGGTAGCGTTACTTCCAAACGCGCTCGGAAATGCGCTTGACCAGCGCGATCTTTGCCCACTGCTCGTCCTCGGTCAGCTTATTGCCAATCTCGCAGCTGGCAAAGCCGCACTGGGGCGACAGGTACAGGTTCTCGAGCGGCACATACTTTGCGGCCTCGCGGATGCGCTCGACGATAACATCCTCGTTCTCGAGCTCTGCCGCTTTGGTGGTCACCAAGCCCAGCACGACCTTCTTGCCGGGAGCAACGTACTTGAGCGGCTCAAAACCACCGGCGCGGGGCGTGTCGAACTCCAGATAGAACGCGTCAACGTCCTCATGCGCAAACAGGTACGGCGCGATGGGGTCGTAGCCGCCCTCAAAAGCGTAGGTGGAGTGGTAGTTGCCGCGGCATACATGCGTGTTGATAACCAGATCGTCGGGCTTGCCCTCGATGGCGGCATTGTTGAGCGCCACGCCCAGCTCGCTTACCTTTTGCAGGTCGACCGGGCTCATGCCGGTTTTGGCAACAAAATCGGTATCGCAGTAGATGCCCCAGGTGCAGTCATCAAACTGGATGTTGCGGCAGCCCGCGGCATACAGGTCAGCAATCACGGTGCGGTATGCTGCGGCAATGGCATCGACGAGCTCTTCGTCGGTCTTGTAGACGGCGTGCAGACTCTCCTGCTGGCCATCGCAGCGGTCGAGTGTGACTTCGGAGAACGTCTGGATCGGCGCCGGAATGGTCTGGCGCGCGACCTGGCCCTCTCCCTCGAGCGACTTGATAAATTTGAAGTGCTCAACGAACGGATGATTCTCGCCGCTAATGGGACCGGTTACCACGGCGGTGTCGGCGGTAGTCTCCTCATCGTGGAACATGTAGCCCGTGCGCGAGGCGCGGCGCTCAATGCCGTTGAGGCCCCACATAAAATCGAGGTGCCAGTAGCTGCGGCGGAACTCGCCATCGGTAATCACCTGCAGGCCGGCAGCCTTCTGCTTGGCCACTAAGTCGCGGATGGCCTCGTCCTCGACGGCCTTAAGGCCGGAAGCGTCAAGTTTACCCGCGACATAGGCGGCACGGGCGTCCTTTACAGCCTGCGGACGAAGAAAACTGCCGACGATATCGGCACGAAACGGCGCGTTCGGTTGAATCGAAGTGCTCATAGATATCTCCCTTTGCATTGGTTGCTTTACTGGGACAGAGTATGAGCGCTCATATGGACATCGTAAAATATATGTTTATAACAGTTTGATATAGATGCTTCCTATATCAGTTTGGACTGCCATAAAGAGATTTGACCCGTGCAGAACGCAGCAGTCTAGATGTGCTGACGAATCGCTTCGATATAGGCCTGCCCGTAGCGCGTAAGTGTCGTGTTCTTGCGCGTGATGATGCCGATCTCCATGTACTCGTCTACATCGAGCGGAATGGAGATAATGCCGGGGCCGTTAAGTTCATGGCTGATCACGCCCGAACAAACCGTGTAGCCGTTAAGGCCCATGGCCAGATTGAACAACGTCGCACGGTCGCGCACGCGGATATTCTTGCGACGCTCAAAGGTCGAGGTCAGTTCCTCGGAATAATAAAACGAGTTATAGCTGCCCTGCTCATAGGACAGGAACGGGTAGTCCTCGAGATCTTCGAGCGTCACGCTGGCGTGGTCCGCCAGCGGATGGTCGGAGCACACAAAGACATGCGGCGTGGCGCAGAAGAGCCCCTCGAATACGAGCTCGTTGGCCGCCAGCATGCGCTCGATGACCTCGCGATTGTGCTCCGACAGATACAGGATGCCGAGCTCGCTTTTCATATGCGCGACGTCCTCGATAATCTCGTGGGTCTGCTCCTCGCGCAGGGTAAAGTCGTAGCGCGCGGCATCGAACTCGCGGATCACATCGACAAATGCATTAACGGCAAAGGAATAATGCTGGCAGCTCACACTAAAGTGCGGCACCTGCTCGGACGTGCCTTTGTACTTGCCCTCGAGCAGGTCGGCCTGGTCGAGCACCTGGCGCGCGTAGCCCAAGAAGGTCTCGCCTTCCTCGGACACAATGACGCCCTTGTTGGTGCGCTCAAAGATGTGTACACCCATCTCGTTTTCGAGATCGCGAATTGACGCGGTAATCGAAGGCTGCGACACAAAGAGCCGGCGCGAGGCCTCGGTGATGCTGCCGCATTCGGCAACTTTGACGACATATCTGAGCTGCTGGAGCTTCATGGCTTTCTCCCTAGACGTTCGTGACGTCGAAACCCGTCGCGTCCATCTGACGCATAAACGACGGCATCTCCCCCGTCGCGGCGCAGGCGGCAATCTGATGCAGAGCCCCGGCAACCGCATCATCTGCCGCAGCGCCGATATGCCAGCGCGCGGCAGCCGTGACGGCCTCGTTGGCATTGGCGACTGCAACGGAATTGGGAACGGCATCGATCATGGGCAAATCGTTATCGGAATCGCCGAATACGGCCACCTCGTCGGGCGTCAGGCCCAAAGCGCGCGCCAGCTCCAGCGCAGCACAGCCCTTGTCCCAGCCGGTCGGAAGAACGTCGAACAGGCGCACGCGGTTGTTGGGAAACACGAGCGAGAGCTCCGGCACCTCGGCGGCAACACGCTCGCGCAGCTCGGCGAGCTCCTCGCGCGAACGGGCACTCCAGATATTCGCCTTGTATACCGGGGCATCGTCAACGACAGGGCGACAGGGAGCCTCTTCGCCCTTGAGCCACGCGTTGCCGCCTGACTCCATGGCGCGACGCACACGCTCGGGATCGCTTGTCACGCAATAGGCGTCGTTGTCCCAAAAGTCATCACCCAGACGGTAGACCTTCAAATAGGTATCGTCGGTCTCTTGCTCCAGGTAGTCGGCCAGGCGCATAAGGGCATCGTTATCAGTTGCGCGCGAGGCAACCGCCTCGCCATCGACAAACATCACCTGGCCGTTGCAAAACGCACCGGTCGAGAAGCACTCGGAGCGATTGCGGAACATCCAGCTCATCGCGGACGGCTGGCGACCCGAAACCGGGCCAAAATGCAGGCCCGCCGCCTGCATGGCATGAATGCCCTCGATGGCGCAGTCGCTGGCGCCATCGTGTCCAGCAGGAATCAGCGTATCGTCCATATCGGTCAGCACAAGTTTGATCATAAGGTCCCCTCGGTCATTCTTTATCCCGTCTATTGTAACGACCTGCCAATAAGGGACAGGTTTATCTTGGCAGGTTTTATCTGGGAAAATGCAGCGCCCCTGTTGCCACCTGCCAAAATAAACCTGTCCCATATTGGCAGGTGCGCTAGTATAGGGAACAACAGATTCGATGCGGGAGTGCCGGCGGTGCAAACCACAAGGCTGAGAGGGCATAGGGCCCAATCCTTTGAACCTGTCAGTTAATGCTGGCGTAGGGAGCATGCCGCCTTTACAGGGGCGCTGTCTATGCACAGCGCCCCTTTTCTATGCCAAGGAGGCATGTGCAGTGATTGATTCGGAACAGCTTAAGCAACATATGGTCAAGGCCGTAGAGGAGATTCGAGCCACCAATCCGATGGCCGGCTCCATCACCAACACGGTGACGATCGACTTTGTCGCCAACGCGCAGCTCGCCGTGGGCGGTTCGGCCGCCATGGTCTATCTGCCCGACGAGGGCGAGGCGCTCGTTGCCGGCGGCGGCGCCATCTATCTCAACATGGGCACGCTCTTCCCCATCTACGAGCAGACGATTCCCCGCGCGGCCAAGGCGGCACACGACGCCGGCAAGCCCTGGGTGCTCGATCCGGTGGGTCTGGGCATCGGTAGTCTGCGCACCCAGCTGGTAAACGAGCTCAAGCAGTACAAGCCCGCCATCGTACGCGGCAACGCCTCCGAGATCATCGCACTCTCCGGCCTGTGGGGTCTTGAGGGCGAGTCGGCCGATCTGAGCCGCGTACGTGGTGTCGATACCACCGACACGGTCGACGCCGCCCGCGATGCCGCCGTGGCGCTCGCTCGCTACACCGGCGGCGCCGTTGTGGTCTCGGGCGAAGTCGACCTGATTACCGACGGCACGACCGTGGCCAAATCCCACGGCGGCAGCCCGCTCATGTCCAAGATCACCGGCTGCGGTTGCTCGCAGGGCGGCGTGCTGGCCGTGTACGCCTGTGCTACCGATCCGTTTACGGCAGCAGTCTGCGGCACCGCCGTCTACAACGTTGCCGGCACGCGTGCCGCCGCCGTCGCCGATGCCCCGGCAAGCTTTAAGGTCGCCTTTATCGACGAGCTCTACCGCGCAACCGCCCAGGATATTGCCGACAACCGACTCGAGCTCGAGGAGGCATAAGCCATGTCCGAACCCGCAACCAATGCCGGCATGAACACGCTCGTCGCCGTGGCCATCGCCCCATGCGGCACCGGCGACGAGCTGTCCGCCGAGGTCGCCGAGGTCGTGCGCGTCATTCGCGAGAGCGGCCTTCCCAACCGCACCACCTCGATGTTCACCGAGATTGAGGGCGACTGGGACGAGGTCATGCAGGTCGTGCGCGACGCGACCTTTGTGTTGGCGAGCAAGGGCATCCGCACCGAAGTCGTGCTCAAAGCCGATATTCGACCCGGATTTACCGACACCATGACCGGCAAACTCGAGCGCATGGAAGCGCAGATCAAAAAGCAGGAGGAAGCACGATGAGCATCCGCGACAACCTTGATATCTCGGCCTATCTGGTGCTCGGCCCCGAAAACACCCTCGGACGCCCCGTGGGCGATGTGGTGGCCCAGGCGCTCGACGCCGGCTTTACCTGCATTCAGGTGCGCTCCAAGGTGGCAAGCGCCCGCGAGATCATTGCGCTGACCGGCGACGCCGCGCAGGCAATCGCACAGGCCGGCAAGACCGGTCAGGTCGCCTTGCTGATCGATGACCGTCTGGACTGTGTGCTTGCCGCGCGCGAGCAGGGCATTGCCGTCGATGGCGTGCACGTAGGCCAGAGCGACATTCCCGTCGAGGTCTGCCGCAAGCTGCTGGGCCCCGATGCCATTGTGGGCCTTTCGGCCCGTTGCGAGGAGATGCTCGAGTACGTCAAGACCGCCGACATGAGCCTGGTCGACTACCTGGGCATCGGCCCGCTCCACGAGACCGAGACCAAGCGCGACTGCGGACGCGCGGCCGACGGCTCCATCATCACCAAGAGCTTTGAGGACCTGGCCGCACTCCACGCGGCAAGCCCCGTGCCCATCGTGGTGGGCGGCGGCGTCAAGACGGCCGACCTACCGCAGCTCAAGGCCACTGGCGTCGACGGCTTTTTCGTAGTGAGCGCCGTCTGCAGTGCCGACGACCCCCACGCCGCAGCCAAGGAGCTCGTCGATACCTGGCAGCAGGCATAGGCATAGGCCGAACAGCTGATTCGCAGCCTCATATCTTCAGCAATGGAAAGCGCATCCCAGTTTGGGCCTCCATTCCGGGATGCGCTTTCCGTATGCGACCCTTACCCCGCCAGATACGCTTCCAACGCCGGCAAAGTCGCCTCTGCATCGTGGCGGCCGACCTGGTAGATGCGCTCGAGCTCATCCGGTTCGCGGCACAGCGACGGCACCTTCACCGATTCGCTCGGCCGCACCACAAAGATTTCGCCGGCAGCCTCTCGACGTGCCAGGTCATCGAGCGTGGCATTGTAGACCTCATGCCGATGCTCAAGCGCTGCAACAAACTCCGGATAGTGACGGAACACGCGCCGCAGCATGGGCATCACGCTGTTGGGCTGCTTCACAAAGCCCGCCGGCTGCGTGAGTACCACGATATTGCGGTCATACCCCTGCGCAAACAGCCATGCGCTGGGAATAGAATCAGCCACGCCACCATCCAGATACTTATGCCCGTCAATAGCAACGGGACGCGTCGCCACAGGAATGGCAGACGACGCCCGGATCCACTCGATATCGCGCTCGTCGCCATACGGTAGATCGTGGTAGACGGCCTTGCCCGTCTCGATATCGGTACACACGCACGTAAATCGCATGGGGCAGGCGCGATACGCCTCCAAGTCGATGGGATCGCGCTCGATAGGCACCTCGTGATAGGCAAAATCGGCATTGAACATATCGCCGGTTCGCAGCCAGCTGGTCACGCTCGCATAGCGCTTGTCGGCGCAATAAGCCTTGTTGTAACGAATGGCACGGCCGATCTGGCGCGATTTAAAGTTGTAGCCAAACGCCGCGCCCGCCGAGACACCCACCATATGGTCGCAGGTCAAACCGCGCTCCATCCAAACGTCGAGCACGCCCGCCGTATACATACCGCGGTAGCCGCCTCCCTCGAGCGCAAGCCCCACCGTGCGCGTCGTATCCGGCTGTGCCATGTGACCATCTCCGTTCCTGCGTTTTAAAACGGGACAAGTATACCCGTCAACATATATCGACTCAGTCGCATTTTTCATGCGCACCCAGGCGTTGCCGTTTGGCGAATAATAGCCGCCCACAGCATGTGCGCCCATATATAATTGTGCACTGTTGTCTATACTACTCAGCTGTTATCAACAGCGAACATTAGCCGGCAAAGTAACTCAACAACGCAGCAAGGCGGGGGCCTGGATACACGCAAGGCGCCGAGCAACGACGCGTGTACACTACGAGCTCGCCCGACGCCATCCGCCCCGACCTCAGAAAGCCGCTTACAACATGGACACCGCCAGCAATTACACCGAAACGCTCGAAAAGACCGTCCGTGACCTTCTCGAGCGTCAGGATGATCTGATTAGGACGGCCTTTACCGACCAGCTCACCGGACTTGGTAACCGCGGCGGCTTTGCCCATTCCCTAGAGGAAATCTGGGAGCAGGAACTGCCCGTGACCATGGCGTTTATCGACATCGATAACCTTAAGCACTGCAACGACGTCTTTGGGCATGACGAGGGCAACCGCTATATCTTGCAGGTAAGTCTCTATCTCAAGCTGTATATGAAAGTGGACGAGGCGGCGTTTCGCATAGGCGGCGACGAGTTCGCCATCCTGTCTACGATTGCGACCGAGGACGACCTCGCCGAGCGCCTGGAACACTGCCGAACGGTCCTACTCAAAAACAACGATTCCGAGATGCCTCACTCGTTTAGCTACGGAGTGTCGCACGCCGACCCCGCCCTGGGTGAAGTCTCCAATCGCATGACACTCGATGCCGACCATCGCATGTACGACTACAAGCTACGCCATGCCATGCATCTTGATCGACGCAATATCGCGCAAGTCCACACCGACGACTTCGAAATAAGCGATCGCGTTTTTGACGCCTTTTCGATGCTCAACGAAGGCCGTTATTGCTTTATCGAGAACTTGGACAAACATCGCACCCTATGGTCACAAGGCGCCTGCGCGATCTCGGTCTTCCTTCTGAGCATGTAGACAACTGCCACGATTACTGGAAAACGCGCGTCCACCCCGATGACCTTGAGGCCTACATCAACGACATCGACCAAATCTATAATGGCTCCAAACACCGCCGCGTCATGCAGTACCGCATGCGCAATGCCGCGGGCGACTACGTCCTCTGCCGCGCTCGCGGGTTTCGCATCGACGGCGACGGAAATACCCCCTCGCTCTATGTCGGCGAACTTGTTAACCACTCACTCGCCGAGACCGTCGACGCCGCCACGGGCCTCGGAACGCAGCGTATGCTGATCAACGCTATCGATGCCTGCCGTCGCGACCGTTGCGAGACGGGGCTTATAGTGGTCCGCATTTGTGGCACGGCAAAGTTCAACGAGCTCTACGGGGCCGAGGCTGTCGACAACATGCTCGCCGAATACGCAGGCCGCATGCTATCGATCACCCGCGGCAGAAGTCGCGTCTTCCGCTCGCGAAACGCCCAGTTCGTCGTGCTCAGCAACGATCTGGACCACGAGGCATTCGAGCAACTGACCCATCATCTTAAAGAGGCCGTTTTCGCTCCTGTTCGAATCGCGAACGACACCATTACCCCCGTCTGTCTTGTCGTCCCGGCCTTTTACGAGCGCTTAATCAATCAAGCGACCGCTGTTTTAGGCGAACTCGACCGTCGTCTTCGCGCCGCCGGCGGGCTTGCACCCAACGACAGCCTCCCCATACCCGAGATTGAGCGTAAAAGCGCCGTCGCCGAACGCATCGATACGCTCACGGGCCTCTATCGACCCAGCGAGTTTATGCGGCGTGCCAACGCATTTCTTAAGACAAGGCGCGACGCCGCTTGGTGTATCGCCACCGTCGACATGGGTCATATGCGACTGTTCAACGAATGGCACGGACAGGCCGAGGGCGACCGCGTGCTCGCCGATGTGGGCACGGTCCTCAAAGACATCGAGAATGCCGAGATGGGCGTCGCAGGATACTGGGGCCAAGACGACTTTTGCATTCTCATCCCCTTTGAGCACAACACCGTCCATCAAATCTATAACCGCGTTCGTGCCGCCGTGGCCAAGCATGATGACGGCGTGGGTTTCTGGCCGTCCATGGGCGTTTGCCCCATCGACCCCAACGAGGAAATCACCATCGACGCGCAGGCCAAGGCCATGTTTACCAATCGGCGCGCCAAAAACGATTTTAAGGATCGCATCGCCGTCTTTCGCCCCGAGGAATACAAGCGCGAGGTGGCGTTTCACCGCACCCTCACCGAGTTCCAGTATGCGCTCTCAAACGACCGCATCACCTACTACCTGCAGCCCCAGGTTGATATGGAAACCGGCGAGATCATTGGCGCCGAAGCACTCACCCGCTGGATTGACAAGGACGGCTCTCTCATTTCGCCCGCAACGTTTATCCCCGCACTCGAGGAAAGCGGCTTTGTGGTGACGCTCGACAAGTACATTTGGCAGGGTGTCGCCTCGTGGCTGCGCGGGCGCATCGATCGAGGACTTCGCGTGGTTCCGGTCTCGCTTAATGTGTCGCGCGTGGATATCCTTGCCTGCGACGTTGCCGAACATATGGGGGCGCTCGCTGCCCAATACAACCTACCGCCCGAGCTCATGCGTATCGAGATCACCGAGACGGCTTATACGGGGGAGTCCGAGGCCGTGGACAAACTGACAGCCGACCTGCACACCCGCGGCTTCTCGACCCATATGGACGATTTTGGCACCGGCCAGTCCACGCTCGCGATGCTCAAGAACGTCAACGTCGACGTCATCAAGCTCGACCGCACCTTTGTGCCCACCGACCGCGATCAAGGCCGCAGCGCGCAGATCGTGTCATCGATGCTCGAGATGGCGCAGTCGCTCCATCTGCCCGTCGTGGTCGAAGGCGTCGAGACAAATGAGCAGGCAAACATACTACGCCACATGGGCGCCCGCTACGCTCAGGGCTTCCTCTACTACCGCCCCATGCCGGCGAATGATTTTGAGGCATTGCTCGATGGTGGCAAAAACAACTGATACGCTCGCGCGCAAAACACCACCGCCGAAGGGGACATTTGTCTCCATTAGCTAACTTATATCCCCAATTCAAACCGAATTGGGGATATGATACAAACCGTTGTTCTGCCCAAGGAGGTTATTCATCATGAACGAGTCATATCGCTTGGGCGAGCAATCGATTATTGCCTATCTTCAGCGACTTGCGAATGGTGTCTCGACCGCCGAACTCGATGTTTCCGTGCTGCCTGCTGAGCTACGCGCCGTTGGTGAGCAACTGCAAAAGACGCATGCCATCCTGCAACAAGAGCGCCAGCTGCTTGAGTGCAACGCCTATATCGATCCGCTCACCAACTTGGACAACCGTGGCGGACTCGACCGTCACGTCGAGCAGCTCTGGCGCAAAGGCGACCCCTTCACCTGCGCCTATATTGACATCGACCATCTCAAGCATTGCAATGATAGGTTTGGCCACGCCGAAGGCAATCGCTATATTCTGAGCATCTGTCGCACGCTCTCCGAAACCATGGAGCACGATGAGATGCTGTTCCGTATCGGTGGAGACGAGTTTGTGCTTATCTCGCTCTCTGCAAACGAGACTGAACTCGAGCAGCGCTTGGAGCAGGTACGTGCCGGGCTGATCGAGGCGAGCTCAGGTGGCAAGGCGCCCATGATCGCTAGCTTTAGCTTTGGCTGCTCGCGCGTCAATCCACTTGCCGGCGACACGCGTCGCCAGATGACGATGGATGCCGATCGCAAGATGTATCGCTATAAGCTTATGCATCGTGTGCAGCAACCGAAAGACAATGACGCGCCGCCACACCCAATTGCCGAGCAGCTTCCGTGCAACGACCGCGTATTCCAAGCGATCTCTATGAGCTCCGAGACGCGCTATCCGTTTATCCTCAATCTCGATACGGGCGAATCACAATGGTCGGTTAATGCCGTACGCGATTTTGACCTGCCCTCCCAGCATCCCTACAACTCACTCGACTTGTGGCTTGCCCGCGTTCACCCCGAGGACCGCGACAACGTACGCGCCGAGCTCGACATGGTGATAAACGGTACGTGGCACTTCCACTACATGCAGTATCGCGTGATGGATGCCACCGAAGCATACGTGCTTTGCGACTGCACGGGCTACCGCTTGGACGGCACCGATACCGAGCCCAACATGTACGTGGGCATGATTATCAACCGCAGCTTGGCAGATACGACCGATTCCGTGACCGGCCTGGGCGACATCCACGCCCTGGTCAACGCCATTGGCGAAATGCGTCGCGTCGCGCGCAAGGCGGGCTTGGTCGCCATTAAAATCGACGATATCGCTCAGGTCAATGCCCGCTTTGGCTTTGATGCAGGCGACCGCGTTTTGGCGGAGAGCGCCGCCTGCCTCATGGATTGTTCGCGCGGTAAGGGTCGTCTGTTCCGCTCGACCGGACCGATGTTCGTGGCGCTTTTCGACGAATTCGATCCCGAAGAGACCGACGCGATCGCAAAGGAAATCGAGCGGTTCCTGGGCTCTCCCGTGCTCTTTGGCTCGTTTGAATATCAGCCGCCCCTTCGCGTGGCCACGCTTCATCTGGATACCGTCGACCGACAGCCCGTTTCCATTTTGAACGAGCTCAAAGTGTTGCTCGGGAAAGCCGTGCAGGTGCCAGGTACCAAACTGGATTAGCACCACGCCCGCACCGCCTCCCCCATCGTGCGATAATTCTCTGCAGAAGTCACCAACAGCAGAGGGAGTTTGTGATGAAGGTTCTTTTGGTCAATGGCAGCCCCAAGGCAAACGGCAACACCGCTCGCGCGCTCGCCGAAGTCGCCGAGCAACTTAAAGCCGAGGGCATCGACAGCGAGGTATTCCAACTGGGCGCCAAGCCCATCCGCGACTGCATCGGCTGCGGTCAGTGCGGCAAGCTTGGCGGTCGCTGCACCTTTGACGACGACGTGGTGAACGAGCTCATCGCTGCCGCCGAGCAGGCAGATGGCTTTGTCTTTGGCTCCCCCGTCTACTATGCGCATCCCAGCGGACGCATCCTCTCGGCTCTCGACCGCGCATTCTATGCTGGCAGCAAGGCCTTTGTGCACAAGCCGGGTGCCGCGGTCGCCGTCGCCCGTCGCGGCGGCACGTCGACCACCTTCGATGTACTCAACAAATACTTCACTATCAACCAGATGCCCGTGGTGGCCTCCACATACTGGAACAACGTCTTTGGTGCCATGCCGGGCGAGGCCGCCCAGGACGCCGAGGGCCTGGCCACCATGCGCAACATCGGCAAGAACATGGCTTGGCTCCTGCATTGTATCGAGGCAGGGCAGGCTGCCGGCATCGAAGCCCCCGAAGCCGATCGCGAGCGCACCAACTTCATTCGTTAGAACGGCGGAACATGAATATCCAGATTTTTGGCACCAAGAAGTCCTTCGATACCAAGAAGGCCCAGCGCTATTTTAAGGAGCGCCGCATCAAGGTGCAGTTTATCGACCTTAAGGAAAAGGAGATGAGCAAAGGCGAGCTCACGAGCGTGATGCAGGCGGTCGGCGGCATCGACAAGCTGCTCAACCCCAAGGCCAAGGACGAGGAGACGCTCGCGCTCATCCAGCACCTCACCCCTAGCCAGCGCTTCGACAAGTTGCTCGAGAACCAGCAGGTTCTAGCCGAGCCCATCGTGCGCAACGGCAAAAAGGCCACCGTCGGTTATTGCCCCGATGTATGGGGAGCCTGGGAGTAGCCTGTGTTATTTGCCGGCGCGTGGGTATAAGAGCAGGCGTTTGGCATAAGATTCAACTGTAAGCCATGTCTAACAAAGGAGGGCACATGCCCAACAAACCCGTGAAGATCATCATGCTTACCGGATACCTCGGTGCCGGCAAGACCACACTGCTCAACCACATCCTCGCTAACGACGGCGGCATCCGCGCCGCCGTGATCGTCAACGATATCGGCGAGATCAACGTCGACGCCAGCCTCATCGCCGACGGCGGCCTTTCCGAGACCGACGACCTCATCCCGCTCACCAACGGCTGCATCTGCTGCACGCTTTCGGACGACCTTGCCAACCAGCTGCAGGGCATCGCCGATTCGGGCAAGTTCGACTACATCATCATCGAGGCCTCGGGTATCTGCGAGCCTATCCCCATCGCCTACACCATCTCGAGCTTCTGCGACGAGGCCAAGGTGGGCGGCGAGCCCAAGCTTGCGCTCGACAACATCGTGGCCGTGGTCGACTGCGCCCGCATGTACGACGAGTTCAACGGCGGTCGCGACCTGCTGGCTGAGGATATCGACGAGGACGACATCGAAAGCCTGCTCATCCAGCAGATCGAGTTCTGCTCCACGCTGATCCTCAACAAGACCGATACCGTGAGCCCTGAGCAGATCGCCGAGCTCAAGGCCATCGTGCGCAGCCTGCAGAAGGACGCCGTGATCGTCGAGGCTCAAAACGGCGAGGTCCCCATGGAGGAGCTGCTCGACACCGACCGCTTCGACTTTATGCGCGCCTACAACTCCGCCGCTTGGATCGAGGCCATGGAGCATCCCGAGGAGCACGACGACCCCGAGGTGCTCGAATACGACATCGAGACCTTTGTGTACTCGCGCCGCAAGCCGTTCGACCTGCAGAAGTTCACCGATTTTGTTGAGCAGGAGTGGCCCGACGAGGTCATTCGCGTCAAGGGTCCGCTGTGGCAGACCGGCGATCCGGACATGTGCTACATGTTTGAGCAGGCCGGCCACCAGATGCGCCTGATGGAGAACGGTCTGTTCGTTGACTCCGCGCCCGAGGGCGAGAAGCAGAAGATCATCGACGAGAACCCCGAGATCATGCAGATTTGGGACGACGAGACGGGCGACCGCATGACGAGCCTGTGCATCATCGGCCGTCACATGGACAAGGATGCGCTCATCGCCTCCCTCGATGCCTGCCTGACCGACTGGCACCGCGCCTAGATTTATCCAAGCGGGCATTTTTCCGCCTACGTAACCGCCAAACCACCACGAAGGTGCCCTTCGTGGTGGTTTTTCGTTCTGAGCCAAGGAGATTCATGTTCAACATTGTGCTGTATGCGCCCGAGATTCCGGCCAATACGGGCAATATCGGCCGCACCTGCGTGGTTACCGGCGCCCGCCTGCATCTGGTGGAGCCGCTGGGGTTTTCGCTCGACGACAAGACGGTGCGTCGCGCCGGCCTGGGCTACTGGCAAAATTTGGACGTGACGACCTATGCCGGCTGGGAGGATTTCCTTGCGCGCAACGGCCTCTCCCCCGCCGACGAACGCCTGCATCTGCTGACCAAAAAGGCGCGCCGCACCTATGCGCAAAGTACCTACCGCGACGGTGACTTTTTGGTCTTTGGCAGCGAGAGCTCGGGGATTCCCGAGCCACTGCTTGCCGCGGCGCCCGAGCGCTGCGAGCGCATCCCCATGTTGCGCGATTGCGACTCGCTCGAAAACGCCGACGCCTGGGAGGCCCACGAGGAGTCGCTCGGGCATACCGAGGACAGCCACGAAGCCATCCTTCGACAGGATATCTGCGGCAACTTCGTCGACCCGGACGACTACCGCATCAGCGCTCTCAACCTCTCTAACAGCGCCGCCATCGTCCTCTACGAGGCCCTGCGCCAAACAGGCTTTCCGGGAATGTGACAAAGGAACTGTCCCTTTGTCACATTCGGTTATAGGTAGCGGCCGGTGATGCTTGCGGGGCAGGCCACGATGTCGCCCGGCGTGCCGGCGCAGACGATTTGCCCGCCCGCGTCACCGCCGCCCGGGCCCATGTCGATCACATAGTCGGCGTTGCGGACAAGGTCGAGGTCGTGTTCGATCACGACAACTGTGGCGCCCTTGGCGACGAGGCCGTCAAACACACTCAGCAACACCTGAACATCGAGCGGATGTAGTCCGATCGTGGGCTCATCGAATACGAATACGGCATCGTCCTGCACGCGGCCCATCTCGCTCGCAAGCTTAAGACGCTGCGCCTCGCCGCCCGAAAGCGCCGGTGTGGGCTCACCGAGCGTGAGATAGCCCAAGCCCAGGTCGTGCAAGGTCTGTAAGCGTGCCTGAACTTTCTTGAGCCCCACCGTGGCGTCGAGCGCTTCGTCCACACTCATGTCCATGAACTGCGGCAACGTAAGCAGGCTCCCGTCCTTGCCCTCGCGATGGATATGCGAAGCCGCGTCTGCATAACGTGAGCCGCGACATGCCGGGCAGACGATCTCGACGTCGGGCAAAAACTGCACGTCGAGCGATATCGAACCCGTGCCATCGCACGTAGGGCAGCGCAAAGCGCCAGTGTTGTAGCTAAATGCGCCTGCCTTGTAGCCGGCTGCCTTGGCCTCGGGCGTGCGGGCGAAGGCGCGACGCAGTTCATCATGGATGTCGGCATAAGTCGCTACCGTCGAACGCACGTTGGCACCGATGGGCGTGGCGTCTATCAGGTTGGCACGTGCAATGCCTTCGGCATCGACCCAACGCACGTGTTTTGGCAGGCGCTCGCTGGCTGCCTGCGCCTTAAGTGCCGGGATGAGTGTCTCGAGCACCAACGTCGTCTTACCCGAACCCGAAACGCCCGTCACCGCGACAAGGCGACCGCGCGGTATATCGACTTCGAGCGGTTTGACGGTATGGATGGCATCGGTCGCCATGCGGATATGGCCCCGGTCAAACATTTCGTCGTCAGGCACCTGCGGACGCAAGCGCTCAGGCTCCGAGCGCAAAAATGGGGCGATGCGGCTGCCCTGCGATTCTTCGACCTCGCCTACCGCGCCCGCGGCGATCACATTGCCGCCGCCTGCTCCGGCAACGGGGCCCATCTCGACCAGATAGTCGGCTTCCGCCAGTACGCGCGTGTCGTGGTCGACAACGACCACGGTGTTGCCGTCATCCACCAAATCGCGCATCACGCCTACCAGGCCGTCGACATTGGCAGGATGCAAGCCAATCGAGGGCTCGTCCAGCACATAGAGCACGCCCGTCGATCGGTTACGCACCACGCGGGCGAGCTGCACGCGCTGACGCTCGCCCGTGGAGAGCGTGGCACCGGCGCGGTCGAGTGAAAGGTAATCGAGGCCCAGATCGACCAGTCGACGGGCCGTGCTCAAAAACGAATCGCAGATATCCGTCGCCATGGGCTGCATCTCGGCCGGCAAGGATGCGGGCACCCCGCGCACCCACTCAATCGCCTCACCCAGCGTCATAGCCGCGGCCTGCGCCAGATTGATACCGCGCACCTGGGGATGGCGTGCGGCCTCGGAGAGACGCGTGCCGCCACAGTCACGGCATGGCCCCTCGCGCAAAAAGCGCGCCACGCGCTTGAGGCCCTTGTCGTCCTTAACCTTGGCGAGCGCATTCTCGACGGTATAGACAGCGTTGTAATAGGTAAAATCGAGCGGCGTGGCGCCCTCGCCGTTTTTGGGAACGTAGAGAATGTGCTTTTTAACCGCCGGACCGTGGAACACGATGTCGCGCTCTTGAGGCGTGAGCTGGTTAAACGGCACGTCGGTGCGCACGCCCATCTCGCCGGCTACCTGCTTCATCAGATCCCACATGAGCGTACCCCAGGGAAGCACCGCGCCTTCGTTGATGGTCTTTGACTCGTCGGGCACCAGGCTCGCTTCGTCCACCTCGCGCATGACACCGGTGCCGCCGCAGGTAGGGCACGCACCGCCGCTGTTAAAGGCAAGGTCCTCGGCACTCGGCGCGTAGAACTCGCGGCCGCATGCGGGGCACGTGAGCGACAGGCCCGCAGCCACGTTAAGGCTCGGCTCCACACGCGCCCCGCAATGTGGGCACACGTGATGGGCACAGCGGCTAAAGAGCAAACGCAGACTGTTGTTGAGCTCGGTCATGGTACCAAAGGTCGAGCGCACGCCTGGCACACTGGGACGCTGATGCAACGCGAGTGCCGCCGGTACGTGCAATACCTCGTCCACCTGGGCGTGCTCGGCCTGCGTCAGGCGACGTCGAGTATAGGTGCTGAGCGCCTCCAGGTAACGGCGCGAGCCCTCGGCATAAAGAACTCCCAGCGCCAGCGAGCTCTTGCCCGAGCCCGACACGCCGGCAATGCCCACGAGCCTCCCCAGCGGAATATCGATATCGATGTCCTTGAGATTGTGGACACGTGCACCGCGCACCTCGATAGCCTGCGGGCTCATCTTCTGTTCCGTCACCTTTATCACCCTACTCATGCCATAAAACGCGGTCGCGGATATACTCGCCCAGCATGGGCACGGTAAACCGCACAAGGCCGTATCCGGCGGCCTCGATGACGCGCTCGCGAATCAGGCTTGCGCGATATTTACTCGCCCAGCTCTGGGTACGGTCGCAGCGCTCAATGATATCCGCCGTGCGCGTCGGCTTGTCCTCGTCAACCGCCATAGCCTCGATAAAGAGGCGCTGAGGGCTGCGCAGACCGTAATACAGAGGTGCGTCAACCGCTTCGTAGAACTCGGAGACGGCATCCGCATGGCCATTCTCGACATCGCGCCTTTCGATGACCTGCGAGCCACGCCGGACAGCAGACCGCCACATGTAATAGCCCACCAGCTGAACCATATAGGGATGCCCCATGCTCTTGCGCGCCGCAAGGTCCGCCGTCTCCGCGTCAACGTAAAGACCAGCGTCTTTGACCGTCTGGATATACGAATCGCGCACTTTGGGCAAAGATATTGCCCCCAACGTACGCTGCTGGGCACGCCGCAAAAACGTCACGCTCGGCTCTTCGAGCAGATCGTCAACCATACTGGGCAAGCCGGCGAACGCCAGCGCAAGACCGCGCTGGTCGCTATCGGGCAAGCCCGTGGCATCCTGGTCTCCGAGCACCTGCTGATAGAGGACGGCAAGAGCCGCCAGTTCCTCGATAGACACCGATTGTGCCTCGTCAATCGCAAACAAGACGCCCTTGCCCGGACCGAGCTTCTTGAGACGCTCGTTGACCAGCCCTCGCAATGTCTCGCCTTTTGCCCGCGCCGCCTCGACCGACATCCGGCCAAACGACGGCCCAAACTCCATTGACGTCACAACGGGTTTATTCGAGCGAAGCGCGTCGGCCAAGCGGTCGCACAAACCAAGCGAAGCGGAATCGGAGACAACCGCCCATCCGCGCTCGCTGGCTAGACGTTGCAGCTCCCGCAGGAGAACCGTTTTGCCACAGCCGCGGTTTCCCGTAATGAGCATGAGCCTGCCCGGCGCTCCGGCGCCGTTGTCGAGCCCTTCCTCAAAATCTTCGATGACCGACTCGCGACCGATGAGTATCGGAGGCCGCTTACCAGCTGTGGGCTTAAAGGGATTTGGATTCATATCGGCCTCCTCGGATTGGCAAACCCTGGTAACAGTTATACCAACTTATACTGAGTTATACCAATAGCATGTGACAAAGGGGCTGTCCCTTTGTCACATGTGGCCGAAAAACTCGGCGTCTGCTGCTCGCCAGGGACGGAAGGTGGCGGGATCGATCTTTACGTGCGCTGCGGCGGGCACGTCATACCATTTGACCGTGTAGCCGGCGCCATGAGAGCAAAAGACCGAGTCGGGTGTGTTGGGCAGATCGGCCTCGGGCTCATAGGCGGCCGTCTCGATTACGCGCTCGGCATCATGGCAAGCCGCATAACCGGCGAACTCCAGGTACAGATGACCGCGCCCGCTCGTGTAGGCAGCCACCTCCAGCGCGTAATCCTGCACCTCGGATGCCGGCACGCGACCCACAAGCTTCGCTCGGTCTCCCGCCATCGTCGGCGGCTCGTACTCGGCACCCATGCGTGTGGCATCTGACAACGCCCGGCCCACGCACTCCCCCGGCACCTCGAGCTCAAAGTGGTACCACGGCTCCAGCAACACGTCTGCGCCGACCTCGCGCGCCTGCATAAAACCCTGGCGAATCGCGCGATACGTGGCCTGGCGAAAATCGCCGCCCTCGGTGTGTTTGGCATGCGCGCGGCCGCCCGTGAGCGTAATGCGCACATCGGTGATGGGCGAGCCCGTCAGCACGCCCAGGTGGTCGCGCTCCATAGCGTTGGTGAGTGCCAAACGCTGCCAGTTAAGATCGAGCTCGTCGGTCGAGGTCACGGTGCCAAACTGCACACCCGAACCCGCCGGCAACGGCTCCAGGCGCAGATGCACCTCGGCATAGTGGCGCAGCGGCTCAAAGTGGCCCACGCCCTCGACCGGCCGCGAAATAGTCTCCTTATAGAGAATGCCGCCGGGCTCAAACGCAACCGAAAGGCCAAAGCGATCGGCCAAAACCCGCTGCACGACCTCGAGTTGCACGGCGCCCATCAACTGCAAATGGATCTGCTCAAGATGCGTATTCCAGCTTACGCCGAGCATGGGATCTTCGTCCGCCAACTCACTCAGCGCTTTAAACACCGCATGAACGTCGTGTTCGCCCGGCAGCACCGTATAGGTGAGGACCGGAGCGATGACGGGCGCATCGCCCGCGGGCTCCGTGCCCAGGGCGTCCCCTGGGCGAACGTGCGCAAGACCCGTCACGGCGCAAATACCGCCAGCAGCAACTTCTTGGGCAAGCTCATACTTCTCGCCGTTATAGATGCGTACCTGATCGACCTTCTGTTCCCACGCCTCGGCACTGGAATGCCCGCTGATCATCTGTTTTGCGCGCAGCGTGCCGCCGGTCACTTTAACCCAAGCCAAGCGCTCGCCACGATCCCCGCGGCTGACACGATAGACGCGCGCGGCAAACTCCGGGAGCCACGCCTGCTCACGCATCAGCGCGCATATACCATCCAGTAGCTCGTCAACGCCTTGGTCCTTGAGCGCCGAGCCGGCAAAGCAGGGAAAGAGCTTGCGCTCGGCAACCATGCGCGACAGCGTTGCGACAGAAAGCTCACCCGCTTCAAGAAACTCCTCGAGCGCCGCTTCGTCCAACGCAGCAGCGTCCTCCTGAACGGCGCCGCCCGCCAGCAGCTCGTTGGCATCCAGGCAGCCCTCGGAAAGACGCTGCCCGAGTTGTGCCAGCAAAACATCGCGGCCGGGATTCTCCAAATCGATCTTGTTGATGAAGATGAACGTCGGGATGTCATAGCGTGCAAGCAGGCGCCACAGGGTTTCGGTGTGCCCCTGCACGCCATCGTTGGCGCCCACCACCAGAATCGCGTAGTCCAGGGCACACAGTGTGCGCTCCGCCTCGGCAGAAAAATCGACATGGCCGGGAGCATCCACGAGCATGACGTGGGTATCGCCGTGGTCGAGCACGGCCTGCGACGAGAAAATCGTGATGCCGCGCTCGCGCTCGATCGTGTTAGTGTCCAGATGCGAATCGCCATCGTCCACGCGGCCACGCTTGCGAATGCGGCCCGCGTTGAACAGCATGGCCTCGGCCAACGTGGTCTTGCCGGCATCGACATGCGCCAAGATTCCAACGACCGCTTGCTTCGACATGGCTCTCCTCTTATTGCAAGCCCATCGCACGCGGCAACGGGCGTTCACGCTCCACACTGGATGATACAATTTACGGGCCGGTGGGCGAAGCGGGCCCTATCCCCCGACCGAGCTCATCGCCCTGCGTTGCCGCGCGGCGATTTTCGTAGGTTCGCGCCTTGCGAAAGCCGGCTTGCAAAACAGTCAGCGAACGAAAATGGCCCCACCCGGGGCCATTTTCGTTCGTGCAAATTGTTGACACGCGTCCCCGCTCTTATGCCTCACGCAGCCAGTCAAACGCCACGCGCGGGGTGCCGTCGGACACATACACGATGCCGGCGCGCTCAAACCCCGCCTTAATACTCGCACCCTGCATGGGCAGGTTATCCTGATGCGTGTCGATACGCAGGTGATCGGCACGCTCTTTGGCAAAGGCAAACATCGCGGCCGCGATACCGTGCGCGGTGCCGTCGGACGCCACACGGTGCAGCACGGCGTACGGAGTGTCGCTGCGCCATTGCCCGTCCTCAATTACGTCATAGCACTCGTCCGGGCCCGGTAAAAAGGCAAACGTCGCCACCACGCGGCCGTCGACTTCACACACATAGCTGCCACCGGCGGCGATATCGGCAGCCAGCTGCTCGGCAGAAGGCGTGCCCTCGGGCCACTGCGTGGCGTTGCCATGCGCGCGCATAAAGGCGCGGGCCGTGTCATAGATAGCCATGACGGCGGGAATGTCGGTATCGAGGGTTTTTCTGATCATCACGCGGCGACCTCACGTTTATTGGTATCACTTTGATTGGGCAATGATACCAGCGTTTGGAGAGGGGCACGAAGCAGATGGGGAGCAAAAAGCGAGCCGCTTGGTCAAAAGCCAAAAGCGAGTTTTTGGGCGCTGCCACGGGCGGCGATATGAGCGACCTGTTTGCGCGCGAAGACGAGCGCCGCGACGCCCTGAACGCCGAGCGCGACGAGGCCTGGCGCTACAAATCGTGCGAACGCAAAAACCGTTACGACACGCGCGCCGAGGCCGAGGCAGTTATGGCCGACTGCGAAAGCCGCGGGCGGCGCGGTTTGGCCTGCTACAAATGCGAATACTGCGGCGGCTGGCACCTGACATCGCACCCTTGGAAATAGGCACCGCATCGGCACGGCACCGACGGAGCGCCAACCATCGCACGCAAGCTACGGGCGCGGCGGCACCAAGACATCGTAACGAACGGCCTTGCCCGCAAGTTGATAGCTCGGCTTAACACCGGCAAGCAGTGGCCCCTTCACCGGCCGCTTGATAACCAACTTGCGCGGGTGCACCGCAAGCGCAGCCTCAACCAGCGTCTCCTCATCGGCGCACGGCTGCTCCAGATGGTGCAAGAGTTGGAATTTCTTTTTAACCGCCGCGCTCTTGGTGCGTCCGGGAAACATGGGGTCCAGATACACCACGTCGGGAGCGGTGAGCTCGCCCCGCCCGATCAGCTCAGCTGTATGGTAAAGGCCGGCAATGCTGTCCTCGCCCGCATGTAAGCGCATGCGCGCCACGGCTGTCGCAAGCGCCGGATCATCTGCCGCGCGATCCAAAGCATCCTTGAGGAGCGCCGCGATCACGCAATCCTGCTCATACAGATCGACGGTAAAGCCCGCGGCCGCCAGCAGCAGCGAATCCTCGCCAAAGCCTGCCGTGGCGTCAATCGCCCATGGGCTCTCGATGCCTTTTGCGCGCGCAGCCTTTACCAGCAGTTCTTGCTGCAGACGGCCCTGCTTGAGCCGTGGAAGCATGCGGCCAAAATCGGCACGCAGCTCCATCGTGCCGTCGGTGAGTGTGAGGCCCTCGGACTTCCCGATCAGCTCAAGCCCCGCGGACCGAGCAACAGAAAAGGGATCGACGACGCCCATGGGTACTCCTTAGCAAGCAAAACGAATACGTGAGCACCGTTTGTGTCGGCACCCAACCGTCCGCTATTGTCCCACATGCGACATGGCCCACAGCATCGCAATACAAAGCACCGCCATCAATCCCGTGCACACAGTAGCGATCACGGAATCACTCATGCGCCTTCCCAACGACCGCGCCTCACGTACCTGCTCTGCTCCGTACATCATGGTTCCTCCTTCGGTCTAGCTCTTACCATGGCCCCATCATCGCAGCGCCGCGCATACGCTGCCATCGATTTGGCTTACGCCCAGCTTTCCTTTTTGAAAGGTTGGACCGCACAGGCAAGAGACGCTTTCAAACGCATGCATCGCCCCGTTGAACTACAATGTGCTTCACCATATGTGCAGTACATTGGGTGCGCCAAGTTGGCGTACTCGTATCGAAAGGACCAGCCATGAGCTTCACTCGCAAGACTCTCAAAATCCTTGCTCTCATCTACTTTGTTTTGGGCATCGCCAGCCTCGTCACCGCCGGCATCGGTATCGCCACGGGCGGTCTCGATTCCACGTACGGTTCGTACGCCACGCTCGCAGCGGTCGTGCTTATCGCCAAGGGTCTCGTCGACCTTGCCGCAGGCGTCGCCGGTATCAAGGGCGCCAACAAGCCTTCGCAGGTGGACGGCGCGTTTAAGCTCGGTATTGTTGCCGCGGTCGCCACGCTTGCCCAAGCGGTGCTCACGCTTCCCGCGTTTGGCGGCGACGCCATCAACTTTGGCGCCTTTGTCATCGTGGTGTACGACCTGTTCTTTGTTCAGCAGGCACACGCCGTTAAGGCCGAGAACAAGGACCGCCTGTAAGCGCTCGCTTCTCATAGCCTCTGCAGCCAAGCAACTAAAAAGGGCCGATCGCGCATCTCCGCGGTCGGCCCTTTACGTTTGCCCAGATAAAACCTACCAAGATAAACCTGTCCCTTTTTTGGCAGGTTGTTAGCTGTGGCGGTACTCGGCGATGATGAAGTCGATGTCGGTTTGAAGGGTATCCAAATTTGCCAGGCGCTCCTTGTCGGCAGGGCGCGTGCGGTAGTAGTACGGCGTCATCTGGAACACCGCCTCGATGTCGGCCTGGGTCTGGAGCGTTATGTTCGCAGACACCCGCTGCGTTCCTACTAACTCGAGCTCGGTAGTCTTCGGCAGCTTCTCGTCATTGAGATATGGCGTGTCGTAGAGCACCTCCTTGAGCCCAAACAGATGACGGGCACCTGGCACCACGGTGTAGAGCGAACCTTCGGGTGCCAGCACGCGGGCAAACTCGCGCTCGTTAAAGGGAGCAAAGAGCTCGGTCACCATATCGAAGGCGCCATCAGCCACGGGGATATCCTTCATGTTGGCCACGAAGTAGGTCGCATCGCCGCGCTTGGCGGCAAGGCGCACCATCTCTTTGCCCAGGTCGAAACCGTAAGCATCTACGCCCGGCACCGCGCCCATGGCACTGGTGTAGTAGCCCTCGCCGCAGCAAATATCGAGCAGCGTCATGGGGCCGTTCGCAGACGCTGCACGCCCAGACACCCGCTCGTGCACCAGCTCAACCATCGCATCGCGCAACGGCGCATAGTATCCGCGGTTCAGAAAGTCACGACGACTGCGCGCCTGCGACTTGGGATCGCCCATGGAGTCGCCGCTCTTGGACGAGCGCAGTAGGTACAGATAGCCCTCGCGCGCACGGTCAAACCGGTGTCCGCCCGCGCATGCAGCACCGCGCTCGTTATCC
Source organism: Collinsella sp. (assembly GCA_018368345.1). Classification (GTDB taxonomy): domain Bacteria; phylum Actinomycetota; class Coriobacteriia; order Coriobacteriales; family Coriobacteriaceae; genus Collinsella. The sequence goes on from JAGZEK010000003.1 coordinate 55,964, forward strand.
ACCAGTGGCTCATGGCAAACGGGACACAACAACATGGCAACTCCTTAGCGCGAACAACACAACGCCCACCATTGTCGCACGCCTTCCCCGCCTAGTCATTGGGGACGTTCTTGAATGACTAGTCGTTTAAGAACGCCCCCAACGACTAGTCGATTAGGAGTATCATCGTCTGCGCAAATAAGCACGATATAGCACGTTAGAGATTGAGAGCGTATGGCTGATACCGTATCTAAGCATATTGACATGACCACCGGATCGCTGTGGCGCAATATTCCCCTGTTCGCCTTCCCCGTGGCCGCCACGAGCATCTTGGAGCAGCTGTCGAACCTCATCGCCACGGTCATTATCGGTAACTTCTCGGGCGACCAGGGAACCCTCGCCATGGCGGCGGTCGGCTCCAATGTTCCGCTTACCAGTCTTATGCTCAACCTGTTTATCGGCATGTCGCTTGGCTCCAACGTGGTCATCGCCAATGCTATCGGCCGCAACGATCAGAACATGGTCAAACGCGCCGTCCATACCTCGATTCTTATGGCACTTGTGGGCTTTGTCGTCATCGCTCTGGGCGAGATCTTTGCCGAGCCCATGCTCGCCGCGCTCAACGTTCCCGCCGAGACTATGCCCCTCGCTTCGCTCTACCTGCGCGTCTTTTTGCTCAGCATGCCCTCGATCTTGCTCTACAACTTTGAGGCCGCGATCTTCCGCTCCGTCGGCATCACCCGCATGCCGCTGCAGGCGCTTGCCGTATCCACCGTCCTCAACATTGGTCTGGACCTCATCTTTGTCCCCGTACTCCACTGGGGCGTCGCGGGTGTCGCCATCGCCACCGCCATCGCCTACACCGTCAGCGCCACTACGCTCTTTATTCGCCTGCTCAAGACCGACTCCGTCGTCCGCGTCACCCTTCGCGACCTGGCTATCGACCCCGTCGCCCTCAAGCGCATCGTCAAGATCGGCCTGCCCGCCGGCATCCAAAGCGCCGTGTTTGCCGTCGCCAACATCATCATCCAGTCCGCCATCAACAGCTTGGGCACCGAGGTCATGGCGGCATCGAGCGCCGCCATGAGCCTGGAGTACGTGTGCTACAACCTGCTCAACAGCTTTAGCCAGGCTTGCACTACCTTTGTGGGACAAAACCACGGTGCCCGCCAGATCGGCCGCTGCACTAAAACGCTCAAGGTCTGCCTGGTCGAAGGCGGTATCGTTGCACTCACCACGATTATCGTTATTGTCGGCCTGGGGCGCGAGATCTTGTCGCTCTTTAACAGCGATCCCAACATCGTCTCGATCGGCTATATCCGCGTGTGTTCGATCTTCCCGGCGTATGCCTTTAGCATGTTCTACGAAAACATGTCAGGCTACCTTCGCGGCTTTGGTATCTCGCTCACGCCCGCCCTCATCACCATGATCTGCGTCTGCGGCATCCGCTTCTATTGGGTATTCTGCGTGTTCCCGCACTTCCGCACCTTTGCGAACATTATGATGGTCTACCCCATCAGTCTGGGCACCACGGCGTTCTTTATGGTCGTGGCGGTACTACTTTGCCACCCGGCACGCACCTATCGCGCCACCCAAGCCAAAGCGACAGCCCGCTAAACACCGCACTCAACACCACGCCAGTCATTAATTGACAATATGCGAGCTCATATAGTCGATAAAACGCCTCGTGGCGATAGGCATGGTATCCCAGCTACGCCAAGCTGCCACCACGTCGCGCGAGGGAGCATGCACGATGGGACGTACACGAATATCGGCCCGCATGCCCTCAACGGTACGACGATACAGCATACTCACGCCTAGGCCCTCCTCCACCATCGCCATGATGGTGTAGTCGTCGGTTACCTCACTCGTCACGTGTGGCGACAGCCCATGCGCCGCGAATGCATCGAGCACCAGGCTCTGTTCGCCCTCATCCAGCAGCACAAACGGCTCGGACGCCAGGTCGGCAAGTGTCACCTTTTCCTTTGCCGTCAGCGGATGCGCGGTCGGCAACAATGCCACCAACTCGTCGTGATAGACCACGCGCTTCTCGAGCCCAGCGGTAAACCCGCGCGCCGTAAAGCAAAAGTCAACCACGCCATCGTGCACCCATTGAGCGTTGCGCGTGTAATCGCCCTGCTTGAGGGTAAAGCGTACGCCCGGGTGCAGCGCACCAAAGTCGCGGATCACACGCGGCAGCACGGTACGACTCACGTTGGTAAACGTCGCGATACGAATATCAGTCGAGGAGAGTCCCAGCAACTCCTGACGTTTGCCCTCAAGCTCGGCCTCGGCAGTTACGATCTGTCGCAGATACGGCAGATACTGCTTGCCATCGCGCGTAAGCGACACACCCTGCTTACCGCGCTCGATAAGCGTGGTACCCAGCTCGCGCTCGAGCGCCTTGACGGCCTGGCTCACCGCACTTTGCGTATAGCCCAGCTCGTCCGCCGCACGTTTCAGACTGCCGCAATCGACCACCATACATACAATCTGATACCGCGATGCCATCGTGCCTCCCCATCGATGTTGCCGTAAAACGTTTTGCCAGGGCTTTTTCTGTCAACATTAGCATTTCTTAATCATACTGAAGATACATTCGCTTTACTACATCCACATCTGGGAGCAGAATCCTTTTTGCGAAACCGTTCTGTAACAAAAGGAGTCCCATGGATCGCAAAAAAGCAATCGCGCTCTCATTTTCCGTTCCCGTCGCATGGGGCTTTTCGTATCCCCTTATGAAGATCGGCATGGACAGCATGAACGCCACGAGCATCGTCGCGCTGCGCTGCATCATCGCCTTTGCGGCTTGCCTGCTGCTCTTCCACAAGCACGCGTTGCGCATCAACCGTAACCTTATGGTCCGCGCCGCCATCATCGGCGCCATTATGGCAACCGAGCTCACCTGCATGTGCCTGGGCTCCAGCCTCACCTCCGCCTCCACCGCCGGCTTTTTGCAGAGCCTGACGGTCGTGATCGTGCCGTTTGCCAACGCCGCCCTGCTGCGTCGCGCCCCCGAGCGCAAGGTGCTCATCGGCACGGCCATCGTCACCTGCGGCATGCTGCTGCTCTCGGGCGCCGACTTTACCAGTCTGAATCCCGGCGCGCTCATCATGCTGCTCTCCGCCTTTATCTACGCTGGACACATCATTGTCGCCAAGCGGTTTGTCGAAGAAGTCGATCCGCTTGCTCTGGGCGTTTGGCAGCTGGGCTTTGGCGGCTTGTTCTCGGGCATCGCCGCATTCACCTTTGGCGGCTTCACGCTTCCCAGTACGCCCAGCGAGATCGTGGTCGTCGTTGCCCTCGCACTCATCTGCTCTGCCTACGGCTTTATCACCCAGACGCTCGTGCAGCCCCACGTGCCCGCCGAGACTACCGGCTTCGCCTTCTCGCTCGAGCCGGTCTGCTCCGCCGTCTTCTCGTTCTTCCTGGTCGGCGAGGTCCTGAGTCCCATCGCCTTCTTTGGCGCCGCCCTCATCCTCACCGGCGTCATGGTGGCAACCGTCGAGCTTCCGCGCCTCCGCGCACATGGACAGGCTCGCATGACAGGAGCGCCCGAGCACGTCTCGTAGACCCCGCTCTTCATACAGCCGCGGCATAAAGGCAACCGGTGCGCCTTTACAATAGATACCGACAGAGCATCTGACGTAAAGGAGCGCCATGGACGCCGCGACCCGCGACCGCAACATAGCAACTTGGTTGGGCGATGCACCGCAACCGGTACGTAACACTACGAACCAGCTGCTCGAGCGCATCGCCCTTTTGCGTGCCGAGCAGACTATCTACCCGGCACAAGACGACATCCTCAATGCCCTCGCCTACACGCCGGCCAACCAGGTCAAGGTTGTCATCTTGGGTCAAGACCCCTATCACGGACCCAACCAGGCCATGGGGCTGTCGTTCTCGGTCCCCGCGACGCAAACCAAGTTGCCGCCGAGTCTGCGCAACATTTACAAGGAACTCAAAGCCGATCTGAGTTGCCCCATTCCCGCCACGGGAGATCTAACGCCATGGGCACAACAGGGCGTCCTGCTCCTCAACACCACGCTCACTGTGCGCGAGCATGCCGCGAACTCGCACGCCAAACTGGGCTGGAGCACGCTCACCGACTACGTTATCGAACGCTGCTGTCAGCTGCCCCAACCGGTAGTCTTTTTGGCATGGGGCCGCTTTGCCCAGCAGATGGTCGAGGGCAAGCTCGCCGCGACCGGCGCGGGCAAGGCGACCGGCAAGTTCTGCCTGGCCTCCACGCACCCCTCGCCGCTTTCGGCCAACCGTGCCACGGTAGAACTCCCCGCCTTTATAGGGTCGCGCCCCTTCTCGGCAGCCAATCGGCTACTCGAACAGCACGGCTCGACCCCCGTCAACTGGACTTGCCTCGGCTAAAAATCAATACGTCAAAAACGCGCCCGACGGATTTCCATCGGGCGCGTTTTCTACTCGGGCCAGATAAACTGGGTGCGGCCGGCCTCGCCGCCATCGATCAGCAGGCTCTGCCCGGTCATAAACCGGTTGGTCACGCCCACAAAGTAGATCCACTCGGCGATCTCTTGGGCGGTGGCCCAGCGTTTAAGCGGCGTGAGCTCCATAATCTGGTTCCACAGGTGCTCGTCTTCCATCACGCAACGGTTGAGCGGCGTGATAACGCCGCCCGGGTCCACACTGTTGGCGATGGCCTGCGGTGCTAGGCGGTTTGCAAGGTTCTTGGTGTAGGCGATAACGCCGCCCTTGCTGGCGGCATAGGCGGGAAACTCCGATCCCGTATGTCCGCTCGCCGACCCCACATTGACCACGGATTTGATAGCCGCTGTCGGCTTGGCGGCAAGCCCCTCCCCCACAAAGGCGTAGCGTTCGGTCACGTTGATGGTGCCACACAGGTTGGCGGCAATGTCGTCGGCCGAATCCTGCGTACCGGCAACGTTCACGATTACTTGGGGCTCAAGGTCGCCTGGAAACGAGTCAGGCTCGCGGACATCAACGATCAGATGGCGGTAGCGCTCGTGTTCGATCGCCGCCGGCAGCAGATCAAAGCCCACGACCTCGTGGCCCTCGTCCAAAAAGCGCTGCACGCACGCGGCTCCGATACCGCCCGAAGCGCCCGTGATCAAAACCCGCATGCTTGCTCCTTAGGCGGTTGCGTGACGCTCGAGGTACTCGGCACCCACATTCTCGCGCTCCCAGCCGCGCACGACCTTGTAGCCCACGGGGCTCAGGAAGACCTCGCACAGCAGCTCGGCAACAGCGCCGGTCAGCGAGCACATAAGAACCTGCACCCAGGTCCAACCAAAGAACGTGTGGCTCACCACAATGGCAAAGACCAGGTTGTCGACAAACTGGCCAACACCCGTGGACACATAGGAGCGGAAGGCGAAGCTCGCAAAGTTATTCTTTTTGAGCATACGGCCGAGCGACTGGTTGAGCGTGGAGTTAACCACGGCAGAAACGAGCATTGCCAGCGAAGAGCCCAGCACCACGTACCAGGTGCCGCCAATGGTGGCGTTAAGGGCGCTGTTGACCTCGATCATGCCGGTGTCGTAGTAGGCGCCCCACATGCCGGGCGTGAGCGAGCATGCCCAAAAGCACAGGCTCACGGCCAGGTTGACCAGCAGCGCGAGGATAGAGATTTTGATGGATGCCTTGGCGCCAAAGCGCTTGCAGATCATGTCCTGGCACAAAAACGAAACCCAGCTCACCACAAAGCCGCAGTCGAGCGCCAGATACGGCAGGCTGATAAGCTCCTTGTTGGCCAGCAGGTTCATCATGATGACGCTCACGAAAAACAGCGAAACCGTTGCCGCGGGAATGCTCCGCAACAGGACCTTGTAGTCCTCCATGACCTTCTTGATCATTATGTGCTCCTTTGGTTTTAGGTTTAACGAGCAGGATATCGGACCCGAACTGCTCGAACGTCTCGGTCTTGAGACGACGGTGGGTATGATAGCCGCTCACGCGGCATCAGGCAAGCAATCGGCGCGGCGGCCCCGCAGGGCCACCGCACTGGTGCGTTAAAAGGCTACGTTGCCAAACTCCGACAGGATAAGGTCGGGGTTGTGGTCAGTTGCCCAATCCACGTTCCACGGGCTCGTGAACAGCAGCAGCTTACCGCCGCGCATGTCCTCGACGCGCAGGGTGTCGCGCGTGAGCGAAAGAGCCGGAATGTCAATGGTATCAGGGTCGTTCTGGATCCAGCGAATGTCCGTATAGGGCAGCGGCTGGCGACGAACCTCAACACGATATTCGGCCTTGAGGCGGCGCTCGAGCACCTCAAACTGCAGTACGCCGACCACGCCCACGATGACGCTCTCCATGCCGGCACCAAGCTCGCGGAAGATCTGGATGGCGCCCTCCTGGGCAAGCTCCTCCATACCCTTGACGAACTGCTTGCGCTTGAGCGTGTCGACCTGCGTAATGCGAGCGAACATCTCGGGGGCAAACGTCGGGATCTGCGGATACTGCACGTGGCGCTTGCCAGAGCACACGGTGTCACCGATGCTAAAGATACCCGGATCGAACAGGCCCACGATATCGCCCGCGTACGCCTCGTCCACGATGGCGCGGTCATCGGCCATCATCGACGTGCCCGTAGCAAGCTTAAGCTTGCGGTTGCCCTGCACGTGGAAGGCGTCCATGCCGCGTTCGAACTTGCCCGAGCAAATGCGCACAAAGGCGATGCGGTCGCGGTGGTTCTTGTCCATGTTGGCCTGGATCTTAAACACAAAGCCGCTAAAGTCGTCGCGGCAGGGATCGACCGGCTCGCTGGTAAGCGTATCGGTATAGGCGCGCGGCGTCGGAGCCAGACGCAGGAACTCCTTGAGGAAGGGCTCCACACCAAAGTTGGTGAGCGCCGAGCCAAAGAACGCCGGGCTCAGCTTGCCGCAGGCCACGGCATCCAAGTCGAGCTCGTCGCCGGCACCATCGAGCAGCTCGATATCGTCTATTAGGTTCTTGTGGTTCTCCTCGCCGATGAGCTCATCCATGGAAGGATCGCCCAGCTCGGCCTCGACCTCGGCGACCTTCTTGGTGGCGTTGGCATGACCGTCGCCCTCAAAGGCGATAACGCGACGGGTCTGACGGTCGAACACGCCGCGGAAGTTGCGGCCGCTGCCGATCGGCCAGTTCATGGGATACGTATTGATACCCAGGACGTTCTCGATCTCTTCCATGAGCTCAAACGGATCGCGAGCCTCGTGGTCGAGCTTATTCACAAAGGTGAAGATGGGAATATGGCGCAGCGTACAGACCTTAAAGAGCTTTTTGGTCTGGGCCTCGACGCCCTTGGCGCCGTCGATGACCATGACTGCGGCGTCGGCGGCCATAAGGGTACGGTAGGTATCCTCCGAGAAGTCCTGGTGGCCGGGGGTATCGAGGATGTTGACGCAGGCGCCATTATAGGTGAACTGCAGCACCGAGGAGGTAACGGAAATGCCGCGCTCCTTCTCGATGTCCATCCAGTCCGAGACGGCGTGCTTGGCCGAGCTCTTGCCCTTGACCGAACCGGCAGTCTGGATGCTGCCGGTATAGAGCAGCAGCTTCTCGGTAAGCGTGGTCTTACCGGCGTCCGGGTGGCTGATGATCGCGAATGTGCGGCGCGACGAGATTTCATCCGACAGGCTTGCCATGCGGATCCTTTCTTGCATTGAGTGCATTACGTCGATGTAACCGCACTATTGTAGCCGCGAAATCCCGCTCTAGGGCGCCTATCAGGACAAATTCATCAGTTGGGGCCTGGGTAGCCGGCCCAATCCGAATTTGTCTCTTGCGTAACTGTACATAGTGTATATATACTGTGCTTACCGGTTATATACACGTGTAGCCCAACAGCTAAGGAGCCGCTGTGGACATCATCCTATCCAATTCGAGCGACAAGCCCATCTACGAGCAAATAGCCTCGCAAGTCAAAGCTCAGATCCTTTCGGGCGCGCTCGCTGCGGGAGCCAAACTCCCCAGCATCCGTGCACTCGCGAGCGATCTTGGCGTGAGTGTCATCACCACCAAGCGCGCCTACGCCGACCTGGAGCAACTCGGCTTTATCTGCACCGTGCAGGGCAAGGGCTGTTTTGTCGCCGAGGGCAACCAAAAACTCTTTCGCGAAAACCAGCTCTGCCATATCGAAGAGCTGCTTGCGAAAGCGGCGAGCCAAGCCGAAGCCTTGGGCGTCACGCGCGACAAGCTGCACGAGATGCTCGACCTCGTAGCCCCCGAAACCATGCAGTAGCCATCTGCAAGAAAGGCTATACCATGCAAAAGTTGCTAGAACTCAAAGGTGTATCGCGCCGCGTGAGCGACCGCTTTTCACTGCGCGACGTCACACTTGCCATGGAGCCCGGCCAGATCGTTGGCTTTGTGGGCGCAAATGGCGCCGGCAAGACGACGACCATTCGCGCCGCGCTTGGGCTTATAAAGCCCGATGCCGGCGAGGTGCATCTGCTTGGACAGCGCTGCGACGCCAACGCGCCCGACGAGACGCAGCGCCACCTGCGCTCCCGCATCGGGCTTGTCCTGGACACGTGTCCCTTCCCCTCCACGCTCAAGGTGGGCCAGGTCGAGAAGCTCGTAGGCCCGGCATACCCCACGTGGAGCTGCGAAACGTTCGCCGGATTCATCGACCGATTTGGCCTCGATCCCAAGACGAAGGTCAAGGACCTCTCCCGCGGCATGGGCATGAAGCTGCAGCTCGCCTGTGCGCTCAGCCACAATGCCAAGCTGCTCGTTTTGGACGAAGCCACCGCGGGCCTCGATCCCATGGCACGCGAGGAACTGCTCGACGAGTTGCTTGCCTTTGTCGCCGACGGCCAGCACAGCGTGCTGCTCTCGAGCCACATTACATCCGACCTCGATCGCACTGCCGACCGCGTCATCTGCATCGATAACGGCTCGATTGTGTTTGACCTGCCGCGCGAGGACATTACCGACCGAGCCGGCATCGCCCACTGCACCCAAGCACAGGCCGCAGAGCTTATGGCTTGCGTCGAAGGCGCCCGTGCCGCCCACCACGCCTATAGCGTGGACGTGCTCGTACCCAACCGTCGCGAGGCGCTCGAGGCCTTCCCCGAGATTCCCTGCGACCGGGCAACCATTGATGACTATCTTCGCCTCATACTGAAAGGGGCTTCGAAATGAAACGCGCCTTTATGTCTGAGCTCGCCATCGTCCGCACGCTTGTCCCGAGCATCGCGGGCGTCGGCCTGTTCATCTTCGTCGTACTGACCCTCGCCAACGCATCGGATGGCGATTCCGGTATGAGCGCCGGCGCCTGCGCGGTCAGTGCCATGTCGCCCATCGTGGTCATGAACTCGCTGGCCGGCTACGACAATCAAAACGGATGGGAGCGCTATCGGGCAACGCTGCCCCTCTCGCGCAAAGACATCATCTGTGCACGCTACCTGAGCATCATTGTCTTCTCGGCCGTCATGGCGTGCGCCGCCGCGCTTCTGAGCATCGTCTCCATCCCGCTCTTCAACAGCGCGGGTATCCCCTCGACGGGACAGATCGTCTTTGAGACCACAATAGCCTCCGCCGCATCGATGCTCATCTCCCTCATGATGGTGTTTCTGGCACAGCCGCTGTTCTTTCGATTTGGACACATGGAGGCGCTGCGCCTTTCCGTCGGCCTGTTTGCCCTGATGGGCTGCGGTACCATGGCAATGCTGAGCTCTTCTAACCCCATTAGCAACTGGCTCATGTCGATTGCCGGAGCGAATCCCGATCCTGCCGTCCTTGGCGGTCTGTGCGCAGGAATTGCCGTGCTAGCCCTCGCGCTATGTGCAATCAGCTGCACCGTCAGCACCAAGGTCTATCGAGCACGCGATCTGTAGCCACGCGAGTCTCAATCCACGAAGGGCGCGATCGCCGCCCCTCCCCGCAAATCCGTGGCAAACGGCATGTCCCTGGCGTGCGCCACCGTACTACTTGCGCAGCGGCTTGGGTAGCGGGATACCGGCGGCGATAACGGCGGCGATGATCATGCAGACGATGCCCTTGAGTGGGAAGCACATGAGCAGCAGGCCTACGACCATGACCGGCTGGCGCATGACCGCACCCATCGTCGATGCCGTGCAGACGGCAACGCAAAAGACCGGATCGGCGCCGATGAGGATGGCAAGGCCGTAGCCCAGGCTCACGCCCGAGAAGATAACCGGGAAGAAGTGGCCTCCGCGCCAACCAAGGTTGATGAGGGCGGGCGTCAGCATGGCCTTAACAAGACCGGTCGCGATAAGCACGCCAGCGGGAATGGTCAGGTAGGTTTCCATGAGCACGTCGGCCTGGGTCTCGCCGGCAAACATGGTGTAGGGCAGAACCGTGCCACAGATGGCGAGCGCCAGACCGGCTAGCATGGCCTTGACGACAGGACGCTCCCCTATTGCATGAGCAAGCGCTTCGCTCGCGTGCTCAGAGACAAAGTACAGCCAGCCGCAGATTGTTCCGATCAGCGACAGAGGGATGAGCCAGATAAGCTCCAGATTGCCCACCACGGCAGCCTCGAACCTCGGCATGCCCATGCCACCGCCCACAAGCTGGCCGAGCAGCAGGTAGGTGCCCAGACCGCCGGCAATCGCAATGCCGTAGACCACCGTCTTTTGCGCCTTGGGCAGCTTGATGGTGATCTCATCGGACGCGGAGTCCTCGCCAGCGCCCTGGCCGTCGGCGCTACCGGCGAGCGGCGCCACAAAGCCAAACACGGGCGCGGTAAAGAGCGCCGTCAGGGCAGCCTGGGTGCCCAGCAGCGTGAGCTCCCTAAACTCGGCGCCAAAGCGACGCATGCGGTCGCCGACCCAGCTGCACAGACCCGCGATAACTCCGGTCAGGCCGGCCTCCGGTCCAATACTTCCGCCAAACAGCAGCGGCAGCAATGCCGCAAGCGAAAGCTTGCCGAGGTTGTCGTACGGGTAGCGACCGTCTTGTTTAACCTTGGCCATCACCTGGTTGAGGTCATCGGTCTTGGTGCCCGTAATCTTTTCGTACAGACCGATCAGCAGGCCGCCCAGCAAGCAGACAAAAAACGGGTACGGCAGAAAACCGAACGGGCCGCTCGCGAGCTCAGGCGAAGCGACGCCCAGCGCGTGCGGAATCTCGGTCCATAGATAGTCGACACCGTGCTCCATCGCAAAAAAGAACAGCCAGACCGCGGCGCCTGCGAACGCACCGGTCACGGCAACGCTAACTAAAAACAGCGCACGGTTTTTGGGTTTTGCAAGACTATCCATCGGGACCTCCCGTGGTCAAATTCGGCAAAGATACGTTTTATTGTAGAGCGAGCGTTACCCGAACGAGCCAACCGTCTGCGCCGCAAACGGCACCATTGGGAGTCATAGTGGGGCAGGCTCAAGACTTATCCGTTGATAATCGAGGCAATCTCGCGCAAATCGTCGGCAAAGTAGATGCCGTGCTGGCGCCTCGGGCTCGAAAGCCCTTTATCAATCATGTGCTCGAGCAACGCCTTAAGATCGTTGTAGTAGCCCCCAAGGTTGTACAGAATGCACGGCGCATCGAGATGCCCCAACGACACGGCGGACATGACCTCGGCAATCTCCTCGAGCGTACCCGTCCCACCGGGAAAGGCGATGAACGCGTCACCGAGCTCAATCATCTTGGCCTTGCGTTCGGCCATGTCACTCGTCACGATGAGGTCGTCGATACCGTCATGTTGAAACTCGGCCTCGATAAAAAAGCTCGGTTCAACACCCGTCACGTGTCCACCTGCCTCGAGTACGCTATCGGCGAGCGCACCCATCAGACCCGACTTGGACCCGCCGTATACCAACGCGTGTCCGTTAGCGCCAATCCAGTCGCCCAGCTCCTGCACCGCGGGCAGAAACGCCGGGTCATTGCCGACGCTGGCACCCAGGTATACCGTGATATTCATATTCAGTCCCCCTCGTCGTGACGCGCGGCGCCCGTTCTAGCGTTGGCGTCGGCGATATTCGCGCACACGGCGCGATAGGTCGGCAAGCTCGTCACGATCGAGCTCTTCCAAATGCTCCAGATCATCCATAAAGCGCGCCATGGTGTCCTTTTGGCGCATCTTGATGAGCGTGTTGCAGTAGTTCACCGCCACGCCCGTGAGCATGGCGATGTAGAAGATGCTGATGACGCTCAAAACGACGGTGATAGCGCGGGCAACCGGCGTCTCGGCCGGGATATCACCGAAGCCGATCGTCGATACGGTCTCAAAGCTAAACCAGAGGCCGTCGCCAAACGTAAGGGTCGTGGGCTCGGACAGCCAGACGGCCGTCGAGCACAGCAGATAGAAGACGAGAAACAGGCCCGTGATGCGCGCAAAGCCAGCCTGGCGCAACACGTCGGCAAGCGTCCTCAACTTGTTCATCGCGACCCCTTTTCCCAGACGCCCAATCACATCCGCTCGGTATTGTCCCACGCCTCCCCCGCAAACGGAACTAGTCATTGGGGACGTTCTTAAACGACTAGTCAGTTAAGAACGTCCCCAATGACTACCTAACCGTTTAGCGGTGCGGCGGCTGAATGGGCAGGCTGAGCTGGTATCCTTATGCGAAACTGTCTCAACTCGATAGGATTTCATGTGAAACCTTCCGCCGTCCTTCGCTTGGCTCTATATCGCACCCTGGCCGTCGCGCTTGCCGCGCTCGCCATACTGAGCACCGTCATGCCCGCCCCCGCCTTTGCCGCCGACTCCGACCAGCAGGTCAAGACGGTCCGCGTTGGCTGGCTCGTCAACAACAAAGGCTTCCAGGAAGGCATGCCGGGCGAGCGACTCTCGGGGTGGGGCTACGAGTACCTCCAGACCCTCTCGTATTACACAAAGGGCTGGCAATACGAATACGTTAGCGGCACCTTCTCCGAGCTTATGGACATGCTCGAAGCAGGCGAAATCGACCTCATGCCCAACATCTCGTATTCGGCAGAACGCGAGCAGAAGCTGCTCTTTTCCTCGAACCCCGAGGGCACCGAGCGCTACTACATCTACGCCAGGCCCGACCGCGACGATCTGGCCAAGGGTGACCCCCAGGCGCTCCAAGGCCTCACCATCGGCTGCAACTCTGGCGTTATGCAAACTATCGTCGGCCAGCAGTGGCTCGCCGACGAAGGCGTCACCTGCACCTATAAAGAAATCGACACCGGCAGCGCCCTCTTTGAGGCGCTTGCAGACGGCGAGGTCGACGCCGTCATCATGAACGATACCATTTCGTCGCCCGATGCGTCACCCATGTTCTACGTAGGCTCGAGCGACTACTATTTTGCCGTTCCCAAAAGCCGCCCCGATCTGATGAACGACATCAACGCCGCCATGACGACCATCGCCCGCGATAACCCGCGCTATAACGAGGAAGTCAAATCGAGTTACTCGACCCAAAACAGTGGCTCGTCATCGCTCACCGGCCCCGAGACCACCTGGCTCAAAGCAAACGGCAATACCATCACGCTCGGCTATCTTAAAAACCAACTTCCCTACTGCACGCAAAATGACGACGGCGAGATGGAAGGATCGCTCGCCTCGCTTGCAACGACGTTGCACGACAAGTTTGGTATTACGGTCAAAACAATCGCACTCTCGAACAACAGGCAAATGATCAAAGCCCTTTCCAACGGAACCATCGATGTCGCCCTGCCATTGTTTCGCGACTACTGGCTCGCCGAGCAGACAGGAGTCATCCAGTCAAACTCGATGGGAACGGTTTCGCTGACCGCCATTCACAGTGGCAAAAACCTGAACAGCGACCTTAAGAACATCGCTTGTACAAAGAGCACAATCGTTAACCGTTTTGAGCTCGAAAGTCTCTTCCCGAACGCAACAGTAACCGAGTACTCGAATGACGGCGAGGTGCTCAAAGCCCTCAATGAGGGGAAGGCACGTTGCATCATTGTCCCCAGCACGCGCCTGGAAACTCTCCGCGACACCTACGACATCGAGGATTTCGAAACACAGGAACTCACCAACACGGCGCAGCTATCGTGTTTAATTTCGCGCGGCAAGCCCGAGCTGCTGGGAATCATCAATAAGGGCATCGTCAATGCAGGTGAATCGCTCTCTGCAAACAGCTATTTCCCCACATCGTACTCGGCGCAAGAATCGGACACGTTCCAGTTTTTCTATCGTAACCGCACCGCCATTGCGACTGTTATCATCTGCATCTTGCTCACCAGCATCGCCATCCTTGTCTGGTCGCTTTACCGCGCACAGGAGGAACGGCAGAAAGCTGATGCCGCCAACGCCGCCAAAACCGCTTTCCTCACGCGCATGAGCCACGACATCCGCACGCCGCTCAACGGCATCCTAGGCCTTATCGAAATTGAGGAATTGAGAGAAGGCGACATGCAGGTCGCCCGCGAAAGCCGCGCCAAGGCGCGCGTTGCCGCCAATCACCTGCTGTCACTGATTAACGACATCCTCGAGATGGGCAGGATCGAGGAGTGCAAAGTGACGCTCGAGCACGAATCATTCAACCTTAAAGAGCTGTGCGACAATGCGCTCGTACTGTGCAAGCTCCGCGCATCGGACCGCGGCATAACCATGCTCGACACCAGCGAGCCCTACGCTGTCGACCAATATATGATCGGCAGCCCCACCCATATTCGGCAGATCCTTGTCAACCTGCTCGACAACAGCATCAAGTACAACAAGCACGGAGGCACCGTCACGTTCTCATCGACCATCAAACCGGTCGACGACGAGCACGCCGTGTTTTGCTTTAGCGTCTCGGATACCGGCATTGGTATGACGCCCGAGTTTTTGACGCACATTTACGAGCCGTTTGCCCAGGAAGGCGACGATGCGCGCAGCAAGTTCCAAGGAACCGGCATTGGCATGTCTATCGTCAAATCGCTCATCGATATGATGGGCGGCACGATTGAGATTTCGAGTGAGGTTGGCGCGGGAAGCACGTTCAACGTCCAGATACCGCTCGATATCGACAAGAACCCTCAGGCAAAAGAACGTGCGTCCAAGCAGACATACAGTTGCTCGCTTGCCGGCATGAACGTCCTTTTGGCAGAAGACAACGAGCTCAATGCCGAAATTGCCCAGGCTCTACTCGAAAGCGAAGGCATCGTCGTAACGCGCGCCGCCGACGGCAACAAAGCAGTCGACCTATACGTTAGTCGTCCCGCCGGCAGCTTCGATGCGATCCTGATGGACATCATGATGCCGGGCATGGATGGCTACGAGGCAACCCGCGCGATTCGTCTGAGCGAAAAGGCCGATGCAGCCGACATCCCCATCATCGCGCTCACTGCCAACGCCTTCAACGAGGACGCCAAGGCGGCACACGATGCCGGTATGAACGCCCATCTGCCCAAACCGCTCGACTTTAACAAGCTCAAAAACATACTCGCCCGCATCAAGAAATACGGATCCGTTTCGCTATAGTTTGTGCTCAACCACCATGCACAGCCAGAAAGGAAGCCAACGATGTTTAGGCCCTTACGTCGAAAGAAACGCGCCATCACTGACGAGGAAGCGCGCGAGTTGCTCGCCACCTGTAAGCGCGGCGTCTTTGCCGTCAACGGCGATGATGGCTACCCCTATGCCATTCCCGTCAACTACTTCTTTGACGCCGAGCACGACAAGATTTATTTCCATGGCGCCAAGGCCGGCCACAAGGTCGATTCGCTCAGGCGTGACGATAAAGTCTGCTTTACCGTTTACGGCAACGAGTGGTACAAGGACGGCGACTGGGCTCCTTACGTCATGAGCACTGTGGTCTTTGGCCGTTGCCGCCTGGTAGATGAAGCGCCTGCGTTTATCGAGGACAAAGTCCGCCAGCTCGCGCTTAAGTACTACCCTTCTGCCGAAGAAGTCGAGGAAGAAATCGCCAAAGACATCAAGGGCGTCCAACTCTACGAGATTTCAATTGAGCATCTTTGCGGCAAGCAGATTCAGGAAAAGTAGCGAATGCGAAAAACGCGCTCGCTACCCTCTGCGCCCCATGCGCCCACGCATTTTGACGGCGTGGGCGCATGGGGCAGCACTCGAATCGAGCGCCCCCCTATACCCCAAAAACGTAGCGGTCCAGGCGCTCACACGCCTCCTTTACCCGCGAAAGGGGCAGTGCCAGATTCACGCGAATGTGGCAGGGCCCGTGGAACGGGCGGCCGTCCTGATACCCCACGCCCACACGAGCGCCCTCGTCGAGCAGCCACTGAATATCGCGGCCATGCTCGCGGCACCACTCGGTGCAGTCCAGAAACACCATGTAGGTGCCCTGCGGACGCGAATAGGACACGCCCGCAAAATGCTTGTCCACGTAGTTGCAGAAGTAGTCGACGTTGCCCTCGATGACCTCATTGAGCTCATCAACCCACTCGTAGCCTTGCGGCTGGTAGGCACCGATAAGCGCATGCATGGAGAGGACGTTCATCTCGTTGTAGTGAGTCTTGTTGGACACGGCGCACACGCGGTCGCGCAACGTCTCGTTATAGATGATGTGGTAGCTGCCGACCAGGCCCGCCAGGTTGAACGTCTTGCTGGGTGCATAGAGGGCAACCGTGCGCATGCGGGCATCTTCGCTCACCGACTGCGTCGGGATATGTTTGTGACCCGGCAGGATGATATCGGACCAAATCTCGTCCGAGATCACCACACAATCGTGCCGGCGATAGATGTCCATGGCGCGCTCGATCTCGCCGCGCTCCCATACGCGGCCGCAAGGGTTGTGCGGCGAGCAGAACACCGCGGCATGGATATGGTTTTGGATGAGCTTGCGCTCCATGTCCTCAAAGTCCATACGCCACACGCCCCGATCGTCGAGCTTAAGCGGGCTGTGGACAATGCGATAGCCCGCGGCTTCGATAGACTTGGTAAAGCCGATGTAGGTGGGGCTGTGGACCAGTACCGCATCGCCCGGCTGGACATACGCGCGCAGCGTCGACACGACACCGCCCAGCACGCCGTTTTCGTAGCCGATGTGCTCAGGGCGCAGGCCCTCGACGCCATTGCGGCGACTCTGCCATTCGATGATGCGGCCGAAATACTCGGGGCGCGGATCGAAATAGCCAAACATGGGGTGCTGGGCACGCTGAATGATGTACTCCTGGACCGTGGGCACCGTGGCGAAGTTCATGTCCGCCACCCACATGGGGATGCGGTCGAAGCCCTCGTCGGGTGCGTTCGGAGCCATGCCGGGGATCTCACCCCAGGAGTCAACGGCGATGGCGTCCATGCCGTGGCGGTCGATGATTGAAGTGAAGTCGTATTTCATGCTGAGCTCCCGTGCAAAGCGGATTGTTTTGGTAGGCGTTATTGTCCACCAGCATGGGCGGTTTTGGCATGGGGTTTGGCGTTGTTTTTGACGGATACGGACGGAAGGCCGGTTAGTCCCGCGCGTCGCTGATGGCGGCTACCGTCAACCTGGCTCCGTCGACGGTAAAAGACACGTCGAGTCCGGCGTATGCCAAGTGATAAATGCGGTTTGACTCGTGCTTGCTACCTGCGCGGCGCGGATCTTGGCGAAGAACCTCAACCAAGCCAGGAAGCTTTGTAGGCGGGACCGTATCTTTCAGCGCTTGCGGGAACTCAACATCGAGCTCTTGCCACGGCGCGTCCTCAATCCAGCCGCCCGTCGCATCCGGGTGACAGTCGGCAAATGGAATGTAGGGCTTGATGTCGTAGATGGGCGTGCCGTCGCGCAGGTCGGCCCCCAGTATATGGATGATCGGGCCATCATCGGTGAGCTCAACACGGCTGAGCTTGACGCAGGTGAGCCCGATGGGATTAGGGCGAAACGGACTGCGTGTGGCAAACACGCCCACACGCTCGGCTCCACCCAGACGCGGCGGGCGCACGGTTTTCGACCATTTTGCGTTGGTGCCGGACCTGTCCTGCGTTTTGGCATCGGCGGCTATGTCCTTAGCCGTGCCGCCGGGCGTTCCGTTTTCGAAGCACCACAGCAACCATAGGTGAGAGAAGGAGTCCAGACCCTCAACTGCAGCGTTGGAGGCAAATTCCGGCTCAAAGACGATGCGTCCCTGCAGATGGGGCGCCAAAAAGCTGTTGCGCGGAATGCCGAACTTCTGCGGCAGGTCGGTACGTATGTGTGCAATAGGTTCCATGCCGGTCATTGTACGGCATGGAGGTGTGGGGCGTTGCGCGCAATTCTTCGCTGCGGTCCCCGTCGTGCAACCAACGGTTGCTTGGAAGGGTGCCGGCTGCCGCGTATGCTTAAGCCATCAACCAGCAGAAAGGAGCCGTTATGGCCTTTGCAGAAAAGCTCATTGCCGTCCGTCGCGCCCATCGCCTTACCCAGGAGCAGCTCGCCGCCAAGCTCTTCGTCACACGCCAGGCCGTCAGCCGTTGGGAGCGCGGCGAAGTCACCCCTGGCATCGACATGATGAAGCTCATCGCCGCCGTGACCGGCGAGCCTCTGTCCCATCTGCTCGAAATGCCCGAGCACTATTGCCAGAGCTGCGGCATGATACTCACGCCCGACGACTGCGGCACCGATGCTCACGGCGCCACGACCGATCATTACTGCAAGTGGTGCTACGACCACGGCAAGTACACCTACGACACCACCATGGAGGCAATGATCGAGGATTGTGCCCCGCGCCTGGCACAAAACACCGGTATGTCGCTCGACGAAGCCGTCTCGCTCATGGGAGCCGTGCTGCCGCAACTGGAGCGCTGGCGTACCGTGCAGGAAAACGAGGAGCGCTACGGTGCTGAGGCGCGGGCGCGCTATGGTGACGAGGCCGTTGATGCAGCAAACGAGGCACTGCTGGACATGGACCCCGAGACATGGAACGACATGAAGAAACTTGAACGCGCTGTTCTGGGCCAGCTCTCGATTGCCATGGGCGATGGCGAACCGGAAGGCAGCGAGGCTCGCAAGCTTGTCGCAATGCACCGTCGATGGATTGGCCTTAACTGGGGGCACGAACCCCAGGACGAAGCATACCTGGGCCTCGCCCACGGCTATCTTGCCGACCAGCGCTTTGTCGACTACTACGACAAGCCCTGTGGCGCCGGCGCCACAGCGTTTCTGGTCCAAGCAATCGAGTCATCGCTGACTCGCGCATAGACTGCAGCGGCTTTGGGTATCTCAATCGAAACCTCAACCGATTGGAGACTTATGGCTACTGATCACGAGCTCGTGTTGTACGTTATGACCGGCTGCCCGTATTGCATAAAGGTCAAGCGCTTTTTGGCCGATAACGGCGTGACCATCCCCGAGCGCAATATCTCGACCGACCCCGATGCCGAGCAGACGCTCATCGCCGTCGGCGGAAAACGCCAGGTTCCCTGCCTGTTCATCGACGGCAAACCACTCTACGAATCGAGCGACATCATCACCTGGGTACAGAAGAACCTGCTCTAGCACTCATTGGGGACGCACTTAAATGAGTAGTTCCACTCATTGGGGACGTACTTAAATGAGTAGTCGTTAAAGAACGTCCCCAATGACTAACTAGCCGTGGAAGCGGGCGGTAGGAGCAAGTGGCTGCTCGCGAAAGACGCGATCGACGGCGGCGCGGTATTCGTCGGCCTTTTTGGTCTTACGTACGAGCTTGTGAACGGTAGTGGGGTCGGCGAAAGCGCACTTGGCGTAGAACCACCACTCCTTCATGCGGAAGACCGCGTTGCCGCCAATCTCGTCCGCATAGGCTGCGAACAGCGTGTCGTGGAAGCGCTGCAGCTCAGCTGCCGTAGCAGCAGGGCCGCCGGCAACCATGCGAGCCAGCGCGGGGTTCGCAAGCAGGCCGCGTCCCAACATTACGTGGCGCGTTCCGGGATAGGCCTCTACCAGCTCATCCATGTCCTCAAGATCAAAGATGTCACCGTTGTAGGCCACGGGAAACGGCGCCCGCTCCAGTGTCTCGCCGTAAAACTCCTTGCGCGGCGAGCCCGTATAGCGGTCCTTTTGCACGCGCGGATGCACGATTAGCTCTGCTAGCGGCATGCGGCAATATAGATCGAGCACACGCTCGTACTCCTCGTCACTCTCCAACCCCAGCCTGGTTTTTACCGACACCGGCAACGGCGAACGTTCGCACACGTCACCCAAGAACACCTCGAGCTCATCCAGGTTGCGCAGAAAGCCCGAACCCTTCCCCTTGGCAACAACCGTGCCCGAGGGGCAGCCAAGGTTGAGATTGACCTCACGGTAACCCATGTCGGCGAGCACCTGCGCCGCCCACACAAACTCGTCCGCGTTCTTGGACATCAGCTGAGGCACCACGTTGAGCCCCTGGTTATTGGCGGGATCGACCTCTTTAAACGCCTTACCGCCAAAGCGGTTGCCCACGCGCGGCGGCGGCAAAAACGGCGTGTAATAACAATCGAGTGCGCCGAAGCACTCCGCGTGCACGCGACGGAACACATACCCGGTAATCCCCTCCATAGGGGCCAGCGATAAATACATCGACATCCATTCTCACATCAATGTGACAAAGGGACTGTCCCTTTGTCACATTTGCAAATCATCATTCGGCTGTTTATTTTGGCACACATACGTATCGGGCGGCATCATCGCGTGGGCACAGGAGCAGCCGCTCTAAACCAGGGCTGCCGTGGCACTTTTGCCGTATGACCATGCGCTCATCGATGGCGGGATTCTCTATACTGAGTCACATATGACGGCATCGCGCCACAACGACCGCCACGACACCAAGGACCCGCCATGGCAGCACTCTCCGAACAAGAACGCAAGCGCATCCAGCGATACTGCATCTGCCCCAAGGTTGCCGGCGCGGCGCTTGCCATGGCATTCGTGCTGCCCTTATCGATCATTCCTTTCGAAATGGTCGACGACATCGTCTTCCATCACGAAGGCTTCCAAGAGACAGGCATGATGATCGCCTTGGTGCTCACCGCCATCGAGCTCGTTATATTCTGCTACTGCGCTCTCGCCCCGCGCTTTGGCATGCGTGGCAAGCAGTGGAAGGAAATGCAGTACCGGCTCGCCGTCGAGCAGAGCGAGAAAGACCGCTCGGCACAGATCGCAGGCGTTGTTGGCACGCAGGCCGCCGCGCGCCTGCTCAGGAACAGTGACAACGAGACCGCGCGCAACCTGGGCGGCGCGGCAGAGGTCGCCGCTGCCGTAGGCGCCGTCGCCACCGCGGCAGATGTGCTTGCCGAGAGCTTCGCCAACGCAAAGGCCGTGGCAGAGGCCTGTGGCGTGCCTATCCCCCGTGCAAAAAAGTGGATCGTCGCGCTTGTGGCGCTGCCCCTCGCGATCGTATGCGGCGCCTATATCCCGCAGCTGGCGCAGGGAAACATCGAGATGCAGGAGAACGCCGCGGCCGCGGCTGAGCAGATCGCCATTGCTCGCAAGGCATTAGAGCCCTCATGCGAGTACGTGTCCGCCGATGACCCCTACGAGCGATATCAAGATTACGGCTATCACGTCCGCGGTTATCTGCACGACGGCGACTCCGATACCCAAAAGACCTATACGTACCTGGATTTTGACAACAAGGGAACGCTCACGGAAGTGAGCTACGCGGCAGAGGTCGACCCCAATGCGAGCCTCGAGGACAACCTCGCCCGTATCGAGCTCGACCTTGACGAGCTTTCCTCTGCCGTCCAAACCATAGACGTCAAGACCGCAAGCCCCAAGCTCCTAGCAGCGCAGAAGCTCCCCGAAGAGTTTAGGCAGGCTTTTTTGAGCGGTTCGCTCTACGAGAGAATCTCTATCAGGACGAGTGACGGCCCCGTCAAAGCGTATTACTCGTTTGACACGGATCCCGAGGACGAGTTTGACGAGTACACCCATCCAACCATCCGCATCACGCTGATGGGCAAAACGAACTAGGTGCAGGAAGATGAATGTGACAAAGGGGCTGTCCCTTTGTCACATTATTCGGAGCGTAGGGCTTCTACGGGGTCTTTCTTGGATGCGCTACGGGCCGGCAGCAGGCCGGCGACAACCGTCAACAGCACCGAAATCGCGATGAGCACCAGCGCATCCTGCACGGGCAGGCTCATCAGGTTGGGGACCTGTTTGGCCGCAAGCGCCCAGGCATTGACCGGGAAGCTCACGAGCACCACAACGACAATGGCAAAGACGCCGGCAATGAGGCCTTCAATAAAGGTCTCGGCATTGAATACGTTGGCCACGTTGCGCTTTGACGCGCCGATCGCGCGCAGGATGCCAATCTCCTTTTTGCGCTCCAGCACGCTGATGTAGGTGATGATGCCGATCATGATGGAGCTCACCACCAGACTGATACTCACGAATGCGATGAGCACCAAGCTGATGGTGTTCACGATGTCGGTCACCGAGCCCATGATGATACCCATGTAGTCGGTGTACGAGATTGTCTGCTCGTCGTGGCCAGCGGCTTTGGCCTGCTTGTTGTACGCATCGATATGATCAAGCACGCGCTCCTTGGCCTCAAAGTCGCGCGGGAAAATCTTGACCGAGATGGGGTCCGCCTCGTCCGCATAGCCCAACGTGGTCAGGTTGTTGTCGTAGGTGAGCTTTGACGCCTTGGCATAGCTCATCATGAGCGAACTCAGGTCCTCGGCGTCCATGTTGAAGTGGATGGCACGAGCAAAAGCGCTCGCATCCACGCGCATGGCGCTCGCCAGGTTAGCAAAACTCGAAGACATCTGCGTCGCCATCTGGTCCATAAGCCCTGCCGCGCCCGCCTTGAGCTGAGCCGATACCGTCGTCGCGATCTGCTCGCTAATCGTCCTCATCACCTGATCCATAGCCTGCTGCAGATACGGAGCCAGCTGCTTTTGCACATAGTCGGTCATCGCCTGCTGCAGACGCTCGGCCAGGGCATCACCGCCCAGCGCCTTGAGCTGAGCCAGGCGTTGCTGGGCTGCGGCATCATTCTCAAGATACGCCGAGAATGCGGCGGCAAGCTTTGACGCGTCCTTAAGATCTTCGGGCGACAGCGCCTTAAACTGATCGGACTGCAGAAAGCCCTCAAACAGCTGGTTGGCAAGCGTTCCGACCTGCTGCATTTGCTCGGGCGTGAGTTCCAGACCGTCAAAGATGCCCGAGAAATCTGGGGCCGGCGCTTTGGCCATGATGTCGCTGAAGTCGATGTCCTTCCCAACGCCCGAAAGGTCAATGTCCAGCCCAGACAAATCGATACCGGAAAGGTCCATACCGCCGGCCGCACCCGAGAGCGCAGACGTATCGAACGAGAACGCACTCTTCAGCGCCGCCTCGTCCACGCTGAACATGCTGCCCAGATCCACGCCTTGCTTGGCCTCGCCCTGCAGTTCATCGAAAGACTTGCCCGTAAAGACATCCGTCTCGGGATGGGCAAGTTGCTCTTTTACGATCTGCGAATTGGCGGCGCGCTCCATAAGCTGGCGAGTCAGCGCGTGCGTATAGGCAATACCCGGGGACAACGCGCTCGCGTTGGCCGTCTCGTTCGGTCGCACCACGCCCACAATACGCACGTCAATACCGTCGGCAACCTTGGCCGTCATAAAGTCGGCGTCGCCAGACATGTCAGTCCACATGCCGGTCTCTTCGTTTTTGCGATACGCATCGGCCGGCGACAGCACCTTAAACGTCGTGGACAGCGCATCGTCGTAGGTAAAGTCGGTACCGGTCTCGGGCGCTCCGACGCCACCGTCAGCCGTCATAGCGCTGTTAACCAGGTCGTTGAGCTCATTGATATCCAGCGCACCGATGCTGTAGAGCGTATAGTCGCCCACCGTGCCACGACTCGAAAGCACCATCACGGCTTCGTTGGCAGACGTGGGCCAATGACCGGCGACGACATCGTACTGGCTGTCGAGCAGGCTCTGGTCGTCAATCATCTCGTTAAAGACCGAGGTTCCCATGGATTCCATGCTCACCGTTGCTGCCGAGCTCGCGCCTCCGCTCATGGCCTCGGTCATGGCGTTGGGCACCAGCCGGACAGGCTTCTCATCGCCCTTGCCGGCACGATAGACAACCGGCGATACACCGTAGCCGTACTGAATGGCGTTGACCTCTTTATCGATGCCATCGCCACCGGCATCGAGCCATGCCTTAAAGCTCGTCATGTCGTTGGACTTAACGCTCGCAAACATATCCTTTACGGCCGTGACCACAGGAATCTTATCGGTTCCCTTAGCCTTGCCGCCGGCACTGTCGTCGGACGAATCCACGTTTTCAGGCGAGTCATCATCCGCAGCCCCCTGCCCGCCCATCATGGACGACAGGTCGTAATCCTGCTTGGAAATGGTGAGCGGGTAGCTCGAGAGCGTATCCTCCTCGACCTTTTTGATGTAGCCGTTTACGCCATTGGACAGCGCCAGAATCGCCGCGATACCGATAATGCCAATCGAGCCCGCAAAGGCCGTCATGGCCGTACGGCCCTTCTTGGTCATGAGATTTCGAGCAGAAAGCCCCAGCGCCGTCACAAAACTCATCGAGGTTTTTCGCGTAGGCTTAGCCTCGCGACGCGCGGCCTTGGCAACATCAAAAGGGTCGGAATCGTCGGTAATCTTGCCGTCCGCCAGGTTGACGATGCGCGTAGCGTATTGGTACGCCAGCTCGGGATTGTGCGTGACCATGATGACCAGACGGTCGCGCGCAACGTCTTTGAGCAAATCCATGACCTGCACGGACGTTGTGGAATCCAAGGCGCCGGTCGGCTCGTCTGCCAACACGATCTCGGGATCGTTGATCAGAGCGCGGGCGATGGCCACGCGCTGCATCTGCCCACCCGAAAGCTGGCTCGGGCGCTTGTTAACGTGCTCCCCCAGGCCGACTTTCTCCAACGCCTCGCGCGCACGCTGGCGACGCTCGGCATGCCCCACGCCCGTGAGCGTAAGCGCCAGCTCCACGTTTTCCAAAATGGTCTGATGCGGAATGAGGTTATAGCTCTGGAACACAAAGCCGATGCGGTTATTGCGATAGGCATCCCAATCGCGATCGTGAAAGTCCTTGGTCGAAATACCGTCGATCAGCAGATCGCCCGAGTCAAAGTGGTCGAGTCCGCCGATAACGTTGAGCAGCGTGGTCTTGCCCGAACCTGAGGGACCCAGAATGGCCACGAACTCGTTATCGCGAAAAGCCAGGCTTACGTTGTCGAGCGCCACCTGCGTAAACGACTGCGTAACGTACCTTTTGCAAATTCCTTTGAGCTCCAGCATGGACGGCAACCTCTCCTGCGCAGGCACCCCGCCCGCTCTCCTCCGCCGTTCGTATTCGACGCGTTTGTCCTACTCTATCCCCGTTTTCTGCCGGTACCAGTGAGAAATGTAACGAACCGCCCCAAATAACGAACGGGACGGCACGCCATGTGGCGCACCATCCCGCACATAACATCGACGATGTGACAAAGGGAATGTCCCTTTGTCACATTCGGACTTACTGCTCGCTCTTAGCAAGCGCCTGATCGATCAGCTTGTTGAGCGCCTCTCGCTGCTCGGCGGAGTTGATGCCGCCCATGATTGGCTCTCCCACGATGTTGCCGTTCTGGTCGATCACGTAGGTGGTCGGGAACGAGTACAAGTTGGAGGTGAACTTGCCGGCCTCGCTATCCGACTTGAACCAGATGTTCTTGTACGTCACGCCCTTCTTGGAAAGTACGTCCTTGGCGTCTGCCACCTCGTCTTTGTTGCCATCGAGCGTAAAGGAATTAACGCCCACGACCTGGCCGCCCTTCTCGGCAAGCTCCTTGTTGAGCTTCTCCAGATCGCCCAGCTCTCCCACGCACGGCTTGCAGGTGGTAAACCAGAAGTTCATGACGGTGACCTTGTTCTTGGAGAACAGCTCGTCGCTGTTTACATCGTTGCCGTCCAGATCCTTGCCCTTAAAGCTGGGGAACTTCGTCTCCCCGCTCTCGTCGTTGGTCATGCCTGCGGTCGAGGCATCGACGCTCTCCCCCTCGCCGGGCGTGCTGCCGCATCCGGGAAACTCCTTCTCCAGCGCCATGAGCTTATCCTCGATCTCCTTGATCTGCTGTGCACCGGCCTTGAGTGTCTTAAGCTCATCCGCCGTGAACTCATCCTTGGCGCCGTCGATGGTCTTGAGCAGGAAATCGCCGTAATTGCTGCCGTCCTCAATCATTGCCGAGTCTTTATTTGCCGCATTGAATACCTTTTCCCACAGCGCGTTATCACTCGAAAAGATCTCGTTCTCCTTCTGCATGAGCTTCGCATACAGCTCGGCGGCCTCGTCGGCATTGGCCGGCTTCTGCGCAGTGAGTTCTGCGATCTTAGGATCGGAGCTCGCAGATTCGCTCACATTGCCACCGGGCGCCGAACATGCCACAAGGCACAAGGCCAATACCGGCACCATTAACAGGGCCGCAATCTTAGAAAGCTTCATAGTCATTCCTCCGTTTTGTCGAAGCTTGTTTACTTTTTATCGGCGGTCAAGGGAAGTTTTTCCGCCGACACATCCAGGCCATAGCGATAGCTGATGGCATCGACGGGACAGGCCCCGATGCACTTTCCGCACCGGATACATTCGGCATGATTGGGCGCGCGGACCACATCAACGTCCATCTGACAAACCCTTGAACACTTGCCACACGAGACGCATTTGCACGTGTCAACCTGAATCCCCAGTAGGGATACCTTATTCATGAGCGCGTAGAATGCGCCGAGGGGGCAGATCCATTTGCAGAAGGGGCGGTAGAACAACACGCTCAGCACCGCAACCGCAATGAGAATCGCGAGCTTCCAGGTAAAGAGCTTTCCCAGCGCGGAGCGGATTCCCGTATTCATGATGGACAGCGGAATCGCACCCTCGAGCACGCCCTGTGGGCAGATGTACTTGCAAAAGAACGGGTCGCCCATGCCCACATCGTTGACCACCAAGACAGGCAGCAGCACCACGGCAAACAGCAGCACGGCATACTTGATGTACGTGAGCGGCTTGAGCTTTTTCGTTGATAGCTTTTTGCCGGGAATCTTGTGTAGAAGTTCCTGCAGCCATCCAAACGGGCACAAAAAGCCGCATACAAAACGCCCCAACAGCACACCGATCAGAATGAGCGTTCCGGTGACGTAGTAGGAGAAGTTGAACTTGGATGAACCTACCACCGACTGGAACGACCCAATGGGACACGCACCTGATGCCGCGGGGCACGAATAGCAATTAAGCCCAGGTACGCAGACTGTTTTTCCCGCGCCCTGATAGATGCCGCCTTTGGCAAAGTTTGGCAGGTGAATATTGGTGACCAGCGTCGCCGCCGCCTGAATGAATCCGCGAAATCGGGCCAAAACATGCGACGCAGTGTTTTCTCTTTTATCCAATTCCGATACACTCCAAGCACAGCCTAATTGCTTTGGCCAGCACGGCATCCGCCTCGCCACGCATAACACCAAAGCACACCATGGTAATTCCGACGATCAACAAAGCGACCTGTACCACGGGTTTTACCGCTTTGAACAACACGACCACTCCTTTCGTTACGCGACCATTGGACCATATCGGCTATAAAATCCGTGTTAAGCGCGATATGGAATGTGCAAGGAGACTGTTATGCGTATTTTGATCGTCGAAGACGAGCGAGCACTGTGCGATGCAATCGCGCGCAGCTTGCGAAACTTGGCGTACAGCGTCGACTGCTGTCACGATGGACAGGAGGCGCTCGACCTGCTGGGCGTCGAAGTCTTTGACCTCGTGGTGCTCGACCTCAATCTCCCCCGTATCGACGGCATGACCGTGCTCAGGGAACTTAGGAAAACCGACTGCGAGACCAAGGTACTGATTCTGTCCGCACGTGGCGAAGTATCCGATAAAGTCGCCGGACTCGATGCCGGCGCCAACGATTACCTTACCAAGCCGTTTCATCTGGACGAACTTGCGGCAAGGATCCGCAGCCTTACCCTCAGGCGCTTCGCACAAAGCGACATAGTATTAACCTGCGGAAAGCTCAACTTTGACACCAAGGCGCGCATCGCTTCCGTGAACAGTGAGGCTCTATCTCTTACACGCAAGGAAACGGGAATCTTGGAATACCTGATGCTTAATCAGGGGCGACCGGTAAGCCAAGAGGAGCTTATAGAGCACGTTTGGGATAGCACCGTGAACAGCTTTAGCAACGCAACCCGCGTTCACATCTCGTCGCTCCGAAAAAAGTTGCGCGGCGCTTTGGGATACGACCCGATTCGCAATCGGATTGGAGAGGGCTACGTTATGGAGGATGGAGAATGAAAGGGCTTTCGCTGCAATGGCGCATAACGATTATGACGGCACTGCTCACGTGTGCGGCATGCGTGCTGACGAACTGCCTGGTCGGCTATACGGGCATGCGCTACATGGATGCCATCGGCAGCGACATCTCGGCCTTTAACGCAACCGGCGAAGATTCGCTCCAGGCGTTCGACCCAACGAAAGCGGCCCTCGATGACAAGGTCACAATCGTCGTAAATGACGCACAGGAGTCTTTTGGCACGACAGCCTGGTACATCACGGCTGGAGTCACACTCCTTGGCGGCGCGCTGGCATACTTTGTGAGCGGCCGTGCACTCAAACCGCTACGGGCTTTTGCAGCTCAGGTTGAGCGTGTGCAGCCTGACAACCTAAGCGAAATCAGACTCAATGAAGATGTGCCCACCGAGCTACAACGATGCAGCGCCTCTTTCAACGACATGATCGCTCGTCTTGGCGAAGGGTTCTCTGCACAGCGTCAGTTTACCGGCAACGCCGCACACGAGCTGCGCACCCCGCTCGCCCTTATGCAAGCACAGATTGAACTATTCATCTCCGAGCACTCCGGTTTGCAACCCGAAACAGCCGAGCTGCTCGGCCTGCTACAAGAACAAACTGAGCGGATGTCGCGGATGACCAAGGTGTTGCTCGAGATGAGTGAGCTCCGCAGCGTTCCTTGCGAGGACGATGTTGAACTTGGTCCCTTGTCCGAAGAGGTCCTCACCGACCTTGCGCCACTTGCCGAAAATAAGGGCATAGCCCTCAATTGTGCTGGAGACGCTTTAGTAATCGGGAGCGACACGCTCCTCTATCGGCTGGTGTTTAACCTGGTCGAAAATGCCATCCGTTACAGCCGCCCCGGCTCGACTGTCAACGTCTCCATCTGCGACAACAACAGCCGCGTGTTCCTGCGAGTCGAGGACCAGGGCCCGGGAATACCCAAGCAGTACCGCGAGAGCATCTTCCAACCGTTCTTTCGCCTGGATAAATCCCGCTGCAGGGCATACGGCGGCGCAGGACTCGGACTAGCGCTTGTTTGGGAAATTGCAGCGCTTCACGGTGGCACGGTAGAGGTCGAAACAAGTTCCGAGAACGGGACCACTATGCTCGCAAGCCTTCCAAAACGATCCGCAGCATTAACCGAACAGTAAAACGAAAGGGGTCCCGCACACGTTTGCGCGGGACCCCTCTCCGTCAATGCAATTCGCCCAAAAGAGTAGAAGTTTACTCCCACTCGACCGTGCCGACAGGCTTAGGCGTGAGGTCGTAGCACACGCGGCAGATACCGGGGACCTCCCTTTATACGTTCGGCACAATCGTAGGCGATACCCACAAATTCCAGTCCCGAGCAACAAGAGTACAATTGCTGCTAGTGTTGCCAGCTGTTGGGAGATGGAAGATGGACTGCGATGGCTACCCATGCGTTCCCATGCCGTTGATGTGCACTGCCTTTGTGCCGGGGCAGATTGACGCTGCGGTTGCAGGCATTTCCGGCCCCGATTCACGCACCATCGCCACGGCAGAAGCGCTGTACTTTCGCGGACAGGCCGCCCTCGCAGCCAAGACGGCGCGCCCCTATCTTGACGCCACCGACCCCGCACTGCGCTATTCCGCATGCTTTATCTGCGGATATGCCAGTCTGTCGCTCAACCGTATCGCCGACGCCCGCCGGTGCCTTGCGGGCATTCTCGATGCGCCCACCGACGAAGAATCGCTCGCCGTCCACGCCATGCATATCCTGTTCGCCTCGGCCGCAAGCGTCCTGCTACACTTGCCTTCCCCGTATTCTGCCGAAGAGTTTTATCCGCTTGCGGCGCATCTACCCGAAGGCCTGCGCCTGTTCGCCAGCTACGTGATGGCGCACGCCTTGTATCTGCACGGCGAATACGGCCGCAGCCTAGGCATGGCGGAAAATGCCCTGATCATGAAACAGGGAAGCTATCCGATCTCGGAACTGTTCCTGCACCTGGCAGCTTCCATGGCATGCATGAGCCTCAAGGACATCGACGCCGCAAAAACGCACTTCGGAGTTGCTTGGAACATTGCGCGTCCCGACGGCCTTATCGAGCTCATTGGCGAGCACCACGGCCTTTTACAGGGGCTCATCGAGGCATGCCTAAAATCGCAATACCCTGACGATTTCGCACGCATCATCGAGATTACGTATCGATTCAGCTACGGTTGGCGGCGCATCCACAACCCCGATTCGGGCGAGGACGTGGCCGACGACCTAACGACCACGGAATTCACCATGGCCATGCTCGCCTGCCGTGGGTGGACCAATGCCGAAATCGCTCGTCATATGGGTGTATCGCCGGGCACCGTCAAAAACCGCCTATCCGGCGTATACGCAAAGCTTGGCATCGGCACACGCGCCGAGCTGGTCGCGCATATGTTGCGTTAGCGACCGGACTGCCAAGCGCATCGGAAGCGCTCCGGAACCCCGGCGCTTCGCTCAATCAATTTGGACATTTTGGCCCTTGAACGGCACTACCGCCACGAGGCGCCTTCTCGCAAAATTGGATTATTTCCACCGATATTTGCGGGATGGGAGTCCAAGATGCTTGATCGCCGTTCGTTACTTGTTGCCGGAGCGTCCTCGCTAGCGAGCATTATGTTGCCCCGCGTGCCGGGAAGCGAAAACGCCTTCATATTGCCGTTCGCCCCCACCGAGGCATACGCCGACGAAGATGATCCCTTCAAGGTCTTGGTGCTCTCGCGCACCATGTTCGGTGTGGTCGTGGTCGACGTCGCCAACAAGAATACGCCCATCACGGGTGCCCAGGTCACGCTCACATCGCGCTATGCCGCAGGCAAGCAGCTCACCGCCACTACCGATGACGAGGGGACGGCCATCTTTGAGGTCGCGCCGCTTTCGGAAGGCTACGTGGACGAGGCAACGCTTCTCGACGCGTACGACTTTAACGGCGGCATCTCCATTAGCATGGCAGGCTACCGCGATGTCGAGATTCCCCTCGCGCGTGTCCAAGGCGGCACCGCCATTACCGCACCCACACGTCCGCTCTCCGATGGCGAACCGTACTTTCGACAGCTCACGTTCGACGAATGGGACATCCAGTACGCCGACGCCACGTTTATGGCAATGCCAGCGGACGAAGCAGCAAACGACCAGCCCAACACGCACGCTTTTACCGTGCAGGCCCATCTGCCGCAGGGCGGGCAGGCAACGCTGCGCATCAACAAAGTGATGCCCGCTGCGGGCAGCTCATCCGAAACCGTCACGCAGATTGGCCAAGTCAAGGCCAGCGCATCGGGCGCGGATAATCTGGCGACGTTCACGCTCGAAGACAAGTTCCTCGACGCGGCATCGAACCTTCTGGAAGAAGGATGCAAGCTGCGCTTTGTCCTCGACTACCAGGGCAAAACCTACACGCTCTCCTCCCCCATGGCCGTTGTCACCGCGCCGGCGGCAAAGGCGGAATCCGGATCGACCACTATCGTCCCCACCACCATGGACCAAGAGATCACTCCGTTTGATTTCCCCGCGGCGTTTCCCGGCATCGGCGGCAATAAGTTCACGTGTTGGATGCCCACATTTCCGATCCTCTTCGATTTCTCGTTTGCCGGATACGTGCTGTTTGGCGGAGGATACAAACCAGCCAGCTATATGAACGATTCGGGCAACCCTGATCCGGAATACTGGAAGAAATCGCCGCGTGAGTCGGGCGCCAAGCAGGCAAACCGCTACCTCGACGAGATGGAGGGGAAGTGGAATCAGTACAAAAGTATGAGTGCCGGTTCGGGCACCGATCCAAGAAACACCAAGCTCCTTCGTCACCATTGCACGCCGCTGTTCACGATGGATATCGCCACACAGCTGTACGGCTCGCTCGCCTACGATTGGGTGGGCAAAACCTGGGGTAACAACAACGACCCCGCATACGGCAATATTAAGGCCCTCTTCCAGGTAAGAACCGACCTCAATTGGACCGAGCAGTTTACCCTAGGACCGGTGCCGTTTTTCCTAAACGTCAACCCCTGGGTGCTGGCGAAGCTGGCACTCGCCGTGGGTGCCCACACGCACGGCAGCGGCGCGGCGTTTTTTAAAAACATTTCGCTCGACTATTCAAACACGTCGGGCTCGTTCACCATCCAGATCGGGCTCGCCGTCACCTTTGGCGCCGGCGTTGCAGGCGTCGCTTCGTCTGCCGTGCGCGGCGCCGCATCCCTCACGCTGTTCATTGGGTACGAGAAGGCAGATGGACACCAGCTTCCGCGACTGCGCGTAGGTGCAGACGTCGATGTCGATGTGATACTCCAGTTCGTAATGTTCAAGTGGACCACCAAGGCTTGGTCGGGGTCGTGGCCCACACTCATCGATTCGTGGAATATGTCGGTGAACAATGGCGACCAGTATGTGCTCCAGCGCTCTGAGCTCGCATTGGGTGGAGATACGCCTTATACGCTGGATGCCTGCTTCGGCTCGGTCGGCAACATTGAGGCGGGCGGCGTGCCGCAATTTATCGCATCGGCCACCATCGTCACCAACGCCGAGCTGCTCGCACGCGCCGAGGTCAAGGCCACTGCCGTAAACGTCGCGCCTGCCGCGCGCGATTGGGATCAAGCGGTCACGCGCATTGAGCTCGAGGCAGACGCGGAGAGCGACGACACGGGACAGATCGAGCACTTCGTCCACGCACTGATGGAAAACGACGAAAACGCCGCGCCAATGTACGAGTACACCTATATCGGCCAGGCGACGAACGCCATTGCGGACCCCAACGCCAATTCTGCTGGTGTATCGGAGGACGAGCGTGGCGGCATCAAGCCCTCGAACGACAACGTGCTGTTTTCCGGCGTGCTCAGCGAAGCCCACATGAAGCTAACGATGATTGCCGGCGTGGAGTGCCTATTCCGTATCGCCTCGGTGCGCTACGGCGACAATGGCCGCTCGCGCCTAGTGGTGCACACAAAGGCAAACGGCACGTGGTCCGCTCCCACGCCCGTGGACTTCCCCCTTGGGTTTGGCGAGGGCGACGTGGAGCGCAACGGCATATTCGATTACGACTTCGACGTGGTGGAATATACAGACGGGAGGGGAAACCAGGACGCCTACGTGCTGCTGGTCTCGGGCGAGCGCCCCGCCGGCGACAACACCCTTTTCGATACGGCGAGCACATCCGGCATACTGTCCGTTGTGCGCCTGCGCATAAGCAACGACGGAGTTCGCGTGATATCGCACACGTCGTGGCGCAGCATCTCGCGCGGCCGCCTTCAGGAGGATGGCTACCATTGCCTGCAGTGCCCGCGCATCACGGTAGGCAAGACGCTGGTCGACGGACGCCTGTCGGGTGCCTACCTCCACCGCCGCGGAACCACCGCAGAGAAGGCGCTCGGCAGCGAGGCCGAGGTTGCGCTGGAATGCTTTACCCTGTGGTCGGATGATTTGGGCGACAGCCTGACGTTCCGCCAAGTTCTTCGCTTTCCGCAGGCACCGTCGAGTATCGAGCTGAGCGAGCCCGAGAATATCAACGGCAAAATGGTGGTGCCCGTTGCGTACGAGACCGCAGACGGTTGCGGCTGCGCATCGTACGCCGTGATCGGCCAGTCCATTGCGGGCTGGGGCGTTATGCCACCAGACGCCACGGTGCCCCATGCGGTGCCGTGGCCACAACATTCGGGCTTTTTGGCCACCGTCAACGAGCAGCTGCAGCATATTACTTGGACGCGAGGCGCATCGGCATTTGCAACGCAGCCCGTGGGTGCCGCAGGCTGTGGCCCGGCATCGTTTAGCGTAAGCAACAACGGCAGGTGCGCGCTCTATGTAGAGAACGCCGATGGCAAGGTGGGGCAAACCTACGACGAAGAAGGCAACCCAGTAGCAGTGATGGGCAAGCACTTCCGCATCTTCGCCAGCACCTTGGCAGGCGATCTGTTCACGGAGCCGTTCGTGATGTGCGAGCTGGACCATCCCATCGATCAGATAACGACATTTTTGACGTCGGGAGGCATGCTCTCCGCGCTCGCCACGCACATTGTGAGCGCGGAGAAGAGCGAGGCAGAGCTGCACGGCATCGAAGTGCCTCTGGTGGCGTGTGCCACTCCGACGGGCGCGGTCGCTACCTCAGGCGCGGTGGTGCCCGGAGCAGCAGGCGAATCCTTCATGGTCACGGTGCGAAACGACGGCAACACTTTGCTGACTGCCGGCACGATCGATCTGTACCGAGAGGGCTCCAGCCAACCGTTCTCCAGCGCATCCATCGGATTCGGAGCGAACGCACGCACGGCATCGATCTACGATCCGGAGCTTGCCGAAGATGCTTCGGCCAACGACATGGCACACGTGAAGTACGCGCCCGAGACGCTGGGCGCACGTTTTGCAATGCACCCGCTGGTTGCCGACAACGGCAACGCCGTGCTGGCACCGGGTTGCACGGCACAGTTCCGCATGAGCTTCGCCATCCCCGAGAGCTGGAGCGACGAAGTGGGCAAACGCGTCACGCTGTATGCGAAGGCGCGTAATCTGGTGGCGCTCGATCCCGTAACGCTCGAGGAGATCCGACCGGGCGCAAACTCGGCGCTGGGTGCCGTTCTGCACGAGCTTCATGTGCCCGATGCGGCATGCGAACGCTCAGAAGTGCAGGTCGGCGTATGCGACAGCGCGGATACGACAGGACTTCACGACGCCCCGATGACAGAAGACGGCGATGGTGGCTCGAGTGGAGGTGGCTCCGACGGAAGCAGCTCCGGTGGCGGCAGTGGCTCTGGCAGCGGCAAGGATCACGGCAATAACAAGCGCTCCGGAAAAGCGGGCGCGCTCGCCGGCACGGGCGACAGCAACGTCCCCCTAACCGCAGCCGCAGCAGCACTCGCCGCAGTTGGGGCCGGCCTTGTCGCCTACAGCGCCCGCCGCACGGCGCTCGAAAAAGACACCGCCAATGAGGTCAATTCGGATAGGCCTCGCTAGCTCCTAGTTACTTTTGTGTGAGACGCCGACTCGGCTCATCGAACACCAAAAGGGGCTGGCCCCGATAACTCGGAGCCAGCCCTGAGTCGCCTGACGTGAGAATCGCGGCGTTATTTGAGCTTCAGTGCCTCCATCATGGGCACGGCGGCGTCCCAATCGATCTTCCAGCCAATCGACACGCGGACGGTCTCGCCCGTCGCGGGAGCCGTCGCAAATAGCGTATGGCCGTTGTCGGGACCGGTAAAGCGCAGCCACGTTATGCCGTTGTACTCGACCTGGTCGGTTGTCGTTTCCTTGCCTTCATAGATCTGCTCCAGGCTTGCAACTTCCTCCTCCGGCGAGCGCGGGAAGATGCTGATGTTCAGGCGTCCTCCAGTCTCGTCGTGGAAGAAGTTTGCCTTTTCGCGATCTTCGTCGGACGAATCCAGCGTGTACCCATCGGCGGCCTCGATGCTGTACGATGCGCAGTCGATGCCCGTTAAATCTGCCTTCTCGCCAGAATCGGCCACGCCGCCGGCCGCCTTGAACTCCTTGGTCTCGCATCCCGTGGTGTCAAAGTGCATGGCCTCATAATTCTTGGCGGGGGCGTAAGCGTCTACGAACTCGACAGTGATGGGCCCGTAGTACGCCGTCTTGGGCGCCCAGAAATACACGTACTCAACAGTCTCGCCCGGGCCGATATCTGGCCTCTTGGAAAGATCGATGCCCTCGTGAAGCTCATCGGGAGCCTCACTTGCAACGTAGTCGAGCACGGCCGCCTTGCCGGAAGTAAACAACGGGTCGCCTGCCTCAAGATCGCCTTGGGCAGCATGCACGTTAAAGGAACTGAACGTCCTGTTCTTTGTGTTGTTGTTGGTAATCTTGATGTGCAGGTAAAAGCCGTCCTGCTTCTTGGCATCACCGCGATAGAACGTACCGTGAGCCACCGACTCATAGGTAATGCCAGCCACCTCGACCGTCTGCGAATCATAGGCCTTGGCCTTCTTGGACTTCTCCTGCACAGGCGCGCTACCACCCGAGCTGCCAGCCGAGCCGCTCGGAGCACTACCGCCGCAGCCTGCCACTGTACACGCCAGCACGGCCGAAAGCGTCACAGTGGGAATTCCTAACAGCAGTTTCTTTGTCATGGGCTTCATCATCCTCACAGCTCCTTTCAGCTTGCAGCTCATCCGTTGCCCGAACCCCAAGTCGGCCCCGTGGCACCGGCTTCCACTATGAGCGTATGACGAAACACGGCGCCGGCGAAGTGACCCGTGGCCCAAATAACGACCCACCAGCGTTCCTTATGGGCCAAAAGGACTCGCACATGCACGCCCCCGGCCCATAAAACGAGACGCCTGTCCCAATGTTCGATTCGGGACAACAATCCGCACGACACATTTTACCCGTTATCCGAACGATTGTTCGATGGATTTCGTGTTGGTTGGAATCGCCCAAGGGCTGGGCTATGCTACCTTGACTATCTATATGACTTAAACGCAGCAAAGGAGCACCGAGAGAGCGAGTATGGCAAAAAACACCGCAAACTATGGTAATGACAGTATCCGCCAGCTCAAGGACGAGGAGCGCGTACGCCTGCGCCCCGCCGTCATCTTTGGCTCGGACGGACTCGATGGCTGCGCGCATGCTGCCTTCGAGATCTTGTCCAACGCCGTTGACGAGGCGCGCCAGGGCTACGGCAAGCTCATCACCCTTACCGCCTTTCGCGATGGCTCCATTCAGGTAGAGGACAACGGCCGCGGCTGCCCGCTCGACTGGAACCCTTCCGAGAAGCGCTTTAACTGGGAGCTCGTCTTCTGCGAGCTCTACGCCGGCGGCAAGTACAACAATAACCAGGGCGGCGACTACGACTTCTCGCTCGGCACCAACGGCCTGGGCTCCTGCGCGACCCAGTACGCTTCCGAGTACATGGACGTCACGGTTTGGCGTGACGGTAACAAGTATTCCCTGCACTTTAAGAAGGGTAAGGTCGTCGGCGCCAAAAAGAAGGCGCTCGAGATTGAGCCCAGCGACGAGAACCGCACCGGCACCACCATCAAGTGGCGCCCCGATCTTGAGGTCTTTACCTCGATCAGCATTCCCCACGATTGGTATCGCGAGACCATGCGCCGTCAGGCCGTGGTCAACGCCAACGTGACCTTCCGCCTGCGCATTGAGGGCGACGATGGCGAGTTTTCCGAAGAGGACTTTTGCTACCCCAAGGGCATCGAGGACTACGTGCTCGAGAAGGTCGGTGCCGACTACCTCACCGAGCCCTTCTTTATCGAGGCCGACCGCCGCGGTCGCGACCGCGAGGACCTGCCCGACTACAACGTTAAGATCACCGCGTGCATGTGCTTCTCGCGCACCTTCATGATGCAGGAGTACTACCACAACTCCTCCTGGCTCGAGAACGGCGGTTCGCCCGAGAAGGCGGCCCGTAGCGCTCTGACCAGCGCCATCGATGCCTACATCAAGCAACAGGGCAAGTACAACAAAAACGAGAGCGGCATCAAATGGCAGGACGTCCAGGACTGCCTGGTTCTGGTGACTAACTGCTTCTCCACCCAGACGTCCTACGAAAACCAGACCAAGAAGGCCATCAACAACCGCTTTATCCAGCAGGCCATGACTGCCTTCTTTAAGGAGCGCCTCTCGACCTACTTGATCGAGAACAAAGACGCTGCCAACAAGATCATGGAGCAGGTGCTCATCAACAAGCGTTCGCGCGAGAACGCCGAGAAGACGCGCCAGAGCATCAAGACCAATCTGCAGCAGAAGACCGACATGGCCAACCGCGTGCAGAAGTTCATCGACTGCCGCTCCAAGGACAAGGACCGTCGCGAGATCTACATCGTAGAGGGCGACTCGGCAGCAGGCGCCATCCGCACCTCGCGTGATGCCGAGTTCCAGGGTGTTATGCCCGTCCGCGGCAAGATCCTCAACTGCCTAAAGGAAGATTATCCGCGCATCTTTAAGTCCGACATCATCATGGACCTCATGCGCGTGCTGGGCTGCGGTGTGGAGATCAAGGACAAGCGTATCAAGAACCTTGGCGCCTTCGACCTGGACAACCTCAACTGGAACAAGGTCATCATCTGTACGGACGCCGACGTCGACGGTTATCACATTCGCACGCTCGTACTCACCATGCTCTACCGCCTGGTGCCCACGCTTATCGACGAGGGCTACGTGTATATCGCCGAGTCGCCGCTCTACGAGATCAACTGCAAAGAGAAGACCTACTTTGCCTACACCGAGCTCGAGAAGAACGGCATCCTCAAGGAGATCGGCGACCAGAAGTGCTCCATCAACCGTTCCAAGGGTCTTGGTGAGAACGACCCGGACATGATGTGGCTCACCACTATGAACCCCGAGACGCGTCGCCTGATCAAGGTGGAGCCCGAGGACGTCACCAAGATGGAAACCATGTTCAACCTGCTGCTGGGCAACGACGAGGCGGGCCGCAAGCGCTATATCTCCGAGCACGGCAAGGAATACCTGGACCAGCTGGACCTGCAGTAGCAGCAAATCGATAACGACGGCCCATAAGAAGTTCAAGAGGAAATCGTGGCAAAGAAGAAGACGAAGAACCAGCCAAAGAAAAAGCAGGTCAACGCCGAGAACGTCATCGGCCTGCACTCCGAGGTCACCGATCAGCCGATCACGCAGACGCTCGAGGTCAACTACATGCCCTACGCAATGAGCGTCAACGTCTCGCGTGCATTCCCTGAGATTGACGGCTTTAAGCCCTCGCACCGCAAGCTGCTCTACACCATGTACAAGATGGGTCTGCTCAAGGGCGAGCGCCAGAAGAGCGCCAACATCGT
Organism: Collinsella sp.; assembly: GCA_018368345.1. Taxonomy (GTDB): domain Bacteria; phylum Actinomycetota; class Coriobacteriia; order Coriobacteriales; family Coriobacteriaceae; genus Collinsella. The sequence goes on from JAGZEK010000003.1 coordinate 94,717, forward strand.
GGGCCAGACCATGAAGCTCAACCCGCACGGCGATGCCGCGATCTACGAGACGATGGTGCGCCTGGCCACCGGCAACGAGGCGCTGCTCGCCCCCTTCGTGGAGTCGAAGGGCAACTTTGGCAAGTACTATTCGGGCGACCTGAGCTACGCCGCCTCGCGTTATACCGAAGCCAAGCTCTCCCCCATCAGCGCCGAGATCTTCAAAGACATCGACAAGGACCCGGTCGACTTCGTCGACAGCTACGACGGTGCCATGAAGGAGCCGCGCCTGCTGCCCACCACGTTCCCCAACATCCTCGTCTCGGCCAACAAGGGCATCGGCGTCGCCATGGCGTCTGACATCTGCGGCTTTAACCTCAACGAGGTCTGCACCGCCACCATGCACTACCTGCAGGATCCCGACTGCGACCTGCTCGAGTACATGCCCATGCCCGATTTCTCCACCGGCGGCGAGATCATCTACCGCCGCGAGGAGATGGAAAAGATTATCGAGACCGGCCTTGGCAGCTTCCAAATCCGCTCCCGCTGGCGCTGGATTCCCGAAGAGCGCATCATCGAGGTCTACGAGATCCCCTACACCACCAAGACCGATGTCATCATCGAGCGCATCGTCAAGCTTTCCAAAGAGGGCAAGGTCAAGGAGATCGCCGACATCCGTGACGAGACCGACCTTTCGGGCCTGCGTATCGCCATCGACCTTAAGCGAGGTGTCGACCCCGACAAGCTCATGGCCAAGCTCTATCGCTCGACCACGCTGCAGGATTCGTTCTCGTGCAACTTCAACGTGCTGGTCGATGGCTACCCCCGCGTTATGGGCGTGCGCCAGATCCTGCACGAGTGGGTCAAGTGGCGTATTGAGTCTACGCGCCGCCGCATTAACTTTGACCTGGGCAAAAAGTCCGAGCGCCTGCACCTGCTGCACGGCCTCGAGGCGATCTTGCTCGACATCGACAAGGCAATCGCCATCATCCGCGGCACCAAGCTCGAAGCCGAGGTCGTGCCCAACCTTATGAAGGGTTTCGACATCGACGAGACCCAGGCCGAGTTTGTTGCCGAGCTTAAGCTCCGCAACATCAACGAGGAGTACATCCTCAACCGCACCAAGGACATCGCCAAGCTCGAGGGCGAGATTGCCGAGCTTGAGGAGATCCTCTCCAGCGAGGAGAACATCAAGAAGGTCATCAGCGACGAGCTGGCCGCGGTCAACAAAAAGTACGTGATGCCGCGCCGCACGGGCAGGATCGAGCCCTATGAGGTCATCGAGGTGAGCCTGGAGCCCGAGGTCGAGGAGTACCCGGTCACCATCATGCTCTCGCGCGATGGCTACCTTAAGAAGATGACAGACCGCGTGCTTAAGAAGGCCGCCACGCTCAGGTACAAGGACGGCGACAAACCCTTTATCGAGTTCCCGTCCTCCAACACCCACGAGCTGCTGGTCTTTACCAACAAGAGCCAGGTGTACAAGTGCAAGGTTGCAGCGTTTGAGGACACCAAGTCGGCCCAGCTGGGCTCGTACCTGCCGACCGATCTTGAGATGGAACCCGACGAGAGCGTCATCTGGGTCATCGACCCCGAGGATTACAAGGCCGACGTGCTGTTCGTCTTTGAGAACGGCCGCGTGGTGCGCGTCGCGCTTTCTGGATACGTCACCAAGACCAACCGTAAGCGCCTCAAGAACGCCATCTACGGTGGCAGCAAGCTGCTGTATGCCCAGGTGCTCAAGGAAGATCGCGACATCGCGCTGGTCTCGAGCGACTATCGTTTGATGAACTTCAACACGTCGCTGCTCAAGACCAAGACAACCACCAACACGCAGGGCGTCCAGGCCTTTACGGCCAAGAAGGGTCGCTCGGTCACCACCGTCGGCACGACCGAGGAGATTCTTGGCGCCGGCGTCTCGGCCGAAAAGTTCACCGCACAGAGCCTCCCCTCTGCCGGTGCCCTCATGAAGGAAAACGACATGCCGAGTCTGTTTGACTAACGCGATTGGTTAAAACCGCGGAAGTCGTACCGCCACGAATCCGTAAAAGAAAGGGCCCCGAGGTGCGATTAACTGCACTCCGGGCCCCTTTCTTTTACCATTTACTCGCAGAAGCGCACTCTCACGCCAGCTTGCGGGCGAGCTCTCGCACCTCTTCCAGCTTGGGCGAGGAGGCCATGCTGTCGCGCTCGGTCATACCGCTGATGGTGACAATGCCCTGGTCCTCCCACTTGCAGTACGCGCAGGCTGACTTGTACATGGCGATCGCCGCATCATAGACGCCCTCGCTGTGGCTATCGAGCAAAAGGGCCGTCTTGGTGAACGGGAAGCCCGTAGCGCCAAAGGCGTACAGGCGGTCGATGGCGGCCTTCTCCTGCGCGGTGATATCAAACCAGTAGATAGGCGAGGCGAAGACGACCATATCGGCGCCTTTCAGCGACTCGATCACGTCGGCCATGTCATCCTTCTGCACGCAGACGCCCTCATGGGCGAAGCAGTACTGGCATCCCAAGCAGCCGGCGATCTTTTTGCCGGCAACGCGGACGACCTCGACCGCATGGCCGGCCTCGCGCGCGGTCTCGGCAAACGCCTCGACCATGGTGTCGGTATTGGCGCCCTTACGCGGACTACCGCTCAATACAACGATTTTCATAGGATTCCCTCTCCTTCATGCCGCAGGCGCGTGGCACACATTTCGTTGTAACCAAAACAGATGGAGCTATTCAGTCGTCCGCAGACCACATCTCTTGTTCGTGCTCTCTAGACACAATCTCATTGCCTGACAACTCGTTAACTGTCTTGATTCTCTCTCCGAGAATTGAACAGCAAATCGTTGGCCGCAAAGTGTCGACTGTGGGAAAATTAACTAGAGCTTTCTCCTGCTCGCGTGAACGTTCGCGTGTATGAGCCTGGCCGAATCGGGTAGGCGCAATATAGATCCACGGAAACCGGCCTACGAACAAGGAGCGCCTTATGTATGGACAGCATGTTGCACCGCAAACCCATAACAAACGCACTGGCCTGTCTATCCGCAACGTCAAGCTTCATGCAGGCGCCAGAGTCGTCGCCTACGGAGTAAGCATTCTTATGACAGGACAGCTTTTGCTACCCTGCGCAGCATTGGCGACCGAAATGCCCGAACCCGATGTCGCATTACCCATCACCTGCGAAGAAGTCAACGCGGAAGGCAGCCTCACAGCAACCACCGTCGTCGATCATTACTACGATTTGGAGCTACCCCCTGCTTTCGAGTTGGTCCAGAACGAGGCTCTTGTATACGATTTTCCCGACAAACCCGAGGACTTCATCTACGGGCTTAACGACACCGTCCATCTCTTCAAGATCGACACCGATACCGAAAGCCTTATAAAAACCGAGAACCCCAAAGAGGCCAGCGTCTCTATTGCCCTGACCATGATCGACAATCACGTTAGAGCAACCGTAGTCTTTACAGGCAGTTACGCCGACGACCAAATCCCTTACAGGCTGGACCTCAACAGCTCAACCTACCTTGGCGCACACGTTGACCGTGACTTCGACAGCGGGCAGGGGATTATGCACGAAACGCGGCACGATTACTACATCCGTTACGTCTTCGACAGTGACGTGCACTTGTTTGCAACCGATACGAGCGGTTCCAAACCCGAACCGGAAACCAAGCCCGAGCCCACACCGCAGCCCAATGCAAAAAAGCCCACGGCAAATCCCGTTTCCACCAAGGCAGTAGCGGCAGTTAAACCAGCCGGGGCCACCCTACCCGCGACGGGCGACAACGGTGCGATGGCAGCCGCCCTGAGTGTTGCCGGTGCTGTAGTTGCGGCAGTTGGCATTTCTGCAACAAGGCGTCGCAACCGCTAGCCAACATTTCGTACCCCGCAGACAAAGCTCTATCCCCGCTCCGATGAGCTTTACTCACCGAGAAGTTTCTTCCCCACGGAAATGAGCTTTTTCCAACGGTCGCCTTCAGGCCATCAACGCCCCGCGAAACCGACGAAACAGACTGTGCCGAACCGCCATCGAGCTCTGCCCCATCGCAAACAGCGTCGACGGCGTCTTCTGGCAACATTTTTGGTCGCCATAGCTCCGATTCGGCAGGGCCCAGCCTCCGCTCGATCTCGAGCAAGACTTGTAAGGAGTCCACAGTCAAGATCAACTACGGAAATCGCGACGAGCCGATACCGCTCGCATGTCCCCTTCGGAATAGGCGCTGAGCAGCTCCTGGGCGTGGGCGAACTCGGGCCCTCGCCTCCAACCGAGCAGGCGGTTGACCGCGAGATTTCCCTGAACGTTGTGGACAAAGAGCAGATAGGCGTCCTCGCGCGAAAGCCCGGCCTTCTCCATGATCGAGGGAACCATCTGCTCCGCGCCGCGCTCGATAACGCGCTGGGCCACGCGGGCGTACGCGTCGTCATCCGAGTAGAGCAGATAATAGTCATCGTTTGCCGGCGGGCGCTGGCAGAGGGCATCCGCCTCCGTTCCTTCGAGCGGGGCACGGACGGGCGACGGTGCTTAAGACTCCCTGCTAGTCGCTTTGAGATATCCCTCGTCGTCCACGGGCTCCAGCCACTCGTTGGAGGTCTCCTCGCCCGGAACCTCAAGCGCGAGATGGGAGAACCAGCTGTCGGGCGCGGCTCCGTGCCAATGCTTCACCCCCGGGGCGATGTTGACCACGTCGCCCGGGTGCAGCTCCTGTGCCGGCTTTCCCCATTCCTGGTAAAACCCTCGGCCAGCCACGCAGACGAGGATCTGCCCGCCGCCGCTTTTGGCGTGATGGACGTGCCAGTTGTTGCGGCAGCCGGGCTCGAACGTCACGTTGCAGACGCCGACCTGCTCGGTGGAAAGGGGCGCGAGGTAGCTTTGCCCGATGAAGTACTTCGCGAACGCGTCGTTGGGGGCACCGATGGGAAAGGCCATCTCGTTTTGGTGCTGAGCCTTTGCGTCGGCGGCATCGTCGTCCACCCAGACCTCCTTCGCCATGCGGAAGGCCGCCCATGCCTTGGGCCAACCCGCGTAAAACGCCGCGTGCGTAAGGATTTCCGCTATCTCCGCCCTGGTCACGCCGTTGTTCTTCGCGGACGTCAGGTGATATTTGAACGAAGAGTCCGTCAGTCCCTGCGCCATTAGGGCCACCACCGTCACCACGCTGCGGTCGCGCAAGGAGAGCTCGCCCTCCCGGCTCCATACCTCGCCGAACAGCACGTCGTCATTGAGCTGTGCGAATTTGGGAGCGAACTCCCCCAGGGCATCTCTGCCCGCCGTCTGCTTAATCGTCATGTTTGATTCCTCCTGCCGATGGTTTTGAGTACAAACTGCTTTCGCGCAGCTAAGCCGCGCCTAGATTTCCATGCCCATTCGTTGCGCCTGCTCCAGAGCGGGATGCCCGGCGATTACGGACACCTCTTGCACCTCCGATTTGCATTGACGAGAATGAAGGTAGTACCTAAACCTGACTTTAGGTCAAGGAATGAAATCGAGATCTATTCGGAGGAGCCATGTACACAATCGGCCAGGTGTCGGAGATGTTCGGTTTGCCCGCTTCAACGCTGCGATATTACGACAAGCAGGGACTGTTTCCAGGATTGGAGCGAGCGTCCGGCATTCGCCAATTCGGCGACAGGGAACTCGAGGCGCTTCGGGTCATCGAATGCCTAAAGAAGGCGGGGATGGAGATCAAGGACATCCGGCTGTTCATGGAATGGTGTGCGGAAGGCCCATCTACATACCCCCAGCGCAAGGCCATGTTCGAGGACCGGAAGGCCCACATGGAGTCGGAGATCGCGAAGATGAACCGTGCGCTGGACATGCTGAAGTTCAAATGCTGGTACTACGAACAGGCGATGCAAGATGGCGGCGAGGACAGGCTTAAGGCACTGATTCCCAATGGCTTGCCAGAAGAAATCAAAGAGGCCTACGAAAACGCGCACGCTCGATAGTGGCGCCCGATGCTCAAGGGGCTTCGGCGAGGAGTCCTGTTCGGGGTAGGAGTGCAAACGAGAGAGGGCCGGGGCCTATGGCTCCGGCCCTCCTTCTGGGCGTTTCCCTCGCTCGCACTACCCGGCCGACGGCGCGGTGAACGACAGCTTGTCGTATGCGAAACTGTAGTTCTTCTTGATCGCATAGAAGGCGACCGACGCCATCAGCGCGGCGACCGCAATGGCGGCCTGCTCCTTCGTTGGGTTGACCTCGAGCGCGTACCCGATGGCTTCCCTGACGGTCTTCAGCGCACCCTCGGGCGAGTCAACGAGCTCGGTGGCGGCCTTTGCGATGTTCTTGCTGTCCATGGTCGTTCCTTTCGTGGGGTTAGTCTAGGCGAGCAGCTTGAGCGTGAGGGCGATGTGGCATGCCATTCCAGCGAGGAGCGCCACGGTCATGCACGTCACGGCGGCGGCCATCAACCTGAAGAACCACGTGTCCATGTCGCGGCCACTTCCCGCCTTTTCGAAGTGCTTATCTTCCAAACGGCTCTTGTCGGTCATCAGTTCCTCCTCTACGGGTTTTACTGAGGACAGTTTCTCGAATAAGAGCCCTGCCGTTCGAATGCAGACGCTCTAATGACCTACAATATTTAATGTCATTCAATAGAAACGAGGAAACCATGTCGAGGAAGCTGACGGACATTGAGATAGCGGCTTTTCTCGAGAGATGCGGCACGATTGAGAGCGGAACGCGACAGCGCTTGCTGGCAGTCGCGCGCCTGCTATGCGATTTCACCGACGAGAACGAGGGACTCACCTCGCAGGAAATAGCTCGGGTTCTCTCGCGACTGTCGGGGAGCAATGTGGCCGAAAACTCCGTCCGCGCCGATCTCGACGCTTTGGCATCATGCAGCCCCTTCGGAGCCGAAGTCATAAAGCCCGGGCGGGGCGAGAAAACCGGGTACCGCTGCGCGGCAAAGCCCTTTTCATCGCATGACTCTTCGCTCCTGATGGGCATGGTGAGAACGAGCAAGTTCGTCAATGAGGAGCAGCGCGCTCGCCTTTGCGCGAAGCTCGAGGAAATCATGTCCGACCGCGAGCTGGAAGAGATGGTCGAATCGATCTTTGTCGATGAGCGCGAAACCCATGAGGGCATGAACGCACTTGCGGCGATGGTCGCCGCCTCCTCCGCGATTCGCAACAACGAACAGCTCTGCTTCCGTTATCGCCGCCACTTGATGAACGGGGATGAGCTGATTGACCGCCAGATCTCGTCCGAAGACCCCGTTTGCCTCGTCTACAGCTTCGGACACTACTATCTTGAGACCTGCGTGACAACTGACAAGGTTCCCGAGGGCGAACCCTTTTTCCGCAGGCTGGACCATATGACGAACGCGATGGTATCGGGGAAGAAGCTCCGCAACCCCGGCAGGGTTGACGAGCTTAGGAGAAGGGTGGCCGCCGACGTCCGAGAGCGGATTGACATGTACGGCGACGGGACCAGCAGGACGCTTTTCCTCAAAGTCGAGGGGCGTTGCGCCCAATATGCCTACGACAGGTTCGGCCACGACTTGGTTTTTTCGCACGTCTCCGAGGACGATGCCGGCAATCCCCATGGCTACGCCTGCGTGAGGACGCAGCTGTCTCCAACCCTCTACCGTTGGCTTTTCGGTATGGGAGGAGGCGTTTTCCTTGCAAAGCCGAAAGGCCTCACCTGGGCCAGGACCTTTCGAGGCCTTTCGTCATGCAGCGCCGATACGCTTCGGCAGTTCGTCGAAGATTACGAGGCGGCGCACGAGGGCTATATCTCCATGCTTGAAAGCGCTCTGGGAGCCGAGCGAGATGCTATTGCAAAGGGACATGAAACGGCTTGGATTTAACGCTAAAGACGACGTACTCGGTCAGAACCTCTGCAAGGGCATCAGAGGCGCACCTTTCCGAGCGGTACCTTCTGAATAGGCGATCAATGTTTTCCAGCTCTTCATCCTGCGACAGCCCGCGCAGCGGAGAGTAGTAGTAGGAGTTATGGATGTCGATCCCGTCACCCATTATCGACAGGGCGATGGACCAGAGGTGGGTGTCGTCATGATGCTCTATAGCGATGAGATGCGCGCTCTCGATTGAGCTGACGATTAAACCATCGAGTCCCTCATTGAGGACCTTTGCCATCTCCGCGAGGTCGTCGGGGCTCGATTCGCCCTGGGCTCTCATGCCGTCAAGATACTTGAGCTGTTCTTCGTCGAGCCGTAGGCCGCCGAGCAGCATGAACATGATGTCAAGAACCTCGTCCCTGATTTCCCTAACCTTGCCCAGGTCGTAGAAGTTGGACTTATGGAGCTTCCCATTGCGGGTGTCGTCCATGAACGACCGCAGCCGCCCGAACAGGAGCTCGCGAAAGGACTTGTAATCAATCTCAGAATCGTAGATGCGCACGTTGAAGTATTTGTGCTGGTAGCTTGCAAATAGATAGGCAAGCGGGCCCAACGTTGCCTCTTTGTCCTTCTCCGCCAGGAGGGCTGAGGTGAGCGGGACGGCAGGGTTCCAGGCCTTTACGGCGCCAAACGCCACCTTGTAGTCCCTGTTCGCCCAAAGCGGAAGAAGGTCGAACATCATCTGCTCTATCGCCTTGATGTAGCCAGCGACCGTCCCGGTCTGCTCGACATTCTCGGAGAGGGTGTTGAGCCTGTAGCGCCACTCTGACGACAGAAAGCTGACGGCGAAGCTGGCTTGCCCGAAGAGTATTTCGAACAGATCTTTGCGCTGAATGTTGCGCGCCAAGATATCGATGTCGCGCTCCGACATCCCTCTTCCCATCAGACGGTACCTGATAAGAGGAAGCTCGATCGCCTCGTAGTCGTGAAGGAGCTCTCGTCTGAAGGAGCCGAGCTCATGCTCGGTGGGCAGGGCAACAACCGTGAACCCCTGGACAAGTCGACCCTCCGTTCTCACCCTGCCAGCCACGTCGGTCAAACGGTCGGCCTCTTCCTTTCCGAAAGTCCTCTCGAACCAATCTGTTGCAGAGACGTGCTTGACGCCGCGCGGAGAGAAAGACTCGTACCAGTAGCCGAGACTCTCGCGGAGCTTGACGTTGGCCTCATCCGCAAGCCATACAAGGTAGACGTCGTCAACCTCCCCGTTCTCCACCAACTCGAACGCCCAGAACGTGGAGTTGCTCTTAGTGTGGTTAAGCGGGCTATGGTCGATGCTTGGCCACAGCATGACGCATGCATGCTTCCCCCCGTCCGCAATGTAACCGAAGCCGGCGTTCTTCCATCTTGACTTGGATGGCAGGTCGAAGGTTTCGATGGAATGCCCAGATGCCAGCTTCCTTGCAAAGTCAGCGAATAGGCCAGGCGCCGCTGCAGCCCAGTTTCGCTGCATCTGCTTCATGCTTGCGCAATTGCAATCATCGGTTCCAAAAAGGAATCCGCTGTTGAACTCATTGACGCCTGCGAACTTCTTCGATAGCTTGATGTCCGCCAACGCCTTGTCCGCGAACTCGTCGTACAGAGACTGGCAATCCATTTCCCACCCACTTTCTCGATAACGCCATTATCCCAGAAAGACTATGGGGTGTTCGGGATAGAGGAGCTGGCGCCCGGCGAGCTCGACCTCACGCCCGGCTGCATCGACAGGGCCAGGGCCGCGAGGGGCGAGGGACCGCTGACGGGGTAGGCGTCGGGCCGGGACATGGGCCGGAGGGCCCGTTGCGCTGAGTCCGGAACGGCTGCGCGGCGGGCTGGCGGAGCATGCGGAGGCGGCATGGGGGCACCGGCCTCCATAGCCTCTCCACCTGCGGAAACGAGGCGGCGGCCAGGCGCCGTGAGCTATTTCCGCGTTGCGCTAGCTGCGGAAACGCGGGGTACGCTCAGACTGTTGCGTTGAGATTGAAAATCAACCTGATATCGTAGCGCACCGCAGACGCTGATGGCGATGGCTGTACACGGGCACGGGCGCGCCACTGCATTTCACAGCTTATTTCTCAAGTATTTGGGACGCACACGCGGCGTTCAAAAATGCGGAGCGGCTCCGCATGACTCGAGACTGAGCCGAGGTGCCCTACTTCTCGCCCTCCAGCAGCCCCACGATGCGGTCGATGTCGACGGCAAAGCGAGGCCTTCCCTCGCGCTCGTAGCGGTCGAGGTATGCCTGGCACTCGGAGACAATGCGCTTGGTGTTGCCGTCGATGATGCGCTGGAGCGTCTCGTAGTAGGCCGAGCCCTCGGTCCTGAAGCGGCGCTGGTAGGCCTTGGTTATGGGGAACATCTTGATGTAGTGGATGCCGTGGCGGCAGCCGGGGCGCGTCGTGGGGCGGGGTGGCAACGCAAAGTACTGGTCTTTGGGCACGTTAGGGGCGATGTTGGAACGCAGCGGCACGGCGAAGTCCCTGCGCTTCCCGCGGAAACGCAGCCTCACCACCACGATGCAGGGACGATTGTGCTTAAGCATGAGTTCGCGGTCGCCCTCGACGAGGTCGAAGAAGTCCTGGGAGATGGATACGATCTTCATCGGTTCGCCCCCTTCATACGAGACGGGGCCCGCATCGCTGCAGGCCCCTACAGGTGGGCGATATTCTACGCCTTGCGGCACCCCGTCGCCCACGGAGGTTAAACGTACACGTAAGCCGTACTCTGAAAGCCGCGGCTTCCGGCAAGTAGTTTATACCACGAAAGGCCGCTTTCAATGCGTATAGCTCGCAAAATAACACTCGCTGGGCCGTCACCCCTGGCCGTTACCCTCCAATCTTCATTGGAGTCAGCAGGTCAATTCATATAATCATGGGGGTTTATCCTAAAGGGAATCAAATTTATACCCCCATAACCAAGGAATTATCTATTCCCACTCGATGACTAGGGCCCTGGTGTAATTGGCTGGATCACCGTTCCGGGAACCGGTATCGACCTACCTGTCCGCCAAGCTCCTTCTTCAGCTTCAGCCTAGTATCTGACTCGCGCCGTTATAAGCGAAAACCGAAGAGATGCGTCTTAGCCAAGAAAATAAGGTTAGCCTTATCTTACTGCATGATTCGTGTGTTATAGTTAGACGGCTCTAACTGTTTGGGGGCGACAGCCATGCACGAACGCGAGGGTTTCTGGGACAAGAACGCCGGTCGGTATGACCGTTTCATGCGAAACGACCGGGCGGCGTATGAGAAGATGTATGGGCTGATCCGGCCGGTAGTGAAAGCAAAAACCGTACTGGAGGTCGCCACCGGCACGGGGCTTATCGCAAAGAGCATCGTGAATGCGGCGGCGCACATCGAGGCTACGGACGCCTCTGCAAAGATGATCCTTGAAGCAAAGCGGGACAATCAATCCGCAAAGCTGCACTTTTCCGTACAAGATATGTTCCGCCTGCCCTATGCACAGAAGTCCTTCGAAGTGGTGATCGTGTCCAACGCGCTTCACATAGTGCCGCATCCGGAAAAGGCCCTGCAAGAAATCAGACGGGTGCTGAAGGACGACGGCGTGCTCATCGCGCCAACCTTCACTCACGCGGGGAGCTCAGTTTCCGGCAAGGCAAAAGCCTTTTTCATGAGTATGGCGGGATTCCCCCTCCACAGCAGGTGGACAAGCGAGGAATACCTGCGTTTCCTGCGTCAAAACGACTGGGCGGTACAGAAAAGCGCGGTGCTGAAGGCCTCGTTCCCGTTGACCTATGCGGAATGCACGAAATCGGAGGGGCCAGATGTCGTTCTTTGAAAACACCCGCAAGCCCGTGGGCCTCGGCGGAAAACTTATGGTTGCCATGATGAATCTGGGCCACAGCCCTATGGCGCGGTGGGGACTTCAGTTTCTACGACTTGCGCCAAACGCCAAGGTGCTGGATTGCGGCTGCGGCGGCGGGGCGAACATAAAACAGCTGCTGAAAAAATGCCCGCATGGCGTCGTCAAGGGCATCGACTATTCGCCCGTCAGCGTGGAGAAGGCTAGAAAGCTCAACCGAACTGCAATTCAGGAGGGGCGTTGCGCCGTTCTGCAAGGCAGTGTGGCGGATATGGTGTTTGAGGATAGCTACTTCGATGCTGCCACGGCCTTTGAAACCGTCTATTTTTGGCCTGATTTGCCCCGATGCTTCCGTGAGGTCTGGCGGACGCTGAAGCCAGGCGGGACAATTCTTATCTGCAACGAGAGCAATGGCGATACGGGCAAAGACGAGAGGTGGACGCAGATCATCGGCGGCATGACCATCTACAAGGACATTGAATTAAAGGCGTGTCTGGAGCAGGCGGGTTTTCACGAGGTGCAGATACGCAAAAAGAAAAAGTGGCTCTGCGTCACGGCGCGGAAATAAGGGCATCAAGCACGGGCATTTTTGCATCCATCCTGCACATGGCGATAGGCATGACGGTCATAGCGGTTGTGCCAGCGGCAATTATGACAGTTTTTATTCACTGAGGAAGGAACCTATGAAATGTAAAATTGAGAAAAACACCGTGCAGGAGACGCTGATCCTCCCGCTGTATTCCCGAAAGCTGTGTACGGAGCTATACCCGAACCTTTATAGGGATGAAACAGCGGTTCGTCTGCTCGATCAGATCGACTACGACTTTTCAGAGGCAGAGAAAAACTCCCGCAGCCTGATGCAGCGCTTTGGTGCGCTGGAGGTGGCCATGCGGCAGGGCGATCTTGCTTTCGAGGTGCAGGATTACCTGAAAGGCCACCCCAATGCGGCGGTGGTCAATCTGGGCTGTGGGCTGGACAACACCGGCAGAACCTGCGACAACGGTAAATGCAAGATCTACAATCTGGACTTCCCGGATGTGATTGCCTTGCGGCAGCAGCTACTGCCCGCCGGGGATCGAGAACAAAATATCCCCTGCGACTTGAAAGACACCGCATGGTTTGGCAAAATCGATGCCTCCGGCGGGGCGGTGTTCTTTGCCTCCGGGGTGTTCTATTACTTTCTGACCCAGCAGGTCCGGGAACTGGTGCGGGAGATGGTGGACGCTCTCCCCGGCGGTGTGCTGGTCTTTGATGCTGCCAATCGGACGGCAGTAAAGATGATCGCAAAAACATGGCTTAAGACTGCAAAAATCAAGGATGTGGGGGCATATTTTGCTGTTTCGGATGCCGCCAAGGAAATCGGCACGTGGGACAGCCGTCTGCAGGTCACAAGTCGCGGCTATATGCTGGGTTACAACGATTTGAGAGACCCTTCTGTCAGCGGCTTTTTCCGGTTTCTCGCAAGGGTCGGTGACAACGGGATGAAAATGCAAATCGTGAAAATAAGATTTTAAGAGACAAAAATGCAAAAGACGAGCGCTTCTTGCCGCCCAATTGGCAAGAAGCGCTCGTCTTTTCTTAACGCGTTGTATGGCGGAGAGAGCGCAAGTTACGCGAGCGCCCTTCTTGCCAGCTCGGCCGCGCCGAGGATTCCTTGGTCGCCGCCGCAGCCCGGGGCGCAGATGTAGCTCTCCATGTCCTTAAGCTCGGCGGTCTGGATGTAGCCACCCAGATATTCGAGGGTCTTCTTGCGGACGATGCCGTAGAGCTGCTCCTGGTGCATCACGCCGCCGCCGAGGACGATGCGGCGAGGCGAGTACATGAGCACGAGGTTCGCGCACATCTGCCCCAGATAATCCCCCTCGAGCGCCCACACCTCATCGTTGTCCGCGAGCTCGGCCGCGGGCTTTCCCCAGCGCGCGGCGATGGCGGGGCCGGAGGCGAGCCCCTCGAGACAGCTCGCGTGGCTCGGGCAGACGCAGCGTCCCTCCTCGGTGGGACGGGTCCTTACCAGCATGTGACCGGCCTCGGGGTGCAGCATACCGTGAAGGAGTCTGCCCGCGCACATGACGCCCGCGCCCACGCCGGTGCCGATGGTCACGTAGACGGCGTCCTCGAGCCCCTTGCAGCAGCCGAAGACCACTTCGCCGAGGCAGGCAACGTTAACGTCCGTGTCGTAGGCCACCGGAATCCCGAGGTCGTCGGCGAACGCGGCGCGAAGACCATGGCCTCGCCACGCGAGCTTGGGCGTCTGGAGGATGGAGCCGTAGCGCTCGTCGTTGGGGTCGACGCAGGTCGGGCCGAAGGCGCCGATGCCCAACGCGTCCACATCGCGGGCGGTGAACCACTCGATCATCTGCGGGACGGTCTCGGCGGGCGTAAGCGTCGGGGTCTCCATACGGTCGAGGACCTCGCCGTCGCCGGACACCACGGCACAGACCATCTTGGTCCCGCCGGCTTCGAGGGCGCCGAGCCTCATTTGCTTTTCGCTCATGTGATCCTCCTTACAAAGGGACGCCCGCAGTCATGGTCAACCGCGGGCGCCCATAACGTTGGCTTGTTTCGAGGCGACCCTACCTGGGCACGCGGTCCTGCCTCGCGGCAAACGGGGCGAGCACGGCGTGCGGCTCGCTTTGGTACCAGTAGGCGACGGTGGAGATGTCGTCCTCGCGCTCGTAGAGCTTGATGTCGTCGTTGCCGAGGTCCTGGAACGTCACGCGCAGGTCCTCCTTGAACGAGATCGGATCGGGAAGGTGCCACCTGTAGAGGCCGTGCCTGGGAAGCGCGTCGTCGTTGGTCGCGAGCATCGGGTTCGGGTTCGGCTTGCCCGCGCTGAAGCGGTCGCGCGTGGCGTCGCGCGTCGAGCGGTACGGGTAGCCGGCGAACAGCGTGTTGAAGCACTGCGCCTCGGGCAGCGCGTGGGGCGGCCTGTCGAGGAAGGCCCAGGCACCGCCGAAGTAGTCCTCGGCTCCCGTCGAGGTGACCGTGGGGAACTCCTCGTCGCCGTCGAGGAAGAACTTCATCTCACCCTCGCCCCACCAATAGCGCTCCAGGGCGCACAGGGCCATGTAGGTGCCGACGTAGTAGCCCTTGCCGCGCACGCCGTCGAGCACGGTGTAGTCGACGCCCCTGCGGGTGCTGCGCTCGCGGTTAAAGCGGGCGTGGAAGTACATGGCGTCGTCCGGCACGTCGGTGAGCGCGTAGTTGAACGTGTAGAAGATGTACTTAATGAACCCGGGGTGCTCGCTCGTAAGCGTGACCTTGGCGTGCTTCCTGAAGGGCATCTCGAAGTAGCAGTTCATGCCACCCGTCGGGTTCACGCAGATGGGCATCGAGTTGACGATGGCGCGCTCACCGAAGCCGTTGCAGAAGAAGTCGCCGACAGGGCACTCGACCGAGGGGGTCTCCTCGTCGTCCCAGTAGAAGCGCAGCACGAGGTCGCGCATGACGAAGCTGCCGGCGGCGGTCTTGTCGGGGACGGTCATCCAGATGTGGCGGATGATGCCGGGGCCCTCGATGTCCGCGAGCGTGATGGTCTCGCCGGACTCAAGGGGCACGCAGCACGAGCCCTTGCGGCCGACGCCGAGGTGGCTGGCCGACATGGCGGCGCGGCCCTTCTCGCCCGTGATGTTCTCGGGGGTGATGGCGCGGCTTTCCTCACCGCCGTGCATCCACACGTCCTTAAGGAACTCTCTCATCGTCGACCTCCTCTATTCGTCGTCGTCGCACTCGGCGGAACTGGCACCGTTCACGTAGATGATCTGCTGGCGCGCCTCGTTGACGAGGGCGTCGAAGTCGAGTTTCTCGTCGGGGCGCGCGAGCGCGACCGTCATGGCGAGCGGGAGGTTGACACCCGCGATCACGTGGATCCGGTCGGAGGCGAAGCGGGAAAAGCGCTGGTTCACGCTGCCGCCGTACGCGTCGGTGAGGACGACGACCTCGTCAGTGCCCGAAAGAGCCGCCTCGACCGCCGCGTCGAGCCCCTCGCCGTTGTCGTTCACGTAGGCGCACACGGCGTTGACGGCGTCGCCCTTACCCGTAAGGAACTCGAGGGTGTCCTTGAAGCCCTGGGCGAGAAGGGAATGGCTCGCCACAACTATCTTTCTCATTGATTCACCAATCTCTTGGGTCGAAGCTAGGCGAGGATGCCGGCGGCGGAGGCGACCATCGCGAGGACGATCACCACGAGGATGAGGGCCGTCATGCTCGCGTTCTTCTTGGTAAGAAGGTAATACGCGCTTCCCGTGATGGCGGCGGGGATCATGGCAGGCAGGATCTTGTCGAGCAGCGGCTGAATCTCCATCGCGACGTCGCCGAAGCTGAAGCTAATCGGGCAGGTGACGCCAATGACCGAGGCGATGAGGCAGCCGACCACGGTGAGGCCGACCACGGTGAGGCCGAGCACGGAGGCGGCGGCAGTGAGGTTGGGAAGCTTCTCGCTGAAGTCGGTGACGAGCTTCACGCCCTGCTTGTAGCCGAACTCGAGGGCGTGCATGCGGACCCAGAAGATGGCCAGGATGAGCGCGAACCAGATGCCGGCTCCCACGGGGTTGCCCTCGATGGCCATGTAGGCGGCGATGGAGCCCATGATGGTCGGGATCATGGTCATGAGCAGGGAGTCGCCGACGCCGGCGAGCGGTCCCATGGTGCCGATCTTCAGGTCTTGGACGGCGTCCGCCGCCGCTAGGCCGTCGCGCTCCTCCATGGCCACGCAGGCGCCAAGGATGATGGCGGCGAGCCAAGGCTGGGTGTTGTAGTAGCGGAAGTGGTTGTTGAGCGCTTGCTTATAGTCCTCGTCGTTCGTGTAGATCTTCCTCAGGACCGGCGAGAGGGCGTAGGCGACTGAGGCGCCCTGCTGGGTCTGGTAGTTGAAGGTGCACACGCTCATGAGCCAGCGCCAGTTCGCGTTGCGCAGGTCCTTCTTGGTGACCTTGTAGCCGGAGGGCTTGCCCTCGGCGACGGCGGTGATGTTCTCGTTTTCCATGGTTACTCATCCTCTCCGATGAAGGCGTCTGCGGAAGCGTGGGCGGCGAGCTCGGTGTCCCTCTCGGCACGCTGGTAGAACGCAATCGCGAGGGCAACGCCGACGATGGCGGCGCCGATGATGGGCACGTTCAGGAAGGCCGAGAGGAAGAAGCCGGCGAGCAGGTACTGGAAGTACTTGGCGGTTGGCATGTAGCGGAGCAGCATGGCGATACCGACGGCCGGGAGCATCTTGCCGGCGAGGGTGAGGCCGGAGAGGAACCACTGGGGCATGACCTCGAGGAGCCAGTTGACGGCGGGCTGGCCGAGCGTCACGGAGACAAAGACGGGCAGGGCGGCGCACAGGCCGAAGAGCGCGGGGCAGACCCACAGGATGGCGTTCATCTGATTGAACTTACCCTCGTTGCAGAACTTCTGGGACTTCTCGACGACAAAGCCGTTGAGGATCTTGGCGACGACGTCGAGCTGGATGCCGAGCATGCCGACCGGCAGGCCGATGGCGAGGCCCGTGTCGGAGCCCAGGGTCACGCCGTAGGCGGTGGCGATGATGGCCATCGTGCCGTAGTCGGGAATGGAGGAGCCGCCGAAGCCCGCGACGCCGAGCTGCATGAGCTGAATGGTGCCGCCGATGACAAGGCCGGTCTTCCAGTCGCCCATGACGACTCCGGTGATGAGGCCCCAGAAAACGGCGTAATTGACGAAGATCATCGGGATGCCGTAGTAGTCCACGTGCTTGATGAAGGCCAGCAGGGTCAAAAGGACGACCTGCAGGATAGTGAAGTTGACCATATTTCCCCCTTAGATGAGGTCTGCGACGGAGACGGGCTTGTCGGCGGGCACGAACTGGGCCGTCACCTTGACGCCACGGGCGATGAGCGCCTTGTAGCTCTGGACGTTCTCGGCGGAGGCGTAGGCGCGCTGGGTGAGCTGGATGCCGTCCTCCTTGACGAGCGAGCCGCCGACGACCAGCGACGGGAGCTCGACGCCCGACTCGACCAGGCGAAGCATCGTCTCGGGCTCCTTGGCGATGACGAAGACCTTCTCGCGGTCGTACTTGCCCGCGGCGAAGTTCTTGAGCGCGGTCTGCTCGGAGATGATCGAAACGGCCATGCCCGCGGGGCGCGCCATCCTCATGGTGGACTTCAGGACCTCGTCGCCGGCGACCTTGTCATCGATGACCATGACTCGGGTCGCGCCCGACACCGGGGCCCACTGCGTCACGATGATGCCGTGAAGCAGGCGATTGTCGATTCGTGCCATAACAACACTCATGTTTGCTCCTATCAAATGAAGTTTTGCGTTCGGTACTGCCTCGGCGCTATCCGGATTCGCGCCGGGCAAGGGGTTATCGGATTATTGAGGACGCGCGGTCAGCTCGTGACGGCGCGGGGGTCACTCGTCGAACAGGAGGCTCGAGGAGCCGAGACGCTCTTCTCGCGCCGGGGCGGCGCTCACGCTTATGTAGTCGAAGACATATGCGATCTCGCTTACGGGAACCTCTACGCGATAGCGCGTCGAGATGCTCGAGAAGCTCTGCCTGAAGGACTCGATGAAATCGGCGCGTTCCTCCTCGAAGCGGTCCTGGCCAACGTAGGTCTCAATGGGGTTTCTGGTAACAAGGCGCTCGACGAGACAGCAGAGGTGGACGTAGAGCCCAATGATGGCGTTGCTGCCGATCTTCTCGCCTGTCCTGCGCTGAAGCTCGTGCACGGCGCTCTCGATCTCGTGGAATAGCCGCTCCGGGTCGAGGATGGTGATGGAGCGGATGACGTTCTGCAGCGTCATGTTCGAAAGCAGCTTCTCGTGGAAAGAAGAGAGCTCGGAAGCGTCAAGCCACCTGCCGAACACGGCATCGACCTTCGAAGCGGACGCCGTCGACATGATGTCCTCGAGGGCGACGAAGGGAACGGAGGCAATCCCGGGGTCTCCCGTGCCGATGACGGCGCAGACGCGGTGCTCGGAGAAAACGGCGTCGTTCGACCCGTTCGTGACGAGCTGCTTGAAGGGCCTCGTGAGCAGGCGTGCGCCTATGGTGCGCGGGAGGCTCTGCGAGACGAGCTGGCGTATCCTCTCCGCGGCGTCGACCCCGGACTCGGAGCAGAAGACGATGGCGTCCTCACGGTTGACGCGCTCGATCACCTTGCAGTGCGTCACGCACACGGCGGTCGCATCGCCAAGAACCTCGGCGATGGACTTGCCGCCGAGCAGCCCGGACCCGATCTCGAGCGCGAGCCCGGTGGAGACGTTGTTCACCACCCCGATGGTGGAGTCGGTAACGTTCTCGAGGGCCTTATAGGCCTCCTCCAAAGAGCCCATGTCAACAAGAAACACGACCCCAGTGCAGTACGAGTGACGGTCGACGAGGCGCTGGAGCGGACCGACAATGTCCTTCAGCTGCTGGTCGTAGGGCATGTCGACCGCCTCGTACACATGCACGCCGAGCATACGGTTCGCCGCGTCGGCGATGCTCGTCGCCGTCGAGTAGCCGTGTGACAAGATGACGCAGAGCGTCCGAAGGGCCTTCGCGTCGCGAGACTCCGATGCGACGCACAGCGTCAGAAGCGTCTTCGTGAAGTGATCGAGCGAGATTCCGAGTGCCCCTTCCATGTCTGCGGCGACCTGATCGGAGACGCTCGAGGCAAACGGCAATTCGGAGGTCACGGCACCGAGGAGATGGGAGATTTGCTCCGCACAGGCAGACTTTCGCTTAGCCAGGCCGATGCCCGGCCACAACTGCAGGCAAATCTCCTGGGCCAGTAGAAAAGTGACCTTCCTCGAAAGCTCGATGCCATAAGAAGAGCCTGCGTCGGCAAGGACCGCGCCCACGACGAGCTCGAAGGCGCGCGACCTCGATGAGGCGACGCCGTGGCCGAAGATCAAGTGATCCTCAACGCCGCGCACAGCGGAGACAGCTTGCGAGACGAGCTCGGAGACAGAGAGCTCCCCGGCGCAGAATCGCTCATCGAGAGAGCACAGGGCATCGAGCGCCTGCTCGACCGGCCCTGTGCTCTCGGCGGCATCCAGGGACGCGTCGATCAGAGCGCCATCGTCGGGCTGTTGATCGATCTGCGCGGAGGAGAGGAGCCCGCTGGGAAGAAGATACGGGCGAACGACGACGTAGTCGCCCTCGCGATTGAGGAACGCTTTGGCGCAGCAGTTCGTCACGCAGGCGCGCAAGCCGGCGATGTTATCGGAAAAGTCCGCGTTCACGAGGCAACGGTATGCGCCGCGGCTGATCTTCACATCAGAACCGATTCGGCACCCCTCGCTGCGCAGGAAGCTCAAGATGAGATCCTCGCGCTCCTCGGGGGTCCGCTCCTTGAGTGATGGGACGCGGGCACAGATGGGCATTTTGCTGTAGGCCGAGGAAACCTTCAGGTCATCGGCGGAAAGCGTCGTCGAAAGAACGAGGCGAGCGCGCGGCGCATCCTGGGAGGCATCGAGCCCGAGGGCCGTCGCAAGGCAGTGCTCCATCGCAGAGGGAGAGAGTGCCTCGATGCCGTTGACAAAAACCACACCCCCGCGCGATTTCGCGATCGACTCGTCAAGAAGCCCGTTGAACGAGGCGGCGTCCGGGACCCCGGCGCAGTCGATGCGCACATAGGAGGAGTCGCGGGACAGCAAGCCCTGGTTCTTGCCGTACTCGTACACAAGGCGAGAAAGGAAAGACTTACCGACACCCACGCCGCCGCTCAAGAGGATGGGTAGGCCAAACGGAGGGTACTGAACCGCAGCCTTGCACTGCTCGACAACGGAGCTGAGGCTCAGGTCGAAGCCCACGGCACGCGCGAAGTCGCGGTGATCGGCGATTCCCGTCGCCTGGATGAGGTCGGCGAGCGAGGCGTACTCGCTTGCAGAGAGCTTTACCTGAAAACGCTTCTGGAACGCGCGGCGATGAAAATAACGGACAGGCCTGCCCGCCACCTTAACCACAAGGCCGGCGCGAACAAGGTCGTTGAGGTACTGGCTCGCCAGACTCCTGGAGATGATGAGCGTCTCGGCGATGTCGGAGGTGGACAGACGGGCAAGGTCGTCGAGCGAGACGGCAGAGGTGAGGGCCTCGAGATGCTCGAGAATCCTGTCCCTCATGTCGACGGGCTTCTTTGCCAAGCTGTCCTGTGCGGTCTTGTCCATGACTTCTTACCTCCTTGTACAAGGAGTATAAGGGGAACACAGAGAACGGAAGGGGGCGCGTGGGGGAATCAACAGCCCCGAGGAGAAGTTCACCACTTGAGGGGCAGAAAACAACGGCCATTGAACATTCAGGGCCGACGCTCAACACTTCGGCTCGACACTTCGCTTTGGAAAGGGCCCTGCGCGATGGTACAGCCCTCCATCTCGCAGCACAGGTCGCCGAAGGTCGCGAGGATGCGCTCCTTCTGTTCCGTGGGCGAGACGGCTCGGTGGGCAAGGTCCTCTCAAAAGGGGTCGTCCGACGCCGCAAGACCTCGATGACCGACTACCGCCTCGAGCAAGTGGCGGATTACCTCTGCACCATCGAACTTGCCTTGGTCAAGTGCGAGGCAAAGGAGAACGGTGAGACGTACAACAAGTTCTTCGGAGGTATAGGCTCTTTCAAGAGGAACTGGCTCAAGCAAGCCCGCAGCAAGCGGATATAGCTGGTCTCGCGGTTTCGCAAGGAACGGTCAGTTCTCCTCTGGCGAGGAATCCCGGGCGACGTGCTTCGAGCAGCGGAAGCTGAAGCGCAAGCAGAAGCAGCGCGGGCATTGATCGGTGCCGACATGGGCCCAGACGTGAACAGTGCTACGTCCCCTGTTCACGGGGCGCGAAACCGCAAAGGTTGCACAGAGGTTGCAAAATAAGAAGCCCCCGACCTGTTTTCGCAGGTCAGAGGCTTGAAATCAACGAATATCGTTTATTCCCACTCGATGGTCGCGGGCGGCTTAGATGTAATGTCGTAGCACACGCGGTTGGCGCCGGGAACCTCGGCCACGATGCGGCCGGAGATGCGGGCCAGCACGTCGTAGGGCAGCTTGGCCCAGTCGGCGGTCATGGCATCGCTGGACTCGACGGCACGCAGGATGATCGGGCGCTGATAGGTGCGCTCGTCGCCCATAACGCCGACGGACTTAATGTCGGGCAGGACCGCGAAATACTGCCAGCAGCTGTGCTCGGAGTTGCGCTCGCCGGTCTGCTCAAACAGGCGCTGGTTGTAGGCGTCGAGCTCCTCGCGCACGATAGCGTCGGCATTCTTGAGGATCTCAAGCTTCTCCTTGTCGACCGCGCCGATGATGCGGATGGCAAGGCCCGGGCCCGGGAAGGGCTGGCGGAACACGATGTGACCCGGCAGGCCGAGCGCCAGACCAAGTGCGCGGACCTCGTCCTTAAAGAAGTGGTCGAGCGGCTCGATAAGGTCGAAGTGCACGCCCTCGGGGAACGGAATCAGGTTGTGGTGGCTCTTGATGGTGGCCGTCTTGCCGCCCGTCTTGCGAGCGCCGGACTCGATGATGTCGGGGTAGATGGTGCCCTGAGCCAGGTACTTGACCGGCTTGCCATCGGTCTCGAGCTGCTGCGCCACGGCGAAGAACTCTTTCCAGAACTGCGTACCGATGATGCGGCGCTTCTCCTCGGGCTCGGTCACGCCGGCCAGAAGCTCGGCATAACGGTCCTCGGCGTGGACGTGGATAAAGTCGACATCGAACTGCTTGGTGAAGACCTCCTCCACCTGCTCGGGCTCGCCCTTGCGCAGCAAGCCGTGGTTGATGAACACGCAGGTCATCTGCTTGCCCACGGCGCGGGCGCCCAGCGCAGCCACGACGGAGGAGTCGACGCCGCCGGACAGGGCCAGAATCACGCGGTCGTCGCCGACCTTCTCGCGGAACTCGGCCGTCATGGTCTCGACCAGGTTGTCCATGCTCCAGTTGGGCTCCAGGCCGCAAATCTCAAACAGGAAGTTGCTCAGCAGCTGCTGACCGTACTCGGAATGCTTGACCTCGGGGTGGAACTGCGTGGTGAAGATCTTGCGCTCAACGCACTCCATAGCAGCAACCGGGCACACGTCGGTGCTGGCGGTAACGGTAAAGCCCTCGGGCACCTCGGAAACGGCGTCGCGGTGGCTCATCCACACGGTCTGCTCCATAGGCGTGGAGTTAAAGAGCTTGGCGCCGGCCGTGCGCGTGATGGTGGCGCGGCCGTACTCGCCCACCTCGGAGTGGCCGACCTTGCCGCCGAGCGTCACGGCCGTGATCTGATGGCCGTAGCAAAAGCCCAGGACGGGAAGGCCCAGGTCAAAGATGGCGGGATCGATAGACGGAGCGTCCTCAGCGTACACGGAGGCCGGGCCGCCAGAAAGGATGAGCGCAGAGGCGTTCATCTCGCGAATCTCATCGGCCGAGATGTCGCAGGGAACGATCTCGGAATACACGTTGAGGTCGCGGACGCGACGGGCAATGAGCTGACCGTACTGCGCACCAAAGTCGAGTACGAGGACCTTTGCGGAAGCCTTTTGATCCATGGTTTCCCCCTCTTGTTGGCGGGGAGCCGGTGCCCACCCGCGCGAATAAACGAAAACAGCTTTCATAGTGTACACGTTATATGGGGTTTCTCGTCCCTCGCAGCCATCAGCGCACGGCAAACGCACGACCTAGGCCCCTATTTGACAACAATTGAAGTGTTACCAAACGTTACAGATGATGTAATACGTTTGAACATTGGACGCCCTGTGCCACAATACTGCCGAACGACTCCGCCTCTGCGGCGGCAAATACGATAGGAATACCAGCATGAAGCGCATCCTTCTCATCGCCACGGGCGGCACCATCGCATCGACCGAGGACGGCAACGGCCTCTCCCCCGCCCTGACCGGTGAGGAGCTCGCCCAGAGCGTCCCCGAGATCTCGGGCCTCTGCGAGCTCGACGTCGTGCAGCCCATGAACATCGACAGCACCAATATGCGCCCCAGTGACTGGATGCGTATCCGCGACGTCATCGTCGAGGGTTATGCCGACCACGACGGCTTCGTGATTCTGCACGGCACCGACACCATGAGCTACACCGCGGCGGCGCTTTCCTATCTGATTCAGGACAGCCCCAAGCCTATCGTACTCACCGGCTCGCAAAAGCCCATGGGCAATCCCTTTACCGATGCCAAGCTCAACCTGTACCAGAGCCTGCTCTATGCGCTCGACGAGCACTCGCACGACGTCTCAATCGTGTTTGGCGGCGTAGCCATTGCCGGCACGCGTGCCCGCAAACAACGCACCATGAGCTTTAACGCGTTCATTAGCGTCAACTATCCGCCCATCGCCTATATCCGCAACGACCGCATCGTGCGCAACGGGCTTCACGGCACGCATCAGGGCGAAAACCCGGTGCGTTTCTACGACAGCATCGACCCGCGCGTATTTGTACTCAAGCTCACGCCCGGCGTAAACCCGGGCATCCTCGACGCCCTTGCCGATAGCTACGATACCGTAATCCTTGAGACCTTTGGCATTGGCGGTATTCCCGAGTTTGGTGAGTCGGGCGAGCCGTTCCAAGAGGCAATTTTCCGCTGGGTCGATTCGGGCCGCACCGTCGTTATGACCACACAGGTCCCCGAAGAGGGCCTCGATCTGGGCGTTTATGAGGTCGGCCGTGCTTACGCCGATCATCCGGGCATTCTGCGCGGCGACGACATGACCACCGAGACGCTCGTGGCCAAGACCATGTGGGCGCTCGGCCAGTCACGCGATGCCGCCGAGATCCAGCGCCTGTTCTACAGCCAAGTCAACCACGACCGCATCCCGATGGCCTAATTCAGTTGTCGACGGGTATCCCCTATTCAATCCCCTCGAGAAGCTCTGACACCGTCATGCCGAGTGCGGGTGCGATCTTAAATAAAACCTTGAGCGTGAAATTTGCCGTCCCATCTTCGATTCGGTCGAGGTAGGGTCGGCTGATTCCTGTCGCCACACAAAAATCAACCTTGGAGATACCAAGGTCCCTGCGTGTCTCTTCGACCCGCCTGCCAAGAATCTGTTTCGCACGTTCGTCCATGCAGCCGAGTTTGAAATGGAGCTGAACAAAAACGTAAACTATAGTTTACGTTTTGCCGAATACACAGGAGTTTTCTATGTCGGGTTCTTCGGTCCGCATGTACCGAGCCACGCTTCGCACAAACAGCGCACCGCCCAAGCTCGTCGTCGTTGAAGCCGAATGCCTTTCGCCCGATGAGCGCACAGCATTTGCATTGCTATCAAGTCGCGTCGCCGCCGTTCTGGTCCCTTGCCCGGCGCAAGGTGAACTTGCCATCCAATGCCAGACGCACAGCTGCTCGCTCAATCAGGCTGCCGTAATCGCAACCAGCCAACGCGGTCTGCCCCTTCTCCTGGAAGCCGGTATCGCGCTCGCCCTTCGCGGCGCCGGATACGAAAACGAGGCCGCCGCCGACATGGTCTTTAAACCACGATCGAGCGGCGGCCTCGCAGCAGCCATTGAATATATGTGCAGACTCGTTGCCTAAAAGGACAAGCTAGAAACCAAGGCCAAAGCCCGTTCCGGTAATCGCCGAGTACATAAAGTAAACGTTGACCACGTTGAGGAACACACCCGTGATGCAACCGTTGCGCAGGTAGCGCTCGCACACGATGCGCGCCATGGCGGCGGAGTCATCATTGTTCTTTGTCTGGCGTCCCGCCGTAAAATACGTCGCCACGCTCAGCAGCAAGTTGAGCACCGGCAGCGCCAGCAACTCGTAGCTCTTGCCCCAGCGCGTCGCCTCGCCGGCGGCATTAAACTTTGTTGCCACCTCGGGACCAATGTTGGGGATAACACACGCTGCGACCACCAGCGGAATCACCGCAAGTACGAGCAGCGCAATACCCATGTAGCCGGCTTTTTTGCCATATTTAAACATATGCGTCGTCCTTACACGTTAAAGCGGAAGTGCACGACGTCGCCATCGGCCATGACATAGTCCTTGCCCTCAATACGCAGCTTGCCGGCGGCCTTGGCGCCCTGCTCGCCGCCGAGCTCGATGTAGTCGTCGTAGCCAATGACCTCGGCCTTAATAAAGCCGCGCTCAAAGTCGGTGTGGATGACGCCGGCGGCCTGCGGGGCGGTCGCGCCCTGACGAACCGTCCAGGCCTTGACCTCCATCTCGCCGGCCGTAAAGAACGACTGCAGGCCGAGCAGCTTGTAGGCTGCCTGCGCGAGCACGTCCAGACCGGGCTGCTCCAAGCCCAGGCTCTCCAGGTAGTCGGCGGCGTCCTCGGGATCGAGCTCGGAAAGCTCAGCCTCGATCTTGGCGCAGATGGGCAGCGGCTTAACACCATCGATGGGCGCCAGATCGTCGTTGAGCATATCCTCGTCCACGTTGGCCACATACAGGATGGGCTTCATGGTGAGCAGGAACAGGCCCTTGGCGGCGGCACGTTCCTCGTCGGTCATCTCCATAGACGCAGCGCGCTTGCCCTCGTTGAGCCAGGCGAGCAGGCGCTTGGCGACCTCGAACTTGGGCATGAGCTCCTTGTCGCGCTTGGCCTCCTTCTCGAGCTTGGGCAGCTGCTTCTCGAGCGTACCCATGTCGGCCAGGATGAGCTCGGTCATGATGGTATCGGCATCGCCGGCGGGATCGACGAACTCGCCGGTGCGACCCACCTCGCGCATAACGTTGGGGTCCTTAAAGTAGCGCACGACCTCGCAGATGGCGTCGGTCTCGCGAATGTTGGCCAGGAACTGGTTGCCCAGGCCCTCGCCCTCGTTAGCGCCCTTCACCAGGCCTGCGATGTCGACGAACTCGACCGTTGCCGGCACAATGCGACCCGGGTTGACGATGTCGGCGAGCTTTTGCAGACGGCTATCGGGCACGTCGACGATACCCACGTTGGGGTCAATCGTGGCGAACGGATAGTTGGCGGCAAGGCCGGTCTTTTTGGTAAGCGCGGTGAACAGCGTCGACTTGCCCACGTTGGGCAGGCCCACGATACCGATGGAAAGGGACACGACAGCTCCTTTTGGTACAAGCATTTCAAACTGCATAAGTATAGCGCCGCCGCAGCATCTGGGCGAACCCGGACGCCACGGCGGCACGAATGAAGCAGAGATAGGGGCCGCTGACTAGTCCGCGAGTTTCTCCACCTGATCGAGCATCTTGTCGAGCTTGGCCTTCGCCTCGGCCTTGACCTTCTGGGCTTCTTCGTGGGCCTTAGCCTTCTGGGCGGCCTTTTCCTCGGCCTCGGGATCGACGACGACCAGGTTGGATGCGTCATGCTCAACCAACTTGAGCGCATGCTCAGGGCACACCTTGACACAGGCACCGCAGCCCAAACAATACGTGGACTCCAACGCAAAGCGGCCGCTTCCCACCAAATCGCAGGCAAACGTGGGACATACATTGACGCACTCGCTGCACGACGTGCACTTGTCAAAGTCGCACTCCGGCGTACTCACCTGCATGTTTTGGGCAAGCTCGGGGTGGTTTTGCAGCGTTGAGAGCACCAGCTGTCGACCGTGCGTGAGCGAACGGCGACGCTTGGTCGTCGTGGTGCCGCACATGGTGTTGAGCGTACGCTCCAGCTGGGTAATCTGATGGCGATGAGCCTTGAGCTTCTGCGTCACCGAGGCGAGCGCCGCCGTCGCCGGATTGAGCTTGGTCACGGTCAAGCCCGTCGTGCGGGCGATCTTTTCCATGTACTCCTTGCGCTCGTACTCGCGGCGCTTATGACACTTGAGGCTCTTGGGGTCGACCTCCAGCCCCATGCCCGTGCCGGACCATTCCTCGGCCTTCGCAATCGCCTCGCCCAGAATATCCTCGCCACCGGTGTTGCGGCACTTATCGCACACGCCCAACGGCAGGTACACGCTCACGTTGGGATAGTCGGCCAGCACCGAGAACCAGGTCTCGGCCGTAATATCGCCCACGCAGGCAACGACGACCTCGTTCTCGCGCGGCATGCGCTTGAGGGCGCGCGTGCAGGTAACGTAGGCGGTCTCGTGGCTCGCAGCTGCAGAGACAATGTCGTCGTAAAGGTTTTTGGGCGCCAGGCGCGGCGAAATAATCGCCTCGGTCGGACAGGCAGCGGCGCACAGGCCGCACTTGCGACAGGAGTCGAGGATCTCGATAGCGTCTTCCTCGACCTCGATAGCGTTGACCGGGCACACATCCATGCACGCGGTGCAACCGCTCTTTTCGTTTTTGCAGGTCAAGCACGGAATGGTGTTGCCGCGCGGACACTCCTTGTAGTCGGCAGGATTCCACTGCGGCGCCGACGGATCGAGTGCGTCGGTCACACCGCCAAACGGGTTTTTAAGAAAGTCGAAACCCTTGCTGATTTCGATAATGTCATCAAACAGATCGTGTTCCTGCGCCATGCGCGGCCCCTCCCTGAGCAGTGCAAACAAGCAAGAAATAATGATACGCCATCGGCCCGTGCCTCGAGCAAATTACACGCGGAGCACCTTTGGGACAAATAGCCTATGGCCTATCGCCGCCTCGATTGCACAAGGTCAATCAAGCGCCAAACTATGCCTCGCACATGAGCTGCACGAGCTTTTGTTTGGTCACCTTGGCCTGCTCGTTGGCTATGTTACGCTCGTTTCTAAAGACCGCATTTGCAACACCCTGCAGGTCGGCATCGGAAATCTCGCCAAGGCCCAGCTCCTCGAGCGTCGTCGGCAGACCAACGCGCTGGCAAAACTCGAGCACCTGATCAAGCTCGGGCGCACGCTCCAGGCGCAGCTGCACCACCAGACCAAATGCCACGGCCTCACCATGCATGGCCTTGCACTCGGGCAGAATCGTCAGACCGTTGGCGATGGCATGTGCCAACGCCAGGCCGCCACTCTCAAAGCCAACACCCGAAAGCAGAATATTGCACTCGATCAGGCGCTCAACCGCCGGCGATGTACGCCCCTTTTTGAGATCGCGCTTGGCAGCGACGCCGCACTCCATGAGTGTGTCATAGCAGGCACGAGCCGCAACCAAGGCCAAGTGCCCAGGCGCGCCACCGTGCTCGTTGGCGCCGTGCGCCGCGGCGCACGAACGCGCCTCGAAGTACGTCGCCAGCGCATCGCCCATACCGGCGACCGTCATGCGCAGTGGGGCCGCAGCAACCACATCGGTATCGACCACGACCAGGTCTGGATTCTTCTCGAGCATCAGGTAGCGGTCGAACGACCCATCCTCGTGATACAGCACCGAAATCGCGCTGCACGGACCGTCCATCGAAGCCGCCGTGGGGCATACGCACAACGGCAGCTCGGCATAAAACGCAACGGCCTTGGCGATATCGAGCATCTTGCCGCCGCCAATGCCCACCACCATGTCGCAATACTCGGCCTGGGCTTCCTGAGCCATTCCGACAACGGCCTCTTCCGTACACGGACCGTTATAAATCTTAAAGAACGGCTCGCTTAGATCTTCGTCCAGAAATCCATCGACGATCTGCCTGCACAGCCGATCCTCGGTGCCCTGGTCAAACAAGACATAGGCAGCGCAGCCCAACCATGACAAATACCTGCCCTGACGCGAAAGTTCGCCCGGCCCCTGAACATACCGGCCGGGACCGCCATATACCATGGGAAGCGCCATACGAGAATCCGCCCTTCATCAAACACCGATTGGTGCAAAGTAACCTGACCCCTTTGCACCATAGCAAAAAGGGGCAAAGCCATCTGTTGGCTTTGCCCCTTCCTTAGCTTAGTTTACTCATCCATAAGGTAGTAGTGGCCCAGCGCGTCGGCACCCAGGATGGCGTTTGCGACCATCTCGGGCGTCACCTCAAACGGCATGTTGCACATGGTGTCCTCGGGCGCGCACGCGGCCTCGGCAACAATCATGGCCTTCTCGCGCGTAACCTCGGCAACGCCAAGCTCCTTCATCGTGACCGGCAGGCCCAGCTCAATACAGAAGCCCAAGACTTCCTCGAGTTTCTCAGTCGGGGCATCCTCGAGTACCAGCTGGACAATGGTGCCAAAGGCGACCTTCTCGCCGTGATACATGCCGTGGCACTCGGGCAGCATCGTCAGGCCATTGTGGATGGCATGAGCAGCAGCAAGGCCCGAGCTCTCAAAGCCAATGCCCGAAAGCAGCGTATTGGCCTCGATGATATGCTCGACGGCAGGCGTCAACGCTCCCTTCTCCAGCGCAACCTTGGCCTTGACGCCGTCGGCCATAAGCGTCTCGTAGCAGAGCTTGGCAAGCGCCAGACCAGCCATGCCGCCCTTGCCGCCAGCGCAGGTGCCACCGTCGGCATCGTGCGTTGCCTGGGCCTCGAAATAGGTTGCGAGCGCATCGCCCATACCGGAAACCGTCAGGCGCACCGGGCTCGCCGCGATAACCGTCGTATCCATAAGGACAATATTGGGGTTTGCCTTAAGGAAGAGATATTTATCGAACTGGCCATCGTCGGTGTAGAGCACCGAAAGCGCCGAACACGGGGCATCGGTCGAAGCAATGGTGGGGCAAATGATAACCGGGGACTCCAGATAATAGGCGACGGCCTTCGCGGTGTCGAGGATCTTGCCGCCACCGACGCCGACGATGATGTCGCAACCGTTGTCGCGAGCGAGCGCAACCAGGCGATCGACCTCGCCCTTGGAGCACTCGCCGTTAAAGTCCTCAAACAGCAGCTCGGCCTTAGCCTCGGCAAAGCCGCCCTCGATCTTGGCACCGACGCGCTTCTTGCCCGAAGGCGTCACGATGACGAGGGCCTTAGCGCCAAGCGGCTCGACATAAGAGCCGAGCTTGGCCAGCTCGTCTGGGCCCTGAATGTACTTGCTGGGGCTATTGAAGATTGCAGCCATTTTTATCCCATTCTCTAATAATAAAAAAGAAAGGGGCTCCGTACGGATACGTGCGGAGCCCCTCGTTACGATAACAAGAGTCGATTAGAAATCGATGTCGGTGTCGTAGTAGCAGGCCTTGAGGATCTTCTCGAAGTCGGCAGCCTTGGTCTCACGCGGGTTCTCGGGCGTGCAGGCGTCCTGCTCGGCGTTCGCGGCGATCTCGGGGAGCTTGGCGAGGAACTCCTCCTCGGAAACCATCTGCGGGTTCTCGGCGTCGACCTTCACGCCACCATTCGCGTAATCCTTGATGGACTGCGGAATGTTGAGCTGGTCGTTGAGGTCGCGAATCTTCTGGACGAGCGCGGCAATGAGCTCCTCGTTGGTCTCACCGGGAAGGTGCAGGATCTCCTTGGCCACGTAAGCGTAACGCTCGGCAGCACGCGGGTCCTTGGAGTTCCACTGGATGACCTTGCCCAGGTACATAGCATTAGCGGCACCGTGGATGATGTGGCCGTTCTCAAAGGCTGCACCGGTCTTGTGAGCCATGGAGTGAACGATGCCGAGCAGGCCCGAGGAGAAGGCGATACCGGCGATGCACTGAGCCTCGTGCATGTGCTGACGGGCCTCATGGTCGCCAGCATAGGACTTGGGCAGCCACTCGACGATCTCGCGGATGCCGTGCAGGGCGTTGGCATCGGTGAACATAGAGGCGCAGGTGGAAACGTAAGCCTCCATGCAGTGGGTCAGAGCGTCCATACCGGTGTGAGCGCACAGCTTGGCGGGCATGGTGTAGGTGAGCTCGGGGTCGACGATGGCGACATCAGGGGTGATGTTGAAGTCGGCCAGCGGGTACTTGATGCCCTTGGCGTAGTCGGTGATGACGGAGAAGGCAGTGACCTCGGTAGCGGTGCCGGAGGTAGAGGAGATGGCGCAGAAGTGAGCCTTCTGACGCAGCTCGGGGAAGCTGAACGGCTGGATGATGTTATCGAAGGACTCCTCGGGATACTCGTAGAAGACCCACATGGCCTTAGCGGCATCGATGGGCGAGCCGCCACCGATGGCGATAATCCAGTCGGGCTCGAACTCGCGCATGGCCTCGGCGCCCTTCATGACCGTCTCGATGGACGGGTCGGACTCGACGCCCTCGAACAGCTTGACCTCGAAACCGCCTTCCTTAAGGTCGTTCTCGACGTCCTGCAGGAACCCGCCGCGGCGCATAGAGCTGCCGCCAGAAACGATGATGGCCTTCTTGCCCTTGAGGTTCTTCACCTCGTGGCGAGCGCCCTCACCAAAGTACAGATCGCGAGGATTGGTAAAACGTCCCATACTGTGCCTCCTAAACAAGCCCCTCTTAGACTTGCGTATATAACGGAGCACCCAATTGGCTCCGTTAGGACCGGTTTGCGCGTTGCCGGCGATGACAATGCGCGATGTCTAAACGTCTCAACGCTCAGACAAACACTATTTTACCGTTCTGGTTGGTCAGTTATTCACCTAAAGCCGCCAATGATGAAACGTTTTTTCTATCCCTGAAGATCCTTGTGCGGCATTCATACTCCCAAGCTGGGCAAACGTTTTATCAAGGTTGACTACATATCCTGGGCAGGACTGTGCCCCTCCAAAATATGCACCGTTCGCCGCCAAAAATCGACCGTTTGCGGCACCGTGATACCACTCGGTCGTCCAGGGTGCCGACATTTGTGCGACATCCGTCTTCGTGGTGCAAAGGTGCAAGTCCAAGTGCGGCACCCCCGGTGTGCCACATGCGGGTAAACTAGAACCTTATATAGAAACATTTGAACCCTAACCGCAGCAAAGGAGGTCCCATGGCATTCGATCCCATTCAAGAGGATTGCCATCGCCTCGTTCTTGAGGCCTTGCGCCGCGACAATATCCCGCTCACCGACGCTGCCGCCGTAGAGCGTCTGATGGAACAATTCACCCGCAACCCCGCACCGCTCATCGTGCACGACCGCGACCGCGCCGGGCACCTCATTGCCAAGGTGGTCGAGGCCGTCGACTACCGCATTCCCTTTATCCCTGACGATACCCAGGCAGAGCAGGAAGAGGCAGCTGCCGAGAACATGCTCCGCGAGGCAGCCGCACTCGATCCGGCCAACTGGGATGCCCAGCGCATGCTGACGGCGCTCACCGCCGAATCCAACGAGGAATACGTGCAGTATCTGGTGTCCAAGTGCGACGAGGTGGAGCACGATCTGGCGCTCAAGATCGCCTCGGCGCAGGACCCCTACGAGCGCGAGGCCGCAGGCGACCTTACGCGCCGCCCCTATCTGCGCTGGCTTGCCGCCTTGGCATCGCGCGCCCTCATTAGCGGCCGCTATCGCATGTCGCTCGAAGCCGCAAATCGCAGCTTGGACTTTGCGCCCAACGACCCCGCCGGTGTCCGCCACACCGCGATGCTCGCCATGGCAAAGCTCGAATACCCCGCCGAGGAGCTCAAGCGCTTTCGCTCTGCCCACTCCGTCCCCTATCTCGCCAACACGCCGCTGCGCCGTCGTCCCAAGGACGCGGAGCGTGACTTGGACCCGTGGACGCTCATCGCGCTGATGAGCGCAGCCTGGCGCGAGCTGGACTACGAGGGTGCCGAGCACTACCTGCGTATCCTTGCGCGCTCGTGCCCGCACGCAGCCGAGGCGCTCTACTTCCAAACCGAGTTTCCCGATGGCGTCTATGCCCGCGTCAACGTGAGTGCAGGCTCCACCGACGAGCTCGTCCTTGCACTCTCCGAGGCGACGCCGGTACTGCAGGAGGGCCTGGGCGCGCCCGACAACGCCAGCTTTGCCGCCTGGGTCGCCACCAACGACATCGTGCGCTCCCAGATCGACGAGCGCATACTGCGGGCGGCCGAGCAGGGCTTGCCGTTTAAGGGAGGAGACCTCTAATGGATCCGAGCGTCTACATCCCCGCCTACCTGGAGCGCACCTATCTGGCGTCGCACCCCGAGCTCACCGATGCAGCACGCGAGCTTGTCCATAACGACATTAGCGCGAATCCCCAAAAGTATGCGCAGTCCGAGCATGCTCAGGCGCTGCTGTCCTATGCCGGTGTTCATCGCCACCTGCTCGACGAGCTCCATCGCATCGAGGACATGGGCAGCGACGAGGAGTTTGAGCAGACGCGCAACCGCCTGTTCGACGATATGCGTGATGAGCTGCTCAAGATCGTCCGCATCGATGCGCTGGCCGTCGATGCCCAGCTGCTCGCCATCATTTTGGCGGACACGCCCGTCGACGCCTGCCTGGGCGACCTGATGAAGCTCGAGACGAGCACGGCCGACTACCTGCAACAGAGCGTGCCCGGGTTTGATATGGAGGCCCCGCACTACTGGGCCAATAATGTTTTGGCCGACGGTGTCACCGCAGCGGACCTTACCGTGAGCGAGCCGGCCCTTATCGGGTGGCTCCACACGCTCGAGGCCATCTCGCAGCTGTGCATGGCGAGCGCCCGCTACCGTGCTGCCGCCAACTATGCTCGCCGCGTTCTTAAGGCGGAAGGCTATCCCACCCGGGCCGCCGGCACCGTGCTGCTCGCCCTCGCCCGCCTAGAAGACCAGGACGGCTTTTTTGCCCTGGCCCACCAGCTCGAGGAGCAGATGGGTGCCGATGCCCTCGAGAACTCCCCTTGGTACCTGCTCGCCCGCACGATCTTGCTGTTCAAAACGAACAAGATGCGCCCAGCGACACGCGCGCTGCGCGAGTTTGCCAACCGCTGCGAGGGCGGCGCGTTCTTTTTGCTGAACCCCATGTATCAGACACCGTACCTTCCCTGCCGGCCCGAGCCGCACGACCCCTGGGACCTTTCGCACCAGGCAGTTTGGGAGGCCGACGGCATTATCTCGGACACCCCCGACTTTGCCCCCTGGGCCAACGCCTGCGAAGATGTATCGCAGCTCGCCCAGGAATTTGCGCGCCGCTACGGCTTTTAGCGACGCGATCGCCCCGACCATGTCATCTATGTTAGGAACGGCTTCATGAACCTCCGCTCATCTCTCGCCTGCACCTCGAGCGATATCGCCCGCTGGGGACTGCGCTCTGTCCTCAAACGCCAGGGTGGCGTGCTTCCCGGCCGCATCGCCATGAAGATCGACCCCGAGCTGCTAAGCGACCTCGCGAGCCTGGTCGACCGCAGCGTGGTGATTACCGGTACTAATGGCAAGACCACCACCTCCAACCTCATCGCTGACGCCGTTGCTGCCAGCGGCGCTACCGTGGTGTGCAACCGTGCCGGCAACAATATGGAGCCTGGTGTGGTGGGTGCTCTGCTCGAGGCCCGCGGCAGCCTTAAGCACACCAGCAGCGGCAAGCGCGTGGGCGTTTTTGAGTGCGACGAGCTCTACACCGTACGCGTTCTGCCCAAGCTCAAACCGACGTACTTTGTGCTGCTCAACCTGTTCCGCGACCAGCTAGACCGCTACGGCGAGATCGACCATACCCAAGACGTCATCGCCCATGCGTTGGAGCTCTCTCCGACGACAACGCTCATCTACAACGCCGACGATCCGCTGTGCGCCTCGATCGCCGCGCGCGTCCCCAACACGAGCATCGCCTTTGGCATCGACGGCGCCACGGGCACCGAGTCCGACCGCATTAGCGACTCGCGTTTTTGCTCGCAGTGCAACGCCCCGCTGGAATACGACTATGTGCAGTACGGACAGCTGGGCGCCTATCATTGCCCTTCGTGCGGCTGGGGTCGCCCCGCGCTGCTCCGCCGCGTGACGGGCGTTGAGCTCGGCTGCGACGGCTACGGCTTTGACCTGGCCTTTGGACCCGAGGCCAACGCGCCCGCCGTGCACATCGCCATGCGCTACAACGGCCTGTACATGGTCTATAACGTCGCCGCCGCCTTCTTTGCGGCGCACGAGCTGGGCGTGGACGCGGCGCACCTGCAGCCCACGCTTAATGCCTACGTGCCCGCCGGCGGACGCATGGGCCGCTGGGATATTGCCGGCCGCACCGTCGAGGCCAACCTGGCCAAGAATCCCGTGGGCTTCGATCGCCAGATCCAGTCCATTAAAACGGCAGGTGGCAGGCTCTGCGCCTTCTTCCTAAACGATAACGATGCCGACGGCCACGATGTCTCGTGGATCTACGATGTCGACTTCGAGCGCATCGCCGACACGCCGGATCTTGTCGCCTTTGCCGGAGGCACGCGTGCGCACGACATGCAGGTACGCCTCAAGTACGCCGGCATCGATGCCGCGATTATCTCGGACGTCGCGCAGGCGATCGGCGCCGTGGCAGACGAGGCCGCCGATGACACCTTCTACGCCGTCGCCAACTACACGGCCTTCCCGCCGCTGGTCAAGGAACTCGACGGGCTTAAAGACGACGATGCAAGCTCGATTGTCTCCCACGCCATAACGCGCGCCGATGGTAGCGCTGTCCCCACCGATATTGCGCCGGTCGAGCTTTCGCGCCCCCTGCGTATCGTCTACCTGTACCCCGATGCCCTCAACCTCTATGCCGACGGCGGCAACGTTATCGCCCTCGAGCGCCGCTGCGCCTGGCGTGGCATTCCCGCGCGTGTAGACGAGGTCCGTATGGGCGAAACGCTTGATTTGACCGATGCCGATATCGTCATGATGGGTGGCGGCTCCGACCGCGACCAGCTAGCCGTGGCACACGAGCTGCTCGCCCAAAAAGACAAGGTCGCGGCCTATGTTGAGGATGGCGGCTCGCTGCTTGCCATCTGTGGCGGCTATCAGCTGCTCGGCCGTTCGTACTATATGGGCGAGGATCGCATCGAGGGTCTGGGGGTCATTGCCGCCGAAACCGTACGCGGCTCCGACCGCCTGATCGGCAACGTCGCCGTCAAGACCGACCTGGCACCCGAGCCCTTTGTCGGATTCGAGAACCACGGCGGCCGCACGCTTTTGGACGTCGATGCCACGCCGCTCGGAACGTCCGTCGTCGCGGGCACCGGCAACAACGGCGACGATGGCTTTGAGGGTCTGATCTACAGGGGAGTCATCGGCACGTACCTGCACGGACCAGCGCTGCCCAAAAACCCCGAACTTGCCGACTGGCTCATCGCCCACGCCCTTGAGCGCCGTGGCGACGCACAGGCCGCCGCCCTGCTGCCGCTCAAACCCCTCGACGACACCTACGAGCACGCCGCCCACGACGCCGCGATGAAGCTCCTCCCCTAACGCCCCACCACCACAAAGGGGACAGGCACCTTTGTGGTGGTTTTGACCCGCCACGGTAGTTTGTCTCGATTTGTAACATCTAGACCGTTAAAAGTCGTCGTACTGTTACAGATTGAGATGTTGGTGCCGACGCCCGCCGTCTATCTCGATCTGTAACAGATAGAGCCGATTTGCCCGCTCAGATGTTACAGATTGAGATATTTGAAAATCGGAATAAAAGCCTACTCCTGTGTGGTGGTTTTCCAGTTTGCCAACGATATACGCGCCGGCAAAAAAGTCTGCTATACTCTTTCCCGCTGTCCCCATCGTCTAGCGGCCAAGGACGCCACCCTTTCAAGGTGGATATCGCGGGTTCGAATCCCGCTGGGGGCACCATTTAAAATGAGAAGCCCGTTATCCTCACGATAGCGGGCTTTTTGCTGCCATGCGCCGGGATTCGAGCCCAACAGGGTGCGGAGCCGAGGAAACGCATTTACGCTTCGACCCTAACAAGTGATTGACTTAGTCCCTAGCAATACGATATCTGAGACGTCCGCATCGAAAAACATTGCCTGGAGACAGCTCCGTCTCCATTTGCCGTGATGTTGGCAAGCTTTCTCATCAATCGCACGTCTTGAAAAATTACCCCAACTTCAAAATCGCTGTGAGTTCCGAGGGTGCCGGAAAACAGCACATTCCCTCAACTCGCACCCTGCACACGGCATAAATGCCTCCGATCTGCACATCGATAAAACAGCGCCGTGTGTAGTCCAGTTCCCTGGTCTCGATTTGTAAACTTGTTGGCGAAGTCCAGGCATACGCTGCAAACAGCTTGCGAACATCCCATGCGGGGGCATCGTCTCTCTCAGCTTCATGAGTTACAAAAGGAAAGAGGTCTCCGACTCCGAGCCCATCGCCCGATTTACAAACCCAAGACTTGTAGCCGGCCCTCAAGCCGTACTCACGACCATCGCGCAACAGAGACAAATCCAGCTCATTCTCATGAAATCGAATATCGATCTCTTCAAAATCCCCGAAAATGCAATGATGAATGCCCTCGAGACGTAATGAGCTCAAACGTCCGCCAGAAGCCAACCCAACTGGCACGGGAATGCTATCGAAGTCACGTTCGGAAGCCACCGTTTCCCGAACACTAGACTCTTTGAACAATACCTCATACAGCGGATCAAGCAACGCCTTACTTCCTGTCGTGGAACTCGAGCAGGCGATGACAAGGCCATCTGTGGGCCGTATGTAGCACAGCTGCCCAAAAAGGCCAGAGCATCTGAACCCGCCACGCCGGCACATCCAGAACTGGTATCCATAGCCATTGCTGTCTTCAGTCGCCTCAGACGGATAAAAGGGGCTCGTTTCCATCTGAATCTTCGTCGCCTCGGCAACCCATTCCGCGGGAATGATCCGTTCCCCACGCCACTTGCCGCCATCTAGCAAACATTGACCAAACTTAGCCAAATCCGGTGTCGAAAGGTGAAGACCAAAACCTCCGGTCGTATGACCGGCTTGATCCTCTTCCCACCACCAATTTCTAATGCCTAACGGCGTAAACAAACGTTCGGCGAGATAATCGGATTCTTTCGTTCCACTTATGCGTTGCACGAGCATGCTCAATAAATGTGAACACAGCGAATCGTAGTGAAAGACCTCGCCCGGCTTCCAGTCAAACTCACGATGAAGAACCTCATGTGCCCAGTCGTCTCCCGCGCCAATATACGAAAGGTCACTCTCCTGCCCCATCGTCATAGTCAGCAAATTGCGAACTGTCACATTGCGAAAGCGCTCATCCGCAATCTCGCCTTCATATTCCGGGAAGTATGAAATCCAGCGATCGGCCAGCGACAGCCGTCCTTCATTCACCAACATCCCAACAGCAACCGAGGTGAAGGACTTAGTCACAGAATAGAGCGGGTGAACGTGTTCGAGGGAGAACGGCGCAGCCGCATGCTCGAAGACGACTTCACCATCTTGTCGGACCACGACTGAGCGGACTTCCACACCTGCGGACCTCCACGCCGCAAGGCACGCCTCGCCCATCTTATTGTCAAAGATAATATTAGGCACCCTCAACCACTGCCTCTCGAACGAAATCAGTACAAGACGAGGTCGCCCTCGACGCTTATCCAAGGACGACCTCGTTTAATTGCTGGCGCGCGGGGAAATACTTGTCCCGCAGCTCCACTTCTTTGGCTACTTTGCAGCCTCTACCGCCGGCACGTCCTCCTTGTACGTCGCATACGTAAGCAGGAACGAAATCACGCTGGAAACCACGATGGCTATGATTACGTAAATCAGGTAGTTCGCGCCCATTGCACCGGACGGGTCAATGAAGCCCGGGAAGGCGCAGAAGCCGCCGCCGGTGAAGGCGAACATCTTGGTGCCAAGAGCGCCGATGATTAGGCCCCCGGGCACAGAGGCGATGCAGCTCATGATAAAAGGCTTCTTGCGCGGAAGGGTCACGCCGTAGATGCAGGGTTCGGTGATGCCGAAGAAGAAACCCGAGATGAACGCCGGCCATGCAAGCTGCTTGAGCTTTAGGTCCTTAGTCTTCAGAAGGATAGCGAGGACGGCAAGGGACTGAGCGTATGAACAAACCATGTACGGCGCCATGACAATATCCCAGCCCTGGGAGGCAATGTTCACCAGCATGAGGGCAATGACACTCCAGTGGAAGCCGAAGATGACCATAGGCTGCCAAATGGCAGTAAGCACGATGCCGCCGAGCGCGCCGCCGATGACAGGCAAGCTGTAGAGGGAGTTAAACAGCAGGCTCATGAGGTTCGTGATCAGGGTGGCAATCGGGCCAATAATCAAATAGGTAGCGGGGACCATCACAACGAGCACGCACGTAGGCACAAAGAAGAACTTTACATACTCAGAGAAATGCTTGCGGCACCACTTCTCCAGCTTTGCCGCGAACCAAACAGAGATGATAATCGGAATGACAGAGCTCGTATAACCCGAAGACGGCATGATGACGGGTATGCCGAGGAAAGTCGTGTAGTAGTTCATGGCAAAGGGAGTGCCGGCAAGCACCGTTCCCAAAACATCGCCCGATGTGATGTTGACCATCGCCGGATACGTAAGTGCGATACCGAGCGTCATGCCAACGAACTCACTACAGCCAAACTTCTTTGCCGCGGTATAGCCAAGGATAATCGGCAGGAAGTAGAAGAAGCCGTCACCAGCCGCATATAGAATCTGGTACAAGCCGTCTGTCGCCGTGATCCATCCGAGGGCGACGAGAATACTCAAAACACCCTTGATCATGCCCGCGGCACACAGCACCGCAAGAATCGGCTGGATTACGCCCGAAATAGTATCGATAAGGGCACTAACAACGTTTCCTTTCTTGACGGGCTCACCATCAAGATTAACCTCGCCCAGCCCCTCGACACCAGAAGCGGCAACCGCGGCATCGTAAACATCCTCAATCACATTGATGCCGACAACAACCTGATACTGGCCATTCGCGTTGATTACTTGAATGACGCCTTTATGAGATTCAATTGCCTTAGTATCGGCCTTCGCATCGTCTCGCAGCTTGAAACGTAGACGCGTCATGCAGTGCGAGATGCTCAGGATGTTTTCCTTACCGCCGACGAGGCCAACTACGTCCTCGCCGAGCTTGCGATTTACAAGCTCTTTGCTTTCGCTCATGGTTTTCCTCCCATGCGACCTGTCCAAGGTCGGCCGCCCGCCATCATTCGCTAAATTGATTTCCGATACTAGTGAAGCTCTGGCCAGAACTCCTTATTCGCCTCAATGAGATCGTCAAGGATCTTCTTTGCAACGGAGGCAGAGGGGACCGTCTTCGAAAGCGTCAGCGCCTGCCAAAGCTCCTGATAGGAATGGTCGACCCAAGCAGACACTGCAAGCTTTTCGACCGAGACCTGTTCCTCCATAAGTCCTTTCTGGAATTGCGGAATCTCACCTTGGCAAATTTTCTCGTAGCCGTCGCTGCCGACGATGCAGGGGATCTCGACCATAGCCGTTGGGTCAAAATTGGACACAGCCCCGTCGTTGGGAACAATCAGCGAGAAACGTTCACGGGTGTTCTCTGCCAAAGCGCGAGCGAGATCGACAATGTACTCAGCGTGGGTATCTGGCTTAAGGCCGAAGCCCTCAGACGTGCCCTTTTCGATAATCTGGCGAGCGGTACCGAAAACGCGTTTCTCGCGACCCTCACGGACCTCGTCGGTACGGGTGTGGTTGGGGTCGGTGTGCTCAACCACATAGTCCGGGAAGAGATAGTACTTGAGGTAGGTGTTCGGAATGGTATTCGGATCGAGCGCGTAAACATCCTTAGCCTTACGGAACGTCTGGTCCCAAGACGCATCGACGAATTCAAGGCCAGAATCCTCGCCAGCATAACCGTTTTTAGCCATTTGGGCCTTGATAGTGGGCATAAGGTCATTGCCTGCACGGTCGTGAATCTTTGTCCACCAGCCAAAGTGGTTGAGGCCGTAGTAGCCGACGACGAGGTCGTTGTGGTCCTTGAGACCACACATCTGAGCCATGATATCCATCAGGGCTATTGGCATGTCGCAAATGTTGATGATCTTTGAATCCGGGCGAAGGCGGCGTGTCGCCTCAGCAACGATCGCCGCGGGGTTGGAGTAGTTGAGCATCCATGCGTTGGGACTGTATTTCTCCATGTAGTCAAGGATCTCGAGTACGCCGCCAATGGAGCGCAAGCCATAAGCAATGCCACCAGGACCGCAGGTCTCTTGGCCAAGAACGCCATAGCGCAGGGGGATCTTCTCGTCCTTATCGCGCATAGCGTACTTGCCAACGCGAATCTGGGCAAGTACAAAGTCGATGCCTGTGAAGGCCTCCTCAGGGTCGGTCGTATAGCTGAAGGTTACCTCTGGAGCATTCTCCCTGATGTAGATGGCACATGCCTTGGCAATTGTCCCCTGACGCTCGGCATCGTTGTCATAGAGCGTAATCCTATTGATGGGGAACACATCACGCTTCGCGAGAAGTGTCAGAACAACGCCCGGCGTATAAGTGCTTCCGCCTCCCGCGATAGTAACCGCATAGCTCTGTTTTGCCATTGCAAATCCTCCTGTCTAGACATGTACTTGACGACTTGAATTATATCCTCAGTGATTTGCAATCTGTCTAGACATGTTAAGCACACGGGTGAACGGTTGATTTATGGCGGTAAGCGGTAACTTTAAGCGTCTTCACTTCCTATAATTGGTAGAAACAGACTATCGCGCCGATTTGACGCATTCCGCACCACCTCTATAAGGAGAGCATTTTGGCAAGGATCCTGTACAGTGAAATTTACCGCAGCCTTCGAGAGCGGATTGTCGAAGGTAAGCATCCCGTGGGATCGCTCCTTCCTTCCGAACAAAATCTGTCCAAAGAGTTCTCCTGTTCTCGAATGACGGTGCGCAAGGCCATTTCACTTCTCGCAAATGAAGGTCTAGTTCAGTCCATTAAAGGCAAGGGAGTCCTCGTAATCGAGACGTCACTTGCAGGCGCCAGCAAAGAGGGCGCATTCACCGTAAATGACCTTTCTTCGTTCAGCGAATCGGCACACGCGATCGGAGCAATTCCAACGTCAAAAATCGTCTATTTCGAACACGTAAGCACCAATAAGTATCTAGCTCAGTTGACGGGATTTCCCGAAGGAGAAGACCTTACGCATTTGAAGCTCGTCCGCATGCTCGACGATAAACCGGTCGCTGTCGACCGCCACTACTTCCTAACTTCCTCCGTCCCCGGCCTAAACGAGCAGAATGCCACCCTGTCGCTCTTCCATTACATCGAGGATGAGCTAGGGCTCACCATTGCCGTGAGCAAACGAACGATAACACTCGCCCAGCCCGACACTGAGGACTGCCGGTTGCTTGACGTCGATTCTTCTTCGTATCTGGCGGTCGTAACCAGCCAGACATTCGACTCAACCGGAACTCAATTTGAGTATGTCGAGGCGCGTTATATTCCGAGCATCTTCCATTTTCACGACACGGCAACGCGCACACCCCTACCCTAGCAAACGGCACGGAGCAGACTCTTCCCTAATAAATTTGTTCAACAAGAAAGCCGGGGCCCGCGCGATGCGGACCCCGGCTCAATACCGTGACGATATGTCAGTTACGCTCTACACGTAGAACAGGATGTCGTCGTAGGTCGGAACCGGCCAGTAGTCGGCGGCCACGATCTCCTCCATGGCGTCCACGGCAGCACGCAGCGTATCCATAGCGGGAACGACCTCGTGCGCGTACACGTTGGCCTGCTCCTGGCCATCGAGAGCCTCGGCCTTCTGATGCACGGCGTCGAGCGCCTTAATGG
Source organism: Collinsella sp. (assembly GCA_018368345.1). GTDB lineage: Bacteria > Actinomycetota > Coriobacteriia > Coriobacteriales > Coriobacteriaceae > Collinsella. The sequence goes on from JAGZEK010000003.1 coordinate 137,521, forward strand.
AGTCGTTGATGGCGGTGATACCATTGCAGAGCTTGTTGAGCGTGTTCTGCTCGCACTGCATGGCGGCCTCAGCACCGGCGGCACGAATAGTCTCAAGGCCCTTAGCGACCTTGGTGGCATAGGCGGTAATGACCGGGCGATAGGTACGACGCGCCTCGCGAACCATCGTGGTGGCCTCGATGTTCATGAGCTTGTTGTACTTCTCGAGCTTGCAGTCATAGCGGCACTGAGCCTCGGCCTTGGTCAGGACGCCCGTCTCCTCAAAGAGCGCAATGGCCTTATCGGAAACAAAGGCGGGAAGAGCGTCGGCCGTGGTCTTGTTGTTGGCAAGGCCGCGCTTCTCGGCCTCGATGGGCCACTCGTCAGAGTAACCGTCGCCGGAGAACAGGATGCGCTGGTGATCGGTCAGCACCTTCTTGCAGTACTCGAGCGCGGCGTCCTGGAACTTATCCTCGGGCGTACCCTCGAGTGCGTCGGCGAAGGACTTGAGCGACTTGGCCACGGCGGCATCGAGCACCAGGTTGGAGTCGGAGACGTTCTGCTCGGAGCCGCAGGCACGGAACTCGAACTTGTTGCCGGTGAAGGCAAACGGGGAGGTGCGGTTGCGGTCGGTGTTGTCCTGCATCAGCTTGGGCAGGGTATCGGCGCCCAGGTCGAGCACGCCGCGCGTGGCATGGACGGAAGCCTTGCCATCGATGATCTTCTCGACGACCTCGGTAAGCTGGTCGCCCAGGAAGATGGACATAATCGCCGGAGGAGCCTCGTTGGCGCCCAGACGATGATCGTTGCCGGCCGAGGCAACGGAGGCGCGCAAGAGCTCCTGATAGTTATCGACGGCCTCGATCACCGCGGTGAGGAAGACGATGAACTGCAGGTTATCGAGCGGAGTGTCGCCCGGGTCAAGCAGGTTCTCGGACTCGGTGCCAAGCGACCAGTTATTGTGCTTGCCCGAACCGTTGATGCCCTCGAAGGGCTTCTCGTGCAGCAGGCAGACCAAGTCGTGGCGGGAGGCGATGAGCTTCATCTTCTCCATCATGACCAGATTCTGGTCGATGGCCTCGTTGACCTCGCCGTAGACAGGGGCGAGCTCATGCTGGCAGGGAGCGACCTCGTTGTGCTTGGTCTTGGCAGGAATGCCAAGCGCCCACAGCTCGTCGTCCAGGTCCTTCATATAGGCCGAGACGGTGGGGCGGATAGCGCCAAAGTAGTGCTCCTCGAGCTCCTGGCCCTTGCAGGGGGCAGCGCCAAAGAGGGTGCGACCGGTGATGACCAGGTCCCTGCGCTTGCGGTAAGCGTCCTTCTTGATCAGGAAGTACTCCTGCTCATCGCCCACGGAAGGAACGACCTTCTTGGGGGTCTTGCCAAACAGCGCCAAAACGCGCTTGGACTCACGCGAGAGTGCGGTCATGGAGCGCAGCAGCGGGGTCTTCTTGTCCAGGGCCTCGCCCGTGTAGGAGCAGAAAGCCGTGGGGATGCACAGGACATCGTCCTTAATGAAGGCGGGGCTGGTGGGATCCCAAGCGGTGTAGCCGCGGGCCTCGAAGGTGGCGCGCAGGCCGCCGTTAGGGAAGCTGGAGGCGTCCGGCTCACCCTGGATGAGGTTCTTGCCCGTAAACTTGGTAATGGCGGTGCCGTCGTGGTTGGGCTCGAGGAAGCTGTCGTGCTTCTCGGAAGTAATGCCCGAAAGCGGCTGGAACCAGTGCGCGTAGTGCGTCGCGCCCTTGGAGATGGCCCAGACCTTCATGGCGTGGGCAACGGCGTTGGCCACATCCAGGTCGAGCGGCTCACCGTCCTCGAGGGTTGCAGCAAGGCGCTTCCAAATGTCCTTGGGGAGGTAGTCCTTCATGACTTCCTCCGAGAACACCATGGTCCCGAAGCGGTCAGTAAGTTCGGCCATACGGAACTCCCTTCGTATCGGCACCGCGTGAGAAGCGGTGTTGATTACTAACGAACGAGTCATAGATTAGGCTCGTCGTGTTTCCGCAACATTACCGTTATGTTGCTGTCACGAAACCAATCAATGAGGTTACCGCATCGCGGCGGCGTTGCCGCCCTCAACAGCCAATCAACTGTATAAATTGCAGACCTCTCCCCATGGTTTAAGGGTAGTCAATTTGGGATGGGGCTCTATTAACTGGTATTTCGCATCAGATACCAGTCTTTATAGCCCGTGTCAAAATGAGCCGCTCTGCTATAGGGAATGTCGATAGCAAGGCATCTTTGATTGGTATCCCCGAATAGCGAGTGAAACTCCACCGTGACACAGTGGTGCTGTAGAATCCTTACAACACATCACACTATTACGTATCTAGAGGAGCACGATATGCGCGTCGACGAGGTTTTTAAGCAGGCAGCATCCCAGGGCACCGCACCCGTTTCGTTTGAGATGTTCCCGCCCAAGGGCGAGCTGACCCTCGACACGGCTCGCGAAGTGGCAGGCAATCTGTGCAAGCTTTCGCCGAGCTTTGTCTCGGTCACCTGCTCGGCTGGCGGCTCGGGCAACGGCGCCACCACCGCCCCCATCGCGCATATGATTACGAGCGAATTCAATACGCCCTCGGTGGCGCACCTCACCTGCGTGGGCCGCTCGCACGCCGATATCGCCGCCAAGATCGACGAATACCGCTCCGCCGGCGTAGAAAACATCCTGGCCCTGCGTGGCGATCTCCCTGCCGGCGCGACCGAGGACGACAAGCCCGCCTCGGACTACGCCTACGCCCGCGACCTCATCCCCGAGCTCGTCGACGCCGGCTTTTGTGTGGGCGCCGCAGCCTACCCCGAGGGCCACATTGCCTGCGAGGATCTCAACCTCTCGGTCGAATACCTCAAGCAAAAACAGGATGCCGGTGCGAGCTTCTTCGTGACGCAGCTCTTTTTTGATAACGAGTGCTTCTACCGCTTCCGCGAGCTTGCCGACAAGGCGGGCATCACCGTGCCGATTACCGCGGGCATCATGCCGTTTATGGGCAAGTCGCAGATCAGCCGCATGGTCTTTATGTGCGGCGCGTCGCTGCCCTCCCCCGTCATCAAGATTCTCGCCAAGTACGAGAACGACCCCGAGAGCCTGCAGGCAGCCGGTGTAGATTATGCCGCCCGTCAGTTTTGCGACCTTAAGGAGCACGGTGCCGCCGGTCTGCACCTGTACACTATGAATCGTCCTGCGATCGCCGCGACCATTATGGAGCGCCTAGGGTAATGGAAAAATCGCACATCGATACAACCGCTGTCGAAGTGCCGGCCGACCTTGCGTCGCCGGCGCTTTACCGTGTCGATGCTGCGCACCATCCCCGTGTCGACCGTGCCGAGATGCTGCGGTATCTGGGTTACGGCGGCCAGCAGATTGAGCCCGAGCTGTCACGACGTATTGAGCTTGTAGTCGAGCGCCTGGAACTGGACATTGAGCCCCGTGGCGTGCGCCGCGTGTTTGCCGTCGATGCCACGGGCGTGGACGAACAAAGTGAGCCTTGCATTCGCTTGGTCGGCACCAACGTTGAGCTGCGAGGTCGCGATATCTATCGACATCTCAAAGATGCCCACTTTGCCGCGCTCATGGCATGCACCCTCGGCATGGCCGCCGAGCGCCGCCTGCGCACCACCGGAGCCCAGCAGCCCCTGGAGGGCGCCGTGCTCGACGCCGCATGCTCCGCTTACGTGGAGGCTGCCGTGGAGCAGATGGATCAGCAGGTCAAGACAGACGCCGCCGTCCACGGGCTCGCCGGCAACTGGCGATTTAGCCCCGGCTACGGCGACTGCCCGCTCTCGGCCCAGCGCTCGATCGTCGATGCGCTCAACGCCACGCGCCTCATTGGACTCACCGTCACGCCCACCAGCCTGCTCATGCCCACCAAGAGCGTGACCGCGGTGATCGGTCTGTTCGACGGCGAAGTCCACGACGCCCAGACCCGTCCCACCTGCAATATCTGCCACATGCGCGAGCACTGCCGCTTCCGCGCCGCCCACACCACCTGCTATTCCAGCCATTAGGAGCCGCCGATGTTTACTCCGCTTATCACTCACGATTCTGACGGTGCGGCACTGGCCGCACCCGTCAACGCCGCGCGCTGCAACGGTGCCGCGTACAAGACGCGCACGATCGACGACCTGCGCATTAAGGACGATCGTCTGCGCGCTGCCATCGAAGGCACGGGGCACCTGCTGTTTGACGGCGGCATGGGCACCATGCTGCAGGCCGCCGGCATGAAGGCAGGCGCCCTGCCCGAGCTCCTCAACTTTGAGGAGCCCCAGGTTATCACCGATATCCAGCGCCAGTACGTCGAGGCTGGCTGCGACGTGATCACCGCCAACACCTTTGGCGCCAACGCCCACAAGCTCGACGGTGCCGCCACTGTGGCCGATGTCTTTGCTGCGGCTGCCGCCTGCGCCCGCGAGGCCGGCGCCCGCTACGTCGCCGGCGATATCGGCCCCATCGGCGCTCTGCTGCGCCCCCTGGGCACCCTCAGCTTTGACGAGGCATACGACCTCTTTGCCGAGGAGACCCGCGCTGGCGTCGCTGCGGGCGTCGACCTCTTTATTATCGAGACCATGACCGACCTGGCCGAGATCAAGGCGGCGGTCCTCGCCTGCCGCGAGAACTCCGACCTGCCCGTCTTTGCCACCATGACCTTTGAGGAAGACGGCCGTACCTTCTTGGGAACAAGCCCCGAGGTCGCCGCCATCACCCTCGACGCCATTGGTGCCGACGTCCTAGGCATCAACTGCAGCCAGGGCCCGTCCGAGCTCCGCGGACTCGCCGTGCGCATGCTCACCGTCACCGACAAGCCCGTTATGGTGCAGGCCAATGCGGGGCTGCCCCGCGTGGACGATGACGGCAACACCGTCTTTGACATCCAGGCACCCGAATACGCCGAGGCTGTCGCCGGCATGATTGAGGACGGCGTGAGCGTCGTGGGCGGCTGCTGCGGCACCACGCCGGCGCACATGGCCGCCTTGCGCACGCTTATCGATAACCACACGCCCAGCCCGCGCCACCGCAAGCCCAGCATGTCGGTCACGAGCGCTCAGACGGTCGTGGACCTTCCCTGCGACGGCCACAAGATCGCCGTCATCGGCGAGCGCATCAATCCCACCGGCAAAAAGCGCCTGCAGCAGGCCCTGCGCGACGGCGACCTGGACTACGTCGTGAGCCAGGGCATCAGCCAGCAGGAACAGGGCGCCGACATCCTGGACGTCAACGTGGGCCTGCCCGAGATCGACGAGGTCAAGATCATCCAACAGGCGACCGAACAGCTCCAGGGCTCCACGCTGCTGCCGCTGCAGATCGACTCCACCGACCCCGCCGCCGTCGAGGCCGCCGTACGTCGCTACGCCGGCAAGCCCATCATCAACTCGGTCAACGGCAAGCAGCAGATCATGGATGAGATCTTTCCGTTGGTTGCCCACTACGGCACCAACGTCGTCGGCCTTACGCTCGACGAAGGCGGCATCCCCGATACCGCCGAGGCCCGCTTCGCCATCGCCGAGCGCATCGTGGCCGAGGCCGCCCGCTACGGCATTGGCCCGGACCGCATCCTCATCGACTGCCTGGTCATGACCGCCTCGACCAATCAACGCCAGGCCGAGCAGATCCTGCGCGCCATGTCCCTGTGCAAGGAGCGCCTGGGCGTCAAATGCGCGCTCGGCGTGTCGAACATCAGCTTTGGCCTGCCCGCTCGCCCGCTGCTGGGTTCGGTCTTTTTGGCCGCCGCTTTTGGCGCGGGTCTGGACGCCCCCATCATGAACCCGGGCTCCAAGCGCTTTATGGATACCGTCTACAGCTATCGCGTCCTGAGCGTTGAGGACGAGGGCTCGACCGGATACATCGAGCGCTATGCCGGCTGGACCGATCCGTATAAGATCGCCGCCAACCCGGCAGCAGCTCAGGCCGCATCGACCGACACCGTGCCCGCTGCCGGCACCGACGGCACCGACGGCAACGACGACCCGATTCGTCGCATGGTCGTCTCGGGCCGCAAAGGCGAGATCGCTGCCGAGACCGAGCGTCTGCTGGCAGACCACGACGCCATGGACCTCATCAACAATCACTTTATCCCCGCCCTCGACGAGGTTGGCGTCCTCTTTGACCAGGGCAAGTTCTTCTTGCCGCAGCTTATGGCCTCGGCCGAAGCCGCACGCGTGGGCTTCGACACCATCAAGCGCCTGATGCCCGCCGGCGAGATCGCCGACAAGGGCAAGATCTGCGTGGCCACCGTCAAGGGCGACATCCACGACATCGGTAAGAACATCGTCAAGATGCTGCTCGATAACTACGGCTATACCGTCTTTGACCTAGGCCGCGACGTCGACCCGCAAGAGGTGCTCAAGACCGTGCGGGAGCGTGACATCAAGCTCGTCGGCCTCTCGGCGCTTATGACCACCACGGTCGTCGCCATGGAAGAGACCATCAAGTTGCTCCATGCCGAGGTTCCGGGCGTCAAGATCATCGTAGGCGGCGCCGTGCTCACCCCCGAATACGCCAAGCAGATCGGCGCGGACTACTACGCCAAGGACGCCGCCGAAAGCGCGCGCATCGCCGAAGAGGTCTTTGGGCAGTAACACAACGGAAACAACCGAGCACCAAAACGTGCCGCATGCGCCACTTGGCACGTGCGGCACGTTAGAATAGAAAAGACTATGCTCGTTTTGGCAGATAGGAGCGCAAGGATGGCGATCACGCCCGCAGAAATCGCGGAAACCCGCGGCATGGTTGAGGAGCAGAACCTCGACATCAGGACCATCACCATGGGTGTTTCGCTCATGGGTTGCGGTGACGAGAACCTCGACCGCATGTGCACGAAGATCTACGACCACGTGACGCACACGGCTGAGCATCTGGTCGAGACCGCCGAGAACCTCGAGCGCGAGTACGGTATCCCCATCGTCAACAAGCGCGTTTCCGTCACCCCGGTGGCCCAGATCGCCGCGTGCTGCAAGGATGAGGACCTCACCCCCATCGCGCACGCCCTCGACCGCGCGGCCGAGACGCTCGGCATCGATTACCTGGGCGGCTTCTCCGCGCTCGTCCAGAAGGGCATCGGCGACGCCGACCACCGCGTCATCCAGTCCATCCCCCAGGCGCTCGCCACCACGAGCCGCGTCTGCTCCAGCGTCAACGTCGCCAGCCTGCGCGCCGGTATCAACATGGATGCCGTGCTCATGGCCGCCCAGACCATCATCGATGCCGCTAAACTCACGGCCGACCAGGATTCCGTCGGCGCTTCCAAGTTTGTCTGCTTTGCCAACATGGTCGAGGACTCCCCGTTTATGGCGGGCGCCGTCCACGGCGGTGGCGAGGCCGACGCCGTCATCAACGTAGGCGTCTCGGGCCCCGGCGTTATGGCCGCAGCCCTGGAGACGCTGCCCGATTCCGCATCGATGATGGAAGTCGCCGAGAAGATTAAGCAGACCGCCTTTAAGATCACCCGTGCCGGCGAGCTCATGAGCCGCGAGGCCGCCCATCGTCTGGGTGTCGAGAAGGGCATTGTCGACCTGTCGCTGGCTCCCACGCCTGCCATCGGCGACTCCGTTGCCCGCATCCTCGAGATCATCGGCGTGGGCACCTGCGGTGGCCCGGGCACGACCTGCGCGCTCGCCATGCTCAACGATGCCGTCAAGAAGGGCGGCGTCATGGCCAGCTCCAGCGTGGGCGGTCTCTCGGGCGCTTTCATCCCCGTGTCCGAGGACGCCGGCATGATCGCCGCCGTCGAGGCCGGCGCGCTTTCGCTCGAGAAGCTCGAGGCCATGACCTGCGTGTGCTCCGTTGGCCTGGACATGATCGCCATCCCCGGCGACACCCCGGTCGAGACCATCGCCGGCATCATCGCCGACGAGATGGCCATCGGCGTCATCAACAACAAGACCACGGCCGTCCGCGTGATTCCTGCCATCGGCAAGGGCGTGGGCGACTGCGTCGAGTACGGCGGCCTGTTCGGCCGTGCGCCCATCATGCCGGTGAACCCCAACGCCGGCACCGTGCTTGCCCACCGTGGTGGACGCTTCCCGGCACCGCTGAACTCGCTGAAGAACTAGCTAGGGATACGGGCGAGGAGCCCCGCTGCCCGGCGGCAGGCATATAAGGTCGCCTGCTCGGACAGTCCTGGCTCGCACGGAGAGCACATTAAGTGCTCTCCGGCTCGTGCGGAACTCGCGATCGACCTTATATACCTGCCGCCGGGCAGCGGGGCTCCCGCACAACGGGACCTCGATTAGGTTCTGTCCCGATTGCAGTTGCTTCGCTCCTGCACCACTTAGTTGGTATGACGGTTTGGCGTTGGAACGGTTCTTTTTCTGATATATGCTGGTTGCGGCTCTTCTTTTGGGAGGGGCCGCTTTTTTGTTGTGAGGAGGATGGCCCGTGGCTGATGGGGAAATTCGTTCTGAGCTGCTTTCTGTGGATTGGAATGATGAATGGATGCGCTTGCAGGCTGCTCGGTATCGGGCTGATGACTCTTTTGAGTGGGATAAAAGGGCTCGGCATTTTCGGCCGCTTGAGACTGCTCCGTATGCTCGCGATTTTATGAAGCTGTTGGCACTCCAGCCTGGTGAGTCGGTGCTTGATATGGGGTGTGGGGCTGGGTCGATTGCTATTCCGCTTGCTCAGGCTGGGCATCCTGTGATTGCTGCCGATTTTTCCCTTGCCATGCTGGGCACGCTTGATGCTGGTATTGAGTATTACGGGCTCGAGGATCGTATTACGCCGCTTGAGCTTGCTTGGGATGATGATTGGGATCTGGTGGGGCCGGTCGCAAAAGCGGTAGATGTTGCCTTTGCCAGTCGTTCGGTTACTACGACCAACCTCAAAGGCGCGCTTGCCAAGCTTGATCGTACGGCTCGTCGGCGTTGTGCTGTCACGATGGTCGCCAACTCCAGCCCGCGCTATGATCTGCACTTGATGAACGCTATCGGCGCCTCGGTTACCTGCAGCAATGGCTTTGTGTACGCTTTCAACATCCTCATTCAGATGGGTGCGTTGCCGCAGGTTACATACTTTGAATCGCCTCGTCGCGATACCTTCGATAGCCTTGAGGCAGGCGTGGCGGATTTTTCCCGTATGCTCGAGCATGGCAACGAGGATAAGATCGACTGCCTGCGCGACTACATCGCTCAACACATGATTGAGAACCCCCATGCCGGTGAGCCGGGCTCCAAGGGCGTGCCGCAGGGGCGCTATATGCTCGATCATGTCCGCAAGGTTCGCTGGGCGTTTATTGCATGGGAACCGGTCTCTGAATCCCGCTCGTAGCCCGTTCACAGCCCGAGCCGCCCATCACCTCGGCATCCGCATTCTTTGCGAACTGGGCAAACGCGCTCCACACCGCGCCGTTCCTGCGCTATCGTGGGACAGCTCACGTAGATTAAGGCCCCGTCGCGGGGCGCCCCATACATAGAAAGCGAGAACCCATGGCACTGACAGGAGCCCAGGTCAAGCAGCTTCGCAGCATGGCCCATCACCTCAACCCCGCCATCATCATCGGTAAGTCCGATGTCAACGAGGGCACCGTCGAGCAGACGGTCGCCTACCTGGAGAAGCACGAGCTCGTTAAGTGCTCCGTGCTCGATGGCTCCAGTCTTTCCGCCCGCGAGGCCGCCGAAGAGCTCGCTGAGCGTTGCCACGCCGAGGTCGTCCAGGTCATCGGCCGCAAGTTCTCGCTGTATCGCGAGTCCTCGCGCAAGGACATCGAGAAGATCAAGCTCGTCTAAGAGCCAATGATCCGGCGAGCCAACACATAGCAAGCTTACGGGTGCCCAAGTACTTCGGGCGCCCGTTTTTTATCGCTCGACCAGCACGCGATTGAGCCGCCCCTCCACCAAGCGCTCGTATAGACGCCGCGTCTCGGGCTCGGGCACGCCATTGACCTGCTCCCTTAGATGGTGCATATGCCCGCTGTACAGCTCGACGATATCGCGCCGCCGCCCCGCCGCACTGTAGACGCGCATGGCGCAGCGCACCATATCCTCACGCGCTGTTTCCTGCCGAAGCCCCGACTCCGCCAGCCAAATCGCCGACTGCAGGTCGTTTTCTTCTAGGGCGGCATTTGCTCCCTTAATCATGCAATCGATGTACTTTGACTGCATAATGCGTCGCATACGCAAAAAGTAGGTGGGGTTACAGCCATTGGGAACATACAGCGGTCCGGCATAAAGCTGCTCAATCTTAAGGCACAGCTCAACTAAATGGGGCCCGCGCGCACCCGTGCGATTTCCCAAAACCTCGCGGCTTATCTGGTCAAACAGCCGTACATCGGTCTTGACGTAGTCGCCGTTGAGTCCGATGCATTCATTTTGGATGAGCACGCACGACTTGCCGTCTGGCGTCGGCCCCAAGGCCGACCGCAAGCGCGATATCGTCGAGTACAGGTTATTGCGGGCGCTATTGAACTCGGCATGGGGCCACAGCTCCATGGCCAGTGTCTCACGATCGACGAGCGCATCCATGCCCAGCGCAAGCCGCTCGGCAAGTGTCGCCGCCTTCTTGCGGCGCCACATTTTGTCCGTGATGGGAAACCCGTCGCGCTCGGCGCGAAACGCCCCAAACATGCGAATCTCGATATGGTCGATGGTATCAACGGCTTCAACCTCGCCGGCCTGAAACAGGCGCTCGCCCTCCCCTTCCAAATCGTCGCGCAGCGAGTACCGCGACAGCTCGCGCACGGGAAGCTTCTTGCGTATCCTGCCCGCCGGCTCGCCCAGACAATGCATGGCAAGGCGCGCAAAGAGCCGATACGATGGCTCTAGAATCCCCGCGCGATTCATGGACATCCAGGCCGCAAGGTCGCTGTCTCGGCCCGCACAGGCCAAATGCAGCGCCACCATCCAGGCTTCTGCGCCACCAACCTGCGTCTGGCTTATATCGAGTAGCTCCGCTTCCTCGCGCACCGAAACCATCGAGGTGTTACGCAGATATGCCGCGCGCTCCAGCAGCAATGCGTTATCGCGCATGTACGCAATCGACTCCTCGGCAAGTTTGAGCACTTGGACCGCACGGAACTTTGAATTAACCGGCCGTCCCTCTGCCAGTGACTGCCAGCCTTCTAGCAACAGCCCAAACAGCTGAATCTGGTTGTCGCGCATGCGCACGGCAAAACGATCGAGCTCGTTGAACGCCGCGTCGTCGGTTACCGGCAAGCCGGAAAGGAGCCGCCGTGCCGCCAACACCATACGCACCCAGATAGCCATCGCCTTAAGCCCACGTACGTCGAGCGCCTCCCGCACCACCGTCATCTCGTCGTCGCGCTCGTCGGTTCCCGCAAACGACCCGTCAAAGAGCTCCACCAGCATGCTATCGGCTCGTATAACAATCCCCGCGATGTCGAGCTCGCAGTCGTAGGCCTTGCTCGTTTTGAGCTGCTGTAGAACGCCGCCGTCATCTCCCCGCTCTGTCAGACAGCGCTTGACCTCGATATGCGCAGACAACATATCGAGCGCGGTATGGGATGTCTCGATTTCTGGCACGGCCAGATTCGTAGGGAGCCCAAGCCCGTTGTCCCCATAGCAAACAGCCGTCAGCGTCTGGGCCACCCTCCATGAAACAGGGTCTATTTCGCAGGCCGCCCGTTCGCCCCCGCGCTCGATGACCGATGCCATATAGCGAGCGAGCTTTGTATTGGACACGCTGACCGCTGCCAGATATACGCCGAGTGCCTCGGCAGGCGTTGGCTCTGGAGCCGGATCGTCAGCATCAATCGTGCCCAGCGCTGCTCGGCAGATATCGGCCCCGTGCCCCGTCAGAGCAAGATCGACCCCATACTGCCCAGCAAGTTCAAGGACCGCCTCACGGTCCAAAAATGCGTCCGCCAGGCCCATCGCCGCATCGCATCGGCCCGCCTTAAGCAAAATCCGGGCCGCCCTCGGAACAAGTTCGGGGCGAATCTCGGCCACCAACTTACGCAAACGCAAGCGTCCGTTATCCTCCGTGCCCAGACACGTAAAACTCCGCTCGGCGGGATCCAAGCCAAAGATCGGGTAGTCGCGTACAAAGTAGGACTGGTCGACCATCGACAGCCTCACCCCACAGGCCTCGAGTTCCGCGATATTGCCCTCGCCCATCAAAACCATGAGACATGCCACGCAAAACAGCGCATTATTGTCGAGCGAAGCCAGATCGACAAGTGCCGCACCATATACGTTGACAATCTCGTTTTCGAGCAGACCGGCTACGTCGCCTTGGCTATACAGACCCGTCTGCAATGCCGAGACGAGCTCGGGCACGCCCTGCGTGAGCTGATAGAAGTCGAGCGATGTGCTGATCGAAAACGCCGATGCCCACGCCGAATACTCATAGGCATGCACCTTGAGCATCTGCGCATTGATCTTAACCGAATCGCCCAGCCCATGAATCAGCTGACGATTTGAAGGACGGCAGGAGATAAAGACCCCTACCCCCATAGCGCGCAGGCCGCGAATCCTGTCGATGAGGTCTTCGGTATCGTGCTGATCGAGGTTTGGCACATTATCAATCGCGATAAGAGAGTGCGGTTTGTCTTTGAGTTCTTCGGTAACCACCTCGAGCTGCATAAACACCTCGCGTCCAATAGCGCGATCGGCCTCGATAATCCGCACGGGGCCTCGCGTCGGGTCGCATTTAACCTCATGGGTGTACTGCAGCAGCACCGAGGTCTTCCCAAACCCGTCGGGCGCATAAAGAACCACGATGCCGGCCTTTCGGCCCTTGGCGATAAGCTCATTCATCAAGCGTTCGCGTCGCACCATATAGCCTCCGCCCAGCGGCATCAGCTCGAGGTCGTCTATACCGCTCAAATCGTTTACCATGCCCGCTCCTCAACTCGACCGTATGGACACTGTAGCCGCAAGACCATACAAGCCGCGCTATGAATAGAGCGACCTTGTGTTTTAGGTTGTCTTTTGGTACGCAAGCGGCAAGTTTTTGTACAGCGAGGGCCGACTGTTATTAATCCCCCGACTAATCGGTCTTTAAGCAGTTAAATGAGCTTGTCAGCTTGTCCCATCTAAGCGGCAGTGTAACGCAGATGAACAAGGTTCAGCCATGTCATTCAACTCGCCTAGCACCCGCTACCGTCTACGACCTTCTAGTGGCATTTTTGCATAGAATCTGGTATGGAATGAATCAAGCTGTTTGACATCCGGCATTCGCCAAGCTTGCGGCAAGATTTTGGTCAAGCGGGCGGAAAGGGATAGCAAAAAGGCCCCCGCAAAGCGGAGGCCTTAGGCAAGGCTATGTCGAGGTGCAGGATTCGCGCTACTCGCAGAGCGAAAGGGCGGCCTCGTCGGCAACGACAACGCAGTTGGTGTGCAGCTGCAGGATCGAAGCCGGGCACGCGGGCGTAACCGGACCATAGCACATGTCATGCACGGCCTGAGCCTTGGCCTCGCCGTTGGCGACGACCAGGATCATGCGGGCATACATGATGGTCTGGGTACCCATGGTGTAGGCCTGGCGGGGAACATCGTCGATGCTGTCGAACAGGCGGCTGTTGGCCTGAATGGTGCTCTCGGTGAGGTCGACGCAGTGCGTGCCCTTGGAGAAGTGGTCATCGGGCTCGTTGAAGCCGATGTGGCCGTTGTTGCCAATGCCGAGCAGCTGCAGATCCGGGTAACCGGCGGCGGCGACGATCTTGTCGTACTCAGAGCAGGCAGCGGCGGCGTCGGGGTTGGAACCGTCGGGCACATGCGTGTTGTTCAGGTCGATGTTGATGTGATCGAAGAAGTTCTCACGCATGAAGTAGTGATAGCTCTGGGGATCGTCGTGCGAAAGGCCGCGATACTCGTCCAGGTTGTAGGTGCTGACCTCGGCAAAGTCGACGTCGCCCTTCTTGTACCAAGCAGCGAGCTGCTTGTAGGCGCCGATCGGGGTGGAGCCGGTGGCAAGGCCCAGCACACAGTCGGGCTTGAGGATAACCTGCGCCGAGATAATATTGGCGGCCTTGCGGCTCATATCCTCGTAGTCTTTAGCTTTAATGATCTTCATTACGCGTCCTTTCTCGTACAAGAGAGGCAAGGCTCCCCTTACAAGCACTTGCCCGCGGCCCGCGTCGGCCGCAACCAACGTGTGCGGCCACCAGGGCGAGGTCGCGTAATGTATGTGTCTCGTGTCTAGCCGCGTCGAGGCCCCTGCCCGTCCACGGTGACCCAAAGCCTTTTAGCTTCGGACAAATCCCATCTTGCCACGGAGGGCGTCCTCTTTCAAGGGCGCCCTCCGTAAACGTGTTTGAATTGTAGGCTAATGGCCACGTGCACTTGCTAGCGCTCGCGAGCAACGATGAGCTGGTCCATCTCTTCGACATGCACACCAACGGAGCCCTTGATGCTCGAGAACTCAACGGAGTTGCACACCAAGATGGGAACCGTCACATCGTAGCCCTCGGCAGCAATTGCCTCGCGATCGAACTCAATGAGTACATCGCCCTTATGGACGATGTCACCCACTTGCGCATGTACGGTAAAGTGCTTGCCCTCGAGCTGAACAGTGTCCAAACCAACGTGGATGAGCACGTCCAAGCCATCGACCGTGTTAAGCGCAACGGCGTGTCCCGTGGGAAAAATGGCCTCGACCTTGGCATCAGCCGGTGCAATCACACGCGTTCCGGTGGGCCGAATCGCCACGCCCTGGCCCAAAAGGCCGGTGGCAAACGTCTGGTCGTTTACCTCGGAGAGCGGAATGACGTCGCCCGAGATGGGAGCATCCAGCGTAAGGACTCGACCACGCATACCAAAAGACCTTAGGACTTTAGTGAACATGCTCCCCCTCGGACATACCAATCAATCAAAATAACCTTAACAGTTTACCACTTGGCAACGGTTTTTGACCATTAGGGAAGTTCGCGCTTGACAACCTCGACGATGTCGTCGACAACGCGCTGGGTCAGCTCGTGCGTCTCGGCCTCGGCCATCACGCGGACCAGCGGCTCGGTACCGCTCGGACGCACCAGAATGCGGCCGCGGCCGTCAAGCTCCTTCTCGGCAGCAGCAACGGCATCCCAGATGGGCTGGCAATCGTCCAGACCAGCCTTGTTGTCGGAATGCACGTTGACGAGTACCTGCGGGTACTTCTTCATGATACCGGCAAGATCGGTGAGGGTGCGACCGGTGCGCTTGAGCACGGCCAGCAGCTGCAGAGCCGTCACCAGGCCGTCACCGGTGGTGTTGTGCTCCAGGAAGATGATGTGGCCGGACTGTTCGCCGCCGATGACGGCGCCGTCCGCGAGCATGCGCTCCAGAACGTAGCGGTCGCCCACGGCGGTCTGAACCATCTCGAAGCCCTGCTCCTTCATAGCGATGGAGAAACCCAGGTTGCACATGACGGTCGAGACAATCTCGGAGTTGGCGAGCTTGCCGCGAGCAGCAAGGTCGGAGCCGCAGATAGCCAGAATGTAGTCACCATCGATCTCATTGCCCTCGCTGTCCACGAACAGTACGCGGTCGGCGTCGCCGTCGTGGGCCAGGCCGATATCGGCGTGGGTGCGCAGCACGAGCTCGCGCAGGGGCTCGAGGTGCGTAGAGCCGCACTCAACGTTAATGTCGGTGCCGCAATAATCGGTGTTGATGGCATGGACCGTAGCACCCAGGCGCTGCAGCGCGGCGGGCGTGGTCTGGCAAGAAGCACCGTGGCCGCAGTCGACGGCAACGACCAGGCCGTCGAGCCTCAGGCCATCAAGCGTATCGATGGCATGATCGACATATGCCTTGCGGGCGTCCTTCATCTTGATGATGTGGCCCACGCCGGCACCGGTCGGCAGCGTGTCGGCAGCCATGGCTTCCTCGGACATGACCCAGGCGCTGATCTCTTCCTCGACAGCATCGGGAAGCTTCATACCCTTGCGGCTAAAGAACTTGATGCCGTTGAACTCCGGCGGATTGTGCGAAGCGGAGATGACAATACCGCCATCGAGCTCGTTTTGGACGGTGAGCAGCGCCACGGCGGGCGTGGGGATAACGCCGCAGCAATGCGGACGGCCGCCCTCGGCCATAATGCCGGCGGTCAGAGCACTCTCGAGCATGGTGCCCGAAAGGCGCGTGTCACGGCCGATGCAGATGTCCGGACCAAGGAACTTGGTCGCCGCGCGGCCCAGGCGAAACGCGAGGTCGCACGAGAGGTCGGCGTTGGCGACGCCGCGGACGCCGTCGGTACCGAAGATGTTCTGGGGCATAGGATCGCTCCTTCCCTAGCAGGCGATATGCAACCGCCCACCCTAGTCGAAAAAGAAAAGCGGGACCCGCCGAGGAATCGGCAGGCCCCGCTTGTACATTGTATCTCGAAAGGAGATAAAACCTTAGCGCTTGGAGAACTGGGGAGCGCGGCGGGCCTTCTTGAGGCCGTACTTCTTGCGCTCGACCACGCGAGCATCGCGCGTAAGGAAACCGGCCTTCTTGAGGTCAGCACGGTAGTCGCCAGCGTTCAGAAGAGCGCGAGCGATACCCAGGCGCAGAGCGCCGGACTGACCGGAGATGCCGCCGCCATCGCACAGAGCGATAACGTCGAACTGACCGGCGGTGTCGGTCACCTTGAAGGGAGCAAGGGCGTTCTCAACGAGCTGATGACGGCCGAAATACTGCTCGGCGTCACGCTTGTTGATGGTCACCTTGCCGGTGCCGGGGACGAGACGGACGCGGGCGACGGCGTTCTTACGACGGCCGGTACCCTGGTAGACAACGGTGTTCTCAGCCATCTTTAAGCCTCCAGCTCAATCTTCGTGGGGTTCTGGGCAGCATGCGGATGCTCGGCACCAGCGTAGACCTTAAGCTTGGTCATCTGGGCACGGCCGAGGGTGGTCTTGGGCAGCATACCGCGAACGGCGCGCTCGATGACCTTCTCCGGGTGCTTCTCCATAGCCTGGCGGAAGCTCTCAGCCTTGAGGCCGCCGTTGTAGCCGCTGTGGCGATAATAGGTCTTCGTGTCGGCCTTGTTACCGGTAAGCTGGACCTTATCGGCGTTGATGACGACAACGAAGTCGCCGCAGTCGCTGTTGGGCGTGAACTGGGGCTTGTTCTTACCGCGCAGGATCATTGCGATCTGGGTGGCAAGACGGCCCAGGACAGCACCATCGGCGTCGACGAGAACCCAGTTGCGCTGGACCTCGCCCTGCTTGGCGTAGTGAGTCGATTTCGAAATCACTTAGACTCCTCCATGTACAGTACGTGTTGTTACAGAGATTCACGGGGCTCTGCAAGTAACCCGTCCATATTACCCCGCTCGCCGTACGAGTCAACAGGTATTTTGGCTCCGACCAGAGTTTCTGCACATGTCATCCACGAGCCGTGATTTTCCAGCTCTTTAGCTGTTGCCATTTTTTGAGGGTTCGCCGTCGTTAGCGCTCAACGAACTCTTGTATTTCCGCGAGCAGGCGCTTTGCCTCCTGACGGCCCTGGATATACAGGTCGAGGAGCTTTGCCGAATCGTGCTCGACATGGCCGACCTCGACCGGCTTTTGCGGAGCGACGACCAACGCACGGCCCTCGCGCTCATACTTCCACAGGTGCATGCGCTGGATGTTGTAACGGTCGTGGCGTGTCTCGATAGCCTCGAGCAGATAGGGGTAGTCGGCATAACGCGCACGCGCGGCCGGCAAAAACTCGTAGGGCTTTTTCTCATACGAACGGTCCTGCGTGACGATGACGACCGCACGGTCGAAGCCCGTCTCCTCCAGCACGTGCTCGATGGGGACCGAATCGGCCACGCCGCCGTCGACGTATTTGTGCCCGTCAATCTCGACCGGCGGCGTCACCAGCGGCAGCGACGTCGAGGCGCGCACGGCATCGAGGTCAAGCACGGCGCTTTTGACCGGGAGATACGTGGCGGTTCCAAAGAGCATGTCCGTCGCGACGGCGAACATCTCGATGGGGCTCGCATCGAACGTCTCGTTGTCAAAGGGATCCAGGCGGTCCTGGACATCGTTGAAGATAAAGTCGTAACCCACAATGGAGCCCGTGGACGCAAACGATGCGGCGCCCATGAAGCGGCTGTCGCTGCAGAAAGCCAGGTTGATGCGGTTGGCACGGCCGATCTGGTGCGACTTGTAGTTCACGCCGTTGAGGGCGCCGGCCGATACACCGTAGACAGCCGGAATCTCGACGCCAGCCTCCATGAGAACGTCGAGCACGCCGGCGGTAAACTGCCCGCGAAAACTGCCGCCCTCCAAGACGAGCGCGACCTTGCCAGCGTTCTTTGCCTTATCTTCTGCAGTCATGTTGACCTCCTGCTGTTTCGTTTTGGCTTTCTTCTACCCAGTTTTGGGATAGCGAGCGCATGGGTTTTTCGAGGCGGCAGGTGAAGCGGAAAGTGTGTCCCGTTCTCAGAGCAAATTCCGGGTCTCATTTTCCGCTGAGCCCGTCATCAGGAAAATGAATCCCATTTCGAGCTTAGATTCCGGGATGCGCTTTCCGCTTGATGTGTCATCCGGAAACTACGTCCCAGTCTGAGCGCGGATTCCGGGACGCGCTTTCCGCCTGGGCTGCCATTGGGAAAGCGCGTCTCACCCTGCGTTGATGCGGGGCACGGCAGGCTGCAGTACGATCGGCATCGCGTCTATATCTAGTCGAGGCTTTGCGCGGAGAATCCGCGTATTTGCTTCGCAAATACGCACCGGCTTCGGCCGCCTGCCGGCGTCCTCGCCCGCTCGCTACAAACGCTCCGCGTTTGCTTAACGCTCGCGCCCTGCATAGAGTTCGATTCTCCGCGATACGGACTAGAAATAAAAAGGCAGGTAGATATAAGTATCTACCTGCCTGTTACTTATGGTGGAGCCGAGGGGGAAGCAGTCGAACTCGACGCCTCCCCCTTTAACAAAAGGGGATTCGTCGGTCCAATACTCATCCAGCGAGAACCAGTCCCGCCACGTGATTTCCTGCTTGTCGTCCTCGGAGAACCACATGC
>JAGZEK010000004.1 GCA_018368345.1 Collinsella sp.
CTCGTCGCCGGGACGGTGCAGGCAGACCTTCCTGAGCTTGCCGATCTCGGAAGGCACGTGCAGACCTTTCGTCATGGCCTCCTACCTTTCTTTCGGGCCTTACTGGCCGAATGTATCAGCGCCCCTCCGTATGGGACGCTGCTTGCTGACAGCTCTAGTTATATCCAAAAACCACCTGCAATTCCACCTCGCCCCCGAACGGTCAGCAAAGTGCGATGAACGGTATATCGCATATGATTCCCCCATGATGCACTTCGGTTCTCTAAAGCAGGTTTTCAAAGGTAAATGTTCTTTTTTCTAAGGAATTAAGCTAGATTGCACAAATATTTTCATGTTTAGGAATTGCATAGCTAAAACGGTTTTCTGCATATATATGTCGTTTGTCCATGATTCAATTTGGATTCGATTATATTCAGCTCGCAATCATTCTTATTCATACATCCTCACCAGTTGAGTATGGATATAGATTGTTTCCAAACGAGTTGGACAGTTAGTTGCATGCCTTGGCAGCGTAAGAAGTAGGTAAAGATACCGTTCACGCGATACGTCCGTGCCAGCGGTCGACTAAATTGAGACAATAGTGAAAAGTGTTAGGCTACCGTCCTCTGTGGGGACTGAACGGACAGATGCATATGCCGAGCAAAATCGAAAAGAAGCAAGCCGCCGCAAAGCTGCGCAAACCGCCGCGCGACTTCTCGTACACGCAAAACCGAGAGCTTAGCTGGCTGCGCTTTGACAACCGCGTGCTTGACGAAGCCTTCGATGAGACCGTTCCGCTGTTCGAGCGTCTAAAGTTCGTGTCGATTTTCGAGTCCAACCTCGACGAGTTTCTCATGGTGCGCGTGGGCGGCCTGTCCGATCTGGCAGAGCTCAAAAAACAACCTGTCGACAACAAGAGCAATATGACCGCCTCCGAACAGGTCGATGCTGTCATGGCCGAAATGCCCGGGCTCCTTACCCGCTGGGAGTCCATCTTCAAGAGCATCGAGGGCAAGCTCGATACCTTGGGCGTTCACCGCGCGCGCGTCGATTCGCTCACGCCCGAGGAGCGCACCTTTGTCACCCGCTACTTCCAGGCCTACGTGTCGCCGGTCATCTCGCCGCTGGTGATCGACCCACGTCATCCCTTCCCCAACCTGCGCAACGGTGCACTCTACCTGGCTTGCGGCCTCGACGGCGTCACCGACGAGGAAAGCCTGCTGGGCCTCATCGAGATTCCCGCCTCGATGAACCGCGTGGTCGAGATCCCCTCGCCCACCGGCACCTACTCCTACATCCTGCTCGAGGACGTCATCCTCGCCTGTCTGGACAGCTGCTTTGGCTCCTATAAGCCGCTCGATCGCGCGCTCATCCGCGTCACCCGCAACGCCGACATCGATCCGGACGGCGAGGGCGTCGAGGAGGAAGAGGACTACCGCCAGCACATGAAGCGCATCCTCAAGAAGCGTTTGCGCCTGCAGCCGGTAGTGCTCGCCGTCTCGGGCTCGCTCGAGAAGGCGACGCTCAAGACTATCCGCAAGGCGCTCGAGCTTTCGCGCCGCTCGGTCTTTACCTGCGATATCCCGCTCGACCTGGGCTACGTCTTTGGCATTGAGGGCAAAATTCCCGAGCATCTGCGCAACGAGCTGCTCTTTACGCCGTTTAAGCCACAGCCCAACCCCACCATCGACATGACCCGCTCCATCCGCGAGCAGGTGCTGCAGCACGACAAGCTGCTCTTTTATCCCTATGAGGCCATGAACCCGTTCTTGGACCTGGTGCACGAGGCCGCCTATGACCCCGAGTGCATCTCGCTGCGCATCACACTCTACCGCGTGGCCAAGCAGAGCCGCCTGTGCGAGTCGCTGATCGATGCGGCCGAGAACGGCAAAGAGGTCACGGTGCTTATGGAGCTCCGCGCCCGCTTTGACGAGCAGAACAACATCGAGTGGGCCGAGCGTCTGGAAGAGGCCGGCTGCACCGTCATCTACGGTTCCGAGGGCTTTAAGTGCCACTCCAAGATCTGCCAGCTCACCTATCGCGAGGGCATGGCGCTTACGCGCCTGACGCTTTTGGGCACCGGCAACTTTAACGAGAAGACGGCCAAGCTCTACAGCGACTTTATGCTCATGACCGCCCATCCCGGCATCGGCGAGGACGCCAACCTGTTCTTCCGCAACCTGTCGCTGGGCAACCTGCGCGGCGACTACCGCTTCCTGGGCGTGGCACCCGTGGGCCTCAAGCCGCTCATCATGCGCGGCTTGGACCGCGAGATTCAGCGCGCCCTCGCTGGCGAGCCCGCCCGCGTGTTCTTTAAGCTCAACTCGCTCACCGACCGCGAGGTCATCGACAAGATTGCCGAGGCATCGTGCGCTGGAGTCCGCGTGGACATGATCATCCGCGGCATTTCGTGCCTTAAGCCCGGCGTTCCGGGCAAGACCGAGAACGTGCATGTCCGCTCTATCGTCGGGCGCTTTTTGGAGCATGCCCGCGTTTACGCCTTTGGCGTGGACTCGGACATGATCTACCTGAGCTCTGCCGACATGATGACGCGCAACACCGAGCACCGCGTGGAGATCGCCTTCCCCGTGCTCGACCCCACCTGCCGCGCTCTGGTGCACGAGTACATGGGCATGCAGCTGCGAGACAACGTGAAGGCCCGCAGCCTGACGAGCGACGGCACCTGGGTTCCCGTGGAGCGCAAGGAGGGCGAGAAGCCCTTCAACTCGCAGGAAGCCCTGTTGGAGCGTGCCTATCGCAACGCCGAGGCCGCCGCGCAGCAGCGTGCGCAGGAGAAGGAACGTGTGGCCGAAGAAGCTATTCAGGCCGAGGTTGAACATGGGGCAGCCGCCAAACCGGAAGCGGTTGCCGCTCCCCCGGTGAATGAGCCCGAGGCTGCCGCAGAGCCCGCCATGGAGAAAGCGCCCGAGCCCGCTACCGCGACTCCGGAGCCCGCCGCCGAGGCAAAGCCCGCCCCTGCTCCTGAGCCGCAGTCGGCCACTACCGAGGTTCAGAAGGTCCAGGCGACCGTCATTGAGCCCGAGCCCGCACCTGCACCTCAGCCCGAGCCGCAGGTCACCAAGCCCGCACCCGAGACGAGCGCCCGTCGCGATAAGCCCGCCGGCAAGGCCAAGGCCATCGAGCGCCATCGCCCCGGTCGCGTGCGCATGGGCTTGGGCCTGATCGGCCTGGGTCTTAAGACGCTCATTACCGGCAAGACGAAATAACCGTTTGTAGAAGCAGTTTGTAGAAGCGCCCCGCATTTGAGGAAAGCCTCGGATGCGGGGCGCTTTTCCCTGCTACCATGGTGCGAACAACAACACGAATGACAGGCAGGGATATGAAGCTCACTATAGAATCGATGACCTACGGCGCCGACGGGCTGGCGCACGCCGACAACGGCAAGGCCGTCTTTGTGCAGGGCGCCGTGGCAGGCGACACCGTCGAGGCCGAGGTCGTACAGGACGGCAAGTCGTTCATGCGCGCCCACACCACCGAGATTCTGGAGCCAAGCCCCGATCGCATTCAGCCTCCCTGCCCCTTCGTGGGCATCTGCGGCGGCTGCTCGTGGGGCAATCTCTCGCGTACGGCACAGCTCGCCGCCAAGGAGCAAAACCTGCGCTCCACGCTCGAGCGCATCGGCAAGTTCGCTCCCGAGCAGGTCGATGAGCTGATACAGCCCATCCGCCACACCAAGGACGACTGGGGCTACCGCAATAAAATCGAACTCGAGCCGACCGTTGTAAACGGCCGCGTGCGTCTTGGCATGCACGGCGTCGATCCCAGCAAGATCGTGACCGTCGATTCGTGCCCGCTGTTCGACAAACGCTTCCCTAAGGCACTCAAATCTGTCGTCGGCGCACTCAACTATCTGAGCGGTAGCCACGACTTAGGCCTTGAGCGCGTGGGCATTCGCGCCTCGCGCCGCACCAAGGCGCTCGAGGTCGCACTCTGGACGCCCACGGGCTCTTTCCCACGCTCGCAGGTCTCGCGCGTACTGGCAGACGCCGCTCATCCCACGAGCATCGTGCGCGTGATGAGCAAGGGCGAGAAGAAGGCCCGCCGCGTCTCCAAGGTCGAGATGCTCGCCGGCGAGGGCTCGTGGACCGAGAATATCGCCGAGGGCCAAATGCGCCTTTCGGCCCCGTCGTTCTTCCAGGTCAACACCAAGGGTGCCGAGATTCTGATCGAACTTGTCATGGACGCGCTCGACCCTCAGGAAGACGAACTGGCTGTGGACCTATACTGCGGCGCCGGCACCTTTACCCTGCCGCTCGCCCGCCGCTGCGATTTTGTCGCCGCCGTTGAGGCCTATGGCCCTGCCGTGCGCGACCTGCGCCGCAACCTCGAGATCAATAAGCTCGATAATGTCGACGTCATTGGCGGCGACGCCGTGCGCGAGTTCCCCGATCAGGATGCCGACGTTTTAGTGGTCGACCCGCCGCGCGCGGGCTTGGCACCCGAGGCCGTCGACCTCATCGCCAGCACAAGCGCCCGCGATGTCGCCTACGTGAGCTGCGACCCGGCCACCCTGGCGCGCGATCTCAAACGCTTTGTCGAGGAGGGCACTTTCTCCCCCGTCAAGATCACGCCGGTCGACCTGTTCCCGCAAACCTTCCACTGCGAAACCGTCGTCCACCTCAAGCGCAACTAGCTGATAATTTTTCTGGGATGGGGATTAGATAATCAATTTGTATCGAATGATTATCTAATCCCCATCCCGAAATAGTACCGCCCCCTTATTTCTTGAACATTAGAAATGGGGGCTTCTTTATGGACGGGAGAGTCAGGCACGACGCCACGCTGAGAACTCTTGCAGCAGAGCTTTGCGACAGGGGGTACGGGCGCGCCGAAGGCCGGCGGGAGGCCGAAGGGTGCCCGGACCCGGCCGGGGCCGGCGGCGTGCGAGGGCAAGCTCATGCGACAGAGCTGCAGCCCGGGCGCCTGAAGGACGAGTTCTACAGGAACCGGACGTAGCGGAGCTTCGAGGAGTTCAAGCGGGACCCCGACGCCTACACCGTTCACCGGAACAAGAGGAGGCAGGTTAAGCAAAAGGGACTGACCCCGGAGGAGTTCCGGAATCAGTCCCCATGTGCGGCATAGGCCGCTAATTGACCCGTCTAAGTTTCGGGGGCAGTTCATTTCAGCACCGCCCGAGAAAGCTAAACGCCTTCTGGCAGGTTGTCCCGGACCGAGGGCGGCCACCTTGATCGCCCTCGGCCCTCACCCACCTCAACTGCTCCTCAATTACATAGAGCTGGTCGAAAAGGGCGCAAGCTAGCGGGCGCCTTCCTCGTCGTCGTTTGGCCGGTAGGTGATGAACTCGATAACAAAGGCCAGGACGGCAGAGACGAGCGCGGCGATGATCGCGAAGATCATGTGGGAGATCCCGGCGCCACCAGGGGTCCCGTCGATGAAGTTGAGCAGGTTGAAGACACCGAGGCCGCCCGAGATGTACATGAGGGCGCCCGTCATTCCCACGATGGCGCCGCCCACGGCGGAGCTCAGGCATGCCACGACGAATGCGCGCTTGTTGGGGAGGGCGATGCCGTAGATGCCCGGCTCGGTGACGCCGAAGAAGAAGGCGGAGATCATCGCGGGAAGGGCGATGCCGCGGAAGCGCTCGTCCTTGTTTCTGAGGTACATGGCAAAGATGACCGCTCCGAGCGCGAATCCGTGGCCGATGGTGGCGGCGAGTACGCTGTCGTGGCCGAGGGTGTTCAGGTTCATGATGGAGATGGGGATGAGGCTCCAGTGGAAGCCGAAGATGACGAGGCACATCCACAGTCCGCCGACCAGGGCGCTGCCCAGGACGGAACCAACCACGGGGAGCTGGAAGATGAACGAGAACGCCGCGCTCAGCAGGTTGGTGATGAGGGTGGCCACCGGGCCGATGACGAGGTAGCCCAAGACGATGGAGACCGTCATCGTGGCGAGCGGGACGAGGAACATCTTGAGTGCAGTCGGCATCCAGCTCTTGAGCCAGCGCTCAAGGATAGAGCCGAACCACACCATGAGAAGGACGGGGATCACCGAGCTCACGTAGCCGGACACGGGCATGATGATGGGGAGCCCGAGGGCGGTGGCGTACCACGAGAACGTGCCGGCCACGCCGAGGTCGATGCTGCCGAGCGCCTCACCCGAGGTCAGGGCGACCATCGTCGGGTAGAGGAGCGCCACGCCGATTGCCACGCCGGTGAACTCGTTCATGCGGAACTTGCGCGCGGCACTGAACGCCAGGGCGACGGGGAGGAAGTAGAAGAAGCCGTCAGCCACGGTGTAGAGCAGCGTGTAGAGGCCGTCGTTTGCAAAGGCCGGGACGAAGTAGGTGATGAGGGCAAGCAGTCCCTTCATGATGCCTGCGGCGGCAAGCGGTCCCAGGATGGGCTGGAAGATGCCAGAGATGAGGTCGATGACGACGGAGGCAACGGTCTTATCGCCCTGGGGCTCGTCGTCGGCGCTTGCGCCGCCCGAGAAGTTGCCGGCCTCCAGGACCGCGTCGTAGACGTCCTCGACGATGTTACCCACGACCACCTGGTACTGGCCGTTGGCCTGGATGACCTGGATAACGCCCTTGAGGGCCTCGATCTTGGCAGTGTTGGCGCGGGACTCGTCCTTGAGCTTGAAGCGCACGCGCGTGATGCAGTGCGCGACGCTGGCGACGTTCTCGGCGCCGCCTACGTTCTCGAGTATGGATCTGGCCAGATCGTCGTATTTTTCAGCCATTATTTTCTCCTTAGCGATATTGCCCGGGCGGCTAGCCCAGGTCGCCTCCGTTGGTGGCGATGGCCTGTTGGTACCAGTAGAAGCTCTTCTTGCGCCTGCGCTCGAGCGTGCCGTTGCCCAGGTTGTCGCGGTCCACGTAGATGAAGCCGTAGCGCTTCTCCATCTCGCCGGAGCCCGCGCTCACGAGGTCGATCGGCCCCCAGGTGGTGTAGCCGAGCATCTCGACGCCGTCCTGCTCGATGGCGTCGCGCATGGCCTCGATGTGCTCGCGCAGGTAGGCGATGCGGTAGTCGTCCTCGATCGTGCCGTCGGGAAGCACCTCGTCATAGGCGCCGAGGCCGTTCTCCACCACAAAAAGCGGCTTCTGGTAGCGGTCCCAGAGGTCGTTGATCGTGATGCGGAACCCCAGCGGGTCGATGACCCAGCCCCAGTCGCTCGTGCGCACGTAGGGGTTCTCCACGCCGGCGAAGGCGTTGCCCTCGGCGACGCCGCCCACGGAATCGGGGTCGCCCGCGGTGCAGCGCGAGGAGTAGTAGCTAAACGAGATGAAGTCGACGGTGTTCTCCGCAAGGATGCGCTCGTCCTCGGCGGTCATGCCCACGTCGATGCCCTCGCGCTCGAGCATCTTGAGCGCGTAGCCGGGGTAGCGCCCGCGCGCCTGCACGTCCACGAAGAAGAGGTCCTCCTGGTTTTTGACCTGCGCCGCGCGGACGTCCTCGGGGCGGCAGGAGTAGGGGTAGTAGCTTCCCGCGGCGAGCATGCAGCCCACCTTGTTCTCCGGATCGACCTCGTGGGCGATCTTGGTGGCCCAGGCGCTCGCCACGAGCTCGTTGTGCGCGGCGCGGTACTCGGCCTCGCGGGCATTCTCCCCGGGCTCGAGGACGATGCCGGCACCCATGAAGGGACGGTGCAAGATCATGTTCATCTCGTTGAACGTGATCCACCAATGCACGAGGCCGCGGTAGCGGTTGAAGAGCACCGTCACGAGCCGCTTGTAGAGCTCAATAAGGGTGCGGTTTCGCCAGGCGCCGTACTTCTTGACGAGGTGGATGGGGCAGTCGAAGTGCGTGATGGTCACGAGGGGCTCGATCCCGTGCTCGCGGCAGCAGCGGAACACGTCCTCGTAGAAGGCGAGTCCGGTCTCGTTGGGCTCCTCCTCGTCGCCATTGGGGAAGATGCGGCTCCAGGCGATGGAGAGGCGAAAGACCTTAAAGCCCATCTCCGCGAAGAGGGCTATGTCCTCGCGGTAGTGGTGGTAGAAGTCGATGCCCGTCTGGGCCGGGTAGTAGTACCCGGGCTCAAAGTCGAGCATGCGCCTCAGGCCGCGGCTTACGTCGTTGCGCTCCGGCCCGTGTGGGATGACGTCGACGTTGGCAAGGCCGCGGCCGCCCTCGTCATAACCTCCCTCGCATTGGTTGGCGGCGGTGGCTCCTCCCCAAAGGAACCCTTTTGGAAATGGCATGGTGCCTCCTTCTCTCTGGCGCCCCCATCTCTGCGGGGGACGCTTTATAACGTCCTTGCGGCCTCACGCGCCGGGCCCGTGGCCCTTTCCCTGATGCGCGCGGGCCGCCTGTGAAGGGGTGACTAGCTGACGGCTTGTCCTGCGGCGGCGCGACGTGCCTCCCGGCCTCCAAGCAGGGAGGGGACCTGTGCCAGGCACACGCCGGCGAGGATGATGGCGACGCCCAGCCACTCGACGACGCCGAGCGGCTCGCCGAGGACGATCATGGCGGTGAGCAGGCCAGCGGGGAGTTCCGCGGCGGCCATGACAGTGGAGAGGCCCGAGGGCAGGTGCGGAGAGCCCATGCCGAAGAGCAGGACCGGGCAGAGCATGCCAAAGAAGCCGGCGATGACGGCAAAGGGCAGGATGCCCTGGGCGAGGACGCCCGAGACGACGTAGTCCGGGCATACCGTGAGCGACATGACCACGGAGCCCGCGCATACGATGACGCCACGCTGCTCGGACGAGCAGGGGGCCTCGACCTTGCCGGAGAGGGTGACAAAGAGGGAGCAGGACACGGCCGCCCCCAGCGCGCAGAGCAGGGCCACGGGGTCGTACCCGGTGATGCCGGTCTTGTAGACGCCGCTGGCGAACACCGTTCCGAAGACGATGACCAGGGCGGAGGCCACTTGGAGGAGCCTCGGCGGCCGGCGCGTCATGACGGTCTGCCACACGAGCCCCAGCCACGTGAACTGGAAGAGGAGCGTGAGCGCCACCGGGGCGGGCAGCACGCTCATGGCGTAGCAGTAGAGGATTGAGGTGAGGCAGGTGAGGGCTCCCAGGCCCATGAGCTTGAGGGCGAGCTTCCAGCCCACGCGCTGCCAGCGGTGCCCGAGTGCGTGCCCTGCGAGCGTGGCGAGGGCGAAGAAGAGGCAGCCGAACCACGCCTGGCTCGCCACTACCTGCGCCGAGGTGAAGCCCGCGGCGTAGGCGAGCTTGTAGGTCGTGGCCATCGCGCCGTAGCAGGCGCCGCCCGCAAAGACCTGGAGCGCCGCCTTGGCCTGTCCCGCGCCCGTGGCTCCTGCCCCGGCGGCCTGTTGCTTGATTGTGTTTGTTCCTGCCATTAGGCTCCCTTCCGTCTGCTGTCTTGCAGATGCACGTCTCGTGCGTCTGTTCCCTGCAGTCGGAAGGTGGGCTCGTGCGGTCTTCTGGCGGTGCATGTGGTACCTGCTGCCAAGACGAAAAAAGCCACGCAACCGACTGCTCGGTTGCGTGGCAAAAAGGTGGCTAGCGCCCAGAAAAGTCCACGCGTTTTTAGACGGAGAGAAAATACTACAACAGAAGAGGTGCTGTCAAGAAAAGCCGAGGAAAAAAGTGAGCCTCTGCCCGCCGCACCCGTGGCGGTCGTTCCCCGAACGGGGCGGTGCTGTTGGGGACTGTCTCGATCTGTAACAGTAAGACCCGGTTTTGGTCCGTAGATGTTACAGATTTAGACGTTTTGTCGGGGCAGTTTCCGTTTGTCTTGATCTGTAACAGTTAGGGGTCAAAAGTGGGTCTAGATGTTACAGATTGAGATTGTTGAGGATGGGTGAGGGTAGCTAATTCGGACGGGGCTATTTTAAACATTGGGAAATCGAGCGTGGCAAGCGGAGGTCTTCGGGGTATAAGACGGCTAATTGTATGCCGCCTATGAAAGGAACCCTCATGCCCAGCGTTGCCGTTCTCGCCGCCGATGGCTTTGAAACTATTGAATGCTTGACCATGGTCGATGTCATGCGTCGCGGCGGCGTGCGTGCCACGCTCGTCTCGATCATGCCCACGCGTGAGGTCGTAAGCTCGCTGCAGATCCCCGTGACCTGCGATGCGCTCTTTGATGAGATCAACTTTGACGAGTACGACTGCGTCGTGCTGCCCGGCGGCCTGCCCGGTGCCACCAACCTGCGTGCCGATCAGCGCGTCTGCGACGTGGTCTGCGAGTTCGCCGCAACCAAGCACGTTGCCGCCATCTGCGCCGCCCCGTTTATCCTGGGCGAGCTCGACCTACTCGAGGGGCGCCACGCCACGTGCTTCCCTGGCTTTGAGAAAAGCTTCCCCGAAGGCGCCTATACCGGCGAGAAGGTTACGCAAGACGGCAACATCATCACCGCCAGCGGCATGGCCCAGTCGCTCCCCTTTGCGCTTGAGCTGCTGCGCACGCTCGCCGGCGACAAGGCTGTCGAGAAGGTCGCCGAGGGCATCCAACTATGATTTTGGCTTCGCAATCGCCGCGCCGCGTAGAGCTGATGCGCGAGGCAGGCTACAACATTCGCGTGATTCCCGCGGATATCGACGAAACGCCCTTTGATGGCGAGGCCCCGCTCACGCTTGTCGAGCGCTTGGCACGCGCCAAGGCGGCTGCCGTTGCTGCCGAGTATGCCGAGCCCAATGAGCTGACGGTCGCGGCCGACACCATCGTCACCTTTGACGGCAAGATTCTGGGCAAGCCGGCAACCGAAGACGAGGCGCGCACGATGCTCCGTGAGCTTTCGGGCCGCACGCACCAGGTCGCAACCGGCGTCTGCATCGTTAAGGCAGGTGATACGGCCGCCCCGCATGCCGCCGAAAGCCTGTCCTTTGTCGATGTGACCGACGTGACGTTCTACGAGCTCAGCGACGAGCAGATCGAGCACTACGTCGCCTCGGGTGAGCCCATGGACAAGGCCGGCGCCTACGGCATTCAGGGCACAGGAGGACGCATGCTCGTGCACGATATTTCGGGCGACTTCTATAACGTGGCGGGCCTACCCATCGCCCGCGTCGCGCGCGCGATTCAAAAACTCTCGTAATTGCATCTGGCGCTGGGTATCCCCCGGCGCCTACAATTTTGGCGTACCGTACGGATCCCGACCGGGCACAAGGCGCGGCGGAAAACCGATAGGAGTTAAACATGGACACACTGCTTGAGGCCATTGACGTCTGCGATGTCGATGGCTTTTGCTATGGCAACTATACGGACGAGGAGGCCGGCACCGGTTGCACCGTAATCGTGGCACCCGAGGGCGCCACCGGCGGCGTTGACGTTCGCGGCGGTGCCCCGGCATCGCGCGAAACCGACCTGCTGCGACCCGAGAACACCGTCGACAAGGTCCACGCCGTCTGCCTTTCGGGTGGATCGGCCTTTGGCCTCGAGGCTGCAAGCGGCGTCGCTCGCGAGCTTGAGAGCCGCGGCATCGGCCTTCCCGTCGGCCCCACGCAGGTGCCTATCGTGTGCTCCAGCTGTATCTTCGACCTTGCCTTTGGCGACCCCACCGTTCGCCCCGACATTGAAGCCGGCATCATAGCCGTGCGCGAGGCACTCGACAACACCCCCACCACGCTCGAACAGGGCAATGTAGGTGCCGGCACGGGTGCCACCGTCGGAAAGCTCATGGGGCCCACCACCTGCATGAAAGCCGGCCTTGGCGCTGCCGCCGTGGCGCTCGGTTCCGTTAAGGTAGGCGCCGTGGTTTCGGTCAACGCCTGCGGCAACGTGGTCGACCCCTTCACCGGCGAGTGGGTAGCCGGCATGCGCGCCGCCGCCGATAGCGACCAGATTATCGACATGGAACTCGCAGCCTTTGCCGCCGCCGGATCCATGCAGATGCCGCTCGACCGCACCAACACCACCATCAGCTGCATCGTCACCAACGTGGAACTCACTAAGGCACAAGCCACCAAGGTCTCCCAGATGGCCGCAGACGCCTACGCACACGCCATCCGTCCCACGCACACCACCAACGACGGCGACACCATCTACACCCTCGCCAGCGGCAAACTGGGCGCCCAGGCAAGCGCCGCCGTTCCCCTAGACCTGCTGGGCATGCTCGCAGTAAGGGCCCTGGAAACTGCCATCGTAAACGGAGCCAAAACCGCCAAAACCTCCCACGGCATCCCCGGCGCCGCGAAGTAGCCTAACCTGACCGGTTGCCCGGTGGGGCTTGGTTATGTTTGCTGCTCTACAGTCCTGGCTCGCACGAAGAGCACATTAAGTGCTCTTCGGCTCGTGCGGAACTCGCGACAAACATAACCAAGCCCCACCGGGCAACCTACCAACCAGATTCTTTTCAGCCCAGGCCCCTGTGTACCGCGCGTCCAAGATCTTCAAATTCAAATAACCTGACAATCGATTCTTATAGCAGAGGCCCCTTGGCCTTTAGTTTGCTACTGCGAACAGTCCTGCTCGCAGTAGCAAACTAAAGGCCAAGGGGCCCAGTCAACCTATCAGCAGCGATTACTCAGCAGCTAGTTGAATTTGAAGATCTTTGAGGCAAGACGGTATAGGCCGAGTGTGGTTTTATCTCCGGCCCGTCCGCGCAGATTGGTGAAGAACCCGACCACGCCGTAGCGAGCGCGACGATACATGCGCTCGTCGTAGGCCTTCAAATCATTCCACAGCGTCTTTAGGCGCTCGTCGGCGCAATCTTCCTCGGAAAGCTTGGTGAGCACCGAGCAGATCGCCATCATCATGGTGAAGTAGCCCATCATGTACGAACGCAGGCGCGACGACTCAACATCGCTGTACAGGTGGTACGACTCCATCATGATACGCGTAACACGGAACTGCTGGTCCAGACGCTTGACCATCGTTGCCTCGTTGACGCTCTGACCTTCGCGGCCGATAAAGTAGCGGTAGAGGTCGATGTCGGCGTAGTACATGGTCTTGCAACGCGGCAGTGGCACGTAGGCGTAGATGTTGTCCACATAGAACGTGTGCGGCGGCATGGGAAGGTTGGACTCGCGCAGCACATCCGTGCGATAGCACAGGCTGTGCATGAGTAGGTTCTGGTCCAAGCGGAAATGACCGATCTGATCCCAGGAAAAGATCTTTTTGCGCGGCAGGGCAAATTTGTAGCCAATAGCGGTATGCGTGCCCTCGTAAACCTTCTCGTA
This sequence comes from Collinsella sp., assembly GCA_018368345.1. Taxonomy (GTDB): domain Bacteria; phylum Actinomycetota; class Coriobacteriia; order Coriobacteriales; family Coriobacteriaceae; genus Collinsella. The sequence continues at coordinate 13,055 of JAGZEK010000004.1, forward strand.
CACGTAGTTCGAGATAAACAGGTCAACGCGCTGATCGCGCTCTTCAAAGCCACGCAGAATCGACAGCATAGTCGAAAGAGCCGCAGCGTCGAGCCAGTCATCCGAGTCGACAACCTTGTAGTAGGTGCCCTGCGCCTCGCGCAGACCCGAAAGGACGGCAATACCGTGACCGCCATTCTCCTGATGCACCGCGCGGATGATTCCAGGATAACGGGCCTCCCACTCGTCGGCCTTGGCGGCCGTCTCGTCCTTGGAGCCGTCGTCCACCACGATAATCTCGATATCGGTGGCATAATTGCTCCCCTCCAAGATGGAGGTGATGCAATGGTCCATGTCCTTAGCGGCGTTATACGAGGGAATACCGAATGTTATGACTTTATGCATGGCAGGCGATAATCTCATCCGAAAGATCGAGGGCGGAATTGGTCACGGCATCCATATCGTAGTAACGATACTCGGCCAGACGACCCACCGGGTGGAAGTTTGTCAGGTTCTGGACGCGCTCAAGATAGCGCTCATAGAGCTCACGGTTCTCGGGCTCAAGAATGGCGTAATACGGCGTCTCGCCCGAGCCGGGCGTATAGGCCTTGGAGTACTCCTTCATGATGGTGGTCTTGCCGGGCAGGACCTGACCAGTCATGTTCTTGAACTCGGTAATGCGCGTGTAGTCCTCGCTCGTGGTGTAGTTGACGGTGCCCACGGGCTGGAACTGATCCATATCGAGCGTCTCGAACTTCATGTCGAGCGTACGGTACGGAAGAGCGCCCAGGTCGAGGTTGAACAGCTCATCGAGCGGACCGGTATAAACGATCTCGCCGCCGTAGACCTTGCCACCGATCTTGACGGTGGTCTCGTCGATCTCAAAGAGATCGCGGGCGTCCACGTCGCAGAACACGTCGATCAGGTCGTGGTCGAGCATATGCTCGAACAACGCCGTGTAGCCCTCCTGCGGCATGCCCTGGAAGGGAGCTTGCGGGAAGTAGCGGTCATCATCACCCACAAAGACGGGAACGCGGCCGGTGATCGAGGGGTCGATCTGATCGGGCGTCTGGCCCCACTGCTTCATGGTGTAATGCAAAAAGACGTTCTCGTAGACGTAATCGGCGACCTCGGCAAGATCCGGGTCGTTCTTCTTACGCAGCTCCATGATGGGCACCTTGACATCCTTGCCAAAGGTCTCCACGAGCTTCTGATACAGCTCCTCGCCGCGCTCGTCACCAAAGGCGAGCTTGAGACTCGCATGGTTGAAAGGCACGGGCATAAGGGTGCCGTTGATGTTGGCGAGCACCTTGTGCTGATAATCCGTCCACTTGGTAAAGCGCGACAGGAAATTGTGCACGCGCTCGTTAAAGGTGTGATAGATATGCGGACCGTACTCGTGGATCAGGATTCCGGCCTCGTCAGTGCAGTCATAGGCATTGCCCGCAATGTGGCTACGGCGCTCCAAAACGGCAACACGATAGCCGATGGTCTCGGCAAGACGGCGGGCGCAAACGGCACCGGCATATCCAGCACCGACGACAATCATGTCGTACGCGCCGGCGTTAAAGCCTTCAGGCAGGCCTGAGGTAATCTGCATCGATACTCCTTGTCAAAAGCCACGGGCTCGTTAGCTGGGCTTTTCTCGAACATTCTTCGAGACATATTTATCAGAGCGATTATAGCGCTAATGCGTCCTATAATGAGCTTGCCACACAAGGAAAGCTCAAGCACCGCGGCGTACATTATTGAAAGGTAAACCCGCTAGCAGCGGGTTTATTCGTGTGCAGCCGAGGGCCTGGAGCTTAGCGAAACGCTTGTAAGGAGTAACATGAGCGATTTCCTAAACCGTATGAAGTCTGCCGCCAAGGCCGACCTTAAGACCATCGTCCTGCCCGAGGGCGAGGACCCGCGTACCATCGTCGCCGCCACCAAGATCATCGAGGAGGGCCTGGCAAAGATCGTCATCCTGGGCAACCCCGACGAGATCGACGTTCCCGGCGCTACCGTCATCGACCCGCGCAACGCCGAGAAGCACGAGGAGTACGCGCAGAAGTTTGCCGAGCTCCGCGCCAAGAAGGGCGTTACCATCGAGCAGGCTCGCGCCCAGGTGATGGACGCCACCTACTTTGGCACCATGATGGTCAAGATGGGCGATGCCGACGGCCTGGTCTCCGGCGCCTGCCACTCCACCGCCGACACCCTGCGCCCCGCGCTTCAGATCCTCAAGACCGCCCCGGGCACCAAGCTGGTCTCGGCCTTCTTCGTGATGTGCACCGACACCCCGCAGTTCGGCACTGACGGCACGCTGATCTTCGCCGACTGCGGCCTCAACATCAACCCGTCCTCCGACGAGCTCTCCGAGATCGCCATCGCCTCCGCTCACTCCTGGTCCACCTTCATGGGCAATGTTGAGCCGCACGTGGCCATGCTCTCCTACTCCACCATGGGCTCCGCCGGCGGCGAGGTCGCCAAGAAGGTCCAAGAAGCCGTGAAGTTCTGCAAGGAGAAGGCTCCCGAGCTCGCCATCGATGGCGACCTGCAGCTCGACGCCGCCATCGTCCCCACCGTCGCCCAGCTCAAGGCTCCCGGCTCCTCCGTCGCCGGCAAGGCCAACGTGCTCGTGTTCCCCGACCTCGAGGCCGGCAACATCGGCTACAAGCTGGTCCAGCGCTTCGCTGGCGCTGACGCTTATGGCCCCATCCTGCAGGGCATCGCCAAGCCGGTCAACGACCTGTCGCGCGGCTGCTCTGCCGACGACATCGTGGGTGTCGTGGCCATCACCGCCGTCCAGGCTCAGATGGCTGAGTAGCTGACATATCCCCTCGGGGCCCTACAGGGTAAAGCTCTGAAAACGTCCTCGGACATGCATGAAACCCCCGCTGCGCACTTCGTGCGGCGGGGGTTTCATGCGTCCTGCGGAAAGTTTTCAGAGCTTTACCCTGTAGGGTCCCTGCCGCTACGTTGCAATCAGGGTATCTGGGGTGGACGGCGGCTTGGCTACGAGCTGGAGCTGAGGATCTGAATGGTTGGGTGCCGTTGCTGGGAGCGCAGGCGTTGCTGATGATGATCTCTTTGGGACTGGAATTTTCACCTGCCAGCAAAAAGGCCTCCGGAGCTGTTGCTCTGGAGGCCTTTCGTTTACTTACAAATGCGCGCGTTAGTTGTTCTTGGTCAGACGCTCGACGTCGTGGGCGATCATGTATTCCTCGTCGGTGGGGATGACCATGACCGTAACGGCTGAACCGGCGGCGCTGATGACCTGCGGGCCGTTGCCCACGGCCTCGCGGTTCTTATTGTTGTCGATGCGTACGCCCAGCCACTCAAAGCAGTCGCAGAAGGCCTTGCGGATCGACCAGTCGTTCTCGCCGATGCCGGCGGTAAAGGTGATGGTGTCCACGCCCGCCATGGAAGCGATCATGGAACCGGCCTGCTGCATGGCCTTGTATGCGAACATATCGAAGGCGAGCAGGCAGCGCTCGTCGCCCTCGGAGGCGCGCGTGCGGATGTCGCGGGCGTCGTTGGAGATGCCCGAGATGGCAAGCAGACCAGACTGCTTGTTCATCATGTCATCGACTTCCTGATAGCTGTAGCCGCCCTCGCGCTGGAGGTAGCACACGGTGGCCGGATCAATGGAACCACAGCGGGTACCCATCATCAGACCGTCAAGCGGCGTGAGGCCCATCGTGGTGTCGCGACACACGCCGTCCTCGATAGCAGCAAGCGAAGCACCGTTGCCCAAATGGCACGAAAGCAGACGGTGGCAGCGCGAACCCAGGATCTCCTTGGCCATCATCCACTCATAGCGGTGGCTCGTGCCGTGGGCGCCGTACTTGCGCACGTGGTACTTGTCGCACACGTCCTTGGGCAGCGCGTAGGTATAGGCGACCTCGGGCATGGTCATGTGGAACGAGGTGTCGAAGACCGCCACGTTGGGCAGCTCCGGATACTTCTCACGGCAATACTCAATCGCCGCGGCCTCGCCGTAGTTGTGCAGCGGGGCGAGCGGGGCCACCTCGAGAATCTTGGCCATAACCTCGTCGTCGACAACTGCGGAATCATCGAAGTGCCAGCCGCCCTGAACGATACGATGACCAATGCCATCAATCGTAAAGTCGGTCTTCTCGAGCTCCTCGAGCACGCGAGCGATAGCAGAGCGATGATCGGGGAAAGGGACCTCCTCGGTCTGCTTGGCGCCACCGTTCTCGGAGTGGCCAAAGATACCCATGTCCGAACCGATACGTTCGCAGTTGCCCTTGGCGAAAACCTCTCGGGTATCGGTATCCAAAAGCTGATATTTAAGGCTTGAGCTGCCGGCGTTGACAACAAGTACGTTCATGAGACTCCTTTGCAGTGCAATACGGTCGACGCAGACCCCTTAAGGCGGCCGCATTTTAATAAGAAGTTATCATATCTTGATAAATAGCTATCAGCATATCGCCCAACGAGCGCAAAAGAGGGGCCGAACGGCGCTCGGTCGTCCAGCCCCTCCCCTCTTGCAATTACTTGCCGTTGACGATGCGCTCGACGTCGGAAGCGATCATGAACTCCTCGTCCGTGGGGATGACGAAAATCTTGACCTTGGAATCCTTGGCGGACAGGCACCAAGCGCCGTCGCCACGCAGGGCGTTGCGGGCATGATCCATCTTGACGCCCATAAAGGCCAGACGGTCGGCCACGCCAGCGCGGACAGCCGGAGCGTGCTCGCCGATGCCGGCAGTAAAGACCAGGGTGTCCATACCGCACATAGAAGTAGCCATCTCGGCAGCCTTGGCGGCAATCTTGTAGACAAACATGTCGAAGGCGAGCTGAGCATCGGGGTCACCAGCGGCGGCGAGCTCCTCGACGTTGCGGCAGTCGTTGGTCTTGCCGCCGGTCACAGCCAAAAGGCCGGACTTCTTGTTCATCATCTCGTCGACCTCGTCGAAGGTGTAGCCGCCCTCGCGCTGCAGGTAGCACACGGTAGCCGGGTCGATGGAGCCACAGCGGGTGCCCATCATGACGCCGTCGAGCGGCGTCAAGCCCATGGTGGTGTCCATGCACTTGCCGTCCTCGATGGCGCACAGGGAGGCACCGGAACCGATGTGGCACACGACGACCTTGCGGGCCTCGCCGTTGGTCATCTCGGCGACCTTCTTGGAAATGTAGCGATAGCTGGTGCCGTGGGCGCCGTACTTACGGATGTGCAGCTTGTCGCAGACGTCCTTGGGCAGGGCGTAAGTCTTGGCGACCTCGGGCATATTGAAGTGGAAAGCGGTGTCGTAGACCGTGACATTGGGCAGGTCGGGATACTGCTCCAGGCAGTACTCGATAACGTTGGCCTCGGGGTTGTTGTGCAGCGGCGCCAGCGGGGCGACCTCGCGGATCTTAGCGAGGACGTCCTCGTCGACGAGGGAGGAGTCGCCAAAGTACCAACCGCCCTGAACGATGCGATGGCCGATGCCCTCGATCTTGACGCCGTTGGCCTCGAGATCCTTGAGGACGACCTCGATGGCGACCTTGTGGTCGGGGAACTCGATGTTCTCGGTCACCTTCTTGGAACCGTTGGCAGCGTGGGTGAAGGTACCGCCGGTAAAGCAAACGCGCTCGCAGGAGCCCTTTGCGGACACCTTGTGGGACTTGGTATCGATGACCTGATACTTAAGGGTCGAAGATCCTGCGTTGACGACCAGAACGTTCATGTGTCTCCCTACTAACAGGCGGTGTGGCGCCGCCAGGTTACATACGCTTCAATAATAAACCCAAACGCCCTCACGCTCGGGTTTATTGCGTTGATATATAAGTTATCGGTGCTTGAGCTTCCGTTTCATTGCAAGGAAGAAGCGCCCTCAGATGAGGTTCTCGCCCAGGTTCTTGCCGCCGAGGACGTGCATATGGAAGTGCATGACGGTCTGGCCGGCGTTGACGCCCTTGTTGGAGATGACGCGGAAACCGTCCTCCAAGCCCTTGGCCTTGGCGACCTCCTGGATGGCGTGAGCCATAGCGCCCATGGTCTCGGCAGGCACGTTGTCGGCGATGTCGCTGTAGTGCTTCTTGGGGATCACGAGCGTGTGGACCGGCGCCTGGGGATTGAGGTCATCGAACGCGATGACCTGGTCGTCCTCATAGACAACGGTCGAGGGGATCTCGTGGTTGGCAATTTTGCAGAAGATGCAATCGCACATGGTTGGTTCCTTTCTCGCAGACCAAGGTAATTATATTTGGTCGGGATGGTTAGAACGAGAGGTTGTCGTCGGTGTTGGCGGCTTCGCCGTCGGCGAGCACGTCGTTGCCGTCGACGTCCTTCAGGAGCACCGAGACCTTCTGCTCGGCATCGGACAAGCGAGTACGCAGGCTCTTGAGGAGCTCGACGCCGCGGGTATAGCTCTCGAGCGACTCCTCAAGCTCCATATCGCCCGACTCCAGGCTGCGGATGATGAGCTCCAGCTCCTGCGAGGCCTGCTTGTACGTAAGCTGCTCGACCGGGGTCTTCTCTGCCATATCTGTTTCCTTTCCTAAGGGTCTATCACTGTGAAACGCGGTCTACTCGACCGCGTTGACGGTTGCCGACACGTTACCGTCCGCCATGCGCACGCGGATGGCGTCGCCCGGCCTAAAGGTCTGGGCGCTCGTAGCCACCCCATCATCGCCGTACGCGATGGAATAGCCGCGGGCAAGCACCTTGAGCGGCGACAGGGCATCGAGCGACGCGGCAGCTCGGCCCAGGTCGGACGCGGGTTTGCTGAGCATCGTACGTCCCTGATGCTCCAGACGGGAACTCGCAAGCGTGAGCGCATGACGCTTGCCATCGAGCCCTGAGGTGCTTGCGACCAAGCGCTCGGGCAGGCGCTCAAAGTTGGAGCGGAAAAACCCGACCGAACGCGTTATGGCACCGGACAGACGATCGGCCGTCAGGGCAAGCTCAGACTCGCGACGCTCGACCATAAACGTTGGATCGTTGAGGCACGGGCGGCACGCGGCTGCATCGAGCGCATCGCCCAAGCGAGCCGTATAGGTGTCCCAGGCACGGCGACCGCGCTGGTCGAGCATTTCCAGATCGACCTGATTCGACCCGATCATCGATGCCATCGCGGCACCCAGGCGCTGATGGCGCGCCTCGAGCACGTCGGCCAACTCCGTCATAGCCGGCGCCACCGATTCTGCCGCGGCCGTGGGCGTGGAGGCCCGGCGGTCGCTCACCATGTCGCAGATCGAGGTATCGGGCTCATGTCCAATGCCCGTCACCACAGGCACGGGACAGGCCGCCACCGCGCGGGCAAGCTCCTCGTCGTTGAAGGTCATGAGGTCCTCAAAGGAGCCGCCGCCACGCACCAGCAAAATACAGTCGGGCGCCGGCGTAATGGAAGCGGCGCGGCGCAAGCCCTCAATGAGCTCGGCCGGCGCGCCCTCGCCTTGCACCTTGGCACCCACGCAAACAAGCTCGACGAGCGGGTTGCGGCGGCGCAGCGTGCGCTTGACGTCGTCGATCACGGCACCCGAAAGCGAAGTGACGACTGCCACGCGGGAGCAGAACACCGGAATGCGGCGCTTGCGAGCTTCGTCCATCAGGCCCTCGCGGCGTAGCTTTTCGGCCAACTGAGCCACCTGCTGGCGCAGCAAGCCCTCCCCCGTCAGCGAGAACGAGCGGGCGACAAAGCTCATACGACCCGTAGGCTTGTAGAGATTGAAGCCGCCCTTAAAGCTCACCTGCATACCGTCGCGCAAATCGAAGGTGCGCTTGAGATAGGCGCCCTTCCAGATGATGCAGTCAACGGCTGCCGAGTCGTCCTTAATCTGGAAGTAGCAGTGACCGCTTCGGGCATTGGGGCCACGGAAGCCCGTGACCTCGCCCAGGACGCTCAGCTGCGGAATAGCATCGAGCGCACCAGCGGCGATCTCCACCGCCTGGCTCACGCTGAGCTCTTTGCGCTCCTGCTCGTCCGAACCGTCGAACTCGGCGGAAACGGCATTGCCGGTCAGATTCCAGCCTGCCACGCAGCCTCCTTTCGTCATCGTGCACAAGGGCTCCGGCCCTGCGCAAATTCAAGTCCAACACATAGTACAGCGCCGCGGGGACACAAATCTCCGCGGCGCCTGTCAAGCCAATTTGTTATCGGTTGGAGTTTCTGTTGTAGCGAGCCATCAGGTAGAGCAGCTGAATGATCGAAGTGAGCGCTGCAGCAACGTAGGTAAGCGCGGCTGCCGTCAGGACTTTCTTGGCACCATTGACCTGCTTGGAGCTCATACCCGACTGCTCGATGTACGCCACGGCGCGGCGGCTGGCATCGATCTCGACCGGCAGTGTAACCAACTGGAACAACACACTAAACGAGAAGAAGATCAACGCGAGGGTTGTGAGCCCGGCAATGTTCATAAACAGGCCCAAGAGCAACACGATCGTCCAGGTGTTCTGGGTAAAGTTGACGACCGGGACCAGGGCGGTGCGTACCTTCATCATGGCATAACCACTTTGACGCTGGGCGGCATGGCCCGCCTCGTGGCAGGCCACGGCAACGCTTGCGACCGATCCGCCCGAGCGGTTGGCTTCCGAGAGATACAGGTTGTTATCCTGCGGGTTGTAGTGGTCGGCGAGCTCACCGGCGACACCCTTGATACCCACGGCGCTACAACCGTTGGCATCGAGCATGCGGCGAGCAACCGTGGCACCCGTATCGCCGTCCGAGGGAACCTTGGACCAGGTTTTGTACGTCGAGTTGATATAGCTCTGCGCGGCAAGACCGAACACCGTACAAACAAGGACAACCAGCAGGTACAGCGGGTCGATGCCAAAGCCGTATCCATAGTAATAGGGCATACGAATTCCTCCGAATCGAGTTACACGTTGGAGGCATTCTACCCACTCAGCAGACTAGGCTTCCCTATAACAACTCAATCTTTCCGTCCTTCACGGTGAGTCCCATATTGCCGGAAAGCAAATCGTCCAGGCGCGAGCCCACAAGCTCAAAGCGCCAACCTTCTCGCAGGGGGCTCTGCTCGGGATGCTCAATGTAGTCGGCCAGGTCATCGCGCGAGGCAATGACCGAGGTCGCCACACCCGAGCGCTCGGCAACCAGGCGAATAAGCGCATACATAAGGTCGGTCACGCTCTCCAACTCCGGAGAGATCTGGCGATGTCCGCGCACCAAGAGCGGCAGGCGATCGTGCGGACAGCTCGCACCGCGCTTGATGGCCATGAGTGCGCCGTCCACGTCGCGCTCCCCCAGCTGGTCGGTACCGCGGATGCTGCGGAACTCCTCAACACGCACGGGATTGCGCTTAACCAGGGCCAGCAGTGTATCGTCGGACATAACCCACTTGCGCGGGATATTGCGACGCTCGGCCCGATCCTCACGCCAGGCGGCGAGCTCGCGCGCGATACCCAGCTGGTGACGACTGCACGAGTTGATGCGTTTGACCTTGCGGAACGCCTCGTGGCGATCGGCGCGATAGTGCGACTCGTCAGCCAGCGGGCGCAGCTCGTCGAGCACCCAGTCCACGCGGCCCAGCTCGCGCAGGCGGCTCATCATCTCTGTATAGGCGACGATCAGATACTTGACGTCATCGATCGCGTACTCAATCTGCTTATCGGTCAGCGGGCGACGCGACCAGTCAGTCAGTGACTCGGTCTTGGGCAATGAGACGCCGCAAAACATCTGCACGAGCGCACCGTAGGAAATCTGCTGGCGCTCGCCCAAAAAGGCGGCGGCCACCTGCGTATCGAAAATCGGACGCGGCAGCACGCCTACAGTATGGAGCATAACCTCCATATCCTGCGAGCAGGCGTGGAAGACCTTGGTCACGCTCTCGTCGGCCATAAGCTCGGCCAGCGGCGATAGGTCGTCGATTACCAGGGGATCGACCGCAACGCTCTCGGCAGGGGTGGCAATCTGAACCAAGCACAGACGCGGATGAAATGTGCGCTCGCGCAAAAACTCGGTATCGACGGCAATCGCGTCGAACTCACGGGCGCGCTGGCAAAAGTCGAGTAGAGCCTGATGTGTGGAAATGTACATATCAACCCATCGAATAAGGTTAGGCCCGAAAAACACGGGTAGGATATCGGCATTGCCTTACAACTATACTCGGTTAGTCACAGAACGGGAACGTAAGTATGCGCTGCCTTATCATCCACAACCCGGCATCGGGCCCCAGCTCAGATGAAATCTACGCATTTACGCACGCCCTCGCGCAGGGCGGCGACGAGGTCGTGATGCGTTTTATCGGCGATGGCATGGAGCCCGAGGACGCCGTGGCAGACGTGCGCGAGTTTGACCGCGTGGTCGTTTCGGGCGGCGACGGCACCGTCTCCAACGTGCTCGATCAGATGCGCGGATGCGGTGTCCCCACGCTCGTCTTCCCCTCCGGTACGGCCTGCCTGTTCTTCAACAACATCGGCAATGCCCCTGAGGCGGCGGCGCTCGCCAAGGCCTGCCGCGCCGGTCGCACGGTCAAAGTGGACATGGGCGAGCTCTTTTGGCTCGACGAGGACGGCAACGAGAAGCGCCATGGTTTCATCATCATCGCCGGCTCGGGCTACGATGCCGAGATCATGATGAAGGCCGCCCCCAGCAAAAACGACATCGGCGAGATCGCCTACTTCCTGTCTGCGCTCGCCACGCCCAACCCCACGGTGGCGCACTTTACGATTGAGCATGACGGCATTGTCGAGGAACTCGATGGCATCTGCTGCATGGCAGGCAACACCTCGGTTATCCAAAACGACATCAACCTGTTCCCCAACTGTCGCATGAACGACGGCATGGTCGACATCGCGGTCATCGAACCCGTTAAAACCGTGCAGCTGCTGCCCACCGTGATCACCGCCGCGCTCGACCCCGCCGGCAAGGTGCTCGGTCGCCCGCAGTTCAAGATCATCCAGACCAAGGAAGCCAAGATCACCTGCACGCCGTCGCTGGGCATGCAGTTCGATGGCGAGATCATCTCCAGCAACTCCGGTGTCTTTGGCGCTCGCGCACTACCGCAATGTCTCGACCTGATCGTCGATGAATTCTCACCACTCGGTAAATAGGAGGACCCCATGAACGACAATCCCCTGCTCGGCTTTATCGTCATTGTTTTGGCCATGCTCGTAGGCTATGCGATCAACGTGATCCACCGTCGGAAGAAGTAATTCCACATTGGTATGATATTCATCCGATTATCATCTCCCCCGCTGTTTATGCATTTGCCAAACAGCGGGGGATTTTTCATTTCGGTATTTCCAGACGCTTTATCCAGATACAGTAATTGCAGGGCGTCTTTATTTGGCTAAAGCTACAGACTGAGTATAATTAACCGCTCATCGTATATTTCATTACGCTTATCGAGTAAGTATTTTTCATAGATGAATATTGTTTCCGATTCGTTACGCTAAGGGAGTGTCTTTATTGGCTGAAGCCCTCTGGCGACAGAGGGCTTTCGCACGCTGGGAGGGATTATGAGGAAAACTCACCCCGTCAACGCGCTCAAAAAGCTGGGCATAGGCCTCGCCTTTGGAGCTGCAACCATCATGTCCATGCCGACCTCTGCGCTCGCCTGCACGCAGATGTACATGGGCAAAGATCTAACGGCCGACGGCAACACGTACTATGGCCGTGCCGAGGACTTTGGCAAGCGCTATCTCAAGCACTATGGCATCGAACCCGCCCACGAAGCCGGCTTTACGTACAGCTCGAATGAGTCTGCTTTCGAATACACTTCGAATAAGCCTACATATCGCTACAGCTACGTACGTGACCATCCCTCCAATTGGGAGGGCCACACCGACGCCTACTCCGAAGCCGGTATCAACGAGAAGGGTGTCTCTTGCTCCGCTACGCTGAGCACCTCCTATAACGAGGATGCCAAAGCAGCAGACCCAATCGATGAGGCTACTGGCATCGGCGAGTACAGCTACGGCAGCGTCATCCTGGGCCAGAGCGCCAATGCCCGCGAGGGCGTCGAGCTCCTCGGCAGCCTGATCGACGAGCAGGGCACTTGCACTAACGACCAGATCATTATCGCCGACAACAACGAGACCTGGCTGTTCGCCACGCTTTCTGCCCATCAATGGATTGCCATGAAGCTGGCCGACGACGTCGCCTCACTCAACCCCAACATCGGCAGCCTCAACTACGATGTCGACCTGAACGATACTGAGAACTGCCTGCACTCCAAGGACATCGAGTCCATGCCCGTGGAGAAGGGTTTCGCCAAATACTCCGCTGACGGTAAATTCGATGTCGCCCAAACGTATGGCGAAAGCCTCGCCGATTCTGGCGTTAACCAATGGTCCCGCTATGTGCAAGGCCGCCATTATTTTGCTAGTCAGCTGACCGAAGGCACGGATTACGAAATTAAAACTATCACCGATAAGGATGGAAAACCCGTCCAAAAGGGAGCTATGGTCAGCGAAATCCAGCCTCTGTTCTTCAAGCCTGGCAAGTCTGGTTGGAGCACCTTTGAGCTGATTCGTGCCTTCGGCAACCGCGGAGAGAACGTCCCTGGTCTCAACGCGAACACTGATGGCGTTTATTGCATCGGCAGCGAGCGCAACACCGAGATCAATCTCTTCCAGATTCGTCGCGGGTATGATCCCGAAGTCGCTACCATCCAGTGGGAAATGCTCTCCCGTGCCGCGTACTCTGTCGCCATCCCGCTGTACTCCGCTCTGATAACTGAAGTTAGCCCCTACTTCAGCGATCAGACCGTCTCCTTCGACCACTGCAATGCGAAAGACGTCGTGTACAACGAGGAGCCCGAGAACTCCATTAACTACGTCCTCATGGACATCAGCTCGCTCTGCTTTGAGAACCCTGACACCCTTGGTACCAGTGTCCGCACCTACCTCGACGCGCTCCAGAACGAGCTCATCGAGCAGAACAAGGAAGTTGACGCCGCTATGCTGGCCGAGACGACCACCGAGGGTCGCACCGCTCTGGCCAACAAGGCAGGCAAGGCTGCCACCGAGAACACCTACAAGAAGTGCAAGGCCCTGCTCCAGGAGATGCGCGCTTATCAGAAGGCCGGAAACTTTGACGAGCGCTTCACCCCGAGCGACCTGAACACCGAGACCAAGGGCCTCAAGGAGTCCATCACCTACGCCAAGGACGCCCTTGCCACCGACCCGGTCACCCCAGATCAGCCCGGCACTCCCGAGCAGCCCGGTAAGCCCGAACAGCCCAGCACCCCCGAGCAGCCTGAGCAGCCCACTAAGCCCGAGCAGCCCGCTGTCAAGCCTGAGAAGCCTGGCAAGTCGGACAACACCACGACCACGGTAACCACCAACAAGACGAACACCAAGGGCGGCCTGCCCACCACTGGCGATCGTTTTGATGGCCGCATGGTGGCCGCATTCGCCATCGCTGGCGTTGCCGTCATCTCCGCAGGCGGTTATATCCTCTATCGCCGCAACAAGGAGTAATCCCTCACTGGTGCGGGCGGGATGGCACGGTTCGTCCCGCCTGCCTTTTTGACCAGTGGGAAACACCGCTGAAATCTTTTCAAAAAAGATTTCCCCGCAAACACTTTGCTGTGCTATAGTGCAGCGCAACAGCAATCAGGTGCGACCGCGCCACGGCATCACGAAAGGAGCCACCGACATGAAGAACACGATGAAGTCTCTCAACAACTGGTGGTGGCGTGATGCGAATACGATCGGTCGACAGTGAGTCCCTCACGCCTGTTTTTGCGCTCTAGGTGATTGGAAGGCCTCCGGTTTCGACCGGGGGCCTTTTTCTATCTCGAGCCCGATCGCATTCGCATCACGCGCCTCCGCTTTTCTCTTGCACCCCCATTCCGAAAGGATTTTCACCATGTCTCAGAACACCACCGCCGCCCAGCCCCGCACCGTCCAGACCGCCGACCGCGGCAAACTCGACGTCCGCGCTCTCGTCCTGCTCGCCATCCTGCTCGCTGCAGGCTTCATCCTCAACTTCACCGTCGGCAAGGCCATCTCGGGCATCTCGGGCGGCATGATCAGCCCCGAGTTCATCATCTCGGCCTTCTGCCTCACCATCCTGGTCGTTCGCCCTAACATCGGCCAAGCGCTCGTCATCGGCCTCATCTCGGCTGCCGTGATCCAGATCACCACCACTTCGCCGTTCGTCGATTTTGCCGCCGAGGGCATCGCCGCCATGCTCATGGCCGGCATCGTCAACGCCGCCGGCAAGAACGGTCAGGTCAAGCCTGCCGTCGCCATTGTTGTAACCTTCCTGACCACCTTTGTCTCCGGCGTCATCTTCATGGTCATCAAGATGGCCATGCTCGGCGTGGTAGGCGAGCTCGCCGCCGCCATGTTGCCCGTCGTCGCCATGACCGCCGTCTTTAACGCCATTCTGGTCGGCGCCCTCTACCTGCCCATCCAGAAGGCCCTTAGGCTCAACTAACCCGCTCGGCTTTACGAGCCACCCCATCTTGGCGTTCATTCGTCGCTCGCGTACCCAAGTACGCTTCGCTCCTCTTTCGCGCCAACCTGGGCCCCCTCGTAAAGCCGTCTCCGTGCTTCACCACCAAAGACCGTCCCAAACAACGAACTTTTTTGGGACGGTCTTAAACAACTGGTCATTTAAGACTGTCCCCAATGACTATGAAAGGTATCCATGGAAACGATCATCAACGTCGACGATGTCTCGTTCTCCTATGGCACGCAGACCGAGCAGGCGCTCAGCCACATCTCGCTCAGCGTGAACAAGGGAGATTTCATCGGCATCATCGGGCCCTCGGGCGCCGGCAAGTCCACGCTTGCCGCCTGCCTGTCGGGTGCCGTGCCCCACCACTACACCGGCACGTTCTTTGGGTCCGTCATGGTCGACGGCCACGACACCTGCGAAGTCTCGCTCACCGACGTCTCGCAAATCGTCGGCAGTGTGCTGCAGGATATCGACACGCAGATGGTCGCTTCGGTCGTCGAGGACGAGATGCTCTTTGGCCTCGAGAACTTTGGCGTTCCCCACGACCAGATCGAGCAGCGCGTGAGCGAAACGCTCGAGACCGTCGGCATCAGCGACCTGCGCGACCGCGAGATCGCCACCCTCTCGGGCGGACAGAAGCAAAAAGTGGCCATCGCCGCCATCCTCGCCATGCGTCCGCGCGTCTTGGTTCTCGACGAGCCCACCGCGGCACTCGACCCCGCCAGCTCCACGCTGGTTTTCGAGACCCTGCGTGAGGCCAACCGTGCACTCGGCATCACCATCGTCGTCGTTGAGCAAAAGGTCGCCCTGCTTTCGGAGTACTGCAACCGCGTGCTCGTGCTCAATCATGGCGAAATCGCGCTGCAGGGCGAGCCACACGAGGTCTTCGCGCATACCGACGAGCTCCGTGCCATCGGCGTCGACTGCCCTCGCGTCACGCGTATCTTCAATAGCCTCGAAACCGATGGCCTGGTAAGCGGCACCCCCTGCTTGGATGTCGATGAGGCCGAGCGCCTGATTTCGGGCATCGTCGACCCCGCACACGCGGCTATCGAAGCCCAGGCGCCCGCCGGTTCCCCGCATGCACCGTCGTTGCGTCCTCATGCCAAGGACGCCGAACCCGTACTCACCTTCGACCATGTTGAGTTTGCCTATCCCAATGGCGGAGCCGCCGTACACGACCTTAGCCTGACGCTCTATCCTGGCGAGCTCGTGGGCATCGTCGGCCAAAACGGCGCCGGCAAGACCACGCTCACCAAACTGCTCACAGGCCTGCTTAAGCCCGCCTCGGGCAGCGTGCGCGTCACGGGACTGGATACCGCAGCCGTTCCCACGAGCCGCATTGCCCGCGAGGTCGCGACCCTCTTCCAAAACCCCGACCGCCAGATCTGCAAGGATACCGTGCTCGACGAGGTCGCCTTTGGCTTGGAGCTTGCCGGCATCGACCGTGCCGAGGCTCTGCGTCGCGCCCAGCTGGTCATCGACCGCTTTGGTCTGCCCGCCGACGAGGCACCGTTCTCGCTTTCGCGTGGCCAGCGACAAATGGTGGCACTTGCCTCCGTCGTAGTGGTTGAGCCCAAGATCGTCGTGCTCGACGAACCCACGAGCGGCCTTGACTACCGCGAGTGCATGACCGTCATGGAAACCGTGCGCACCATGGCCGAGCGCGGATGCGCCGTCATCATGGTCTGCCACGACATGGAAGTCGTCTCCGACTTTGCCGAGCGCATCGTAGTAATGGCCGACGGCCGCATCCTCGACCGCGGCCGCACGCACGAGCTGTTCTCGAACATCGATCTCATGCGGCGTGCCTACGTGGAGCCTCCCCAGGTTATTGAACTCTCGCGCCGTCTGGCATCTTCCGTCTCGCCCGCTTTTGCGCAGGTGAGCGAGGTCACCGATGTCGTTCGAATTACCAAGGAGATGGTCCACCGTGGTTAACGTCATCGACTACATGCCGGGCAATACGCTGCTGCATCGCCTGAACCCCGTCGTCAAACTGGGCCTCGCCGCCGCCATCATCGTCGGCATCTTCTTGTCCGACACCTACGTGGCGCTGCTGGGCTTTTTGGCACTCACCCTTGCACTGGGTACCTATGCCGGCGTCGTCGACCGTCTGCTCTCGCTGCTCAAGTTGCTGATTCCGCTCGCGCTTATCATGCTGGTGCTCCAGCTGGCCTTTATGCGCGATGGCAACGTGGTGTGGGGCTTTATCACCGACGCGGGCCTCATCACGGGATCGAAGGCCTGCCTGCGCCTGCTAGGTGTGGCGTTGCCACTCATCCTCATGCTCATGGTGACCAAGCTCAACGACCTTGCCAACGCCTGCGTCGAGGTGCTGCATGTGCCGTATCGCTATGCCTTCACCTTTACCACGGCGCTGCGCTTTGTACCGGTGTTTGGTCAGGAGATGAACGCCATCATGGAGGCGCAGACCGCACGCGGCGTCGAGTACGACACCAAGAACCCCATCAAGAAGCTTAAGCTCATGTTGCCACTGTGCGTGCCGCTGCTCATCTCGAGCGTGGGCAAGACCGATGCCACCGCGCTTGCCGCCGAGCAGCGCGGCTTCTACCTGCGCACACGCGCCAGCTCGTACAAGCGCTATCCCATCAAGGGTCTGGACATCGCCGTGCTCATCGTCAGCATCGCCCTCATCGCCATCGGCTTCCTGTTCTAGTTCACCACCGACAGCAACCGCCCAACGCAAAAGGCCTCGGCTCGCACCAAACGAGCCGAGGCCTTTACTGTTTCTCCAGATAAAACCCACCATAATTAACCTGTCCCTTTTTGGCAGGTCGGAAGCTAGAGGCGGTAGGGAGCGCCGCTGCGGATGATGGATTCGCGCACCAGGACGTCCATGGCGTCGAGGGTGATCTCGGGCATCTCACGGTATTTCTGCAGCACCGAGAGCTCCGTGCAGGCCAGGATGACGCGGTCGCAGCCGCTACGGGCGAACTCCCACATCACGCGGTCGAACTTATCCATATCGGGCTCACGTCCGGCCTTCACATCATCGTAGATAAGCGACATCACATCGTTCTGACGTTTCTCGCTGGGATAGACAACCTCAACACCCGCAGCCTTACATTCGCGGCCGTAGACGCCCGCGCCCACGGTTCCGTCGGTGCCCATGATGCCAATCTTGTGCACCGGCTCGGCCGGCATACTCAGGTTGGGGTCGAACTCGCACTCCCCCATCACCGCACCGGCCAGAGCATAGCGCACCGACTCACGCGGCATGTGGATAATCGGCACTGTGGTAAACGACTGGATCTGGTCGTAGAAGTAGTGTGACGTGTTGCAGGGAATGGCAATGTGCGCACAGCCCAGCGACTCGAGTGCCTGGGCACACTCTTTCATGGTCGCCAGCAGCTTGGCATGCTCGCCGGTCTTAATGGCCAGCGTGCGGTCGGGCATGGTCGACTTGGAGAGCACCACCATGTCGATATGTTCCTGATCACAGGCAGCAGCCGTATGACGCACCACCTGGTCGTAGTAATACGACGTGGCCTCGGCGCCCATGCCGCCGATAACTCCCAGCTTTTCCATCGCCGCCTCCTTGATGACGCTTGCGCAATTGCGCGTATCGTACCCGCGCCCGCCCGATGCAAACCGGACGGGCGCCGCACTCATCTACTTGTAATACGTCTTGAACAGCTTAAAGTGGCGCAGCTTAGTGTGCCACATGCGCAGCCAGCGGTTAAAGACAAAGTCGCCCTTCATAAACGAAGGGTCGGCGCCCTTGCCTTCCTTGTCCAGGCGATGCACCTTAGCGCGCAGCTCGGGATCCTTGACGTATTTGTCGACGACGCCCATGGGGACGACCATCCACAGAGCCTCGTCCTGCGCCGTCACAAACTCCGGCGCAAACGGGCGGTTGAACACATACTCGTCCACCACATACTTGGCAACGTTAAAGCCGCTGTTGGTAACGTAGTAGTTGCTGCGGCCCTGGCGCGTGTTGAAATCGAAGAACTTAAACGAGCCATCGCGCTCGTCGTACTTAACGTCAAAGTTGGAATAGCCCACAAAGTGAAGGTCCTCGAGCAACTTGCGCACGCCGCCCATGAGCTCGTCATTAGGCTCGGTAATGATACAGGCATGGTTGCCGACACCGTGGGGCTGATGCTCCTCGAGCAGTACGTGACCCAGGCACATCATGCGCACCATGCCGTTGCGGTCGGAATAGCTGGTGAGCACGCGCATGTACTCGTCGTTACCGGGCACGCGGTCCTGTAAGATCAGGTCGTCGGTGTAGCCACTGGCATACGAGTCGCGAATGACCTGTTCCAGCTCGGCACGGTCGGCAATCTCATAGGCCTTTTTCTGGCCCTCGAACTCGTGCTGCCACCACATGATGCCGTCAGAAGGCTTCAGAATCATCGGGTAAGGAAAATCGATCTGGTCGAGCACTTCGGCAGGCGCCTCACCCTGGGCATTGAGCATCGCCTTGGTAAAGGTAAACGTGTGCGGATAGGGCACGCCATGTTTCTCGCACAGCTCGTAGAAGATCTCCTTCTTCTGGCACTGCTCGAGCATGCTGTAGGGCGCGTAGGGAGCGACGATGTTGTCCGCCAGCTCATGAGCATCCTTGGCCTGAGCCACGAGGGCAACATAGTTGTCGCCACAGCCCACAAGGACAATCGTCTTGTCGGCATGCGCTTGGGCAATGCCGTTGACGGTTTTGAGCATCACGGGCATGGTGTCGATATCCACGTTGGGAGTGTAGTCGATAATCTGGCTGCGGTACGCGGGACCCGTCTGATACTTGCCAAAGACCAGACTCTTGACCTGGTACTCCTCGTAGAAGGCGCGCGCCACCGAATAGGCGTTGATGTCGCCACCGAGCAGCACGGGAATGAACTCGCGCTCTGTAAATTGCAATGCCATGGAAACTTCCTATCATGAACTGCCCACACAATGGGCGGTCTTTGCGCAACTGATTTATTCTAGCGTGCCAAGCCGCCGGCGCCCAAAGCTCCACCGTATCTATGGCAATCGACGTAATCGTCCAGCACGAAGGCCAGCACGAAGACGGCGCTCACCGTTGTATGACAATGGGCAATGAACCTACCATTGTTGTAGGATTCAGCGTATTGACATCCTCGAGCGAAAGGCGCACACGTGCCCCAAGACCATCCGACCGATAATCCCATCCTCAATGCTGCGAAGCGCGAGCTGGTGGAACGTGCGAAAGCGACCGCTCCCCTGTGCACGGCAAACGACGCCTACAACGGACCCGCCCGCATCGTCTCAATCAACACGTCGGCACACAAGGGCACGCGCAAGTCACCCGTCGCCGATGGACACGACACCGTTATAGAGCAATTTGGTCTCGCCACCGATGCACACGCCGGACATTGGCACCGTCAGGTTTCCTTTTTGGCCGCAGAGTCCATCCAGACGGCGCAGGCTCGCGGACTCGATGTGCGCGAGGGTGACTTTGGAGAAAACTTCACCACCCAGGGCATCAATCTACTCTCGCTCCCTTTGGGTACGCAGCTCAAGCTTGGCAGCGAGGTGCTCGTCGAAATCAGCCAAATCGGCAAGGTCTGCCACACACGCTGTGCTATCTACTATCTCGCTGGCGACTGCATCTTTCCGCACGAGGGCATTTTTGGCGTGGTACTAAAGAGCGGAGAGGTCCATATCGGCGACGATATCCAGGTAGTCAAACTCGGCGACGGCACCTGTTCGTTCACCCCTGCCGAGGCGCTCGAAGAGATTGAGCAGGCTCGTCAGGAGGGCGCGCTGTAGCTGTAAAACCCCACGTTGAGATAGCTTTATAGCCCAAAACTCCTCTCAAACAGACCCCTGTAACGTTAAAGTTGAACTCTATGGTTTCTCAACAATTCATCATAACTGCAGGTCAAAGCCAAAGCCTCAAGTTCAACTTGACCCTTTGGAACCTTTAAGGTTCAAGTTGAGGTCGAAAGCAGTAGTAGAATACCGTTCGAACCATAACCTACGATTGATTGCAGAGGGACTGGATGCAGCATTCGAATCATCGCACCGCAGCGCTCATTGCGTCGAAGCCGGCTCGTATCATCACGAGCGCCGCGCTCGCCGTTGCGCTGACGGCCACGCCGATGCTCTCCCCCGTTGCGGCGTATGCCGCCTCGCAGGCAACGCAGGACCAGCTTTCCGCAGCCCAGCAGAAGATCGAAGCCGCCACGAGCGCCTACAACGACGCCCGCACCAAACTCGATGACCTGCAAAAGCAGATTGACTCCAATGAGGCAAGCATCGAGGAAATCGAGGCTAAGCTTCCCGAGCAGCAGGCCAAGGCAAGCTCCGCCATGCGCGATCTGTACAAGTATCAGAAGGGCACCAATCCCATCGTGAGCTTCCTGGTCAACGCGCAGAGCCTGGGTGAGTTCATCACGACCTGCAAATACACCAACCAGATCACGAGCTCGAGCGTCGACGAGATCGAAGAGCTCAATAACATGCAAACCGAACTCGAGCAGAACAAGGCTGAGCTCCAGCAGGCCAAGTCTCAGCTTGAGGCTGAGCAGAAAAACGCCGAGGATGCGCTGGCGCAGGCCCAGCAGCTCCGCAGCGAGGCACAGGCAAAAGCCGAGCAGGAAAATGCCGCCGAGCTTGCCAAGCTTGAGGCCGATAAGGCCGCTGCCGCCGAGAAGCTCTCGGGCGAGGGCGTAAGCGGCAGCAATTCCAGCAGCCAGGCCAACAACGCCAACACCACCATCGACACCACGCCGAACAACTCGAACAGCGGCAACTCCGATTACGACTCGTTCATTAATGAGTGGACGAGCCGCATCGACAACTACCTTGCCGGCTCCCCCATGGCAGGTCAGGGCTATAACTTTGCCGTTGCCGCCTGGAACACCGGCGTCGACCCTCGCTGGTCCCCCGCCATCGCCTGCATCGAGAGCACCAAGGGTGCTTATTGCGCCAATTCTTACAACGCCTGGGGCTGGAGCGCCCGTGGCGGCGGTTGGCGCAGCTTTGGCAGCTGGAGCGAGGGCATCTCCGCTCACGTTGCCTATCTGGGCGCCAACTACGGCTCCACCCTTACCCCGGCAGCGGCCAAAAAGTACTGCCCGCCCACGTGGCAGGACTGGTACAACAAAGTCGCCGCTCAGATGAACCGCATCTAAGTGCAACTGCAAAGGGCCCCAATGGGGCCCTTTTCTTTTAGGTAGCGGAGGTATCGACGACGCCGGTCGCATTGGCAACCGCGACTATGACGATCATGCATAGGAGCAGCACACCCAATGCCTTGAGCCAGAGTTTCGCGAGCTTCTTGCCGCGATAGCTGTCGAGCAATGCGAATCGCCGACGAAGACGGCGCTTATCGAGCAGCGCAAAATGCATAAGCACCATAAGGCTATCGACAAAGAAAAAATACTCGATGATGAGAAGCCACGTCGGGTAGCTTTGGTTTGCTCCGGTGGGGTGAAAGACGGCAAAGTGACTTCCGACAAAGAACACAAGCAGCGAGAAGCAGACGAGCGTATTCCAAATGCGCCCCAGAGACTCCGGAACGCGAGAGAGCAGACCACATGCAGCGGAGGCGGCGGGCCTAGGAAGCCCTGCGGGGTTTCGGGGCCCTTGGGGCGTCAACACCGTCTCCGAGGCCGGAGTACGGACAGGCGCAGGAGGCCGCACGGGGCGACTCAGATCGTATGCCGCGCGCGTCGCCCGTCCCAACGCTTCCGCACTCGCAAAACGCTTGACCGGGTCGAGCGCCATCGACATGCAGACGACATCGGCAAGTGGAGTGGGAATGCCGCGCGCCTCGCATTGCTCGCGCATGTCGAGCCCTGGTTTAGGGTCGACTCCCGTCAAGCAGAAGAACAACAGGGCGCCAAGCGCGTAGACGTCGCTGCGCACACTCGTCTGCCCAAACCCATACTGCTCGGGCGGCGCATAGGGTCGCGTCCCAAACTTGACGGTATCGGCATCGGCGCCGTCGCGCCATACGCGAGCGATCCCCAAGTCGATAATCACCAGCGATGAAAATGTCAGGCCGTCATCAGGCGTATAGTTGGCACCTGTCACGATGATATTCGACGGCTTGAGGTCACGATGGATCACCGGCGCCGACGTCTCCCCCGCTATTGCAAAACCGGCGTGGAGCTCGCCCACGGCATCGCATAGGGCAGGATACAATTCACGCGCATAATCGGGGGTGGCTCCCAGACGGTCCACCAGCGCCCCGAGCGTCTCCCCTTCGATGTATTCCATAACCACGTTGAGCTCGTCGCCCACACGACGACAATCGACGATTCTGGGCAGGTGCTCAAAACGCCTGCCTGCCCGCTGAGCGGCAAACAGACGCTCGTATGCCCCGCCGATTTGAGCCGAAGCATCGATGCGTTTACGGACAAAGGGGCCGAGCGAACCACCGCCGGTTCCTTCAAAGTACACGAGCTCGGTTGCTTCAACGGACGAGCGCTTAAGTACACGCTCCACGCGATAGCTGTCGTCGCGATCGAGCGACGCCAGGTGCTCGGCAAGCGCTGCGGTCAGCTCGTCATCGGAATATGTTGGGCTCTGAGTATCCATAGCCTCCATCATAGCGCAGGGCGCAGACACCCCATGGCATCCGCGCCCCGTTCGTTTGCATCGTTGTTCGACAGCTCTACCGGCTCAGATATCAGCCGCTAACTCACCGTCTCCTCGCCAAAGCGATACAGTTCCTCGTTGACCTTTTGGAGACTGCACCCGCGATCGATGCAAAAGATGATAATCGCATCGCGGCGGTCCTTGCAGTTAAGGACGCTTACCCCGGCAGCCGTCA
This sequence comes from Collinsella sp., assembly GCA_018368345.1. GTDB lineage: Bacteria > Actinomycetota > Coriobacteriia > Coriobacteriales > Coriobacteriaceae > Collinsella. The sequence goes on from JAGZEK010000004.1 coordinate 36,176, forward strand.
GCGCACGGTTGGTCTCTTTGAGCGTCAGCGCCATCGCAAAGGCAATCTGCAGCACCTTATTGCGACTCGGATGACGCGCACCGGTAAAGATCTGATAGCCAAAGGTCTCATTGAGATCAGCCATACGGACCACGCGCGAGCGCTCCAAGCCCTTTTCCTGCAGTAGCTGCTTCAGGTAGTCCGAAAGCGACGGGGCGGCAAAGTCGTGCTCCCTGATATAGCCATCGATGTTCGGCGCATCGAGAAGCTCATTGAGCAACTCCTCGGTCAGCTTTTTATCGGACATACGACTTCACCTCCCCCAGTGCATGCAACATGCTAGAAACCGCTTACGTCCGAACGCTCCCAGCTAGCAACCTGGTCGGGAGACACCGTACCCAGCGCCTCGAACTTCCAGGAGCCGCCCGCCTTCAGCTGATTGGTGTTTGCAAGAGCCGTTCCAACCTGGTTGTCATCGGCATCATACAGAACATATTCAATCTGAATGTAGCTCTTTTCCTTGTCCGTGTTATTGGTCAGGGTGCCCGTGATCTTATAGGTAAACTGATTGGAAGTGTCTTCAGCCTCGTCAGCAATGGTATACGGTTCTTGCGGTTCTTTTTGCTCCTCAGCCTGCCGTGTCGTCTCGGCAGGTTTTGCCGAATCGCTCGCAGACGAATCGGTTGAGTTGCCGCCCATAGAGCCCACGGCACCGACAATAACCAGCACCACGATGATGCCTAGGACAATCTTGCCGATTGGCTTCTTTCCCTCTTTTGCCATTATTCATCCTTCCTACGATCCGGCTACCGTGCCGGTACACAGCACATCGTAGAAAGGATTGAACTTGAATTCATTAGCTGAGAGCTAAGGCTGCCATATAGAAGTGCATGAAGCGCGCGTCCATCACCGATGACACCTCGAGGCTTGCCAACATCGATTTGAACTACTGGTTCTACGGTTGCAGCGCTTTGCCTCGATTTCCGACATGGCGAACCCGCGCGGCGTGGTCCATGCGGACAACGACGCTCTCGAGCATGCCCTACACGCTCGATGCTCGCACGAGCTCGACAAGAATCCTGGTAGATGCGGGCTGAGAGCCACCCAAGGGTCACATGGGCTCGACCACACTCAACGACCACATGGCCATCGTGGGCGGCAATGACACGGCCTGCGACTCAAAACAGACGACGCACGCGATGTGCCGAATAGACCGCGGTGAGCAGGCTGGTTACCTCATAACAGCCGGCAACCCCTACGGCATAAGCTAGGCAATGGGGTGTGGCGCGTGTAGCGAAGACTAAAGCAGATCGCTTTCTACCTCAACGTCTTCGATGCTTTCGACCTCCGCTTCAGTGGGCAGGGTTCCATCGGGGTCCTCGCCCTCCATGAACATCCTGATGGCGTTCTTAGCAATGATGCTCGTCGATGCCACGTCCACGCCGCCGCCAATCAAGCCACCGGCGAGGGGCAGCATTTTCCCGAGGTTGATGATACCTTTCTCGCCGAACTTCGTGATAAATCTGAAGCCAACCTTCTGGTTGATCTTCACGAGTGCCGACCTGGGAATCTTCTTGATTGCAGCCTCAAGCGATTTCGTCCCAGTCTTGATGAGCCCCATTTTGACAAGATCACTCGCCGTCGTACCCGTGAGGCACATGTAGATCATCGTCTGAACTTGGTCGGACGTAACGTCATAGCCACCCATCTTCGCGATGCAGGCGATCATGCGCATCTGAACGTACATGACGCTGCTTATGTTCGCGGGAATTGCGACCGGAAGCGTAATCAAGCCCCCGAGCCCGGTGACAAAACCTGAGGTTCCGCATTTCATGACCTGCCACTTTGCGAGTGCCCTTGCGGCATCATCGGGCGACTTCGCCTTTCCCGTGTAGTCGGCAACCATCTCGTCGACCGAACGACTCACCTTAGGGACGCCATTCAGTGCGCTCCTGTAGATGGTATCGAGCAGCCTGCCGGCCGATTCCTCATCGATGGGAATCTCGAAGCCTTTGGCCTTTTCAACCGTTTCTTTCTCTCCCGTCTTTTTAGCCATGGCTCTTCCCTTCTCGCAGCTTTGCTTTCTCAATGACCCTTGCAAATTCTGCGAACCGTCCATCAATCTTTGGACATTTTACCTCGCGATTTATAGCGATGATTCAGCTGCCAGCTGATTTGTGACCGCAGCGAATGATGGGCTCGCAAGTTGGCCTATGTCCTGTTGGTGGGTCCTTATGGAATCTATTGCGATGAGCTGGCATGGGAGCTGGCGATCGCGGCCTGCATCCCTGTGTTGCTGGCGGCGGCACTCTCACGCCAAACACTTGCACGTTCGGATTGTTCAACAACGAATGAAATATATTGATGTGGGGCGCTGTTCATTCAGAGTCCGCCCCCTCGCCTCATCCTCAAGAGGCTCGACGAAGCCTACCCCACCGTGACGGATTCCCCGGTAAAGGCACTGATCATCAACAGGGCAAAGAACACCAGGTAGCTGACACTCAGCGGGTACGCAATGATCAAGAAGACGACCCATCCAACATTGGTCTTACCATCGGCACGACGTTGCTCGCGAGAACGGTACAGCCAAATCGTCACGCCGATAGTGGCAATCAGCAACACGAGCGCCGCCGCAGCCAGCCCGGCAAGTGCAAACATCACGCCTATACTCACAGCAATAACCGGGAGCAGCAGCAAGCCGCACCCGCAACCGCCCGGACTATATACAGCAGACTGTCGGCGTCGCTTCATCGCCGCGCCACCCCCATCATCTCTGAGCACTACAGTGCGATGGCCTGCTGAACAGGAACGATCTTATCGAGTTCCGGTTCGATCCGCCTTTTCTCGGCCTCAAGGTCAAACGCCACCTGAGCGCGCAGCCAATAACCATCCGTCAGGCCAAAATAACGGCAAAGACGGAGGTCGGTGTCGGCCGTCACGCGACGTTTTCCCAAGACAATCTGCCCGATACGCTGAGCCGGAATCCCGGTCTCTTTCGCAAGGCGATATTGAGAAATGCCCATGGGAACAAGAAACTCCTCTTTGAGAAGCTCACCAGGAGTCACCGGCGACAGCAAATCGGCCGAGGTCTCATCACTTGTGATAATCGACGATTTCGACATTCCAAGCCATCTCCTGTCTCCACTCAAAACAAACCCGATAGCGCTCGTTAACACGGATGCTATATTGACCGGCACGATCGCCCTTCAATGCTTCCAGGCGGTTGCCCGGTGGAACGCGAAGATCATCAAGCGAAGCACAAACCTGCAGTTGGCGAATCTTCCTCAACGCAACACGCTCAAAGGACACGAATCTCCTGACCCGCACACCCATGGCAAAGCGTTCGGTATCCTCATCTTTATACGATGCAATCATAGTATCGCCTTACGTTAGTAACGTCAAACGTTTCTATAGACTTACATCTCTATTATATCGTACGTTTGTTCGTATTTTCTAGAACAAATAGTCCTTCACGCCTTAGTCAATCAAAAGCAATCGTTTGTAGACATCAAGGCCTTTGAGTAGGATTTCCTCGTCAAAGAGCATGGTATCAGTGTGAAGGGCGCTCGTGGCATAGGCTGGGCAGTCATCAGCGTCGATTGGGTTTTCTTGTCCCTCTGGCACGCCCGTGCCCAGCAAGAAAAACACGCTCGGCAGATGGCGCTGATAGAAAGCAAAGTCCTCGGCAATCAGCAGCGGCTCGTCCACGAGCTGCAGCTCGGGCAAGGCAGGCGCGATTCGGGCAAACAATTCGGGGTCGTTATCGACTGGCGGATAGCCCTCGGCAAAATCGAGGTCATATGTGCAGCCCGTTGCGGCGCAGGCATCGTCCAGCACGCGGCGCACGCCCTCGCGCGCGCGGTCGAACATGTCGTCCGTAAACACACGTAGGCTGCCGGCAACATGGGCCTCCCCCGCCACCGCATTGCAGACGGTGCCGGCCTGCAGCAGGCCGAACTTACCAATGCAGGGCTCGTCGGTGCCCAACTCGTCCATGAGCTCGCGCTCGGAAACCAAGAACTTGGCAGCCGCCAGCGCCGCATCATGCGACTCCTCGACCGGAACGCCATAGGTCTTAGCGATATGGATGCTCGTCCCGTGAATATGAATGTGCATCTCACTCGAACGCGCCAGCAGCGGACCGGAACAGCTCGCCAACGTGCCGGCGGGCAAATCGGGCCATACGTGGAAGCCGAAGATGCGATCCGCCCCGTAGCGCTCGAACACGCCGCTCTCGCACACCGTCTTGGCACCACCAGTCGTCTCCTCGGCCGGCTGAAACACAAAGAGCACATTGCGCTTAATGGCGCCCGGCTGCTCACGGATCGTACGGTCGACAAAGGTTGCCGCCGAAAGCGCCATGGCCATGTGTCCATCGTGCCCGCAAGCATGCATCTTGCCGGGATGGGTCGAAGCGAACGCTGCCCCCGTTGCCTCGGCAATGGGCAGCGCATCCATATCGGCGCGAATCGCCGTGGCATGCGCGGCGCCAACGCCAGCGTCGAAGAAAGCGCAGACGCAGCTGGGGCACGGATGGGTCACCTCGCAGGTGAGCGGTGCCAACACGCCCTCGATATAGGCGATCGTCTGCGGAAGATCGAAGTCGAGCTCCGGGATCCTGTGCAAGTCGCGGCGGTAGCGACGGAGTTCTTGGAGCTCGGCCATATTGGTTCCTTTCGTAGGTGCGCGTCGGCTGCTATCTATTGTGCCGCAAGATTGCTACACCCTTATTTCCAGCATATCCCTGCATTTTTTAAACGTTATATACGAATACTCTTGTTTGGTAAAGTGCAACGTGGTAGGGTCGTTACCACTTGATAGAGGCGCGGGCACGAAGAGCCGCGGGCGAGCCGGCAGGCTTTGACCCCGCGGGGAGGCGAAACCCGCCGAACTGGGTTTTTCGGGCACGAACAACCTGGTGGGCCTGCGGGAAACACCCGCAGGACTGTCTGCAGCAATGCGGGAGCGCTATCCGGACATTGGGTCCACGCTATGCGGATTCGATGCGCAGATGGCGCCGTCTGGATAGCGAGGTTTACGGAACATGGCATTGACCCCCAACGAGGCGTATGCGGCCAAGCAGCCGTTTGTGGACAAGGAGACACTCGAGCATATCGTCGAGCAGTTCCCCACGCCGTTTCATCTATACGACGAGGCGGGCATCCGCCGCAACATGCAAGAAGTGCGCGACGCCTTTGCATGGAACCCGGGCTTTAAGGAATACTTTGCCGTCAAGGCCAACCCCAACCCGGCGCTCATCTCCATTCTCAACGAATACGGCTGCGGCTGCGATTGCTCGAGCTATACCGAGCTCATGATCGCCCGCTCGCTGGGCATCACCGGACACGACATCATGTTCTCGTCTAACGACACGCCGGCGGCGGACTTTGAGCTCGCCGACAAGCTGGGTGCCATCGTCAACTTTGACGACATCAGCCACATCGAGTTCTTTGAGCGCGTCGCAGGGCCCATCCCCAAGACGGTCAGCTGCCGCTTTAATCCGGGCGGCCTGTTCCAGCTCTCCAACGGCATCATGGATAACCCCGGCGACTCCAAATACGGTATGACCACCGAGCAGCTCTTCGAGGCCTTCCGCATGCTCAAGGCCAAGGGCGCCGAGGACTTTGGTATCCACGCCTTCCTTGCCAGCAACACCGTCACCAACGACTACTACCCCAAGCTTGCGCGCATCCTCTTTGAGCTTGCCGTGCGCCTGGAGCGTGAAACGGGCGCACATGTCGCCTTTATCAATCTGTCCGGCGGTGTGGGTATCCCCTACCTGCCCGAGCAGCAGGCTAACGACATCCGTGCCATCGGCGAGGGCGTACACGCGGCCTACGACGAGATCTTGGTTCCCGCCGGCATGGGCGATGTGGCGATTTGCACCGAGATGGGTCGCTTTATGATGGGCCCCTACGGCTGCCTGGTGACCAAGGCCATCCACGAAAAGCAGATCTACAAGGACTATATCGGCGTGGACGCAAGCGCCGTCGATCTGATCCGTCCTGCCATGTATGGCGCTTACCACCACATTACGGTGATGGGACAGCCGGGTGGCGCCGACAAGACCGCAGCACCCGTTACGGACACCTACGACATCACGGGCAATCTGTGTGAGAACAATGACAAGTTCGCCATTGATCGCGAGTTGCCGCATATCGACATGGGCGACCTGCTCGTGATCCACGATACCGGCGCGCATGGCTACTCCATGGGCTACAACTACAACGGCCGTCTGCGCTCCGCCGAGGTGCTGCTGCGCCCCGATGGCTCGGCCGACCTCATCCGCCGTGCTGAGCGCCCGGGCGATTACTTTGCCACGCTCGACGTGCTGCCTAGCGGCCGAGAGCTGCTGGCCAAGTCGCGCACCGAAAGTGCCCGCCGTCGCGCCCAGGACGAGCGTCTGGCCGTCGCCGCTCAGTGGAACAAACGCATCCAGATCGCGGAAGCGAAGGAGAAGAACATGGATATCCGCAACCTCGAGGGTTCGATCGTCGCCCTCGTCACGCCGTTTAAAAAGGACGGAAGCGTCGACTTTGACGCGCTCGAGCGCCTTATCGATTTCCACCTGCAAAACGGTACCGACGCCATCCTCACCCTGGGCACCACCGGCGAGAGCGCCACGATGACTGACGATGAGGACAACTCCGTTGTCGCCGCGGTGGTCAAGCAGGTTGCAGGCCGTGTCCCCGTCATCGCCGGCTCGGGCTCCAACTCCACGCAGACCATGCTCACCAAGTCGCTCACCTATCAGGGCCTGGGCGCCGACGGCCTGCTGCTCATTACCCCCTACTACAACAAGTCCAACGAGGAGGGCATCTACCAGCACTTTAAGACCGTTGCCGATGCCGTAGATATCCCCTGCATCCTGTACAACATCCCCGGCCGCTGCGGCTGCGGCATCAGCGAGCGCAACGTAGAGCGCTTGGCCGCGCACCCCAACATCATGGGTATTAAAGAAGCCTCGGGCAACGTCGCCTACGCGGCCAAGATCGCCCACCTGCTGTCCGATGACTTCCGCATGTACTCGGGCGAGGACGCCCTCACCGTGCCGCTCATGAGCCTGGGCGCCTCGGGCACCATCAGTGTGTGGGCCGATGTTCAGCCGCAGCTCGTGCACGACATGTGCCGCGCCTATCTGGACGGCGACGTAGCGCGCGCCCGCGATATCCAGATTGCCGGCCAGCCGCTCATCAATGCCCTCTTTAGCGAGGTCAACCCCATCCCAGTTAAGGAAGCGCTCGCCCAGATGGGTATGATCGAGGCAAACTACCGCATGCCGCTGTGCCCCATGGCCAACGACACGCGAGCCGCACTTACCGATGCTCTGAAGGGAGCTGGTCTGCTTGATTAAGACCGTCATTATGGGAACGGGCCGCATGGGCTCGCTCATCCGCACTACCGCCGAAGGCATTGTCGACGCCGCCGGGCAGCCCGTTTTTGATATCGTGGCCCACATCGGCTTCGACTTGTCCGAGCTCGAGAGCGCCCCGGCAGCCGACGTCATCATCGACTTCTCGAACGTCATGACCTTCGATGCCGTCGTCGCCTATGTCGAGTGCACGGGCGCGGCGTTGGTCTCGGGCACTACAGGCTACACACCCGAGCAGATGGATCGCCTGCGCGAGCTGGGTCAGAACGCCCGCGTCATGCACTCCGGCAATTACTCCATCGGTATCGCAGCCCTGCGTCATCTGGTAGCACAGGCCACACGCGAGCTGCCCGGCTTTGACTGCGAAATCGTCGAGACGCACCATAACCAAAAGGTCGATGCCCCCAGCGGCACTGCAAAGCTGCTGCTCGACGCCGTAGTCGAGGCCGAGCCCGAGGCAGGCTACCACCCCGTCTATGGCCGCGAGGGCATGTGCGGAGCGCGCGACCCCAAGGAGATCGGCATGCACTCGCTGCGCGGTGGCACTGTCGCCGGCGTGCACGAAGTGAGTTTCTTTGGCCAGGACGAAGAAGTCACGCTCACGCATCGCGCCACAAGCCGTCAGATCTTCGTCAACGGCGCCCTGGCAGCCGCGCAGAAGCTCGTCACCCGCGAGCACGGCTTCTATACGTTCGACCAGGTCATGTTTGCCTAACCAGGTATCAACCGGATCCACCCAAAGGAGAGACAGCAAATGAGCAATGCAGCCGAGATGGATGCCCAGGAGATTATCAACTACATCGCCACAGCGCCCAAAAAGACGCCCGTCAAACTGTACGTGCGCGAGAAGCCCGGCATGAAGGTCCAGTGGGGCAATGCGCACGTCTACGGCGGTCGTCGTGGCAAGACCGTCTTTGGTGACTGGGATGAGCTCAAGGCCATCCTCGATGCCAATGCCGACTCCATCGACTACTACGACGTCGAGAATGACTGCCGCAACTCCGCCGTGCCCATGCTCGACCTTAAGGGCATCAACGCCCGCATCGAGCCGGGCGCGATCATCCGTGACCGCGTCGAGATCGGCGATCGCGCCGTCATCATGATGGGTGCCATCATCAATATCGGCTCCGTCATCGGTGAGGGCTCCATGATCGACATGGGCGCCGTGCTGGGCGGCCGCGCCACAGTGGGCAAGAACTGCCACATCGGCGCTGGAACCGTGTTGGCAGGCGTCGTTGAACCCGCAAGCGCCACGCCCGTCATCATCGAGGACGATGTCATGATCGGCGCCAACGCCGTGGTCCTGGAAGGCGTGCACGTAGGCAAGGGCGCTGTCGTTGCCGCCGGCGCCGTGTGCGTCGAGGACGTCCCCGCTGGTGCCGTCGTGGCCGGCGTCCCCGCCCGCGTCATCAAGATGCGCGACGAGAAGACCGACAGCAAGACCGGTCTCGAGGAAGGTCTGCGCCAGCTGTAGGGTTGCGCGGGTTTACCAACCCGCGTAACAGCTCGACGCTGCAAACGCCCCAGAGCGGCAATCTGACGTTCAATCGTCGGGCATGACCAGAAGGTCAATGCCCTCCTCTTTCACGTCACCTTGCTCGCTCTGGGGCGTTTTCGCTGACTTATGCTCAACCTACGGCGCAATTCAATCCCAAGCAAAAAAGGCCGAAGCCCTCATCCGAGGCTTCGACCTTTGTTTTTTGCAGCGTCCAGGCGCAGTTTATCTATTCTCGATGCTGCCGATGTTTTTGAGCTCGATGGAAATGAGGCCGTTGGGCTCGTTGACGAACTCGATGTACTCGGAGTTCGAGCCCATCTCGGCCGGAAAGCTGATCTCGATGCCCGTATCGGTACGAATCTTGTGGTTGCGCACGGCCGCACGCTCGACCTGCTTGCGCTCCACGGGCACACGCTCGGGCACCTTCTCTTCGGTCAGCGCCGCGCGTACGCTCTCCTTGATGACCGGCTCGTCCTCAAAGACCTCATCGACGATATCCCAGGGCGGCAGCTCCTCGTCATCCTCAACCTTCTCGGCAACGGCAGCCTTAACCTTAGCGAGCGCTACGGCCGTATTGGCACCGTGCTCCTCGGCGACTTCCTCGACCACGCGCGTCACGGTGTCGATGACCTCCTTGCCCGACACGCCCGTATCGCACTGCAGCAGACCGTCGGGAATGAGCATGCGGTCTTCGCCGGCAATCTTGCGCTTCTTGTCCACATAGCCGATCTCCATGGTGCTCGCACGCACGATGGCATAGCTTGGCACCTTTTGGGAAGGATTCGGCAGGATAGCATAGTGGCGCGCGATGTCGTTGCGTACCTCGCCCTCCTCGCGGCCCACCTCGTGCATAAAGGCCTGCTTGGAGCCCAGCAGCATCACGGCAAACCAGCGGGCATCCTCATCGTCGTCAAAGTCGGCCACGAGCACATCGGTGGACTCGGCTTTTTCGGCCTTGGTAAGCTCGGAGGAAATGAACTCCGCAATCTGCTGCGACAGGTCTACGAACTCGCGCTCGCCAAAGAAATAGCCCTTGAGCTCGCCGCCAAACGCAGAGTTCTCGGCAAACGCGGCGCGTTTATTGTCGGCCGAGGTACGTGCGCGGCGCAGATGCGTGGTCACGAAGTTGCGCACGGTACGGCTCTCGATATCGAGCTCGCGCTGGCTCATAACGTTGACGGCAGAGTCAAAGTCCAGGATATGCAGAATCGCATGATTGATTTTCATATACGGCATTCCGTTCTAGATTGAATTGAGCACGAACCAGTATAGCGGTCGAGCCCGCCCCAGGCGCATCGAAGATTGGTGCATCGGGGACAGGTTGCTTTGCACCAATGGCTAGCGCAGGAGCTCGGACTGCCATACCTCGAGCTGTTCTGCCAGGCTCTTACCACTAGAAGGCACGCTGAACTCGGGACGTTTGGGCAGCAGCGCACACTTAAGAATTGCCACGATGGTCTGCGAGACAAAGCGTCGCGTATCCTTGTCAAACCCTTGCGCAGCCTGGAGCATCACGGGCAGGCTCTCGCGCAGATTCCCAGCGATATCCGCAAACCGCTCAGCACCCGTAGCCTCAAACACGGAGAACAACGCATCTACAAAACGCTCGCGCTCGCTAGGCGAAACTGCAAGCAGCATCTCGCGAATGGAGCCATCAACGTATCGAGCACCGGCGGACAGGCGCTCACAGTACACGAAGTCGCGACCATCAACCACCCAGCTAAAGGGATTGTGCTGCAGCAGGCTGAACTCGGTGCTCTCAACGATGGCATAGTCCTCCTGCGTCTCGAACATCATGCCAAAGATCGACGACCGAGGTAGCGTCTTGTCGATTCGACCGGAAAGATCGGCAAAGGCGTTGCCGTTCAGAAACTCCTCGACGAAACCCGGACCATCATGGGAATACGCCTGTTCGATTCGCGCACGGGCGACATCGGAGCACATCGCCGCACCGTACACCGCAAGGTTTCCACCCTTGGAATGACCTCCGCACAAAAGCGGCCCGTCAATCGCATCCGCCGCCTCGTCCACATAACGCGCCGCGGATTCCTGGGCCGGCACAGGATACCGGAACGCCATGTTAAAGTCCTCTTTCCAGCCCACAATCGTGCTGTCGGTCCCCCGGAAGGAAAGATAGCTAAACCCCGCCGGAAACCGGAACGCCATGGCTGCAAACTGCTCTGTCGCCACCACATCGCTCACGGCACGATAGCCGCAAACGTGCACGCCACGGTAGCGAGGACTTGCTGCCACGGCCTCCAGCAAGGCCTTGCTCCCCTCCGGGTCCCACAAGTCGTCAATCATGTCCCGGTAGCACTCGGCACGCAGCAGCTCGCGTACGTCTAGGCCCTGCCAGTTCGTCAGCTCCGCCATATCACCCGGCAAACGCAAATAGGACAACCACGCAAAGACGAGGCTATCCACCGCGCAGAACGGCCTCTCCTCAAACGGATCAAACGCCGTCTGGGCATAGGTTAAAAAATTAGGCGAATCCGACATGGCCCTCCCATCAACTATGGTGCATTGGGGCAACTATGGTGCATTGGGGTCAGGTTACTTTGCACCAAAAAGGCGCCCGGGCCGTGTGGACCCGGACGCCTTCATTGTAGCTTTTCGCTCTAGCGAGCTTGATTTAGCAGGAGAAGTCGACGCTGTCGATGATGTCCTTGAGGGCCTTGGCGGAGGCGGTGAGCTCATGCTGCTCGTCATCGTTCAGCGGCACGGGGACGCGACAGACGACGCCGTCGCGGCCAACGACCGTCGGCATGGAGATGGCAAGATCGGACAGGCCATACTCGCCCACCATGAGCGAGGAGACGGGCAGAACGGTCTGCTCATCGCGCATGACGGCGGTGCAGATGCGCTTGACGGCCATGGCGACGCCATAGTAGGTGGCGTGCTTCTTCTCGATGATGGTGTAGGCGGAGTTCTTGACGTCCTCGGCGATGCGCTTCTCGGCAGCCTCATGCTCCAGATGACCGTGAAGCTCGCAGAAAGTGTTCAGCGGCACGCCGGCAACCTGGGCGCTGGACCAAGCGACAAACTCAGAGTCGCCGTGCTCACCCATGACATAGGCCTGGACATCGCGCGGGTCAACCTCGACGTGGGCACCAAGCATCTGCTGCAGACGGCCAGTGTCGAGCACGGTGCCGGAGCCGATGACATGGCCCTCGGGCAGGCCGGACATCTTGATGGCGGCATAGGTCAGAACATCGACCGGGTTGGAGACAATGAGCAGAATGCCGTCGAAGCCAGACTTCTTAATTTCGGGAATGATGGACTTAAAGATGTTGACGTTCTTGTTGACCAGGTCCAGGCGAGTCTCACCGGGCTTCTGGGCAGCGCCAGCGGTGACGACGATCATGGCGGCGTCGGCGACATCGGAATAATCGCCGGCGTAGATCTTCATCGGCTCGGCAAACGTCATGCCGTGCGCGATATCCAGGGCCTCACCCTCGGCGCGGTTCTTGTCCACGTCGATGAGGACCATCTCGGAGAACAGACCACTCTGCATCAGCGCGAACGCCGAAGACGAACCAACGAAACCGCAGCCGACAATAGCGACCTTCTTCTCGTTAACCATTAGAAACTCCCATCTCTCTCCACAAACAAGCCGCCCGGGAACGACCCGAGCGGCTTGCCGTAATCCCAATACATCCAATCGGGACTTTGATTATGCTCCTATTCGCAGCCAAAAATCGACCGTTTACCGAAATTGTTTGCAGGATTCGTAAAATAACTGCACGAAATCGGTTTCGAGCTATTGACGAGTCGAAATAGGTTTCTAATACAGGCCCGCCTCGCGAATGGCCTCGACAGCCAAAGCGATCTGATCGGGCGGCAGGACCAGCGCCATGCGCACGTGCCCCTCGCCCGAAGGACCAAAGCTCGCGCCCGGCGTCACCACAACGCCGGCCTTCTCCATGAGCTCCTCGCAAAACGCCATGGAATCGGTGCGACCACCGGGAAGCTTGGCCCACACAAACATAGAACCATGCGCGTTGGGACGCTCCCAGCCCAGGCCCTCAAGACCGTCGCACAGGGCATCGCGGCGTTCCTGATACTTCAGACGCTGCGCCTCAACCTCATCGCGCGGACCGTTCAGGCAGGCGATAGCAGCCTTCTGGATCGGGAAGAACATACCGAAGTCGATCTGACCACGCAGCTTGGCAAAGGCCGAGACAACATCCTCGCGACCGACCAAAAAGCCGATGCGGGCACCGGTGACGTTAAACGACTTGGAAAGCGAGAAGAACTCCACGCCCACCTCAAGCGCACCGGGATACTGCAAGAAGCTGCCGCCGGGCTCGCCGTCAAACACGATGTCGGAGTACGCGTTGTCGTGAACGATGAGCAGATCATGCTCGCGGGCGAAAGCGATAATCTCCTCGTAGACCTCGGGTGTGCCCACCGAGCCCACCGGGTTCGCAGGCAGCGACACGATCATATACTTGGCACGATCGGCCACCTCGGGATCGATGCCCGCCACATAGGGCAGGTAATTATGCTCGGCAACCAGCGGATAGTATTCGAGCTTGGCATCGGCGATCTTGGCACCCGCCTCAAAGACCGGGTAGCACGGATCGGGAACCAGAATGGTGTCACCCGGATCGAGCAGGGCCAGGCCCAAATGGCCCACGCCCTCCTGCGTGCCGTTGCACGACTGCACCATAGACGGCGTAATGCCCGAAACGCCAAAGCGGCGCTCATAGTAATCGCACACGGCTTGCTTGAGTTCGGGCAGGTCGCGCAGGGCATACTTCCACATCTCGGGATCTTGGGCTGCCTGCGTGAGCGCCTCGACCACATGGTCGTACGGCTTAAAGTCGGGCGTGCCCACGCTCATGTTGTAAATGGTCTTGCCCTGAGCCTTCAGCGCGAGAAGCTTGTTGTTGAGCGAGGCGAAGACCTCCGCGCCAAAGCGGTCGAGACGCTGCGATGCCTGCATGGTGCCACCTTTCGATATAAAAAACGCGGCGCTCCGACAAGAGCGCCGCGCGATACGGGCCATCAGATTGCAAAAGTGTAACGCTTGCAACCCCCGTATTGGTTCAATTTAGCCAACCTTAGTCAACTGGATTGAGCGCGTCGATCTGCGCAAGCCACAGACGCGAGCTAGCGTCACTCGGCATACGCCAATCGCCGCGCGGGCTGAGCGTCACCGAACCCACCTTGGGACCATCGGGCAGGCAGCTGCGCTTAAACTGCTGGGCAAAGAAGCGACGGTAGAACGTACGTAGCCACGTGTGGACGGTCTTGGCGTCGTAGACGCCCTCGAAGCTCTTGAGCGCCATGCGGTAGATCTTGCCCGGCTCAAAGCCAAAACGCAGCAGGTAGTAGAGGAAGTAGTCGTGCAGCTCATACGGGCCCACCAAATCCTCGGTCTTCTGCGCAATCTCGCCGTCGCCCGTGGGCGGCAGAAGCTCGGGGGACACCGGCGTATCGAGGATGTCGAGCAGCGTCTCGGCAATACGCCCGCCAAACACATCGGCCGCATAGCGCACCAGATGGCGCACAAGCGTCTTAGGCACGCTCGCGTTGACGGCGTACATGCTCATGTGGTCGCCGTTATAGGTAGCCCAGCCGAGCGCCAGCTCCGACAGGTCGCCCGTGCCGATGACAAAACCGCCAGCCTGGTTGGCCAGATCCATCAGAATCTGCGTACGCTCGCGCGCCTGGCTGTTCTCGTAGGTCACGTCCTGCACGGCCGGATCATGCTCGATATCCTTAAAGTGCTGTTCCACGGCAGCATGGATTGAGACCTCGCGGAAGCTCACACCCAAGTCACGAGCGAGCGACTCGGCATTGGACTTAGTGCGGTGCGTCGTGCCAAAGCCGGGCATGGAAACCGCCGTGATACCCGTGCGCGACAGCCCCAGTGCATCGAAGGCACGCACGGTCACAAGCAGCGCTAGCGTGGAGTCCAAGCCGCCCGAAAGGCCGATGACCGCAGCCTTGGTACCTGTGTGGGCGAGGCGGGTCTTGAGGCCCGCGGTCTGCAGGTCGAGGATGGTCTCGCAGCGCTCAGCCAGGTCACCATGGTCGGCAGGCACGAAGGGCGCGCGGGGGAAGACACGGTCTATGCCGAGCGCATCGCGCAGGACAGGCTCTTCGGCGAGCGAGCCCTCAAACGAGAACTCGACGGTCACGGCCTCCGGCGCATCGTCCGCGCGCGTCCATGTCGTCGAGCGACGGCGTTCAGCAACCAGGCGGTCAAGGTCAACGTCGGCGATGGCCATATCGCAGGTAAGCAGTTTGGTCGCGGCGAGCTTGGAGCCGTTTTCGTAGACGAGGTTCTCGCCCGCAAAGACCATGTCGGTCGTGGACTCGCCCTCGCTCGCGTCCGCGTAGGCATAGGCGCAATACAGGCGCGCGCTCTGGTTGGAAATGAGGCTGCGGCGGTAATCCGCCTTGCCGATAATCTCGTCCGAAGCCGACGGATTGAGGATCACCGTCGCACCGGCAAGCGCCATCTCGGTCGAAGGCGGCGCCGGTACCCACAGGTCCTCGCAAACCTCAACGCCCAGCACCATATCCTCGGCACCCTCATCACAGCAGCGGTAGACAAGCCCCGAACCCAGCGGAACCGGACTCTGACCGGCAAATTCAACCCACACGGGATCCGCAGGCGACGGAGCAAACCAGCGACGCTCATAGAACTCACCATAGTTGGGCAGATACTTCTTGGCCGTAAGACCCAAAAGCTCGCCCGCGCAGCACACGGCAGCGCAGTTGTAGATATTCTCGGCAACTGCAACGGGAAGACCGATGGTAAAGACAATCGGCAGATCGCGGGTTTCATCGAGAATGTGCACAAGTGCCGCCTCGCAGGCATGCAGCAGTGTGCGGTTATGGAACAGATCAGCCGCGGTATAGCCAGTCAGATTAAGCTCGGGCAACACCAGCGCGCGAACGCCGCGCTCGGCAGCATCGCGAACAGCCGCCAGCGCAACCTCGGCATTGCCCTCGACATCGGCCACGCGAATCCGCGGCGACGCCGCCGCCACACGCAAAAAGCCATCAGACTGAGAAAGGTGAAGATTCATAAGAATGCTCCCGTGCGTAGACGCCATTCACAACAATTAGCAAGCCCTATTGTAGTTCAACCGCCGGGTGTAACCGCATCCCACCAACTTGGTGAGCTATTGATGAGTTGATGGTATCTGTTAAATGTCACGTACGATTCACATCTGGTGGGTACCCTGATGGCTACATGAAACGAAGCAGATTTACACCGGGAGGACCCCGTATGACAACCAAGTACACCGACGCGCCGCGCACGCGCGTCATGACACCGGCCGCGCTCAACAACGGCGTGCACGAAAACCATTCCATCGGACAGACCATGGCCATCGCGCCCAAAAAGGGCCTGTTCGATGACATTTCCATTCCTCAGATCATCGCTGGCGCCGCAGCCGCCGCCACAAGTGTCGCGCTTGCTTCCAAGATTGGCATCGCTGGTTCAGTAATTGGCGCCGCCGTGAGCTCGGTCATCACCGTTGTGTCCTCGCAGGTCTACCGCCACTTTATCTCTGCCAGCGCCAAAGCCCTCAAAGGTACGCACGCCGACGTCGACTACCCCGCCGGCGCCTATGAGCCCGTTGAGCTTAATGCCGAGGAGCACCTGGGCGGCGCCGCGACTACGCAGGAGATGCGCCAGGTTGCGGGGCGTGCGACCACGGCGCGCGTCGCCCCTAACAGCCTGCGCGCCAAGGCCGCGGCAGAGCGCAGCCAGACGCAAAAGAAGGTCATCGTCTTCTCGATCGCCATCGCCATCGTCGCGGTCATCGCCTGCACCGGCGCCATCCTTATAACCACCGCCGGTGAGGGTCTGGGCGAGCGCCCCGAGCCAATCCTTTCGTCGCGCACGACCGAGAGCGATGCAAATGGCAACACCCAGTCGCAAGATCAGCAGGCGCAGACGGACGATACGCAAGACAGTTCTACCTCTGCCAATTCGTCCTCGAACACCCAAAACCAATCGCAGGGCACCGATTCCTCTACGGCCAGCAGTAGCACGCCGTCCGGCACGACCGACTCAAGCCAAACGACTGGCGGTTCGCAGCCGAGCACGGGCGGCCAGACGAGCGACACCACTTCGGGAACGGGCACAGCAGACAGCAACAACACCAACGGCTCGAACAGCTCGAGTGGAACCGCGTCCGGCACGGCATCTGACAACTCGAGCCAAGGCACGGCATCGGGCAACTAAGTACATTTGCCTCTCATAGATAACCGACCTGTACAACGGGCGCGAATCGAAAGCGGTTCGCGCCCGTTTGCCTTGGGCGCCGCCATGGCGAACGCTATGCGATGGTAAGATGCTTTACATGTGTAAAGAGGAGATTTGCCATGAGCAAGACAATAGTTAGGCCCACGCTTTCGCTGGGCAACCACATCTATCTGTATCGCCTGCTGCGCGACGCGATTGGGTGCGGCAAGCAAACGTTTATGACACAGGTCGAGGAGGCGCTCGCCGCCGGCGACATGACCGCTTATGACCTGGGCTTTGAGTCCACGCGTGAGCTGCTCGAGGAGCTCGACGACTGCATTAAGCTGACCGTCTTTAAGGGCGGTCGCCTGTATGCCACCGTCATCGCCAACGAGGCCTGGGATGCCGCCCTTGCCAAGGGCGAGGACAAGCCCAAGGCTGCCAAGGGCGCCAAGCAGTCCTACAAAAAGAAAAAGCGCGGTGAGAAGGACCTCAAGGCCGTGCGTCCCAAGCACGTTAAGCGTCCCGAGCCCGAAGTCATGGTTGAAGCCGTGCCGGAACCCGAGCCCGAGACAGAGATCGAAGCCGCTATTGAGGTAACAGCGGAAGCCGAAACCACCGCCACGACCGATCCCGAAGTCATATCTGAGCAGGAAACCACTGCGGAGCTCAACGAAGCTCCCAAGTCGACAACCGAAGAAGCCGCTGACCGGCCCGAGACGTCTGCATTCCAAAACAGCGATGTCTTTGGTGACAAGACCGAGGACGATCAGTCCGACGAGCCCGCCGATCAAGGCGCTACCGAGTCGGCGCCGGAGCCCGAGGCACCGCAGCCCGCCATCTCGCTCACGGTCGTCTATGACCCCGAGAACGCAAACGCCGGCATCACCACCATGGCATCCACGCCCATCGAGGCAAAGTCGAGCGTCGAGAATCAGAGCGCTCCGCAAGTCGAGTTCGACACCGCGACCGCAGACGCACCTGCCATCGTCGAACCCGCAGATTCCGCGGCGATGCCGAAAGCGGACACCGAATCAGTACTCGGCGCCGAACCCGCGCCCGTCATCGAGGTGACGCCCGTCAATGAGCAGGCCTTCGCACCGACGATGGTACCGGCCCCCGCACCCGTAGCGCCCGCCATCCCCGAGGACTTCCCCGTCGATTTCGCAACCGAGGTCTTCTGCCCCGGCCCGCTTCTGCACCAGCTGTCAACCTATCTCCCCTACGGCGCCGACACGCTCGGCATCGTCGGCGAGTACTACTGGATCGCCCGCGAGCGCGGTACCATCGAGGCCGCGCGAAACCGCGCAAGCTTCCCTCTGCGCTACACGCAAGCCGGCGAGCGCCACGAAGTCACCGTGCGCATCCGCCGCAACACCACCGGCGGTCTCGGAGCCGCCTGGACCATCGATAAAGTCGAGCCTTCTACCAAGTAACAAAAAGGGACGATAACCCTCAAGGTTATCGTCCCTTTCTCGTTAGGTCACCTGAGCTCGACTAGTCGCGCGTCAGCTTGCGGTGAATACGATGCGGCTGGGCTGCGTCCTCGCCCAGGCGCTCGATGCGGTTGGCCTGATAGGCCTCGAAGTTACCCTCAAACCAATACCAGTTGCCCGGGTTCTCGTCGGTGCCCTCCCACGCCAGAATGTGCGTGGCGACGCGGTCCAGGAACATACGGTCGTGGCTGATGACCACCGAGCAGCCCGGGAACTCGAGCAGCGCCGCTTCGAGCGAGGACAGCGTCTCGACGTCGAGGTCGTTCGTGGGCTCGTCGAGGAGCAGCAGGTTGCCGCCCTGCTTGAGCGTAAGCGCCAAGTTCAGACGGTTGCGCTCGCCACCGGAGAGTACGCCAGCGCGCTTCTGCTGGTCCTGGCCCTTAAAGCCAAAGCTCGCCACATAAGCGCGGCTCGGAACCTCGGTCTCGCCGACCATCATGTGGTCCAGGCCATCCGAGACGACCTCCCACAGGTTCTTATCGGGGTCGATGCCGGAACGGTTCTGGTCGACGTAAGAAATCTTGACGGTCTCGCCCACCTCGAGCTCGCCCGAAGTCAGCGGCTCCAGGCCCACAATCGTCTTGAACAGCGTGGTCTTACCGACACCGTTGGGGCCGATGACGCCCACAATGCCGTTGCGCGGCAGGGTGAACGAAAGGTCATCGATGAGCACGCGGCCATCGAACTCCTTGTGCAGGTGATGGGCCTCGAGCACCTTGTTGCCCAGACGCGGGCCCACAGGAATGCGGATGTCGGTCCAGTCGAGCTTCTGGCTTGCGCGGGCCTCGGCCTCCATCTCCTCGTAGCGAGCCAGACGGGCCTTGTTCTTGGCCTGGCGAGCCTTGGGCGAGCTGCGTACCCACTCGAGCTCGGCCTCCATGCGCTTGGCGAGCTTGGCGTCACGGTTGCCCTGGGCCTCGATACGCGCGGCCTTGGTCTCCAGATACGTGGAGTAATTGCCCTTGTAGGGATAAAGGTGACCGCGGTCGACCTCGCAGATCCACTCGGCAACGTTATCCAGGAAGTAGCGATCGTGTGTGACGGCAAGCACCGCGCCCTGGTAGTTGTGCAGGAAGTGCTCGAGCCACAGGATCGACTCGGCGTCCAGGTGGTTCGTGGGCTCGTCGAGCAGCAGCAGGTCGGGAGCCTCGAGCAGTAGCTTGCACAGGGCCACGCGACGGCGCTCGCCGCCAGAGAGCACGTTGACCGGCATGTCGGAATCGGGCAGCTGCAGGGCGTCCATGGCCTGGCCGAGCTTGGAATCGATATCCCAGCCGTCGGCGGCATCGATCTCGTCCTGGAGCTTGCCCATCTCGGCCATGAGGGCGTCCATGTCGCAATCCGGGTCGCACATCTCCTCGCCGATCTTATTGAAGCGATCGACCTTGGCGATCATGTCGCCAAATGCCATGCGCACGTTCTCGATGACGGTCTTGTCGTCATCGAGCGGCGGCTCCTGCTGCAGGATACCCACGGTGTAGCCGGGGGTGAGCCTGGCATCGCCGTTGGAGACCTCCTCGATGCCGGCCATGATCTTGAGCAGGGTCGACTTGCCCATACCGTTGGGGCCCACGACGCCGATCTTGGCACCGGGGTAGAAGCTCAGGGTCACGTCGTCAAGGATTACCTTGTCGCCATGGGCCTTGCGAGCCTGATACATCTGGTAGATGAACTCCGCCATTTGCCTGTTCTATCCTTTCTACCTGCTGTTTCCCTATTCTTGTTTCGCTTTAGTGGAAACGAAATGAGGAAACCAGCTCTGAAACGTAACGAAAAAGGGGCATGGTTGCCCATACCCCCTAATACTACCTGGGAAAAGTCCCCCGGAACATACTATGAACTGCGTACGCTAGTTTTCCGCAACCTTAACGAGCGGCTCGCTGCGATTTGCGCCACAGCAGATACGAGTAGACGTAGACGGCTCCAACCGAACCAAACGCCAGAACCGCAATCACCGCGGCGACGACTTCACTCGAAAGCACCGCACCTGCCACGCCCATCACAATCAGGCCAATACCCAACACCATAAAGCAGGCACCGCCAAAGCGCTGCGTACGGCGCCAGTTCTCGGGATCGGCAAGCGCCCAGGGCGTCTTGATACCAAGCGTATAGTTCTGCTTCACACGCGGCAAGTAGTTGCCTACGCCGATGAACAGCAAACCGACAGCACCGGAAATCAGCACGTTGACCGAACCGACCGCCGGCACCACGCCCCAGACCGTAAGCTCTCCCAGCCAGCTTATGGCGCACATGAACAAGGTGAAGGCGACTACGAAGCCCTGATAGAACTTGCCCGAGGTTCGATATGCCTCACCTTTGGGATCGATGCGCGGCACCACGCAGAACATTGCGAGAAGCGCCAGAGGCAGCACGCCGAGCGCGGAGGCCATCCAGCTAGGACCCCAACCATCGACGGCACCGTTCGCGCCCCAGTGCGTGGGAATCTGTGCAGGCAAGATCGGCATCACCATGAGGTGCGCTACGACATTGGCGACGCACAGAACAACCAGCGCAATCCACACGCGCAACGATACCCCCGTGGGGTGAATGCCCTTGTTTTCGTTATTCATCCTTATCACCTTCCGTGTTTGTAAAGCCCATAAACCAACCGATCAAGTCCTGCATGACGGTGGTGTTTAAGCTGTAAACGATGTTTTGGCCATGACGTTCGTCGGTCACCAACCCGGCGTTTTTAAGCGTCGCCAAGTGATGGCTCAGCGACGGCTTACTGATATCGAAATGCTCGGCAAGCTCCCCCGCCGTGCAATTGCCCTCGCGCAGCAACTCCAAAATGCGCCGTCGCGTTGGATCGGCAAGCGCCTTAAAACCCTCTCCCGGCATAAGACCTCCTCTCATCATCTCTCATAACGCGCACACTATACTCGATATTTAGATGTTTGTCTAACTATCTAATCTTGTACTCAAAAAAAAATAGCCGCCTCCGCGTAATGCGAAGACGGCCACTTCTCACGCTACAAACGTGTTTTGGAGTTGGCCAACCCGCTGCAACGGGTGCCATCTGCTTCAATCTTATGCGAACCCCGATCCCATTTCAACAAGCCCAAGGGCTCAAATGGAATCGCGATAACACCTATAATGGCGATAGCTAAAACACGATTCGCTTCCCCATCGGAGGATGTCTATGACCGAAACCGCTGCCGCTCTCGTCGAGACACGCGACACCAAGCTCGAGATCATCATGGGCCGCGAGGCACTCGATAAGCTCGCCGATGCTACGGTGTTGGTGCTCGGCTGCGGAGGCGTGGGCTCCAACTGCTGCGAGGCACTCGCCCGCGGCGGCATTGGTCATTTCGTCATTCTGGACAAGGACATCGTCGCGCCCAGCAATATCAATCGCCAGGCTATCGCCTTTCACAGCACCATCGGCAAGCGCAAGGTCGATGTTATGGAAGCCATGATCCACGACATCAATCCCACCGCCACCGTTATCAAACGCACCGAATACCTGCTGAGCGACAACATCGATGATTTCTTCGCGAGCGTTTTGGAGCAGACGGGCGGCAAGCTCGACTACGTCGTCGACGCCATCGACACCATCTCGGCCAAGCTCACCATTGCCAAATATGCTCAGGACCACGGCATTCGTTTGGTTAGTTCCATGGGCGGGGCCAACAAGCTCCATCCCGAGTGCCTGCGCTTTGCCAACATCTTCGATACGGTACGTGACCCCATGAGCCGCATTATGCGCAAAGAATGTAAGAAGCGCGGAATCAAGAGCCTACATGTACTGTTTAGCTGCGAGGAATCGGTTAAGACACAGCCCCGCGACCCTTCCAACATCCACGAGCGCACCGAGCTGGGAACTGCCAGTTTTATGCCGCCCATCATGGGTCAGATGATTGCCGGCGAGGTTATCCGCCAGATCAGTGGTCGCGGCACCGAGCGCGTGCGCGCCGACGGCCAACGCCTGGACTAGCGGAGCGCGCCGAGATGGAGCCCCGGTTATTTGATGCACACTGCCATCTTGATTTAATGGCTCACCCGGACGCCGTTGCCGATGAGGCAACGGCGCTGGGCTTGGGTCTATTTGATTGCGGCGTCGATCCGCACGACTTTGCACGCGCCAAGAAGCGCGCCTGCGGCCGTTCAAATATCTTTGCCGGCATCGGCCTCCATCCCTGGTGGCTCGCCGACGGACGATGTGGCAACGCTGAAATCAATCTGCTTTGCGAAGTCGCTGCACAAGAACGCTTGATCGGCGAGGTCGGGCTCGACTTTTCCGCTCGTTTTGCCGGAAGCGAGCCGCTACAAGTACAGGCATTTGACCGGCTCTGCGATACACTCGTGCAGCACCCTCTTGCCGGGCGCGTGACATCAATTCACGTCGTTCGTTCGACAGGAACCGTGCTGGACGTCCTCGGGTCACATGAATTGCTCGCCCCAAGCCCCGACTCCCCCGCCATCATCTTCCACTGGTTTAGCGGTACCTCGAACGAGTTCGTCCGCGCGCGAAACGCAGGCTGCTATTTTTCCGTGAACGAGCGGATGCTCGCTACCAAGCGCGGTCGTGAATACGCCCGACAGATCCCACTCGACCGTCTGCTGCTCGAAACCGACGCTCCAGCCGAACCGCAAGCAGATGCAAGCGCGCGACAGCTCATCACATCGCTAAAAAGCGCCTCCCTGCACATCGCCGAACTTAAAAACTGCGCCGAGGAGAGCGTCGAATCAACCGTTTTAGGAAATTCGCACTCCATATTTGACTTCAACTGACCCCGGTGGGCAAAAAACGCCAAATATGAGTACTGCTGCAAAGCTAGTAGCATTATATTGTGACAAAAGAACGCCTTGATAATGTACAGCTGTTCATTATCAAGGCGTTTTAGCATGGCTAAAGCCATATTTAACAGGTTATAATCGCCCCCAGGCGCTCAACCAGGGCCTTAAAAGCATAATTTCCCTGTTACTAAATTAGTGACAGTACTCATATTTGGCATTTTTTGTCCACGAACCCCTAAAGAGCCTCCAACAGACCCCCTAAGAAAGCTCAAGCAGCTCGGGCAGCTGGTCGATAATCTTGTCCGCGGCATCCTGGCTAAAGCCAAAGCGCTCCTCGCGCTTGGCAATGACTGTCAGGCCGGCTCGCTTGCCGGCAGTGATGCCAGGCACCGAATCCTCAACGCAGCAGCAGCGATTCGCGGGCAGCCCCAGCAGGTCCAGCGCATGCAGGTAGATGTCGGGCTCGGGCTTACTCTCCTTAAACTGCTCGCCGCTCACCACATACTCAAAGGCATCCGACAGCCCGCATGCGTTGAGCACTTCTTCGATGCTATCCATGGGAGACGAGCTGGCAAGCGCCACGCGAACGCCACGGCGCGGCAGCTCTCGAATCGTATCCACGGCGCCCGGGTTAATCAAAGCCTGATAGTCGCGCGGACGCTTATGCGCCCACTCATCCCAACGGGCCAACGCTTCCTCGCCAGTGAAATGCCCCTTACCGGCACGCTCAAACCAATCGACCAGCATATGCAGGAAGAACTGATGCGAGGTACCGACTTGCCCATTCAACTCCTCTTGAGTCAGGTTAAGCCCAAGCTCCTTGGCAAACGCGGCAGTCTCGCCCAGGTAGTAATACTCGGTATCGACAATGACACCGTCCATGTCAAAGATAACGGCGTCGAACGGAAATGCGGACACGGCACCCTCCCTAACAAAAGGGCGCCCGCAAGCAGGCGCCCAAACCATGCATTAATCGGCGATTCTAACCCAGCAGCTTATCCAGCGCCACTGCAATACCGTCTTCGTTGTTATTGGCGGTTACCATCTGGGCAACTGCCTTAACCTCATCGACGGCGTTGCCCATGGCAACACCGGTGCCGGCCCACTCAATCATGGACTTGTCGTTCTGGCCGTCGCCAAACGAGACGACCTCGCTGGCATCGATACCGAGCTTGGGCAGGGCACCCTCGAGCGCACGGGCTTTGTCGATACCGGGCGCCGTGTACTCAAAGTACCAGTCGGCCGTAAACATGCCCGAAAGCGTCTGGGTAAAGGGCGCATACATCTCCTCGTAATGCGCCTGCAGGTAGGTCGGATCACCCGCCGTCAGCAGCTTGTCCACGGGATAAGTGTCCACGACCTCATGCAAGCTCTCGACCTCGCGAATCTTAAGATCGCACGCATCGCGCTCATACTTGACGATATTCTTCTGCGAACCGTCCGGCAGTGTGATCATGCAATGGTACGAGTCCTCGACGTGCAAATCGCGACCGAGCGAAATCATAGGGATCACGTCATAGTTTTGCAGATGATCAATCAGACGGTGCAGTTCGTCAGCCGGCATGGCCTGGTCAAAAAGGACCTCATCGGTCTGAGCGTCGACCACGTGCGCGCCATTAAAGGCAACTAGCAGACCGTCATGGTTTTGAAGGTCGAGCTCCTGCGCCAAGGCGTGCAACCCCCATGCGGGACGGCCCGAAGCCAAGATGAGCTTAATGCCCGACTCCTGCGCCGCGAGCAGCTTCTCGCGCGTACGCGGGCCGATGACCTTTTGGTCGTTGGTGAGCGTACCGTCGATATCCATTGCGATGGCTTTGATTGCCATATATGCCTCCCTGTCATTGAACAACCTTGTCTGAGCCATCATACAGAACACCCACGGCGGCGCTGTTTGCAACGGGAAAAATGTCATATTGTCCCAAACATGAACGGCGCGCCTTCGACGATTGCGATGCCCGTCGAGGCGCCTCCCGATACATTCCATCCTATCCAAATAGCAAGGGGCCCGTATCCCAACGGATACGGGCCCCTTTCAGCCATAAGCCAACTCGGCCGTAAAAACTACTTGCGATGAGCGCGATAGAACTCGATGAGCGCCTGGGTCGAAGCGTCCTGCTCGGCCTTGGCGGCGTCGTCGTGGAAGGCCGGGGTAATCTGCTTGGCAAGCTGCTTGCCCAGCTCGACGCCCCACTGGTCGTAGGAGTCGATACCCCAGACCGTGCCCTCGACAAACGTAATGTGCTCGTACAGGGCGATGAGCTCGCCGAGCGCGAACGGGGTCAGCGTGTCGCCGAAGATCGAGGTCGTCGGACGGTTGCCCTCAAAGCAGCGGGCGGGGACGATCTGCTCGGGCGTGCCCTCGGCGCGGACCTCGTCGGCCGTCTTACCAAAGGCGAGCGCCTTGGTCTGGGCCAGGAAGTTGCCCAGGAACAGCTCATGCACGTCCTGACCGCTATCGGTCGCAGGGTTGGCGGTATTGGCGAAAGCGATAAAGTCGGCCGGGACAACCACGGTGCCCTGGTGCAGCAGCTGGTAGAAGGCATGCTGGCCGTTGGTGCCGGGCTCGCCCCAGAAGATCTCACCGGTATCGGAGGTCACGGCGCTGCCGTCCCAACGGACATGCTTGCCGTTGGACTCCATGGTGAGCTGCTGCAGGTAGGCCGGGAAACGATGCAGGTACTGGCAGTACGGCAGCACGGCGTGGCTCTTGGAACCGAAGAAGTTGACGTACCAGACGTTGAGCAGGCCCATCAGCGCGACGGCATTATTCTCGAGCGGCGTGTTGCAGAAGTACTCGTCGATGGCGTGGAAGCCCTCGAGGAACTGCTGGAAGCGCTCGGGGCCGAGCACGACGATCAGCGACAGGCCCACGGCGGAGTCGACGGAGTAGCGGCCGCCGACCCAGTTCCAGAAACCGAAGGCGTTGGCGGGGTCGATACCGAAGGCCTCGACCTTCTCGAGTGCGGTGGAGACGGCGACGAAGTGCTTTGCCACGGCCTCGGCGTTCTGCTCATCGGAGCCGTCGATGGCGCCCTGAGCCTTGAGCTGCTCGAGCATCCAGGTCTTGACCTCGCGAGCGTTGGTGAGGGTCTCGAGCGTGGTGAAGGTCTTGGAGACGATGATCACGAGCGTGGTCTCGGGGTCCAAACCCTTAAGCTTCTCGGCCTGGTCGTTGGGGTCGATGTTGGAGATGTAGCGGCAGTCGATACCGGTGTCAGCATAGGGACGCAGGGCCTCGTAAGCCATGACCGGGCCCAGATCGGAGCCGCCGATGCCGATGGACACCAGATGCTCGATCTTCTTGCCGGTAACGCCCTTCCACTCACCGGAGCGCACGCGCTCGGCGAAGGCATACATGCGATCGAGGACCTCGTGCACGTCGGCGACGACGTCCTGGCCGTCGACGATGAGCTGACCCTTCTCGCTTGCCGGGCGACGAAGCGCGGTGTGCAGGACGGCGCGGTCCTCGGTGGTGTTAATGTGCTCGCCGGAGAACATGGCGTCGCGGCGCTCCTCGAGCTTCACCTCGCGGGCAAGATCGCACAGCAGCTTGACGGTCTCATCGGTCACCAGGTTCTTGGACAGATCGAAGTGCAGGTCACCGGCGTCAAAGCTCAGCTTGTTCACGCGATCGGCATCGGCGGCGAACCAGGCCTTGAGGTCGATACCTTCAGCCTCGAGCTTCTCCTGATGAGCCTCGAGCGCCTTCCAAGCGGCAGTCGACGTAGCATCGATAGGTGCGGCAACAGTTGCCATAGAGTCCTCCTCAGCATACGGGCGCACGCCTCCATGCGCCCGGACATTCAGATGCCCCTATTCTAGCGCAGGTCAAGACTATAATCAGCGAGCGTTGCCAATCGGCCCCCAAACGGCAACCGACCAAAAAGGGACAGGTTTATTTTGGCAGGTCAAACGCTTTACCAACCAAAAACCCGTCCTTTTATGGCAAATATTAGGCCGCGGCGCAGACGCTACCGAGCAACTCACGCAGAGGAGACCCGATGCCCTCCAGCAGTTCGGGCGCGATAATGGCAAAAACGGGAACCTCGCCGGTGCCCACGGCAGCAGGCACCTTGCCCTCCGAGACAATGCATCCATAAGGCACAAAGCCGTCTTCGCCGGCATCGAGCGCCGCCATGCGATGCGTGAGCTCGCGCGCAAAGCCAGCAGTATCGGCATCGCCAATCGCCAGGACAAAGTCCACGCCTTCGTCGGTCGCCAGGGCCACGGCTTCGTCGATCAGCTCGTCTCCCCCGTCGCCCTCAAACGAGCCGCAGTGGAAAAGCACACGCTCGAGTAGGGCTCGATCAAGCGAGCCAAGCGCCGCCGAGACGAGCTCATCGTGCGTATGTTTGTCACCGCCCAACACGACCAGCGCCTTGGTGCCACCGTAGTGAGCGACCAATCGTCCGCACCAGCGAGCCACGTCTCCATCCGCAACAAGGCGCGTCGGCATACCAAACCCATAATTGACCATCTTTTCCACAACCCTTCCGTGCGTATAGGCGGTATCAATCGTTAGGCCCATGCTACGAAGCGAGGTTTTCCGAGCTGTTTCGCGCTCTTTAGAGCTGCGTTAAAACCCAATCCAACCGCACGACCATACCTACCAAAACAAACCAGTCCCTTTTTGACAGGTTTTGACGATGTCCAGATGAGCGGGTATTATCGAACAGATATTCGATAAGAACATGTGTTTGATGAAAGGACACGGATGGCGCACGAGCAGCACACCTATATCTGCATCGACCTCAAGACGTTTTATGCCAGCGTCGAGTGCGTCGACCGTGGGCTCGATCCGCTCACCACCAACCTGGTCGTTGCCGACGAATCGCGCGGGCGCACGACCATCTGCCTCGCCATCACACAGGCTATGAAGGACTTAGGGATTCACAACCGCTGCCGCCTATTTGAGATTCCCGATGGCATCGACTACATCACGGCCGTACCGCGCATGCAGCATTACATGGAGGTGTCGGCGAAAATCTACGGTATCTATCTGGAATACGTCAGCCCCCAGGACGTGCACGTCTACTCCATCGATGAGTGCTTTATCGACGTGACGCCCTATCTGGACCTCTATCACACCGATGCGGAAGGGTTCGCCTGCACGCTGCGCGACGAGGTCCTCGCGCGCACCGGCATCACGGCGACGGTCGGCATCGGCCCCAACCTATTCCAGGCCAAGGTAGCGCTCGACATTACCGCCAAGCACGTACCCAGCCGCATCGGCATACTCGACGACGAGACCTTTCGCAAGGAGATCTGGCCCCATCGTCCCATCACCGATATCTGGGGCATCGGTCCCGGCGTGGCAGCCCGCCTCGAGAAATACGGCGTCTACGATCTGATGGGCGTCGCGGCGCTCGACGAAAACCTGCTTTACGACGAGCTCGGCGTCAATGCCGAATATCTCATCGACCATACCTTCGGGCGCGAGCCGACAACCATCGCCGACATCCAAGCCTATCGCCCGCAAGCAACTTCGACCACCACAGGACAGGTGCTCTCGAAGGGTTATGCCTACGAACAGGCCTATACCGTCTTGCGCGAGATGGTCGACAACGCCGTTTTAGACTTGGTCGATAAGCACGTGGTCTGCGACAGCATCTCGCTCTTTGTGGGCTACGCGAGCGAACGCGCCGACATACGCCGCCTCGACGCCAGCGGTACAGCGCAGTATGTGGACGGATGCGGGCACCTGCGCTCGAGCACATCGAGTATCGAACCCACCGCAACCGCCGGCCCCGAGCTCGCGCCCCGTGCGCCCAAGCCCGTCCAGCGCGATGACGAACGGCGTCGCCTGGTGCGCGAAGCGCAGGCAATCGATGGCATCTTTGTGGGAGAGCATGGCGGCAAACCGCGCGGTGGCTATGCCGCACTCTTTGCGCACTCCAACGCCTCGCGAAAGCTGCCCGAGCGTACCAATTCGTTCAAGAAGATCATGGGCTATTTCGATGAGCTCTGGGCGCAGACTGTCGATCCCAAACGACCGGTCAAGCGCATCAATCTGGGATTTGGCAACCTCATGCCCGAGGAATTTGCCACCATCGATCTGTTCAGCGATATCGAGGCCGATGAGCGCGAGCGCGACCTGGCACGCGCCGTGCTGGCCGTGAAAGGCAAATACGGCAAGAACGCGCTGGTTAAGGGGCTGAGCTTTACCGCCGGCGCCACCGCGCGCGAACGCAACGATCAGGTAGGAGGACATCGTGCCTAAGTCCCAACAACAGCCGATGCGGCCACCGACACCTTTTGAACGCCTAGCGGACCCCGAGGGAAGACGTCGCTCCGCCGACCCCAGGCTCACCGCCAACGGCACCGTCCGTGCCGGCCGTGCCGCGCAGTTTATGCCCTTTGCCGCCCTCACGGGATACTACGAGCTCGTGCGTAAACAAGAGATCACCGCCGAGCCAAAATGCGAACTCACAGAAGAAAAAGCCCTCGAACTTTCGAAAAAGCTCGAGGGCCTCAAGCGCGGCGACTTGGTTCGTGTCACCTATTACGATACATACGGCTATCGCAGCCGCACCGGCATCCTCGACGAGGCGCTCCCTGCTTTCAAACTCCTCAAGCTCAAAGATATCGCCATCGACTTCGACGACATCCAGGACATCGAGCTACGCGGACGAGCCTAGACAAGGACGCGCATCCAAGGCAAGGCCTACAGCGTCATGACGTAGTAACCCGCATCTCTCACGACAGCCTCAAGGACACCGCGATCGATCGGCCGCTTGGAGCGCACGCGCGCTGTGTGGTCCGCATACGTCACCGTTGCCCACACGCCATCCAGCGCATTGAGGGCATTGGCTACGTTCTGAGCGCAGCCGTCACAGCTCATGCCGCCGATGAGCAGCTCATCGCTATAGGGATAGTGCGATGCATCGGTATCCACCACAACAACCTTTTTGGCCTTCTTACCGCTCGCGCCATCGCTGCAGCAGCTCTTTCCGTGTGTCGAAGCGACAATGCGACGCAGTCCAAAAAACATGCCGACGGCAATGACGGCCAACACGATGAGATTCGCAGGGTTGAGCAAGTCGCTCATGCGTTCCCCTTTCAAGTAGCACTATCTAGATACCCCCATGGGGTGTCCTCATCTTAACCCAAAATCGTGTCCGTTCGGTCAATTAGTTTCCCTCTTCAAACTTTTTTGTTGACCATGGCTTACTTTCGTGTATAAGTTTTCCTAGGCTAACAACTGAGGACCCGAAAGGAGCATCGTGACTCGAACCATTGACATCCCAACATACCAAACGGCTGTCGTGCGCAACTGCTCCCCTACGCTCGCAGGTATCAAGCCGGCTTCGCTCTTTACCTATCCCGGCGTTTACGCCAACCAAAACGGAAAACCCGGCGCCGCCCATATCGAAGAGCGACGCTCTCGCCTGCTCGCCGTCATAGCCCAATGCAACCGCGAGCTCCAGCCACTCGGAATCCATATGAGCGTTTTGGTCTGGCGGCCGTGCGGAGCGCTCATCTATGTGTATCGCCCTGCGGACCTCATGCGATACCTCTCCGACCCCCGTGCCACGACGGCGCTAGCCGCCGAAGGTTACGATGTCCACAACCTGCCCGCATCCCTGGTGCATCTCGCCGCGCGCATCACGCTGGCAAGCAGCAATGCCGCAGAGAGCGCCTATGACGGCAGCGTCTGCGCGCTAGCGCGAAATAGGCACTGCGATACGGGGTGCATGTGCGAGTTCCCCCACGAAATTGGCTATTTTTTGGGCTATCCCTACGAAGATGTCCATCAGTTTATCGTCCAGCACGGCGAAAACTATAAGGTCTTTGGCGCATGGAAGGTATACACAAATGTTGAGCAGGCGCTCACGACCTTCGATTCCTATCGTGCATGCACGCAATACCTTACCTACATCTATCAACAGGGCTGCACCCTGGAACAACTTGTCCAGGCAACCCGATAGAGCATACAAAACGCGGCCGCACGCCGCGCAACCGAAAGGAAAACATATGAGCAAGATCGCAGTAGTCTACTGGAGCGGTACAGGCAACACCGAGGCCATGGCAAACTTCGTTGCCGAGGGCGCAACCGGTGCCGGCGCCGAGGCAGAGGTCATCTCCTGCGCCGACTTCTCCGCAGACAAGGCCGCCAGCTATGACGCCATTGCCTTCGGCTGCCCCGCCATGGGTTCCGAGGAGCTTGAGTATGACGAGTTCCAGCCTATGTGGGACGAGGTCAAGGAGACCCTCGGCGATAAGAAGGTCGTCCTCTTTGGCTCTTATTCGTGGGCCGAGGGCGAGTGGATGGACAACTGGAAGGCCGATGCCGACGAGGCGGGCGTCAATGTCGTCGATTCCGTCATTTGCTACGATGCGCCCGACGATGAGGGCGAGACCGCTTGCAAGGCCCTCGGAGCCGAGCTCGCGTAACGAACCCAGGACCTCCAAAAGAGTCTGCATCAAAGCGCATCCTCATCCCTACAAAAGAGCGGGGGCTGGATTCAAGTCCAGCCCCCGCTCTTTTATAACGGCAGTTACATCAACCGGCTACGAGATATTGCCCAAGAACGCCTTGGTGCGCTCGCTCTTGGGGTGGTCGAAGACCTCGCTCGGCGTACCCTCTTCCACAATGACGCCGCCGTCCATAAAGACGACGCGGTCGGCGACGTCGCGGGCAAAGCCCATCTCGTGCGTCACGACGATCATGGTCATGCCATCGCGTGCCAGGTCGCGCATGACACCCAGAACGTCGCGAACCAGCTCGGGATCGAGCGCCGACGTGGCCTCGTCAAAGAGCATAACGTGAGGGTTCATCGACAGGGCGCGGGCGATGGCAACGCGCTGCTGCTGGCCGCCCGAGAGCTGGCTCGGCATAAAGTCGATACGCTCGGCAAGACCGACCTTGGTCAGCTCCTCGACGGCGATCTTCTCGGCCTCTTCCTTGCTGCGCTTGAGCACCTTTTGCTGCGCAAGCATGACGTTCTTTTTGACCGACAGGTGCGGGAACAGGTTGAACTGCTGAAACACCATGCCCAAGTGCGTACGCACCTTATTGAGGTCAACGCCCTTGGCGCACACATCCACGCCCTCGACGACAATCGAACCACTCGTAGGATGCTCCAGACGATTGATGCAGCGAAGCATCGTCGACTTGCCCGAGCCCGAAGGACCCAGAACTACGACGACCTCGCCCTTATGCACATCCAGATCGATATCGCGCAGGACCACGTTATCGCCAAAGGCCTTCTGGAGGTTCTTAATGCTGACGACGACCTCGTTCGAGTTATTGGTTTCGCTCATGATAGGACCTCCTTACAGACCGGCGATGTGATCGGCAGGCGTCGCGACAACCTGTCCGGCGCTCTTGGCGGGACGCTTCTTCTTGGTCTCGGTCGTACCCAAAAGCCTCGCCTCAAGACCGCTCACCAAGCGAGCGAGCGGCAGGGTGATGACCAGATAGAACAGGGCGGCAACCACGTACGGTGTAATGGAGCCCGTCGTGGCCACGATGGTACGGGCGTTCATGACGATTTCGACCACACCCACGGCGGCAAGCAGCGACGTATCCTTGTAAAGCAAGATAAACTCGCTGGTCAGCGTAGGCAAAACATTGCGGAACGTCTGCGGAATCATAACGTAGAGCAGCGTCTGGAAGGCATTCATGCCCAGAGAGCGAGCAGCCTCGTTTTGGCCCTTGGGGATCGATTGAATACCGGCGCGGAAGATCTCACACAGATAGGCAGACGAATTCATGGCCATGACGATGACGCCGAGCACGTAGTCATCAACCTTGACGCCGGCCAACGGCAGACCGAAGAACGCGATATAGATCTGCAGGAACGCCGGCGTACCGCGAATGATATTCACGTAGATGCCGGCGAGGCAGCGCAGGATGCGCGACTTGGAGATGCGCATGAGCGACAGGGCGAAACCGAAGGGAATTGCCAGCGGAAACGCCACAAGCACGATCGAAAGCGACATGAGGAAGCCCTTGAAGACGATCGGCAGGCTCTGGACCAAAATGACCGGGTTCAGGAACAGGCGCAGGAACATATTGGAGTTCCACGCCTCGACCCACGGCTGCTCCTTAAGGTCGGCCAGGAAGTTATCGAATGCCGTCACGCCCTTAATCTCGACGGAAGGAATCTTGGAGATCTTCTTGGTCGAGCCATCGGCCAAAGTGCAGGTGCCGCTAAAGGCCTCATCGCCGCCCTCGACGGGGAAGGTCACGCCGTAAACCTCGACGCGGAAATAGCCGCCGGCAGGCGCCGTCTCACCAAAGTCAATCTTGAGCGTCTGGCCGTCAGCCTTGCACGTGGGCTTCATGGGCGTACGATCCATGAGGTCCTCGCCCGAGAGCATCGTCAATCGAGTGTCATCGGTACCAAACGTCGTACCGTCGACAAACGTCAGCGAAAGACCGCTCAGCTCCTCGTCGGCATCGGCCTGAACTTCCCAAGTGATGCGCGTCTCGGTGCCGCCGACCACATCGCTGCCCGAACCGGTGTTGGGTCGGGCGGTAATCTTTGCGGTCTCAAGCGCCTGGGCGGTCGTGGGCACGCAGGCCCCCGCGCATACCAGGGCGAGCGCCACAGCCAGGGCACAGGCCAGCTTTTGGAGCATCGAGGGCAGTGGAAAACGCTGCTCCGCGGCCCCTTTGTTCAGTCGAGACAAGGTGGCTCCTATCGTAGAAGTTGCCGGCAAAACGAGACGGAAACGCTCTCCGTCAAGAGAAGCGCGAAGGCCCTTTCCGCCAAAACGAAAAGGGCCCGCGCGCAATCAAGTAGTTATTTTACTTGATATTGTACTTAGCCATGAGGGCGTCGACGGTACCGTCGTCGGTCAGGTCCTTGATGGCCTGGTTGATGTCGTCCTTGAGCTTGGTGTTGCCCTGGTTGATGGCGATGGCGTACTCCTCGCCGGTGCTGATCTGCTTGATGGTCTGGCAGGTGTTGAACTGCTCGGCGGTCAACTGGCTGGCAACGGAGCGGTTGGTGACTACGGCGTCGCCCTTATCGGACTGCAGGGCACTGAAGCACTCGGTGGCGTCCTTGTAGGGGACGATCTTGGCCTTGGGGAAGTTCTCCTGGGCAAAGGCCTCGGCGGTCGAGCCAGACTGGACGATGATGGTAGCGTCGGCGTTGTTGAGCTTCTCGCTGTAGTTGTCGGCCGTGATGTCGGTGTTATCGACCTTGGTCACGATAGCCTGATCGTCCATGTAGTAGGAATCAGAGAAAGTGACTTCCTTCTCACGCTCGGGCGTGTCGGTGATAGCCGCGATGGAAACGTCATACTTGGCGCCCGAAGCGACGCCCGGAACCAGCGTGTCAAAGTCATTGTTGACATACTCGACATCCAGGCCCAGCTTGTCGCCGATAGCCTTGATGAGCTCAAGGTCAAAGCCCTGATAATCGCCGTTGTCATCTTTGTACTCAAACGGAGCGTACTCGGCAGAGGTGCCGACGGTCAGCGTGCCGTCCTTGACGAGCGCGTACTCCTTGGAGCCGTCGACCTTCTCGACCTTAGCGTCGTCAGAACTGCTGGAACCGGCATCAGAACCAGAGGTGGCGTTGGACGAACCGCAGCCCGTCAGAGCAAGGGCGAGCGCCATAGCACCCGTGGCGGCAAATGCGCCAAGCTTCTTCAGCTTCATAATGAGTCTCCTTCCGGTGACCTCGTTTGATTCAGAGGTCTGCAAAAACTGTTGGCTATTATGCACCCGGAATTACGAATCTGCAATGAGAAAACTGATTGAAACAAACCCATAACGTGAATGGAATACTCTACTTTGTGACAGTCATTACTGCTGCAATGACCTTAATAGTCTAATTTCAGCTGCATAACCTGCAAGTTCGTTCGGAGTCTCCAAAATAAACGGCAGCGAACGCAAATGGCCATTCGATACAATATTCTGCATAACCTGCATACCGCCACCAAATTCCCCGCTGCCAAGGTATCCCTTGCCGATGCACTCGTGACGATCTTTATGGGCGCCACAAGGGTTCTTCGAATCGTTGATGTGTACGGCATGCAAGCGATCGATACCCACCACGCGGTCGAACTCGTCGAGTACGCCGTCCAGATCATGGATGATGTCGTAGCCGGCATCGCTCACATGGCAGGTATCCAAACAAACGCCCAGCTTATCGGACAGCTCTGGGCACTTGGCGGCAACGCCCTCGATAATGCACGCCAGTTCCTCAAAGCTGCGGCCCACCTCGGTACCCTTGCCGGCCATGGTCTCGAGCAGCACCGTCGTCTGCTGGCCCTCAAACATCACCTGGCACAGGGTGTCGACAATCATCTGAATGCCGGCGTCTGCCCCCTGTCCCACATGCGCACCGGGGTGGAAGTTGTAGTAGTTGCCGGGCAGTGCTTCCAGACGCTGCAAGTCCTCGGCCATTGCCTCCAAGGCAAACTCGCGCGCCCGCTCTTTGACAGAACAGGGGTTGTAGGTATACGGGGCATGCGCCACCAGCGGTCCAAAGTCGTTTTGCGCCATAAGCTCGCGCAGAGCCGCCACGTCATCCATGTCAAGTTCTTTTGCCTTGCCACCGCGCGGGTTGCGCGTAAAGAACGCAAAGGTATTGGCGCCAATGGACAGCGCCGCCTCCCCCATTGCCCGATAGCCCTTCGTCGTCGAAAGATGACACCCGATCGTCAGCATCTCCAGCTCTCCCTTATCAGTTGCGGTGAAATACGGTCTATTGGTGCCCTATTTTGGCGCAAACAGACCGTATTCCACCGCAAGTTATAAAAGGGGCATCAGGGACAAAGGCCTCCAGGCATTCCAAGCGCTGGTGCCATGCCCCCACGCCCTAAAGTTTCAAACGAATCGCATCGATGATGTGCGCGCAGCGCTGCGTGGCGGCAAGGGGCATGACGGGACTCTCGAGTTTCCCCGCCTGAATGAGCTGCGTCGCATGCTGGATTTCGCCGTAGAAATCATCGACCTCAAACGGGGCATTTATTTCTAGCGTTCGACCGTCGGAATACTTCACATGAGCGCGCTCGGGGCGATGGAGACGCTCGATTTCCAACGAGCCCCGCTCACAGGCAATCGTTAAGCGGCTTTCATATGTTGCTTTGCCGTCGCACGCCATATGAATGGGTATACCGCCGACGCTCATATGGATCTCGTCGGCCCAATCGACGCGGCCGCCTGATACGTCACGCCAGCGAACTTCACGGGACGAAACCTCGCACGCGCCCGCGAGCAAATCCTCAAACCAACCGACCGCATAGCAGCCCATGTCATATAGACAGCCGCCCTGCAACGGATCAAGCAGATAGCCCGAAGGAGACTCGCCGTAATCGAGCTTTTGCACGCTTTCAATCGAGACAATACGGCCAAGCTCACCCGACGCAAGCAAGTCTTTCACGCGAGTGCGCATCGGGCAAAACCGATTCTTCATCGCCTCCATAAACAGCACGCCGCGCTCGCGAGAGGTGGAGGCAATCGAGAGAGCCTCTTCCTCACTCAAAACGGCCGGCTTTTCGCACAACACGGCCTTTCCGGCGCGCAGCGCGCGACAGGCCCAACGCGTATGCATGCCATGCGGAAGAGCCAAGTAGATTGCGTCGACATCGGGGTCGGCAATCAGCGCGTCATAAGCCGCATTGCCGTTATCGTCGACCGAGGCATGGCCATGCGCAGCATCGATCGAAAACGCTCGGCAAAATTCCTCGACATGTGCAGGAGTGCGGCCGGCCGCAGCCACCAGCCGTGCCCCGTCGGCCTTCTTAAGCGACGATGCAAATCGATGAGAAATGTACCCAGCGCCCAAAATGCCCCAACGAACCTCACGCGAATCATTACGTAAACCTCGGTCACCCACGATAGCCTCCCATCAGTTGCGGCGAAATAGTTCCTGCTATCGCCCTATTCTGCCGCAAACAGGAACTATTCCATCACAAGATATAAAAGGGTCATGAGGAGCGTGTTTTGCCGAAGACTTTAAGCATGGCCGTTACGGGGCCCGGCTGGAAGCGTCGGCGCACGTCATCGAGACGCTCGGGGATATCGATATGCTGCGGGCAGTGGCGCGCGCATTTGCCGCACTTGACGCAATTGCTCACCAGCTTGGGCTCGCTCGTGCGCACCGCACTCGCCGTAAAGTATTGCGACAGCCCCGTAAACCAGCTGTGCGCATAGCTCGCGTTGTAGGCGGCAAAGCAGCCGGGAATGTTGATACCCTTGGGACATGGCATGCAGTAGCTGCATCCCGTGCAGGGCACGCGATTCGATTTTTCAAACTCATCCAGCACGTGCGCGACCGTGTCGAGCTGGTTGGCAGTCATCGAATTCGGCAATGTGAGGTCTGCCAGTGACGAATTCTCATCCACCTGCGCGGTATCGGTCATACCCGAAAGCAGCATCGTCACCTGAGGATGATTCCACACCCACGAAAGACCCCAGGCGGCAGGAGTGCGCAAATGCGGGTCACGGGCACTATCGAGCACGGCGCGGGCCCGCGGAGGCAGTTTGCCCGCCAGGCGTCCACCCAAAAGCGGTTCCATCACAAACACCGCGAGCCCGCGCTCGGCGGCTGCCATGAGTCCCGCCGTTCCCGCTTGGTAGCGCTCTCCAGCGTAGTTGTACTGGATCTGGCAAAAGTCCCACTCGTACGCATCGAGCATCGTCAGGAAATCCGCCACGCTGCCGTGGTACGAAAAACCGATCTGGCGAATGCGCCCCGAAGCCTTTTGGCGCGCAATCCAGTCCTCGATGCCCAACGCCATCACACGTTCCCACTGGGCGGGCGAGGTAATGTTGTGCATGAGGTAATAGTCGATATGGTCGGTCCGTAGGCGGCGCAGTTGCTCGTCGAAGAACCGGTCGAAATCCTCCGCGCATTTGCACGAAGCATGCGGCAGCTTGGTTGCGAGCAAAACCTGGTCGCGCAAGCCCAGGCGCTCAAGCGACGCACCTACGCACGCCTCGTTGCCGGGATAGAGATAGGCCGTGTCCAGGTAGTTAATCCCCTGCTCCACCGCACGGGAGATGATGGCGTCGGCGGTCTTCGCATCCGGGCGTCCCGGCGCACCGGGAAACCTCATGCAGCCCAGACCCAGAGCGGATATTCGGTTACCACTTTTGGGGTCAACGCGATATTGCATGGCCCCTCCCTTCGCCATCAGCGCCCCGGCAAGGCGAAACACAATGGTCACGCAGCCGAAACATCGTGGAATCGCAATCGAGAACGTATCGTAACGCAGCAGAAATCGAGCCG
This sequence comes from Collinsella sp., assembly GCA_018368345.1. Lineage (GTDB taxonomy): Bacteria > Actinomycetota > Coriobacteriia > Coriobacteriales > Coriobacteriaceae > Collinsella. The sequence goes on from JAGZEK010000004.1 coordinate 74,670, forward strand.
TCACGGCACCGCTTTAACATCAGCAAAAAGCCCGATGAAAGGAGTCGCCCATGCCCGCGCTCGACCTTTGGAACCTCGCCTCCCAGCTCAAAAGCACCGATTATCGCTGGGTCGACCTCACCCACACGCTCTCGTGCGACACCCCGCACTGGTTTGGCTTTAAGCCGTTTGAGTCCACCAAGCTCTTCGACTATCTGCCAAACACGCCCGGGGACATGCTCGCGCCCATGCGCTGCTTTCAGTATTCGGTCGCCTCGCAATACGGCACCCACGTCGATGCACCGCGCCACTTCCATATCGACGGCCGCTCCCTCGGCGAGATCGAGCCCATCGAGTTTATGCATCCGCTCTGCGTGATCGACAAGCACGAGGAATGCGCCGCAAACCCCGACTTTATCCTAACCGTCGATGACCTCAAAACTTGGGAGGACGAGCACGGTCGCATTCCCGAGGACGCTTTCGTCGCCTTCCGCTCCGACTGGTCCAAGCTCGCCGATCTGGAAAACAAGGACGAGGACGGCCAGCCCCACTACCCCGGCTGGGACCTCGATGCCATCAAGTGGCTTGTAGAGGAACGCAATATCGGCGCCATCGGCCACGAGCCCGCAGATACCGATCCGGCGACCATCACCACGCGCGAGGACGCCTACCCCTACCCCTACCCCGGCGAGCAATACATCCTCTCGGTCGACCGCTATCAGATCGAAGTCATGGACCATCTGGACGAGCTCCCCGCCACGGGTGCCGTCATCTTCTGCACCTTCCCCAAGGTCCGCGATGGCGTCGGATACCCCGCCCGCGTCTTTGCGGTCTGCCCCGCGGCATAAGCGCACAGCGCAATAGTTTCTTTTTCATAACAGCCGCCCCGCGCACCCGCCAATCACCCTGGCAGCATACAATCCATCAGGCGCCCCTTACGCGGGCGCCTTTTATATGGGGAGATGATTCACATGCAGATCAACAAGGTCGCTTTTATCGGCAAGGGCGGCGTCGGCCTGCTCTACGGCAGCATGATTGCCAAGGCCCTCGGCAACGACGCCGTCGAATACGTCATGGACGACGCTCGCTTTGAGCGCCATGCGAACGACGCGCTCACCGTCAACGGCAAGCCCTGCGATCTCACGTCCGTCCGCGCCAGCGAGGCGACACCCACCGATCTGGTCATCCTGACGGTCAAGACCACCGGTCTCGACCAAGCACTCAAGACTATGGAGCGTGTCGTGGGACCCAACACGCTCATCGCCTCGCTGTGCAACGGCATTACGAGCGAGCAAAAGATTGCCGAACGTTTTGGCTGGGAGCATACCGTTCTTGGTATCTGCCAGGGCATGGACGCCGTGTTCCTCAACGGCGCGCTCACCTTTACCAATGCGGGCGAGATTCGCTTTGGCGCGGCAGCGGGCACCAAGCCCGCAACCGTTACCGCCATCGACGAGCTCTATACGCGCTGCGGCATCGCCCATACCGTCGAGAGCGACATTGCGCACCGCATGTGGGCCAAACTCATGCTCAACGACGGCATCAACCAGACCTGCATGGCCTACGGCGGGACCTACGGAAGCGCCACGGAGCCGGGCTCCGAGCAGCGCCGCTGTTTTGTCTCCGCCATGCGCGAGACGCTTGCGGTCGCCAACGCCGAGGGCATTGAGCTGACCGAGGCAGACCTGACGCAAATGGTGCACCTCATCGAGGGAATCGACCCCGCTGGTATGCCCTCGATGGCTCAAGACCGCATCGCAAGGCGCAAAACCGAGGTTGATGAGTTCGCGGGCACCATCTGCCGCCTCGCAGCCAAACACCATATCCAGGCACCGCAAAACGAGTGGCTCTATCGACGCATCCGCGATATCGAGAAAAGCTGGTAGCGCCAACGCGCCGCATTCAACAGTCTTAACAGCAAAACCGCCGCAAGGGGACCTTTCCCCTGCGGCGGCCTTCATCTTCGTCTATGACCGGCGGCCAATCTCACAACAGCTAGTGTTGCGACTCCGGCACCTCGTCCTCATCGTCGCGACAAAGGACAACACCGGCGCTTCCCAGCAGTGTGGCCGCGATCAGCGCGCCGGCCACGATAGGAGCAGCCCCGCATGTCCCCTGCATGCCCGCGACGAGCGCGGCCGTAGGACCAAGGCAGCCGAGCATCAACGCGACGGCGGCAACGGCAATATCTCGAGCATTCACAAGACCACTTCCTCCAAGAGAAAGACCTTATTTCTCAAGAACCAGTGTGCCCCGCATCCATACGCCCAGCGTACCGCCACGGTAAGGGCTCTGTTAACTCAAACGCATACATAGAACGGACGTCCTTACGTTGCCCTAAAGCTCGGTAAAGACACCCGTCCGCCAAATATCCGTGATGCAGAAAAAATTACCAACCGGTGTAGTAGTCGGTGGTTCCGGCAGCGCAGCCGGAGTCATAGACCTTGCAATCACCCTTGGAGCCCGTAAAGGTCGAGCCCTGGGCCATATCGCCCGCGGCAACAACGTAATAGCCGTCGGAATCACGCCAGAAGCCCTCAGAATCCTGAGTCCATTCGCCCGTGCGATAGTGATAAAGCACATTGCTGCTGTAATAGGTCTCGCGGCGCCCGTTGTAGTTATTGACACCCGCAGAGCGCGTCAGGCCCGATCCGTTCGCGTAGGACGCGGCAGACGCGTAGGACGGAGTGTAACCGGCGTTGTAGTACGAAGCTTGGACGGCCTCGGCAGCCTCCGCCTCGGCGGCAGCGGCCTCGAGCGCTTCGCGCTTGGCATCCTCAAGCGCAGTGCGCAGCTCATCGAGCTCGGTCGACTTCGCGTCGACCTCCCCCATCGTCAAAAGACTGCCCGCACCATCGATACAACCCTGCAGCACAGCGCGCTCGTCATCGGTGGCATAGTCACCGTACATATTCATGATGATCTGAGCGCGCATCTCCAGGGAATCGCGCTTGGCCTCCATCGAGGCGTTCCACTCCTGCATGGAGCCATAACCATCGCCGCGATAGTCAACAGGCTGCACCAGCGTCGTCTCGGACGGCGTAGATCCAACCGTATCGGACAGTGTTGCGGCGTGGGCATCAGTTGCACCGGCGCCCGCCAAAAGTGCCACGGTCAGAGCGGCGGAAAGGGCGGCGGCTTTCGGTTTTCGTGAATCGATCCTCATGTAGCTGGAAACCTCCGTAGTGCGTTTTTGCTGCGTTTGAGCTGCGTGTGATTCAATCGCGCTGCATAGTACCCCGAGCAAATCGCGACCTGCGGTTTTACTTAAAAGGTGCACGTCAATTGCGTAAAACTCACATCCTCTCAACAGGAGTTTTCCACAACTCGAATGCATAAAGCGTGTCAAAAACCCTGTTTTTGCACCCGTTCTATGCAAAAAATGCGCCTGTGCAACCATTGTTCGCACAGGCGCCTTGAGCAGGCATTTTATGCAGTTATACCTATCGAGTCGCAAGGGGTCCTTACACAAGTCGCCTTACTCGTCCAGCGCGGCGAAGGCCTGCTTCAGATCCCAAATGATATCCTCGGCGTTCTCGGTACCGATGGAAAGACGGATCGTGGAGGGCGTAATGTTCTGCTCGGCGAGCTCCTCGGCAGAGAGCTGGGAGTGCGTGGTGGTAGCCGGGTGCACGACGAGCGACTTGACGTCGGCCACGTTGGCAAGCAGCGAGAACACCTGCAGATGATCGATGAACTTCCAAGCCGCCTCCTGGCCACCCTTAATCTCAAAGGTAAAGATCGAAGCACCGCCGTTGGGGAAGTACTTCTGATAGAGCTCGTGATCGGGGTGCTCAGACAGGCTCGGGTGGTTCACCTTGGCGACGTGGCTGTCACCAACCAAGAACTCAACGACCTTCTTGGTGTTCTCGACATGGCGGTCAACGCGCAGCGACAGAGTCTCGGTGCCCTGGAGCAGGACCCAGGCGTTGAACGGGCTGATGCAGGCGCCCTCGTCACGCAGCAAGATAGCGCGGACATAGGTTGCGAAGGCGGTGGGACCGGCAGCCTCGGCAAACGAAACACCGTGGTAGGAGGGGTTGGGCTCAGCGATCTGCGCATACTTGCCGCTCGCCTTCCAGTCAAAGTTGCCGCCATCGACAATCATACCGCCCAGCGAGGTGCCGTGGCCGCCGATGAACTTAGTTGCAGAGTGAACGACAATGTTGGCGCCGTGCTCCAACGGACGGAACAGATACGGGGTGCCGAAGGTGTTGTCGACGACAACCGGCAGACCGTGCTTCTTGGCGATCTCGGAGATGGCGTCGATATTGGGGATGTCGGAGTTGGGGTTGCCGAGCGTCTCGAGATAGATGACCGTGGTGTTGTCCTTGATGGCACCCTCAACCTCTTCCAGGTTATGGACATCGACAAACGTGGTCTCGACACCAAACTGGGAGAGCGTATGCTCCAGCAGGTTGTAGGAACCGCCGTAGATGGTCTTCTGGGCGACCACGTGGTCACCGGCCTGGGCAAGAGCCTGCAGGGTATAGGTGATGGCAGCAGCACCGGAGGCGACGGCAAGACCCGCCACGCCACCCTCGAGCGCGGCGATACGGTCCTCGAAGACGCCCTGGGTGGAGTTGGTCAAACGGCCGTAGATGTTACCGGCGTCGGCAAGACCAAAGCGATCGGCGGCGTGCTGGGAGTTGCGGAACACATAGCTCGTGGTCTGATAGATAGGCACGGCACGGGAGTCGGATGCAGGATCGGCGCTCTCCTGGCCAACGTGAAGCTGCAGGGTATCGAAACCAAAGGTGTGCTCGGGGTTGTTGATGAACTGGCTCATGATGATCTCCTTGATCGAACAAAAGTAAATAAATTAGAGAGAAGTAAGTCGCTGTCTCCTGATCACGCCGACGGGCGCAAACAGGAGCCCGGCATTCGTCTTGGTAAGCAATTCATATGTGGGCCTCCTTTCGCATCCCGGTTCCGTGGTTGGCTTAATTACCTACCGCCTTTGTGTGTTTTGAATAGTACGAGCATTGTTTCCCTCGGTCAATCACTTAAAAGCGCTAACCTGTTATCTGTTTTTTAGATAGCTATCGAAAGGACGGGCGCCGATGACCCTCCAGCAGCTTCGTTTTCTTATCGCCGTGGCAGAATCCGGCTCAATTAACGCCGCAGCACAGCGCCTCTATACCGCACAGTCCAATATCTCCAACGCCGTCAAAAGCCTGGAACAGGAGCTCCATCTGGAGATCTTTACGCGCTCCAGCCGCGGCGTCACGCTCACCAACGACGGCACCGAGCTTTTGGGTTATGCACGCCAGGTCGTAGAGCAGGCCGACATGCTCGAGGCCCGCTACGAGGACGGCGGTACCCCGCAAGCCCGCCTCGCCATTTCCGCCCAGCACTACGCCTTTTCGGTCGAGGCCTTTGTCAACGTAGTCGAGCGCTGCCGCGACAGCAAGTTCGAGTTCATCATGCGCGAGACCACCACATCGCAGATCATCGATGACGTCCGCGCATTTCGCAGCGACATCGGCATCCTCTATCTGGACGACTTTAACGCCCGCGTTCTGCAGAAGGCTTTTGCCGATGCGCGCGCGAGCTTCCATCCCCTATTCGACGCGACGGTCCACGTCTTCGTTAGCGAGCGCCACCCGCTTGCCCGCCGCCCGCAGCTGTCCCTTGCCGACCTCACACCCTATACGCGTTATAGCTTTGAGCAGGGAACCTCAAACTCCTTCTATTACGCCGAGGAACCTTTTAGCTATATCCCTTGCGACCGCAACATACGAATCTCGGACCGCGGAACACTTACCAACTTACTTATCACGTCGAACGGCTACACCCTGTCGACCGGTGTCCTCTCCAATGAAATGCAATGGGGTATGGCATCGATCCCGTTAGCAGACGCCCCAACGATGCACGTAGGCTATATCATGCACGATGAGCGCAAGCCCTCTCCCCTCTTGCAGCAATACCTCGACGAGCTCAACCGCATCATCCATGCCAACTAACTGTCGGAAGACGGGGTAGAAATCGTAGATTGCTAGCCCTCGACGAACGCGGCGCTACAATGGTCACTCACACGAAACGTACCCAACGAAAGGAACCATGTGAAGGTCATCATCTACACCGACGGCTCGGCCCGATCAAATCCGGGACGCGGCGGCTACGGCGCCGTACTCAAATACGCCAACCCCGCCGGCAAGACCTTCACCTCCGAGCTTTCACGCGGCTACGCCAAGACCACCAACAACCGTATGGAACTCATGGCGGTCATCGTGGCGCTCGAGGCGCTCAACCGCCCCTGCGAGGTCGAAGTCCATTCCGATTCGCAGTACGTCGTCAACGCCTTCAACAAGCACTGGATCGACGGCTGGAAAAAGCGCGGATGGAAAACCGCCAACAAGCAGCCCGTCAAGAACCGCGACCTGTGGGAGCGCCTACTCACCGCCAAAAGTAAGCACAAGGTTGAGTTCATCTGGGTTAAGGGTCACGCCGGCCACGAGCTCAACGAGCGCTGCGATGAGCTCGCAACCACGGCGGCCGACGGCAGCAACCTCGATATCGACACCGGCTTTAACGAGAGCGACCTGTAATAGCGTTTTCGCGCAGCTTTATATCCCCGCGCGCTACACTCATCCTGTAGACCAAACAACGCAAGGGGGACGTATGCTGCGCATCGCGACCATCGGCACATCCATGATCACCGACGACTTTATCCAAGTCGTCAACGCCAACGACCAAGCCGCGTTTGTGGGCACGCTTTCACGCGACGCCAATCGCGGTACTGCCTTTACCGCCGAGCGCGGTGGCGAGCGAAACTTTACGTCACTCGATGAGCTTGCGGCAGCCGTCGACGTCGACGCCGTCTATATCGGCAGCCCTAACGCACTTCACTACGAGCAGGCCCTTGCCTGCATCGCCGGTGGCAAGCACGTCATCGTCGAGAAACCCTTCTGCGCCACCGAAGCGCAGGCGCTGGAAGTCTTCCGCGCTGCCGAGGCAGCAGGTGTCGTGGCCCTCGAGGCCATGCGTCCCCTCCACGATCCCGCCTTCCACGCCATCGAGGACGCCCTGGGCGAGATCGCCCCCATCCGCCGCGCCTCATTGCGCTTTGGCAAGTATTCCTCGCGCTACAACGAGATTCTCGCGGGACGCGCCACCAATATCTTCGACTGCAATATGGCATCAGGTTCCCTCATGGACATTGGTGTCTACACCGTCGAGCCCATGGTCGAGATTTTCGGCATGCCCTCCGGCCTTACGAGCATGACTACTCTGCTCGACCCCACCACGCGACAGCTCACGCACGGCCCCATCGACGGCTGCGGTTCCATCCTCGCCAGCTACGGCGGTGGCCGTATCTCCGTCGAGCTGGCGCACTCCAAAATTACGAATGACCTGCTGCCCTCGCAGATCGAAGGCGAGCGTGGCACTATCCAGATCGACCATCTGTCCGCGCCCCGCAACGTCCGCATCGACTATCGCGGCGACGTCGTACGCGGCTCGGCGACCGAGGCACCGCGCGAACAGGGCGAGGACGGCCGCGTGCTCGACCTGCCCAAATCGAGCAACACTATGGAATACGAACTCACAGACTTTATCACCGCCATCGGCGGTATCGATAACGTTAAGGAAGAGATTTGGGAGACCCCGGCGGGACGCCATGAGCTTGGCCACTACCGCGATGTCACACTCGTCTCACTGCGCATCATGGATGCCGTGCGCCAGCAGGCCGGCATAACCTTCCCGGCCGACGCAGGCAAGCAGGCATAGCTATGGGCCTCTTCGATACGTTCTTCTCCAGCGTCACCGGCGGCAGTCGAGAGCCTCAAAAACCATCAAACGTCGAGCTCGAGCTGCGCCGCAGGCTCACTGTACTCGCAAGCGACGAGGCCACCCAAGACACTCCCCTGCGCTATTTCCTGCGCTGGGCGGGGCAAGTCCAGGGCGTTGGCTTTCGCTTTACCAACACCAACCTCGCGCAGGCTCGCGCGCTCACCGGCTGGGTGCGTAACATGGAAGACGGCTCAGTCGAGATGGAGATACAGGGAGCTCCGGCAAACATCCTATCTCATCTCGAGGCGCTTCATGCCTCCTACGAGCGCATGGGAACGCGTTTTCGCCTCGTAGACGCCCAGGCCCGAGCCCCACTTGCCAATGAAGACGGTTTCACGCCTCGTTATTAGTATTGTGTGCTAAATACGGTATCATTTACCTACGACCGTTGATAGAAAAGAGGCGAGGCGCATGGCGGTGCAAAGAAGGAATACCAGGCAGCGAAAGCTGGTTCTTGACGCTGTGCGCCAAAGCTATAACCATCCCACCGCCGACGAAATCTACAACGCCGTACGCGAACAGGATGACAAGATCAGCCGCGGCACGGTCTACCGCAACCTCAATCTCTTGGCCGACGCCGGCGAGATCCTCTCCATCAAGACGCCGGGCGGCAGCCGCTTCGATCGCACGATCGAGCCGCATGCGCATATCATCTGCACCTCGTGCAGCCGCGTCATCGACGTACCGCTCCCCTTCGATGCCCAGCTCGACGCCAAAGCGTCCGAGCAAATCGGGTGGCACGTCACGTCGCACTACACCATCTTCGAGGGTCTCTGCCCCGACTGCCGGTAGATGTTTGGAACATGCCTTAAAATCCACCTTTCCGCACTTTGCAGCAAAAAGTAGATTTCTAGACATGTCCCAAATGTCTACTCAGCAAGTAGACGACGCAGTTCCTCTTCGACCGTGCGCACGTAATGGACGCGGTCGTTGATGTCACGCATAGAGGGATTGCAGCTCTCCATCAGATAGGGATGGCCCACGACGTTGAGCATGTCGCGGTCGTTTTCGTTATCGCCAAACGCCATCATCTCATCGGGCGAAATACCCAGGGCACGACCGTAATCGGCAAGCGCGGAACCCTTACCCGAACCAAAGCCAATAAAGTCCGTCCACTCGGTTCCCGACGTCATCACGTCGACACGGTCGCTAAAGAGGCGCTCGAAATACTCCAAGGCCGCCGGCTGCTCCACCTCGGGCGTCTGGAAGGCAATCTTAATGACGTCCTCGTCAATGTCCTCGGGACGGTTGACCACCGCCACATCGCAGTGGACCTCATAACGCAGGTGGTCAACAAACGCATCGTTGCCGCTCATGGTGTAGAGGTGTCCCTCGCACGAAAGGGTCACGTCGGCATGGGGGTACGCAGCCACGGCATTCGCGATATCCATGGCCAGGCCACGCTCCATAGAACGCTTGACCACGGCACGCCCCTCGCTCATGACCAGGGCACCGTTCTCGCATACATAGGCGAGCTCATCGGCCACCGGCGCAAAGAGGTAACGCAAGCTCGCGTATTGGCGACCGCTCGCCGGCATAAACACAACACCACGGCGGTGCAGCTCGCGAATGAGTTCAAATGCCTCGGAACGTGGCTCGCGCTCCCCCGAATGCAACAGTGTTCCATCCAAATCGCATGCAATCAGCTTGATTCCCTCAAGACCCATATGCTTTCCCCAAAGCCTCCTATCAACAGCAAGACGGACCTTGATTGGTCGCCCCTCAAAGCCCGTCTTACACATACGCGCGCTTAGCCGCGCGTCTTTTTTACAATGGTAAAGCCGGGAGCCATGCTCACGACGACCTCCGCCGCACTCGACGCAAAGCGCCGGGCCGCATCGAGTCCACGGGTAACCACCGAGAGCCGAACACCCTCGACACCCCGGAGCATGCGGCCCAAAACAGGCTGCACCGGCGTATACATGCGCACGGTATGCTCGTCCGAGTCGCCTCGGAAAATCGGCGCGTGCATATTGCCGATCTCCCAGCACGCATGCGCGAGCGCAATCGGGTCCATACGGTCAACTTCGACCAAATAAACCTCGGCACTGCGCAGGCGCACGACAACCGCCACGGGCGCCATGCCCGAACGGTCGATGGCGAGCACGTCACCATCGGCAAGACGACCGTCGTCGGCAGCATCCAGCCGAACATCGACTGTGCGCCCCAGCTCCGTCACGCCCACAAACGCGCATACATCAGCCTGGTCCCAATCGAGCAGCAGCTCGTCAACTTCAAAGACACCACCCAGCTCCCGGCGAAGCAGGAGTTCATAGGACGGATCGTTGAGATTTCCCAAGCATGTCGTCGAAACCAAGCGTTCAGGCATACTCTAACCCTCGACCTCGACGAGCTCGATATCAAAGTTGAGATCCTTGCCGGCCAGCTCGTGGTTGGCGTCGAGCGTCACGGCCTCGGGCGTTACATCGATGACCACGGCGGGGACGGGCATACCGCTCGGCGTGGACAGGAAGAGCTTCATGCCCTTCTCGATCTGCTCGATGTTGGGAACCTGTTCGGCCGGGAAGGTCAGGACCATCTCGGGGTTGTGCTCGCCGTAGGCATCGGCAGCAGGAATGTGCACGGTCTTCTTCTCGCCCACCTGCATGTCGACAACAGCGGCATCGAAGCCCTTGATCATCTGACCGGCGCCGCAGGTGAACTCCAGCGGCTCGCCGCGATCGTAGGAGCTATCGAACTGCGTGCCGTCGTCGAGCGTGCCGCGATAATGAGTCTTGACCTTCTTGCCCTGGTTGGACATGGAAACCTCCGTGATAAGGGCGGCGCACAACGCGGGCCGCCATGAACATATGGCGCTAACTATACCCTAGTCATACAATTCAAAGACAGTTTGCAAAGAAACGCTGCAACCGGAGGAACCATGGCATATCCCGTATTTGACCTACACTGCGACACCGCCGACCGCATCGGCTGGGCCACGCTCGATCTCGACCTGCGCTTTACCGCCGGCACCGACGGTTATTTCCCCGGCGACGAAACGCATCCGCAAGATTTCGACCTCATCGAGGGCAACGCCTGCGCCATCTCGCTCGCAAAGATCGGCAACACGCCGTGGGCACAGTGCTTCGCCACGTTTGTCCCCGACGAGATTCCCACCGCCCACGCCTCGCGCTTCCAGGCGCAGATCATGGCGCATATGAGCGGCCAGGCAATGCTCAACCACGACCGCATGGTCAACGTACGCAGCGCCGCTGACATTCGCCCTGCGCTCAAGGACGGCAAGGTCGCCTGCATCCATACCATCGAAAACGCCACGTTCTTTGCCGAGGACCCCGCGCTGATCGAAGTGCTCAAGAGCTTGGGCGTGCTTATGTCGTCACTCAGCTGGAATGCGCAGGGGCCGCTCGCGAGCGGACACGATACCCACGCCAGCCTCACCGCCGCCGGCATTGAGGCACTTACGCAGATGGAGCACGCCGGCATGGTGCTTGACGTCTCCCATCTCAACGATGAGTGCTTTGACGAGGTTGTCGCCCACGCCACGCGCCCCTTCGTCGCCAGCCACTCCAACTCCCGTGCGGTTTGCGGCGTCAAACGCAACCTCACCGACGACCAGTTCCGCACCATTCGCGACATGGGTGGCATCGTCGGCCTCAACTACTGCAGCGAGTTCCTTTCCAACGACGCAACCGACAAGACCGCCGCAGGCGTCACCTTCGACCAGCTGGCGGCACATATCGAGCACTGGCTCGACCTAGGCGGCGAGGACGTCATCGCGCTCGGCGGCGACTGGGACGGCGCCACGGTGCCGGCTTTCCTCTCCGATGCCAGCATGATGCCCGAGTTCCAGAACATGCTCTCCAAGCACTTTGGCAAGACCGTGATGCAAAAGCTCTGCAGCGACAACGCGCTCGCCTTCTTTGAGCGTTATTAATTTCACATCCCTTGAGCGGGCCGGCATGCCGAACGGTCGACATGCCGGCCCGTCCCCAATCCAAAGGACCGCTTTTGACGCAGCAGTTTACGATTTCCGCATCCCGACCGGATGGGACGCCCATCCCCGTCGTCGTTACCAAAAAGTGCGTCAAGAACTTCAACCTACGCGTCACTTCGAGCGGTGAGGTCCACGCCAGCGCACCGCTCGGCGCCACCCGCGAGCGTATCGAAGCGTTTGTGAAGCGCAACAGCGCCTGGATTACCAGCCGACTTGCCCAGCGCGAGCAGCGTCAGGCGACGGCACGAGAGCCGCTCAGCCCCTCGTCCATCATTGCACTTTGGGGCAAGCCCATCACGGTACAGGATGCACTCGATCACAACTTTGCATCACCCGCACCGCGACCCAAACAGGCCACCTTCGCAAGTTTTATGGGTACCGATGAATCGGACGAAGGCCCACAGGCCAAGCGGCACGCAATCCTCGACGGCCTAACGTCCGATGAGCTCCAAGCCCACATCGACCAGCTCTATGCGTCCGAGGTCACATCGGCGCTGCGCGACATCGTGCACGCGTACGAAGTCGCAATGGGCGTCACCGTGGCCCGCATCTCCGTGCGCAGCATGAAAACGCGCTGGGGATCATGCACGCCCAAATCCGGCGCCATTCGCATCGCGCGCGAGCTCGCCGCCTACCCCGTCGAATGCCTCGACATGGTTGTCGCCCACGAGTTCGTCCACTTGCTCGAGCCAAGCCACAATCAGCGTTTTCACGCCCTGCTCGACACGTACTGTCCCAACAATAGAGCTCTGTCGCAGCGGCTCAAGCAGCCACCCATAGAGACGTATTAGAACCGGTTACCGCACGCGCTCGATCTCGACACCGCAGCTTGCCAGGGGCAGGCCAACAGGAGCCCACGGCTTATCGAGCTTTATGCGCACACCAAGCAGCAGGGGGTAACGACGCAGCAGCATCTGGGCCACACCCTCGGCTGCCGCCTCGATGAGTTTAAACGTATGCTCGCGCAGATAGCCATCAACATCGTGGCACACCGAGCCGTAGTCAATCGAGGCATCCAGGTTATCGTGCTCCCCCGCCGCGCGCAGGTCGGCATAGAGCACCAGAGAAACGATGAACTTCTGACCCAGCGCGTTCTCCTCGGGATACACGCCATGGTTGGCAAAAACCTCAAGGCCGTCAATGACAATACGATCGGCATGGCGCAAATCGTCATAGCTCACATGGGGCACCGCCGTTGCGGTGGATATTTCGCCCCTTCCACGGCGGGCAAGCTCGGCGCCTTCAGTCTTGGTTGCATTCTCGGGCAGTTTCTTGTTACTCATCGCGATCGTCTCCTTCGTTTAGAACCCCGACCGCGCAAACTAACTACACGCGAATCGACAGGTTCTTTTTATCATCGCTCCAGTTGCAAGCATTGCGCGCGGGGCATGCAAAGCAGGCGCGCGACGCTTTGTCGGCCGCATAGAGCAGACGCTCAAGCGGTTGGCTGTTCACGCGCAGCTTTCGATGGCCCAGAATGGCCGTCTTAATGGCTGCGGCATCGGCCGGCTCAAACGCCACGTCATCGGGCATGCCGCCGAGAATCGCATCAGCGACGCGTTCGCTTGCAACATCATGGGATATACCCGATTCATACTGTTCATCTTTGCCGATATCGTGAAGAAGTGCCGTGGCGTAGATGACCTCGCGGTCAAATTCGAGCTGCTCCTCGAGATTCTTGATCCACATAATGCGAGCGACATCGAGCAGATGGTCAATACCGTGGCGGCAGAAGATGCGCCCCGATTCCAACTGTACGATGTTGCCCAGGTGCCGCCGGAACAGCCCGTTGGCACAAATGTAATCAATGCGAGGCATGGCACCAAAGGGGGCCAGGCCCGAAGCCATAAAGCCGCGACGCGACGTCCCCTCATCGGTCTTCGATGTAAAGTCGTTGACGACTCTCATGGTTAGCGGCCCAGCATCCTAAAGAAACGCTCCTCGAGCGCGGGATCGGTCTCAAAGACGCCGCGGCGAGCAAGCGTCACGGTCTTGGTGCCGGGCTTTTGCACGCCACGCATCGTCATGCACATATGCTCGGCCTCCATCAACACAATCGCTCCCTGGGGAGCGAGATAATCCATGAGGGCATCGGCAACCTGTGTGCACAGTTGCTCCTGCAGCTGAAGACGGCGGGCATAAACCTCAACCGTGCGGGCGAGCTTGGAAAGCCCAGCCACCCGACCGTTAGGGATATAACCAATGGCGGCCTTGCCATAAAACGGCAGCAGATGATGTTCGCACAGCGAGTAGAACGTAATGTCGCGCTCGATAACCAAATCGTTCGAAGCGACGGCAAAGGTTTTGGACAGGTGCTCCTCGGCACTCTGGTCCATGCCGCCGGCGATCTCACCATACATACGGGCAACGCGCGCCGGGGTCTCCAGCAGGCCCTCACGAGTTGGGTCCTCGCCTATGCCCTCAAGCAACAGCTTAATGGCGGCCTCGACTTTTTCCTGATCGACCATCTGGGCCTCACTTTTCCGATTTCACGTTCGCGCTATGGTACCACGCCCTCCGGCATCGACCACAAGCTACATAGTATGGGTCGAATAGACTGGATCGTCCCGCCAAAGCTGCACAGCGTCGCAAAGCGCAACGCCCTCACGCACAGCGCGGTCGCGCGTAGCGTTCATATCGATCACACGCTGGTTACTCGAGCCCCTGAAGCGCAACGAGATATCATAAAGATCCTGAACAAACGGGCCATCCACCAACATGTCGAGGCAGGCAAGGATACGGTCCGTCACCTCAGTATGGTGACGACCACCCGGCATAAGCTCCTCGAGCACGTCGCCGGTAAAACACCAAATGGTCTTTCCTGACCCCGCAGGATAAGCGGCACGAACACGCTCGACAAACTCAACGAGCCCCGCCTGGTTCTCGGGCTCCATAGGCTCCCCACCCAGAATCGTCAGGCCGTCAATAAAGGGATGATCGAGGCTCTCGATAATCTTGTCCTCGACGGCACGATCAAAGGGCTCGCCCGCAGCAAAGTCCCACGCAACAGAGTTAAAGCAATTCTTGCACCCACGACGGCACCCGCTCACAAACAGAGAAGTACGAACGCCTTCCCCATCAGCAATGTCGAAATACTTAATGTTCGCGTAGTTCATAGGTAACTCTCCCGGGAGGCCGGGGCATATCATCCCGTCCTCAAACATTCTCGGCCTTCAGCCTGCGAAACTGCGGGCGGGACGATATGTCCCGGCCTCATGCAAAGGGTAACTCAATGAACGAAGCGAACATCGAGCATAGGGTTCGAGGTCCAATAAAAACTGGGTTGCGGCTCAACCGCTATCGCAAGTAAATCGCAGCTGCAGCTCGAATTATTTCCGCTAAGAACTTCGAGGAGTGAGCAGACCGCATACTGCATCTCAGCTACATCAACTTGGCCGCCCCGTAGCGAGGCCCCGGACCTTTGCTCGATATGAGTTCCGCACGAACAGGAGGCGCCAGTGGCGCCTCCGTCGTGAGCCAGGACTGTCCGAAATAGCGAGTAAAGGTCCGGGGCCTCGCTACGGGGCGGCCTGGGATGACTATTAGAGATGCAGAACGCGGTCGCGGATCTCCTCGGTTCGGCCCTGGTTCCAGAACTGGGTACCGATGTAGCCGCACGTGCGACGGGCGACATTCATCTTCTCCTGGTCGCGGTTGCCGCAGCTGGGGCACTCCCACACCAGCTTGCCGTCATCCTCGACAATCTTGATCTCGCCATCGTAGCCGCACACCTGGCAGTAGTCGCTCTTGGTGTTGAGCTCGGCGTACATGATGTTGTCGTAGATGTACTGCATCACGCGGATGACAGCCTTGAGGTTGTCCTGCATGTTGGGAACCTCGACGTAGGAGATGGCACCGCCCGGCGAAAGCTGCTGGAACATGCCCTCGAACTTGAGCTTGTCGAATGCGTCGATCTCCTCGGACACGTGGACGTGGTAGCTGTTGGTGATGTAGCCCTTGTCCGTCACGCCCGGGATGATGCCAAAACGACGCTGCAGGCACTTGGCGAACTTGTAGGTCGTCGACTCAAGCGGGGTACCGTACAGCGAGAAGTCAATATCGCTTTCGGCCTTCCACTCGGCGCACTTGTCGTTCATGCGCTGCATGACGGCCATGGCAAAGGGCGTGCCCTCCTTCTCGGTGTGGCTGTGGCCCGTCATGTACTTGACGCACTCATACAGGCCGGCATACCCCAGGCTGATGGTGGAATAGCCGCCCACGAGCAGCTTATCGATCGTCTCGCCCTTCTTCAGACGCGCCAGGGCGCCGTACTGCCAAAGAATCGGCGCGGCATCCGAAAGCGTGCCCATCAGGCGCTCATGACGGCACAGCAGGGCACGATGGCACAGCTCAAGGCGCTCATCGAAGATCTTCCAGAACTTGTCCATGTCCTGATGCGAGCTCAGCGCGACATCGGGCAGGTTGATGGTCACAACACCCTGGTTAAAGCGACCATAGTACTTAGGCTTGGTCGGGTCATAGTTCAGCGCGTTGGCGACATTGTTAAAGCCGTTGCCCGAACGGTCGGGCGTCAGGAAACTACGGCAACCCATGCAGGTGTAGCAATCGCCGTTGCCGGCGGTCTCGCCCTTAGACAGCTTGAGCTCGCGCATCTTCTTCTCGGAGATGTAGTCGGGCACCATGCGCTTGGCGGTGCACTTGGCAGCCAGCTGGGTCAGGTAGAAGTACGGGGAATTCTCGTGAACGTTATCGTCCTCGAGTACATAGATAAGCTTGGGGAATGCCGGGGTAATCCACACACCGGCTTCGTTCTTAACGCCCTCATAGCGCTGACGAAGCGTCTCCTCCACAATCATGGCAAGGTCGTGCTTCTCCTGCGCTGAGCGAGCCTCGTTGAGATACATAAAGACCGTCACAAACGGCGCCTGGCCGTTTGTGGTCATAAGGGTCACGACCTGATACTGAATCGTCTGGACGCCGCGACGGATCTCGTCACGCAGACGGTCCTCAACGACCTCACGGACCTTTTCGGCAGATGCCGAAACACCGAGCTCCTCGAGCTCGCGGGCAACCTCGCCGCGAATCTTTTGACGGCTCACCTCAACAAAGGGGGCGAGATGGGTCAGCGAAATAGACTGGCCGCCGTACTGGGAGGAAGCAACCTGGGCGATAATCTGCGTCGCGATGTTGCAGGCAGTCGAGAAGCTGTGCGGCTTCTCGATCAGCGTGCCCGAGATAACGGTGCCGTTCTGGAGCATGTCCTCCAGGTTCACCAGGTCGCAGTTATGCATGTGCTGGGCAAAGTAGTCGGAATCGTGGAAGTGGATCAGGCCCTCATTGTGGGCATCCACGATCTCCTGGGGCAGCAGCACACGCTGAGTCAGGTCCTTGGAAATCTCGCCGGCCATATAGTCACGCTGGACGGAATTGACGGTCGGGTTCTTGTTAGAGTTCTCCTGCTTGACCTCTTCGTTATTGCACTCGATCAGCGACAAAATCTTGTCGTCGGTCGTGTTCTTCTGGCGCTTCAGGCTCTGAACATAGCGATAGATGATGTAGTGGCGGGCAACCTCGTAGCAGTCGAGACGCATGATCTCGTCCTCGACCAAATCCTGGATCTCCTCGACCGAAACGGTGTGGCCCGCGTTCTCGCATGCCTCGGCGACGTTTTGTGCCGCGTAAACCACCTGGCGGTCGGTTAGACGAGAGCTCTCCTCGACCTCCAAGTTGGCGGCGCGGATGGCATTGACGATCTTATCGATGTCAAAGACAACCTCGGTGCCGCTGCGCTTGATGATCTTCATCCTCTTGCCTCTTTCGCATCGTAGCCTCATTGCGCTTCAGAGCCAAACGATGCCCGGCAGGGCCTGTCCCTGTCTTGCGGCGCCGTCGCGCAATCTGTGTTCTCGATAAACCATAAGCCTCCATGCGGACATTCCCAGAAGCCGATCAAGCGGCTCAAGGACACGTTCAAAAGAGGCAGTTAAGGTCTTCGTTCTCTGTCCGCCATCTATCATACGACAAAGAGGCATCTATATCCTGTATTCTTTTTTTAGGTCAAACACAACATATAGTGTTTCAGCAGGTCAAAGCAATTAGTCATTTTGCAAACGCATTAAAAATGAAGGGCTCTTGGCAGAGTGCTAAAACGTTATCAGCTCGACTACCTGCACGGCAGTTTTGAAACCCCCTCAACCGCGCCGCTGACAAATCCTACCAAAACCAAGCCGCTCACGCCAAAAGAATCCAAAAGATTATGCTTGACCAACATGTTGCGGTCGAATGCCGGCGGACGGAGCGACAGGACTGTAAACGCTCGGAAGACTACAGCCCCGGCGCCCCGTCCGCCGGCATTCGATAGGCGAGGATCTATTACCTCTCTTCGCGAACCATCATGCGGCCGAGAGCCGCTGTAAAGGGATCGAGCAGCACGCCGGCGATAACCACAAAGGCCCATCCCTTTGTGACGAGGCCGGCCCAACGCGCGAAGAACGTACGGCCTTCAATCGTTCCGAATCCTCCCTGGAAGGCAATCTCGCCAAAACCGATCACCATAAAAAGGAGCGTGGCACCGATGACCGTACCGGCGATCTTGTGTGATGCACTCCCCTGCTCAAAACCAAAAAAGTCCAGGCACATACCAACCGTTTTGCCAAACAGCGGGAGTGCGCTCAGAACCTCGGCGATCACCGTGGCCACGATGAGTTGTCCCCAAAAGCCCGTGGGGCCCGTCAGATCCAAGCCAGGCGCCCCTTCAATGATGGGGAGAAACGCGCAGAGCAATAGCGGGTTAAAGAAGCCGTTGAGAATACCGATAACGCGCCTGACAGGTAACTTCATAGCCGTAAGCCTTTCAAAGTCATTGATAGAAAGAGGGCCGCCGGCATATGTCGGCGGCCCCGATAAAACATGATGTACGGCAAAGCAACTACTCGAGCGGCTACTCCGCCTCGCCGCCGGCCGCCATCTTCTCGGCCTCGGCAAGCTGGGCCGGGGTGAGCTTGCGATACTTAATGGCGCCAAAGACGACACAAGCCGCACAGACGATCATGCCGGCGATGAACTTCTGGTCAATCGTTGCACCAAGCGGCGACGTCACGGCCTCAAACACAATGGGAGACAATGCCATGCCAAAGTTGATACCTGCCATGCCAATGGCGAGGTTAAACGCACGTCCCTCGGGGGCAGAGTTGCCGGCGGCAAAATTGCCCTCCAGCGGCACGTAGGTCTCCTTGCCCAGCGCAACGACAAAACCCGCAACGCACAGCACCATAAAGGCGGGCGCAACCAGCGTCAGGCCCAGGCCGACGAGCGTCACGCCCCACGCGATCGGCATAGCCAGGTTCTTAAACTTGGCAAACAGCGGACCGACCAAAAGACCAGCCGCAATACCGGCAACGGTCATAACGGTAGAGGCAAGACCGGCCTCCACGGTACCGCCAAAGCCGCGACCTACAACAAGCAGCGAAACGTTGGAGCTGAAGAGCTGGAACGTAAGTACGAACACAAAGCTCATGAGCGTGATAATCGCGACCTCTTTAGGCATATTGGCAAACACGTTGACCTTGCGCTTGGGCTCAAGACGACCCTCAGGAAGGCAAACAGCCTCGATTACGATGAAAATGATCATGATGAAGTACGCCGCATAGCTGTGGAACCACTCGACAGAACCCAAGATGCCGGAAACCATCGTCCAGATAATGCCGCCCAGTGCAACAAAAGTGGAGTAGATGCCCATGACAAACGAGCGCTGCTTTCCGCCAAAGTAATCCGCGATAAGAGCGTCCGTTGAATTCTGCACGGCGCCGAGACCAAGGCCCATGACAGCAGAAGCCGCTAAGACTTGGCCGAGCGAGTCGTGGAACACCAGCACCGAGGCGCCTGCCAGCATCACGATAATGTGACCGACGAGCGTCGTCTTCTTCTTGGACACGCGAGAGGCAAGCTGTGAAGAGACGAGCATGGCGGACAACGCCATCATCAACGGGATGATGCCGATGATCATCTGGACGGCAGCGATGTTTTCGTTGGGAAATGCCGCCGCAACAGAGGCCACGATAGGGACGGGCACGAGCATGCCCATGATGCACATGGCGGCTGCGTAAATGCCCACCAGGTACTTGATCTTGGTTTTATCCATGATCCATCCTTACACTTAAAGAAAAGGGTCGGAGCGGCCAGACATCACCAGCGGCCGCCCCAAACACAGCACTATTAGTCGTTGAATCCGGTGAACACGGGTTCTCCGCTGTACACGAGCGCTTCCTCGACACCATCGAGCACGCGGCAGGCGCCAGACGCCATCGCCTTGAGCTCAAACTCGCCGGGATAAGCCGATACGGGAGCGATCCAAGAGCAGCATTCCTCAATCGAAGCAACGAGCTCCTTGCTGTGGACCATGCCGCCTCCGAGCAAGATGCCGTCGACGTCGCCCTTCAGCACGCAGGCCATCTCGCCAATCCACTTGCAGATTTGGTAAACCATTGCATCCCAAGCGCGTGCTGCAGCCTTATCGCCCGCAGCGGCACGTTCACACACCTCGATGGCATCGGACGTACCCAAAAGGTCAACGAAGCCACCGGTCTTCATGCAATGGGCGCGGGCAACGTCGAGGCCATGTTCCGCCGTATACTTCGCGACCTCGATTGCGGGGACCGAGCCACAGCGCGTCGGCGCCATGGGGCCCTCGCCGCCGACGATGTCGTTGCCGTCGACCATCTTGCCCTTAAGGTGAGCGGAAATCGAAATGCCACCGCCGATATGACAAACAATAAAGTTACACTCGTCATATGCGCGACCGAGCTTTGCCGCATGGCGGATGGCGGTCTCTTTAAGATTAAGGGCGTGCAGGTGCACGTTTCGATACACGCCCTTAATGCCCGTCATACGTGCGAGGTCGCATAGCTCATCGGTATCGGGAGGATTCACCACAAAAGAGGGCTTGCCCGTCTTTGAAGCGAACTCATGGGCAATCTGGGGACCCAGCTGCGCCGGGTGCTGAATGCCGTTCGCACCGACGCGGGCATGCTCGAGCATGACCTCATTGATGGCATACGTGCCGCCGGGCAGCGAAAGCAAGCCGCCGCCGCGACCGACAAATGCATCAAAGTCCTCGAGCTTCAGGCCCGCCTCATCCAGTGCTCCAAGAATCAGATCGCAGCGATACGGCATCTGAGCCGAAACCCCATCGAACTGGGCGAGGTCCTTCGCGTCGTGTGCAACGTTCTTGCTGAGCTTGCACTCGTCACCCTCAAAAACGCCCACCTTTGTGGAAGTGGAACCCGGGTTGATTACCAGGACGCGCCAGGGAGTCTTTTTATCGGACATACCCTAAGCCTCCTTAAGCGCCTGGGCGCGCACGCAGCTCATCACCACGTTGCCGACGATCTCGTCGACGGGCGCAGAGCGCGAGCAATCGCACACGATCTTCTTGAAGCCCTGAAGCATGGGGCCGTAAGCATTGGCGCCGGTCAGGTTCTGGATGATCTTGACGCCGATATTGCCCACGTTGATATCAGGCCAGATGACCACGTTGGCCTGTCCCGCAACAGCGGACTCACGATGTACCTTCTTGGCCGCAACCTTGGGGTTAATCGCCGAATCAAACTGGAACTCACCGTCGATGGCAAGGTCGGGACGGCGATCGTTGGCAATCTCGCGAGCGCGGCGCACTTTGTCGACGAGCTCGTTATCCATCGAGCCGTCAGTCGAATGCGAAAGCAGCGCGCAACGGATATCCCATCCGGTCAGCGAGCGCACCGTTTCGCTCGACGAAATCGCGATTGAGGCAAGCTCCTCGCTCGTGGGGTCAACGCAAACGGCAGAATCGCCAAAAGCCAAAAGGCCGCCTTCGCCGCCAGTCCAGTTGGGAATATCGGCAATGCCGCAAGAGCTTACGGTATCGACGCCATCGGCAAGGCCGACGATAGTCTGTCCCGCCAGGATAATATCGCCCGTGGCGTTATCGATGCCGGCGAACATTACGTCGACATCGCCGAGTACCTGCAAAATCAGGGCGCGCTCAAGCGGACGCGTCATACGGCGCGCGGCGCCCTTGGGCTTAAACTTGCAATCCGGATGCGAAAGATAGCGCTCGCAGCAAGCGGCGTTCGCCTCCTCGTCGGTCACATCGACAATCTCGATGCCGTCAAGGGAGATACCACGCTCGTCGGCAAGCTCCTTGAGCTTACTGCCGTCGCCGACCAGCACGCATTCGGCAAGATGCTCGGCGGCGATCTTTGCGACCGCCTGCATCATGGTCTCGTTTTCGCCCTCGGGAAAAGCAACGCGTATAGGCTTGGCGGCAGCCCGCTCGCGCAGGGTCTGCATCAGGTCCATGGCAGCTACTCCATCTCTTCGGCAGTGCGCTCGATAAGCTCGCCGACGGTCTTCATGACCATGACCTCGCGAACGGGGACCTCGGCATCGAGCTCGTTCTCGATCATGGAGGTCAGGGCGATCATCTTCATCGAGCCCTTGCCCAGGGTCTCAAACGTCGTCTCGGGGGTCACATCACCGTCATAGTTGTAAGCGGACTTGGCAAAATCGCAGATCTGCTGAGTGAGTTCTTCGTTCATGATGGCGCCTTTCTAATTAAAAAGAGGGGTAGCCACGGCGGGCTGGAGACATGGGTCCCGCCGTGGCCTAAGAGAGGAAGCGAATTGTTATAGGGGTGAAAGCCTAGTGTGAAAGCCTAGTCGTCAAGCTCGAACGTGAGCTCTTTGTAGCCCGGTCGGTCGATGACCTTGGCATGGACGCCCACGGTCTCGCCCGCCATGAGCTTGGCGCGGATCTCGGGGGCCTTCTTCTTGGTAATGCCGTAGATGACGTAGGTGTACTGAGAACCCTCGTCAATATCGACGGCGCCGTAGGCGTACTTGCCATACTCCTTGAGGTAGGGCTTGTCGTTCTGCGGACCAGGCAGGGTAAAATCGATCAGATGGCCGTGACCGGAAACCTGGACCCAATCGGTCTTGTGGTAGCCGCAGGCATTGCAGGCAAGGTGAGGCGGAAACTCGACGGCTCCGCACTCGGGGCACTGACGTGCCCAATAGATGCCCTCTTCAAGACCCGTGTAGAACTTCTTGACCACGGGCTCCATATCTTTGAGTTGCATGAGAATACTCCTTATGGGAAATCGAAAACCGCGGTCGCTTAGGCGACGGTACGAAGAATCTGGCAGCGCACATTCTGAGAACCGCCAAAACCGCGCAGGAAGGCCGTCTCAGGAATCTTCTTCATCTGGGTTGCACCGGCGACGCCGCGCATCTGCTTGACGGCCTCGACGATATCGGCGATACCGGATGCGCCATGAGCGTGGCCGAAGTTGCAACGGCCACCGTGCGGGTTGATGGGCTTATCGCCGTCAAAAGCGGTGCGGCCATCGATCGCATACTTCCAAGCCTCGCCGCGCGGAATATAGCCGCACTCCTCGGCCGAGACGATCTCGGAAGCCAGGAAGAAGTCATTGCACATAAACAGGTCGATCTCATCGGGGCTCACGCCGGTAAGGTCGTAGACCTGCTTGGCAGCAAGCTCGGTAGCCCAGTGCTCGTTGTGAAGCAGGCCGGCTTCGACGGCAGAGGCGCCCGTACCCAGCACCTCAATAGGCGCATACGGCATGCCCATGGCTTTGGCCTTCTCCGTGGGCATCACGACAACAGCGGCGGCACCGTCGCATTTCTTCTCAAAGCCGGTAACGCGCAGGTACTGCGTAACGCGCGGGTTGTACATGCTCTTGAGATACTCGTCGGCGGTATCGAACCCAGCTGCCTTCGCATCCTCCTCGACCGTGGTCTCATACCACGCAAGGGGATTCAGGACGGCACCGCGGCGAAGGCTCTTGGTAAGGCCGTTCAGGGCGTCATCGATCTGATCGGCGGTAAGGTCGTACTGCATCGAATACTCGTTGATCCAGTTGTCGAACGACACGCCAAAGGCGCCATCGAGCGGGCGACCATACGCGCGGTCATAGATCTTATCGAGCGAGGGAATCATGACATCGAGCGTAAAGTCCTGGCGAATATGCGAGGGCATGTGCTCAACGGGAAGGGTCGAAGCCAAATCGCAGGCACCCGTAAGGACAACATCGTAGGCACCGGAGGCGACTGCCATCACGGCCTGCTCAAGGGCGACGTAGCCCGTGCAGCAAGCCTCGGAATGATGGACGGAACCCTTGGCACGAACGCCAAACCAATCGGCAACCTGCATGTTGGGGGTAATGCAATCACCAACGAGATAGGGATTGGCGCTGCCGTGATAGAAAAAGTCGATATCGCGGGGCTCAAGACCGGCATCGGCAATTGCCTCGAGGGCCGCATAGCCAAACGCCTCGCCCTCGCCAATACCCTGGGTCTCGGGATGTTCCTCAAAATCCTTGAACGGGGTGCAGCCTACGCCTACAATCGAGACGCTGCGCATGTTCTTTCCGAGCGTAACCACTGAATATCACATCCTAATCATGTGAAGGTGTACGAAATGATGGCGCAGTCCGGCCGCGAGCGAAGGTGAGAGAGCGCTCGCGGCTTTTCTGTGCCGTCACACGTTGAACTACTGCAGTGGTTCTTTTGAACGTAGCTTTAGTGTAAGAGTGGTTTATTTGGTGCCGTGGGACAAAATGCCGCTATGTGTCCCATCATTTGGTACGCATAGCTAAATTTCGTTCCAAATAGCAGATAAATGACTATGCTTAAAGCCGATTCATAGGGCTGGAACGCTTTGAGTTCACTGCATGCGCAACCGTTCATCCCTAAAAAACAGCCGCTCACCCGAGCGGCTTTTCAAAATCAGGGATCCGCGGATGCCAATGGCGCGATGCATCGTCGACAAAGAGCGGTGCGTAGAACATGCGATTGAGCGCGGCGGCAACGGTTCGTGCCTCAAGGTCAGGCCGGACTTCGAGCCAATACTGGATGAGGTTATGGTGGCCCGCAAGCGCAAAAGCAAGATACAGATCGAGGTCCGTCTCATCTGAAAACGTCGACCGCAAACGATCGCGAAAATAGTCATGCATGAAGATCGTTGCCTTGTGTGCAAACACGGGATCACCGTTATCGCTGTTAAGCGCCAGGACTTTCGAGCGATTGGCCTTGAGGATTTCCATGCGCTTGATCATCGTGGGCGTGGGATCAAGCTGCGCATCACCAAAACGAGCCTCAAGGGCAACGTCGTTAATGTCTTGCATGTTCTGGAGCAGCTCATCTTCAAAGCGCTTGACCACATCATCGACAGAGCGGTAACAACGATAGAAGGTTGATTTTGATGTATGGGCAAGACGGAGTACGTCGGTGACCTTAATCGATTGCACAGGCGTTGTCGCCATAAGTTCAAAGACGGCGCCTTCGATCCGCGAAGCAATATCGTTTTTAGCGTTCAGTGACATAGAAGGCCTCCCCTGTTGGCGATTGGCTACTATGCTACCCGAAAGGCATGCTCCTCAATGGCGATATGGGGCATAGAACGCGCTGCACAAGAGATGACACACTGGCCAAACACCACCGAGGAAGTAAACCATCCGCTCGGCAACCCGTCTTTGCGGGGATCGATTGAAAAGCCGGACCCCTCCGCCTTCAGGACGGCTTCGATACGCGTCCAAACCCGACACAGCCGAAAGGCGCGTTCCTGCGAATCTGCCGCAGCGTCAATCCACGCCCGTTCCCTTGAGCTCGCCATACGCTCAACCGCAATAGGTACAATCTCATCGACCGCCTCGATATCCACGCCAATAGGTCCTCCGACCGACCGAGCAACATCGGAAACAGCGAGGACGGCCACGCTTCCGCCATGTGAAATGGAGATAGAGGGGGCCTCCCCATCCGCAAGCTCGATCTTGCCGAAAGCAGAACGCGCAAGCTGGGTGTCGTCGAAGACACCCAGGGCGTCGCGAAGCAGCAGACCCACGCCCGCAGCTTCCCTCCGAGACGCAATGGGGAGATCTCCATTGGAGGCACGCGAGGCATAACGTCCCGCGATTGATGCCATATCAACGGTCTCGCCGGGATCGATCGCAGAAACGTCAACGAGGTGCACGGTTATGTTCAAAATGGTCAACCCCACTCGATTGAGATGACAAGGCTAAACTGACGCTCAGAACCGCTCTTTCATGAATCGAGGTACCTTTTGCCGACGATTTGGCGACCAAAACAAAACAGCCCAGAGGACATAGCCTCTGGGCTGCGAACATTTGGTGGGCGTTAGAAGATTTGAACTTCTGACCTCTTCCGTGTCAGGGAAGCGCTCTCCCCCTGAGCTAAACGCCCAAATGGAGCGGACAACGGGGCTCGAACCCGCGACCCCAACCTTGGCAAGGTTGTGCTCTACCAACTGAGCCATGTCCGCTTACGAGGATTAATCTTACGTGATGCCCGCATCCTATGCAAGAACTTTTTTTGAAAAGTTTTGCGACGCCCTCGCGAACCTCGCGAAGACATCAGCCACCACGGAAGGCGCGGGCAAACGCAAACTCGCCGCAAGAGACCCCTACAACTCAGCGAGCATGATCCAGGCAGAACTGTCCTGCACGAGCCTGCCGTCTGCAAGCGGTGATGAGGTGAGCAGGACCCTGCCCGCCGGCAGCTCCACGGGTGCTGCACCGAAGTTCGTCACACACGCCCAGCCGTTGTCGCGGCGATAGGCGATGACGCCGCCCCCAGCGCCCTCGGCACCATCCGCAAGGCCGGTGCGCCCGTCAAGATCGAGCCACGCGAGATCGTTGGCGCACCCGCGCAGCTTGCGCCGCAGCCAGAGGGCGTCACGATAGAGCGCAAGCATCGATGTCGGGTCCGCTTCTTCCCTATCGGCAGCGTAATCGGAAAACCATGCAGGTTGCGGCAGATGGGGCGCCGCATCGGCATCCGCCGGTGAAAACCCAAACGATCCGCCCTGCGCGGGATCGTCCGCCGCCACCCACGGCAGGGGCACACGGCAGCCGTCGCGCCCCTTCTCGCGCTTCGGTCCGTGCGTATTGGTCGCAGTAGGATCTTCGAGTGCAGCCCACGGAATGTCAGCCACCTCAAAAAGGCCGAGCTCCTCACCCTGATACACGTATGCCGAGCCCGGAAGCGCCAGCTCGAGCAAAAGGGCCGCCCGCGCGCGGCGCTCGCCGAGTTCACGGTCCTCGTCATAAGACGACCCGTCGCGTAAGAGCCAGTCGAGCGCAATCTGGTGGTAGCGCGTCGCCTTGATCTGCGGCAGGGCATAGCGCGTCGCCACGCGCGGCACGTCGTGGTTGGAGAGCACCCAGGTCGAGGCGGAATCGGATTCTATAGCTGCCTTCAAGCCCTCCTCGATTGCAGCGTGCATGTCATCATAGGTCCAAGTGGCCTTGGCAAACTCAAAGTTGAACGTCTGGCCAAGCTCGCTGGGACGCGCGTAGAGATACTGGCGCTCGGGCAGCACCCACGCCTCGGCAACGGCGCTGCGTGGCGGATCATAGCGGTCGAACACGCGGCGCCACTCGCGATAGATCTCGTGGACCTCGTTGCGGTCCCACAGCGGATGGGTGCCGTCCTCAACCATGTCATCGCCCTCGGCGAGATGCCACCGGTCGAGGTCATCGCGGTCGAGATCCTTGGCGAGACCGTGCGCCACATCAATGCGAAAGCCATCGACGCCTCGATCGCTCCAAAACGCCAGGACGTCGCAAAAGAACGCATGAACCTCGGGGCACGACCAGTCAAAGTCCGGCTGCTCGGGCGTAAACATGTGCAGATACCACTGACCGTCCGCGACGCGCGTCCAGGCGGGGCCGCCAAAGTTGGCATTCCAATTGGTGGGAGGCAGCTCGCCGTGCTCGCCGCGACCATCGCGGAAGATATAACGGGCGCGCTCGGGCGATCCGGGGCCGGCGGCAAGAGCGGCTTTGAACCAGGGGTGCTGGTTGGACGAATGGTTGGGCACGATGTCGACGATGACCTTGATCCCGCGCGCATGGGCAGCGGCAATCATGTCATCGAAGTCGTCAAGCGATCCGAGACGAGGGTCGACATCGCAGTAGTCCGCCACGTCATAGCCGCCGTCGACAAGCGGCGATGGATAGAACGGGCTCAGCCATATGGCCTCGATGCCCAGCCGCTCAAGATAGTCCATCTGCTGGGTAATGCCCGCGATATCGCCCAGACCCGAACCGGTCGAATCCTTAAACGAGCGCGGGTAAATCTGATAGATCGCGGCATCGGACATCCATGAGCGCGAAGAAGTTTTTTCTATAGCCATGGGGCGCGTCTCCCTTGCAACGAGATTTTGCGAGATGACCACGATGATACGCCCAAGGCAGACATTCGCGGCAAACAACGCCACATCCCAAAACGCTCGCTCCCTCTCGGGTTCGAGCCCCCTGGGGCGGATTGACCAATTAGGCGAAAAGAATGGAAGACTCACTCCCCCGGCCACGACAGCGAGCGGGCTCCGGGTGCCCCAGGTTGCCGCGAAAGAGGAGGGAAGCGTACTTTATGTACGCGACCGACGATTGAGGGGCAAGATGGGGTGCCCGGGGCTCGCGCAGCGTCAACAAAAAAACGCGGTTCGTTAGAACCGCATAACATAGTTGGAGCGGACAACGGGGCGTCTGCGCATTTGCCTCGCAAATACGCACCGGCTTCGGCCGCCTGCCGGCGCCCTCGCCAGCTCGCTACAAACGCTCCGCGTTTGCTTAACGCTCGCTCCCTCTCGGGTTCGAGCCTATGCAATGGGTACGAAAAAGCCCGGCTACCGTGGTAGTCGGGCTGTTACGTTTGGAGCGGACAACGGGGCTCGAACCCGCGACCCCAACCTTGGCAAGGTTGTGCTCTACCAACTGAGCCATGTCCGCATATGTAAAACAAAACGGGCGCCGGAGCGCCCGGATGTTGCCTGGAGGCGAAGCCCGGATTCGAACCGGGGGTAAAGGCTTTGCAGGCCTCTGCCTTACCACTTGGCCACTTCGCCGAAAAAGGACCGCCTAAACGGTCCGGAAACGCAATGGAGCGGACAACGGGGCTCGAACCCGCGACCCCAACCTTGGCAAGGTTGTGCTCTACCAACTGAGCCATGTCCGCTTGCGGGTTATTAATTTACGCGAGTTGCCCAAAAGACGCAAGTACTTTTTTCAAAAAAGTTGTTCAGCACATGCTCTTGGCAGGTAAACATGCCAAAACGATGCACTAGGCACACGATTCCAATGCTCCGCTAAACAGCTTCACCATCCGAACACGCGTGCCGGCACCGTCCGTGCGTCGAGCAACCTCCACGTTGTCGACCAGCATGCGCATGAGTTTGATGCCACGCCCACGCTCCTCAGTCGAAACCGGCTCGCTCAAGCCGTCGATCGAATAGCCCGCCCCGCG
Source organism: Collinsella sp. (assembly GCA_018368345.1). Taxonomy (GTDB): domain Bacteria; phylum Actinomycetota; class Coriobacteriia; order Coriobacteriales; family Coriobacteriaceae; genus Collinsella. Next base: position 103,680 of record JAGZEK010000004.1, read on the forward strand.
GTCAACGACCTCAATCACCACTCGATCGCCATAGGCCTGAACCGTCAGGATGCACCCGATGCCGCCCGCATGGTCATACGCGTTGCCCAGCGCCTCGCCCGATGCCAATGCGACGTCGTAGCGCTCGTCGCGGCGCAACGGAAGCGATTCAAGGAGTTCGGCGATGCGATGTCGGTAGTATGGAAGATTCTCGATACCCTGACGGACCTCGACGCTCTTACTCCAGCGAGGCAGCTCCCCCACCGGAATGGCGGGAATAGACTCCCGTGCCGGCCCCGCGACATGAAGGATATCGACAAGACGAGCAATCTCCAAAAAGCGAACAACTTCACCCGATGCATTGACGAGCGAAAGCAGGCCTTCTCGCCTCATGAGCTCACGAGCGCGCGTAAGCAGGAATGCCAAGCCCGTCGAATCGATAAAGCTAACAGCCTGACAGTTGATGACGACACGACGCACGCCGCGGCCAATCAAAGCATCCAACCGCCGACGCAGCGCAGGCACCGTGGCGATGTCGATATCGCCTGGTGGCGTCAAAACCGCTATGTCATTCCACTCATTCATACGACCATGGTTCCCCAAAAAAGCCCACTCGATGCATTCGTTTCCCCAACCGTACGGATTCAGCCCGCCCAGCGTCGTCTATGAACGACCCCGTAAAAACTCAAGGGACACCAATGCAATGTCATCGTCCAGCGCCGATTCGGTAAATCGGTCAAGCTCGCCCAAGACCTTGCCGCAAATGCCCGACACGCCCTCACCCGAGACAGAGAGCAGAAGGTCGCGAAGGCGCTGCTCGCCAAAGAAAGCACCCGAGCGGTCACGCGCTTCGATTGTTCCGTCGGTGTACATAAATAGCATGTCACCAGGAGCGAACGTAAACACGCCTGTCTCGTACACCATGCTCTCAAAGGCACCGATTACCCCCGATTGGCATCCAAGCAGCTCGACCTCTCCCCCACGAGCCTCGCCGCCACCCAGCGGCATCGACTCTGGCCTGATGACCATGGTCGGAGGATGGCCCGCCGAACAATACGTTGCGCGTCCGGCTTTAAGGTCAATCTTGGCGATAAAGGCCGTCACGAACGTCTCGACCCTCGAAAAGCCCATAAGCATGCTGTTAAGGGAGCGTGCCATGCGGGCCGGTCCAGCGCCCTCCCAGGCATATGCCGTCAGGGCCGTCTTGACGAGTGCGGACATCGATGCAGCCTCAATGCCTTTGCCAGACACATCGCCCAGAATCATGACGGCGCAATCGTCGGGAAGACGGATGAGCGTATAGAAATCGCCGCCGACCAACGCCGAGTTCGTGGCCGACAGGTACACCGAATCGGCGGCGATTCCCGGAACATCCCCCAGTGAATTTCTCATGCCAATCTGGAGGGTCTGAGCGATATGGCGCTCCTCACGCTTTTGAGATTCGCCTTCATAGATCAGTTCAAAGTCATGAGCCAAGTGCACCAAGTAATCATATTCAAGGTCATCAATCGGCTCTTGGCTACCATCACGAAGCAGCAGCGCGCGCGTCGTCGGGCCCTTCGCAACAGAAGCAGGAACGATCGCGTCGTTACTGTGCTTGCCATCGCCCTCAGAGCGCGGGCGCCCCGCCTCGATGCCGGCGTCGACGTAGAGACCCTGGCAAGGCAGGCCATGTGCCCTAAGCCAGCCTCCCATAGGCATCGATTCGTCAACGCGAGTTATACGGACGTGTTTAAGGTCCTCGGCACTCGTGCCGCCCAAAACAGATGCCTCAAAGCCATCAGGGGCAGCCCCCAAACGTGCCGCTGGCGCCGTCGTGGAAAAGAAAAGCTTCTCGGGATCGTCCGGCAAAGCAACGCGACTGCCGCCTTCAAAATCTATGACGTAGGAATCCAGACTGGCGTCATACTCAATAGGGCAAAAATGGCAGTTGAGCATATTGCAGATCTCGGACGATACCGCCTGGGTAGCCGCGGCGGAATCGTCTAGAAAGGTAAACAACTCATCCCGCAAGACATTGAGCGAGCGGCCAAGCTCGGCCGTGCGACGGGAGCGAAGGCTCGATGCCATGCCGACCAGCTGGATAGACAGGTAATCGCAAATGACCTCGAGCACATTAACGTCATAGGCAAGCGGTGCCTGGGGGCGTTTCCAACCAACTTCCAGCACGCCAAGGATCTGCGTACCGTAAAAAACGGGAAGACAGATTTCACTGCGGTACGGAGGCATATCTTGCATGCGCAACAGGTGCTTAGAACGATTATCCAGGTCCATGAACATACCGGAGGCGGCCTTATCGCCCTCAAGGTCCTGTTGAATCGACAAGCGACAGGCACGCGACTCGCGAAGAACATACGTCGGAATGCCAGCGCCATACGGCAAAAACTCGGGCAGGTAGCTGTCGAGCAGCTCCTTGGAAACACCGCGAAGCTTAAAGCCGCCGCTCTCAGAAAAATAGATAGCAGCACCCGAAGCATCGAGCGTTCCTACAAGCTGGTTCAAAACGGTATCAAGCAGGCTGGGCAACTCATCGGAGCCCACAGTGCTCATAATGACCGAGAGCGTGCCAGAGAGACGCTTGTTCGCCACTCTAAGCTCCGATAACGCACGCTTGAGTTGCCGGTCGTGAGAATACTGTTCCTCGATACTGTGAAGCGCCACCAGGACACGTGGTGCACGGCGCCCAAAGATGTGTGGAGGCGTTACGGAGCCCGCACGAACCAAGACGGGAATAAAAGAGCCGTCACTCAGTTTGAGCATCAGTTCGTTCTCGGAGCCATCAGTTTCAAATGGCAGACGATGTTCCGTCGCACGTTCAAAAGCGGACGAGTACAGGACGTCTTTAACATCTCCACCGATGACGTCGGCGCGTTCCTCGCACATCAAACCAAGTAAGCGATTATTCACATGCAGAATGGTTCCGTCGAGCTCGCAGATGATGACAGCATCGCTCGTGATCTCGACTAGTTGGGCAACGTCTGCCCACTCGTTGCGTTCAAGCGTTTCCATCGTGGACCCCACCGTCTATCGGTAACAAAAAAGCCTCCGAAGAGGCTTCTCAAATGCGATGGTGTCGGAGGCGGGACTTGAACCCGCATGACCAAAAAGCGGTCACTAGCACCTCAAGCTAGCGCGTCTGCCAATTCCGCCACTCCGACATGCTATGTTGTTGATTCGCAGTTCGTTTTGTTCGACCCGCGCGTTCAACGAGGAAGATAATAACCTATGATTCGAGAACTGTGCAAGCACTTTTTTGAAAAAAGTTTACGAATTTGTAAATGCGCTGGTAGACGGACCTGTTCGGGCAGGAATGAGGTTGCTTTCCAACGCGTCCTCGGGCATGCGGCATTATTTTGATTCGCGCTACAAAACAATGCCGCCCCCTGCGGAATGCGTTGGAAAGCAACCTCATTCCTGCCCTAGGAGTATGTACTCCGGGCACAGTTCTCAAACATGTTCTGGGGGCTGATGCAAATTTGGTGGCTCGGCAAAGCCGAGCCCTTATATAAGGAGGCCGGAGCTAAAGCTCCGGCCTCACTCAATTTCTTATTAGATTAAGTGAGCGATCAGGGAATCGCACTCCCCTGCCGAGTTACCGCAGGGCCCGCCCTGGAGTTAGTTTTCAGAACACTCCGCAGGACGGAAGAAGCCCCGCAGCGCGTAGCGCGCAGCGGGGCTTCCGACATGTCCGAGGACGTTCTGAAAACTAACTCCAGGGCGGGCCCGGACAAACAACCGACTACAGGTCGATGTGCGATTCCTTGATCGGGAACGGCTCCGCGAAGTGGCAGGCGCAGCAGTGGCCCGGGGCGACTTCCTTAAACTCGGGAAGCTTCTCGGAGCAGATACCCTGCGCGATCGGGCAGCGCGTGTGGAAACGGCAGCCGGTCGGCGGATCCAGCGGTGACGGCGGATCGCCGGCGAGGATAATGCGCTTGCGGGTCTTCTGGATATCAGGATCGGGCACCGGCACGGCAGACAGCAGCGACTGCGTGTACGGATGGTGAGGCTCGCTGTAGAGCGTCTTCCAGTCCGAAACCTCGACCATCTTGCCCAGATACATAACGGCAACGCGATCGGAGATGTGCTGCACGACGGAGAGGTCGTGAGCAATGAAGAGATAAGCAGTACCGAACTTATCCTGAAGCTCCTTCAGCAGGTTCAAAACCTGAGCCTGAATGGAAACATCAAGTGCAGAGACAGGCTCGTCGCAGATGATCAGCTTGGGCTTCAGAGCGAACGCGCGGGCAATGCCGACACGCTGACGCTGACCGCCGGAGAACTCGTGCGGATAGCGGTTGATGTGCTCGGGGTTCAGACCGACGACGTCCAGCAGCTCGCGGACGCGCTCGATACGCTCCTCCTTGGTACCTACGCCATGAATGGTCATGGGCTCGGAGACGATCTCGCCGATGGTCATACGAGGGTTCAGCGAAGCATAAGGATCCTGGAAGATAAACTGCATCTCGCGACGCATGTCCTTGATCTCATGCTTGCTCATCTCGGCAACATCTTTGCCCTGGAAGAACACCTTACCGGCGGTCGGCTTGGTCAAGCGCATGATGGTGCGACCCGTCGTGGACTTACCGCAACCAGACTCACCAACCAGACCAAAAGTCTCGCCAGGATAAATCTCAAAAGAGATGTCATTTACAGCAGAGACGACACGCTTGGAAAAACGCTTGGCGAACATGCCGGACTCAGCGGGGAACTCCTTAGAAAGGTGCTCGACCTTCAGCAACGGAGTACGCTCGTTGGTATCTGCCATTACGCCTCGCCTCCCTTCTTGGAATCCTTGCGCGTACGGGACGTCTCAGGAGCGTTCTTGAGAAACTCGGGGTCACCGGAGTAGTGGCACGCAGAGTAATGACCAGACTCGGTGATAACGCGCTCGGGGCGCTGCTTGCGGCACTTATCGGTCGCATAGGGACAACGAGGCGAGAACACGCAGCCCTCGGGCAGGTTCATGAGCGAAGGCGGGTTGCCGTGAATCGGCGTAAGCGGCTTCTTCTCTTCGATGGCCTGCTCCGGGATGGAGCGGATAAGGCCCCAGGTGTAGGGGTGGCGGCTCTCGTAGAAGATTTCCTCAGCAGTACCGAACTCGACGGGACGACCGGCGTACATAACCATGATCTTATCGGCCATGTCGGCGACGACGCCCAGGTCATGGGTAATCATGATGATGGCGTTGCCGTTCTTCTCCTGCATTTCCTGCATAAGCTCAATAATCTGAGCCTGGATGGTAACGTCCAGAGCCGTCGTGGGCTCGTCGGCAATCAGAATATCGGGATCGCAGGCAAGAGCCATAGCAATCATGACGCGCTGACGCATACCGCCAGAGAACTGGTGCGGATACTCATTGACGCGCTTCTCGGGCTCGGGAATGCCAACGAGGTCCAAAAGCTCGGTGGCGCGCTTGAGCGCCTCCTGCTTGGAGTAGCCACGGTGCAGACGAAGGCCCTCGCCCACCTGCTTGCCGATCTTATAGACCGGGTTCAAGGAGGTCATAGGATCCTGGAAGATCATCGCGATATCGTTGCCGCGAATGTGCTGCATCTCTTCCTCGGTCATCTCGAGGATGGAGCGGCCGCGATAGCGAACGTCACCGCCCTCGATCTTTCCCGGAGGCATCGAGATAAGACCCATGATGGTCATGGCGGTCACGGACTTACCGGAGCCGGACTCACCGACGACGCCCAGGGTCTCGCCGCGATCGAGCGTGTAGGAGACACCGTCGACAGCGCGAACAACGCCATCCTCGGTGTGGAAATACATCTTAAGGTCATCGACCTCGAGCAGATGCTGGCCCTCGGGAACCGGCTGGTCCTTCAGGTCCACATAGTTCTTGTTCTTCTTCATCCTTATGCGTCCTTCATCTTGACGTCGAGGGCGTCGCGCAGACCGTCACCCAGCAGGGTGAAGGCGAGCACCGTCGAGAGAATTGCCAGACCGGGCATGATCATCATCCAGGGAGCAGTCAGAAGATACTGCTGACCGTCCTGAATCATGGAGCCCCACGAAGGCGTAGGCGGAATAACGCCCATGCCGAGGAAGGACAGAGCGGACTCGGTCAGAATGGCGCCACCAATGTTCATGGTTGCGTAGACCACGATAGAGGCGACGGAGTTCGGGAAAATGTGACGCACGACGATACGAGCATCGGATGCACCCATCGCGCGCGCAGCGTCAACATAGTCGTTTTCCTTGACCGTCAGGATCGCGGATCGGAAGACGCGCGCAATAGAAGGCCAGCCGAGAATACCGATGGCGATAAAGACATTCTGAAGACCACGGCCGATAACGGCGATCATGGCGACGACGAACAGCACGTACGGGAACGCTAGGAAGATATCCGCAAAGCGCATGATGATCGTATCCCAGATTCCACCGTAGAAACCGGCCAGAGCACCCATGACCAGACCGATCACCGTGGAGATGGCGGTGGCCATAATGCCGACGGACAGCGAAACGCGTGCACCGTAGATAACGCGGACGAGAATGTCGCGACCAAGGGCGTCGGTGCCAAACGGATGCTCGGCACACGGAGCCAGCAACGAAGTCTCGGCCATGGTAGTCGAGTCGGAAGCCGTCGGCGACCCGAGCCAGGGCTTAGCCCACAGGTCGGCGGTCAGGGCAACCACAACGACGATGATGATCCAGCAAACACCGATAACGGCGAGCTTGTTCTTACGAAGACGCTTAAAAGCGTCGCCCCACAGCGTGCGGGACTTAGCGGGAGCAGATGCGGCCTTAGTGGCGGTAGCCTGCCCCTGAGACTGAGAATCAGTTTCCTGCATGAGACGTACCTCCCTTAGGCCTTATCCGACGGACCGCCAAGGCGGATGCGCGGGTCGAGGAATGCATAGCTAATGTCGACGAGCAGGTTGATCACCATAACGACGACAACGATGAGCGTAACGCCGCCCATAACGATGGGCCAGTCACGCATGCTGATGGCGCGGTAGACCTCAGAGCCGATACCGGGCCAGTTAAAGACCGTCTCGGTCAGGATGGCGCCCGAAAGCATGCCACCGAAGTCGACACCAATATAGGTAACGACGGGGATGAGTGCATTCTTAAGCGCATGCTTGACGATGATCGCGCGATTGGAGAGACCCTTAGCCTTTGCCGTGCGGATGTAATCCTGGTTCATGACGTCGAGCAGCTGCGAGCGCATGATGCGGGCAGCATAGGCGGTCGAAACCGAAGCCAGCGTAATGGTCGGAAGCACATAGTGCATCCAATCCTGATACTGAGAGCTGGAACCGCCGGCACCCGAGATCGGCATGGAGAATGCACCGCCCGTGGCGTCCTTGAGGATGACGCCAAAGAACAGCTGCAGCAGCATACCGAGCCAGAAGGCAGGAACGGCAACGAGGATCGACGTGGTCAGCGTTACCAAAATATCCCAGAAGGAGTAACGCTTTACTGCCGAAATGATACCCGCACCGATACCCATGATTGCCTCGAGCACGATAGCGCACGCGGCGAGTTTAACCGTATACGGATACTTCTGAGCAAAGATTTCCGCAACCGGCAGCTTGCGCTGATACGAATTGCCCAGATCGCCATGAAGCAGACCATTCATGTAATTCAAGTATTGGTCCACAAGCGACGTTGGAACGGGATCGCCGTTCTCGTCAAGGATCGCGTTGCCGTCCTCGTCCGCCTGGACCAGGTGATAGCGCACGCGAAGTTGAAGCTCCACCTCGGGGGACAGAGCCTTGTCTCCACCGATCAGCTTGATCGGATCTCCCGGCACGATGTTCTGGAGGGCGAACAGAATCAGCGTAACGCCCAAAAATACCGGGATGAACTGAAGCACACGTTTAACGATGTACTTACCCATACCACTCCCCTATCTAGGGATTAACCTAAATGGGATGCCGATCGCCAGACCGGCATCCCAAAATTACCATCAGCCAGTTTACCCCAGGTTAGGGAGAACTGTATGTTTCCCATGAGGTCTACGTAAATACTTGACCCTCACGGAAGCTGCAAACTCTTAGGCGAGCTCGGCGGTACCCAGCTCGGCGTGCTTCTGCGGATCGACATAGAGGTGCTTGATGCGATCGGAGCCAGCGATGGTGTGCGTGTAGAACATCACCGGGATGACCGGGCAGTCGGCAGCGACCATTGCGTCGGCCTCCTGCATCTTAGCGACGCGCTCTTCGTCGTCAACCGTGGTGCGAGCCTCGTTGACCTTGGCGTCGAACTCGGGGTTGTTGTAACCAGAGCGGTTGTCGCCACCGAGGGAGTCGGAGTGGAACAGCGGATACAGGAAGTTGTCCATGATCGGGTAGTCGGCAATCCAGCCCAGACGACCGAACTGATAGTTGAAGTTCTGGTACTGCTCGAGCAGCGCAGACCACTCAGGAGTATCGGAGACGGCGGTAACGCCGACCTTGGCGAGGTCGCCGATGATGGACTCCATAATCTCCTTGTGGCCACCGTCCTGGTTGTAGGAAAGGGTCACGTTAATGCCACGATCGCCGTTAGCGCCAGCGGGAGCAACCTTGTCGAGGTACTCGTTGGCCTTATCGACGTCGTAGGCGCAGAACTCCCATGCGCCCTCCTTGTAGCCATCGATGCCCGGAGGAACAATGCCGTCGGCGGGGGTACGGGTACCCTTGAAGATGGTCTTGCAGATGGCCTCACGGTTAATGGCCAGGGAGATACCCCTGCGCAGGTCGGCGTTGTTGAACGGCTCGGCCGTGGTGTTGCAGGTCAGGTAGTAGGTGGAAGGCTCGGCGCCGAGCAGCATGCGCTCGCCGTCGCCCATAGTGTAGCCGTCCTTGGACACGCCGCGATCCTTCTTGGCAGCGTCGATCTGAGCAACGGGAACGTCGCAGATGTCAAGGTTACCGGCCTGGAACTCCTTGTAGGCGGTCTCCACGTCCTTGATGACCTGGAAGTGGATGCCATCGATCTTGGCCTTGTCGCCATAGTAATCGTCGAACTTCTTGAGGTTGATCTCCTGACCATCCTCCCACTTGCCGTCCATCATGAACGGGCCGTTACCGACCGGTGCAAGATAGAAGCTCTTGGCATCGGACTCGGCGCACTCGGGAACCGGGGCCAGAGCCGGGTGAGAGGCGACGAAGGGGAAGTCGGCGTAAGCGGAAGACAGCTTGACGACGAGGGTCTCATCGTCGGGGCAGGTAACACCGCTGAGCTCGGTAGCGTTACCGGCAAGCAGATCGTCATAGCCCTCGACCATGGAAAGGTGATAGGAGACCTCGGAAGGGCCATACTCGGTAGCGATGGCCGACTTGGTGTTGACCAGACGCTCCCAACCGAGCTTAAAGGACTTGGAGGTAACGTCGTCACCGTTGTGGAACTTGGCCTTCTTGATCTTGAAGGTAAACTCGGTGGCGTCGTCGTTGGCCTCAAAGGACTCGCAAGCCAGCGGAACGATCTCGCCCTTCTCGGCGTCGTAGGCGGTCAGAGCGTCGAAGAGCTGGTACTCGACCTGAGTGCCCTGGTCCTCCTGGACATTGTAGGGGTCGATGCAGACCGGGTTGTTGATGTAGAAATTCAGCGTCGAACCGGACTCAGAACCGGAAGCGTCGCCGCCCTTCTTGCCGCACGCGGCAAGAAAAGCCATGGAGCTCGCAGCGAGGGTGCCGCCAACAAAGGCGCGACGACCCATAACGGGCTGGTGGAACATAGAATCAGCCATGCCATCCTCCTTATGAGATAGGACAAAGAAATGTTCAGTCGGACACATGTCGAAACAATCCGATCCGAACCATCAAAACGCCGCCCGCTGCTATGGCTGGTTATGCACAACGGACCAACGTTTTGCAATACAGTAGCGCATTTTATACACAATTTGGGGCTAATTCCGGTTAACGGTCGAGAATTTCTTTAGTTGGGCGAAGTATGTGAGGATATTTTGACTCTGTTACAAATATGTAAACAAAAAGGGTCCCGCACTTACGGGACCCTTTTTGAATATTTATGCGGCTCGTGCTTAGTAGCCGACGATGCCCTGTGGGAAGAAGAACATGCACAGCACGACGCACACGGCAAACACGACAGCCATGATGACGGTCAGGCGGTCGAGGTTCTGCTCCATGACGCCCGTGGCAGAGCTGGAGTTATACAGCGAGCTAGCGATCATATCCGAAACGCCGGTGCCCTTACCGGAATGCATCAGGACGAGAATCGTCAGCGCCACGGCAGAGACAGCCCAAACGACAAACAGAAGAATCTGGAACGGACCCATAGATAAGCTCCTTAATAGAACAGTTTAAACTCCAGTACTGTACCACAATCCCCCGCTCTCCCCTACCTGCCACTCAAGGACGGGGTGGAAATGGCAGAAATACCAAAAAGGGGGTTGTCCGGTTGTGGACAACCCCCTTACTAGAAAACGGTATTTGTTTTCTCTTAGGCCTCGGTGGCGAGCACGCGACCCGTCATCTCGGCGGAAGGCTCAATACCAGCCATGGTGAGCATGGTCGGAGCGATATCGGAAAGACGGCCGTCCTCGATACCGGTGAGCTTGGCCTTCTCATCAACGATGATGAACGGCACACGGTTGGTGGTGTGAGCCGTGAACGGATGCTTGGAACCGTCGGAAGCAACGTCAAACATGTGGTCGGCGTTGCCGTGGTCGGCGGTGATCAGCGCAAAGCCACCCTTGGCGAGAATCGCCGGGACAACCTTGGACAGGGCATCGTCAACAGCCTCGACGGCCTTAACGGCGGCGTCGAAGACACCGGTGTGGCCAACCATGTCGCAGTTCGCGAAGTTCACGATGTAGAAATCAGCGCGATCCTCGTTAATAGCGGCGACGAGCTTCTCGGTAACCTCGGGAGCGCTCATCTCAGGCTGCAGATCGTAGGTAGCGACCTTGGGGGAAGCGACGAGCACGCGCTCCTCGCCCTCCTTGGGCGCCTCGATGCCGCCGTTGAGGAAGAACGTCACGTGGGCGTACTTCTCGGTCTCGGCGGTGTGCAGCTGCTTCAGGCCGTTGGCGGCGATAACGTCGGCCAGGACGTTCTCGGGGAACGTCTTGGGGAAGGCGACCTCGACGTCAAACGTCGGATCGTACTCGGTCATCGTCACAAAGTGCGAGAGCTTGATCTGCTCGCGCTCAAAGCCGTCGAACTCCTTGTCCGTGAACACGCGGGTCATCTGACGGGCGCGGTCGGGACGGAAGTTGAAGAAGATGGCCGCGTCGCCCTCGTGGATGCCCTCGTTGTGGGCAGCGAAGGGCTCGACGAACTCGTCGCCGCGCGGATCCTTCTCGTAATAGGCCTTGATACCGGCAACGGGGTCGGTATCGGCATCGGACGCATTGACCATGACGTCGTAAGCGCGCTGGATGCGCTCCCAACGGTTGTCGCGGTCCATGGCCCAATAGCGGCCCGAGACGGTGGCGACGCGGGCGTCGCAACCGGTCTCCTCGGAGATCTTGGCCAGGAAGGCGCAGAACTCACTCATGTAGCCAGCGCCGGACTGCGGGTCAACGTCGCGGCCATCCATGAAGGCGTGGACGCGAACGGTCTTGACACCGTGCTCGGCAGCCATCTTGACCAGGGCCTCGACGTGGTTCATGTGGGAGTGAACGCCGCCAGGGCTCATAAGGCCCATGAGGTGAAGAGTCTTGCCGTCAGCCTTGACGTCGTCCATAGCCTTGACGAAGACCTCGTTCTCGGCGATGGAGCCGTCCTTGATGGCGTTGTTGATGCGCGAAAGCTCCTGGAACACGATGCGGCCGGCACCGATGTTGAGGTGGCCCACCTCGGAGTTGCCCATCTGGCCATCGGGAAGGCCCACGTCCTCGCCCGAAGCGCCGAGCGTGGTGTGGGGATACTTCTCGTACAGGCTATCAAGGAAGGGCGTCTTGGCAGCGGCGACGGCGTTCTCGCCATCAGCCGGGGCCAGGCCGCAGCCGTCCATGATGATCAGGATTGCAGGAAGATGACGCTGTGCCATATGTCCTACTCGCCTGCCTTGACGACCATGGAGGCGAAGTCGGCAGCCTTGAGCGAAGCGCCGCCCACGAGGGCACCGTCAACGTCGGGCTTGGCGACGAGCTCGGCGATGTTGCCGGGCTTGGCGGAACCGCCATACAGCACGCGGATGCCGTCGGCGAGCTCCTCGCCGAACATCTCCTTGAGGGTCTCGCGGATAGCGCCGCAGACCTCCTGAGCGTCCTCGGCGGTAGCGGTCTTGCCGGTACCGATGGCCCAGATGGGCTCGTAGGCGACGACAACCTGCTTGGGGCAGGTGATCTCGAGACCCTCGAGACCAGCCTTGACCTGGTTCACGACGTGCTCGACATAGGTGCCGGCCTCGCGAACCTCAAGGGACTCGCCGCAGCAGAAGACGGGAACAAGACCGGCGGCAACGAGGGCCTTGGCCTTCTTGTTCTGATCCTCATCGGTCTCGTGGAAGTAGTCACGACGCTCGGAGTGGCCGATGATGCAGTAGGTGCAGCCAGCGGACTTGAGCATGTCGCAAGAGGACTCACCGGTGAAGGCACCCTTGGCCTCCCAGTACACGTTCTGCGCACCGAGGGCGATGGGAGCAGCCTGAATGCGGTCATGAACCGTGGTGATGTCGATGGTCGGAGGGCAGACGAGCACCTCAACGCCAGCCGGAACCTCGGGTAGAGCCTGGGCCAGCTCGTCGGCGAGCTTGGCGGCCTCGGCGACATCGTTGTTCATTTTCCAGTTACCAGCGATAAGAAGGGTGCGATTAGGCATCGAGAAGCGCCTCCACTCCGGGCAGGGCCTTACCCTCGACGAGCTCCATGGAAGCGCCACCACCGGTGGAGATCCAGCTCATCTTGTCGGCCAGGTTGAACTTGTTGACAGCTGCGACAGAGTCGCCACCGCCGATGATCGAGGTGCAGTCGGCCTCGGCGACAGCCTCGGCGATAGCCTGGGTGCCGTGAGCGAAGTTATCAAACTCGAAGACGCCCATGGGGCCGTTCCAGAAGACAGTCTTGGCGCCCTTGACGGCCTCGGCGTAGAGCTCCTCGGTCTTAGGACCGATGTCCATGCCCTCACGATCGTCGGGGATAGCGTCGGAAGCGACAACCTCGGGGACAGCGTCCTCGCCAAAGTGATCGGCAACGCGGTTGTCGATGGGGAGCAGGATCTTGACGCCCTTCTCCTCGGCCTTCTTAAGCATCTCGCCGGCGCGCTCGACCCAATCCTCTTCCTTGAGGGACTGACCGACGGACAGGCCCTGAGCCAGGAAGAAGGTGTAGGCCATGCCGCCACCGATGATCAGGGTGTCAGCGGAGTCGATGAGGTGATCGAGAACGCCGATCTTGGAGGAAACCTTGGAACCGCCGACGATAGCGACGAAGGGGCGCTCGGGCTCGGCGAAGATGCCGGTCAGCGTGTCGACCTCCTTCTCGAGCAGGAAGCCCGCGACGGCAGGCAGGTAAGCGGCGGGGCCCACGACGGAACCCTGGGCGCGGTGAGCGGTGCCGAAGGCATCGAGAACGAAGACGTCACCATAGGAAGCGAGCTTCTTGGCGATCTCGGGATCGTTCTTCTTCTCACGCTTGTCGAAGCGGACGTTCTCGAGAACGAGAACCTTGCCCGGCTCGACGGCAGCGACAGCCTCGGCAGCCTTCTCGCCGTAGGTGTCGGCGACAAAGGCAACGTCGAGACCAGAGAGCTCAGCGAGCTTCTTGGCGACAGGCTCAAGGGAGAGCTCAGGCTGGAAGCCAGTGCCCTCGGGACGGCCGAGGTGGCTCATGAGGATGACGCGAGCGTTGTGCTCAACGAGATAGTTGATGGTGGGCAGGGCAGCCTTGATACGGGTGGTGTCACCAACGACGCCATCCTTGATAGGCACGTTGAAGTCAACGCGGACGAGAACGCGCTTGCCGTCGACATCGATGTCGCGGACGGTCTTCTTGGTAAAGGCCATGTTTGCTTCTACCTTTCGTACGTGTCTGCCTCCCATTACGGCAGACGATTTCCTATAAAAAGGGCGCGACCCTAGGGTGTAAGCCCTATAAGGCCGCGCCCTTCTTTAGACGCTCAACGAGCTATTCGCTAAAAGCTAAATTAAGCAACGAACTTCTCGAAGTACTTGATGGTGCGGACCATCTGAGAAGTGTAGGAGTTCTCGTTGTCGTACCAAGAGGTGACCTGAACGAGGGTCTGGCCGTTGCCGAGGTCAGAGCACATGGTCTGAGTGGCGTCGAAGATGGAGCCGTGGGTCTCACCGATGATGTCGGTGGAGACGATGTCGTCCTCGTTGTAACCGAAGGTCTCGGAGATGGTGGCAGCGTAGGCCTTCATAGCGGCGTTGACCTCGTCGACGGTAACCTTCTTGTCAACGACAGCGTAGAGGTTGGTGATGGAGCCGGTCGGCGTCGGGACGCGCTGGGCAGCACCGATGAGCTTACCGTTGAGCTCGGGGAGAACCAGGCCGATAGCCTTGGCAGCACCGGTCGTGTTGGGGACGATGTTGACGGCGCAGGCGCGGCTACGACGCTTGTTGCCCTTGCGCTGCGGGCCGTCGAGCGGCATCTGGTCGCCGGTCCAGGCGTGAATGGTGGTCATGATGCCGGACACGATGGGAGCGAAGTCGTTCAGACCCTTGGCCATCGGAGCGAGGCAGTTGGTGGTGCAGGAAGCAGCGGAGATGATGTTGTCCTCAGCGGTCAGCGTCTCGTGGTTGACGTTGTACACGATGGTGGGCAGATCGCTGCCGGCCGGAGCGGAGATGACGACCTTCTTGGCGCCAGCGTTGATGTGGGCCTGAGCCTTAGCCTTGCTGGTGTAGAAGCCGGTGCACTCGAGAACGACGTCGACGTCGAGGTCGCCCCAAGGCAGGTTGTTGGCGTCGGCCTCCTTGTAGATCTTGATCTCCTTGCCGTCAACGGTGATGGAATCCTCGCCAGCAACGACCTCGTGATCGCGAGCGTAGTTGCCCTGCGTGGAGTCGTACTTCAGCAGGTAAGCGAGCATATCGGGAGAGGTGAGGTCGTTGATAGCGACAATCTCGGAGCCCTCATGACCGAACATCTGACGGAAAGCCAGACGACCGATGCGACCGAAGCCGTTAATAGCAACCTTTACTGCCATTGTGTCTCCTTTCGTAAGGCCCCCGCAAGCTACAGCGCCCGCCGTTGAGGCCCACAAACTAACCACTCGCCTAATATACCTTTTTTTTGACTTGAATTTCACGAGAATAGTCGAAATTGAAAATCAAATTTACGTTAAAACGTTTTAAAGAATAAAATAGCAGCTAAATCCGTATATAAGTCGATACTATAAACTACCTGTTTGCTTCAATGAGCTTTTCAAGCCTCAAAACTCGATGGTAGAGGGCCGACTTCGACAAGGGAGGGTCAGCCATCTCCCCTAAATCACGCAGCGACAGATCGGGATAGCGCTCGCGCAGGTCGCAAAAGACCGCCAAGGCATCCGGAAGCGCATCGCGAAGGCCGCGCTGCTCGAGCTCATCGATAAGCGCAAGCTGATGCTGGGCAGCACCGGCGCTTCTGGTCTGGTTGGCGAGCTCGGCGTTCACGCGACGGTTCACATCGTTCTTAACCAACTTGACCGCGCGCGCCTCCTCAATCTCGGCAACGCTGCGCTTGGCACCAATCAGCTTTAATAGATGCTCGATTTCCTCGGCGCTCTTAATGTACACGGCATATGACCCCCGCCGCGCATTAACACGAGCATGGACCCCAATCTGCCCCAACAGGTCGCAAAGCCCCTTGGCATATTGCTCACCCTGCACCGCGATCTCCAAATGGAAATCGCCGCGTGGATCGGCCACGAAGCCGCCCGCGATGAGCGCGCCGCGGATGTAGGCAAGCCTGCAGCAGGGACGGGCAACGATGTGTCGGGGAACACCAGCGACGAGCCCTCCTCTGCGGTCTAGAATGCCCAGCAGCACCAGAGCCTTGTCCAAGTCGGGTTGATCGGGCAGGGTAATGAGATAGTTACGGACCTTATGCAAGACCGATTTACGAACGGTGAATTCCGTTTTGAGCTTAAGGATGCGATGCGTCAGCGTGATCATCGTGCGCGCGACGGCTCCCGTCTCGGTCGCGACCGTCAAACGATACCGCCCGGAGCCGGCCAACGAAAGCGTACCGCTCACACGCGTCAGGGCGGCAAGCGTCGACAAATCGCAGTATTCACATTCGGGTTCGCAGCGCGCAAGCTCGTCGCGCACCTCAGCGGTAAACGACATGCAGGCCTATGCCTTCGTGTTGGCGCGCGACAGGTCGCGATGGGAAATGCTCACGTGATATTGGGCACCTTCCAAATAACGTGCCGTGGCTTCGGCAATGGCAACGCTGCGGTGCTGGCCGCCTGTACAGCCGATGGCGATAGAAAGCTGCGGCTTGCCCTCCGCGATATAGCCCGGCATCACCGTATCGAGCAGCTGTGTCCAAGCCTTCCAAAACTCCTGCGTCTTGGGATGGTCCAGAACAAAATCGGAGACCTTTTTATCGAGACCGGTCATCGTGCGCATCTCGGGATCGTAGAACGGATTAGGCAGGAAGCGGACATCGATCATAATGTCCGCCTCGACGGGCATGCCGTGCTTAAAGCCAAACGAGAACACGTGGACATCCATAAGCTGCTGGTCGGACAGCTCGGAAAATGCCATACGTAGCTTGTTGCGCAGCGCAGAGGTGCGCAGACGGCTCGTGTCGATAATCATATCGGCTCGGTCGCGCACGCCCTGCAGCTGAAGGCGCTCGCGCTGAATGGCATCGGCCGTAGTCTCCCCCGGCTTGGCAATGGGATGACGGCGACGATTTTCGCTGTAGCGACGAATCAGCACCTCGTCAGAAGCCTCCAGGAACACGATGTCGCAGCTCATCTCGCGCTCTTCGAGCGCGGCGACCGCATCGAGCAACTCGTCAAACAGTCCCTGGCTACGCAAATCGCAGGTGACGGCGAGATGCCTGCCCACGCCCGTATTGATGCCGACGAGCTCGGCAAGCTGGGCGATGAGACGCGGAGGCAGGTTATCAATGCAAAAATAGCCCATGTCCTCGAACACGTGCATGGCCTGTGTGCGGCCCGATCCAGACATTCCGGTGATGATGACGATATCGGGGATACGCTCCGAGCGCTCCGCCGCATCCATGGCATCTCCCTTTTGCATGTGCTGCCTCCCGAAAACAAGCGCGGGACCCAGCAACCCGGATCCCGCGCGGTCAATTGCCTATATTGAGTATAGCGCCCAGAGCGGATACGAGGCCTGTCTTACGCCTCAAGCGCCGCCTTGAACCAACTCGTAATACTCGTGGGGTGCGTGATGGCGGTGCCGACGACAACGGCCCAGGCGCCAGCATCGATCGCGGCGCGAGCCTCCTCGGGCGTATGCACGCGACCCTCGCAAATGATGGGAAGGCCGGGGAATTCCTCAGTCGCCTGACGCAGGAGCGGCAGGTCGGGGCCATCGGCCATGGTGCAGTCGATGGCGGCGACGCCATGAGAAAGCGTGGTGGATACCAGGTCAAAGCCCATATCAACAGCACGGCGAATATCCTCGATGGTGGCACAATCCGCCATCAGGAGCACACCCTCCTCGTGCAGCGGGCGGAAGGTATCCTCGACCGTCTTGCCATCGGGGCGCGGACGATCGGTGGCGTCGATCGCCACGATATCGGCACCGGCAGCAACGCAGGCGCGAGCGTGACGCAGCGTCGGCGTGATGTAAACGCCCTCGTGCCCATCCTTCCACAGGCCGATGACGGGAACCTCACAGCGACCCTTAATGGTGGCAATGTCGGCAAGGCCCTGGCAGCGAATGGCGGCAGCGCCGCCGAGCTCGCAAGCGCGAGACATTTGCGCCATGGTCTCGGGCGTACGAAGCGGCTCGCCCATATACGCCTGAACGCTCACGACGAGCTTGCCCTTCAGGGATTGAATCAAAGGATCGACGGTCATGTTCGACTCAACCTTTCTCAGAACAGCCTCCCGAGGCGTGTTGTCTCGGGAGGCTCCTACAGCAGATACGTTTACTTCAACGAGGCAAGAAGATGCTCAGCAGCACCGATGAGCGGAGCATCGCCCTCCAGAGAACCGATGAGGATCGGTGTGTTCTGAAGCGGATCGAGCGCCTGGCTGGCATAGCCCTCGTGCACCGAATCCTTCCACGTCTGCGAACGCCAATCGGGACCTTGGTGAATCACGCCGCCCGAAAGCACGATGACCTCAGGGTCCAGGATGTTAGCGAGCGAGCCCAAGCTGGCGCCCAGCGCAAAGCCGGCGTCATGGATGACCTCGGTCGCCTTTGCGTCGCCCGCACGGCACAGGTCGTTCACATCGCGACCGACCGAAGGACGGCTGGGGTCGACGCGGCCAAAACGCTCATCGTACATTCGACCAATGGATGTGCCCGAAGCAACCGACTCCAGATGGCCGGAACGCCCGCAGGCGCACGGAATGCCGGCGGCAGCCGAGCACTCGATGTGGCCCATATGGCCAGCAGCACCATGGAAGCCCTGCATCACGCGGCCGTTCTCGACATATGCGCCGCCGATGCCCGTACCGATGCCAAGACACAAGACGGAGAACTTGCCCTTGCCGACGCCCCAGTGGGCCTCGCCCAGAGCATGAGCCTGCACGTCGCCTACGACGGCAACGGGAAGACCGAGGTCCTCGCGCAGACGCGGCCCCAACTGAACGCCGGACCAGCCGGGCATGATCTCGTTGGCATACGCGATGGCGCCCGTCTTGGGATCGACGACGCCGGCGGCACCGATACCGACGCCAAGGACCTCGACATCGGGATTCGCCTCGAGAGCAGCCTTGATGGACGCCTCGATACGCTGGAAGACGGCCTCGCCGCCCTCCTGGGCCTCGGTAGGAACCTCGGCCTCAAAAACGGGATGGGGCACGCTGCCGTCAGCCGGGTACTCCATGATGGCAGTCGCGATCTTAGTTCCGCCGATATCGACAGAGCAGACGTACTTGTTCTCCATGTCGCTCTCCTCAGGAGATAAAAACAACTACAGGAAATGAAGGCGGTGTTATCGCCGCAACTCAGTAAAGGTTTCCCAGGTGCCCGAGGTTGGGGTGAAAGTGGTCGGGCGTTGACCTAATGGGTCACGCCCGACCACTTGAGCCCCAAGATCGGGTGCCTGGGGAAGCTTTACAGGAGACCGTTGTCCTGGAGGACCTTCTTAATCGCCTCGACGTTCTCGCCGGTCATGGCCTTCACCGGGCGCGGCATGGTCGGGCTGTCGAAGATGCCCATGAGGTTCATAGCGGTCTTGAAGGCGCCGACGCCACCGGCATAGCCCTGGACGCCCGAGGTGACGTCCCAGATGTGCGAAATCTCATTGAGGCGATCCTGCTCGGCCTTGACGGTAGCCCAGTCGCCGGCCTGAGCGGCCTTCCACTGGCGCACGTAGCCCTCGGGCTCAACGTTGGCAAGGCCCGGGACAGAACCGTCGGCGCCACCGAGGTAAGCGCCGTCGACAACAACCTCGTGACCGGTGAGGATGCTCATCGGATGGCCGTTCTTCTCGTTCTCCTGAACGAGATAGCGGAACGAGATGTCATCACCCGAGGAATCCTTGACGCCAGCAAGGACGCCCTCGGCGCCGAGCTTGGCAAGGAGCTTCCAGGGGAGCTTGGTGTGAACGCAGACGGGAATGTCATAGGCAAAGATGGGCAGGTCGAGCTCCTCGTGCAGGATGCGGAAGTGCTCCTCGACCTCGGTCATGCCCTGCAGGGCATAGAACGGGCAGGTGGCGACAAGCGCATCGGCGCCCAGCTCCTGAGCGACCTTACCGTGCTCGATCATGCGCTCGGTCTCGGTATCGATGATGCCGACCAGGACGGGCACGCGGTGGTCGACGATACGAACGGCCTCGGCGATGATCTGGCGACGACGCTCATCGGTGGAGAAAACGACCTCGCCCGAAGAGCCCAGGAAGAACAGGCCATCGACGCCGGCATCGATCATGCGGTTGATGCTGCGCTCAAAGGAGGCAACGTCGAGCTGGTGGTCTTCGGTATCGGGAACAACGACGGGAGGGATAACGCCGGTGAATTTCTGAGTTGCCACAAGAATCTCCTTAGTTGTCTGGCGGGCGGCCCTATGCCACCCACTCTTGTTGGCAGTGTCCAGGCCGTCTAGGCCAAAGAACACGGGTAGAACGTTTGGTTAAAAAAGTCGATGACTTCGTTTTCGAACGCGTTGATGCGCTCATGAGCGTATTTGGCATAGATGATATGCCTCCGGTCACACTCAAGACCGTTGAATACGGCAAACTGGCCCTTGGGATCACTCACGGCATCCATGAGCGATGTGCCCATGAGCACCAATCCACGCACCCGAGACGACAACGCCTCGAGGCCACCGGGAATTGGATTGGCAACCGCCGTGCAGGCGAGGCCCCGCTCGTCCAGAGCAGAAACCGCCAGCGCGACTCCGCCGCCAAGGCCCTCGCCCCATGCAAAGATGCGGTCGGGGTCCACGCCATCAAGATTGCGCGCCACCTTCGCCATCGCGCAACCCCAACGGACGCGCTTGACAAAAGCAGGAGAGGCAATCCCCTGCTGCAGCTCGCTGGATCCAATCGCCTCATCGTCCAGCGCAAGCACGGCATATCCCATGGCCGCAAACCTCGTCATGTGATGCCATCCCCGCACGGGTCGGTCGATGTCGTGAAACATCAGACATAGCGGCACAAGCTCGGATGCTCGGGCGCGACCGGCAGGCTCGATCAAACGTGCGTGGACCACATCGCCACCAAGCTCAAAGGAAACCTCGGAGTAGCGGGCATACGGATTGGCGAAATCGATCGCCGTAATACTCGGCCCGCAAACCTCAAGGTCCGAAGCGGCTATCTCTAATTCGGAAACATCCGCAGAAGCATCACCGCGCCAATCCCGGAAATCAGCGAGCCTTGACGAGACCGTTCCGGGAATCCCCACAAGGTCGGAGACAATCAGCTCATTGACATTGCTCTCGCACTTAGACATGAGCCTCCCCTCCCTTGCAGAAAAACGGAATGATCAGATCGTCAAAATCCTGAATCTCCTCGTGGCCAAAGCCTTCAAAGAACTCATGACGCTTTTCACAGGTCAGGTTGTTATAGACCGCAAACTGCGTCGCTGGCGGACAGACGGTATCGGCTGTGCCGGTGCCAAACAGCACGGGGCATTTGACCATAGGGGCAAAGTTCTTGGAATCGAAGTACGCCAGCTTGGCATAGGCTTCGTCGATACGAGTCGAGTCCTCGTCAAACCAGCGAGACCAATAGCGCAGGCCCTCGTAGGCAATGTCGTCGGCATCCAAATCCCAGACCAGGCGGAAATCCGACAGGAAGGGATAGAGGATGGCGGCGCGATTGATAAGCTCGCTGTTAAGTGCACAGGTCGCAATGCCCAAACCGCCGCCCTGCGACGCGCCGTTCACAAACACACGGGCAAGATCGATGCCCTCGAGCTCGCGAACGATGCGGCACAGGATGCGAATATCTTGGTGCAAGCGGACATAGTAGAGGTTGGCCGGATCGCCGTCGATACCGGCGACGATATGGCCCGCGACCGTTGTGCCCTCAAATCCACCAATGTCCTCGGAGGGACCTCCTTGGCCGGGGCAGTCGAGGGCGATGAGTGCCATGCCCATGCCCGCAAACGACGCCTGCTCAAACCAGCTGCGGCTTGCACCCGGATACCCATGGAACTGAAGTACCAATGGCACGGGCTCGTCCGAGACGGGTTTAAGGTACTTGGCATGCAGGCGAGCGCCACACATGCCGGTATACCAGAGGTCGAAAAGCTGGCAGGTCACGGCATCGGTGACCGATGCCGTCTCGATCGCATAGTCAAGCCCGACGGCGTCGGCCTCGGCCATGCGGTCCTTCCAAAAGAGATCGAAATCTGATGGACGGGGCATGGCGCCCCGATACCCACCAAATTGCTGTTGTAGCTCCTGAGCACTTGGCATGGCTCGTGAACCCAACCTTTCGAAATCGCAACGGAGGTGCGCCCGGCAAGGGAACCGGGCGCACGGGAGGGAAAGCGAGGCTACTCGCCGAGCTTGGGATGCAGCAGCGACGGCGCAGCACCGAGCAGCATCTTGGTGTAGGGGTCCTGAGGGTGCTGGAAGACCTGCTTGGCCTCGCCCTGCTCGACGATCTTGCCGCCATTCATAACGATGATGTCGTCAGAGATATAGCGGACCGTCTGGATGTCATGGCTGATGAACACCATGGCCAGGCCGAGCTCCTTCTTAAGGTCGGTCAGCAGGTTCAGAATCTGCGCGCGGACCGAAACGTCCAGAGCCGAGGTGGGCTCGTCGGCGATGATGGCATCGGGGTTCAACGACAGGGCACGGGCAATTGCGACGCGCTGGCGCTGGCCGCCCGAAAGCTGGCCGGGAAGAACCTCGGCGGCGGAGCTGGGCAGACCGGTGAGCTCCAGGAGCTCCTTGACGCGCTTCTCCTGCTCGGCCTCGGTACCCAGGTTGTGGACGCGCATGGGGTCGAGCAGCTGCTCGCGAACGACCATGCGGGGATTGAGCGCCGTAGCCGGATTCTGGAACACGACCGAGATGACACGGCCCATGTGGCGACGGTCCTCGGCGGTACGCTTGGTTACGTCCTTGCCCTTAAAGTAGACCTTGCCGCTCGTGGGGGCCTGCAGGCCGCACATGACGTTGGCGGTGGTGGACTTACCGCAACCGGACTCGCCGACGATGCCGATCGTCTGACCGGGCATGAGCCTAATCGTTACACCCTGGACGGCGTGAACCAGGTTGGGGTGCAGAATCGAGCCGGTACGGGTCCTAAAGGTGACGTGGACGTCATCAAGGAAGATGATCGGCTCGACGCCGTTGACTGCGGTCTCGCTCATCTACATCACCTCCGCGTGAGGGGTCAAACCATTTGCCTTGAGCACCTCGTCGGGGAGCTCGGAATAGAAGTGCTCGGTGCCGGGCACGCGCTTGAAGACCGGACGGGTGTCCAGGCCAATGCGCGGATGGCTCGAGCGGGGCGCGAAGCGATCGCCCTTGGGGAAATCGCGCGGGCTCGGAACGGCGCCGGGCACCTGGTGCAGACGGCCCGAACCGCTCTCGATGGACAGAACGGAGCCCAGAAGACCGCGGGTGTACTCGTGGATCGGGTTAGTGAGCAGCTCCTTGGTGGGCGCCTGCTCGATAACCTGACCGGCGTACATAACCGTGATGTTATGGGCGACCTCGGCGACCAGCGCCAAGTCATGCGAGACGAAGATCATGGCAAAGCCGAGCTTGGCCTGAAGGTCGTTGAGCAGCTTGATGACCTGCTTCTGGACGGTAACGTCCAGAGCGGTCGTGGGCTCGTCGCAGATGACCAGCTTGGGGTCGCGGGTAAGGGCCATAGCGATCAGGACACGCTGACGCTGGCCACCGGAAAGCTCATGCGGGTAGCTCTCGAGCGTACGCTTGGGGTCGAGGCCCACGAGCTCCAGGAGTTCCTCGGCGCTGCGGGTGCCGCCGCGCTTGGTGAGCTGCTTCATCTGGGCAGAGATGAGCATGGAGGGGTTGAGCGAGGACAGGGCGTCCTGATAGACCATAGCGATATCGGTACCGCGCAGGCCGAACCACTCCTTCTTGCTCATCTTGAGCAGGTCGCGGCCCTCCCAGAGGACCTCGCCGGAAAGGTGCTCGTCATCGTCGGTCAGGCCCATGATGGCCAGCGTGGTGATGGACTTACCGCAACCGGACTCGCCCACCAGGCCCATGGTCTGACCAGGACGGACGTCAAAGTTGACATGGTCGACGACGTTGATATCGCCGTGATGCTCAAACTGAATGCAGAAGTCACGGACCGAGAGAATCGGTTCGACAGACTCGTCGGGCACATGGCGATCGTCACGCTTGAGCTCGACATCGCGCAGGGCGCCAAGGCGAGCGGAGAGGGACTGGGCCTGCTCCTTGTAGGCGCGAACGGGGTCGGAGACCAGCAGGTCGGCCTCGCGACGCTTGGAGGAATCGGTCGGATCCAGGGCGGCGGAGGGAGCAGCGGCCATGGCGTCGGTAATGCCCTCGGAGAGGATGTTGAGCGCCAGGCAGGTGATCATGATGGCCAGGCCCGGGAACAGCGCCTGCCACCAACGGCCGGCGAGCACGCCGCCGCGGGCGTCGGCGAGGATGTTGCCCCAGGTAGCGGTGGGCTCCTGGATACCAGCGCCGATGAAGGTCAGCGAGGCCTCGAAGATGATGGCGTCGGCGACCAGGGTAACGGTGAAGACCATGATCGGGGCGATGCAGTTACGCAGAACATGCTTGATCAAAATCCACGGAGCCTTGGCGCCGGAAACGATGACCGCGCGGACATAGTCCTCGCCGTACTCGGACACGATGTTGGCGCGCACGATACGGGCAATCTGCGGAGTGTACATAAAGCCGATGGCGAAGATGATCGACGGCACGGAGTTGCCCAGGATGGAGACGAAGACGGCCGCGAGGGCGATGCCCGGGATGGACATGATGATGTCCAGGATACGCATGATCGTCTCGGAAACGGCCTTGCGCGAAACCGCCGCAAGGGCGCCCACGACCGAGCCGCAGACCAGAGCCATGGCAGTGGCGCCAAAGCCGATAATCAGCGAGTAACGACCACCGTAGAGCATGCGCGACAGAATGTCGCGACCCTTATCGTCGGTACCGAAGATAAATCCGTTGCCGGGAGCCTGGCGAGCCGTAAAAATCTCGACCGGGCTATAGGGGGCAAGAAGGGGCGCCAGAATCGCAGTCAGGGCGACCAGCACCAACACGACGGCGGCAATCTTAGAAGACAGCGTCATCTTCTTCCAGCCACCGAGCTTGAGCCCCTTGGAGGCAGCCTTCTCGAGCTGCTCGGTTTGCTTCTCTCGAATCTTTACCATAATCTACACCGTCCTGATGCGCGGGTTGATGAGCAGGTAGAGCATGTCAACCACGATGTTGATGATGATGAAGGCAAGAGCAACGACGATAACGACGCCCTGAACCAGGTTCGCCTCGTTGCCCTGAACGCCCTGCAGAATCGCGGTGCCCATGCCGGGGAGGTTGAAGATAACCTCGATGACGACGGCGCCGCCCATGAGGTAACCGATCTTAAGACCGAGGGTGGTGACCGGGGTGATCAGCGCATTGCGAAGAACGTTGATGCCGACGACGACCTTCTCGGGAACGCCGGCGCCGCGAGCCATACGGACATAATCCTTATCGAGCTCCTCGACCATGGCGGTACGCACGATACGAGTCATCTGGCCCGTCAGCGGAAATGCCAAGGCGATAGCGGGCATGATCATACGTCCCAGATAGCCAGCCGGATTCGTGGTGAAGTGAGGCAGAGCACCCGATGCCGGAAGCACCTTAAGGTAGGAAGAGAACAGCAGGATCAACAGAACGGCAAGCCAGAACGACGGGGTTGCCAAGCCGGCGATGGAAAAGACGCGGATCACTTGGTCCGGCCATTTGTCGCGATACAGTGCCGCGATGACGCCGAGTAAAAACGAAACGACCGCACCGATGGCAAGGCCGATGAAGGTCAGCTGCATCGTGACGGGCAGGGCCGTGGAGATGCGCTTGGCAACGGAGTTGCGAGCAGCACCATAGGTGCCCATGTCACCATGGATCAAATCGCCCATATAGCGCACGTAGCGCACAGGCCAGGGGTCGTCCAGACCATACTTCTCATGGTACTCGGCAACCGCCTCGGGCGAGGCACCGTCACCCAACGCCGTGTAGGCGGGGTCGGTCTTGGAGAACGACATAAGGAAGAACACCAGGACGGTGACGCCCAATGCCATGATCGGCAGCGCCACAAGACGCCTTCCAATCAAACGTAGCAAGTTGTTCACGTTCTCTCCCCTTTCTTTTGTCGGTAGGACCAACTGGTATATGAGTACGGATACTCATTACAAGACCCGAGCGACATCGAGGTCGCCCGGGTCTTTGTTTCAACTATGAGGATACGGTCCCAACGACCGACATCCTGCATACAGACTCAAGCGAGTCTTACGCCTTGACGGTCGCAACGCCCCTGAAGGACATGCTCGTCGTACCGATGCCCTTGAAGCCATCGAGGGCCTCGCCGTTGGGCGCAGTGGACGGATCGTCCCAGGAAGCGGAGACGGTCTTGACGTGGACAACGGGGTACAGAACGGCGTTGTCGGCAATGATGTCGAAGCACTCGTTCCACTTCTTCTGCTGCTCATCGCCCTCAGCGGCAAGAGCCTCGTCCATGAGACCGTGGAGCTTCTGCCACTCAGCGGACTCCTTCCACGGGCAACGGGTCTGCATCCAGACGTTGTCGCCGTACCACCAGTTGAGCAGCAGGTCGGGGTCGGCGCCGAAGCAGGAAGGATCGCCAGGGGCAAGGAGGATATCGTAGGCCTCGCCGCCGTCGATGGCAGCGTAGGTGGCCGGCGAGGTATCGGTCTGGATGGTCACATCGAAGCCGAGAGCGTCGAGGTCATTCTTGACCTGGGCGGCCATGCCCTTAATCTGCTCGTTGTCGGTGGTGCGCAGGGTGATGGCACCCGGGGTGATGCCAGACTCCTCGATGAGCTTCTTAGCCTTCTTGGCGTCGGTCTTGTACACCGTGGAAGCCTCATGATAGTTGGTGAAGCTCTTGGGCAGGTAGCAGCTGGCAGCGGTGGCAAGGCCGGCGAAGGTGTTGCTGACCATCTTCTCGGTGTCGAGCGCATACATGACAGCCTGACGGACCTTGACGTTGTTCCAAGGCTCCTTGGCGACGTTGAACATGATGAAGCGGGTGCCGAAACCCTGAACGTTATCGATCTTGCAGCCGGCGCTCTCGAGCTGGTCGACGGCGTCAGCGGTAACGAGCTCCATAACGAGCGTGGAGCCCTCCTGCTGAGCGGTAACGCGAGCGGTGGGGTCGGTCAGGATGCTGTACTGGATCTTCTTATCCTCGGCAGCATACTCACCGTTGTACTCGGGGTTGGGAACCAGGGTGATCTCGGTATCGGAGATAGAGTCGTACATCCAGGGGCCGGAGCCGATCGGCTGCTTGGCGCGATCCTCCTCGGTCTGGGTGGCCGGGGTAACGCGGACGATGGCCAGACGATCCTTGAGCAGGGAGAAGTTGGGGACCTTGGTCTTGACCGTCACGGTGCTGGCGTCCTTGGCCTCGATGGACTCGAAGGGCTGGAAGAACGGAGCATAGGTAGCGGAAGCGGCGCAAGCGGTGTAGGAGGCAACGACATCGTCAGCGGTGACCTCGGTGCCATCGGAGAACTTGGCGCCCTTGCGGATGGTGACCTCGAAAGTGGTGTCGTCCACAGACTTGGGATCGTCGGTGGCGAGCTCTTTGAAGGTGCTGTAGTCGTGGTAATCGATGCCGTAGAGGCCCTCGACGACGTGCCAGTTAGCACCCAGGCCCACAGCGGAGCCGGTGCTGGCGGGATCGAAGCTGGACGGAGCGTAAGCGGAACCAGCGGTGATCACGCCGCCGCCACGGTTGGCGGAATCGGTGGAACCGGAAGCGGAACCCTCGTCGCTAGAGCTGCCACCGCAGCCGGTGAGACCAAGCCCTGCGACAGCAGCGACGCTGCCGGTGAGGCCGAGGAACGAACGCCTGGACATACCCTTGTTGATGATGGCCATGTCTTCTCCTATCAATAGAGAATCTTACCCGGGAGCGCCTAGACGTGCCCCCGCGCAACTTGCGGACGATATATACCTTACCTACCGACGAACCCAACTGAGGTGCCGCGCTCGGCGACCGATACATACATACGCTTGAACGGTATTTGCTACCGTTCACCGAATTCATTGACAAACGATTCGCCAGACAGTATGTATCGACGAGGTGAGATATCAGTCTTCGTCAACCCGCAGGATAGCAGGGTTGTTCACCATGGCTAGTCAAACGTTTTAGCGTTAATTAAACCCGAAATCGGCTGGTAATCGCCGTGAAATAAATGATTGAAAATCACGCAATCATGTATATCAGTTGTTTAGAGGCGTGTTTAGTTTTCGGATTGCTTTGCCGCCGCCTCGGCGCGCTCGGCATTCCATGCAACGAGCGCCTCGTGAACCGCTTTGGCGACATCGGCAGGAATGCCTCGAACTTCCGCGATCTCTTGCTCGCTCGCCGCGCGCAAACGCTTCATCGAGCCAAAATGGCGCATAAGGGCACGTTTTCTGGTGGGTCCCACGCCTGGAACGTCATCGAGTACCGAAACCGTCATGGCTTTATCGCGCAATTCGCGATGGAACGTGATGGCAAAACGGTGCGATTCATCGCGCACCTGTTTAATTAGATAGAGCGACGCGGACCCGGTCGGCAGCACGATGGGAGTCTCGTCCCAAGGCACGAAAACCTCCTCATCGGCCTTTGCCAAGCCACAAACTGGTATATCGAGCCCAAGAGCCTCAAGTTGCTTGATCGCAGCGGTCAATTGCGGCTTACCGCCATCGACAACGAGCAAATCGGGGCGCGAGCCAAAGCGCTCGTCGGCCATGCGCTCGGGAGCATAACGTCGTCCCAAAACCTCGGACATCGACACGAAGTCGTTTGCCTCGTCCAATTCGGCCTGAATTTTAAAACGACGATACTGACTCTTGTCGGCGCGCCCGTTGGTAAACACCACCATCGAGGCGACCGTAAAGGTGCCATGCAGTGTAGAGATATCGAAGCACTCGATACGCAACGGCGGCGATGGCAGCGCCAACGCACTTTCGAGCTCCAGGAGCGCTTGATTGGTGCGGTCGTCAGCGTACCCCGTTCGCATCATGTAGCGCATGAGGGCATGGCGCGCATTTTTGGATGCCATATCGAGCAGACGGTGCTTTTCGCCACGCTGCGGCCTATGGAGATGGCAGGAACGCTCACGCTTGCCCGCAAGCCACTCCCCCAGCGCTTCCGCATCCTCAAGCTCGACGGAAAGGTTGACCTCAGCTGGAATATCAGCCGTCTCGTCGTAATAGCGCTTAAGAAAGCCCGACTGGAGCTCTTCCTCGTCAACATCAAGACCCTTGTCGAGAATGAACTCGCAGGTGCGAACTGTTCGGCCCTCGCGAACGACGAAGACGCAAGCGGCGGAGATGGTCTCCTCGCGATAGAAACCGATGACATCTATATCGACACTGGAGGGAAAAACGACTTGCTGACGATCGTCCAGACCCCTGATGACCTCCAAACGACGTTTGACGCGTGCCGCGCGCTCAAAGTCGAGCGCCTCAGCGGCATCCGTCATCTCGGAGGTCAGCTCATCGACGACATCCTTGCGATGGCCCGACAAAAAGCGCTCGACACGCTTGACGTTCTTGGCATAGTCTGCCGGGGAAATCGCGCCGACACACGCACCCGGGCCACGCCCGACATGGTAGTCAAAGCAGGGGCGCCCGTTTTGCGCGCAAATCATATTGACGATGTCTTCCTCGCCCTTGTGGGACTCGACGATACGGCGACAACGACGCCACTCCGCACAGGATGCGGAGCAGATGGGGATAACCTTGCGCAGCGTATCTATCGTCTCACGTGCCGCGCGGCTATCGGTATAAGGTCCAAAATAGCGCGTTCCCGGCTTATGACGCTCACGCGTGTATTTGATAGCGGGATACAGGTCGCCCTTTGTAATGGCGATAAAGGGGTAGCTCTTGTCATCCTTGAGGTCGACGTTAAAGTACGGATGGTACTGACCAATCAAATTGCGCTCGAGCACCAACGCCTCGTGCTCGGTCTCCACCACGATATAGTCAAAGCTCGCCACCAGCTGCATCATCAGCGGGATCTTCTGGCGCTCGTCCTGCAGCGTCACGTACTGACGCATACGGGCGCGCAGGTTTTTCGCCTTGCCCACGTAGATGACATCGCCCTTGGCGTCTTTCCAAAGGTAGCAGCCGGGCTGCGTGGGAACGCGCGAAACCTGCTCGGCAAGCGTTGGAATGTTGTCGTGACCGGCCACGCGCACCTACTTGCGACGAATCAGCGCCGAGACCTCGGGCATCTTAAGGACGACGGCAAGGCCAAAGGGAACAGCAAGCGAGACGACACCCGCAACGCAAACGTAGCCAAGAGTAATCAGAATCGAGCCGCCAAGTGCCCCGACAAAGTGCTCAAGCGCCCACATGACGCCGGCGCCTGCGGCAGCACCCAGGCCACCGAGCAAAAGGCCAAAGAAACCGCCATGCAGGATAGATTTAACCTGAAGACCACGCAGACGACGACGCAGCCACCACAGCGAGCAACCGACCAAGATCACGTAGTCGACGACATACGAAAGCGCGATTGCCGGCATACCGAAGCCCAGCACAACGCCAAACAGCAGAACCGAGCCGGCCTGGCCGATGGCGGAATACAGACAATAGCGGCTATAGGGCTTCATGTCGAGCAAGGCAGAGAAGCTCTTCTGCATCAGCACGACCACGCCGTAGAGCGGCAGGGAAAGTGCCAGGTAGATAAGGAACTCCGACACCAGCGCCACACCGGACTCATCGAACTTGCCAGCGCAGTAGATCATGTTGAGCGGACGCGCGAAGACAATCAGGTACAGCGCGAATGGAATCAGGAAGAACAGCATCTGGGCGACGCCACGCGAAATGCCCGTGCGGACGCTGTCGTAATCCTTCTCCTGTGCGTCGTGAGAGAGCTCGGTATAGAGCGCCGTCGAAAGCGAGGCGGCAATCAGCGCGTAGGGCAGCGTGTACCACAGGCGCGCATAGGCGATGACGGAAGGACCAGTCTCGGGCTGGACCACCAGCGCAGCAGCGTTGGTGATAGAAGTCGAGACAAACATGCACACCGTGGCGAGCAGCGTCGGGATACCGAGCGCAATCGTCTGGCGCAGTGCGGGGTCCTTAAAGTCGATATGGATATGGGGATGCACGCCGTGCTTGCCAAGCGCGGGGATCTGACATGCCATCTGAACAAAGACACCGAGGGTCGTACCGGCCGCAATCAAGATGATGCCGGCACGTTCGCCAAACTGTGCGGACACGGGCGAAAAGCCCATAAAGCTCGCAATGACGATCACATTGTTGAGGACCGGGGCAAACGTCGACCAGAAGTAGTCGCGGTGTGCGTTGAGGACGCCCGAAAACACCGAGCCCAAACCATAAAACAGAATCTGGATGGCAAAGAAACGGAACATGAACGCAGCGGTATCCATGCTGCCGCCGTCACCCGAAAGGAACGATTGCGTCCAGATAAAGCCCGGGGCGAACACGGTCCCCAGCAACGAAATGCCACCCAGCACCAATAGCAGAATACCGAGCAGGTTGCCCACGTACTCGTTAGAGGCCTCGCGACCCTGCTCACGCCTCACGCCCATGTACACGGGCAAAAACGCCGTCACGAGCATGCCGCCCATCACGAGTTCGTAGAGCATATTGGGCAGGTTGTTGGCGACCTGATAGGAAGACGAGAGCAGCGACATGCCGATAGCGGCCGCCATTGCCCACGTGCGGATAAAACCGGTGACGCGAGACACGATGGTCAGGATGGTCATAAGCCCGGCGGAACGACCAACCGTGGAGTAGTCCGACGAGCCCATGTCGTCAGTGTCGTCTCGCGACGAAGAAGCTTCGGATGAGGGTGTCTGAGGCGCAGATTCTTTTGCAAAATGAGCTCCGCACTTCAATTCTTCCTGCGGCATCGCTCAGTCCTCTCTCGTAATCGGGGCGACCGTCGCCCCGCAAAATGCAATTAAATCATCAGGTGCAAGCTCAAGCTGATAACCACGCTTGCCTCCCGAAATAAAAATGGTATCCCAAAGGACACATGTCTCATCAATGAGCGTCCGGTAGCGTTTTTTCATACCGACCGGACTGCAGCCGCCGCGAACGTAGCCAGTCGCCGCAAGCAAATCCTTCACATGCATCATGGCCAAGGACTTCTCCCCCGCGGCACGCGCGGCGGACTTTAGATCGAGCTCGTCGGCAACAGGGATGCAGCACACGACGTGGTCGTTGGACGGCGTCACGCAGACCAAGGTCTTAAATCCTTGTCCGGGCTCCTCGCCAAGCTGCTCCGAAATCGCGACCCCCAGGCCCGCCGACTCATCACCATCGTCTTCGTACGTATGTAGAACATAGGAAATGCCGGCGCTTTCCAGCTCGCGCATCGCATTGGTTTTTGGCGTCTTTACAGCCTTTGCCATGGCATATCCTTTCCCTCGCATTCGGACGCAAGGATTAAGTATATGTCCAATTCGGCTGCATACGTCACTTCGACACAGCAAGCGCCATCGAATCACAAGGAGTCGATGGCGCCCATAAACTGAATCGCCTATTTATTGAGCATCAAGTTGAGCCTGACGCTCCCGGTCACGCCTGAGCAACGGCGCCAAAAACTTGCCCGTATAACTCTGCGGACAGTCCGCAACCTGCTCCGGTGTGCCCGAAACCACGACGGTTCCGCCGCCGTTACCGCCCTCGGGGCCCATATCGATCAGGCGGTCGGCAACCTTGATGACATCAAGGTTGTGTTCAATCACCAGCACCGTGTTGCCCGCATCGACCAAGCGCTGCAGCACATCGAGCAGCTGGCGGACGTCCTCAAAATGAAGGCCGGTCGTCGGCTCATCCAAAATATAGAACGTCTTGCCCGTCTGGCGTCGATGAAGCTCCTTGGCGAGCTTCACACGCTGCGCCTCGCCGCCCGAGAGCGTCGTAGCGGGCTGGCCCAGGCTCACGTAGCCCAAGCCTACATCGTACAGCGTCTGGAGCTTGCGCTTAATCTGCGGGATATTCCCAAAGAAGGCCAGTGCCTCGGTGACGCTCATGTCGAGCACGTCCGAGATGGTCTTACCACGGTAGGTGACCTCAAGCGTCTCGCGGTTATAGCGTTTGCCGCCGCAGGCCTCACAGGGGACATAGATATCGGGAAGGAAGTGCATCTCGATCTTAATTTGTCCGTCGCCCTTGCATGCTTCGCAGCGACCGCCGCTCACGTTAAAGGAGAAACGTCCCGGCGAGTAGCCGCGCGCCTTCGACTCCGGCGTACTCGCAAACAGCGCGCGAAGATCATCCCACAGGCCAATGTACGTAGCAGGGTTGGAACGCGGCGTGCGGCCAATCGGCGACTGGTCGATATCGATAACCTTATCGATACACTCGATGCCCTCGATTTTCTTATACGGACCCACAGGGCGCGTCGAACGGTGAATGGCATTCGTAAGGGCAGGTGCGATAGTGTCGGTAACCAGGGAGCTCTTACCCGATCCCGACACGCCGGTAACGACCGTAAGCGTACCAAACTCGATCTTGGCGGTAACGTTTTTGAGGTTGTTGGCGCGGGCGCCCGTGATCTTAAGGCAGCCGCGACCGGGCTTGCGGCGTTCATCGGGAACCCGGATCATTCGTTTGCCGGTCAGATAAGCGCCCGTCATCGACTCGGGACACGCCATGATATCGGCAGGCGTTCCCGCCGCGACTACGTGTCCGCCGTTCACGCCCGCGCCGGGGCCCATGTCGATCACATAGTCGGCAGCACGAATCGTATCCTCATCATGCTCGACGACGATGACGGTATTGCCGATATCGCGTAGGCGCTCAAGCGTCTTGATCAGGCGCTCGTTATCGCGCTGATGGAGGCCAATCGATGGCTCGTCCAAAATGTACAGGACACCCATGAGGCCGGCGCCGATCTGCGTTGCCAGGCGAATGCGCTGGGCCTCGCCTCCGGAAAGCGTCGCCGAGGCACGATCGAGGGTCAGATAGTCGAGTCCGACATCGACCAGAAAACGCAAGCGCTCCAGGATTTCCTTGACGATGCGCCCGCCGATAAACTGTTGGCGCTCGGTAAGCTCCAAGCCCTCAAAAAACTCGAGCGACTCGCGGCACGATAGGCAGCAGACCTCGTAAATGGACTTGCCGCCCACGGTGACGGCGAGCATCTCGGGGCGCAAACGAGCGCCGTGGCAGCTCGAGCACGGCTCCTCGCGGATGTACTTCTCCAAGCGCGCCTTGGTGTTCTCATTCGTCGTCTCGGTATAGCGCTCGTACAGGATATTGCGCACGCCCGAGAACTTGGTGTCCCACTGGCTGCGGCGCCCATCGAGCTTTTGATAGTCGACCGAAATCTTCTGGTCGCCCATGCCGTCTAAAAACGCGCGACGCACCCGCGGAGGCAGATCCTCCCACGGCGTATCGACGCTCACCTTAAAGTGTTTGCAGACCGCAGCGAAAATCTGCGGATAGTAGTTAGAGTTGCCAAACAGGCTACCAAAGACTCCGTCGGCAATGGACTTCGAGGGGTCCTCGATCAGCGCCTCGGCATCAACGGTTTTCTTAAAGCCCAGGCCGTCGCACTCAGGACATGCGCCATAGGGAGCGTTGAACGAAAAATCACGCGGCTGAAGATCGTCAATGGAGTGACCATGCTCCGGGCACGCCAAGGCCAACGAATACTCCAGCAGCTCGCCCTCGGTCCCCTCGGGAGCATCACGATCGGGCAGCATGTACACGTTTACATTGCCGTGAGCCAGCGCGGTCGCCTGCTCAACAGACTCGGCGATACGGCCCAGAGAGTTCTCACGGATCACGATGCGATCGACCACGACCTCGATATCGTGCTTGAACTTCTTGTCCAGATCGATCGGATCGTCGAGCGAGCGCACTTCACCGTCGACACGCACGCGGCTAAAGCCCTCGGCGCGAAGGTCCTCAAACAGTTTGGTGTACTCGCCTTTTCGCCCGCGCACCACCGGTGCCAGCACAAACGCGCGACGGCCCTCCCCCGCCGCCAAGACCTTGTCGGCAACCTGGTCGGTCGTCTGACGCTCAATGACGCGGCCGCATTCGGGGCAGTGCGGGGTGCCCACACGGGCGAACAGCAGGCGCAGATAGTCATAAATCTCGGTTACGGTGCCAACCGTCGAGCGAGGGTTTTTAGACGTCGTCTTTTGGTCGATCGACACCGCCGGCGAAAGGCCGTCGATTGAATCCAAGTCGGGTTTGTCCATCTGGCCCAAGAACTGGCGCGCATAGCTCGAAAGACTCTCGACGTATCGACGCTGGCCCTCGGCATAGATAGTGTCAAATGCCAGCGAACTCTTGCCCGAGCCAGAAAGACCGGTAATGACCACGAGTTGGTCACGCGGAATGGAAACATCGATATCACGGAGGTTGTGCTCACGAGCGCCGCGAATAACGATAGAAGAATCAGACATGGAAGCTCCTTGCCTCCTATTGCATCGAATCATACTGTCGATGAGTTTAGCGCACTCGACGCGCACAGATGTTCGTAATACAAGATTCGCAGACCTTTAGCTTTGCGTATCGGGCGCTTTGTTTCTCGAAATGCCGTGGAAAGGTTACAGTAACCTAATACTGAACTTAATTTGCTGTAACAGAGGAACGTCCATGACCGAAGATATCCTCCTTGAAATCACTTCGAGCGACATGGCCAATCTGCCCATATTCATCGCCGTCCTTATCGTGGCCGCCGTCGTCGTGCACGTGTATTTTTCAATCAAACACAATGAAAAGCCGCCCATTGCCCGCGTCTTTTGGTGCGCGACGCTCCTCATCCCGCTCGGCGTGGTAGCTGCATGGATTACGAATCAATTGCTCGTAAATGAGGACAGTTCCCTATGGCTCCTTTCTTATTCGGCGCTCGGTGCTGCCGCCGTCATACTTCTTGTCGAACCCTTGGTTTCGGGACTTATCGACCAAACCGATCTTGCGACGGGAACGGTTGCCTGTATTTGCCGTGACATCCTTGTCATCGCCGCTGTTTCAGCGCTCTCGTTCGTTTCACTCGAAATTGCCTGTAACGAAACGTTCTATCGCATTCCCGCCAACTCATTCGGGTTTTCCGTCGGGCTGCTCGCGACGGTTCTGCTCTCCCTTTATTTGCTGGGACAGCGTCATGGAGGCGTCATGGCCCTCGTGCCCGTCGCCTGTTGCATCCTTGGCATTGCCGAGCACTTCGTCATAACGTTTAAAGGTGAGGCCATCCTGCCAAGCGATATCTTGGCCCTTGGCACCGCAATGGAAGTGAGCGAGGGATACGAGTTTACCTTTACCGCCGGAATCGTAACCTCTCTAGCCCTGCTGGAGATTTCCCTGGGGCTTCTTTCGCTTATCCGACCGAGAAAGCTCCGTACGCCCACCCATGTGTTCCCCACAATCGCCGCTAACCTCTGCGCTTTTCTGCTAGTGACCGTTGTGGGGCTCTCGGGCTTTTCCAGCATCGACTTGGAGCAGGCGCTGAATTTTGGATTTGACCGTTGGCAGCCCATCACCACGTATGCGTCTCAGGGTTTTATCACTTCGTTCACCGAAATGGTCAACGAGTTGCCCATTGAGAAGCCCGAAGACTATACGCCCGATGAGGCGCAGAGCATCGAGCAGGAGCTCGCCGCCACCTACGACAGCACGTATGGCTCGAGCGAGCAGCGCGCGGCGGCCGTTGCCCAGTTCAATGAAATCAAGCCGACGATTGTTGCCGTCATGAACGAGAGTTTTAGCGACCTTTCGTGCTTTGAGCAGCTCCAGGCGGCCGGGTACACCGGCCCCGCATTCTACAACTCGCTTCCCGACACACTTGTTCGCGGCACCATGCTCGCTTCGGTCACCGGTGGCGGAACGGCGAACTCCGAATTCGAATTTTTGACCGGAGCGACAACGGCCTTTGTCGGATTAGGCAAAATCCCCTATCAGCTATATCAGATGAATGGCGTCAACAGCCTGGCAAAGGACCTTAAGGAGCTTGGGTATACCGCTACCGCTATGCACCCGCAAAACCCCGTCAACTACCATCGAGATAAAATCTATCAGCAGCTGGGCTTTGGAGACTTTCTTTCAATCGGCGATTTCGAAGGTGCGCCCTGTTACCATGCCGGCGTATGCGACTACGCCACCTACGACAAGATACTCGACCTGCTTAGAACCGACGAAGCTCCACAGTTCATCTTTGACGTCACGATGCAAAATCACGGCGGCTACGACTATGGCACCGTTCCCGCCGAGGAGCTGACAAACTATTGGGTCGAGGGAGCCAGCGAGGGTGCCAATAGCGCGCTCAACACCTATCTTACCTGCATCAACGCATCCGACCGGGACCTCGAGTACTTTATCAACGAGCTCCGCAATGTCGGCAGACCGGTTGTCCTTGTCTTTTTTGGCGACCATCAGCCGAGCGCCGCAACGACTCTCAACGACGAGCTGTACCCTCAGGAAGATACGGCAAGCCACGCTTTCCGTGTCTATCAGTCGACCTATTTCGTCTGGGCTAACTATGAAATCGCCGGCAATACCGAGCTCAACGTCTACGACACCGTCGGGGCAAACGAGATTGCAGCCATTACCCTTAATAAGATCGGCGCCCCGCTCACCGACTATCAAAAAGCTCTGCTTGCAACAAGGTCAGATGTGCCCACCATCAATGTCGCCGGCTACCTTGGTGCCGACGGGCTGCGCTACGACTTGGAATCTGAAGACAGCCCATACGCCTCGACGATCGACAAGCTGCAGCGCATGCAATACCTCGAGTTCGCCAGCAAAGTTCAGTAAGCCCGCCCATTCGCTTGGACCCATCGTATTGCAAGCACGCTCGGCCCAAATGCATCGCAAATGACTCCCGCTCGCAAACGAGGGTACAATGACGCTCGTGTCACATCACGGGGCCCCGGCCCCAACATATACAAAGGAGTCATACATGGGTTGCGAGCACGCACAGGCCGCCGGCGGACAAACGTCGCCGTCGCAATTTGAGGAGAACACGCTGTCCGAGGTCAAACGCGTCATCGCCGTGCTTTCCGGCAAGGGCGGTGTCGGCAAGTCGTTTGTCACCGGTGCCATCGCCACCGAGCTTGCCCGTCACGGCCACAAGGTCGGCGTCCTCGATGCCGACATCACCGGTCCCTCTATCCCCAAGATGTTCGGTATGAGCGGACGCCACGTCCATGCCCTTGGCAACCTTATGCTGCCCGAAATCTCCGAACACGGCGTCAAGGTCATGAGCTCCAACCTGCTGCTCCAAAACGAGACCGACCCCGTCCTTTGGCGCGGTCCGGTCATCGCAGGCGCCATTAGGCAGTTCTGGAGCGAGACCTCGTGGGGCCCCATCGACTACCTGCTGGTCGACATGCCTCCGGGAACAGGCGACGTCGCGCTCACCGTCTTCCAGTCGCTGCCCGTCGACGGCATCGTCATCGTCACGAGCCCGCAGGATCTGGTCTCGATGATCGTCGCCAAGGCGGTCAACATGGCCGAGAAGATGAACGTCCCCATTCTGGGCATTGTCGAGAACATGAGCTATATTGAGTGTCCCGACTGCGGCAAGAAGATCGAGGTCTTTGGCAAGAGCAAGCTCCCCGAGGTCGCAGAGCGCTATAACCTCGACATCTTGGGCCAGCTTCCCATTAATCCGGCACTCGCCGAGGCCTGCGATAAGGGCGAGGTCGAGACCGCACTGCCCGATGGCATGTTGCCCAAGGCAGTCTCTGCCGTCGAGGCCATTACCCCGCACGAGACCGACGAGGCCTAAGTGAACGCGAGCGCCTTCTATGACGTCCTGGTAATCGGCGGCGGGGCTTCAGGCCTCGCCGCCGCCATTACGGCCGCACGCGCTGGCAAAAGCGTCTGCATCGTTGAGCGCGATGTCGCCTGCGGCCTTAAGCTCCTTGCGACCGGCAACGGCCGCTGCAACCTCTCCAACGAATCGATTGATCCACAGCGGTATAACCACCCCGCATTCGTTGAATCCGTTATGGGCCCCCGGCCCGAACAAGAGCTTATGGGTTTCTTCTCCTCGCTGGGCATCATGACAACCTCCGAGGAAGACCGGCTGTACCCGCGCTCCCTTCGCGCCGAATCGGTGCGCGACGCGCTTCTCAACGTTTGCGACCGCCTAGGTATCACCTTAATCTGCGGAGCCAACGTTGCCTCGGCGCACAAAGCTTCCGAAGGCTGGGCACTCCAAATAGACCGTCCAGCGCGGGCGCTCAAGGCAAAAAAGCACGACGACCGAAAATCGGAGCTCCGCTCGCTTCGGAAAGCGCTCGCCGATGTCCCTCGCAAGAACGTGGCCCTGCAGGCACATACCGTAATTATCGCCACGGGCGGCAACCCCACCGGTATCGCCGATACGTTTAGCCTCCCCCTCACTTCGCTGCGCCCCATCCTCTGCCCCGT
Source organism: Collinsella sp. (assembly GCA_018368345.1). Lineage (GTDB taxonomy): Bacteria > Actinomycetota > Coriobacteriia > Coriobacteriales > Coriobacteriaceae > Collinsella. Next base: position 142,722 of record JAGZEK010000004.1, read on the forward strand.
ATCGGCAACGGTCGTTGGCGATCGGGCGGCACTCAAGACGTTGGATGGTCTGCGCGTCCGCGCCCGCTTGACGCTCACCCGTAACCATAGTGAGCTCTGGCACGAAGACGGTGAAGTACTGTTTCGAGCCTTCGGCATCTCGGGCGTCGCTGTCTTCAACCTCTCCCGTCGCATCCAGCGCGGCGATACGATCCTGCTCGACGTTTTCCCCGACCTCTCTAAAGACGAGCTGCTCGATATGCTCAACCGGCGCGTTAAGCTGCTCGGCGGCTTTTCGCCCCGCGATCCCCGTTGGCTCGACGGCATGCTTGCCCCGCAACTCTCCCGCGTCGTCTGCACAGCGTTCGAGCAGTGCCATCCAGGTTCGCGCGATGTCATCCACCTGGTCTCAATCCTCAAGCACTTTAAACTGTCCGTCGAAGGGACGGCAGAGGAGCGCTCGGCACAGGTCACGCGTGGCGGCATATCTATCGAATGCGTCTCGGTACCCGATCTTTGCGTGAGCAGCGCCGCAGGCGCCCCGCTTTACGTCTGCGGCGAAGCGCTCGACATCGACGCCGATTGCGGAGGCTTTAACCTTGCGTGGGCCTGGCTCTCGGGCATTCGCGCTGCAAGCAGCCTGTAGCCGCGCAGTCTATAATCAAAAACGCATTCGGGCCGTCTGGGATACCGGACGGCCTCTTTCTTGCCTCTAAGGAGACCTCGATGATCGAAATCACCCAAGTCAACGCGTCGCTCGATGAAGCCGGCGATGAAAATGCCTGCCTCGTTGTTGGCAAGCGAGTCGCCAAGCGCGTCCTACGTTGCAAGGACTCCGAGATCAAGTCCATCGAGCTCCACCGTAAGTCGATCGACGCTCGCAAAAAACGAGACGTCCATTTTATCCTGAACTTTCGTGTTGAGCTGACTAGTCCCCACCTCGAGCGAGAAGCAGTCGACAGCGTTGCCGAGCGTGACCGCTCGCGCGTACACGCGATAGAAGACGATGAGCCTTCATTCCCCTCCCCCGTTTCCGGCGCACCCAAAGAGCGCCCCGTCGTCGTCGGTGCCGGATGCGCCGGCCTTTTCGCTGCGCTTACGCTCGCCGAAGCAGGTCTTAAGCCCTTGCTCATCGAGCGCGGCGACCCGGCATTTCGCCGCTCGCATGCGATCGACCTCTTTCTAAAGGAGCGCATCCTCGACCCCGAGAGCAATATCCAGTTTGGCCTGGGCGGCGCGGGGACCTTCTCGGACGGCAAGCTCAATACGGGAACCAAAAATCCCGCCCATCGCCTCATCCTCGAAACCTTCGTCGAGGCGGGTGCGCCCCGCGATATTCTGTGGGATGCCAAGCCGCACATTGGCTCCGACATCCTTCCCACGGTTGTCACCGCTATATCCCAGCGCATCGAGCAGCTCGGAGGTGTCGTCCGTTATCGAACGAAGCTCGTCGACATTCGCATCGACGCGTCTGGCGCCATCACCGGTATTGATGTCCAATCGTCCCAAGACGCCGCTTACGAGCCAATCGAGACAAAGCACCTCATCCTCGCCTGCGGGCATTCTGCTCGCGATATTTTTGAGCTCCTTAAGGACCACAACGTGGCCCTCGCACAAAAGACCTTTGCCATGGGCGTTCGCATCGAGCATCCGCAGCGCGACATCGACCGAGCCCAATATGGAGCCTCGGCGGGACATCCAGCGCTCGGGGCGGCCCCCTACAAACTTGTTGCCCATCTTCCCAACGGCCGGAGCGTGTTCTCGTTTTGCATGTGCCCCGGCGGACAGGTTGTCGCCGCCTCTTCCGAGCAGGGTCACTTGTGCGTCAACGGGGCCAGTCTCAATGCCCGCGACGGACGTAACGCAAATGCCGCCCTGCTCGTTAACGTCACGCCTGAGGACCTTCCCAACGATGACCCGCTTGCCGGCATCGAGCTCCAGCGTGCCTGCGAGGCGGCCGCCTATCGCCTGGGCGGTTCCAACTGGAACGCACCGGCACAACTCGTCGGAGATTTCCTCGCAGGACGCGCCAGCAAGGCGCCCGGAAAGGTAAAGCCCACCTATCCGCTCGGTGTGACCTGGACGGCAATTGACGAAGCCCTACCGCAGCATATCGTCGAGTCGCTCCGTCTGGGACTTCCCCTACTCGGCAAAAAGCTACGAGGCTACGACCGTCCCGATGCCGTTCTTACCGGCGTGGAGACTCGTTCGAGCTCACCGGTCACTGTCACCCGAGACCGAACGTGCCATGCCGTGTCGACCCCGGGCCTCTACCCTTGTGGTGAGGGAGCTGGATATGCCGGCGGCATCATGAGCGCGGCCACCGACGGCATCCGTTGTGCTGAAGCCCTGATCGCAGACCTCTAACGCACAAATTCCAGCGCGCAAAAGACATAGGCCCCGAGCTCCACAGGGAACTCGGGGCCTGTTCGTTATTTCTTAAACCGTGCACCCTGGCGTTTTCTGCCCGATGCGAACGTGGAACCCTTGCGGGCCTGCGAGCGTAAGCGCTCGATTGTCTCGTCCTCAGACGCACCCTCGAGCATCGCCCGAATCTGAACGACAGCATCGCGCAGGCGCGCCGCCTCCTCAAAGTCCATAGCGGCAGAAGCGTTACGCATATCCTCTTCCATGGTTTCGACGATCCGCACAAGCTCGTCATGCGGCAGTTCTTCCAACTGCTCCGCAAGTGTCTGCTCGGGCGCCACCGTTTCCAGCACACCGCCCTCGCCCGACTCATCGGGCGTATAGAATGCGCCATGGCCAAGAGAGTCGCCCTTCGAGCGTCCCTTGGAGCCCACAGTTTTTTCGGCCTCGGCAATAAAACTTGAGATGTCGTTGATGGCCTTGCGCACTGTCTTGGGCACAATGCCATGTTCTTCGTTATATGCCATCTGAATCTCACGACGGCGCTGCGTCTCCTCGATGGCCTCTTTCATCGAATCGGTCACAACGTCTGCATACATGATGACTTCGCCATCGGCGTTACGGGCCGCACGGCCAATCGTCTGAATCAGCGAACGGCGGTTGCGCAAGAAGCCTTCCTTATCGGCATCGAGAATTGCCACCAGTGAGACCTCGGGAAGATCCAAGCCCTCGCGAAGCAGGTTGATGCCAACGAGAACATCGATCTTGCCCTCGCGCAGCGTTCGCAGGATCTCGACACGGTCCATTGTCGCCGTATCAGAGTGCATGTAATTGACCTTAATGCCCGCGTCGAGCAGATGGTCGGTCAGGTCCTCGGCCATGCGCTTGGTCAACGTGGTCACCAGCACGCGCTCCTTGCGGGCAACGCGCTCGCGAATCTCGTCCTCAAGATCGTCAATCTGGCCGCGTACTGGACGCACGTCAATCTTGGGGTCGAGCAGGCCGGTCGGACGAATAATCTGCTCCACGTCGTTTTGGCTCACCCGCAGCTCGTAGTCGCCCGGCGTGGCCGAAACATAGATAAACTGGGGGATCCTTGCCTCAAACTCATCGAAACGAAGCGGGCGGTTATCGAGCGCCGAGGGCAGGCGAAAACCGTGTTCCACCAGCGTCACCTTACGCGAGCGGTCACCTTCGTGCATGCCGCGAATCTGCGGCACCGTCACATGGCTCTCATCGATGATGCAGAGCATATCCTTGGGAAAGTAATCGATTAGGGTAAACGGCGGCTCACCCGGCTTGCGACCGTCCAGATGACGCGAGTAGTTCTCGATGCCGTTGCAAAAGCCCATCGTCTCGAGCATCTCAAGATCATAATCGGTACGCTGCTGCAGACGCTGCGCCTCGAGCAACTTGTCGGTCGCCTTGAGCTCCGCCACGCGCTTCTCGCACTCTTCGCTGATCGATTTCAGAGCCGCCTTGACCTTCGGCTTCTCGGTCACGTAGTGCGATGCCGGCCATACGGGAATGGCCTCGTACTCACGAAGCATCTCACCGGTGACCTCATCGATCTCGGCAATCAGCTCGACCTCGTCGCCAAAGAACTCAAACCGCAACGGATGCTCGGCATAAGGCGGATACACGTCAACAACATCGCCGCGCACGCGGAACGTGCCACGTGCCAGGTCATAGTCATTGCGATCATATTGAATGTCGATAAGTGCATGGATAAAGTCATCGCGCTCGAGCGGCACCTTCTTGTCGACGTTTGGAGCCAGACCCGCATAGTCCTCAGGAGAGCCAATGCCATAGATACACGAGACCGATGCGACAACGATCACATCACGTCGAGAGAGCAGTGACGCGGTCGCCTGATGGCGCAGCATCTCGACCTCTTCGTTAATCGAGGAGTCTTTCTCGATATATGTATCGCTTTGCGGCACATACGCCTCGGGCTGATAGTAGTCGTAGTACGAGACGAAGTAGACCACAGCGTTGTTGGGAAAGAACTCTTTGAGCTCGCTCGCAAGCTGAGCAGCGAGCGTTTTATTGGGGGCCATGACCAGCGTCGGCTTTCCCAGGGCCTCAATAGTCTTTGCCATCGTGAAGGTCTTGCCCGAACCAGTCACGCCCAGCAAAACCTGATAGCGGTCTCCGTCCCTCACGCCCCGCACAAGTGACTCAATGGCCTTAGGCTGGGAACCAGCGGGCTCGTATGGAGACACGACCTTAAACGGCACATCAGCGCCCTCAACGCCAAAGCGCTTAAGTTCACCACCAACGCGTTCTACTTCAAATTCCGCCATGGATACTCCTAACTCGTACATCTGCAGTATACGCAGGCGGTGGGCTTAGTCCTATACGAACCGATCGGGATAGAGAGTCTTATATCGAACCCAGGCATTATTGACGCGAATCAGATAAGCCTGAGTTTCAGGGAAGGTAATCGCATTATGGAGTGACGTGTTCTGCTGCGCCCATCCGTCGACATTGCGCATACCGGCGTTATAGGCGGCGATGGCACTATCCGTCGACCCGTTGAAATAGGCGAGAAGATACGAGAGGTATGCGCAGCCAAACTCGATATTCGTAGCCGGATCGTTAAGATTGTCGACCGAATACTCCCCTCCGTCGACAAGGCCCTTGGCGATCATGTCCTGGGCAGTCTCGGGCATCAGCTGCATCAATCCCTGAGCACCCTGATTCGACTCGGCCTCGGGATCCCAATTCGATTCCGACTTAATGACAGCGCACACCAGATACGGATCCAGATTATGCGAAATACTGGATTGCTTTACATACGCCTCGTAGTCAATCGGATACAGCGGCTTAAAGAAAGCGGCAGGAGCACACGAGTAGACGAGCGAAATAAGGCCGAAGACGAACACAACGGCAAGTGGCGCCACGCGATACCACGTAAAGAAACGTGCCTTAGGCATCGGCCTCCTCCTTATCCGGAGTATCTATAAACCCGTGGCATGCAAGCCATGAGTCAAGCTGCTCAAAGAGCGAATTATCGGCTGCCGAATTATCAATCACCGTTGTAGCGAGATTGCACAGCGCAGACTCATCGGGCTGGCAAGCAGAACGGGCATCAAAATCAGATGGCTCCATGCCACGTTGAATAGCGCGCTCGCGACGAACTGGCAAAGGGGCGCTAATGACCAGAATTTCATCAGCCAAGCCAAATGCATCCTCAAAACCAGTCGGAGCTGAAACCTCGACCACAGCAAAGGGATAACGGGGAGATGAAACCGTACAACAAACCGGATCGAGAATCCTAAGCGAAAGCTGTTCAATCAGAACGGGATGCACGATGCCATTGAGCCGTGCGACCGAATCAGGAGAAGCGAAAGCTCGAGAAGCGAGGATACTGCGGCGAATGCCGCCTTCCTCATCCAAAATGTCCCAACCGAATTCATCCGCGAGAGCATTGACGATATCAGAGCCCGGCACATACAGCGATTTTGCAAGCTCATCCAGATCGATAAGCATAGCGCCACGAGATTCGAAATAGCGGCAGGCAGTCGACTTACCCGAAGCAATATTGCCCAAGACAAATACGGTAAACATCAAGCCCTCCCTAACGCCAATGCGAGTAATTATCGCTCAAATAAACTAGATGGACTCAAAAAACAGCCAAACAGTAAGAGCGCATACGGGGAAGCTAGGCCCCAAAGCACAACATGTATATAACGCAAAAAGGGGGAGGCCGCGAGGCCTCCCCCCTTCTAAGTTCGATGACGGCTCGGTGCCGTCCACCGGTCAGCGGCGCCCTGGCCTCCCACGGGCTGGCCCCGCAGTACTCTCGGCGCGATGGGGCTTAGCTTCCGGGTTCGGAA
>JAGZEK010000018.1 GCA_018368345.1 Collinsella sp.
GGCATTCAGCATCAGGGTAGCGCTGCGACGCGGAAATCGCGCGCCGTTGCCGCGCCCCCGCAGCGCCCGCTTCCCCCGAGAACAATTATCAGTGCAGGTCAGAGCTGTGGCGTTTTGGGGCGTGCTTGGTCTCCTACAAAAAGCCTGCTCACTTGGTTTTTCTGCTAGAAGACCGCCGCGATGGAAGGCAGCTCCCTCGTGGCGGCAGACATTTGCCCAGATAAAACCTGCCAAAATAAACCTGTCTACTCTTTGAGCCAGAGCCGACAATAATTCAAATGGCGAAATCAAAGGGCGTTCTCCGTATGGAAGGCGCCCTTTTTATCGCGGGATGTTTCGCGTGGCAGTCATGAGGCCCAGGCGGTTGCTGACGCCGAGCTTGCGATAGATGGCGTTGACATGCTTCTTGACGGTTGACTCGCTTATGAATAGCTCGTTTGCCATCTGTTTGTTCGTTTTGCCGTCGAGCATGAGCCGCATGACTTCGGCTTCGCGCGGTTGGATATTGTGCTCTGTAATGAAAGCATTCAGCTGGTTTGTGTCTTCTGTCTGGGTGAGTTTAATGCCCCGAGGATAGAGGTTGGCGAGCGCGAGGCTCGCGTGCCGAGCGATTTCGAGCAGGATTGCGAGCTCGGTGTCGGTGAAGTCTCCGGCTGTGCGTTCGCGAAACAGGGTGATGCTTCCTAGCGGCCTGTCGTTGTGCGCGAGCGTGGCCGTACAGCCAAAGTAGACGCCCTGCGGTTCCATCCATTTGCGATAGATGGGCGTGGCATCGCGTCGCTCGACGTCGACGAGGTCGAGGTCGCGGTAGACGCCGACCTTATGTAAGTCAAAGCTCCATGTTGTATAGTCCATCGCGGCGTAGCGGTTGTAGTAGTCGCTCAGTGCGCGGTCGTCCATTCCGCTGCTTGCGGGGTGGACGTAACGTGGGGCATCACTGCCCGCCGCCTCGATCAGGTCGAACATGGCGATCCGATGGGGCACGAGCCCTGTCGTTCCCTCGAGGGTCTCCTTTTGCAGCTTATCGACACCGTGTGATGCGTGGATTGCAAGCGCGAGCTCGTTGAGAGCAGTCCAGGTCGTACTGTCCAACTCAATAGTCTGCTGTTTATTGCATGGGGGCATAGGGCGTCCTTTCCATTGTGGAACCCAGTATGTCATGTTCTCGGCCTGAATAGAACTTTAGGTCAGCGAATGGTATAACGTCGGTCGCTGAAAGGGGCTCGAGGGACCATTGAGGACATCTGGGTACGGCTGCATTATGGTCTCGTCAAGCAAAAGCACCGAGATTTAGGAGCTTGAAATGAAGACCATCTACGAGAGTGAATCCACGCCTAAGAAGGACGGGTTCTATATGCCCGGCGAGTATGAGGAGCAGGAGCGCACCTGGATTCTGTGGCCGCACCGCTCCGACGTGTGGCGCTGCGGCGCCAAGCCGGCGCAGAAGGTCTTCACCGAGATCATCAAGACCATTGCACGTTTTCAGCCCATCACTGTGGGCGTCAACACCGAAGACTTCCCCGCGGTGTGTGAGATCTTCGACGGCGTTGAAAACGTGCGCGTTATCCACATGGAGTACAACGACAGCTGGATTCGCGACCCCGGCCCGGCGTTCCTCGTTAATGACAATGGTGAGGTTGCTCTTTCGCACTTCCACTTTAATGCTTACGGCGGTTTCATTGACGGCCTGTATTTCCCGTGGGACAAGGACGCTTCCATTGGCCTGCAGGTGGCACAGCTCGAGCAGGTTAACCGCTATCGTCCCGAGGATTATATCCTCGAGGGCGGCTCGTTCAACTGTGATGGTCAAGGCACCGTCGTGACCACCGAGATGTGTCTGCTCAACGAGGACCGCAACCCGCAGTACACCAAGGAGCAGATTGAGGAGAAGCTCTCTGAGTATCTCGGTATCGAGAAGGTTATCTGGATCAAGGACGGTATCGATCCGTACGAAACGAACGGTCATGTGGACGACGTCGCATGCTTTAGTGCGCCCGGCGAGGTCTGCTGCATGTGGACCGATGATCCCAACCATAAGTTCTACAAGGAGTGCCAAGAGGCGTATAAGACGCTTTCCGAGACGACGGATGCCCGTGGCCGCAAGCTTAAGATCCACAAGGTGATTATGCCTGCGACCTCGGTATATATGACCGAGGAGGAGGCATCGACCATCGATCCGGTCGAGGGTGTGCTGCCGCGTACTCCCGAGGACGCTTTCGAGCCGAGCTACCTCAACTTCCTGCCCATCAACGGGGCGGTGCTGGTGCCACAGTTTGGCGACCCCAACGATGCCCAGGCGCTCAAGGATATCCAGGCTGCTTATCCGGACCGTGAAGTCATCGGTATCATGACTCGCGAGGTTATCTACGGCGGCGGCAACATCCACTGCATCACCCAACAGCAGCCCAAGGCGCGCTGCAAGTAGAGGCGGTTGCAGGCACACGGGGTAGTGTCGATATGACCTGGGGCCCGCTGGCGCACACGCTGGCGGGCCCTTTTGCGTGCGGCGGGCAGCGTTGCACGCGGGCACTCGGGTCTAAGCGAGGGTACCAGGGGCCTTGCTTATCGTCGATAGTTGGTCTAGAATCGTCGATAGTCGATGATAGGGGGTAGCATGCAGCTTGTTGAAAGTGAAACCGTGGAGTTCAAGTGCACATTTACCCCTAAGCTGCTCAAAGCTGTGGTGGCGTTTGCCAATTCGAATGGTGGTACCTTGTATATCGGAATCGACGATTTTGGCAGCATCGTCGGAGTGGACGATATCGATGCCACCATGCTTCAATGCTCTAATGCAATAACCGATGGCGTGTATCCCGACGTTTCTGAAATCACGACGGTCTCCGCATTGGACATCGATGGCGCAGCGTTGGTGAAAATCGAGGTGGAAGCGGGTCCTCACAAGCCGTACTGCCTGTGCTCGAAGGGATTTGTTCCCGCCGGGGTATATCGGCGCCTAGGTCCTGCCAACGTGCCCATCGAGATGGCCCAGATCCGCTCGATGATCAAGCGCACCGACGGCGATTATTTTGAGACCGCGCGCTCTCATGAACAGAGCTTGACGTTTTTTGAAGCCGAGCGGGCCTTTAGGCGCGCGGAGATTACGTTTGACCAAACCTCTCAAAAGAATCTCGGCCTTATCGATGAGCTGGGCTTTTACACCAATTTGGCACTGCTGGTCTCTGACCAAAACCCCTTTGCAGTCCGCGCTGGCCTCTTCAACGACGATGCGTATACCGAGTTTATCGACCGTCAGGATGGCGAGGGCTCGATCTTCAGGCAGATAGAGGATATCGAACGGTTCCTCAATATATCGAACGCAACGCGTATGTACTTTGTGCCGGGAAGGCTCGATCGCATAGATAAGGACGACTATCCCCGCGAGGCTGTTCGAGAGGGAATTCTGAACCTGTTTATCCATCGCGACTACGAATCTTCGGTGGCGTCTCTTATCAAGATGAGCCGTACGGCGCTTGAATTTACCAATGCGGGAGGGCCGCAGCACATCAGCGTCGAGGAGGCGCTTGCGGGCGGCTCGGACGCTCGGAATCCAAAGCTGCAACTGCTCTTTTTGCGTCTGGGGATGGTTGAGGCGTTTGGAACGGGCCTCAAGGGGATCCGTGCGCTCTATGAGGCGGAAGGGTTGGAACCCGAAGTCTGCGCCTACCCTGCAATGTTTAGGTTGTCGCTGCCCAACGTCAACGCCGTGCGCAATTCCTATCTGACGCCTCGTGGCAATAGCGGTCCCAACTTGCGTGGAGATTACAGCGATTATGAGCAGCTCGAGCGGGAAGGGGCGCTGCCGCCCGATGTTTCGCAGGCGTTTGCATCCGTGCGAGCGCAGCGAGAGGGGCACGTGTCGATGAATGGCGACTGCGGCCACGAGGTGCGTGCCAAGCTCGTGGAGGAGCTTGGCTTTGATGTTGCGTGCAAGGCGTCCGCGATGCTACAGGATGTCTCGGACGAGCGACGTGGTGGATACGCTCGCGCCTTGATTCGCTTTGCCCTTGAGCGGCCCCGCGGTTTTACGCGCCAGGATGCTTCGGACGCTCTGGGAACTGGGCGCGACGTGACGCTGCGGGTTATCAACGGTTTGCTTGAGGAAGGCGCACTCGTTAAAGAGGGGCGCGCTCGGGCGACGAGATATCGCGCTGTCGGGCAGGTTTAGGGACGGGCGGTCCGGCCCCCTGGGTTATTCCTGGGCAGAGGCCAAGGGCCGGGTGCCCGGCGCACCTTGATTGAAGGGGTACTTAGAGCGTGCCTCCGTACATATAGACGATAAATCCGTCACCGGTGTCTTGGCTGTGGTCCTCTAGGATGCGCTTCATGTTGAGGTGCTCGTAAAACTGCCAGTCGGAGTTGCAGTCGCTCATCAGGAAGAATTTGGTGCAGCCTGCCTTGGCGAGCTCGGCGCGCGCAAGGTCGATGAGCTCGCGGCCGAGTCCCTTGCCCTGCCATTCAGGCACAATGATAATCAAGTTGAGCTGACCCTGGGCATATTCGTTGCCTGTGGCGGCAAAGCGATCCGCTGTGGCCTTTTCGCGGCTGTCTCCAAAGAGCGAGCCCTCGAGCTTGGCATCGGCGGTCTTTGCCATCTCGGTTGCCTGGGCGAACATCTCGTTATAGCAGGGCTCCCACGTGGGATTGGTGCGCGGCTTGCCGTCCTCGAAGATGCCGATGCAGCAGGCGGCGATAATGCGGCCCTCGGTCTCGGCGACGAGTGCGATGGGGGAGCGCTGCAGCTGCATGGCGATGTTAAAGCGCGCGCAGAAATCGGCAGCTTCGACGTCGCCGCGGTTGCGCAGCGTGTTGCACCACAGCTGGTTGTAGATGGCGGCGATGCCGGCCAGGTCATCGAGCGTGGCGGCGCGCAGGGTTACGTTGTCAAGGCTCATGGAGGCTCCTTCCAAGTTGGGTCAGGCTACCTCTGAGTGTGACATGGCCGCAGGACGGCCGCATCGACCATTCGGCAGGCGAGCCTCGAATCCTCGGGGACGGAGGGTCCTAAGAAGGAATGAGGGCGGATTTTCGGACACTTGCTCGATGAGAGTGGATAATCTCCCACTTTTAGCGCTGGTATAGGCCAAAAACGGGAGATTATCCACTCTCATTCTGGGTAGTCGTTGGGGACGTTCTTAAACGACCAGTCATTAAAGAACGTCCCCAACGACTACCCCAAAAGGAGCGTCCCCAAGTGCCAGCTTTGGTAACGATGCTGGTATAAAAACGTCAGCGAAAACCCGTCAGAGCGAGCAAGGTGCCTTGAAGCGAGGCGGCATTGACCTTTTGGTCATGCCGTCGAAGCTGAAAGGCAGATTGCTCGCTCTGGCGGGTTTGCAGCGTCGGCCGGTTACGGCGTTTGGTAAAACGCCGTAACCTACACCCGCTCCGCGATCTCGTGGATGAGGTAGTCGGTCTTTTCCCAGCCCAGGCACGGGTCGGTGATCGACTTGCCAAAGACGCCGCCATCGACTGGCTGATTGCCATCCTCCAGGTAGGACTCGATCATAAAGCCCTTGACCAGCTTGGAGATGGACTCGTTGCGGCGGCAGCTGTCGAGCACCTCTTTGCAAATGCGGTACTGCTCCAGCGGGCGCTTGCCCGAGTTGTCGTGGTTGCAGTCGATGACCGCCGCCGGGTTGGCGTAGCCGGCATGCTCGGTATAGCGCTCGGCCAGGCGCTCCAGGTGCTCGTAGTGGTAGTTGGGGTAGGTGCGACCGTCGAGACCGATGTAGCCACGCATGACGGCGTGTGCGAGCGGGTTGCCGTCGCACTCGACCTCCCAGTTGCGGAAGATAAAGCTCTGATGTGCCTGCGCGGCGTAGATGGAGTTGAGCATAACGGTGGTGGAACCGGCGGTGGGGTTCTTCATACCGACGGGCACCGAAATGCCGCTCGATACCAGGCGATGCTCCTGGTTCTCGACCGAGCGTGCGCCCACGGCGACGTAGCTCAGCAGGTCGACGAGGTACTGGTAGTTGGACGGATAGAGCATCTCGTCGGCGGTAAAGAAACCCGTTTCCTCAATAACGCGCAGGTGCATGTGGCGGATGGCCTTAACGCCTTCGAGCAGGTCATCGGGCGCCTCGGGGTCGGGGTTGTGCAGCAGGCCCTTGTAGCCAGTGCCCTTGGTGCGCGGCTTGTTGGTGTAGACGCGCGGAATGATGATGAGCTTGTCCTTGACCTCCTCGGCGGTCTTGGCCAGTCGGTTCATATACTCGAGCACCGAATCCTCGCGGTCGGCAGAGCACGGGCCGATGATGAGCACCTTACGTGCGTCCTCGCCGGTAAAGACTTTGGCGACCTCGGCGTCAAATGCCTGCTTTTTGGCGGTAAGCTCGGCAGAAAGCGGCATTTCCTCGCGGATCTCCATGGGGATCGGCAGCCTGCGTTTGAATTCCATGGCCATAGGGGCCTCCTTTATCAATTAACGGCAACAATTGGCGAATTCTCGAATGCTCGGCATTATCCGCTGTCGCACGCTAAAGTGCAAGTGAAACCTGCCGAAAAGGGACAGGTTTATTTTGGTCGGTTTTATCTGGGGAAATGTCGGCGCTTGCCGGAAGGGGAGGGCCAGCGTACAGCACGCTGGCGCAAGTTGGATCTTCTGCGGCATACCCTGTGGACAAAAAACGGCAAATATGAGTACTGTTGCTAGCGTAGTATCATATCGATCTTACAAGATAATAGACACAACAGTAAATATGTTCATTAACGTTGGCACACAGAAGCATGCTACCGGGCATTTTGATCAATTTGAAGGCATATCTAGGCCGCAAAGAGGTCGTTTGGGGCAGTTTTGGCTGTTATTAAAAAGGTGACAGTACTCATATTTGCCATTTTTTGTCCACGGGGCCTTGAGGGAGGGCGTCAATCAGGTCCCAGGGGAGGCGTTTCGAGGGCCGCAGAACAAAAAACGGGGGCGCAGTTCATTCTGCGCCCCCGTTTTTTGGGTATTGCGGTTGTTTGCCGCCGGTTTTACGCCGCTTCGTCGAACTGCGAGTTGTACAGGTCGGCGTAGAAGCCGCCCTGGGCGAGCAACTCGTCGTGTGTACCCTTCTCGACGATGTCGCCGTCGCGAATTACCAAGATCACGTCGGCGTTGCGGATCGTGGACAGGCGGTGCGCGATGACAAAGCTCGTGCGGCCCTGCATCAGCGCATCCATGGCGCGCTGGATGAGCTCCTCGGTGCGGGTATCGACGTTGGAGGTCGCCTCGTCCAGAATCAGCGCCGGGCGGTCGGCCAAAATGGCACGGGCGATAGTCACGAGCTGGCGCTGACCCTGCGACAGGTTAGTGCCCTCCTCGTTGATCATAAAGTCGTAGCCACCGGCGAGCGTATGGATAAAGTGGTCGCAGCGTGCGGCGCGTGCGGCGGCCTCGACCTCGGCGTCGGTCGCATCGGGGCGTCCGTAACGGATGTTCTCGCGGATGGTGCCGTTAAACAGCCAGGTGTCCTGCAGCACCATGGCAAACTCGCCGCGCAGCGCCGCGCGGTCCCAGTCGCGCACGTCGACGCCCTCGACGCGCAGCGAACCGCCGTCCACGTCGTAAAAGCGCTGCAGCAGCTTAATGAGCGTGGTCTTGCCGGCGCCGGTGGGGCCGACGATGGCGATGGTCTGGCCGGGCTGTGCCTCGCAGCTAAAGTCGTGGATGATGGTCTTGTCGGGCGCGTAGCCAAACTTGACATGGTCGAACTCCACGTGGCCGGGGCGCTTCTCGGGAATCTGCGCGTCGGCCTTCTGCTCCTCCTCGGGCGCGGCCAGGAACTCAAACACGCGCTCGGTGGCGGCGGCCATGGACTGCATCGTGTTGCTCACGTTGCCCAGCTGCTGCACCGGCTGCGTAAAGTTGCGAACGTACTGGATAAAGCTCTGGATGTCGCCGGGCGTGGCATTGCCGGTCAGCGCGAGCTGCGCGCCCACCACGACGACGCCCACGTAGCCCATGTTGCCCACCAGACTCATAAGCGGCATCATCAGGCCCGACAGGAACTGCGAGCGCCAGCCGCTAATAAAGAGGCGGTCGTTTTGACGGTCGAACTCCTCGATCGAGGCCTCGGCGCGGTCGAACACCTGGATGACGTTCTGGCCGGCAAAATCCTCTTCGATAATGCCGTTGACGGCGCCCAGAACCTGCTGTTGCTCGCGGAAGTACGGCTGCGAGAAGTGAATCATTACGGTCAAGATAATCGCGGCGGCCGGCAGCGTGAGCACGGTGACGCCGGTGAGCGGCAGGCTGATCGACAACATCATGACGAGCACGCCGATAATCTGCGTGACGGACGTAATAAGCTGCGTCACGCTCTGGTTGAGCGACTGACCCAGCGTATCGACGTCGTTGGTGATGCGGCTGAGTACGTCTCCCTTGCTGTGGCCGTTGAAGTAACTCATCGGCACGACGGCAATCTTGGCGGCGATCTCCTTGCGCATGCGGTAGCAGATCTTTTGCGTGACGCCGGTCATGAGCCAGCCCTGGACCAGGCTGCAGACAGAGCTCGCCAGATACAGGCAGAGCAAAAAGCCGAGCGTCTTGGCGATCCAGTCAAAGTCAACGTCGCCGGTGCCGTTGACTTTGGCGACCAGGCCTTCGAACAGCTTGGTCGTAACCTGGCCGAGCACCTTGGGTCCCACAATGTTAAAGATGACCGAGCACACGGCAAAGGCGACGGCGGCAAACACGGCAATCTTGTGCTGGCCGATATAGCCGAGCAGCTGCCTCATGGTGCCCTTAAAGTCCTTGGCCTTTTCGCCGCGACGCATGCCGCCCATGCGGCCCATGGGACCACGCTGGCGGGTGGGCTTGGGAATCTGAGTCTTGGTCTCGTCTGCCATTAGCGCTCGCCTCCTTCCATGACGGCTGCAATTTCTTCTTGGGTAAGCCCCAGCTCCTCGGCGGAAAGCTGCGACTGTGCGATCTCCAGATACGCCGGGCAGCTGCGCAGCAGCTCCTCGTGCGTGCCGGTGCCCACTACGTGGCCGTCGTCGAGCACGATGATCTGGTCGGCGTGCATGATGGTCGCGATGCGCTGGGCTACGACCACGAGCGCGGCGTCGGTAACGTTTTTGGCCAGCTCCTCGCGTAGGCGCGCGTCGGTCTTGTAGTCGAGGGCGCTAAACGAGTCATCGAACACCACGACCTCGGGCTTTTTGGCCAACGCGCGGGCGATGGCCAGGCGCTGACGCTGGCCGCCCGAGACATTGGAGCCGCCCTGGCTGATGGGGGAGTCGTAGCCGCCCTCGCGCTCGGCGATAAAGTCCTCGGCTTGTGCGATGCGCGCTGCTTGGTGCATGTCATCATCGCTCACCATGTCGCCGGCAAACTTGAGGTTGCTCTCGACAGTGCCCGAGAACAGGCGCCCCTGCTGCGGGATGTAACCAATGCGGCGACGCAGCTCGGAGAGAGTCATGTCACGCACGTCGACGCCGTCAAGCGAAATGCTGCCGCCTGTGACGTCGTACAGGCGCGGAATCAGCTGCACGAGCGTGGACTTGCCCGAGCCCGTGGAGCCGATGATGCCGAGCATCTGACCGGCATGCGTGGTGAAGTTCACGCCGCTGATGACGTCGGCGCGGGCATCGGGATACTGGAAGCTCACGTCGCGGAAGGTGAGCTCGCCGCGCAGCGCGCTGGCAGCAGGCAGTTTGGGCGAGACAGGGTCGTTGATACTCGTAGGGCAGGTGACGACCTCTTCCACGCGCTCGGCTGCGACCTCGGCGCGGGGCAGGATGACCGAAACCATGGTGAGGATCATAAACGCCATGACGATCTGCATGGTGTAGGAGATAAACGCCATCATGTTGCCGACCTGCATCACGCCGTCGGACACGCCCTGCGCGCCAAACCAGACGATAAGCACGGTGATGCAGTTCATGACAAGCATCATGAGCGGCATCATAAAGCTCATGGCTCGGTTAGTGTAGAGCTGCGTGGTCATCAGGTCGAGCGACGCCTTGTCAAAACGCTCGAGCTCATACTCCTCGCGGTTGAACGAACGGATAGGCATAAGGCCGTCGAGCAGCTCGCGAGCGGTAAGGTTCACACGGTCCACAAAGCTCTGCATCTTTTTGAACTTGGGCATGGTGAGGCCCATGAGCACGCCGACGACGGCCGAGACCGCGATGATGGCCACGGCGATAGTCCACTCCAGGCCGGTGTGGTTGGCCAGGACACGCATGACGGCGACGATGCCCATGACGGGGGCCATCAGACACATGCGAATAAACAAGGTTGCGGCCATCTGGATCTGCTGAATGTCGTTGGTGCAGCGGGTGATGAGCGAGGCCTGGCTAAACTTGCCCACCTCAGCCGGCGAGAAGTGCATAACCTTTTTGAAGGTCTCGCGGCGCAGGTCGCGGGCGATGGAGCAGGCGGTGCGCGAAGCCACGGCACCGGTCAGGATGGTGGCGACCAGCGACACCAGACACAGCCCAAACATCGTGGTCGCCATGCGGCCCAGGTAGGCGTTCTGCACGTCGGCGGGGTCGATGCCCTGCGCCTTGTACTCGTCTTGTACATAGCTCACGGCGCGTTGGGTCACGATGGAACCCGACATGGAGCCCATTTTGTCCGCCATATCGTTGGCGCCCTCCACGAGCTTGCCCTGGTCGATTAGGCCGCCTTCAACGCCTAGACGCAGACCCTTCATGGTGATCTTACCGCCGTCGGCATCAATCTGCTTTTGCATATTCTGCGCCGCTGCGGCCTTCTGCTGCATCTCGGCGAGCTGCTCGGGCGTCATTGCCGCCATCTGCTCGGGGGTGGGCATGGCCTGAGCGCCGCCGCCATCGCTTGCCTCGGTAGATGCGCCGGTCATGTCGCCCATGGAGTTGGCATCGATGCCCTGGTTGAACGAAAGGACGACAGTCTCGGGCAGGCTCATGATGTCGGCAATCTTGCCGCCGTCGGAGCGCTCCTCCTCAGTGCCCTTGTACGTTCGAATGCCGTTATTGTCCGCCTTGCTAAACACGGCCTCCACAGCCTTGGCGTCCTTGGTGCTCATAAAGAGCTCGAGGTCGTCGAGCGATTCGGCACGGATGGTGTCGGGCACGGGCGACGCGATGCCGCCTTGCTGCACACCCACGTCGACGATGTCGCTCATATAGGTAGGCAGCGCCAGATCGGCGTTGCAGCTGATTACGATAAGTACGATAGCTGCGAACAGTGCCAGGATATGTTTTTTAAAGAGCTTGAGAATCCTCACTCGGCATCTCTCCTTTCTTGATTGCGGTCGATAATTTCGTTGGCACGTCTCAGAAGGCGCACCATCTCTTGGGTATCTGTTTCGCCAAGCTGCTCGAGGAAGCCCGCGGTGCGGTCCTCGAATTCCCGACGTTTGATTTCGATAACCTGGAATCCTTTGTCGGTCACCGTGACATGTACGCGACGACGGTCGGTCTTTGAGTGCTCGCGCTCGACCCAGCCCTTGGCCTCGAGGGCGCGCAGGATATTGGCGATGCGGGCGCTCGAGACCCAGGCACGATCGGCGAGTTCGCTCGGCGTGAGCGAGCCGCCGGCGCGCATGAGGGCGCGCATGACGGCCATTTCGCCGCCGAGAGCTTTGTCCGCAAAGCGCGAAATTCGCTGATGCATGCTGCCAAACTCAGTTAAGAGCTGACGCCCAAGCTCATGGAAATCGGTATCTTCCACCGAAAACCCCTAACACTAGAAACTATTTTCGGTGAAAGATGATACCCCAGCCCAAGCATTCCATTCGGTAGATTTCTAGGCATGTCCCAAAAATCTACTTGGCCACTAGGCAATATAAAGAGCGAATAAAGAATTAAAATAATTCAATAATTGTAGCGTTTCAAAGAATTATCATGCACGCGGTTAGGCGAGGGGTTGTCACCACCATGACGACTGGGACTCATTTATCGCCACGTGCGATGCTCCAACTTCCCGCAAGGAGACACCTGAATCAAGGGGGTTGGAGTCATGGCATTTGACTTCACGGGCAAAACCGCGATCGTTACCGGCGGCACTCAGGGCATTGGCCTCGAGATTGCCAAGGGCATCGTTGCGGGCGGCGGACACGTCGCGCTCATCGCAAGGAACGCTGCTAAGGGCGAGGCCGCGGTGGCCGAGCTTGGCGAGGGCAACAAGTTCTATCAGCTCGATGTCGCCGATGCACCCAAGGCGCGCGAGACCGTCGAGCAGATTTTTACGGACCTGCCGCAAACCAACATCCTGATTAACTGCGCTGGCGTCATCAGCACCAAGAAGTTCGACGAGATTGATGACACCGAGTGGCGTCGCACCATCGACATCAACCTCAACGGTACCTTCACTATGATGAACGCCGTGTACCCGCACTTTAAGGCGGCCCATGCCGGCACTATCGTCAACGTGAGTTCCGTTGCAGGCAAGATCGGTGGCGGCCTGCTCGGCACCGCGGCTTACGCGAGCTCCAAGGCCGGCGTCAACGGTCTAACCAAGGCAGTCGCCAAGGAAGGCGGTAAGTTCGGCGTCCGCTGCAACGCTGTATGCCCGTCGCTCACGTTGACCGATATGACCTCGATTCTCTCTGACGAGAACTCTCAGCGCATCATCAACGGTATTCCTCTGGGCCGCGCCGCCCAGGCAAGCGAGCCTGCGCAGATGGTGCTGTTCTTTGCTTCCGACCTCGCTAGCTTCGTGAACGGCGAGATCGGTGACTGCGACGGTGGCATCGTTCTGGACGGGTAATACCCAGCGACGTTAATTCGGCGACGGCTCCTGCGACTCGGGACCGTCGCCTTCTTTCTGACATAGGCGCGTGCGGCTACGATTCGCATGCATCCAAAGGAGATATATATGAGTGAATCGACTGCGGTGGAGGCGCCGGCGGCAAAGGAGCCGTTCTTTAAGATGTCCTCCATCCCGGGTGCCAATATTTTGGTGCCGCTTTTGCTGGGCTGCCTGCTCAACACGCTATTCCCCGACCTGTTCAAAACGCTCGGCAGCTTTACGCTTGGCATGACCCAGCAGGGTGCAGGCCCGCTCGTGGGCGCTTTTTTGCTTATCGTCGGTACGACGATTTCGTTTAAGAGTGCTCCTGCCGCCGCTGCCCGCGGTGCCATCATCATCGCCGTCAAGCAAATCGTGGCCGTTGCCGTGTCGCTGCTCATCCTTTATGTGTTCAACGACAACCTGTTTGGCATCTCTGCCATGGTGATGCTGGCGGCTTGCACCGGCGCCAACAACGCTATGTACGCTGGTCTGATGGGCACCATGGGCAACGAGGCCGAGCGTGGCGCCGTCGCAATCACCACGCTCGTTGTCGGCCCTCCGGTCACGATGATTGTGCTCGGCGCTGCCGGCCAGGCTCCGATCGGCTGGTCGCTCGTGGGTGCCATCCTGCCGATCGTCGTCGGCATTATTCTGGGCAACCTCTTCCCCAGCTTTAAGAAGATGATGGCACCGGCACTTTCCGCCGTCATCGTGCTCGTCTTCTTTGCCATGGGCTCGACCATGACCTTTGGCCAGCTCATTAATGGCGGTCTTCCCGGTATTCTGCTCGGCGTGATCTGCTCGGTGATCTTTGCAATTCCCGTCATCGCGGTCGATAAGCTCACGGGCGGTACGGGTGTCGCAGGTGCGGCCATTTCGAGCTGCGCCGGAGCCAATGTGGCCACGCCTGCTGCCATGGCAAGCGTCAACGGGGCCATGTACGGCGGCGCCGTGCTCGCGACGGCTACGGCACAGGTTGCTGCCTGCGCAATCGTGACGGCTATTTTGACCCCGCTGGTCACCAGCTGGTGCTACAAGCATTTTGAGGGCCAGGGTCACAGCAAGGCAACGACCGACAAGGCCTCCGCAGCCGCCTAATGCCAAGCGGCAATCAAAGCTAAAAACTAGTCACGCCATAGGGCGGCCACGGGGGATCCTGTGGCCGCCCTGCAGTTTCTGTAGGGTCTCTGTGACACTTTACCCTGCTAAAGCTGGCATAACAGCTAGAGCGAACGTCGTACAAAGGCAAGGAAAAATAACATACAAATCGGTGAACGGTAGTTGTTCGCGCTCGCATTTCCTGCGGGTTTGTAAAAAACGCCCTTATGATATAAAAAAAGAAACATATAACAGCCCAGATGGAGAGGGTCGCTATGTTATCCTTCTCAAACGGGTGAAATCTTGGGTTTTGGGTTGCAGTTCCAAGGTGGACAAACGTTTTCCCTGCACCAACGTGTGATGAAGAACGGAAGAAGCCGGTAGTGCAAACCGAAAATTCAAGAATTCAATAAGCAGCGGTGTGAGAGAGCGCCGCATTACACGTAACTAGGAGCGTGGTTACACAATGCAGGAGGCATGGGAAGGCTTCAAAGAAGGCATTTGGACGGGAGAGGTTGACGTCCGAGACTTCATCCAGAAGAACTACACCCCCTATGAGGGCGACGAGTCGTTCCTCGCCGGCCCGACCGAGCGTACCAAGGAGCTGTGGGGCGAGGTTCTCGACCTGCTGCTTAAGGAGCGCGAGCAGGGCGGTGTCCTCGATATGGACACCAAGACCGTCACGGGTATCGTGAGCCACCCCGCTGGCTACATCGATAACGCCCACCGCGAGAAGGAGACCATCGTCGGTCTCCAGACTGACAAGCCGCTCAAGCGCGCTCTGCACGTCAACGGCGGTATCCGCATCGCTTGCCAGGCTGCCAGCCAGCACGGCTACAAGGTCGACGAGAACGTTGTCGAGCGCTACACCTTCGAGCGCAAGACCCACAACGCCGGCGTCTTCGATGTTTACACCCCCGAGATGCGTGCTTGCCGCTCGGCTCACATCATCACCGGTCTGCCCGATGGCTATGGCCGCGGCCGCATCATCGGCGACTACCGTCGTGTTGCCCTGTACGGCGTCGACTACCTGATCAAGGACAAGGAGGCCCAGAAGGCTTCCACCCCGACGGTCATGACCGCCGACAACATCCGCGACCGTGAGGAGCTGCAGGAGCAGATCCGCGCCCTCGGCGAGCTCAAGATGATGGCTGAGACCTATGGTTTCGACATTTCCAACCCTGCTACCAACACGCAGGAGGCCATCCAGTGGATGTACTTCGCCTACCTCGCTGCCGTCAAGGAGCAGAACGGCGCCGCTATGTCCATCGGCCGTACCTCTACGTTCATCGACATCTACGCTGAGCGCGACCTTGCCAACGGTACCTTCACCGAGGAGCAGATCCAGGAGTTCGTGGATCACTTCATCATGAAGCTCCGCATGGTCAAGTTTGCCCGTACCCCCGAGTACCAGGCCCTGTTCACCGGCGATCCGCAGTGGGTCACCGAGTCCATCGGCGGCATGGGTGTTGACGGCCGTACGCTCGTTACCAAGATGAGCTACCGCTACCTGCACACGCTCGAGAACATGGGCACCAGCCCCGAGCCCAACATGACCGTTCTGTGGTCGACCCGTCTGCCCGAGAACTTCAAGAAGTTCTGCGCCAAGACTTCTGTCGCCAGCTCCTCGATCCAGTACGAGAACGACGACCTCATGCGCGTTTACCACGGCGACGACTACGGCATCGCCTGCTGCGTGTCCTCCATGCGCATTGGCAAGGAGATGCAGTTCTTCGGCGCCCGTGCCAACCTGGCCAAGTGCCTGCTGTATGCACTCAACGGCGGTGTTGACGAGGTCTCCAAGAAGCAGGTCGGCCCCAAGTATCGCGCCGTCGAGGGCGATACGCTCGATTACGACGACGTTGTGGCCAAGTACAACGACATGATGAAGTGGCTCGCTGGCGTGTACGTCAACTCGCTGAACATCATTCACTACATGCACGACAAGTACTGCTACGAGCGCATCCAGATGGCTCTGCACGACAAGCACGTGCACCGCTGGTTCGCTACGGGTATCGCTGGCCTTTCCGTCGTGGCTGACTCCCTGTCCGCCATCAAGTACGCCAAGGTCCACCCCGTCCGTGACGAGAACGGCATCATCGTCGACTTCGAGACCGAGGGCGAGTTCCCCAAGTACGGCAACGACGACGACCGCGTCGACCAGATCGCTCACGACGTTGTGCACCAGTTCATGGAGTACATCCGCATGAACGACACCTACCGCAACTCCGTGCCCACGACCTCGGTTCTGACCATTACCTCCAACGTCGTGTACGGTAAGAAGACCGGCTCCACGCCCGACGGCCGCAAGGCTGGCCAGCCGTTCGCCCCGGGTGCTAACCCCATGCACAAGCGCGATAGCCACGGCGCCATCGCTTCGCTGTCTTCGGTTTCCAAGCTCCCGTTCCGCGATGCTCAGGACGGCATCTCTAACACCTTCTCCATCATCCCGAGTGCGCTCGGCAAGGAGGACCAGGTGTTCTTTGGCGATATCGACCTTGATCAGCTGGGCGAGTAACTATTGTTAGTGCTATACTAACAATAACGATTACTGATTAGCGCGCCGGTTTCGGCCGGCGCCTATCAATCGAAGGAGACACATTATGAAGGTTTCTGAAGTTTCTGAGACTCAGGCCGATAACCTGGTCCACATGCTCGACGCTTACGCCGAGAAGGGTGGCCACCACCTGAACATCAACGTCTTCAACCGTGAGACGCTGCTCGACGCTCAGGCCCACCCCGAGAAGTACCCGCAGCTGACCATCCGCGTTTCCGGCTATGCCGTGAACTTCCACACGCTCACCAAGGAGCAGCAGGACGAGGTCATTTCGCGTACCTTCCACGACAAGTTCTAAAGGGATTTAACTCCCGCAGGGTTACTGGGGCCGGTTTTGGGTTATTTTCCAAAACGTCCTCGGACATGCGAGAAGCCCCCGCTGCGCACTACGTGCGGCGGGGGCTTCTCGCGTCCTGCGGGATGTTTTGGAAAATAACCCAAAACCGGCCATGTGGGGTCCTTTGGAGTCACCCTTTAGGCGGAACTCTCCAAATTATTTGGATGAGTCGTCTACTTACTTGTGCTGTTACCGTCTTCCCGCTGTTGTTGGGGTATGCTTTGTTCGTATGTAAACGTATGACATGTTGATGGGGGAGGGTGCTATGGCTCGCGAGAGTGCTCGTTCTAAGGATACGGCTAAGCCTGGCATCAAGGAAGTTGCGGCGGTGGCGGGGGTTTCGCCTACTACGGTATCTCGTGTGCTTAATAATCGTGGCTATATTAGCCAAGAGACCCGCGATAAGGTCCATGCCGCGATGAAGCGCATCAACTATACGCCCAACGATATCGCCCGTGCCATGCTCAACGGTCGCCTGAATCTTATCGGTATGATCGTCCCCTATGTCAGCAGTCCGTTTCATGCCCAAGTGGTTCAAGTCATTGAGCATACCCTGGCCGAAAACGGTTTTAAGATGCTGCTGTGCAATAGCGCCAATCGACCTGAGCTTGAGCGCTCTTATATCGACATGCTTCGACGCAATATGGTTGATGGCGTCATCGTCAACTCGCTTAATATCGGTGCCGAGGCGTATGCCGAGATGGGCTTGAGTCTGGTTGGTATCGACTGCGACCTTGGCGAAGCCTCTGTTCAGATTGCGAGCGACAGCTATAGCATCGGCGAACTTGCCACGCGTCGCCTGATCGATGACGGATGTTCGCGCATCCTGTGCCTGCGCAGCAATAGCCGCATGCGCATGCCTGCCAATAAGCGTACCGATGCCTACCTCGATGTTGTTGAGCAGGCCGGTTTGCCCGCGCTTGTCCGTGAGGTCGAGTTCGTTAAGCCCGACGACGAAAAGAGCGCGGTCGTTGCGAAGATCCTCGATGAGAACCCCGATATTGACGGCATCTTTGCGGGAGACGACACGATGGCGGCTATCTGTCTTAACGTGATGAAGCAGCGCGGCTTGAGCGCTCCGGATGATATTAAGGTCGTGGGCGCGGATGGTGCCCGCCGCACTATGACGTTTATGCCTGACTTAACAACCGTACGCCAAGATATCGATCGCATCGGTGAGCTCGCGGCGCAATCCATCGTCGCTCTTGTTAACGGCGAAAAGCCCGAATCGAATATCAAGCTCCCCGTTGAACTCATTGAGGGTAAAACCGCGTAGTTCATCCAGCGCCAAAAGAATTCCTCAAACACCTCTGATGACCGTTCGCCGGCATATGTCAACCGTTTGCCGACGACTGGAACTGCGAAAAGACGTATTGGTGTGAAAACGTTTGACATATGAAAACGATTGACATATCTTGCAGTTGTACCGAGTTAGTATCTCGTGAGAAAGGAAGTCTCGGATGCACAAGGTGTATTACCAGCCTGAGGGAATTTGGGTAGGCGACATCATGCCGTACGGCGAGGACGGCACGTTCTATCTCTATCATCAGCGTGACACGCGAAACCCCGGACCTTTCGGAGAGCCGTTTGGCTGGGCACTCGCGACAACCAAGGACTTCGTCAATTACAAAGACTTTGGCGAGAGCCTTGAGCGTGGCGGCGACGAGGAAGTCGACCAGTATGTTTATGCCGGCACGGTGTTTAAGGTGGGCGACAAGTACCATGCGCTCTACACTGGTTGCAATCGCGATAAGGTCAAGGCACGCTTGATGAAGCAGGTTCTTCTTCACGCAACGAGTGACGACGCCGTCAAGTGGGAGAAGAACATCGCCGAGACGCTGCTTCCGCCCCAGGAGGGTTACGATGACCGCAACTGGCGCGATCCCTTTGTGCTTTGGGATGAGGAGAACGAAGAGTACATGCTCATCCTCGGCACGCGTGTGGGCGAGGACAAGCGTCTGATGACCGGTCGTCTGGTCAAGTTCACCTCCAAGGACCTGGATACCTGGGAGTTCCAGGGCGACTGGTGGAATCCGGGCCTGTACACCATGTTCGAGATGCCTGATCTCTTTAAGATGGGCGACTGGTGGTATCTGGTGTTCTCCGAGTACAGTGATGGCAACAAGACCCGTTACCGCATGTCTCGCTCCATCAACGGTCCTTGGATCACTCCTGCGGACGATTCCTTCGATGGCCGCGCGTACTATGCCGCGCGTACCGCATTTGATGGCGAGCGCCGCGTTCTCTTTGGTTGGGTTCCTACGCGTGACGAGGGCGGCGATCCCAGCTCTTACCTGTGGGGTGGCACCTTTATGCCTCTCGAGATCGTTCAGCGTGCCGACGGAACGCTCGGCACCAAGCTCCCCGACAGCATGCTTGGCGCCTTTGGCGAGGCTAAGGCAGTCGAGGCCTTTGAGCTTTCCTGCGAGTCGGGCAAGGTCGAGCAGGTGCTCGCCGCGGATGCCGGCTCCACCTATATGCTCGACGCCGACATCGAGCTCGCCGGTGACGCTGCCGGCTTCTCGGTGAAGCTTGCCGAGGACGCCGAGTCCGGTCTTGCCTATGAGTTCCGCGCCAACCTGCGCGAGGGCAAGCTCGAGTTTACGGCGGCCCCCCAGTATCCGTGGTTCCAGGTCAACAACATGGGCCTCGAGCGTCCGTTGTTCTTTAAGGGCGAGGGCACTCACCATGTGCGCCTAGTCGTCGACGACGATATCGCGACTATCTTTGTCGATGATGTTGCGCTTAACGCTCGCTTCTGCAATAAGCAGGGCCAGGGTGTGGCGCTGACGGTCACCGACGGTACGCTCAAGTGCGCAAATGCAACGATCGCGTCTCTGTAATGGCATCAAAACGTTTTATGATTTCGTAAGGGAATGGAGAGGAACATGGACTACAAAGTAGTGTCTCAGCAAGTCGTCGATAACGTCGGCGGTCTGGAGAACATCGAGGGCGCCACGCATTGCGTTACGCGTCTGCGTCTGGTGCTCAAGGATACGAGCAAGTACAACAAGGCCGAGCTCGAGAACATCGATGGCGTCAAGGGCGTGCTGTACAACAGCGGCCAGCTCATGATCATCTTCGGTACCGGTACCGTCAACAAAGTCTACGACGAGTTTATGGCTCTGACGGGCGTTAAGGAGATCAGCGCTTCCGAGGTCAAGGGCGCCGAGGCGGACAAGAAGGGCAAGTTCTTCTCGGTCCTCAAGGTATTCTCGGACATCTTTATCCCCATCATTCCCGCTTTCGTCGGCGCTGCTATCATCATCGGCCTTAAGTCGCTGATCGTTGCCAACGGCCTCTTTGGCATGGAGGGCAGCCTGGCCGACCACAGCGAGTTCCTCAAGAACCTCGCAAGCTTCTTTGCCATTATCGCCACCACCTTCGACTACCTGCCTGTCCTGGTTATGTACAGCGCGGTCAAGCGTTTTGGCGGTAACCCGATTCTGGGCATCCTCGTCGGTATCGTCATGGTTCACCCGAGCCTTATGAACCGCAACACGTTCGTTATGGACCCGACGGGTGCTGAGTACTGGAACTTTGGTCCGCTCTCCATTCCCATGGTTGCTTTCCAGGGCGGTGTGTTCCCTGCAATTCTGACCGCCTGGTTTATGGCCAAGGTCGAAAAGATTGCCCAGAAGTACATCCCCGAGGTCGTTTCGTTCGTCTTTGTCCCGACCGTTACCCTGATTCTTGCTAACGTCGCCCTGTTCACCGTGTTCGGCCCGCTCGGTAACCTGATCGGTGACGTCCTCGCCGGCGTAATCGATATCCTGTACAACAGGATGGGTGTCTTTGGTGCCTTTGTCTTCGCCGCGTTCCTGCAGCCGCTCGTCGTTACCGGTACGCATCAGTTCATCCAGGGTATCGAGGCAAACCTTGTTGCCACGACTGGCTTCAACTACATCCAGGCCATCTGGTCGGTTTCCATCATCGCCCAGGGCGGCGGCGCCATCGGCATGTACCTCATTCATAAGAAGCATTCCAAAGAGCGCAACATCTGCATGTCGTCCTTTATCCCGACGCTGGTCGGTATCTCCGAGCCCGCTATCTTTGCTGCAAACATGCGCTACTCGATTATTCCGTTCATCTGCGCATGCATCGGTGCAGGCTGCGGCGGTGCCTTCGTGAAACTCTTTGAGGTGCGCGCTATCGGTCAGGGTCTGACCGGCGTGCTTGGCCTGCTCATCGTCACGCCCGAGACCCTCGTGTGGTATGTGGCTGGTAATCTTATCGCCTTTATCGTGCCGATCGTCTTGATCTTTGCCTACAACAAGGCAAAGGGCGTTCCGACCACCGATGAAGAGGGCGCTGGTGCTGGCTTCGATGTCAGCTTCTAGTTGAGCCGTTCAGCGTAATGTGCGGATAAGTCCATTTGAGGAAGGGCGCTCGGCTCGTGCGAGTCGAGCGTCCTTCCCTATAGACGAGAAAGTCAATGGCGATGTTTAATCAAAAAAATAAGGTGACACGCGCGGACTATGAGCAGTGGCGTGCCGGACAGGATGAGACGGCTGGTCGCATCGCGTCCGACCCCGATAGGCTCCTGTTCCATGTGGAGCCTGAGCTTGGCTGGCTCAACGACCCCAACGGTTTGGTTCAGATTGGTGATACGTATCACATCTATCATCAATACGATCCGTTCGATGCTGCGCATGGCGGTCCAGTGCTTTGGAACCATCTGACGACAAAGGATTTTGTGACGTACGAGAATCACGGCCCTGTGCTGTTCCCCGATTCCGATTTGGATTCGAACGGAGCGTATTCTGGTTCTGCCTTTGTACGCGATGGCAAGATTCACTACTTCTATACCGGCAACGTCAAGCATTTTGACCGCGATGATTACGACTACGTGTTGACGGGCCGTGAGCAAAACCAGATTCATATGGTTGCCGAGAATCCCGACGAATTGGGCGAGAAGTGCATAGCTGTTGGACCGGTCAATTACCCCGACGATATCGGTACGCACGTGCGCGACCCCAAGATCCTTGAGCACGATGGTATCTACTACATGGTTCTGGGCGCTCGTACGAAAGACGACCGTGGCTGCGTGCTTGTCTATACCTCGCGCAATCTTGAGGACTGGAGCTATGCGACGCGCATTGAGTTGGGCGAGAAGTTTGGCTTTATGTGGGAGTGCCCCGATCTGTTTGAGCTCGATGGCGAGCTTATTCTCGTTTGCTGTCCGCAGGGTGTGCCTGCCGATGGTTGGCGTTACCGCAATCCGCATCAGTGCGTGTGGTTCCCCATCGAGGCCGATTGGGAGGCGCCGAGCTTTAAAATCGTCGGGCAGGGCATGCCCCCGATGGTCGATGCCGGTTTTGATTTCTATGCTCCGCAGTCCTTTGAGGATGCTGCAGGCCGGCGTTTGATGATCGGATGGTCGGGTTGCCCCGATGCGACGGCAGAAAACCCGACGGTGGCGCGCGGGTGGCAGTGCGCGTTGACGGTGCCGCGAGAGCTGAGCATGCGCGATGGTAAGCTCTGCCAGCAGCCGGCGCACGAGATTGAGAGGATGCGCGGCGACTGCGTTCGCGCGACAGGCGGTGAAACCGTTGAGGAGCCGGGACGCCTGTTTGATCTTGTGGTTTCCTGTGAGGGCGCCAAGATGGTCGAGCTCGAAATCCGCAAGGGTGTCTTTGTACGTTATGCGGACGGGATGCTTACCCTCGACATGGGTGACGAAGGCTATGGGCGCGACCAAAGGTCGATCGAGCTCAGCGAGCTTCGCGACCTGCGCGTGCTTTCGGACACTACGATGGTCGAGATTTTTGCCAACAGCGGCGAGGCGGCACTTACGAGCCGTACCTATTCGCCGGCGGTTTCGGCGATGGGGTTGCATGCCGAGGGTGCGGCGTCGATGGATTTCTACCGCCTCGCGCATTAACCGTGCGTGGAGCACGATTGGACTTGCCGGGTGGAATGTGTCGCAGTTGCCGCAGCGAACTACCGTTTATCGTGTATAGCTACCGTTTGCGGAGTAAGTAACACTCATTTATAAACCGTGTAAAATCTCAATTAAGCACGGAGTTTTCCAGGGAGACGCTGTCCTTTGTTGTGTGCAAGGGACGGCGTCTCTTTGGCGCTTGGACGCTGTTGTGCAGCAGTGCGGCGGCGCGTGCCATGTATTGAAAAGCCAATGTTGAGATGGGTCGTGATAATAATGGGCAAGTACGTAATCGTGGTTGAGTCTGGGTCGGATGTGACGCCGGAGCTCTGCGAGCGCTACGGCATCGTGCGCGTGCCCATGCATGTCACGATTGGTGACGAGACCGTCGAGGACGGTTCGATCGATCCGCTCGAGATTTACTCGCGCTGCAACGAGCTCGGTGTTATGCCTAAGACGAGTGGCTGCGCGCCTGCGGATTTTGCTCACGTGTATGACCGTATCCATGCCGAGCAGCCCGACGCGACTATTCTGCATCTCGCGTATTCCGAGGCCACGACCTGCTCACATCAGTCCTCCAAGATTGCGGCTAAGGGCCGCGACTACGTATTCTCCATGGATACGCGTTTTGTCTCGGTGGGCCAGTCGCTCGTTGCCGTCGAGACCGCCAAATACATCGAGGCTCACCCCGATGCCACCGTTGACGAAATTTTCGCCTTCACCAATTCGGTGATGGATCGCGTGCTGTTGGGCTTTGTTCCTACCGACCTAGCCTTCCTTAAGGCGGGCGGTCGTCTGTCCAACGTGGCATTCCTTGGCGCCCACCTGCTCAAGATTAAGCCCTGCATTGAGGTGACGGGCGGCAAGTTCGTGGCGACCAAGAAGTTCCGCGGCTCTATGCTCAAGTGCGCCCGCGCCTTTATTGACCACATGGTTGCGAAGGGCGAGATCGACTACTCGCACATTGGCCTGGCGTATTCGGTGGGCCTTTCCCAGGAGCTGCGCGACGACATGGAGGTCTATGCGCATGACCTGGGCTTTAAGGATATTACCTGGACTCAGGTTGGCGGCGTCATCTCGAGCCATTGCGGCCCGACCGCCTTCGGCGCGGTGCTCACGCTCAAGGCGTAAAGCCTGGCGTCTATCGATTTCTATTGCCACGGCGGCGGGCGGGTTGCGACAACCTTCCCGTCGCTTTTGCATGGGGCCAAATAGGACAATCCAATTGACCGCTAAACCGTTTCGCCATCAAGCATATAGGCTAGAATGACTCTGGCATTTATGTAGCTAAAACCAATGAGAGGCAAGGTAGCGGGAATGGCTGAGATGACGCTCGAGGGTGTGGACGCTCGTCCTGAGGACTCCGCGTTTGCCCTGGGCCGCGTGCATTCGATTGAGACGATGGGAACGGTCGATGGACCCGGCATCCGCTTTGTGGTGTTTGTTCAGGGCTGCCCCATGCGCTGTGCGTATTGCCACAACCCCGACACCTGGTCGGTTAACGGCGGCACCATGGTGACCGTCGAGCACCTGATGGACGAGTTCCAGAGCAACCATGAGTTTTACCGCAGCGGCGGTATTACGGTGTCCGGCGGCGAGCCGCTCCTGCAGCCCGCGTTTTTAGCCGACCTGTTCCGCGCCATGCACAATAACCCCGATGGTCGCGTGCATACCTGCTTGGATAGCTGCGGCTATGCGTTCGATCCCGCGCATCCCGAGAAGTTCGATGCCGTACTCAACGAGACCGATATGGTGCTGCTCGACATTAAACACGCCGATCCCGTCGAGCATAAAAAGCTGACCGGTTGCGATCCCGCACGCATTCTGGCGTTTGGTGACGAGCTTGCGCGTCGCAAGATTAAGGTCGTTATCCGCCACGTGGTGGTGCCGGGCATTACCGACACGGTGGAGGAGTGCGAGGCACTCGGTCGTCTGATCGCTCCATGGCACAACGTGGTGGGTTTGGAGATGCTGCCGTATCATACGATGGGTGTCGTCAAGTACGAGCAACTGGGCATTCCCTATAAGCTCGAGGGCGTGCCCCAGATGGATACCGCGCGCATGCCCGAGCTGCGCAACGCCGTCATGACGGGCATGAAAAAGCGCCGCGCCGAACTCAAAAACGCCATCGGCTAGCGAGCCATTTTCGCTCCCCAAAGGCACTCATTGGGGACAGACTTAAATGAGTGCCCCTGGGCACCTAGTTGATTGCTAAAGAGCCCCGTCCCAAAAAGACTGGTCAAGGTTGCGGTGAGATGCGCAACAGAATCGTGCCATTTGGATAAATACGCTTGTGGTTTCTTTAAAGACACCTTAAACGCCGCTGAATATCTTTGGAAAGAAATGCCTGCTCGGTATCATACTGCTCGTATATAAACGGTGGCAGTCAGGAGACCACGTGCGAAACATCGCATCGCGGGACGAGTATGTGCCGCAGCATGGCAGCAGATATAAGACGAAGGGCACGTCTTCGCGTGGCCTTGCCGGCGCTCGCATCCGCGTGAGGAAGATTGCCGCCATTGGGATGCTAACGTCGGCGGTTATTATCCTCGGAATTACCGCCAAAACCTACGCATCGGAGCGAATGGCACACTCAGATGCGTCAACGGTACAGCTGCAAAACGAAAAGGTTTCAAAGTCCAAAGCGTCGGCAGATCTCAAGACGAGACTTTCGAAGGCGGACTTCAACGATATCCCTTCGAGTGATACCGTTCAGACCTTCTCGTTGGTGGATAAGAAGATTCCTACCTTGGAGGATGAGAGCCTTGCTTCGCTCCAGGATGCCCTGAGCCGGGCGCAGGAGCTGGGTGAAGTGGGCGTAGTGTTCTACGACCTATCGAGCGGTAGAGGCGTGACGTATAACGCCGATGTCGAGGTGTATGGAGCGAGCAGTTACAAGGCGCTGTATGCGCTCTATATTTGCGAGACGTTGGTCGAATCGGGTCAGGTGTCGCTCGATTGGCCTTTAGCCACGTATGGTGGTTACAGTATGGGCTGGCAGGCGGTGCGCGACCTGATCGAGACCGCGGTCGTTAATTCGGATAACGATTCGTTTATTGCGTTACGCGCGGCGTTTGACCATGATGGCTATGAGGATTGGGTTGCCAATCTGGGTGTTGATGACGAAACGGCACTGGATCCGATGAGTGATTTTCCGACCTACTGCCCGCGCACTTCTGCGAGGTTATGGCGTGAGATGAGCGAGTATCTGAGCATGGATACCGAGACTTCACAGTGGTTGTCGGGCCTTCTGGCATCAACATCGCGCTCGTTTATTCGCGATGGCATTGCGGACGAGCAGGTTTTGGTGCGCAACAAGGCAGGCTGGATTAGCGAGGATGGTTACTATTCGACATGCGATGCAGGCCTCATCGACATCGATGGCCGTACCTATGTCATGAGCGTCATGACATCGATGCCATGGAGTGACCGTTCGAGCGAGGTTACGGCCGCGATTGCAAAGGCTCTGTTTGATACGCGAGCTGCACTGGCTTAGCGTGTTCGTTTGGCGAGGTCAAACAAAATGCTGGTACCATACCTTGGTTGAGAATTTCGTATAGGTTTGGGGAATGGTATGGCTACCATCGCGATTATCGGTGCGCTCGAAAAAGAGATCATGCAGATTAAGGAAGAGCTGAGCGACGTTTGCGAGGCACGGGAGGCAGGCTTGACCGTTGTGAGCGGTGAGCTCGACGGCCTGACAGTTGTCGCCACAACGGCGGGCATGGGCACGGTGAACGCCGCCGCTGCAACACAGCACCTCATTAGCAAGTATGCTCCGCAGGCTGTTGTGTTTTCGGGCATTGCGGGCGGTTTGAACCCCAGGCTCCATATCGACGACGTGGTCATTGGCAAACGCCTACGCTATCTGAATACCGATACCGCGCTTATCGCCGAGTCCGCACCGGGGCTCGAGGAGTTTGGCTCGACGCCCGCGCTGGTCGATATTGCCGCCGAAGTGCTTGCTGAGCGTGGGTTTGTTGACGCTTCGAAAAATGCAGTCGCTTCGAACGAGGGCACCAAGCAGTTCCTGGTCGGCACGATTGCCACGGGTAACCGATTTGTGACGGGCGCCACCATGCGCAACGACGCTATCGAGGCGACGCATGCCGATTGTGTCGGCATGGAGGGCGCGGCAATTGCCCATGTCGCAACCAAAAATGGTGTCGATTGCCTGGTGTTGCGCGCTATCAGCGATAATTGTGACGAGGCGTACGATGCAATTTGCGAGCGAGAGTTCGATCTGTTCGAGTACGCGCGTGTCGCAAGTGACATTACGCTCGATATCGTCCGCCGCATTGCCGCTGCGCAATAGCGCGTCTATTTGTAAGAACCTACGACCAAGGAGTGTCCATGGCCGATTCCATTAACTACCAGCTTGCCAAGTTCGTCGCCAGCTATGGCAAGGTTTCGCAGATTCCCGAGTCCACCTGCCCCGAGGTGAGCTTTGTCGGCCGCTCCAACGTGGGCAAGTCGTCGATTATGAACAAGCTATTTGGCCGCAAGAACCTAGTCAAGGTTTCCAGTACGCCGGGCAAGACGAGCAACATCAACTTCTTTGAGGCCGATGACGTGCATTTCGTGGACCTGCCGGGTTACGGTTTCGCCCGTCGCTCCAAGGCCGAGCGCGACCGCTGGGCCGAGCTTATCGGCGACTTTTTCGACTCCGAGCGCAGCTTTAACTTGGTCGTCTCACTGGTGGACATTCGTCACGACCCCAGCAAGCTCGACCACGACATGATCGACTACCTACAGGGCAACGAGTTCAACTTTATCGTTTGCCTCACCAAAGCCGACAAGCTCAGCCGCACCCAGCAGGCCCGCCAGGCAGCAGCCATCAAAAAGCAACTCAACGTCCCGGCCGAGAACGTGATCATCACAAGCTCCCAAACCGGCACCGGCATCGACGAACTCAAGCGCCGCATCGCCGAGGCCTGCCTCTAGTAAGGGCTCCAGCCTAGCAAGAGCCCCTATCAATAAAAAACAAAACTATCAGCCCGGCGCCCTTTCAAAGCGTGGGTCCCTGTAGACATCGCCGGCAATGTTGTTGTAGGGCCGCCCAAGGGCATCCCCTTAAAAACATTCCGCAGCACGAGGCCCGCTTATCCACGGCTCCGAAGGAGCAGGATAAGCGGGCCTCAAGTGCGAGGACGTTTTTAAGGGGATGCCCTTGGGCGGCTCGGTGGGGTCGACCGGCGATGCCTACAGGTACTCGATTTGAGCGCCCTCGGTGTCGCACGTCAGAATATGCGTATCACACTTAGGGAACTGCTCGCGCAGCTTGACCTGCAGGAACTTTGCCACGATGGTATCGTCGGTCACAGCCATAAGGGTCGAGCCCGAACCGCTGATCCAGATGGTCTTGGCACCGCCGTTAAGGCAGGTGTCGCGCACAGCGTTGTAGTCGGGAATCAGACGGCGACGATAGGGCTCCTGGATGCGGTCGTCGTTGGCGGCGGCAATCAGGTCAAGGTCGCCAGTCTCCAGGCCGCGCGTCATGCCGGCGATACGGCCCATTTGCCATACGGCGGTGGAGAGTGGAATCTCCTGCGGCACAACCTTGCGCGCCTCGCTCGTATGCACCTCGTAGGGCGGAATCACGGTAATAAAACGCAAGCGATCGCTCACCTCGTAGCGCAGGCACTGGGGGAGCGAATCAGTCGGCGTAAAGGAGCAAACGGCACCGCCCAAGATGGCAGGGGCGACGTTATCGGGATGGCCCTCGACCTCGGTGGCAATGCGGACGAGCTCAGCGCGGTCGACGGTATGGCCCGTCAGCGCGGCGGCCGCCATAATGCCGGCGACGACGCAGGTGGAGCTGGAACCCAGGCCGCGAGCGACGGGCACATCGGTTTGAATGTCGATGGCAACGGGGAAAGCCGGCTCGCCCCATGCGGCCAGTGCATCGACAAAGCTCACGTAGACCAGGTTGTTCTCGTTTTGGAACTCTTCGGGGCAGCCCGTGATGGTGAGCTTGTCGGCGCGCTCAAAGGTGAAGTGCGAGTAGAGGCTGACGGCCATGCCGAGGGTATCGTAGCCGATGCCTAGGTTGGCGCTGGTTGCTGGGACGGTGATTTTGATCATGTGGGTCCTCCTGGGCGGGTCTGCCTGTTTAGTTCGCTGCTCGGGCAGTCCTGGCTCGCTCGGAAAGCACATTAAGTGCTTTCCGGCTCGTGCGGAACTCGCGACGAACTAAACGGCCAGACCCGCATGTCAGTTCGTCATCATCCCGAGGGTTATCTGATGAAAGAAGGTGCGCCGGCTTTCGCCGGCGCTTAATAAGGGGTTTAGTTGGTAGCCATCTTTTTTGCAGCCTGCTCTACGTAGTTGGCCATGTCGGCTACGTCGCAGACGTCTTCGAAGCGGACGGGCTTGGACTCGAGTTCGGCGAGCTGCGCCGGGGCGACCGTATTGGTGGCTTGCTCGAGTACGCGCATGGCCTCAAAGTCGTCCTCGGGAACGTCGAGGCCCAGGGCGTCGCAGCAGGCGCGCGGGAACTTGTAGGGGCTTGCGGTCGAAAGCAGTACGCGGGCCTTGGCGCCTTCGGCGGGAGCGACCTTTTCAAAGACGTGATAGCCGCAAGCGGTGTGCGGGTCGATCACGTAGCCGTTCGCATCCCAGCAGCTCTTGATGGCAGCGCGGACCTCATCTTCGCTGGCCCAACCGCAGCCAAAGACGCTCTGGATCTTGGCTAGCAGCTCGGCGGGCACCTCGTAGCGACCCGTCTGGGCAAGCTGCTCCATAAGGCCGGCAACGAGCTCGCAGTCGCCATCGGACAGGAAGTACAGCATGCGCTCCAGGTTAGAGCTGATGAGGATGTCCATCGACGGCGAGATGGTGGTGAAGAACGGAC
This sequence comes from Collinsella sp., assembly GCA_018368345.1. Lineage (GTDB taxonomy): Bacteria > Actinomycetota > Coriobacteriia > Coriobacteriales > Coriobacteriaceae > Collinsella. The sequence continues at coordinate 29,439 of JAGZEK010000018.1, forward strand.
GGTTGCGGTCGTAGACGCCGGTGGTCAGGAAGTCGGCGAGCACGTTGTTCTTGTCGCTCGCCACGACGAGCTTGGCGACGGGCAGGCCCATGCGCTTGGCATAGTAGCCGGCCAGGATGTCGCCAAAGTTGCCAGTCGGCACGCAGAACTCCACGGCGTCGCCGGCCTCGATGGCGCCGGCGCGCAACAGCTGCGCATAGGCGGCAAAGTAGTAGACGACCTGCGGCACCAGGCGGCCGACGTTGATGGAGTTGGCACTCGAAAGCACCGTGCCGGCAGCCTCCAGGCGCTCGGCAAGCTCCTTATCGGCAAAGATGCGCTTGACGGCACTCTGGGCATCGTCGAAGTTGCCGCGGATGCCGCAGACGGCGACGTTGTCGCCCTCCTGCGTGGACATCTGCAGATTCTGCACGCGGCTGACCTTGCCCTCGGGATAAAAGACGGTGATGCCCGTGCCCGGAGCGTCGGCAAAACCGGCGAGCGCGGCCTTGCCGGTGTCGCCCGACGTGGCAGTGACGATCATGATGCGCTCGGCGCCGCCGTCCTTGGCGGAGGTGCGGGCCATCAGGCGGGGGAGCATCTGCAGAGCGACGTCCTTAAAGGCGCTCGTGGGGCCGCCAAAGAGCTCCATCACATAGGTCTGAGGGGCGTCGGCGCCCGGTGCGGCGTCGAGTTTGACGAGCGGCGTGACCTCTTCGCTCGCGAATGTGCCGCGGTATGCCTCGTCGACACACGCCGAAATTTCTTCGGCCGTGTAATCATTCAGTAACATTCCCAACACATCTTGAGCGATTTCAAAGTACGATTTATCTGCAAGCGAGCTGATATCGACCTGCTGGGTGCCGAGCTCGTCCGAGACAAACAAACCCCCGTCGGGAGCGATGCCGGTACGGATTGCCACCTTACTTGAGCACGATAAAGTGCGTCCTCGTGTACTATGATAAGTTCCCATATAACACTGCTCCTCGGATGCCTTGGTCCCAATCGGTGAAACCATGGTATCAGAGCGCACAAAGTAGGTTCGCAGAGGCTTTTTAGAAAGGTAACCTCAAGCCCATGATTAAGATTGCCAAGTTTGGCGGCTCGTCGGTCGCCGACGCCGAACACTTCAAGAAGATCAAGGCCATTGTCGACGCCGACCCTGCCCGCCGTTTTGTGGTGGTTTCTGCCTGCGGTCGCCGCTTTAAGGGCGACACCAAGGTGACCGACCTGCTCTACTTGGTCAACGCGCACGTCAAGTACCACGTGTCGTGTGAGGAGCTGCTCGAGGACATTGGCCAGCGCTATTTTGATATCGCTGACGAGCTGGAGCTCACCTATCCCATCCGTGAGGAGTTCGCGGCCTTTGCCGAGCGCGCCCGCTCGGGCGGCTACTCCACCGAGGAGCTTGTGAGCCGTGGCGAGTACTTTACCGCCCGCCTGATGGCCGAGTACCTGGGCTTACCGTTCCTGGACGCCGCGACGGTTGTGGCGTTCCATCACGACGGTACGCTCAGCATGAATCGCACCTCTGAGCTGGTGCAGGAGTACGGTCAGCAGGGCGGCTTTGTTATGCCCGGTTTCTACGGCGCGACGCGTGAGGGCCAGATCAAGCTGCTCGATCGTGGCGGCGGCGATATCTCGGGCTCGATTCTGGCCAAGTGCCTGGGCGCCGATCTGTACGAGAACTGGACCGACGTCTCGGGTTTCTACTCTGCCGATCCGCGCATCGTGCCCGAGGCTCAGCCCATCGCCCGCGTTACCTACGAGGAGCTGCGCGAGCTTTCGTACATGGGCGCAAGCGTCCTGCACGAGGAGGCCGTGTTCCCTGTGCGTGAGGCGGGTATTCCGCTGGTCATCAAGAACACCAATGCGCCGCAGGACCCCGGCACCATCATTAGCGAGACGGCTGATGAGGGCGAGGCGGAGCCCATCATTACCGGTGTGACCGGCAAGCGCGGTTTTGTCGCCATCAACGTTGCCCGCGACCGCACCAAACCCCGTGTCGGTTTTATGCGCCGCGCGCTTTCGGTCTTCGAGCGCTATGACGTTTCCGTCGAGCACATGCCCACTGGTGTCGACCGCTTTGGCGCCGTGGTGCAGGAGCAGGATGTGCACGATTCGCTGTACTCGCTTGTGGGCGACATTCAGCAGGAGGTCGAGCCGCTCGAGATCGAGGTTGTCGAGGGCCTGGCGCTCATCGCGACCGTCGGTCGTAACCTGCGCGGTCGTGCAGGTATCTCGGGCCATCTGTTTGGCATGCTCGGCCAGGCCGGCGTGAGCGTGCGCATGATTTCGCAGAGCTGTGACGAGATCAACATCATTATCGGTGTCGAGGAGAAGGACTTCGACCTGGCGATTCGGACCATTTACCGTGCCTTCTCCGACGAAAACGGCATTGTGAAGGTCTCCGATCTGGAGGCTCCTGCGCCGGTCGATCCCGCTCTGGCTGCGCTCAAAAAGTAGCGACTGCTCGGTAGATTTTTGGGTCATGTCTCAAAAATCTACGGCGGGGCGTTTCGTTACGGTTTCGTTTCGACGGGGCGGGTTTCGTGCCCGCCCCGTTCTTGTATACACTGGCAACAATAATCGGCCTGCTCGGCGTGCGGGCAAAAGCCACAACCTTTAAAGGGGGAAGCATGAAACAGTACACGGTTGCTATTTTGGGCGCGACGGGAGCTGTAGGCACCCAGATGCTCGAGTGCCTCAACGAGCAGGAGTTCCCGGTTGGCAAGCTCAAGCTGCTGGCAAGTGCACGCTCCGCGGGTAAAACCGTCGAGTTCCGCGGCGAGCAGATCGTGATTGAGGAAGCTTGCCCCGAGGCCTTTGAGGGCTGCGACATCGTGCTCGGCGCTGCCGGCGACGATATCGCCAAGGAGCTGCTGCCCGAGGCCGTTAAGCGCGGAGCCGTCGTGGTCGACAACAGCCACGCCTTCCGCATGGATCCCGAGGTGCCGCTGGTCGTGCCTGAGATCAATGCTGACGACATCAAGTGGCATCATGGCCTTATCGCCAACCCCAACTGCGCGACCATCATCGGCCTGGTTCCCACGTGGCCGCTGCATCAGCTCGCCGGCGTGAAGCGCATGATCGTCTCGACGTACCAGGCGGCTTCGGGCGCTGGCGCTCCCGGTATGGCCGAGCTTGAGGCTCAGCTGGCCGCTCTGGGCCGTGGCGAGGAGATTCCCGAGCCGCGCGCATTTGCCGCCCAGCTCGCGAGCAACCTGATTCCGCAGATTGGCGGCGTCAAGGAGGAGGGCTTTACCTCCGAGGAGATGAAACTGCAGAACGAGGGCCGCAAGATCATGCATCTGCCCGAGCTGCGCGTGAACTGCACTTGCGTGCGCGTGCCCGTGCTGCGCTCGCACTCCGAGAGCATTACGCTCGAGTTTGAGCGCGACATTACGGTTGAGGAGGCCCGTGCTGCGCTGGCTGCCGCTCCGGGCGTGAAGCTGGTTGATGACATGAGCGCCGAGGATGCGCACGACCGCTTCCCCATGCCGATGGATACGTCCGACCAGGACCTGATTTGGGTCGGCCGCGTGCGTCGCGACATCTCGAACCCCGAGGCCACGCGCGGTATTACCTTCTGGTGCTGCGGCGACCAAATCCGTAAGGGCGCGGCAACCAACGCCGTCCAGATCGCTAAGCTGCTCTGCGAGTAGTGTGACCTGTCCGGCGGGGGCCGGGCTTAGTTTTCAGAACGTCCTCGACCATGTGTGGCGCTTTGTCCTGCTCCTTTGGAGCTGCGGACAAGGCGCCACACTGGTCTGCGGAGTGTTCTGAAAACTAAGCCCGGCCCCCGCCTGCGGTGACTTGGCTGCGCGGCCTGCGACGGGGTCGTTGTTGGTTGGGGCCGCTGGGCTGATGTGGGGGCGCGGGGTTGTTGCGGGCTCTGGTCCCGGCGGCGGCCTCGGCGCTTCGCGCCTGCCGCCTTTGGGGACTGTGGGGCGCGGCCGGCAGCTGCGGCGCGTTGCGCCTGCTGCCTGCGGGGACTTTGGGGTCGTGCGGCAGCTGCGGCGTTGCACGCCTGCTGCCTTGGGTGACTTTGGGGTCGATTGGGGTTGTCTGCACAATTCGCGGTATTATGGTGCGGAGTTTTGAAAGGAGCCGCTGGTGGTCACGACGACGTTTGCTTCGCCTTTGGGCGAGATTTTGCTTGCCGCTGATGGCCGCGGTTTGACAGGGCTTTGGTTTGAGGGACAGGAGCACTTTGGCTCCACGCTGCTCAAAGAGGATGCGGAGTATGTCGTAGGTGCCGATGCGGTTTCTGGTACCGGTGGGATGTCTTCGGTGAGTCCGGCAAATGGCGCGGCTTCTTCGGTGCTTGAGCGTTCTTGGGCTTGGCTGAATGCTTATTTTGCGGGGCAGGAGCCTCGGTTTACGCCGCCGTTGCATATGATTGGTACGGCGTTTCAGCGTGAAGTTTGGTACGAGCTGCTTTCCATTCCGCGCGGCGAGGTTGCCACGTATGGCGAGATCGCCCAGCGTGTTGCGGCTCGACATCGTGTGCCGGGAAATGAGGCACCCGTTGTGTCTCCCCGTGCCGTGGGGGCCGCGGTCGCGCGTAATCCCATTTCGATCATTGTGCCGTGCCATCGCGTGGTTGCCGCCGACGGCTCGCTTAACGGATATGCCGGCGGACTTGATCGCAAGGAGTGGCTGCTGCGGCTTGAGGGCGCGTACGAGGAGTAACGCTCGAGTACTTTGCCTGTAGTAGCCGACTTCGACCAAAGCTCGCTCGAGTTCGCTTTGATTAGAGCACTTAAGACCCTTGTTTTCTGTCAATAGTGCTATCTGTTCGTTGATGGATATCCACGACTTCTGGTATTTCATTTAAGCCTCTTGATATAAAAAGAGCTGGAGTTGCGCATCGTTGAGAGGCTTTCCAGCTTTAGAGACATAAAATTATAAGATACGATGACCTGCGTCAAGGAAGCTGCCAGATGACCTTGGAGCGGCTGATTGCCTGGCCTAAAACCTGATGCGCGGGACGGCGCTCCGCGCTATTCAGCGCGCTTGATAGGATGACGAACCACGGTCTTTAGTTTCTCCGGCGCACACTTGCGTGGATCGGAGAGATAGATTTCGTGATGTAAACGGGTATCTGAGAAGTCGGGGACATAGCCCTGCTCGGTCGTGTATTCATGCATAGCGTTTACGGTCGCCGGTTCGTTGTCGTAGGGCCCGGTGTGCATGCATTGAACGCAGAGACCCTCGTCAACTTTAAGCAGCTCGACGGCGGAAAAGTCCAGTTTCTTTTTGTTCGTGGCTTCCGCGACTGCCCAGTCAAAGTCATCTCGGGTGACGAAATCGGGCAGGCGGATACACGAGATAAAGTTGAAATCGTCCTTGCGTACATAATCGATGTCGCCGCTCGGGGAGTCTTGCCACCAGAAACCCTCGAGCGGCGGTACCACAAAGTCGAAATAGCCCTCGATACTCCTTGAGCCTTTCTTCGACATCTTGACGGTATAGGCGATGCCGTAAAGCAGCGGCAGGGCGTTTTGATACTCGCCACCTTCGGTATTTGGGTCGCCCTTTCCGCGAACGGCAACGTAGCTCATAGGCGGGACAGTTACGATACTCGGCTTGCTTGCAGGTTTGTAGAACTCCTTGCATACCTTCTTAAAGTCGAACGCCATGTTGGCCGCCTTTCTGCGTATTGGTCTGCTTAGATAGCTGGATCATATCATAGAAACGAACAGCTGTTCGAATGATTTGGCTGACAGATTGAGATGCGTGCGTTGTGTTTGGCGGTCGGCCTGACCCAATCGATGATTTCTCTGCCTCCCCGGCGCCTCATCTATAGCTGCCGTTTCCCCATATAAAACCTGCCAAAATGAACCTGTCCCTTTTTGGTCGGTGCGAAATGGGTAATACTAAAGAGTTATCCGACCAGATGGGAACCGATCGATGGCCTATATCGAATTTAAAGACGTCATCAAAGCATACGGCGAGGGCGATGCCCGCATTCACGCGCTCGACGGCGCGAGCTTTACCGTTGAGCGCGGTGAGCTCGCCATTATCCTGGGCGCCTCGGGTGCTGGCAAGACCACGGCGCTCAACATCCTGGGTGGCATGGATACGGCGACTTCCGGCACCGTGACGGTGGACGGGCGCGACGTGAGCTCCGCCAACGAGGCTCAGCTCGTGGAATACCGCCGCGCCGACGTGGGCTTTGTCTTCCAGTTCTACAATCTGGTCCCCAACCTGACGGCGCTCGAAAACGTTGAGCTCGCAGCTCAGATCTGCCCCGATTCGCTCGATGCCGAGCAAACGCTTTGCCAGGTTGGCCTGGGCGAGCGCCTCGCCAACTTCCCCGCGCAGCTTTCGGGCGGCGAGCAGCAGCGCGTGTCCATTGCCCGCGCACTGGCAAAGAACCCCAAGCTGCTTTTGTGCGACGAGCCCACGGGCGCGCTTGACTATAAAACCGGCAAGCAGATCTTGCAGCTGCTACAGGACACTTGCCGCAAGCAGGGCATTACGGTCATCATCATCACTCACAACTCCGCGCTAGCACCCATGGCCGATCGCCTGATCCGCTTTAAGAACGGTCGCGTGGAGAGCGAGACGGTCCAGCAAAATCCCGTGCCTATCGAGACGATCGAGTGGTAGTGCCCATGGATCAGGACCGCCAAAACAGCCTACGCCGCGACGTGCAGAACACGGAGCGCGAGCAGGATTTTACGACCTACCGCACTGCCCAAAGCTCAAACGATATGGTGCCGACGGTTTTTCGCCGTGACATCTACCGCACAATCCGAGGCAGTCTTAAGCGTTTCTTGTCAATCGTGGTCATCACCGCGCTTGGCGTGAGCGTGATGTGCGGCCTTAAGGCGGGTTGCGAGGACCTGTGCGATTCGGTTGACGCCTACTTCGACCAGCAAAATGTCTATGACATTAACGTACAGTCGACCTATGGCCTGACTGACGATGATCTCGCCGCCATCCAAGAGGTCGATGGTGTCGAGACGGCCGAGGGCATCTACGCCGAGACCGCCTACACCGCCGTGGGCACAACGCGCGAGCGCGTGGTCGTGCAAAGTCTCTCCAAGGAGAACATCGATCAGCCGGTGCTCGTGAACGGCGATTTGCCCGAGAGCGCCGATGAAGTCGCGGTGACTTCGAAGTTCCTGAAGGCATCGGGCAAGAAAATCGGCGATACGGTGAGTTTTGCCGCCAATGACGCGAGCTCGTCCAATCAAAGCGCCAAGGACCAGTTTGCCGCGGGCGATTACACCATTACGGCCGAGGTCCTCGATCCTACCGACGTGAGCTCCGACTCGACAGTCAACGCCTTTCGCGCTGCTTCGGCTGCGGACTATAAGTTCTATGTGAGCGAGGATGCCGCGACATCTTCTTCCTATTCCGCAGTCCACGTAGTCGTCGAGGGAGCCAAGGACCTCAACTCCTATTCGGATGCCTACGCGGCAAAGATCAATGAGGTCAAGGGCAATATCGAGAAGATCCGCGAGGAGCGTGAGAAGGCGCGCGCTCAGGAGCTGACGGTCGACACGCCGGCGAGCTTGGACGCGGCTGAGCGTCAGGCGAATATGGTCTTTGGGATCGAGCAGGATAACATCAACCGCATGGCAGAGGGCAGTGAGGAGCGCGTGCAAGCGCAGGCCGACCTGGATCAGCGTCGCGCCGCCGCCGATCAACAGTTTGCCGATGCCCGCGCCGAGCTCTCTGACCTTGGTGAATGCACCTGGTACATCCAGGACCGCGGCAATATCGCAAGCTACTCGAGCGTGGAGAGCGATAGCTCGTCAATTGAGGCCATCGCCACGGTGTTCCCGTTCATCTTCTTTATCGTCGCCGTGCTCATCAGCCTCACCACCGCCACGCGTATGGTCGAGGAGGAGCGCACGCTCATCGGCCTGTATAAGGCACTCGGTTATTCGCGCGGACGCATCCTGTCCAAATACGTGGACTATGCGCTGTGGGCTTGTCTGATCGGCGGCGTGCTCGGCAACATCATCGGATTTGTGGGCCTGCCGCTGTTCCTGTTTACGGTGTTCGACGACATGTACTCACTGCCCCAGATGCTGCTTTCGTACGACATCGTGTCCTCGATCGTTTCGGTGGCGCTGTTTGCCGTGGGCGTGGTGGGCGCCACGATTATCGCCTGCCGCCACGAGATGGCCGAGACCCCGGCCTCGCTTATGCGTCCCAAGGCCCCGCGCGCTGGCTCGCGCATTCTGCTCGAGCGCATCGGCTTTATCTGGCGCCGCATGGGCTTTTTGAACAAGGTCGCTGCACGCAACCTTTTCCGCTATAAAAAGCGCGCCTTTATGACCATCTTTGGCATCGCGGGTTGCACCGCGCTTGTGATCTGCGGTATGGGTATTCGCGACACGTCGGTCGCGCTTTCGCCCAAGCAGTACGGCCACATCACACGCTACGATCTGCTGGCGGTCGCCAATCCCGACGATTTTTCGCAGACGTGCGCGGCGCTCGACGAGCGAAGCGCAGCCAAGGATTCCGACGTGACCGTGACTTCGATGCTGCCGATTATGACCGACAATGTCACCTTTACATTTGGCGGCAAGAGCGAGACCGTGCAGCTGATCGTGGTGCCCGATGACCGCACGAACGACCTGGACGACTATGTTCGCCTTGAGGATGAGTCCAAAGAGCCGCTGTCTTTGCGTGACGGAGACGTGTATCTGAGCAAGAGTTCACAGCTGGTACTGGGGATTCAGCCGGGCGATACGGCGCACGTCCAGGATTCGTCGCTCAATGTTGCCAAGGTCAAAGTCAGCGACATTTCGCTCAACTATCTGGGCAACACGCTTTATATGACGCAGGGCACCTATGAGCGCGCGTTTGGCCGAAGCGCACGCCTTAACGGCGTCTTTGTGCTGCTTAAGGGCTCGTCGGCCGACCAGATTGCGTTTAGCAAGAATCTTAAGAGTGACGGTTGGCTCACCATCTCGAGCACGGCCGAGCATTGGGAAAACTATGAGGCGAACTTTACGATTATCAATTCGGTCGTGGTGCTCGTGACCTTTATGGCGGCGTGCCTGTCGTTTGTGGTGGTGTTTACGCTGTCCAACACCAACATTTCGGAGCGCGAGCGCGAGCTGGCGACCATCAAGGTGCTGGGCTTCCGCCGTGGCGAGGTGCATCACTACGTCAACAAGGAGACGTTAATCCTCACGGCGATTGGCGCCGCGCTGGGCGTGCCGCTGGGTGGCCTGCTTGCCGAGAGCTTTACGTACATCCTGCAGATGCCGTCGCTGTACTTTGACGTCGAAGTCGAGCCACTGAGCTACGTGCTTGCCGTGGTACTTTCCTTCGGCTTTACGATTATCGTCAACCTCGCCACCAACCGAACTCTCAACAAGATCGACATGGTCGGCGCCCTCAAGAGTGCCGAGTAATCTGTCCTGGGATTCAAGCTGTAGCGAGCTACCGACGCACCCACATCCGCATTATTGCATAAACTGCCCCGTCGAATGCATATTTCAGCGGGGCGGTTGCTACTTGTCCACGGGTACCCCAGGGGGCGGCGTGCAAATTCCGGAGTATTCAGCATCCCGGGGTCCGCGGGCGCGGGGGCGGGAGTGCAAAACTGCGCTGAAAGCCCCGATTCTGAGCCCCAACGCCTCTAGAGCCGCTCGTTTTTTACAGGATGCGGCCCATGGTGCCTGCCTTTCGCCCAAAATCCAGTATGCAGGCACCCTTGGCTGCTGAATACTCCCAAAAATGCACGCCGCATCCTACCCCAGGCACCCGCAGCTACTCTGCGAGTGCGTGGCCTAATAGTAAGTTGCGGTGGAATAGTTCCCGTTTATGGCTCTGCTATGCCAAACGGGAACTATTCCACCGCAACTTATCGAGAGGGCTCTTGGTTGTTATTTGCACTGACATTTGTCATGAAATGGCAGGTCGTTAGGGGTTGCTACTGGTAGTTGCGGTAGGGTTGGGGCAGATTCTAACTAGAAATGGTGGTCGCTACCGGTTGTTTTCGGCATACTCGCCTCATTCGATTACGGTCACCACATGAAAGGAACCACCATGGACCTTGCGATGGCGCAGCGTCTCGTCGATCGCCGCAAAGCTGCCGGTCTTTCTCAGGAGGCCCTTGCTGCCCAACTGGGCGTAAGTCGCCAGGCTGTCAGTAAATGGGAGCGCAGTGAGTCCTCACCCGATACCGATAACCTTATTGCGCTCGCCGCACTGTATGGCGTGTCGTTGGACGAGCTGTTGTATGGGGAAGCGGCTAGCGATGCCGACGACCTTGAGGACGGCAGTGCCGACACCGAGACGGCGGATGTGGCTGACGAGGCTGAGGATTCTGCCGAGCACGCCGATTGCGGCGACAAGCCACTTGTCGATATTTCCCTCGCGCGCGGTATCCACGTCATTGATCCCAATAAAGGCGAGGAAGTACATGTTGGCTGGAGCGGCATCCATGTGACCAACGACCGCAAGGGTGAAGAGGTGCACGTGGGGCCGGGCGGCGTACATATTGACACGCTAGAGGACGACGGGCACAGCGTGCACACCAATGCCGATGGCACCGTGGTTATCGACGGCGAACAATTCTCCAGCTGGAAAGAGGCGCGCGACAAGCTCGACCATCATGGCAAGCATTTCCACACCAAGCTCGGTCGCGCGTGGAATAAGTTCCCCTTCCCCGTGCTTGTCGCTCTCGCCTATCTGGCGCTCGGCATTATTTGCGGCGTGTGGACTACGGGACTTTTCCTCGTCTTTTTGATTCCCGTCTACTACGCGCTTGGCGATTTCATCGACCGACGTCATCTGTCAAAGCTTGTCGACGCCGTCTACCCGGCAGCTGCCATAACTTGGTTCCTCTACATGTGGTTCTGCCTGGGACAGCCCCATCCCGCATGGGTCATCCTCATCACGATTCCCATCGTAAAAGCGCTTATGCACTGGTGCCGCAAACAATGGAAGCACCGCAAACAGGCCTAAACCGCCCTAACCCGCCAGCGCCACTCATCCGACACCGCCCGTCCCTTCCAAGTTGCGGTGATATAGGGACTGTTTTGAGGCTCCAAAGCGCCAAACAGTCCCTATATCACCGCAACTAACAAACAATTGGGTCAGTTCCGGCACGGAGATAAGCATTGAGCTGACCGCGCGCCAAGAAAAGGGCCTATTTACTACGTTTAGCCCGAAGGGGCCGACCATACCCGCCTTTTTCGAAAACTGGCAAGCTTTCTACCTGCACTGATAATTGTTCTCGGGGGAAGCGGGCACTGCGGGGCGCGGCAACGGCGCGCGATTTCCGCGTCGCAGCGCTACCCTGATGCTGAATG
>JAGZEK010000032.1 GCA_018368345.1 Collinsella sp.
TTCAGCATCAGGGTAGCGCTGCGACGCGGAAATCGCGCGCCGTTGCCGCGCCCCGCAGTGCCCGCTTCCCCCGAGAACAATTATCAGTGCAGGTAGATGCCTTGCACTTTTTAGCAAAAAGCCGGCGTGGTTAGAATTCCTCAATTCATCGTAGTAAACCGGCATAGTTTCGCATTTCCAGCAGTTCCAAATTCATCAATACGTCGGCGTTTGCGAAAAAAGCCCGACCTCCGTAGGAGACCGGGCTTATAGGGCTCAGTTAAACCAAACCTACACGGTCAAATGACCCGCAGGTTACATCTGCTCGGGCGCGGAAACGCCAACGAGGGTGAGCACCAGGGCGAGCGTCACACGGACGGCATCACAAGCGGCCAGACGGGCACGCGAAAGCTCGGGGTCGACGGGACGACCCTCGCTCGGCAGCACCTGGCAGGCAGCGTAAAAGCTGTGGAAGTCACCGGCGAGTTCCTCGGCAAAGTGGGTCAGACGGAACGGAGCGCGATCGCGAGCGCAGCTGGCGATCAGGTCGGTGAGCTCGTTGAGCTTGCGCGAAAGGGCGAGCTCGGTCGGGTCGGTCAGCAGCGAGTAATCGACGTTCTCACCGATGGCCTTGGCGGCAACGGCCTTCATGCCCATCTCGTCGGCCTGCTCGGGCGTAACGTCGGCGGCACGGCGCAGGATGGAGCATACGCGGGCGTGGGCATACTGCACGTAATAGACCGGGTTGGAGTTGTCGCGCTTCTTGACGGCCTCGATATCGAAGTCGACCATCTGGTTGGAGCTCTTGGAGATGAGCGTGTAGCGGGCGGCGTCAGAGCCGACCTCGTCGACAAGCTCCTGCAGGGTCACCATGGTGCCCTTGCGCTTGGACATACGGACGGGCTTACCGTTACGCAGCAGGTTGACGAGCTGGCCCAGCAGAACCTCAAACTTGCCGGGGTAACCCAGAGCGTCGCAGACGCAGCGAACGCGCTCGATGTAGCCGTGGTGGTCGGCGCCCCAGATGTCGATGACGTGGTCGACGCGCTGGAACTTATCCCAGTGATAGGCAACGTCGGAGGCGAAGTAGGTGTACTCACCGTCGGACTTGATCAGGACGCGGTCCTTGTCATCGCCCAGGTCGGTGGAGCGGAACCACAGGGCGCCGTCCTTGGTGTAGAGGTAGCCCATCTTGTCGAGCTTCTCAAAAGCGCGGTCGACGGCAGAGGTACCGGCGGTCTCGCCCTCGGTGTCCTTCACGTACAGCGAGCGCTCGGAGTACCAACGATCGAAGTCGCAATTGACGGCGTGGCAGAGGTCGCGCATGTTGTCGACCATCTTCACATAGCCGCGCTCGCGGAAGCTCTCCATGCGCTCCTGCGGATCGGCATTGACCCACTTGTCGCCGTCAGTACGCCAGAACTCGGCAGCCTCGTCGATGATGTAGTCGCCGCCGTAGGAGTCCTTGCCCAGAGTCTCGGCAAAGTTGTCCTGATACGGATGGGTCTCGGGGTGCTCGTCGTTCTCGTCGGCAACAAAGGCGTCACGGTCGGCGATCAGCAGCTTGTGAGCCTCCTCGATATCAACGCCCTGCTTGGCGATGATGTCGGCAAGCTGCATATAGCGCGTGCTGATGGAGTTGCCGAAGGTGTTCATCTGAGAGCCGTGGTCGTTGATGTAGAACTCACGCTGGATGTCGTAACCGGCGTGGTCCATAACACGGCAGAGCGAGTCGCCCAGCGCGGCCCAGCGGCCGTGGCCGATGTGCATGGGGCCGACGGGGTTGGCGGAAACAAACTCGACCTGGGTCTTCAGGCCACCACCGACGTTGGACTTAGCGAAGTCCATGCCCTTCTCGCGAGCCTCGCCAAAGATGGCATTCTTGACGGCAACGGAGAGGTAGAAGTTGATAAAGCCGGGGCCTGCGATTTCGACCTTCTCAATCGCGGGGTCCTCGGGCATATGGGCAACGATGGCCTCGGCGATCTTGCGCGGGGCGCAGTGAGCCAGCTTGGCGGACTTCAGGGCCATGGTGGAGGTCCACTCGCCATGAGAAGTGTCAGCCGGTCGCTCGATAGCGCAATCGTCAAGTTCAAATGCGGAAAGGTCGCCGGCCTCCTGGGCCGCAGCAAGCGCAGCGCGTACCAGCTCTTCAATCTTCTCGGGCATAGATCCTCCTTGTGTTAAAGCCCCCGAGCTCTTGGTCACTCGTAGGGCAAAAGCCAGAGTTTGTAGCACTCTATCACAAGCGAGGGGCACTGTCGCAGGGTAAAGCCAATCGAAATTGCATATGCACAAAATTGACTACAGCTTGTATGGAGTCACTCAAAGATGCCGGTCTGCCTGCAGATTATGCACGCGTTGAAAATGCATAAAGGTGTGAATGAGCTGTGTCTTTTATCGAATACTCTTACCTATCAGAGTTGTGTGCTTTTCCTGCGGTTGATTTCCGATCTCAGCCGAACACATTGAGCGGATAGGACGTTCCCGCAGCTAGTCGAACGCCCCCGAGGCCCCTCGCGGGCCCCGGGGGCGGCA
>JAGZEK010000019.1 GCA_018368345.1 Collinsella sp.
CATTCAGCATCAGGGTAGCGCTGCGACGCGGAAATCGCGCGCCGTTGCCGCGCCCCGCAGTGCCCGCTTCCCCCGAGAACAATTATCAGTGCAGGTAGAGAGCTTGCCGATTTCCGAAAAAGTCGGCTATGGTCGACCCCTGCGACCAAAACGTAGTAGATAGGCCCTTTTCGTGGCGCAGCGTCAGAGCAGTCTTTTTGGGACGGGGCTATTTTGACTACATGTCGATCTGATTGCCCAAGTAGTCAAAAAGCCCCGTCCCAAATTAGCTGCCTTGTGGGGCTGTGGGGATAAAGATTGCCGACGGTTTTATCCTGCCGAGCCCCTTTGATGGCGCGAATGGTTCGATTTGACGACCGAGTGGCAACCTGACGCGGAATGGCGGGTCGTTTAAATTGCTACACTTTTAAGCATATAGCGATGTCCTGCCTTGCGTTTTTGCGCGGGGGGGGGCGTATATTTGCATCGATGGGGACGACGACACACATATAGCGAGCCACTGCTTGCCGTCCTCATGGATTGGGGAGGGCCTTCATGAATCGCGTATATGCGAAAGCTCGAGAAATGCTGAAGCCTTTGGGCACAAAAACCAATACAGCCAAGCGTGCTCTAAAGGTTTTGACCGTCCCGCTGGCGGCGTGTGCGCTCTTGTTTGGTGCAACGAGTGCGTTGGCCGAGCAGACGGTTCCCTTCAGCAACCATATCGTGAAGACGGTAAACCCTACCGGCACCACGGTCAACCTGTTTGACTACTGGGTCGTGAATGGCGATAACGACAATTCTGCCAACATAAACAACGACAACAGCAATAACAACACCGGCATCAATAAAGACCACCAGCTCAAATTCAATGGTGGTGCCGGTACGGGCATTAACAAATGGACGGGCAAGAGTACCACCGGTGGCTTTGGACGCCTTCCATTTGTGAAGAACACGCTGGTAAAGGGCTATCCGGAGATCAAAAATGGCACCTACCAGGGCGTTAACTACAACGATGAGTCGCTCGATTACCTCTTTAACAATGACAGCCAGGCAAATAAAAAGCAGAACGGTAAGGCCGTTTACAACAACGTGCAGGGCCTCTTCCAGCTCAAGGATGGCTATTACGTTTACGACTCCTACGGCTTCAAAGAAGGCAACTATGCCGTGTATAACTCCACGACGAACTCCTTTGACGTCTACGATAAGGCGGGCGTATATAAGGAGAGCGTGTCAGAAGAGAATCGGGGTCAGTTCTTTCCCTTTGACTCGGCTAAAAAGGTTTTTACCGAGTCGGGTAAAAACCTCTCCCCTATAGGAATAAAGGACGGAGAGAACGATAAGCTCAACCATCACTTTGGCATGTCCATGACCACGGAGTTTGTCCAGCCCGCAAACGGCAAGACCAACAAGAACGAGGACATGATCTTTGAGTTCTCGGGCGACGATGACGTCTGGGTGTATATCGATGGCGTGCTCGTGGGCGATCTGGGCGGCATCCACGAGAAGGCAACGCTTGATATTAACTTTGCTACCGGCGAAGTGAAAGTCGGTCATATTGATGGCGCGAATGGAACCGAGAGGGAAATCGAAAAAACCACTATCAAGGCGAAGTTCGACGCCGTCGGCGCGGACACCACCAACTTCTCCGGTGATACATTCAATTCTAGCACCAAGCACAAGCTGAGCTTCTTCTATCTGGAGCGCGGTGCGGGTGCATCGAACATGTCACTTAAGTTCAACCTCACCACCCTGCCGTCATCCGAGGTCCAGAAGGTCGACCAGAACGGCGAGGCGGTCCAGGGCGCCACGTTTGCGCTGTATCAGTCCGGTGAAAGCTGGAAGACGCAGGGCGATCCCATCGCTCAAGGCACGACGGACGATAAGGGTCAGCTGGTGCTTTTGGAGTCGGACGGCTCTGTCCTTTCGTTCGATAACCAGCATGCCGCGGGGCATGACTTCTTTGTACTCAAGGAGATGGGCCTGCCCGAGGGATATCGTTCGAGTCTGACTTCATCGACTTCCGCAACGCCAGGCGAGCTGCATCTGCAGTACAAGCCAGCTGCGGCGAGTGGCACGGGCGGCGTGGTCGTCGCACCGCAAACGACGGTCAAAACAGCGGATGATAGCACATGGAAGGGCAGCCGCATGTGGCTGAACGGTGGCTATCTGGCTGCCAAGGAGACCATTTCCCTAGATAAAGATACGCAAGACAATAAGGGCAACGCCATTAGCTCGGGTACGACCTTCGCCGTCGTGCTCAAGCTCACCGGTGCGAGCGAGGACCACACAAGCGAAGACGCGTGGACGGCGGTCACGGGCAACCCGCTCAATGGCTATAAGCTGTGCTCCAAACACGGCATTGAGGGCGCGGTCGAGGCTGCCAAATCGGCAGATACGAGCGTCTTTGGCGTCAACACCAAGGGCGACTATGAGGTAACGGTCAGGTCGCTGCCCGGCGATATCGAGAAGTACGCCGCCATGATGACGGACAAGTCCCAGTCCGAATATACCGTGGCGGTGTATCACACCACGGCATCGTCTCTGGCGGAGGCAACCATCGACAACACCTCTATGGTCCAATATCAAACGATAAACAGGCAGTTCTCTACGGTGATCCACCTCACCAACGTTCAGAACCGCCTGTTTGTGCAGAAGGTTGACGACCTGGGCAAGCCCGTGAACGACGCGACGTTTGAGCTGTACAAGGCCGAGGATGTTACCGGCGATAGTCCCAGCACGTATGCCATTAAATCGGGTGCCGAGCCATATGACACCGCGCAGGCAAACGGCATGACCTATCCGTATGACATTGAGGGTGCTGCATGCTTCCCACTCAATTCGACAAAGCATGCACCCCTTATCAAGGGTACGTACTACCTGCGTGAGTCTGTAAGTCCAGATGGCCATGAGATTAACAACACCATCACCAAGGTAATCGTGGACGATTCGGGTGTGTACGTGGATGCCGGTAAGGAAGGCGACGGTGTGCGCAGCATGAGCGGCCCGGGTTCGCTGATTGCTTCCCTGGCGCAGTTTGGCTCTCCCGACTCGATCGACAACACGCTTACGCACATTAAGGGCAAGCTGCAGAGTGCAACTGGCTCAGATGCCAGCGAAAACCTAACATGGGGCCAGACAAGTACCGCCAAGGGTGTGACGCCTTCTCTTGCGGACAACTTGATGCATATGCGCTATGACAAGACGATGCAAGGCGCCAAGACCATCCTGCGCTATGTCGAGGACGGTGGCGAGCGCAACGGTAAGCTGGCGACGATCTTTGCCGATACGGGCATCAACCGCATGGCTCTTTATCAAGACGATGATGCCACCAATGGCACCGATCTGGGCACGCTTCAGCTCAATCATCTCTTTACCACGGCAACGGCCGTGCAGTATACCGACCGTCGCGTGGCGCGCCTGCAAGTGACCAAGACCGTGACGGCGGATACTGGTCTTACTGCACCCACTAAGGATGCGAACGACAAGGATCTGACCTTTACGTTTAAGTTCACCCTGCCGGAGTCCCAGAAGGGCTACGAGGCGCACGTATTTGATGCGAACGGCAACGCCGTGGGCAACTCCTTTACGCTCAAGAACGGCGGCACCCACTCCATCAAGGCCGGCGAGACCATTCGCGTATACGACCTTAAGCAGGGCGACAGCTATAGCGTGAGCGAGCTCACCACTAAGGGCGAGGAGTCCAGTGGCAATGTGCTGGCGAGCATCGTTAACACTGTGACCGGCTCTGCCGACGAGTCGGTGCTTCCGGCTGGCTTTAGCCTCGTGAGCCGCAAGGCCGGCGGCGAGGAGCAGCCTGGAACCGGCAACACCATCACGGGCAAGATCGTCGCGCTCGAGGACGGAAAGATTCCCGCCGATAACAAGCTCGAGTTCACCAACAACTACAGCGCCAACCGCGTAACACTTGAGGCCAAAGACGGTCTGAGCGCCAAGAAGATGCTCGAAGGTCGCGATTGGGCCGATGGCGATTCCTTTACCGTGCAGCTTGCGGCTAAGGACGGCGCCCCCATGCCCAATGGCGCCAAGGACGGGGTGGCGACGGTCGAGTTCACCAAGAATACCCAGAAGGCAACGTTTGGCGATATTACCTATACCAAGCCCGGCATGTACACCTATACCATCTCGGAGGTTATCCCCGGCTCCGATGCCGGGGCAGACGGCATGAGCTACTCTGCTGCTCGCTATACCGCGACGGTCGTGGTGGAGGACAAGCAGGCTGGCGCTCTGGTCGTTAAGAGCGTGAAGGTGGTGCAGGAGTGCAACGACGCGCGCGTCGACACCAATACGGATGTTTCCGATAAGGTCGCAACCTTCACCAATCGCTACGATGCACACGAAGCGAAGATCATCATCCATGCCCAAAAGATCCTGACCGATAACGCCGGGAGCTTTGCGCTCGCCCAGAACGCCTTTAGCTTTACGCTCGAGGGTATGGGCGGCTATGCGGACGTCAACGCTGTGTTCAGTCCTAACACGGTCGATACGAGCGTGGTAGCTCCCATGCCCCGGGGCACCGAGGGCAATGCCGCAACCGTGGGCAACAACGCCGACGGTACGGTGACGCAGCCGGCTACGGTGACGTGGCCGGCGATCTCCTATACCGCCAAGGCGGATGCGGGACGCGCCTACGTGTACAAGTTCGCTGAGAATCCCGGTAGCATTGCGGGCATGACCTACGACGGGTCGGTCTACTACGCCGTGGTGCGTAACGCCAAGAAGAGCGCCGGCATCCAGACTTCGATCGAGTACTACAAGGCCGCTGGGGACGGTTCGGTAAAGCAGCTGGACAAGAACGTCACACCCTCCTTTACCAATATATATAGCGCAGAGCCCACGAGCGTGACCCTGCAGGGCCAAAAGACCGTGAGCGGTCGCGACTGGAACCAGGGTGAGAGCTATACCTTTAATCTCACTGCCGCTACGGATGATGCCAGTACGACTGGTTTGAGCAAGACCACCGCGCAGACGGTGACGGATGGGGCTGTTGCCGTTAACGCCAACAAGGCGGTCGCCAGCACGCCCGCGTCGGGACGCGTGGCCTCGTTCTCCTTTGGCACCGAAGCCGCCCCGACCGTGACGTTCAACCGCGCAGGCACCTTTAGCTTCAACATCACCGAGAAAGCTGCGCAGGATGGCCAGGCGGGCATGTCCATGGACAAACACACCGCACGCGCGACCGTCGTGGTGACCGACCTGGACAAGTCGGGCAACCACGCGGGCAAGCTACGCGTGTCGAGCGTGACCTACGCCAACACCGGTGCCCCCGATGCGGACAAGATCGTAACCGACAAGGCTGCCTTTACCAACGCGTACCATGCATCGGGCACCTTTGATGGCGTGACGGTGAGCAAGACCCTTGAGGGTCGCGCCTCTACCGCGGGCCAGTTTACCTTTGCCGTGACGGGCCTTTGGTACAACGGCGTTCAGACGTCGGTCGATGGCTCCGAGGCTAGCCTGTCCAATAAGGTGGCAGGGGCCGGCGTGTCCGGCGCTGTGGTGAGCGCAAGCGGGGAAGAGAAGCTCTTTGCCCGCGACCTCACGGAACAGGACCTTGGCCGTACATTTGCCTATCGCATTCACGAGAACCAGCCTGCTGCTGCCGGCTACACCTATGACACCGGCTACACGGGCGACGCTATCGTGCTCGTCAAGGTTCTTGCACACAAGGACGACCCCGCTAAGCTCTACACCGTGACGACCGTGCTCAAGGGTGCGGGTGTGACGGAGCTACTGGGCGACGGCGCCGACGCGAGCGCGCTGACGGACGAAAAGATCGTCGAGCTCAAGCAAGATTCGCATACTTACGTGCAGCAGTACGATGCAAGTGAGGTCGGCGCCACGCCTGCCGTCTCGTTTGTGAACCGTTACACGGCAAGTCTCGACTATGGCGCCGCTGGCGGTTTGCAGATTGAGAAGACGTTGACGTATCCCAAGGACGCGACCATTTTTGGCTCGCCTAAGAGCACGTTCCGTTATATCGTCAAGCCTGCTGACGAGATATCTGCCAGCAAGGTTGGCATTTCCACGAATGGCAAGGTCTTTGAGACCGCAAATGTCGAGGCCAACGCTCCCAAGACCGTAAGTTTGGTACCTGCGGGTGGGCTGACCTTCACTCAGGATGATGCCGGCAAGACGTTCACCTATACGGTGAGCGAGATTGACGACAAGGCGACGGGCTATACGTACGACAAGACGGTCCATACGGTTAAGGCTGTCGTGGCGGATAACGGCGACGGTACGCTTAGGGTCACGACGTCGGTAAGCAAGCAGGTTGACGGCGAGGACGAGCTTGAGGGCCAGTGGATCTACCCGTCGAATGCGACATCTGCCGGTGTCGCGACGGTCAAATTCAAGAACACCTATACGGTCGCCGAGGCAGCAACCTATACTCCGTCCGTGACCAAGGTGGTTGCCGGTGCCAATGCTCCGGACAAGTTTACCTTTGCCATGACCGCGGCCGATGATGTCACCAAGGCTGCTATCGACGGCAAGCTCATCACCGGCTCTTCGATGAGTGCGGAGAACGGCTACGCTGAGAAGAAGCAAACGAAGGAGGGCCTCAAGGACGGGGAGCACTACCAGCTTGACTTCTCGAAGCTCACCTTCAACAAGCCGGGCACGTATAAGTTCGCTATTAACGAGGTGGCTGCGAACAGCGGTCTTGGCGAGTGGAAGTATGACCAGCACGTCTATACCGTGACGGTCACCGTAACCGATGAGGGCGGCAAACTTGTAGCGCGTGCCGATGGCACGACCGGCTCGGAAGGCTTCATCTTTACCAATAGTTACCAAACTTCAACGAGCTACGAGCTCCAGGGCGGTTTGGAGATCGTCAAGACGCTTAACGGGCACGATCTGCATGCCGGCATGTTTGGCTTTACGGTGACGGGCGAAGACGATGCTTCAATCGAAAAGCTCAACAAGCTGCTGCGCGCGGATGAGGGTAAGCTCACCGTTACGAACGATGAACCGCAGGCCGATGGCACGTCCCACACCGGTATTTTGGGCGGCCTGACCTTCGCGACGGGCGATGCGGACAAGACGTTTGCCTACAAGATTGTCGAGAATGGCGGCGGTAGGGGCGGCTATACATACGACTCCACCTATTGGAAGGTAGAGATTGCGGTTAAGAAGCGCGATAACGGTTCGCTCTATACCGTGACCACGGTCAAGCACTATGACGCCAACGACGTTGAAGAGCCCCGCGATGCGAATACCTTTAGCTCCGAGAGCGGTACCGCCAAGGCTCAGGTGTTCTTTACCAACAGCTACGCTGCGACCGGAACATTCGACGGTCTTACTGCCGAGAAGGTGATGGACTCCGGCGACAAGATCGAGACTGGCCAGTATACGTTTGACCTGTATGCCGAGAAGGCCGACGGCTCGCTCGAAAAGATGGATGAGGGCACGACTCGGGCGGACGAGGACGGTACCGCTACGGTCGACTTTGGTAAGGTTAACTTTAAACTTGGCGATGCTACCAGCGGAACTCATGAGCAGACGATTGACCTCGCCGGCGCCGTCAACGATGGCATTGCCACCAAGCGTCACAATGCCGACCACACCACCACCTACAGCTTTAACCTGGTGGCAAAGGAGCGCATGGCCAACCTGCCCGAGGGTGTGCGTCCCGTGGATACGTCTGCGACGTGCCGAGTGCTGCTCGAGGTGACCGACCACAACGACGGCAATCTGACGTCCAAGGTGACCTATCGCGATGGTACCGAGAAGGGTAAGATCGTCTTCCACAACACGCGTGATAAGGTCAAGACGATTGGCACGGTCGCGAAGCCCGATGTGGACATCGACGGGCAGTTGCTTTCTGTGGGCGACTCCTACGCCTATACCATCAACTGGGCCAATACCGAGGCCGACGCCGCCGGTAATCTGGTTTCGGCCAACGTGACCGTGACCGACGAGCTGCCCACGGGCGTCGTGTTCGAGGCCTTTGAGGGCGAGTATGCCGATAAGGGCGCCGCGAGCGGTCAGTTGCTCACCTGGAACCTGGGTGAGCAGCCTGCGGGCAGCCACGGTTCGGTGCGCGTGCACGTCAAGATTACCGAGGACGCCGTGAAGGGTGCCCAAGGCGCTGTTGGCACCATCAACAATACTGCCACCGTTAAGGTCGGCGACAAGAGCAAGAGTTATACCGGCACCACGACGAACTTCGTACCCAAGAAGTCCGAGAGCGATGTCCAGGATTCGAATGGGTCGGGCGTGGCGCTGGGCGACGAACTCACCTACACCATCGGCTACAAGAACACCGAGGGCGCGTCTGCCACGGTAACGATCACCGATGCCGTTCCCGCGGGAACCGAGTTCGTGGAGTTCGCCGGCGACCATAAGGATGCCGGCTCCAAGGGCAATGACGGCAACCTTACCTGGACGTTGAAGGACGTTCCCGCAGGCAAGGAGGGCACGGTTCAGTTTAAGGTTCGCGTGACCGAGAACGCGTTTAAGAGCGGTGGCGCTTCGGGCGACATCTCCAACCAGGCGTCGGCGGCGGTCGGCAACAACCCTGCCGTCAAGACCAACACCACTACCGACGAGGTGTCTGACGGGCGCCTGACGTTGAGCAAGACGGTCACGGCCGCCGAAGGCATCACCGCGCCCAACAAGGCATTTACCTTTAAGGTGCTGCTCTACCAGGCCGATGGCACAACGCCTCTGGCCGGCACCTTTGCGTTCGCCGGTCGCCTCAGCGACACCAACGGCACCTATGTAAGCGGACAGATCAAGAGCGGGGATACCATCGAGCTTAAGGCCGGCGGCTCCGTCACGGTTACCTTGCCCATGGGTGCGCACTACGAGGTGCAGGAGCTCGACTCCAAGGGTGAGCTCATGACGAGCGAGGACGGCTTTGCGGTTGTCGATAAGGCGAACCCCCAGAAGGGTACCGTCGGACAGGCGACGAAGGTGGGCTTCACCAACGTCTACAGCGTGGAGTCCACAAAGGTGGAAAACGCCTTCAAGGTCCAAAAGAAGATTTCCGGACGCAACTGGACGACATCGGACGTCTTTACCATGACGCTGACTGCCCAGGGTGAGGCACCCATGCCCAAGGGCGCCAAGGACGGCGTGTCGACGATTGAGTTGCACAAGGATGCCCAGGTCGGCAACTTCGGTACCATCGAGTACACCAAGCCCGGTACCTATACCTATGTGATTACCGAGCCGTCGGGTGACGAGACGTCGCTCATCTTCTCGAAGGCCACCTATCGTGCCACCGTCACGGTGGCCGACGATGGCGCCGGTAAGCTGTTTGCCAAGACCAAGATTGCACAGCTGACCGACGATGCGGGCGACGCTGCTGAGCGCACGGTCGAGGCGGCGGTCTTTACCAACACCGCCAAGACCGGCAGCCTCACCGTCAAGAAGACGGTCGTCGGCGGCGACAGCCAGCGCGAGTTCGGCTTCACGGTCGCGCTGACCGACGGGGACGGCGAGCCCGTCTCCGGCACCTTCGGCAAGGGCAAGAACGCCGTGACGTTCGCGGACGGCAAGGCGACCTTCACGCTCAAGGACGGCGGGGAGAAGACCATCGCCGGCCTGCCCGTGGGCATGCACTACACCGTGACCGAGGACGCCGCCGAGGGCTACACGACTGCTGTTAACGGGGCTGACGGCTCCAAGGCCGAAGGCGCCGTGACCGAGGACGGCGCGACCGTCGCGTTCACCAACACGTACGGAACGGCCACCGAGGGCAGAGACGTCTCCACCGCGGGACTCTTCACCAAGACGCTCAAGGGTCGCGACTGGGCGGAGGGCGATAGCTTCCAATTCGCGCTCACGGGCGAGGACGGCGCCCCCATGCCCGAGGGGTCTGCCGACGGCTCCAAGACCGTCAGTGTGACGGCCGCCGCCGTCACCAAGGCGGGCGATAAGGTCGCCTTCGACTTCGGCTCCATTCGCTACACGCTCAATGACATCAAGGACGCTGGGTTCGCCGAGGTCGGCGGCAAGCGCGTGCGCACCAAGACCTTCACCTACAAGGTGCGCGAGGTCAGGCCCGATGACGGTTCTGCCATCGCCGGCGTGGACTACGACGGCCACGTCGCCACGATGACGGTGACCGTGGCCGACGACGGCTCCGGCAACCTCACGGCCACGACGCCCACGATCGCGCAGGCGAGTGGCGGCGACTTCGTCAACACCTACACGACCGAGCTCGACTACTCGGCCCGCGCGGGCGTGCGCCTGTCCAAGACGCTCTCCGGCCGCGCCATGGAGGCGGGGCAGTTCGCCTTCACCGTGACCGCCGACGCCGAGACGGCCGCCAAGCTCGGCCTCAAGACCGACAAGGACGCCTACGCCGTGGCCGCGGCTGACGATGGGAAGGCCGACCTGGTCGACCTCATCGGCGGTGCCGCGAAGAGCGACGTGAAGTTCACCGACGCCGACGCGGGCAAGACCTACCGCTTCACCGTCACCGAGACCAAGCTCGGCGGCGAGGGCTACACCAACGACACCGCGCCGCGCACGGTGACCATCGCGCCCGGCTACGACGCCGCGACGGGCGAGCTCACGGTCACGACCACAGTTGCCAAGGACGGTGTCGAGGTCGCCCGCAGCGAGGTCTCCACAGCGGATGACGCCATGGCGCCGCCCGCGCCTGTGACGGTCGCGTTCCAGAACTCCTACGAGGCCACCGGAACGCTCGGCGGCGAGGGCGACGCGGCCATCAACGCCACCAAGACGCTGACGGGCCGCGCCGCGGCGGCGGGCGAGTTCTCGTTCTCCGTCCGCGATGCCCGGGGCAACGTGGTCGCGACCGCGACCAACCGGGCCTCCGGCGACGGCGAGGCCGCGGGACTTACGTTCTCGCCCATCGCCTACACCACCGACGCTCTCGAGCGGATGGTGGCGGACGGCACCGCCACCAGGGCCGCCGACGGCTCCTGGGCCATTCCCTATACCGTATCCGAGGACGGCACGGACCGGCTGTCCGCGGGCGTGACGGCAACCGCCTCGAGCTTCGACATCACGGTCAAGGTGACCGATAACGGCAAGAGCGGGCTGGACGTTAGCGTGGTCTACCCCGAGGGCTCCGACGGCACGCTGTCGTTCGTGAACGGCTACGGCACCAACGAGGCGACAGTCGACCTCGCGGGCACCAAGACGCTGGCGCTCGGCCAGGCCGACCTTGGCCTGACGCAGGCCGACATCGCGGGCAAGTACACCTTTAAGATTGAGCCGCTGGACGGCGCGCCCGCGCCGGTCGACGCCTCCGGCAAGACGGTAACCGAGGCGACCAACGACGCCGCCGGCAACGTCGAGCTGGGCCACGTCACGTTCAGGCAGCCGAGCGACCTCGACGACGCCGAGATCGACGGCCAAGGTCTGCGCACCAAGACGTTCGCCTACCGGGTGAGCGAGTCCGGTTCGGTCGACGGCGTGGTCAACGACGCGACGGCGACCAGGACCTTCACGGTCAGGGTGGTCGAGGACACCGCCGCGGGCACGCTCGCCGCGGAGGCCCTGTCCGCAGAGGGCACGCCCGAGGGCAAGGGCGCGTTCGAGTTCACCAACACCTACGTCGTGAACCCGACGCCGAGCTCCGTCACCGACCAGATCAAGGTGGGCAAGAAGCTCAAGGGCCGTGACCTGGTCGAGGGCGAGTTCGAGTTCCAGCTGGTCGAGATTGCCGCCGACGGCAGTGAGAGCATCGCGGCGACGGGCAGGAACGCCGCCGACGGCACGGTCGCTCTCAGCCCCGTCACCTACACCGCGCCCGGCACGCACAGCTATGAGCTGCGCGAGGTCGCCGGCACGGCGGGCGGCGTGACGTACGACAGGGCGACGCACCGCGTGCGCACGACGGTCACCGATGCCGGAAACGGCATGCTCGCCGTCAAGCACGAGCTGGCGGATGCCGAGGGCAATGCCGCGGGCGGCGACTCGGTGACGTTCACCAACGGCTACGAGGCCGCGCCCGTCACCCTCAAGCTGGGCGCCGCCAAGGTGCTCAAGGGCGCCGAGCTCAAGGCGGGCCAGTTTAGCTTTGAGCTCAAGAGCCGGGACGGCAAGGTCATGTCGACCGCCAAGAATGCCGCGGACGGCGGCGTCACGTTCGATGCGCTGACGTTCAAGCAGGCCGGCACCTACACCTTCACGGCGAGCGAGGTCGACGACGGCCAGACGCACGTGACCTACGACAAGGCGGTGCACAAGATCGTCGTCACGGTGGGCGACGAGGCGGCAGACGGCACCAAGACGGGCTACCTGTCGGCGAAGGTCTCCTACGAGGGCGACGCCAACGTGCCGCCAGTCTTCACCAACAGCTACGCCGAGAATCCCGGGACCCCCGGCACCCCCGAGAACCCCGGCACGCCGGGCGGCGGCTCAGACGGCGGTTCAGATAACGGCTCCGGCAGCGGCTCTAGCGGCGACGGCTCCAAGGGCGGCATGCCCGACACCGGCGACCGCAGCCTGCCGGTTGAGGCGCTCGGCGCCATGGCCGGCATCGGCGCGCTGGCCGTCGCGGGCGGCGCGGTCCTGTACCGCAGGCGCCGCTAGCGATATGCACGAGTGGGGCGAATCCATCCGATGGGTTCGCCCCACTTGCCCTGTTGGGCGGGAGCAGGTAAGATATACCGAGCGCCTAGCGCGTTCGATGGGTTCGGATGACGACATGTTCCGAATCTGGTCAGGTCCGGAAGGAAGCAGCCATAAGGAGCCTCTGTCGGGCATCCGAATCCATCGAGCGCACGGGCGTTTTTTGGTGCCTCGGCTACCCGCGAGTGCCGGCAGGGCGCTTGGTGTCTCGCTGGTCCTCGGCTTCGCCTGCGGGATCGCTCGACTACCAAGCGCCCTGCCGGCACTCGCGGGTAGCCGACCAAAACCGCCTGAAGGGTCACATTTATCTGAATAATTTAATCCCGTGCCTTTTGCTGCTCGCTGGCGTTGTCTGGGCATTGATGGCTACGTAGTTTAAGAGGCGGCGGTGCTGTTGCTTGGATTTTGCAGTTAAAAAGGCCCGTTTCCCTGGGTTGGGGAAACGGGCCTCTTTTTGTCTCTGGGCTTGTGGATTGGCGAAGACAATAACCGCTGGCAGCTATTTTGAGTTCTTGATGCGGCGTGTGGCAGTGGCGGTTATTCCGAGGCCTGCGGCGGCGACTGCTACGAGTGCGATTGCGCTCGGTGCTGTGTCGCCCGTGTTTGCGAGCTTGCCGGCGGTCGTATTTGCTTGCTTCCCGCTGCTCGAGTTCGCTTGCTTGGTGGAGCTTGGCGAGGTGTCTTTACTGGTCGCGGACGAGCCGGTGGGCTGTGTCGTCTCGGTCGGTTGCGCTGAGCCGGAGGGAGGCACTGTCTCGGTCGGTTTTGCTATCTCGGGCGAGGCGGCCTTGTCTGCCGCGGCCTTTGCCTCTTCGTATGCCTTGCAGGCGTCGTCATAGGCCGCTTGCGCCTTTTCCAAATCGCCGAGGAGCGCATCTCGCTTGGCTGTCTCTTCGTCGATATCGGTTTGACATTTTTCCGCATTGGCTTCGAACTTCGCGACGACACTTTCCTGGCTTTCGAGCCGGCGTTGGCAGTGGTGAAGATCATCTTCACAAGATTTTTCTCGCCTTTCTGCCGACATGATCTCACTTCGCAACTGCTTAATAGTTTCGTTAGAAGCTCCGTCGTCGATTGCCTTATTTAATTTTGCCTGAAGGCCGCTTGTCCGGTTGTGGGCCTCATCGTATTTGGCTTGGGCTGCATCGACGTTCGCTTGTAGGTAAAGAAGAGGTCCCCTTGAGTCGTCGGCTTCCTTCAGCATCCTGTCGCGGAGCGATTGCAAATCGGTAATCACATGCTCGATAGTCTCTAATATCTCAGGACCTGCGGCGTCTTTTGCGGCCTCAAGGGTTTTGAGCGCTTCCTGCATGGCTGCATACGCTTTTTCTTTTGCGGCGGCCGCATCTTCCGTCTGCAAGGCAACTGCATTGATGGGGGAACTGGTTTCCGCCGCTATCGCCGTTGCGGGGGCGATTCCTGCGACAAGTGCCGCGGAAAGGGCGATGCCCACGGTTGCGCGTCTTGCACTTCTTGCGAGAATGTCGTTCATCTCGGCACCTCATTTCAAGGGTCGGAGGCTATTTTGAGTACTTGATGCGATGGGTGGCTGCGGCGGTTATTCCGAGTCCCATGGCGGCGATCCCTGCTAGCGCGATTGCGCTTGGCGCTGGGTCGCCTGTGTTTGCGAGTTTGCTGGAGGTCGTATTTGCTTGCTTGCCGCTGCTCGTGTTCGCCTGCTTGGTGGTGCTCGGCGGGGTGTCTTTGCCGGTCGCGGGTGAGCTGGCGGGCTGTGCCGTCTCGGCCGGTTGCGCCGAGCCGGAGGGAGGCGTTGTCTCGGTGGGTTTCGTTATCTCGGGCGAGGGGGCCTTGTCTGCTGCGGCTTTTGCCTCTTCGTATGCCTTGCAGGCGTCGTCATAGGCCGCTTGCGCTTTTTCCAAATTGTCGAGGAGCGCATCTCGCCAGGCTATGAACTGGTCGATACGGGCTTTATAGTTCTCTGCAGAACTTTCACAGTCATTAACTCGTCTTTCCTGACTTTTGAGGCGGCGCTGGAACTCGTCAAGCTCCGTTTCACAATGATCTACATACGCTTTTGCCCCTACGATCTCATTTTGCAACTGCCTTATTTGCTGTTTAACAGTTTTGACAAGCTCCTCGTCGCCGAGTGCTTCGAGTGCCTTAAGCACCTCAAGTTTGTTGTCTAATTTTGCCTGGAGCTCGCTTACCCGGTTGCCGGCCTCGTCGTATTTGGCTTGGGCTGCATCGATGTCCGCTTGCATGGCAGGAAGGGATTCTTTCGATTCGGCGGCTTGCGCCAACATCTCGTCGCGGTACTTTTGAAAACGGGCAATGTCATTATTAAAGCGCGCAATTTTCTCGGAACTCGCGGCCTTTTTTGCGGCTTCGAGGTTTTTGAGCGCTTCCTGCATGGCTGCATACGCTTTTTCTTTTTCGGTGGCCGCGTCTTCCGTCTGCAAGGCAACTGTACCGATGGGGGAGCTGGTTTCTGCCGCGATCGCCGTTACGGGGGCGATTCCCGCGGCAAGTGCCACGGAAAGGGCGATGCCCATAGTTGCTCGTCTTGCTCTTCTTGCGAGAATGTCGTTCATCTCGGCACCTCATTTCAAGGGTTGGCGACTCACTTGGTAGCACTAATGTAAGTATATCAGGCGATTAACCCGCTCTTGAATCTCGCCAGAAATAACGAGCTGTTTACTCGTCTTTTGGGCTCACCGTACTATCATGGTTCGAATTGAGTGTGAATGATGATAGGGAGCGCCTTTTTATGATTGAGTTGCTCAGGCGTTTTGGCGGTAAGTTTCGCCGATATATGGTGATCGGCCCTGCGTGCAAGTTGATCGAAGTGATCTTTGACCTGCTGACGCCGCTCGTGATTGCCCAGATGATCGACAAGGGCATCGGCGCGCACGACGTCAGCGCCGTCGTCCACTACGGTATGCTGCTTGGCGCCATGGCTGTGATCGGCATCTCGTTTACGCTCGTTTGCCAAAAGATGGCGGCGCTGACCTCACAGGGCATGGGCACCGATATTCGCGGCGCACTCTATGAGCATATCAACAAGCTGAGCTATGCCGAGCTCGATCGCTTTGGTACGCCGTCGCTCATCACGCGCATCACCAACGACGTCAACCAAGTCCAGCTCGCCGTGGCGCTGGGCGTGCGCATGCTCATCCGCTGGCCTTTCCTGGCGGTGGGCTCCATGGTTGCGGCCCTTGCCATCGACCTTAAGCTCGGCATTATCTTTTTGATCTGCACGCCCGCCATCGGCCTGGTGTTTTGGTTTGTCATGGCGCGCTGCATTCCGTACTACAAGCAGCTGCAGGCAAAGCTCGACCGCATCGCGCTTATCTGCCGCGAGGGCCTTTCGGGCGCCCGCGTGGTCCGTGCGTTTGTGCGCGAAGATCACGAGCGTGAGCGTTTTGCCCAGGCGGCCGATGACCAGGCGCATGTCGCCATCGCCGTGGGTAAGCTCTCGTCGATTCTCAACCCCGTCACGTTTTTGGTGATGAACCTGGGTGTGTGCGCCATCCTGTGGGTGGGCGGCATTCAGGTCAACGTGGGCGAGCTTACGCAGGGCCAGGTCATGGCGTTTGTGAACTACATGACCCAGACGCTCACCTCCATCGTGTATGTCGCCAACCTGGTCGTGGTCTTTACCAAGGCGAGCGCCAGCGCGTCGCGTATCAACGAGGTGCTCAATTGCGTGCCGAGCATTACCGACGCGGGTAACCAGCCGGTCGCTCTGCCCGAGCCGGGTGCGATGGGCGATGCCGCCCCGGTGCCCGCCTTGAGCTTTAGCCATGCGAGCTTCTCCTTTGGCGCGGGCGCGGCCAACGCCGTCAACGATGTGACTCTGGAGTTGCCGCTGGGCAAAACGCTCGGCATTATCGGCGGCACGGGCAGCGGCAAGTCCACGCTCGTTTCGCTCATCCCGCGCCTGTACGACGCGGGCGTCGGCAGCGTGAGCGTGATGGGTGCCGATGTGCGCGCCTGGCCGCTCGATCAGCTGCGCCACGTGGTCGCGACCGTCCCGCAGCGCGCGTCACTCGTGAGCGGCACAATCCGCAGTAATCTGACCTGGCGCGGCGAGTCGGCAACCGATGAGGAGATCTGGGCGGCGCTCGATATGGCGCAGGCCGGCGAGTTCGTGCGCAACAAGCCGCAGGGCTTGGATGCCCCGGTCGAGGCGGGCGGCAAGAACTTCAGCGGTGGCCAGCGTCAGCGCCTGACCATCGCGCGCGCCCTGGTCGGCTCGCCACAGATCCTGGTCATGGACGACTCCGCCTCGGCGCTCGACTTTAAGACCGACGCGGCGCTTCGCCACGCTATCCGCGAGCGCAGCGTGCGCGGCGCCGCCGAGGGCGGGCTGCCGCTGACGACCGTTATCGTGAGCCAGCGCGTCTCGACCGTGCGCGATGCCGACATGATCTGCGTGCTCGACCACGGCTCGGTTGCGGGTCTGGGCACGCACGACGAGCTGTATGCAAACTGCCAACTCTACCGCGAGATTTGCCAGTCGCAGCTCCGCCGCGAGGAGCTCGAGGGCCAGCAGGGGAGTGCTACGCCCGCTTCGGACTCCGCCCCTGCATCCACCCGCGCAAAGGAGGGCTGCTAAATGAATCCGTATACTTCTTCCGGTTCGGTCGCCACGATGACGGCCAATGTGTCCGGTAGCGATAACCTCAACGATCTGGGTGACGGCCCGCGCCAGCCCGGCGACCCCGAGCGCTACCCCGTGGGCGCGGTGACTCGCCGCCTGATGGGCTACGTCCGTCCGCACCGCATCTCGTTTGCGGCGTCGTTTGTGAGTGCCGCCATCTCGGTGATTCTGCAACTCTATACGCCCATCCTCGTCGGCGAGGGCATCGATCTCATCGTTGCCGCCGGACAGGTGGACTTCGATGCGCTGCTGCCGCTTGTCACCAAGCTCGCGATTGTCGTGATGGGCGCTGCGGCGTTCCAGTGGCTGCAGGGCTACTGTGTTAACCGCCTGTCCTACGAGACGGTGCGCGACATGCGCGTGGAGGCGAGCGACAAGCTCAGCCGCATGCCGCTCAGCTTTATCGACAGCCATGCCCACGGCGACCTTATGAGCCGTGTGGTCAACGATGTCGACCAGGTGGGCGACGGCCTGCTGCAGGGCTTCACGCAACTCTTTACTGGAGTCATCACTATCGTGGGCACGCTCGCGTTTATGCTGTCCATCAACCTGACCATGACGCTCGTGGTGGTGCTCGTCACGCCGCTCTCCATCTTTGCGGCCGGCGCCATCGCCAAGCTCTCCAACAAGAGCTTTACGGCTCAGCAGCGCATTCAGGGTCAGCTCGGCGGTCATATCGAGGAGTATGTGGGCGAGCAAAAGCTTGTGGATGCGTTTGCCTACGGACCAAATGCGCAGCAGCGCTTCGATGCCCTCAACGCCGAGCTCTACACGGCGGGCGAGCGCGCGCAGTTTATGGGTTCGCTCTCCAATCCCGGCACGCGCTTTATCAACAACATCATCTATGCCGTGGTAGCCGTGATCGGCTGCGTGGGCGTGATCACGGGCGTGCCCGCGGCGCTCACGGTGGGCGGCGTGCAGATCTTCCTGTCTTACGCCAACCAGTACACCAAGCCGTTCAACGAGGTCACCAACGTCATCACGCAGATTCAGACGGCCTATGCCTCGGCGCGCCGTATGTTCGCGCTGCTCGATGCCCGCGAGCGGGAGCCCGACGCAGCGGATGCCATTGAGCTTGCGGCCCCGAAGGGCGAGGTTTCGTTTGAGCATGTGGACTTTAGCTATGCGCCCGATCGCAAGCTGCTGCAGGACATCTGCATCGATGCTAAGCCCGGCATGCGATTTGCCCTGGTCGGTCCCACGGGCTGCGGCAAGACGACGCTCATCAACCTGCTGCTGCGCTTTTACGATATCGATGCTGGTCGCATTGCGGTCGACGGGCGCTCCTCGCGCGACTACACGCGTGAGAGCCTGCGCCGCGCCTTTGGCATGGTGCTGCAGGACACCTGGCTGTTCGAGGGTACGGTGGCCCAGAACATTGCCTACGGTTGCCCCGATGCCACGCGCGAGCAGATTATCGAGGCGGCCAAGCGCGCGCATGCGCACAAGTTTATCGTGCAGCTGCCCCAGGGCTACAACACGGTGATCGGCGAGGACGGCGGCACGTTTAGCCAGGGCCAAAAGCAGTTGCTGTGCATCGTGCGCGTCATGCTTACCGATCCGGCGATCCTGCTGCTGGATGAGGCGACCTCGAGCATCGATACCCGCACCGAGCTGCAGGTGCAGGCGGCATTCGACGAGCTCATGGCCGGTCGTACGAGCTTTGTCGTGGCCCACCGCCTGTCGACGATTCGCAACGCCGACTGCATCCTGGTGATGCGCGACGGCGAGATTATCGAGCGCGGCACGCACGACGAACTGCTCGCGGCAGGCGGCTTCTACGCCGAGCTCTACCGCAGCCAATTCGCCCAGTAAGCAAGCCCGCGGGACAAATTAATCAGAAGTGTTTGTCCCAAGATTATGCATTCTATTTGCGGCGTGGTGACGATTGACGAAATAATGTGGTGACGATTGATCTCGATTGGGGGCGCTGGGAAACTTAACCGTTTCAAAGCGTATACCTTTTGAGACGTCGTGGCCTTGAATATGAACAATAAGATGCGTATCAGCTCTCGATTTGTCGCGAATCTCCGCGAAAGCTTGCGAACCATCGCGAAATCCTGTGGCCCATTCGCGATGGTTCGATGATGGGACCGGCTATACCGGTTTTTCGATATGGCTATGGCAGTTTTTATATATCGAGTGAGCACGAAGGGCCAGAAACTCGACTCGCGGAGGGGGCGGCGGCAACCCGCTGGTGAAGGGAGTTAAGTTGGCGGGTTCGATCTCCCGGTTCTAAAAATACTCAGTATACTGAGTGATTTTACTCAGTATACTGAGTATTTAAGAAACAAGGAGGTAGATTGACATGTTTGAGCGCCATCAAGTTGCCGTGATAGCCCAAAGGATGCGGGAAACGAATAATCCGTTGATGCAATTTATAATCGGGCCCCGCCAAACGGGAAAGTCGACCATGTTCGTGCAGGCGTTGCACCATGTAGACATGCCCTGTCACGTGGTCAATGCGGACGATGTTGTGAATCCCGATGCCAGCTGGCTGCAAATCGAGTGGCAACAGGCAAGAAACCTCACGTCTGGAGGTAAGGCCCCGGCCGTTTTCGTTGTTGATGAGATTCAAAAGGTGCAGAGTTGGTCCACGGTCGTCAAGGGATTGTACGACCGGGATCGCCGGGAGGGGACGCCGCTCAAGGTCATGTTGACCGGATCGTCGTCGCTGCTGCTGCATAAGGGCTTGGAAGAATCCCTTATGGGCCGTTACGAGCTCATTCGGTCGCCGCATTGGTCCTATCGCGAGTGCAGCGAGGCCTTTGGCTTTTCTTTTGAAGACTATCTCTATCACGGCGGATATCCGGGTGCGGCGCCGCTGGTTTCCGATGACGCCCGTTGGCGAAACTATATCCGAGATGCGATCGTCGAGCCGGCGATCTCGCGCGATGTTCTCTCGTTGGAGAATATCCGCAAACCGGCGCTGATGCGCGCGCTCTTTTGGCTCGCGGCGAGCTATTCGGGACAGGAGCTTTCGTATTCAAAAATGGTAGGCCAGCTGCAGGATGCCGGTAACACGGTCACGGTCGCCGGGTATTTGGACCTGCTGGGCAAGGCCGGTTTGGTTACGGCGATTCCCAAGTTCAGTGACAAGGAGCTCGCAAAGCGCCGAAGCACCCCGCGGCTCATGGTTTATGACACGGCGTTTATGACGGCGCTCGGCGATAAGGGCCGAGCAGAATGGCTGGAGGATTCGGCGCGGCGGGGTCATTTGGTGGAATCGGCAGTGGGTGCACGACTGCTTGCGCGCGCGCCGGAAGAGGGTTTTGAGGTCATGTGGTGGCGTGAAGGCGTCAAAGAGGTCGACTTTGTGCTGCGAAGGGATGATGCGCTGAGCGCCATCGAGGTCAAAAGCGGTGGAGAGTCCGGCCAGAGTGGCATGTCGACGCTCCTAAAAAAGTATCCGCGAGCCAAGCGGATCGTCGTGGGAGGGGCGGCGGCCGGGGCGTGCACCGTGGAGGATTTTCTGCTCGATAAGGTGACGCTGTTTAACTAGCCTGAGCAAATTGAGAAAATACTCAGTGTACTGAGTATTTTGACTTGGGCGTTGGATGGGTGCTCGGCCGCCGCGTGCGATGGCGAAAACCGGGCCAGGCCTTACCAGCGGATATGCATGCAGGAGGGGCTTCCATTTTCCATGTCCCGCTCATATCGTCTGCCAGAAACCTGACGAATGACCTGTCTCCCTGTCATGCCCTTGTCACAAATCTATTAACGGGACCGTCAAATTTCCTCCTGAATTTTCTGACGGTACCGCGGTTCCCGCATGATTTTAGGGACTTGCGCTTCAGGCGGCTTTATCCATTGATGTCAGCTGTGCCGTCAATCAGCAGAAGTTGGTTTACATCTGTGGTTTTAGTACTAAGATATGCTTCTAATAATTTGCATTAGTGGCTTTAGTTTTGGGGGAAACGAGGCAACGTGACTATGACGTGCTCTTTGGTGGTTAACAGCAAGAGCGGTAATACCAGGATGGTTTCGGGCGCGATCAAACGCGCTCTGCAGGCTGCGGGCGTTGAGTTTGTCCACGCCGCGGCGTTGAGTGACGATGCGGACGCAGATCAGGTTGCGCGCGAGGCGCAGGGCGCCTGCGCGGCCGACACGGTGCTCGTCGGTTTTTGGTGCGACAAGGGCGCATGCACGCCTTCGGTCGCGGCGTTGCTCTCCGCTCTGCACGGCAAGCGCGTTTTCCTCTTTGGTACCTGCGGCTTTGGCGCCGACCAGAGCTATTATCAGCAGATTATCAATCGCGTGACCTCCAATTTGGCCGAGGATGCCGAGCTTGTGGGTTGGGCAATGTGCCAGGGCAAGATGGGTCCCGCGGTCAAGCAGCGCTACGAGGCCATGCTCGAGCAAGATCCCGACAATGTCCGCTTTAAGATGCTGCTCGATAACTGGGTCGCCGCAAAGGATCACCCCACCAAGGAAGATCTGGACAACATGGCTGCAGCCGCCAAAAAGGCCGTGTTGGGGGAGTAGCTCCCATCGCTGACGGCGGTCGGTCCATCTTTCTAAATGAAACGTCCTCCCGGGCGTCGGGGCACGAAGTTCCCTGCTCTACAGTCCTGCGCAAGACGAAGGCCACATTAAGTGGCCTTCTTTGCGTGCGGAACTCGCGATGAACTTCGTGCCCCGCCGCCCGGGAGGACGCCTCTTTATTGATGGGAGGCCTGATAGGTCGATGGTTCCGTGCCCGGATGCGTCCAAAGTGGGACGGGCTTTCCGGATGGGCAGGCTTTCGAAAAATGCGTCCCGGAATTTGCCACGCTTGAAATGGGATGCAGTTTCCCGATGAGGCACTCGACGGAAAATACATCCCAGAAATGGCCTTTGAGCTGGGATAAGATTTCCGTGGCATCTCGGATTCTCAAAAATGAGACACGCCGTTGGCGAAAATGAGACACGTGATATCGGGCATCGGACGTATCATTTGCAAAAATGAGTCCACTCCACTCGAGTAAAGCGAGGTCCCTCATGTACGTTCCACATCCCCGTATCCGTAGGCTGTCGAAAATCCCGCTTGTTGGGACGGCGGCGCTTGCTGCGTTGATCGCCACGAGCGTCGCCTGCTTCACGGCCACGCCCCAGGTTGCCCAGGCGGCAGACGCGCCCGCAATCACCGATATGACCGAGCAGGATTATCAAGCCCTGGGTCTGGGCACGAGCGAGGACATTCCGGCCGATACCGTTGGCCCCTATTCCACTGATACCCCCACGACGTTTGCCACGCGCAGCGAGGTCTATATGGCAGCTAACGGTAGCCATGGCAATCGCTACACTCTGCGCGACAAGCTCGAGAACGTCGAGCGCGGTGACATTGGCGGCAGCAGCAAACTCACCGATGGCTATGGAAGTGTGTGGGGCGCCGCAAAGTTCTGGCAAAACGTCAACAACTTCGATACGAACAGCGATCTCTACAAGCATAGCGACTACGGTGGCGGCACCTGGTCGTACCTAAGCAACAATGAGTCCTCAACAGTACTCGCCAACGACAACAACGGTTTCTCGGGCATTCACGCCACGAGTGTTGAGTTCTGCAGCGACGCCAGCACGGGCAAAAAGAGCCGCGTTGCCGAGCTCCGTGCCTACGGCGACAGTTCCTCCACGACGATTGACGGCAAGTCATACGCCGGAAAGGTTGAGCTGGTCCTCTACTCGTTTAGCAACGGGCGCACGCGCACTCTCGACACACACCTGCCGGTGACGGTCAACACTAATATGATGTACGAAGGCCGTTTTAAGTACCTGGATGCCGGTTACCTGCAAGAGCACGATGCCGTCTTTGATGTCGAGGCGGGCGATGTCGATGGCGACGGCGTCGACGAGCTTTTTGTCTACGCGGGCTGCTATGTCGACGAGAACGGCGTGCGCAAGGCTGTAGTCGACATGTATGACTTGGAGGGCGGCAACTGGAAGCAAAGCGTCGTCAAGATCGATGCCGGTAACGCCGCGGACTACACCACGCACAACAAGGGCGGGAACGACTCCTGGACGCAGCTTCAGTCAGCTCCTGTCGTTTCGCTAGCGGCCGGCGACCTCGATCGCGATTTTTGCGATGACCTCGCCATCGTGGTCTCGGCACCCTACGGCAAGAAGAATATTGATAAGTCGACGCATTGCGAGCTGTTTTCGTGGGATGCATCCAAGGGTGCGCTCGTCCATGTCGATGCTCTGGGCGACGCGGGCGCAATCTCCCTCTCCGCGAATGGCAAGACCATGGTCGCTGCGAATGCGACGTTCGGCACGTTTGCCGCCTACGATGAAGAAGGAAAGAAGACGGGTGAAACCGTCACGGGCCTTATTCTTGCGGGCTATGACTGGCAACGCAGCGCTTTTGATTACGGCGCTTCTGACGGCAGCAAGGGGCTGTACGGCGCGCTGTACCGCTACGCGTATTTTGACTCGGAGTCTGGCGAGTTCAAGCTTTCCGATTGCAAGGAATACAGAGACGGGCTCCTCGCCTCCTATGGGCTGATGCATGTGCCCAACAGCGCATGGAAGGATAGCGCTCAGGATAAGCGCTATCCGTGCACCTTGGCGCCTATTGCCCTTGCCACTGCCAACCTTGACGGCCTGTCCGAGCAGCTGGCGGTCGACGAGGTGCTCGTGGGCGGCGATGTGTTCCGCGACTTTGCCTGCAACACGGCACAGAGCGGGGCTCAGGGCTTGGGGTCCATGGTCGGAACCATGAGCATGAGCGGTCAGCAATACAACAGCAGCAACAAGCATGACCACAAGGGTATAGAGCAGGTGTGGATCAGCGACGTCAAGGCGGGCAGCGTTTCGGGTTCGGACCGCTATAACGAGAGCTTTATCGCCGTGGTGGGCAAGCACCGCGACGAGGACCTGCGCAAGAACGATGACTACTATTGGATGACCGCCTCGCATTTTTCGCTCGACGAGAACGGAAAGGTGCGCCGCGGCGAGGAGCAGGTGATTAGCGAGAGCAACCGTCGCGGCACTACCTACGGCACATTTATCTCGCTCGCGCTGCCCGATGTCGACAACGACAGCGTCAAGATCACGTACAAGGACCGCTACAAGGTCTATACCAACCCGCGCGTGCTTGCCGTGCTGCAGGATGCGCCCTATGTTGAGGATCTGGAGCAGGCATACGGCTATCTGGTGTTGGGCGGCACGTCATACGGAGAGGAAAAGGGCACGGGGACATCCCAGGGCTATACCATTGGCGCCGAGTTGGGCGTTGCCGTCGAGGTGCAGACCGGTCCGCCCCTGGTCGCGATGAATGCTTCAGTCGATTTTGCCGCCGAGGGATGCTATGACTACCGGAGCGAGCGCACGGTCAGCGCAAGCGTAAGCTATGAGTCGCATGCCGGCGAGGGTGACAAGGCCGTGCTCTACACGATTCCGATGGTCTATTACGAGTATGAGATCGAAAATGAGGAAACTGGTGGCAAGGGCGTGATGGCGGCGCCCGTGTCGCTCGGCGCGCAGACCTCGGTCGTTAATGTCGAGGCCTATGACCGCATTGCCAAACAGCACAATATGACGCCGCTCAGCTACTTTTTGACCAACCGGTCGGGAGAACCCGGAACCTATCAAACGACGCTCAACGGCGAGACTCCCGTTGGGGATTCCTTTGGCCTGGGCAAGCCTGGCGTAACGCGCGCCTACACGCACGATGGGTTTAACGGCGCCGCCGCGCAGTCGGGGGCGAGCATTGAGCAGACCATCGAAGTCGAGGAGGGCAAGGAGCAGGAGCTCGAGCTCGGCTTGACGCTGAACGGCAGCGTTGTCATGGGCGCGAAGCTCGCAAAGCACGAGTTGTTTGGCGGCCTGTGCTTTGGTGCCAACGCCGGCTTTACTACGGGTAACTCCTCGAGTGAATCGACCGAATACGGCGGCACCGTCGACAACCTGCCCGAGGCCGCGCAGGGCAAGTACGGTTTTGTGTGGCGTCTGGGCGTCAACGCGGTGGATGTCGACAAGTTCGAGGCAGACTCGGGCGACAAGCTCGGCACCAAGGACACCGACCAGTTCTGGATCGTGGGCTATGACGTTAAGGACGTCGAGATGCCCGACGCGCCGGCCGTGACGGGCTTTACGGCAAACGCCGTCGATTCGACCAGCGTTACGTTTAGCTGGGACGATGTACTCGCAAACAAGAGTGGCTTTAGCTACGGCGTGGGCATGCTGCAGAGCAACGCGGCGGATGCGGTCGTCAATAGCTGGAAGATTGCCGACAACACGCAGACCTCGCTCAAGTGGGATGGGCTGCAGCCCAATACGGAGTATCGATTCGCCATCGCCGCCGTTAAGAATGGATCCACGACCGAAACAGGTATTCGCTCGGCAATCACCACGGTCAAGACCATGCCCGATGGCATGACGATGACCGTGAGCGGACCTGCGGCGGATGCTGCGGAGGGGTCGGATCTTGGATACGACTCTTCGGTTGAGCGCACGGCGGGAAGCCACCTGACGCTCTCGGCGATTGGCCATGTGAAGCAACTCGGTGCCGACGATAGCGAAACAGGGCTGGCACCGACCTATATGTGGTACCGCAAGGGCCGCGGCGAGACAGAGTTTAAGCTCGTGGGTGCCGATGGCAACCTCGCGGCTGGAACGGCCTCAAAGCTCGAGATTGACCTGACCGCAGACGATGACGGTGCGCAGTATTACTGCCACGTGGGATACAACGACGTGGGCCTCGACACCGGCACGACGCTCGTGAATATCGAGGCCGAGGAGACGGCGCTCACAACGGTGAACGCCACCCCGATCCGCACGCGCCGCCTGTTCTCACAGGCAAGTGCGGGCGCCAAGAAGTTCCTGGACCATACGCTGGTAAACACCGCCGGCCCAACCGATTCCGAAGGCTCAAAGGACCCCGAGACTCCTGAGACCCCGACGAACCCGGACAAGCCCAAGTCCGACAACGGAGCTAAGACCGACACCAAGGTCAAGACTACGACCACAGCGAAGAACCTCGCAAACACCGGCGACCAAACATTCGCCCTAGTCGCCACCGCAGCAGCAGCGGGGGCAACGCTCGTAGTGATAGCCCTCATCATGCTGATCAAGCGCCGCAAGACCCACTAGTAGCCAGTCGAACATATCGACAACCCAAAAACCCGGGTAGCCAAAAAACAGGCCACCCGGGTTTTCTGTTGAGTGGAGACTCCGCAAGCGGAAACTGCATCCCACAATTAGCGCCCGGAACGGGACACATTTTCCGTCAAGCCCTCATCCGGAAAATCCATCCCAGTTTGAGCGCCCAGACCGGGACGCACTTTCACAAAGGGTCCTCAACGGGAAACTGCGTCCCATAATTAGGCCGAGAAATGGGATGAACTTTCCCAATGAGAGCCAACCGGAAACCACGTCCCAGAATCAGCCCCCAAAGTGGGACGCACTTTCCCAATCGGGTCCCAAGCGGAAACTGCATCCCATTCCAGACAAGAATTCCGGGACACACTTTCCGCAAACAAAGAAGGCCACATAACGTGGCCTTCAACTTATATATGTTCGGCGATACACCCAAGACAAGCCACGCCCCAACATCAGGGCGTCTGTCCAGGCGGAGGCATATAAGGTTCATCGCGAGTTCCGCACGCAAAGGGGGCCACTTAATGTGGCCCCCGTCTTGCGCAGGACTGTTCGAGCAGCAGACCTTTCCCGCGCCTCCGTCTGCCGCCGATTCGGGTCCCCGACCCCGCTACTTGACCTTGGTCGTGCCCGGCGCCAGGTTGGGGTCGGTCTCGTTGGCCTCGGTCTGGAAGTGCTCCGTATAGACGTTCTTGCCGTCGCGGAACATCTCGTAGTACTGCATCTTGGCGTAATCCTCGCGCGCCTTGGTGGCGGCTGCGGCAGCGGCGTCGTCACCGGTGACGTTGGAGGAGAGCGCCCAGCGCAGGCTGGCGTCCTCGTAGCCCACGGAGTTGATGGCGGGCAGCGATTCGCGCAGCGTCATGTGCGCCTTCTGGTAGTCGGTCAGCGGTGCGCCGATCAGTTGCATCAGCTGGGTTGACAGGTAGTTGGTGGACAGGTCGTCGGTCTCGCTCGTCTGGTCGCAACCGGCAACGTCGTAGTTAGCCCAGATGATGTAATCGGTCTGCCACAGACGCTCCTGATGCGTGGCGTCGTCCTCGCCGGTAAACCACTTATCGTTGAACTTGGACGGGAAGAACGGCTGGTGGTCGCCCCAGAACACCACGACAACCTTGCGGTCGAGCTTGCTCAGGGCGTTGAGGAAGTAGCGAAGCGCCTGGTCGGACTGCTCGATGCACGAGACATACTCGTCGACATCGGAGAGCGTGCCGTCCTCGACGGTCTTGGCGTCCAGGTCGGTCGTGTCGATGTTCAGGTGCATCTGCTTGTCGACCGGCAGCAGGCCCGTGTCGTAGCCCGAGTGGTTCTGCATGGTCACGTCGAAGATAAACTGCGGGTCGGCGTTCTGGTCGAGCAGCTCCAGAATCTTGTCGTAGGTCGCCTGGTCGGTCACCATGCCGCGCAGGGTATCGGCGCCCTGGAAATCGTTGATGGACAGGAACTGGTCAAAGCCAAAGTCCTTGTAGACGTTCTCGCGGTTCCAGTTGGTCGCGTGGTTGGGGTGCATGGCCGTGGTGGAATAGCCGAGCGATTTGAACTGTTCTGCCAGGTTCCCGGTCGTCTCCATGTTGTAGATGGTGTAGGGGTACACGCCCGAGCCCAGGTTGGCCATGGAGTTGCCGGTCATAAACTCAAACTCGGTATTGGCGGTACCGCCGCCGTAGGCGCTCACGTAGAGTTTGCCGCGGCTGAGGCAGTTGGACAGGTTCTTAAAGTACTGCGGGCCCTCGTAGCCGGCGCGCATGTTCTGGTAGATGGATAGGTCCGAGAAGGTCTCGTTCATGATGGCGATGACCGTGGGCTTCTCGCTGTCGAACTGCTCCTTTGCGGCGGCGCGCTCGTCGCTCTTGGCGGCATCGGACTTGTCGTAGGCCTTGGCGTACTTTTTGAGCGTGGCCTTGGCATCGTCGACGGAGTAGTCGGCGGGTTTGGGCGGCTTGATGGACTGCGCCGCGCTAATGAAAGCGGGCAGGTAGCCCTCGCGCCAGTAGCTCTCGAGCGGGCGCCAGGTGTAGACGGTGATGCCGAGGGTGTTGTAGTAGTCGATGAGCGTGACGTGTGCGGTCACGCCGCCCAGGCACAGCACCGCCACGAGCAGGTTGGTGAGCAGCATGCGCTTGGCGTTGGCGGCACCCTTCTGACGGTGCGGTGCCACCAGGCCGGCGTAC
This sequence comes from Collinsella sp., assembly GCA_018368345.1. Classification (GTDB taxonomy): domain Bacteria; phylum Actinomycetota; class Coriobacteriia; order Coriobacteriales; family Coriobacteriaceae; genus Collinsella. The sequence continues at coordinate 28,429 of JAGZEK010000019.1, forward strand.
TCGCACAGCAGCATGGCGATGGCGGTAAAGCCCGTGGACAGCACGCAGAACAGCGAGATGGAGAAGGTGTAGCCGGTGCCGGCGACCGCGGCGGCGGTGGAGATGGCCGAAAGGTCGCCCGGCTGGATGGGCATGGATTTAAACGTGATGACGAAGAACTCGGCAATGCCCAGGACAAAGAGGGCAAAGGCCAGGACCGCGGGAGCTGCGCCGTGGCGCTGGAACAGGAAGAACAAGCCGATCATGAGCACGGTGATGATGGCCCACTCGAGCAGGATGCACAGGGGGTAGACCCAGGTAAAGTCGTGGTTGGACGAGACCTCCATGCCCAGCAGCGCAAAGACGCCGGCGAGCAGCAGGCACAGGACGGCGGCGACGAGTGGTTTGCCCACAAAGGCGCCGCGCAGGCGGGCGAGCTTGCCGGTGGGGGCGGGGGCGTCGGGCTTGGCGAACGCAAAGACGCGCGGGGCGATGCGATCGCGGGCGATGCTGGCCCAGGCGCATCCGGTGAGGATGGCGTTGGTCAGGATGAGCATCACAAAGGCGAGCGGCTCGTTTTGGGCGACGAGGCCAATGGCGCCCCAAACAGTCAAAAAGACCTGGAACAGGCCGAAGACGACGCTCCACCCAAGAGCGCTTTTGGCAACGGTGCCCGACTGAGCGCGAATGGCCTTGGCCTCGCGCAAGACAAGGTAGACGGTCGCCGCAAGACCGACGAGCGAGATGGCGGCAGCGAACATGCTGAGACTCCTCACAAACTAAAACGTACGAAAGCGGGGGTTTACCCGATTGTTACCAAGATATGCGCTGCAATTGGTGGCTGCGCACAACAACCAGCCATATTAACGCGCACGTGCGGCGGTGTGGCGCAATGTAGTGGCGGCCTGCGCGATAATGGACGGGAATTACACGGAAACGTAAAGGCTTCTTAAAGAATTAGCGAGGATAGAGCTATGGGCGAGCAGGTTTGTATGACGGGCACCGAGTACTGCGGCGGAGCTGTGGGCGTGGACGCGGGCGGCTATCCGGTCGAGACTACGGGCAACGCGGCGCTGGACATCTTGGAACACCGCTCGTCCACGCGTGCCTTCGCGCGTGATGACGACGACCGTCCCGTGGCGGTGACCGACGAGCGGCGGGCGGCGATCTTGCATGCGGCGAGCCGCGCACCGTCGGCGGGCGCCATGATGATGTATTCCATCGTGAGCATCCGCGAGCAGGCAACGCTCGACCGCCTGGCCGACCTGTGCGACCACCAGCCCATGATCGCCAAGGCGCCCTGGGCACTTATATTTGTGGTCGACTATGCCAAGTGGATCGATCTGTTTGAGCACGTGGGCTGCTTTGAGCCCGAGTTTGTAGAGCGTACGGGCAAGGCGCCCCGCCGCGCGCCGGGTCTGGGCGACTTTGCCATCGCGGCTCAGGATGCCGTGATCGCCGCGCAAAACGCCGTGGTTGCCGCCGAGGCCCTGGGGCTGGGGAGCTGCTATATCGGCGACATCGTCGAGAACGCCGAGGAAGTGGCCGAGCTGCTGGATCTGCCTCCGTATACCATGCCGCTGTCGATGCTCATCATCGGCACGCCCCGTAAGGAGCGCCCGGCAATCGCGCACCCCGTGGTGAACCTGGTGCACGAGGAGCGCTATCGCCGCGCCGATACCGCGACTATGGATGCGCAGGTGGCCGAGATGGATGCGATGTTTCGCCCGCACGCCCGCGAGGTGGGGGAGCGCGTCGTGGATATCTACACCCGCAAGCACACGAGCCCCTTTATGGCCGAGATGAGCCGCTCCATGGAGTGGTGGTTCAAAAACTGGCTCGGAAAATGACGAATGTGACAAGGGGATAGTTCCTTTGTCACACTTCATATCGCCGCGGTGGCCTAAAGACTGTATAAATCTTTATCTAGCTGGGAAAACAGTGCATTAAAACATGGGCCGATTACCTATAATCCCTTCGAACATTAAAGTTGGGAGGAAACCGGCTTATGGAACAAAAGGCCAAGGAGGCAGCCTCGCACGCTGCGATTCCTGTGAGCATCTCGGCGATGCTCGTCACGCTGGGCGTGGTGTACGGCGATATCGGCACCAGCCCTATGTATGTAACCAAGGCGCTCGTTGCCGGCAACGGCGGCATCGGAAGCGTCACGGAGGAGTTCGTGCTCGGCGCGCTCTCCCTTGTCGTGTGGACGGTCACGCTGCTGACCACCATCAAGTATGTGCTCATCTCGCTGCGCGCCGATAACCATGGTGAGGGCGGCATCTTTGCCCTGTACAGCCTGGTCAAGCGTTGCGGCAAGTGGCTTATCATCCCCGCCATGCTGGGTGGCGCCGCGTTGCTCGCCGACGGCATCCTGACGCCGGCCGTTACCGTTACCACGGCCATCGAGGGCCTGCGCACTATCCCGGCGGTTCATGCCGTGCTGGGCGATGACCAGGGCCGCGTCGTCGCCATTACGCTCGCCATCATCATCGTGCTCTTCTTGGTACAGCGCATCGGTACGGCCAAGATCGGTCACGCCTTTGGCCCCATCATGACGCTGTGGTTCCTGTTCTTGGGCGGCACGGGTCTGTTCTTTGTCTTACAGCACCCCGCCGTGCTGCTGTGCCTCAACCCGCTCCGCGGCATCGCTTTTTTGTTGAGCCCCAACAACCACGCGGGCATCATGATTCTGGGCAGCTGCTTCCTCGCCACCACCGGTGCCGAGGCGCTCTACTCCGACATGGGCCACGTCGGCCGCGGCAATATCTACGCTACCTGGCCGTTCGTTAAGTGCTGCCTGCTGCTGTCCTATATGGGCCAGGGCGCTTGGCTTATGAACAACGCTGCCAACCCCGAGCTCATGGGCATTGCCGATCTCAACCCGTTCTACCAGATGCTCGCCCCGGGCCTGCGCCCGTTTGCCGTCGGCCTTTCCACCGTCGCGGCCATCATTGCCTCGCAGGCGCTTATCACCGGCGCATTCTCGCTGGTGTCCGAGGCCAGCCGTCTGGACCTCATGCCGCACATGCAGGTCTTCTACCCTGCCGAGACCAAGGGCCAGCTCTACATCCCCATGGTCAACAACGTCATGCTTGTCGGCTGCGTCATCGTGGTGTTGCTGTTCCAGAACTCGGCGCATATGGAAGCCGCCTACGGCCTTGCCATTACGCTGACTATGATGTGCACCACGCTGCTGCTCTTCTTCTACCTGCACGAGGAGCGCAAGCTCAAGGTTGCTCCGTGGATCTTCGCGGCCTTCTTCCTTTTGCTCGAAGGCTTCTTCTTCGTGAGCTCGCTCACCAAGTTCTTCCACGGCGGCTATTTCACCATCCTCATGGCCGCGCTCATCATGGGCATTATGGTGTGCTGGTACAACGGTACGGCTGTTGAGCAGCGCCAGTTTACGCTGCTGCCGCTGCGCAGCTACCTGCCGCAGCTCAAGCGCCTGCGCGATGACGATCGCTACGAGCGCCTGAGCGACAACATCGTGTACCTGACCAAGGACACCCATACCGACTATATCGACCGTGATATCGTCTACTCGATCTTGGACAAGCATCCCAAGCGCGCCCGCGCCTGGTGGTTCGTGAATGTCGAGACCATGGACGAACCGCACACCTTTGCCTATTCGGTCGAGACGTTCGGCACCGACTACGTGTTCCGCGTGCATCTGTACCTGGGCTACAAGATCAACCAGCGCGTCAATGCCTATCTGCGTCAGGTTGTTCAGGACCTGGCTGCCACTGGCGAGCTGCCGCCGCAGACGCATGACTACTCGGTCTACAAGGATCCGGGTAACATCGGTACGTTCAAGTTCGTCCTGATCCGTAAGCTTCTGGCGCCCGAAAGCGACGTGGAGCCGAGCGAGCGCACGGCCATCACGCTCAAGTACATCATCCGCCGCGCCGCCGGCACGCCTGCACGCTGGTACGGCCTGGAGAACTCCAACGTGAGCTTTGAGTACGTGCCGCTGTTCACCAAGTTCAAGGCCGTGAACAAGATGCAGCGCCTGGCTCCCAACGAGCGGCCGTAGACGTCGGCGGCTACACGGAGTTGGTTTTTGATGGACAAGATTGAGGCCGGGGAGGTAAACATGGATACAAAGATGCTTGATGGCCGCGAGGTGGTTGCCGAGCTGGTGCGTGAGGCGCGTGTCGACGCCGCCGAAGATCGGTTCTTTACGAATCGTGCCAACATGGACATGGCCGACCGCGTGATCTCGATCGTGGCGCTGGTATTTGGAGCGGTGTGCGTGTGTGCCCTGCTCGCGCACGTGCTGTTTGTCTAGCGACCGCAGGCTGCAAAGGCTTTACACTTGGAACCACCACAAGGGAAACCACCACAAAGGTGCCTGTTGAACTGCCTCCCATTTCTTGGACATCGGGAAATGGGAGGTTTTCCATGAGTATAGATCTCAGGTCGAAGCACGACCTGGAGTCCAGGAGGCGGGCCGT
>JAGZEK010000033.1 GCA_018368345.1 Collinsella sp.
CGGGGTTGCTATCGGGAATAGGAGCCGAGCGCTCGGTCGAATAGGCCGTGCGTCACGGGCGAAACAACGAACACGAAGCTCCCGTGGAAACCGAGATAGACAAGGCTTTGCGCCTCTGTCCTTCTTCGGTTTCCACGGGAGCTTTTTTTTTGTTTCGCAAAAAGGATTTTGAACATGGAGGTGGCTGGTTATGGCTAAGGCAAAGCAGCAAGTGAAAGGGTCGAAGCCCTCTTACATGACGACGTATGAGGCAGCGGATTTCCTCGGTTTTACCGCAGGCACGCTCCGCGTCTGGCGCTCTCAGGGCAAGGGGCCGAATTATTACAAGGTCGGTAGCACGGTTCGCTATGAGATGGATGACCTTGAGGCGTGGAAGAACGAGAACGTGAAGCGCGTCGAGCTGACGAATTAAGGAGGTGGGAATATGGAGGCAAAAGAAAACCGCCCCGATGCCTGCACAGCTTCCGGGACGGCCCAATCAATTTATAAAGATTTTAGCACGGATGCGCCTGATATTCAAGAGGAAAAGGGCTGGCTGTGCCTGCCCGAGGATTGCGTCGATATGGTCGCCGTTTGCGAAGAGCAGAGCATCGCGTACGACAATCTTCTCGCGTACGCCGCCCTGTCCTACCTCCAGGGCATCGACGCCGAGAATCCGCCCTCTCGCGATACGCTCAAGTTCGAGCTTCTGACGCTGACGAACCGCTGTATCGACGCGTACAACTTAGGTCAACGCGACCCGAACGCGGCCCCCGGCGCGAAGCGTAAGGATGCCTATCCTGACGAGAAGCAGGGCGCGGAGCGCTACAAGCGCCTGTCGGGCCTCCATTTCCTGCAGATTGCCATTGTCCTGCGCGAGCTGCATCACGCTATCGGAATACCCTGCAACAGGGCTGACGAAGACGGCAACTTCGAGATAGGCGTCTATCAGGAGAGCGGTCCGAACAAGGGGTGCTATGACACGACCGAAGGGGTCCTGACGCGCCTGATTCGCAGCTACAACATGGCAATCACCACGCAGGGCGTCATCGAGACGGTCGCCACCCTTCGCGACATCTGCGAGAAGAAGAGGGCGTGCACGGACAAAGACCTCGTCGCCGTGAACAACGGCATCTACGATTACGGCCGCAAGATTCTGATGGGTTTCGACCCCGAGCTGGTCTTTCTGACGAAATCCCATATTGATTTCGTCGACCATGCGCCGAATCCCGTCATCCACAACGACGATGACGGGACCGATTGGGACGTCGTCTCTTGGATGAACGAGCTTTCCGACGACCCGGAAATCGTCAAGCTCCTATGGCAAATCATCGGAGCGGCCATCCGCCCGAACGTGAGCTGGAACAAGAGCGCATGGTTCTATTCGACGCTGGGCAACAACGGCAAGGGCACGCTGTGCGTCCTGCTGCGTAACCTATGCGGCTCTGGGGCTTGGGCATCCATTCCCCTGAAGAACTTCTCGGAGCCGTTCATGTTGGAGCCTCTGACCCGCGTGTCCGCCGTCATCACCGACGAGAACGACACGGGGACGTTCGTGGACGACGCGGCGGCGCTCAAGAGCGTCATCACGGGCGACCCCTTCCAGTTGAATCGCAAGCACAAGGCACCCCGCAACGTGCTCTTTCGCGGGTTCATGATTCAGTGCGTCAACGAGCTGCCGAAGCTCCGCGACAAGTCCGAATCCATGTACCGCCGCCTGCTGGTGATTCCGTTCGACAAGCGATTCCAGGGATGCGAGCGCAAGTACATCAAGGACGACTACCTGAACCGTCAGGACGTTCTTGAGTACGTGCTCTACCACGTGCTCGCCGAGACCGATTATTACGAGCTTGCCGAACCGGATGCCTGCTCGGCGCTTCTGGATGATTTCCGCGTGGCGAACGACCCCCTGCGCCAGTTCGCCGACGAGATTTTCCCTGCGGCGTCTTGGCATCTGCTCCCCTGCAAGTTCCTGTACGACCTGTACCGCCATTGGTTCCAGCGCAATCAGCCCTCCGGTCGCATGCTCGGTCGAAACGCTTTCTATGAATCGGTCGAGGGCCTTGCCGAGGAACAGGGCTGGCAGTTGCAGGAGCGTGTTCGAAGCACCGGGCGTATGGATTTCCCCGAGCCGCTGATTCTCGAATACGACGTGACGGAATGGATGAACAAGACCTATCGCGGGTCCAGTGACAGCCGTCTGTGCATGCCGGAGCTGAACGACAGCTATCGCGGATACGTGCGTATCTCGACCGCCTTCTTCGACGGCGGTTATGACATAGACGATTCAACGATTAAGGAAGAATAAATCATGAGCACTAAGAAGAAGATTTCCGACATCGACAAGGCGATTGAGGAGATGCAGCAGCGCCGCGACGAGTGCTTCAAGCACATCGGCAAG
>JAGZEK010000005.1 GCA_018368345.1 Collinsella sp.
AACTGGAGAGGAGGTATTACGAGCTCCTGTGCGAATTGGAGAGAGCGCTCCCGCAAACTGCCTCTTGACAACTTATAGGAGCGTCGGTTTTTATTTCGCAATTCTCGACGTGGTCGAGGGCAGTCGATTAAACGTAGTAGATAGGCCCATTTCGTGGCGAGCAGCCCAAATTAGCTGCCCCTCGAGTGGGTTAACGGAGCAGCCCCGCTACTTCGCCGGCTAGGGTGATGGTACCGGCTGCTACGAAAGGCTCGCCCGCGGCATCGAAAGCCGCGAGGGCCTCGGATACGCTGGGGTACACGCCCGCGAGCTTGTCGGCGTCCACCAGGGAGGCAAGCTCCTGTGCGGGCAAGGCGCGATCGGAATCGGTCTGGGTTACGACCACGCGGGGGAACGCCGGAACCAGAACGTCAACGATACCCGCCACGTCCTTATCGGCCAGCGCGGCGCACAGCAGCGTGGGGCGATTCTCTACGCACGAATCGATCTCGTCCAGTGCGCTCACAAAGTTCTCGCAGCTCTGAGGGTTATGACAGGCGTCGATCAGCTTGAGCGGATTGGTTCCCAGCACATCAAAGCGACCCGGCGTGGGGCAGCCCATAAGCGACGCATCGAGCTTGTCATGATCGAGCTCGCGACCCAGATACCCCTCGCACAGCATAATCGCGCACGCGGCATTCTGCGGCTGATACGCCGGCTTGACCATGCTAGACGTATAGATCGCACGCGGCGTGGTGCAGCTAAACTCAACCGTGTCGCCCACATGTGCCGGCACCTTGGTCGTGGCATGGTTCACCACCAGCGGCACAATGCCGCACTCGCAACAACGCGCATCCATCACGCGCTGAACACTCACCTCATGCGTGCCCTCGCCCAAAACAACCAGGCGCCCAGGCTTAATAACCGCAGCCTTCTCCCCCGCAATAGCCTCGAGCGTATCGCCCAAAATTCGTGTGTGGTCGAGCCCGATGCCGGTAATGGCAACGGCGACGGGATCGGTCGCGCTCGTGGCGTCCCAACGACCGCCCATGCCAACCTCGAGCACGGCAACATCCACCGCGGCCTCGGCAAACACCACAAGCGCAGCGGCCGTCAGCAGGTCAAACGGCGTGATGGTATAGGCACGCTCCCCCGCCGCCACACGACGGGCATTCACGCGATGTCCCGCCTCAACAGCGGCAGAAACACCACGGGCAAACGCCTCGTCGCTTACGACGCACCCATCGACCTCCATACGCTCGGGATAGCGCACCAGCTGCGGCGACGTATACAGCGCGGTCTTTAACCCCTCACCACGAAGGATGGCAGCCGAAAAACGCGTGGTCGAAGTCTTGCCATTAGTACCGGCAACCTGAATGCAATCGAAATACTCGTCCGGACGTCCCAGCTCATCAAGCATATCGACAACGGTCTCAAGCAGAGGCCCAGCATCCCCAGAAATCCGCCCCGTATCAGCAGCAAGCCCCCCAGCTTCACCAAACGAAAGCAAATCAAACGAGAACGGCACAGAATACGACCCAGAACGCTTAGCCATAACCCAAAGTCCCCTCAACATAAAAAGAGGCCCGTAATAAACAACGAGCCCCTCCCATTCAAAATATCAGCCAAACACCGCTTTGCAGTAGAATCAAGGCCACAACCCGGTGGCCCTAACCAACCAGATGCAAACGACCACGTAAACGAACTAGGAGCGGCCCGACGCTTTGCTCGATACAAGTTCCGCACGCAAAGGACAGCACTAAATGTGCTGTCCGTCTTGCGCAGGACTGTTCGCAGTAGCGAGCAAAGCGTCGGGACGCGCCCCCCCAGTAAGCCCTACGAGAAGTCAGCAACCTGAGCAGTCAGCGCCGCCAGGATCTCCTTGAGCTCAGCTGCACGGTCCCTCTTCTTCTGCACCACCGCAGGCGCGGCCTTAGCCACAAAGCCCTCGTTGGCGAGCGTCTTCTCGCAGCCGGCGAGCTCCTTCTGAGCAGCGGCGATCTCCTTCTCCAGACGCGCCTTCTCGGCCGAAAGGTCAACCTTGCCCTCGAGCACCACAAAGACCTCGACGCCGCTATCGACCACGGCAATGCTCGCGGCCGGTTTCTCAACGTCGGTACCCATGACCAGCGAAGCCGTGTTGGCCAGCGGCTCGATGGTCGAGCGCAGGCTCTCGAGCTTCTCGACGTCCTCGGCACCAGCGCGCACGACCACGTCGAGCTCGGCCTTGGGGCTCAAGCGATAACGCGAACGCGTGGCGCGGGCGGCGGAAACGACGGTACGGCACAGCTCAAATGCGCGCTCGGCGTCCTCGTCAACATACTTGGCGTAGTCGGCGGGCTCGGGCCACTTGGCGATCATGAGCGCCTCGGCACGGTTCACTTTGCCCTCGGCGTCCAGATCGAGCACGCTCGCCGGCATGTTGTCCCAGATCTCCTCGGTAACGAACGGCATGAGCGGGTGCATCAGGCGAATGGAGGTGTCGAGCACAAAGATCAGGTTGCGCTGCGCCTGCAGACGACCCTCGCCCTTCAGGCGGGCCTTGGTGACCTCGACGTACCAGTCGCAGACCTCGTTCCAGAAGAACTGCTGCACGCCGCGGGCCATATCGCCAAAGGTGTAGTTCTCAATACCCTCGGTGACCATCTTGACGGCCTTGGCCAGGCGGCTGAACATCCAGGCGTCGGCCGGCGTCTCCACGACGGGCTCGCCGGGCGTGTAGCCCTCCATGTTCATAAGCAAAAAGCGGCTGGCGTTCCAGATCTTGGTCACAAACGACTTGGCCTGGTCGGTACGCGGGCTGTCGATGAGCTTCTTGGTCTTCTTGTCGATGTTCGCGTCGAACTTAACATCCTGGTTGTTGGTGCAGAGCGTCAGCAGGTTGTAGCGCATAGCGTCGGCACCGTACATGCCAATGAGGTCCATGGGGTCAACGCCGTTGCCCTTGGACTTGGACATGCGGCTGCCGTCCTTGGCAAGGATCGTCGGGTAGATGACGACGTCCTTAAACGGCACCTCGTCCAGGAAGTACAGCGAGCTCATGACCATGCGGGCGACCCACAGCGCGATGATGTCGCGCGCGGTGACGAGCGCCGTCGTGGGATGATGGCCCTCGAGCAGCTCCGGCTTTTGCGGCCAGCCCTGCGTGGCGAAGGTCCACAGCTGCGAGCTGAACCAGGTGTCCAGCACGTTCTCGTCCTGATGCACGTGATGGCCTCCGCACTTAGGGCACACGTCGGTGTCCACGGTCAGGGCGTCCTCCCAGCCGCAGTCCTCGCAGTAGAACACGGGAATGCGGTGGCCCCACCACAGCTGGCGGCTGATGCACCAATCCTTGAGGTTCTCCATCCAGGTGGTGTAGGTCTGCGTCCAGCGCGCGGGGTGGAAGGTGACCTTGCCGGAGTTGACGGCGTCGAGCGCCGGCCCCTTGAGCTTGTCGACGGCGACGAACCACTGCTCGGACAGCCACGGCTCCAGGGCGGAGTCGCAACGGTAGCAGTGCATGACGGAGTGATCATGCTCCTCGACGTGGTCGAGCAGACCGTGCTCGTCGAACCACTTGACAACGGCCTCGCGGCACTCGTCGCGGTTCATGCCGGTGAACTCGCCGTAGCCCTCGACGACCACCGCGTGCTCGTCGAAGATGTTGATCTGCGGCAGGTCGTGGGCCTGACCCATGGCGTAGTCGTTGGGGTCGTGAGCAGGGGTGACCTTGACGAAGCCGGAGCCAAAGTTGGCGTCGACGTGCCAATCCTCAAAGATGGGGATCTCACGGTTGACGATCGGCAGCATGACGGTCTTACCCACAAAGGCGGCCTTCTCGGGATCCTTCGGGGAGACGGCGACGCCCGTGTCGCCGAGCATGGTCTCGGGGCGCGTAGTGGCGACGACGATATAGTCCTGACCGTTGACCGGCTCGGTCAGCGGGTAGCGCAGGTGCCACAGGTGGCCCTTCTCGTCCTTGTACTCGGCCTCGTCATCCGAGATAGCGGTGATGCAGTTGGGGCACCAGTTGACGATGCGCTTGCCACGGTAGATCAGGCCGTCGTGGTACCAGTCGCAGAATACCTTACGCACGGCCTGGGCGTAATCCTCGTCCATGGTGAAGCGCTCGTTGTCGAAGTCGACGGAGCAGCCCATGCGCTTGATTTGCTCGACGATAATGCCGCCGTACTCGTGGGTCCAGTCCCAGCAAGCGTCGACAAACTTATCGCGGCCAATCTCCAGGCGGCTGATGCCCTCGCTCTTGAGCTTCTTGTCGACCTTGGTCTGCGTGGCGATACCGGCGTGGTCGGTGCCCAACACCCAGCGCGTGGACTTGCCGCGCATGCGGGCCATACGGACGATGGCGTCCTGGATGGAGTCATCGGTGGCGTGGCCCATGTGGAGCTTGCCGGTCACATTGGGAGGCGGAATGGTGACGGTGCAGTCGCCCACACCCTCGCGGCGCTTGTAGTAGCCGCCGTCGAGCCACTTCTGCAGGATCGCCGGCTCGTTGGTCGACGGATCGTAGTTCTTGGGCATTTCTTCCATATATCTCTCCCTTGCCCATCGGGGAGGAATGTAGGCCCGATTTTCGCTCGGTCAAGTCCTGGGCTCGCTCGAAGACCACATTAAGTGGTCTTCGGCTCGTGCGGAATCTACGAAAATCGGGCCTACATTCCTCCCTTAGGTATCGATTACTTCAGTCTGATATGACTTCGCTGAGGCTTAAACAAACACACAGAATAACACAGGTAGTTGGGGTTATTGCGTATATAAAAAATAGCCTCCAACCGCGGATGGTCGGAGGCTATTTGCAAGCACGTTTTTGGCAGGTTTACCCGTAGATGCGTTGGGGCTGTTCTTCGCCCTTTACGGAGGCTTCGGTCACAACGACCTTGGAAACGCCCTCCTCACTGGGCAGATCGAACATTGTCTGCTGCAGCACGTCCTCGCAGATGGAGCGCAGGCCGCGGGCGCCGGTCTTGCGGGCGAGCGCCATGCGGGCGATCTCGTGCAGTGCGGCATCCTCAAACTCAAGCTCAACGTCCTCGAGCTGGAACATCTTGCGGTATTGACGCACCACGGCGTTCTTGGGCTCGGTCAGGATCGACACCAAGTCGTCCTCGTCGAGCGCCTGCGTCTGGGTGACGACGGGCGTACGGCCCACGAACTCGGGGATCATGCCAAAGGCGTTGAGGTCCTGCGGGAGCACCTGGCGCAGCAGGTCGTTCTCGTCGACCGAGGTGGGGCCGGCGATCTCGGAGTTAAAGCCTACGCCCTTGTTGCCAACGCGGTCGGCGATAATCTTATCCAAACCCACAAAAGCACCGCCGCAGATGAACAGGATGTTAGTCGTGTCGATCTGAAGCAGCTCCTGTTGGGGATGCTTGCGGCCGCCGGTGGGCGGAACGCTGGCCACCGTGCCCTCAAGAATCTTAAGCAGCGCCTGCTGAACGCCCTCGCCCGAGACATCACGGGTAATGGAGAGGTTCTCGGCCTTGCGGGCGATCTTGTCGATCTCGTCAACGTAGATAATGCCCACCTGAGCGCGCTCAATGTCGCCATCGGCAGCATTGATGAGCTTAAGCAGGATGTTCTCCACGTCCTCGCCCACGTAGCCAGCCTCGGTGAGCGCAGTGGCGTCGGCGATGGCAAACGGCACCTCGAGGATGCGCGCGAGCGTCTGGGCGAGCAGGGTCTTACCGGTACCGGTGGGACCGAGCAGCAAAATATTGGACTTGGCGAGCTCCACCTCGTCCATATCGTTGTCGAACTGCGAGCCCATGCCGTCTTCAAAAGCGGACACCGCGGCGCCGCCCTCGATCACGCGGCGATAGTGGTTGTACACGGCCACCGACATGGCGCGCTTGGCGTCCTCCTGACCCATAACATAGGCCGAAAGCTCGTCATAGATCTCGTGCGGCGTCGGCACGTGCGTGATGACCTGGCGATCGTCCTCGAGCTCAAACCCCTCGGTCTCGGGGTCCGCGGCGGGCTGGGATGCAGCTTGGCCGTGGTCGTTGAGGAAGCCCGGCAGCTTGCCGTTGCGGGCAGCGTCCATAAAGTCCGAAGCCAGCGACTCCTCAAGGATCTCGGAGCAGGCGGCAACGCACTCGTCGCAGATAAAGATGTTGGTCGGACCCTTTACAAGGCGGCGAACCTGCCCCTGCTCTTTTCCGCAGAAGGAGCAGCGGATGGGGTTGCCATTCTCGTCAAAGTTGTCCTGCATGTTTCCTGCCATCCTAGGCGTCCTTCGCGGCGAGATCGCGCGAGGTGACGATACGGTCGATCAGACCGTAGTCGAGGGCCTCGGCAGCGGTCAGGTAGTTGTCGCGCTCGGTGTCGGCCTGGACCTTCTCGATCGGCTGGCCCGAGGCATCGGACAGGATCTGGTTGAGCTCGCGGCGGGTCTTCTTGATCTCCTCGGCCACGATCTCGATCTCGGTCTGCTGACCTTGAGCACCGCCGCTGGGCTGGTGAATCATGACCTTGGAGTGCGGCAGGCAGAAGCGCTTGCCCTTGGCGCCGGCCGAAAGCAGCACGGCAGCCATAGACGCGGCCATACCGACGCAGATGGTGGAGACCTGCGGCTTGATGAAGTTCATGGTGTCAAGAATCGCCAGGCCAGAGTAAACCTCGCCACCGGGCGAATTGATGTAGAGCGAGATATCCTTCTCGGCATCCTGGCTCTCAAGATGCAGCAGCTGGGCAACGACCAGGTTGGCGCTGACGGAGTTGATCTCCTCGCCCAAGAAGATGATGCGGTCGTTGAGCAGGCGCGAATAGATATCGTAGCTGCGCTCGCCGCGCGGCGTCTGCTCGATAACGTATGGCACGAGGGCGGAATCGAACTTAGCGATCATACGCATCTCCATTTCTCTTACGGACCAATAGTGGTTCTAGATAAACGTACGGTGCCCGCATGCTATGCATTGGCTGGCACCGTACGAAGCAACCGGATAACCGGCTTATAACTTTACCCCATCACGGGCGCATGCATGCGCTCGTGGGCAAGGTGGCGAGAATTACTCGGCGTCCTTGGCGGTCTCGTCGACCTCAGTCACCTTGGCGCTCTCGACCAGGTGGTCGACGGCCTTGGAGCGACGGATGGACTCGCGGACGGCAGGCATACGGCCATCGGCGATGAACTCAGCCTTGGAAGCCTCGACGTCCTTGACGCCGGCCTTCTCGAACTCGGCGTTGATGTCGTCCTCGGTGACCTCGATCTTGAGCTCACGGGCGAGGGCGTCGAGCGCCAGGGACTCACGGGCAACGTCGTTGGCCTGCTTGTGCAGGTCGCCGATGAACTGCTCCATGGTCAGGCCGGAAGCGGGCAGCCAGGTGTCCAGCGTCATGCCGCGGGCAGCGAGGTTGGACAGGAAGTTCTGGCCAAGCTCCTCAAAGACGGACTGCTCGTAGTCGGCATCCATCTCGTCGAGCTGCAGGCGCTCGGCGAGAGCGGAGACGCAACGGTTCTCCTTCTCGGCCGGGAGGCGGGAAGCCTTGTCCTGCTCGATCTCGATCTTGATGGCGTCGCGCATAGCGTCGATGCTGTCGAAGCCGAAGTCGGACTTGACGAGCTCGTCGGTGAGCTCGGGGGTGTTGCGGACCTTGATGCCCTTGACGGTGACCTCGACGGTGTGGGTCTCGGCCTCCTCGCCCTCCTCGGCCTCGTCGGTCCAGGTGACGGACTTGACATCGTCAACGTTGGCGCCGATCAGAGCCTCGTTGAACTCGGCGGGGTTGCTGTCACTACCGGCGATGAGCATGCGGCCCTCGGCGGCAAAGTTGTCGGCGTTCTCAACGGCCTTAAGGTCGACGGTCACATAGTCGTCAGCCTCGACGGCACGACCCTCGACGTCCTCGAAGGTGGCGCGGTAGTTGAGGAGCATCTCGACCTGGTTGTTGATCTCGGACTCGGTGACCTCCGCAGGGGGCATCTCGATCTCGACAGCGTCGAAGGAAGAGAGCTCAGCGGCGGGACGCAGGGAGAACTCGACGGTGTAGGTGTAGTCCTCGTGATCCTTGGCGAGGTCGAGCTCCTTGTAGTCACCGCTCTTGGTGGGGACGATGTCCAGCTCGTTGAGGACGGCGGGCTCGTTGGCGGCGATCAGGTCGTTGGTGGCCTGAGCGAGGGTAGCCTCGACGCCAAGAGCAGAGTCGATGACCGGACGGGGAGCCTTACCGGCACGGAAGCCCGGGAAGCGGTACTTCTTGGCGGTGTCCTTATAGGCCTTCTTGATCGCGGCGTCGACGTCGGCGGCCGGGATGGTGACCGTAGCGGTGAGCTTGGCGTCCTTGACGTCAGAAGCGGTGATGTTCAACACGTTCCTCCTCATACTGCCCAGCTTATCTGAGGTGCTGGTACCTTTATGCAACAAAGTGTCGCGACGGCCGAAGCCGACGCAGATGCGTTGGTGCGGGCGAAAGGACTCGAACCTTCACGGGAATCCCACCAGAACCTAAATCTGGCGCGTCTACCAATTCCGCCACGCCCGCATGAGCGCACAGACTAGGAATGATAGCAGATACGAACGACAAGCGCACGCACACGTTTTACAGGCTCACGACCTCACCACGAGTGCGAAAGGCGGGGCGAGTTGCCCCGCCCCGCCCATTACGACTTGTTCGCTGACCCGCTACTCCCCCAGCAGGGCCTTCTCGGGCGTGATCGGCAGCGAGCGAACCTGATGTCCGGTGGCGTGTGCCACGGCCGAGGCCACGGCGGCGAGCGGCGTGTTGATGACGACCTCGCCGATCGACTTGGCGCCAAACGGGCCCGTCGGCTCGTAGCTCGGCTCAAAGGCCACGCGAATGCTGCCGATATCCAAGCGCGTGGGCAGCTTGTAGCTCATAAAGTTGCCGGTGCGCAGACGGCCGCGGTCATCGTGCTCGACGATCTCGTAGAGCGCGTGGCCAATGCCCTGGGCAATGCCGCCCTCGGCCTGAACGCGCGCGAGTGCCTCGTTGATCACGGTGCCGCAGTCCGCAGCCGCCGCGTAGTCCACCACGGTCACCTTGCCGGTGGCCTTGTCGACCTCGACCTCGGCAATGCCGGCCATAAACGGCGGAGGCGAAACGGGCAGGCAGGCAGAGGCATGCGAGGTGAGCGCGTCGCCGCCCGCGATGTTCTTGACGCATAGGTTGGCAAAGTCGCGCAGCGTGAGGTAGCGGTTCTGCTCGCGCGCGGCACGCTCGTCGGACAGGCGCACGTACTGGCCGTCGAAGACCACGTCGGCGGCGTCAACGTCCCACATCTGAGCGGCCTTGGCGCAAATCTTCTCGCGCAGCTCGGTCGCGGCGTTCTTGGCGGCAAGGCCCGTCACGTAGGTACCGGAGCTCGCGTACGAACCGGCGTCGAACGGCGACACGTCGGTGTCCACGCCGCGCACCACAATGAGCGAGCTTTCAACGCCCAACTCCTCGGCGGCAATCTGCGCCAGAATCGTGTCGACACCCATGCCGTTATCGGTGGCGCCGGTGCCGATGGTAATGAAGCCATCCTCTTCCAAGCGCATGTCGATGCCGGCGATATCCACGTTGGAAATGCCAGAGCCCTGCATGGTGAGCGCGCAGCCCAGAGCGCGCACGCGGTCGCCCAGGTCCACGGCCAGCGGCTTGTCGCGCCAACCGATCATGTCCATCGCGCGCAGCAGGCAGCGGTCGAGTGCGCAGGCGTTGAGCTTTTCGTTGTAGTACTGCGGCATGATCTCGCCCTCGCGCACGATGTTCTTAAGGCGCAGGTCGGCGGGGTCCATGTGCAACATGTCGGCGAGCTCGTTGACGGCGCTCTCCACGGCAAACTGGCCCTGGGTGGCACCGTAGCCACGATACGCGCCGCCACGGTTGGTATTGGTGTAGACGGCGTCCCAGCTAAAGCGGCTCGCCTTCACGTGGTTGTAGATGGGTAGGCTCTTGTGGCCCGAAAGACCAATCGTCGTGGTAGCGTGCTCGCCGTACGCGCCGGCGTTGGACAGCGTATGCAGGTCGATGGCCGTGATAGTGCCGTCGTTCATGGCGCCCAGCTTAACGGTCATCTGCATCTGATGGCGCGAATTGCCCGCGGTGATGGTCTCCTCGCGGGTGTAGCAGCAGTAGCTCGGACGGCCGGTCTGCTGGGTAACGAATGCCACGAAAATCTCACAGCAGCCCGTCTGCTTGGAGCCAAAGCCGCCGCCGATGCGCGGCTTAATGACCTGCACCTGCGACTGCGGAATGTCGAGCGACTGCGCGACCATGCGGCGCACGTGGAAGGGCACCTGCGTAGAGGTGGTCACCGAAATACGGCCGAACGCGTCGGTCGTCGCGAAAGCACGGAAGGTTTCCATGGGCGCGGTCTGCGTGGCCTGGCTGGTATAGGTGCGGGTGAAGACGATGTCGCTCTGGGCGAAGGCCTCGTCCAAGTCGCCATAGTCGCTCGTGCCGCTGCATACCAAGTTGCGCGGAACGTCGCCGCCCTGCGGGAACATAAAGGTCACGTCGCCCTCGGGGTGGACCACGATGTCGTTATCGAGTGCCTGGGTAAAGTCGAGCAGCGGCTCGAGCACCTCATAGTCGACCTTAATGAGTTTGAGCGCCTTGTCGGCAGCATCCTCAGTCTCGGCGGCGACGATCGCCACCTCCTCGTTTTGGTAGCGCACCAGGTTCTCGAGAATCAGGCGGTCGTAGGGCGACGGCTGCGGATAGCTCTGGCCGGCGATGGTAAAGCGGCGCTGGGGCACGTCCTCGTAGGTGTAGACGCCCACGACGCCGGGCACCTTCAGTGCGCGCGACGTATCGATGGAGCGGATCTTAGCGCGGGCATACGGGCTGCGCTTGAGCTTGACGATCAGGGCGCCGGCGGGCACCAGGTCGCCCGTGTAGACGGGGCGACCCTCGAGCAGGGCCTTCGAGTCCTTCTTGGGCTGCTTGTGGGTGATCTGCTTGTAGGAAACACCGTCGCAGCTGGTGTCGTTGATGGGCAGCTCGGGCATCTCAAAGCCCACCTGCACGCCGGACTCGTTAAGGAAGCGCACGATGGCGCGCAGCTGGCTCTCGTAGCCGCTGCAACGGCAGAGGTTGCCGGCCAGCTGGCGCGAGAGCTCCTCGCGCGTGGCGACGAGGCTCGGGTCCTCCTTGGCGGCGCGGGCAAGCGCCAGCACGTTCATGATGAGGCCGGGGGCGCAAAAACCGCACTGCTCGGCGCCTTCGGCAGCCATCGCACGGGCCAGTGCCTCGGACTCGGCCTTGAGGCCCTCGAGCGTGGTGATGGTGTGGCCCTCAACACGGG
Organism: Collinsella sp.; assembly: GCA_018368345.1. Classification (GTDB taxonomy): domain Bacteria; phylum Actinomycetota; class Coriobacteriia; order Coriobacteriales; family Coriobacteriaceae; genus Collinsella. The sequence goes on from JAGZEK010000005.1 coordinate 11,234, forward strand.
CGGCGGGAACCGAACAGCTCAGCACCGGGTCGCCGTCAAGCCACACCGTGCACAGGCCGCAGTTGGTGGTTTCGCAAGCGCAGCGCACCGACGCGCAGCCCTGCTCGCGCAGCAGCGCAAAGAGCATGGTGTCGGGGGCAATCTGAACCTTGACCTTGCGACCGTTGAGCGTAAAGGAAAGATCGATGAGTTTGGCAGCCATTAGCGCACCTCGCTAGAATCGACGCCGGGCACGCGGCGGCAGGAATACTCGTCCGTGGCAAACTTGGGGACCTGCACGGTCTCGAGCTCGCGGGCAAGCGCGGCAGAAAGCTCGATGCCGGCGGCACGGCGCACGGCCTGGATGGCGAGCGGGGCCGAGATGCGGCGGCGGTAGTCGGCCGAGCCCCACAGGTTGGTGCCGTAGCTCAACGCGCGTACGGACACGGCCAGGGCGCGCAGCTCGTCCTCGGAAGGCTGCTCGCTGGTGAGGCCACATGCCTCGCCCTGCAGCAGGGTCGCGCGCAGCGGGCGGGCGCCCACGGTGACGTGCCAGGTGTTGTCCCACCAGGCGGCGGTGACGTTGAGCGAGGGGAAGTCGGTCGCAGCCTTGCGCACGGCCTCATAGCTCGCGCGGTAATCGTGCTTGACGACCACGACATGCTCGATCACGTCGCGCACGTAGCCCATATCCACGAACTCGGCGAGCGGCACGCGGCCGGCGCCCGTCAGCTCAACATAGGAATCGAGCGCGAGGAAGGCAGAGAGAACGTCCGAGAAGCCAAAGCGGCCGTAGATGCTGCCGCCCACCGTGGCGGTGTTGCGCAGCTGCACGCCCACGATGTCGTGGACGGCGAACTCAAAGACATTATTGACAAGCGCGTTGAGCTCGGCATGGCGCTCGAGCTGGCGCAGGGTACACATGGCACCGATGCGAAACTCGGTCTCGGTCTCCTCGATCTGATCGAGTCCGCAGGCCGAAAGGTCAATCGCCGTCGCCACACGACGCGAACCCAGACGCATCCAGATGCCGCCGCCCACAATCTTGTTGTTGCGGTTCTTCTGTAAGAGCTCATAGGCTTCGGCCGCGTTTCCAACACGGACGTAGGTACCGAACTTGAGCACGTTCTCCCCCATCTCTTCACTTGTCCAGTACCTTTTAGTGTACCAAACGAGGGGGCACAACCCTCACCACCACAGAAAAAGGCTCCCAGCCAAGATGACTGGAAGCCTTCCTCGATGCTATGTCAAGCGAAGAATTAGCAGACGCCCTGAGCGAGCATGGCGTCGGCGACCTTCAGGAAGCCGGCGATGTTGGCGCCCATGACGAAGTTGCCCTCCTGGCCATACTCCTTGGCGGTATCGTCCACGTTGTGGAACATGCCGCGCATGAGCTGCTCGAGCTTGCCGTCGACCTCCTCGAAGGTCCAGGACAGGTGCTCGGCGTTCTGGCTCATCTCCAGGCCGGACACGAGCACGCCGCCGGCGTTGGCAGCCTTACCGGGCATAAAGGCGACGCCGTTCTCCTGGAAGTAGGTCGTGGCCTCGATGGTCGTGGGCATGTTCGCGCCCTCGCCGACCACCTTGCAGCCGTTGGCGACGAGCGCCTGGGCGTCCTCGAGCAGCAGCGTGTTCTCGCGAGCGCAGGGCAGCGCGATGTCGCAGGGCAGCTGCCACACGCCGCGGCCGTCACCCTCGTGCCACGTGGCATTGGGCTTCTCGTCGACGTACATGGCGAGCGTGACGCCCTTGTCGTGGCCGGAGCGCTTCTTGTTGTAGACATGCTCGAGCACGGTGTAGTCGATGCCGTCGGGATCCTCGACCCAGCCGTGGGTATCGGAGCAGGCCAGCACCTTGCCGCCGAGCTGGGAGACCTTCTGGACCGCGTAGATGGCGACGTTACCGGAACCGTGAACGACGACGTTCTTGCCCTCGAAGGAGTCGCCGCGGCTCTTGAGGTACTCGTCCACAAAGTAGGCCAGGCCGTAGCCGGTGGCCTCGGTACGGGCGAGAGAGCCGCCAAAGGAGAGGCCCTTGCCGGTAAGGACGCCGGTCCACTCGTTGGTCAGACGCTTGTACTGACCGAACAGGTAGGCAACCTCGCGGCCGCCAACGCCCAGGTCGCCGGCGGGAACGTCGGTGTTGGGACCGATGTGACGGTAGAGCTCGGTCATGAAGGACTGGCAGAAGTGCATGATCTCGTTGTTGGACTTGCCCTTGGGGTCAAAGTCGGAGCCGCCCTTGCCGCCGCCCATGGGAAGGGTGGTCAGGCTGTTCTTGAGGATCTGCTCCAGGCCCAGGAACTTGAGCATACCCAGGGTAACCGTCGGGTTAAAGCGCAGGCCGCCCTTGTAGGGTCCAATGGCAGAGTTGAACTCGACGCGATAGCCGCGGTTGACCTGAACCTTGCCCTGGTCGTCGACCCAGGGAACACGGAACATGACGATGCGCTCGGGCTCGACGAGGCGCTCCAGCAGGGCGGCCTCCTCGTACTCGGGGTGGGCGTCGAGCGCCGGCTGGATGGTGCCGAGGATCTCGGTCGCGGCCTGGATGAACTCAGGCTGCTCGGGATAGCGGGCCTTGAGCTCTTCGAGAACTTTCTGCGTGTAGCTCATGCTTCCTCCAATGATGGGAAACGAAAAATGTCGGTCGCGGCACCCTATGCGCCGCGAACTTTATCGAGTATGGATAATATCGCACTGTTGCAGCAAAGTTTCGCATAAGCCGACGAGCAGATGTTTCGTTTTGATTACGATGCAGGTAGAAGCGTTTTTGAGTGTCTGACGCGCAAAACCCGTGTTTCAAACCTGTTTCGTCCACGTGTTCCAAACCACCACATTGGGGACAGGCAACTTTGTGGTGGTTTTTGGTGGTTAGAGGACGAGCTGATGGTAGTCAGCGGGGGTTATGCGGCCTTCGGTGGCAGCGCGGAAGGCGGCGAGTGCATCGCCCGAGAACGGCATGGCCCAGCACAGCCCGCAGCCGGCGGTAATGGAGCCGGGCAAAGGCATAATGCGCCCGGGCACGCCGGCATCCAGGCACAGCTGCTCGCATTCCATCACATCGAAGGTGCTGTCGAACGAAACGATGATCTTGCGTTCATGGTCGAGAGCATCACCGGACGGGCCTTCGCGGTGTGCATCGCGATACGCCGCGGCGGCCGCTTCCTCTTCCGCAGTATGTCCGCAGCCACCGCAACCGCAGTTACAGGGTTCGGACCCGTCGCAAGTACAAGGTTCTCCCGTGTCGGGACAAATATCGTGAGACATGGCAACTCCAATCGTCTAGGCGAGTAACTCGGCCGCCGCAAACTCCTCGGGCGTATTGACGTTCTCGAAGCAGAGCGTTGAGCCCGCGGCCTTAACGATCTGCGGCTCATCCATATATCCAGCCTGAACGCGATTGATCAGGCAGCGAATACGCTGGCGGTCGCAGGCGAGCAGCTCTTGGGCAACCGGCGCACACGAGTCACGGCGCCAGACGGCGCAAAGCGGCTCAATCCCCCGCTCCTCGCGCGGCACGAACACATCGAGCGCCTCGGCCTCAACATGATCGGCAAGCGCGCCGATGAGTTCCGGCGAGACAAACGGCATATCGCAGGCGACGATCGCCACAAGCGGCAATCGGGCCGCGGCCAACGAGCTCGCGATGCCGCGCATGGCGCCCGCCGACCCCTCAAGGTCCGGCACTATTCGCGGCACCAGGCCGCCAAACGTGCGTTCCTCCAGATAGGCAAGCTCGCTGGGACGCGAAGTCGTCACGACCAACTCGCCGGCAACTGGCGCCAGCCGACCCAGTACGCGCTCGATGAGCGGCTCGCCGCAAAACGACATGCGTGCCTTATCGCGTCCCATGCGTGAGGACAGCCCGCCCGCTTGGACGACACAAGAAAGATTGGCACGTCTTACGGTAGTCATACGGCAAAACACCTCCATCGGCACGTTCAAAGCCCAACGCACGGGACCAATTACCGTAGGCGACAAGGCAGACAACACGGCAAACCCATGCAAATACAAAACAGCGCCTTTGCGGCACGCAGCAAGACCGCGAGCACAAAAGCGCTGGTAGCGTATGGCGGGAACGTATGTGAATCGAACACATCCAAGACGTTTTGCACGCCTCGCAACGGTTTTGAGGACCGCGGAGCCCACCGGAGCCCATCCGTTCCCAAGTGCGGCGGTATTTTACCAAACCGAAACGGCTCCATCCCAAAAAGACGAGCAAGAAGTTGCGGTGGAATAGTTCCTGTATTTGCTGCCAAAGCCTCCAAATAGGAACTATTTCACCGCAACTGAGGAGGCGGGAGCGAGTGACCGGCTTAGCGCAGGGACCTCAGGCCGCCGGCGTTCTTGTCGAGCACCGTAAAGCGCACGGCATCCAGGTGTTCCAAGATGCTGATGGCACGCTTGCGCGACACGCCCAGAGCCTCACGCAGCACGCTCGTGGTGGCTGCGCCGCCGGCTGCCTCAATGGCGGCGGCGACGAGCTCACGCGCATGGGCCTCGGCAGCGGCGGACAGGGCCACGTCGCGCTCGACCTTGACGATTGAGCGGTTGAGCGAAAGCTCGCGCAGGGCACGCGTCATGGTGTCGCGATCGAGCTGTAGCTGCTCGCCTACCTCGGGCAACGTCGGCGCATCGAGGCCGGCCTTGTCCAGCAAGGCAACGATACGCTCGCAGGCCTCGCGCACCACGCGCGCCGCGGCGGCAGCGGAGTGCGGGTCGAACACCTCGGCACCCTCTGAGGCACACACGCCACGGGCGCAGCCCTCGGCAATCAACGCCGCGGCAACGGCATCATCAGCGGCAGGCCAGGCAGCATGAGCGACGGCGCCGGGCGTAAAGCCCGTCTCTTTGGGAGCCGCCGCGTGCATGGCCGACAGGGTCGTCGCGAGCGCGTCCATCGCAGCGTCGAGCACGGCAGCACTCGCGTACAGCGCCACATCGCCCGCGGCAAGCTCACGCACCGCGCCCTGGCCCACCTGCGCACGCAGCGCAGCCCCAACATCGCCGGCAGCAATATCCAGCGCCGCAGCAACATCAGCAGCCGCAACCGGCAGCGCCTGCAGCGCCAACCACGAATCCACCGCACCCGCAACATCTCCAGCCTCGAGCGCCGCATACAGCGCACGCTCCCCGTCGGCAAGCTCGCGCGAGCGACGGCAGCGCGAAAGCAGCACGCGCCCACCGCCAATGAGCATCACCGGCGAGTACGACAGCACCACGGCATGATCGCCGGAGCGCAGCGGCAGCGGGTCCTCCAGACGAACCTGAACGGTACGCGTCTCGCCCACCGCCACAGGCGCCTCGCCCTCCATGAGCATGATGCGGCCGACGACCTCGGCCGTGCCCGCCATCACGTGCACGCGCGCGCCAGATTCGAGCACGCGCGGCTTAGCACCCTCGCGGCCCAGATACGTAAACGTCATCATAAAGCGCAGCGTCTGGCCAAAACGGCCTTCCACGCCGAGCATCTCGCCGCGATTGAGCGCCGCGACGCCATCGCCCACCAGGTTGAGCGCCACGCGCTGACCGGGCAGCGCCCGCTGCGTATCGCCATGCACCTGAATCCCGCGCACGCGACAGGCCGCGCGCGACGGCAGCGCGACGAGCTCGTCGCCCACCGCGATCGGCGCGTCGTGGAGCGTTCCCGTCACGACGGTACCGGCACCCTTGATCGTAAAGCAGCGGTCGATTGGCAGGCGCGGCGCGGCGTCGGTGCGCTCGGCGCGGTCGCGGCAAGCATCCCAACAGGCACCCACACACTCGTCGAGCGCGGTCAGCAGTGTATCAATCCCCTCACCCGTCTTGGAAGACACAGGGGCGATCGGAGCGCCCGCAAACACGGTGCCCGACAAAAAGTCATCGACATCGAGCTCGGCAAGCTCAGTCATCTCGGCGTCGGCCAGGTCGCACATCGTCAGCGCCACCACCATATGCGTGACGCCCAGCAGCTCCAGCACGTGCACGTGTTCGCGCGTCTGCGGCATTACGCCCTCCACGGCAGAAACCACCAGCACGGCCACGTCGATGCCCGTGGCGCCCTGCACCATGGCGCGCAGGTAATGGGCATGCCCCGGCACGTCGACCAGGCCGACGATCTTGCCGCTCGGCAGCGCCAGCTCGCCAAAGCCAAGCTCCACGGTCATACCGCGACGGCGCTCGACCTCCAGACGGTCGGGATTCTTGCCGGTCAACGCCTCGATCAGTGCCGACTTACCGTGGTCGACGTGGCCCGCCGTGCCAACGATAACGGGACACTCCACCAGCGCCTGAACCTCACTCATCGAGCAATCGCCTTCTCAACGCATGCGGTAAGCGTCGACGCCGCCGTCTCGATATCGCGGTCGCCCACGAGTGTGCGCACATCAAACAAAATGCGGTCGTGCGAGGCGCGCGTGACGACCGGCGTGTCAAAGTCCTGGACAAGCGAGCGCTTGAGCGCATCGACCGTCAGGTGCGCGTCAACAAGACGCACGGCAACGCACATCGTGGGTAGCTCGACGGTAGGAAGCGAGCCACCGCCGGGGGTTGACGATTCCTCGACGATCTCCACCTGAACGGCGCACGGGCAACCGGCCTTGTCGAGCCCGGCGACCATACGATCGCGCAGCTTGCGTGCGCGACGCTCCAGATGAGCCTGCGGAAGCGTAAGCATGTTGAGCACCGGAATGTCGCGATGGGCAACATCGGCGCCGTCCATGTAGATGCGCAGCGTGGCCTCGAGCGCCGTCAGCGCCAACTTGCCCGGACGCAGGGCGCGCATAAGCGGATGCGACCCGCAGGCCTGGACCAGATCGCGGCGACCCATGATAATGCCCGCCTGTGCGGCGCCCAGCAGCTTATCGCCCGAGCACGACACGATATCGAGCCCCGCCGCGACCGAAGCCGGCGTGGTCTCCTCGCCGCCGCGCACCAGGATGTCATCGGGCAGAAGCGCGCCCGACCCCTGATCCTCGTAGAACAGCAGACCATGCTTATGGGCCAGTGCGGCGAGCTCCCTTGAGCTCACTTCCTCGTGAAAACCCTCGATGCGATAGTTGGAAGGATGGACCTTGAGGATCATGGCCGTATCGGGCGTGATGGCGCGCTCGTAGTCGCTCAAATGCGTGCGGTTGGTGGCTCCGACCTCGACGAGCTTGGCGCCCGAAGCCGCCATGACATCGGGGATACGGAAGCTGCCGCCGATCTCGACAAGCTCGCCGCGGCTGACGATAACCTCTTTGCCCGCAGCGTGAGTCGCCAGCACCAGCAGCACCGCGGCGGCGTTGTTGTTGACCACAAGCGCGTCCTCAGCACCGGTGAGTGAGCGGATGAGCTGCGCGGCATGCTCTTTGCGCGATCCGCGCGAGCAGGTGTCCACGCTGTACTCGAGCGTGCTGTAGCCGCGCGCGACCTCGGCCACGGCCTTGGCGGCCGACTCCGCAAGCGGGGCGCGGCCCAAGTTGGTATGGATGACCACGCCCGTAGCGTTGACGGCAGGGCGCAGGCTCGGCAGTGCGGAGCGATGCGCACGCCACTCGATCGCCGAGGCCAAGTCACGCTTAGAGCGTGGGGCGACACCGGCGCGAATGGCTGCGCGCTCCCCGTCGAGCTCGGCCGTCACGGCGGCATGCACCACCGCGTCGCAGGTCTCCCCCGCCGCCTTCACTACCGGCCACTCGGCAAGCAGCTCGTTGACGGAGGGAATGGCGCGCAGGCGGGCGCGCACCTCATCGGACATGTTCTGGCTATCGCTCATGTGCGGCCTTTCAAAACCAAAGGTGAATCAATCGTTCGAACGTCAAACTATCAGCCAATTCGATCGGCTGAGTCAATCAATAGCTATTATCCTCGCGCGCCGCGATCTTTTCCACGCGAACAGCGTTTTCCTGGGTGAGCGCGGCACCCGTCAACGGGTCCCAGCGCAGCGGCGTATGGTCGAGCGGGCCCACGCCCAAGGCTTGAGCGCCAGCGGCATCGGCGCCAAACGAACGCCCGCCGGGGGCGGCCGACGTAAAGATGCACGCCGGATGCAGATACGACGTCGTCTCCACGCGCACGCGGTCACGGCCCATGTCGCTCACAAGCTCGACGACCTCGCCATCGGCGATACCCATGCGCGCAGCAGCATCGGCATTCATCTGCACGGCATCCAGGTCCGATCCAGCCTCGGCGGCACCTTGGGCCGCGAGCCTGCGCGAGGTATGCGACTCAAAGGGACGGTTGCCGCTAATGAGGCGAAACATCCCCGGGCCAGGCTCCACCATGGGAGCGATCCAGTTGGGTACACGACCCAGACCGGCTCGTTCCCATACGGCGCTTGCCAGCGCAATTTTGCCGCCATCCAAGGGAATCGCCGGCTCGCCCGTACGCGACGGCAACGCAACACCCGTGTCGGCCCAGCCGCGCTCCTTGAGCTCGTCCAGATTGATCCCAAAAGGCGCCACCTGGGCAGCCGCCAGATCGTCGGACGTAAACCGAAAGTACTCACCCACGCCACACGCCTGCGCCAGACCGGCAAATATCTCCCGACCGGGACGTGTGTCGTCATGCTGCACAGGCAGCACGGCGTTGCGGTAGAACACCCGCGAATCGTTGGTACCCACAACTGTGCCCGCACCGCGGTCGGCCTCCAGATACGTCACGTCGGGCAGCACGAAGTCAGAAGCACGCGCTGTCTCGGACCAGCGAATATCAATCGTCACGAGCAAGTCGAGCTGCTGCAAAATACCCAACCAAGCCTGCGCATTGCCATAGCCCGCGCCGGGATTGCTGGCGTAAACGATCAGCCCTCGCAGGTCCCCGGTAAGAATCGACTGACCGATGGTCGTGCACAGACCGCGCACCGGATCGACCAGTGGATAGCGCTCGGACCCCAACTTGGGCTCACGTGGCATCGACGGCTTCGCGAAACGCGCAGGGTCCAAATCGCCCAACGCAAGCGGCGTGGGCGGGTTGAGGGCACCGCCCGCGTGTCCGATGCAGCCCAGCAGCACATCGACCAGACAAATCGCACGCGCGGTCTGGGTGCTATTGGCATACGCAATACCGATACCGCCATGAAAGCCCGCATCCACCACAGCGGCAGGCGCGGCGGCAGCCAAATCACGCGCAGTCACTCGGATATCGTCCGCCGGCACATCGCACATCGACTCAGCCCACTCGGGCGTCCAAACAGCAGCAGTCTGCGCCAGCTCATCAAAACCCGTGGTATAGCGGGTCACGAACTCGTGGTCATACAGGTCCTCGGCAATCAAGACATGCGCAATGCCCAGCAGCAAGGCCAGGTCGCAGCCCGGGCGCACGCGCAGCCAGCGGTCGGCAAGCGCAGCCGAGCCACTGCGCCGGGGGTCGACCACGATGATCTTCGCCCCACGTCGACGAGCATCGTTGAGCGCATCAACGGCCCCCATCGTCGACGAATCGACGATGGAACGCCCCAGATACATGATGCAATCGGTATGCGCCAGGTCGGAGGCGGGACTATAGCCCAAGCTATGCTCCCAACCGGTGAGACGACTTACCTCGCAGGCGCCATCGGCACCGTACACGTTGGGCGAACCCAACGCATGCATAAAACGATAGGCCCAGTAGCGGTCGAACGAGGGCACGCCGAGCGTCATGCCCAGCGCGCGCGGACCATGTTCTTCAACAATCCCCAAAAGACGCTCGGCAATCTGGGCAAACGCCTCGTCCCAGGAAATCGCATCGAACCCCGAGCCATCCTGGCGGCGACGCATGGGGTGCAAAATGCGGTCGCGCTCGTCAAACGACATTGCCAGGCGATGCCGACCGCGGGCGCAGAGGGCACGCGCCGCGCACGGATGCCCCGGCACCGGCAACTCGGCCACCACGCGACCGCCCTCGACGCGTGCCGCAAAGGCGCAATCGGCATAGCATCCCCCGCATGTGGTCACCACAGCGCGACCGTTACGCTCCACAGCAGATGCCATCTCGATTACCCCTTTCACCAGCCAAACACAACAGGCCAAAAGCCCGGCAACGAGCCCCAGACCCAAAAAGCCTCCCGCACGGCAACGCCCCGCGGGAGGCCCAACGTCAAACAGACGGTACCTTACGCCTCAGACTTCTTGGCGTAGATAAACCAGTAGCCGAGCGCGACCAGAACCGCACCGCCCACAATGTTGCCCAGCGTGGCAGCGGATAGGTTAAACGCAATGCCCGCGACGTTGAGCGCATCGGCGCCGGCGACGTCGGCACCATAGCCGCACGCGTGCATCACGGCACCCATGGGCAAAAAGTACATGTTGGCGACACAGTGCTCAAAACCGCAGGCCACAAAGGCAGCGATCGGCAGCAAAATGCCCACGACCTTATCGACCACGGTCTTGCCGGCGGTACCGATCCACACGGCCAGGCACACAAAGATGTTGCACAGGATGCCGCGGAAGAAGATCGTCACCCAGTCGATTGTCACCTTGCCGGCGGCGACGCTCACCATGGAGTTGGCGACCGCCTCGCCGTTGAGCTTATAGATGCCGGCCATGTACACCAAAAAGACGATGAACAGGGCACCGGCAAAGTTACCAAGCCACACGACGAGCCATGCCTTGAGCATCTGAGCCAGGGTGATCTTTTTGCTCTTGAGCGCGCAGACCATAAGCGAGTTGCCGGTAAACAGCTCGGCGCCGCACACCAGCACGAGCACCAGGCCCAGGCAAAAGCACAGGCCGCCCACGACGCGCTGGGCGCCCCAGCCCAGCGTGCTATCGCTCAAGAACACGGTAAAGAACAGGCCGCCGAAGGCAATAAACGCACCGGCGAACATTGCCAACAGAAAGGCCTTTGCGACCGGCAGGTTGGCCTTGGTCACGCCGGCGGCCTCGGTCTTGGCCTCGATCGCGGCGGGCGCCAGGCAATCGGGAGCGGGGTACTCCATCTTGGAATCTGCCATGTCAATCACTTCTTTCCTAATTAGCAGGGACAAGCGCTCCTATTGCTCTTGCCCCAAGCGGACAAAGTGGGAAAAGTCGTTGGCAGCCACGGCGTCATACACGGCGTCGACGGCGTCAAAGACTTCCGGGGACATGGGGTTGTAGAACTCCGTGTCGCCCGGCTGAATCCCAACGAAGACGATATCATCACACGATTGCTCGATTTCCTCGATCAGAATCGACAAAGGAAGCGAATGCGTGGTGAACATCGACTTGCGGGCCACATCGCGCTTATCGAGCAGGCGGATAGACCCGACGGGCAGCGCCATGTCGGCGGCATCGACCAAGACCAGGCGAGGCGGACGCTCGCGCTTGACCTCGATGATGTCGTCCTCGGGCGTTTGGCCTCCGTCGATGGTGTACCAACCGGCGATAGGTGTGTCTTCCATCTTTTTGGAGAGCACGGGGCCGGCGGCATCGTCGGCACGCAGCACGCTTCCCGCCGTGAGCACGATACCCGCAAACGGGGCGTCGTTCACACGACCATCCACAACGCGACCCATTACTGCAACCTCCCCGTCAGATACACGCCCGACACATCGCGCACGCGCTCAACCAGATCGCGAAACTTCATTAAGAACGCGACCTGCTGGGCATGCAGGCCAAAGTCGTCGTCGAACACCGAGATGCCGGCCTTGGCCGACCCGCGAAAACCGCGCTCGTCGAGCAGCGCGTCGCAGGCCTCGAGCAGCGACGGCACCGCCGCCTTGTCGAGCTGGCACTCGCCAAAGGAGCGGATGGCCTCGAACTTGGTCTTGGCCTCCCCCTCCGGCAGCGCGTCGACGAGCGAATAGAACACATCCACCGGCACCGACAGGCGCGGCTCAAAGCAGTCGAGCACGCCGGTGTGGTGGCCCACGGCGAGCGTGTAGTACAGCACGTCGCAGGCCTCTTGGGGAACGTCTTCCTCGGTCTCCACAAACTTACGCGTGAGCTCATAGAAGACCACCTGGTCGGGCGCATGGCCCAGGCAGGGGTCGGCGACGCCCTCGGCAGCCTCGTCGCTTGCGCGCGAGGCATCGCCAAAGGAGCCGCCGAGCATGCCGGGGCCCGCAAAGTAACCAGAGCGGTCCGTGAGCTCCATCTAGCGACCTCCGGCCAGCACCAGATCCTGCAGCGCCGAGTACACCTCGACGCGGCGCGGATCGTCCTGCTTGTCGATGAGCAGCGCCATGGCACCGCGGATATCGCCCTTGGGCGCGCCCTCGAGCGTATCCATAAACTCGTTGGCCAGGTCGCGGCCGTAACGGTAGCCGCTCATGGCGCGAGCTTCGCGCTCGATGGCAACGCGCAGCTTGTACGGCACGCCGGGGTGCAGGATATCGGCTTGCTCGCCGGCGGCCTCCACGGTGGTCTCGGCATGGAGCTTTTGGTCCAGCAGACCGAGCGCCATGGCAAAGCCGTAGATGGTCTGCGCGGGGCTGGGCGGGCAGCCGGGGATGTAGACATCGACCGGCAAGATCTTGTCCGTGCCGCCCCAGACGCAGTAGTTGTCGTAGAAGATGCCACCGGTGCAGCCGCACGCGCCATAGGACACCACGATCTTGGGATCGGGTGCGGCCTCAAAGGCGCGCAGGGCCGGCATGCGCATGGCACGCGTCACGGCACCGGTGTACAGCAGCACATCGGCGTGACGGGGCGAGGGCACGACCTTGATGCCAAAGCGCTCGACGTCGAAGACGGGCGTGATGGAACCGAAGATCTCGATCTCGCAGCCGTTGCAGCCGCCGCAGTCAACGCGGTAGACGTACACCGAGCGCTTGATCTTCTTAAGAAGGGTCGCCTTGGCCTTCTCGATGCTCTCGTCGAGCTCGATCTTGGTCGGGCGGTACTGAAGCCGCTCGGGCAAAAGCGTGGGTTCGGCCATGGTTACTCCTCCTTCGTATCAAAATCCATGATGATGCCTTCGACCGGTGCAGGACCGGCGGGAATCTCGGGCGCATCGGGGTTGAGCTCGCGGTCGACATACTCCGGGTTCACGCCGTGGCCGCCCAGATACTCCATGCCGGGGCCCTGGGGCTCACCGGACGCAAGCGTCTCGTTGGCAGCCATGCCGTGCGCGTTGCCGGTCTTTACGGCCGAGGCGGCGCGCAGGGCGTCGAGCTCGCGCTTGCACTCCTGGCACATACCGACGGTACGGGCAGCCTGCTCGGCCTCCATGCCGCCGGCCTTTTGCAGCAGGCGCTTGGCATAGTCGATCTCCTTGTGCGGGGCAAACGGCTTGCCGCAGCGCGAGCAGTGCTCGAGCGTATAGACGCTCTTGCTGGTGAGGTCGTCCTTACTCATGACGGCCAGCTCAAACTCCTCGGTGAGCTTGATGGCCTCCATGGGGCAGGCTTCCTCGCAACGGCCGCAGAAGATGCAGCGGCCGTAGTCGATCGACCAGGTAATGGTATCGGCCGCAAGGTCGGTGTCCATGCGAATGGCATCGGCCGGGCACGCCACGCCGCAGGCACCGCAGGCGATGCAGAGCTCGGCATTGTGCTCGGGCTTGCCGCGCATGTCCTTGTTGGTGGGGAACGGCGCAAACGGGTACTTGACTGTCGCGTCGCCGGCCCTGGCGTTAACCTTCCAAAGCTTCAGCATATTAGAGCGCCTCCTCATCGAGCGGAGCGGCCATGGTGCCCTCGCCCGCGAGCGGCGACTTGTCGCGCCAGACGTTCTCGAACTGCTCCTTGTCGAGCACGTGGTCGCGCTTGGCGGCGACATCGGTCACCGTCACGCGGTCGGTGCAGGAGTAGCACGGGTCGAGCGAGCCGACGATCAGCGCTGCATCGCCCACGGTGTTGCCGCGGAACATGTAGCGCAGGACCGGCCAGTTGCTGTACGTGGCGGCCTTGGCGCGCCAGCGGTAGCACTTCTGGTTGTTGCCGAGCATGGCCCAGTGCACGTCCTCGCCGCGCGGCGCCTCGGTGGCACCGATGGCGTACTTGTGCGGGGTGTACTCCCAATCCGTGGTGAGGATGGGGCCCGACGGGCAGTTCTCAAGCATGGTCTCGATCATGTCGATCGAATCGTAGACCTCCTGGATGCGAACGGCGGTACGGCCGAAGGCATCGCAGGTGTCGGCCGTGGCGGCGTGCATCTTTTGGACGTCCGGATCGGCGTAGCCGTCGAAGGGATGGTCAAAGCGCACGTCGCGGGCATAGCCCGAGCCGCGCATGAGCGGGCCGACCGGCGAGAAGTCGCGTGCGATCTTGCGGTCCAGGACGCCGATGCCGCTCGTACGCTCGATAAAGTTGGGCGTGGAGAGCAAGACGTCGACGAGCTCCTGAACCTCGGAGCGCAGCTGGTGGATGGTCGTGAGCGTGGAGAGCTTCTGCTCGGCCAAAATGTCGCGACGCACGCCGCCGATCACGTTGAGGCCGTAGGTCTTGCGGTGACCGGAGAGCTTCTCGGCCAGGTCCATGGACTTCTCGCGGACGCGGAAGAACTGTTGGAAGCCGGAGTCGAAGCCCGTGTAGTGCGACGCCAGGCCAATGTTGAGCAGATGCGAGTGCAGGCGCTCGACCTCGAGCATGATGGCGCGGATGTACTGGGCGCGCGGCGGGACATGAATGCCCTGGGCGCGCTCGACGGCCTCGGCATAGGCCACCGAGTGGGCGCAGCCGCAGATGCCGCAGATGCGGTCGGCGAGGAACGTCACGGCGTCATAGTTCAGACGCGTCTCGGCGACCTTCTCCATGCCGCGGTGCACGTAGAACAGACGGTAGTCGGCGTCGACGATCGTCTCGCCCTCGACGAACAGGCGGAAGTGGCCGGGCTCGTCGGAGGTAATGTGCAGCGGGCCCATGGGGACGAGCGTGGTCTCCTTGCCCTTGGTGTCGGCCAAGAACTCGTAGTTTTCCATGTCGCTCGCGGGAGCGGGACGGAAGCGGTAGTCCATGGAGTCCTTGCGCAGCGGGTACAGACCGCTGGGCCAATCGTCGGGCAGTACCAGGCGACGACGATCGGGCAGGCCCTCGGGGATCAGGCCGAACATATCGCGCAGCTCGCGCTCGCCCCACACGCAGGCGGGGACGAACGGCGTCACGGACGGGAACGTCATCTTGGCGGGATCGACCTCGGCACGGACGGTCACCCAGCCGGGATCCTCCCCCTCCATGGAGATGACGTAGTACACGGCATAACGGCCGCACAGGCTGCGCTCATCGTTGCCGATGATCACGGGAATCCAGCCGTAGCGCTCGTAATACAGGTAGTGGACGGCCTCGGGCAGCTTGTCCTGCTTGACGGTAATCGTCAGCTGGTCCTCGCACTGCCACTCGACCTTCTCGATGCAGCCCGGAACGGCGCGGCGCAGGGCCTCGACATGGCTCTCGCAGCGACGGGCATACACCTTGTTCTCAATTTCAATCATTCGTTACTCCACCTCGCTCTGAGCGGTCTCGGTACCGAACACAGCGCGGTACATCGGCGTCGCGTGAAGTTCCTCGGTGCTCTGCTCGAGCACAATGCCGGTCGCAGTCTCCACACCGTGCACGAGAGGCAGCGGGGTGGCGATGCCAAACCACAAGATCATGACAGCCAGGATGATTTCGGGGATAAGCATGAGCGCCGGGGCCTCATGCTTGCCCATGCCCTGGGGCGCATGGCCGAATACCGACTTGAGTGCGATGCGGGTGAGCGCGGAGATGGCCACGGTAAGACCGAGGGCGACCACGACGACCAGCCACATGGGACCGGCGGTAACACCGGCGACAAAAGTCAGGAACTCGGAGATAAACATGCCAAAGGGCGGGAAGGCACCAAGACCGAGCAGCGCCAGGATGGCGAGCGCGGCGGTTGCGGGGGCAACCTCGACGACGCCCTGGATCTTGGCCAGGCTACGCGTGCCAAAGGCGTGCTGGATGTTGCCGGACACGCAGAAGGCAAGCGTCTTGGTAAAGCCGTGGAACACGCAGTGCAGCAGGGCCGCGGCGATACCCAGCGGGCCACCGATACCCAGGCACAGGGCGATAACGCCCACGTTCTCCACAGACGAGTACGCAAAGCGGCGCTTGAGGTCGTCCTGGCGAAACATCGAAAGCGCCGCCACCAAAATGGACAGCGTGCCGACGATCAGCAGCAGAAGTTGCGGATACTCGGCGCCCACGGCCTGGATAGTAAAGCCGTAGAAGCGCATGATCACAAGCATGGCGCACTTAAGCAGCACGCCCGAGAGCAGGGCCGAGACAGGGCTCGGAGCCTGGGAGTGGGCATCGGGCAGCCAAGTATGCATGGGGAACAGGCCGGCCTTGGTGCCAAAGCCGATCACGACAAACGCAAAGGCGAGGCGCATGAGCGTCGGGTCGAACTGGTCGGCATACGGCAGCACGCACGACAGAAACGCGGCCTCGTGGGCGTTGGGGATCACATCGGCGGCGTTGGCGTAGATCAGCAGCGTGCCAAAGAGGCCAAAGGCCACGCCGGCGGTGCAGACCATCGCGTACTTCCAAGAGGCCTCGAGGGCCGTCTTGTTCTTGTAGATACCCACGAGGAACACGGTGGAAAGCGTGGTTGCCTCCACGGCGGCCCACGTGAGGATCATGTTGTTGGACAGGCACGCGAGCAGCATGGTGAACACAAACAGGCTAAACAGCGCAAAATACTGCTTGGCGCGCTCGGCGGGCATGGAGCCCTCCTCGATATCAGCCTTTACATAGGGCAGCGAGAACAGTCCCGTAAGAAAACCGATAAAGCCGATGAGCATCACAAAGATGGCGCCCAGCGAATCGAGGTGGAACCACAGGCCAAGAGCGCTCGCGGTGTCGCCGCTCATAAGGACGTCACCGGCCGTCATAACCGACAGCACCAGGACGGCTGCGACGGAGACCAGGTTGAGACCGGCAAACACGTTATAGGACGTGTTCTTGGGCAAAAACGCCATGACCAGCGAGAACACCAAAGGAGTCGCGAGCAGGGCGAGAATCAACGTTTCCATGGACTACCCCCTCAGCTCGGACAGGTCGCGCGCATCGAGCGAGTGGGAGTCGTCCCAGATGCGACGCACGACGATGGACATGATGATGACGGCAAAGATGGCGTCGGTGGCGATGCCGATCTCGATGATCTCGGGAGCGGTGGGGGCCAAAAGCGCGAGCGTCACATGGCTGCCGTTTTCCATAAGGCAGTATCCAAAGATCTGCTTCATGATGTTGCGCTGCGAAATGATGCAGGTGAGGCCCACAAAGAAGTGAGCGAAGCTAATAGCGAGCGCGGGCGTTGCGACTTCGGCCGTGGGCAGGCTAATCTGCGTCACGACGGCAAAGCAGATCGCGACCTCCACGGCGATGATACAAATGGCCCACGCGGGCTTAAGGCCGGCCTTGAGCGATGCGTCGCTCGGCTCGCCCATCTTCTTGTACGCGCGGTTGAGGATGTAAGGGACCAGGACGACCTTAGTGATAAAGGCAGATCCAGCCCACATAAGCAGCTCCTGCGCACCGGTGGTGACACCGAGCGTGGCGAGCAGCCCCACGAGCACCAGCGACTGCACCGCATACCAGCGGATGGCATGTTTGATATTCTTGGAGACGACCACCATGGTGGACGTGACGATCAGAAGGCCGCCAAGGATGTTGACGATCGAATAACCCATGTCGTTCTACCTCCTAACCGATCCAGCTGGCCGAAAGCGGGCCGCTGACGATGACCATGATGATGAGCACGATGAACACGAACGCCATCGCGCGGGGAAGCGGGGCTCCCGCAGCAACCTCTTCGCTCGGCTCGCCGGGCAGGCAATAGCCCATCCACTTAAGGAACCAGGCAAAGGTGGCGACGGTCTCGGCGACCAAGATGCACACGAGCACCAGGATCGCGACGTTGCCGGCACCCACAGAAAAGCCGCCGGCGATGATCTGGAACTTCGAGAAGAACGTGTTCATGGGCGGCACGCCGGCAATGGCGAGCGCGGCGACACCAAAGCCAACGCCCGAGATCGGGTACTTCTTTACGATGCCGCGAAGCTTGGGCAGCATACGCGTGCCGAGCGTAAAGGAGAACGAACCGGCGATCAGGAAGAACAGCGTCTTGGCGAAAGCGTGGTTAAAGATGTGGCACACGGCGCCATCAAAGGCCAGCTGGCTGCCAAAGACCGAAAGGCCCAGACCAAAGAACACATAGGAGAGCTGGGCGATCGTGGAGAAGGCCAGCAGACGCTTCATATCCTTTTGCGGAAGGTACATCAGGAAACCAAAGAGCATGGTGACCATGGCGTCGATAATGGCAACCCAACCCACGATCTCGGGAACCTCGCCGGCAGAGACGAGTGCACGCGCGAACACGCACACGCCGACCTTGACCATCGAGGCACCATGCAGGTAGGCCGAAACAGGCGTCGGCGCCTCCATGGCCGAAGGCAGCCACATGTACATGGGTACCTGCGCGGACTTGGCCCAGGCCGCAAACAGCACGAGCAAAAGGACGATAGCCTTGAGCTTGGCGTCGAGGCCGGCAATCGCGGTAATGGCGAAGGTGCCGGTGTGGGCAAACACGATGGCGGCGCCCAGATACAGGCCGAGCGCACCGATATGCGTGATGATCAGGGCCTTCATGCCGGCCTTCTTGGCCGTAGGCGTCATGTAGTAGCTAATGAGGCCCCAAGAGCACGCACCCGTGATCTCAAAGAACATGAGCTGGCCCAAAAGGGTCGAGCTGTACACAAGGCCGGCCATGGCGCCGATGAAGGTCGCGAGGTACGCGTAGAAGCGACGACGCGGTGCGTCGGGATGCTCACGGTTATTCTCGCTCATATAGGGGATCGAATAGATCACGACAAGCAGGCCGATACCCACAAAGGCGGGCGCGAGCAGCGTGCTCATGCGATCGAAGGTGAATCCCATGACGAGGGTCTGCCCAAACGAGATCAGGGGGACCTGCGTGTCGGGCATGCCGGCGCCAGCGAAATTCGCGGCGAGGGCGATGGTGCAGGCCGTCGAGACGGCGGCACCCAAAACGCTGAACCACTTGGCGTACGGACGGGGGAACAGGGCGACGAGCACCGAGGCCACCATCGGGGCCGCGATAGCGACCAAGCCGAGAAGGGACAGACTGACTGCAAATGACATTGTTTCTCCCTTCTCCTACACGCCGACGACCACGAAGACAAACGCCAGAACGGCGATGCCCACGACGGCCCAGGTCTGATTGCCAAGCACCTTAAAACGCGAGCGCGAGCAGGAGTTCTCGATCACTCCGCACACGACAAAGTCGATCAGGCACTTCACCAGGAAGATGACCGCGCCCAGAACGGCGGCGGCGCCCACGGTCGCGGGCTCGCCCCAGGGGATAAAGATCGCGCAGAACCAGGCGACGACCAGGACCTGCTTCATGGACATGGCGAGCTTGGCCATGGCGAGCGACGGGCCGGAAAGCTCGGCGAGCGGACCTTCCTGAAGCTCTTGCTCGGCCTCGGCCTGATCAAACGGCAGCTTGCCGAGCTCCATGTAGCAGGCGATCGCAAAGGCGATGCCGGCGAGGATCACGGCGACCGGCGCGTCGACGGCGCCCGTCATGATGTGCTGACCCATAGTGGCGATGTCGGTGGAGCCGCACACCAGGGCGGCGGCAAACAGCGCCAGCAGCATGGACGGCTCGATGAGAACGCTCATGAGCAGCTCGCGAACGCCACCGATACCGGCGTAGGCGTTGGACGAATCCACGCCGCAGAGGGCGAAGAAGAAGCGGGCGAGCGCCAGGCTATACATGATGGTGATGGCGTCACCAAAGACCGGGATGGGGCTTTGTACCGTAAAGAGTGGCAGACCCATCGCGAGCATAAAGGCAACGGCGAAGAACAGCGGCGGCATAATGCGCAGCGCAAAGCTCGCGTCCTCGCTCTGGGACTCGGGGCGCGCAAAGAGCTTGGCCAGGTCGCGGTAGTCCTGCATGATGCTGGGGCCGCGACGGTTGTGCATCTTGGCGCGGATCACGCGACCGAGACCGGAGAAGAACGGCGCGACGGCCATGACGACCACGCCCTGCAGAACGGCAAGTACGATGTTGTTCATGCTCTCCCCTCCTTAACCCATTTGCACGGCGAGCACGAGGAACACCACGAGTGCCGCGACGATGTAGCAGATATAGATGCTGTAGTTGCCGCCCTCGAGCTTAGTCGCGAGGTCGGCGAGCTTCTCGACACCCTTATGCGGGGCATCGACGAGAACCTTGTCGGGTACGGGCTCCACAGCCTCGGCCACACCGGTGAGCTTCTGGAAGAAGTGCGCGATGGACCAGCAGACGGCCGTGCAGCGGTCGCGCAGCGTGTAGAGCGGCTGCATAAACCAGGAAACCTCGGAGGCAAAGGTCGTGGCCACGACGGGCATATGCTCGTTGGGAGCATAGCCGCATGCCCACGGCTGGGACTTCTGCACCTTGCCGACGGTCTTGAGTTTGCGATAACCGCAGGCAAGGCCGACGAGCACCACGAGCGCAATGGCGATCGCAGGCGTGGAGATGGCAGCGCCGGAGTACTGGTTCATGAGCTCCATGCCCTCGGCGGCAAACACGCCGCCGTACGGATGCAGCACGGACGCGGCGACGTCGACCAGAACGGGCGCGATCACGGGAGCGCCAATGCCCAGCACGACGCAGATGGCCGCGAGCAGGCCCTGTGCAAACACCATAGGGGCGGGAACCTCCTTGGCATTGGCCGCGGCCTCGGAGCGGGGCGCGGAGGCAAAGGAGACGCCATAGGCCTTGACGAAGCACGTGACGGCCAGAGCGCCGGTAATGGCAAGCGCGACGGCAGCGAACACGGCCACGATCATGACGGCCTTGTCGCCCTGCATGGCGGCGTTAAAGAGCGACTGGTAGGTAAACCACTCGGACACAAAGCCGTTGAAGGGCGGGATGGCCGAGATGGCAAGCGCGCCGACGAGGAAGCAGATGGCCGTTGCCGGCATACGACGGAACAGGCCGCCCATCTTCTCCATATTGCGCGTACCCGTGGAGTACAGCAGCGCACCGGCGCCCAAGAACAGCTCGCCCTTAAACATCGCGTGGTTAAACGTGTGGTAGAGGGCGGCCATCAGAGCCAGGACGGCGATGCCGACCGAATTGAGCGCCATGGCGGCCATGGAGGCGCCGACGCCGAGCAGAATGATGCCGATGTTCTCGACGGAGTGATAGGCAAGCAGGCGCTTGATGTCATGCTCCTGCAGGGCGAACGCCACGCCGAGGACCGACGAGATCGCACCGAAGACCATGACCATAAGGCCCCACCAGACCTGAACGCCCGAGGCGGAGAGCAGGTCGAGACCAACCTTGAGGATGCCGAAGATACCGATCTTGATCATGCCGCCGGACATGAGGGCACTCACGTTGGACGGCGCCTCGGGATGTGCCTTGGGCAGCCAGCCGTGCAGCGGGATGATACCGGCCTTGGCGCCAAAGCCAAAGAAGGCGAGCACGAAGCACACGGATGCGACCGCGGGGCTAAACTGCGTGGCGCGGAAATCCGCAAAGGCAAACGAGCCGCCGGCGAAGTTGGTCATGGTGAGGAAGCTCGCCATGATGAGCACAAAGCCCACGTGCGCGATCACAAAGTAGAGCCAACCGCCGTGGATGGAGTTCTCGTTCTCCTCGATCACGACCAAGAAGTAAGAGGTCAGCGACATGAGCTCAAAGGCGACCAGGAACCAAAACACGTTGTCGGCGGTGATGACGAGCATCATGGACGCCACGAAGGTGTTAAAGAAGAAGCCGGCGCGGCCCTTTTTGCCCGGGTACTCATCAAAGTAGTTGAGACCGTAGATCGAACCGGCAAACGCGAGCACCGAGATGAGTGCCACGAACAGACCGGACAGCTGATTGAGCAGCAGCTGGAAATGGGCAAACGGGAAGAACACGATGGTGTCGACCGACGCGACATTGCCCAGCACGGCCTGGATACCGGCCACAAACGAAAGCACCGCGGCGACGGCGCCGACAAGGCAGCCGGCGGTCTTGGCGGCGTTATCGGCTTTGATCAGCAGAACCGAGGCGAGCGCACCGATGCACGAGACGGCAAGCGATGCGATAAACAGCGTCATGCTATCCATTGTTTACGCTCCCTTCTGCTTTCTCGGACAGGCCCTGGGCCACAGCGGTAGCGTCGACGACCGGACCGTTTTCGATCGAGCGCAGGCGCTTGGCCTCGTCAAGCTCGCGATCGGCCGCGCCGCCCATGACGGTCAGCGCCTTGGTGGGGCACGCCGCCACACAATGCGGACCGTCCGGATCGAAGGCGCACAGGTCGCACTTGACAGCGCAGGTGTACTGGCCAGGAGCCCACGTCAGCAGGCTGCTCAGGGACTTAGGATACGAAGGCGTCGGGTCGCACATGCCTGCGACACCGGCGATAGACGTGCCATCGGGATGGATGGCTCCGAAGGGGCACGCGATGGCGCACAGCCTGCACCCGATGCACTCCTGCTCCTTGACGTGGATGCGGTCGCCATCGTGCTCGATGGCATTCACCGGGCAAACCTCGGCGCAGGGGGCACCCTCGCAATGGTGGCAGGCAAGGGCGGCCGAAATACCGCCGGTCTTCACGAGCGCCAGGCGCGGCGTATCCTGAAGACCCTGCATCCGGTGGGCGTCGGCACAGGCGGACTGGCATGTTCCGCAGCCGATGCACCTCTCCGGGTTGATGTCGATGAAGCGGTTCATCCCCACTTCCTTTCAAAATAACGGGCCGGGCTCCCGAACGTACGGGACGCCCGGCCCAAAAAGCCAACGAGAACGGGACTACACGATTTGGTTCACGTGCGTCTCGTCGTCGAACTTGGCGGCGCCGGGCTCAACGTCCTGAGGAGCGGCGGCGTCCACCAGAGCCTGCTTGAGCTCGGTGTACTGACGCTCGACCTCGCCCTCAGCCCAGACCTGGTCGGCGATAGCGTCGACCTGGCAGGCGGAGAACTTGTCCTCGGGCGTATGCGAGACCGGGTCGACCTTGTGCATGGTCAGCTCGTTGCACTTGCCAATCCACCACTGGTAGGTCATATAGACCGTGCCCTTGTTGATACGGTCGCTCACGTCGGCGCGGCTGTATACCTGGCCGCGGCGGCTGTGAATCGAGACGATGTCGCCGTTCTTGATGCCGCGCGCCTGGGCGTCCGCGGGATTCATGCGGACAAAGCCGGGCTCGTCGGCGAGCAGCGCCAGCGTCTTGCAGTTGCCGGTCATCGAGCGGCAGCTGTAGTGGCCGACCTCACGGACGGTGCACAGGATGAGCGGGTACTCATCGTCGGGAAGCTCGGAGGGCGCCTCCCAGTCGTGCGCCATCAGGTTGGCGCGGCCGTCCTTGGTGGTGAACTTGCCACCAGCGAACATGTCGGCCGTGCCGTGGTCGTTCACATCGGTGCTCTTGACGGGCCACTGGGCGTAACCGCCCTCGGGAGCCATCTTCTCGTAGGTTGCGCCCACAAAGTTGGGGCACAGGCTAATGCACTCGTTCCAGATCTGCTCGGTGTTGTCGTAGTGCATGGGGTAGCCCATGCGCGTAGACAGGTCCGCGAAGATCTCCCAGTCGTGGCGGCACTCGCCCTTGGGCGGAACAGCCGCATCAAAGTGCTGGAAGCTACGGTCGGATGCGGTAAAGACACCCTCGTGCTCGCCCCAAGAGGTAGCGGGCAGGATGACGTCGGCGAGCATAGTCGTCTGCGTCATAAAGATGTCCTGGCAAATGAACAGATCCAGCTCGGAGAGCGTCTTGCGCATGCCGGCCGAATCGGGCTCGGTCTGCACCGGGTCCTCGCCGTAGTTGTAGAAGCAATGCACCTTGCCCTCGTCGACCAGGTGGCCCAGGTCGGTGAGCTTGTAGCCCTCCTCCAAGGGGAGCTTTTCCTCGGGCACGCCCCAAGCCTTGGCAAACTTGGCGCGAGCGGCGGGGTCGGTGACTTTCTGGTAGCCAGGGTACAGGTTGGGCAGCATGCCCATATCGCAGGAGCCCTGGACGTTATTCTGACCGCGCACGGGCGCGAGGCCGGAATTGGGTTTGCCGATCTGGCCGGCAACGCAGGCGATGGAGGCGATGGTGTGCACCGTCTTCAGGTTCTGCTTCTGCTGGCATACGCCCATGCCCCAGCCAATGATGGCAGAAGGCTTCGCCGTGGCGTACATCTCGGCAGCTTGGTGGATCAACGCGGGCTCGACACCCGTGATGTCCTGTACGGATTCGGGAGTGTAGTTCTTGATGGTCTCCCACCACTCGTCAAAACCGTTCGTGTGCTCGGCGACGAATTCCTTGTCGTAGAGGCCATCGTTGACCAGACAGTTGGCAAAGGCGTTGAGGAACGCGACGTTGCAACCGTTCTTGATCGGAAGGTAGATATCGGCGATACGCGCGGTTTCGATATGGCGCGGGTCGGCGACGATGATCTTGCAACCCTTTTCTTTGGCTCGCACGATACGCCTTGCGACGATGGGGTGCGAATCGGCAGGGTTATAGCCGAAGAGGAAAATGCAGCCCGCATCCTCCATACCGGGGATGGAGCATGACATGCAACCTGAACCAACCGTGTCCATCAGACCGAGGACAGTAGGGCCGTGTCAAGTACGGGCGCAGTTGTCCACGCTGTGGGTGCCGATGCACGCACGCGTAAACTTCTGCATGACGTAGTTCGCCTCATTGCCGCCGCCTCGCGAAGAGCCGGTGGTCATGACAGCGTTAGGACCATATTCGTCAATTATGGCCTGCATCTTAGATGCGGTGAAATCCAGTGCCTCGTCCCAGCTTACGCGCTCAAGATCCGCGCCCTTAGTGCGGCGGATCATCGGGTGCAGTACGCGAGGAGTCAAGATCTTGGTGTCGTTGATGAAGTCGTAGCCGCTCATGCCCTTAAGGCACAGCTCGCCCTGATTGGTGATGCCGTTGAGCGGTTCGGTACCCACGACCTGGCCGTTTTGGACCAAGAGGTTAAACTGGCAACCGGCGCCGCAGTACGGGCAGATCACTTTATGCTTCTCCATGACACCCTCCTTCCTTTCTCTGCTACCGATTAATCGGTACGTATTTGACAATCGTTGGGCTTGTATGGCCGCCCGCCTACGCCTCGTTTTCGATGGTGGCGCGGGCACGCTCGGCAGTCAGTTCTGCCAGGCGCTCCTCGTCTACCAGGGTGAGGCCCTTGGTCGGGCACGCCTCGGCACACGCCGGACCGCCGGGACGGTCCACGCACAGGTCGCACTTGAGCACGAAGCTCTTGGTCTGCGAACCCACGCGCACGTCGCCCATCAAGACGGGGACCTGCGTGGTCGCCACGCTCACGGCGCCAAAGGGGCATGCCATGACGCAGCTCTTGCAGCCGATGCAGTTGTCCTCGTTAACGCCGATACGATGGTTCTTTGGATCAAAGAACAAGGCTCCCGTGGGGCAGGCCTTGGCGCACGGAGCGTCCTCGCAGTGGTGGCATGCCACCGGCGCGGAAATCTCGTAGGTGCGCGTCACGCGCAAGCGAGGTGCGGCGATGTTGCCGGGAATATCGTGTGCCTCGATACACGCCGCCATACAGGTTTGGCACCCAATGCAGCGCGAGGAATCGGCTACGACTCGTTTATTGCCCATGTTGTTCACTCCCTCCTGAATCCCATGCCGGAGAGACCCTGTCGACGTTGCCCCAAGCCGCCCGTGGCCTGGCATCGGCGTATCGAATGCATGCGGCGAAACAGGCACTCGGTAGAATTTCTCCAACGGTATACAGGTTGAATATACGCAGTTGCAGGGGGCAAACTTGAGCATAAGCCCTGCAATACGGGTGTATTGCAGGGGTTTTGGCAGGTTGGAATTATTCTCGATAGGATATAAAGGTGAGTGTATTACACGCGTACGCCCAAGAAAGATTTCACGCTCATTTCTGAAGGATGTAGTACGTTTGTAATATCGTTTACACTCAATTACTCTAGTGCAATAAAGTAGTGGTTGTAAGATTGGCTATTATTAGCCACTGCTGTATTTGACTATTCAAATTGCACGCTCATTAAGGGAGGCCAGTGATGTCATCGACTCAAAAACGAGCCATCCTGCAGGTGCGCATTCGCGAGGAAGACAAGCAGCATGCCGAGCGTCTCTACGACGCCATGGGCACATCGCTCGCCGAGGCCGTGCGCCTTTTTGTCGCGCAGAGCATTTTGATGCGCAAGCTCCCCTTTCAGCCGGTCGCTGTGCGCTCAAAGGACGGCACCGCCGCCTATGGATCGCTCAAAGCCTATGGGGACCCCAATCGCCGCTCCGAGGAGCGCAATGCCTGGATTGAGTATCTTGCCACAGAAAGCGACGATTCGATTTTGGGTCCCGAGGAAGTAGATATCCATGAGTAGCACCATCATCGACGAGACCGTCATACTACGTTACCTGCTGGACGACGACGAAGTTCTGTCACCGCGCGCCGCCAAGGTCATCGCCACGCGCACCGCTCATGTCTACCCCGAAATCATCACGCGCGTCGTGGTCACGCTGCGCGACGTCTATAAGGTCCCCCGCGTTGAGATTGCCGCGGCCATGAAAAGGCTGCTCGATGACGTCATGGTCGACGAGCCCACCGTTGTCGCCCTTGCCGTCAAACTCTTTGGCAAGACCCATATGGACTTTACCGACTGCCTCCTCGCAGCCCGAACCGCCATCTACAACGATGATGTCGTGAGTTTTGGCAAACCCATCATCCAAGGCATGATCGATTACCGCCACAAGCGCCAAACCGCAGCCGAAGCCCGCAACCGCAGCACCGACTCCACCATCGACAAGCTCCGCCACCACGGTCGCCACTAACCGACAAGCAACGACATCGCCCGCCCCTCAGCCCATCCCCTCCTAAGTTGCGGTGAAATAGTTCCTGTTTTCAAGCTTCCACGGGCCTTTTAGGAACTATTCCACCGCAACTTCCAGGTTGGCCATCCGAAACCGACAGCCTTGGACCGCGAATCCTACTGTTCGCCACGAAATGGGCCTATCTACTACGTTTAACCGATTACCCTCGACCATACCGAAATCCGAAATATCAAAACCGCTGGTAGACGGCTTGCCGATTTTCCGAAAATGCTGCTGTGGTCGACCCCTGCGGGCCAAACGTAGTAGATGGGCCGTTTTCGTGGCTCAACCCCGGACCAGTCATTTTGGGACAGGGCTTTTTGACCTCATTTGCCAGCCGATTGCTAGAGTAGTCAAAAAAGCCCCGTCCCAAATTAGCTACCCCGACCTTCAGTGGGTTCGCAAAAGCCAAACGACAGTCCGTATTTAACCGCAACTTAGGTGGGGCGTGGGGCGGCATCGATTCCCGCACCTCGTACACTTACGAAAATGGCTCTGGTCCCAAAAGGAACTAGAGCCATTCATCTATCTTATGGAGCGGGCGACAGGAAGTCCAAGGGTTTGCTTCGCAAACCCTTGTTTCGCTGCGGGCCATTGGCCCTTGCGTGCTGCGCTGGAAAATGCTCACGCATTTTCTCAGCTTCGCACCCTGCCGGGTTCGATTCCCGTCGCCCGGCACGCTTATGAAAACGGCTCTGGCACCAAATGGAGCCAGAGCCGTTAAAACTATCTAATGGAGCGGGCGACGGGAATCGAACCCGCGTCATCAGCTTGGAAGGCTGGGGTTCTACCATTGAACTACGCCCGCAAGATATGGTCGGGACGACAGGATTTGAACCTGCGACATCCTGCTCCCAAAGCAGGCGCGCTACCAAACTGCGCCACGTCCCGAAGGTGTTGAGCAGCTAAGGCATAAACCTTGCGTGTCCCAAAGCGAAGGAAATTATAGGGGAGACTCCCCGCCTGTGCAAGCGCAGAAACCCTAGCTCCTCGAATGTGTGACAAACTGGCTATGAACCAGACCGATCACAAACGCCACCACAGCAACCGGCGCCCACGCAGCACCGATATCTGTCAGCGGCAACGCATCGAACGGCAGCCACGCGCCCGCAGAGAACGCATCGCGGACCGAGGTGATCACACTCTGCACCGCGACAACACCGCCGACCCAGACCCACACCTGCGGATGCGCGTCGCAAAAGCCGTGCATCAGGCCCATAAGTACCAGCACAATGGCAACGGGATACAGGGCATTGAGCATAGGCACCGAGAACATAAGGATCACGTCGAGGCCCACGTTGGAGAGCACGCACGAAAACGCCGCGAACACAAAGGCGAGAATCGCGAAGGGACGGCGCATGGCCTCCTCGGAAGCCTCCGCTCCCCCTTCGACCACATACGTCTCGCAGAAGTAACGCGAGCAGCAGCTGATGAGGCCGATGCACACGTTCATGCAGGCGAGGAAGAAGATCGCAAAGACCACGACCGTGCCGGCTAGGCCAAAGTGCATGGAGGCCGAACGGGCAAGGATGGCGGCGCCGTTGGTGGCGTCGGGCATAACCGTGCCGAGCTGCATGCCGGCAAGCGCCAGGCCGCAGTAGATGATGGCCATGAGCACGCCGGCGATCACACCGGAGCGCGAGATCTCGAAGGCCACGCGCTTATCGTCGGTAACACCAAGCTCATGGATGGTCTCGGCGATGATGATGCCAAAGGCGAGCGACGCGAGCAGGTCCATGGTCTGGTACCCGGTCAAAAAGCCTTGCACGGCAGCGCCCGCATCGTAGGGAGCCTGAGGCGCAGCAGCCGGTCCCAGCGGCGAGATTACGGCAGCACCCACAACCAGCACGATGAGCGCAATGAGCGCGGGGCCCGTAATGCGGCCGAGCACGCGCGTGATGACGCCCGGACGCAGCGTGAGCGCAAACGCGACGACAAAGAAGCCAACGGCAAACACCAGGCGAGCCGTGCCAAGCGAGACGCCCTCGGGCAGCAGCGGCACCAGCATCTCGAAGGCCGTGGAGCTCGTACGCGGAATGGCCAGGCACGGGCCGATCGCTAAATAGACCGCCGCGACAAAGAACTCACCGAACTTGGGGTGCACGCGGCCGGCAAGCTCGCGCGCCGTTCCGGCAAGCGCCACGGCGATAAAGCCCATGACGGGCAGGCCGATGGCGGCGATGAGAAAGCCGAGCATGGCGACCGGCGTGGCAGAACCTGCCTGCAGCGCCAGCAGTGGTGGAATAATGAGGTTGCCGGCGCCAAAGAGCATCGAGAATAGGGCGATGCCGACGGTGACGACATGGTCGGAGCGCAGACCGTGCGGGGCGGATGAAGCCATGGGTCCACCTTTCGGGTCGAAACAAAAACGGGACGGGCAAAAACACCCGTCCCGCAAGTATATACGCTCTAGCAGCTTTAGCAGGCTAAATCGCACAGAGCATCGATAGCCGTGTCGACTTCTTCGGTCGTGTTGAAATACCCAAATGAGAAGCGGACGACGCCCTGGCGCTCGGTTCCCAGCGCACGGTGCATGAGCGGGGCGCAATGGGCGCCGGGGCGCGTCGCAATCCCCCACCCTTGCATGAGCGCATCCGAGATCTCGGCAGAATCGATATCGCCCACGTTGAGCGACACAATCGCAGAGTGCGTCGGCTGGTCAAAGGCACCGTAGAGCTTAATCCCCGGAATCTCGCGCACGCCGGCAAGGAAGCGATCGGCAAGCGCACGCTCGTGGGCAGCAATCGCCTCGACCCCACCCTGGGCCTCGATAAAGTCGAGACCAGCGGAAAGGCCGGCGATACCGTGGCCGTTGAGCGTGCCCGCCTCAAGGCGCGTGGGCCACTCAAGCGGCTGCAGCGCATCGAAACTGTGCACGCCCGTACCGCCCATGGCCCAAGGGGCTACGTCAATACCCTCTGCCACGGCCAGGCCGCCGGTCCCCTGCGGACCCATGAGCCCCTTGTGGCCGGTAAAGCACACCACGTCGAGCCCCATGGCCTGCATATCGATATGCGCCGTGCCGGCAGACTGCGAGGCATCGACGATCACCAGCGCGCCGGCCGCATGGGCCATGGCTGCTACGCGCGCAATGTCGACCGCGTTGCCGGTCACATTGGAGGCGCGCGTCACCACCACGGCACGCGTACCGGGCGTGATCAGCCGCTCGAGCTCGTCGTAGTCGAGCACGCCGTTCGCGTCGCAGCCCGCATGCTCAACAGTCACGCCCTGCTCTGCCGCCAGGCGGTTGAGCGGACGCAGCACGGAGTTGTGCTCGAGCACCGTTGTGACCACACGGTCGCCGGGGCGCACCACGCCATTGATGACGGTGTTGAGCGCCGCGGTGGAGTTGGGCGTAAAACAAACATGGTCAGCACGCGGGCAGCCCAGCAAGCGCGCAAGCTTGGCGCGGCAGCCGTGGATGGTACGCGCCGCATCGAGCGCACCCGACGTGGCACCGCGCCCAGCATTGCCGAGCGAGCACATAGCCTGCGTCACGGCATCGATCACCGTTTGCGGCTTATGCATGGTCGTCGCCGCGTTATCCAGGTAAATCATCGCACGACCTCCCACATGTCGATCACCGTAAAACCCTCGGTGGGGACGCCCGCCGCGGAAAGCTCGCCGCGCAGCAGGCCCTCATCCGAAGGCAGCGCCTTCCACGCCAAGCCGCAGCCGGCAGCGACCTCCCCAGGCACGGGAATCGTTCGCCCGGGAAGGCCGCGCTTAATGCACAGGGACTCGCAACCCATGGCGGCCGCCGTGGTGGGAAACGTGATGACAAGCGCCGGGCGCTTCTCCCTCATGGCAACTCCAACCAATACGCTACGGGCGCACGACGCGCACGGCCTGCTCCATCTTCTCCACGATCACGTACATGTTGGTGACCTCGCCCACCGCAAGCTGGTCTTTAATGCCGTAGTGGTCCAGGCAGGTACCGCAGGTGAGAATCTCGACACCCTGCTCCGCCAGCCCCTTCAGGTCATCGAGAACCGGCGAGCCCTCGACGGTGAGCTTGGCGCCGCCGTTGTAGAACAACATGGTCGCGGGCAGCTCCTCCTGTTGCGTCACGGCGAAGATAAACGCCTTCATGAGCTTGTGGCCCAGCTCGTCGTCGCCACGCCCCATGCAATCGGTGTAGACGGAAATGACAAGTTTGCCCTTGCCGGCGCTGGCATCACAGAAGGCAGCACCATCCTGCTCGGGATCAGCCACGGCAACGGCGCTAGAGGTCGCCACGGTCACGTGCCACTCGGCGTCAGAAACCTTCTCGACCGAGGCCGTGCAGCCCTTCTCCTGCGCCATCTTGGAGATGTTCTTGACGGCGGTCTCGTTATCGACCGAGGTCACCACGGCACCCTCGCCATTGAGCTGTTTGAGCGCCTTGAGCGTCTTAACAACGGGCAGCGGGCAGGCATCGCCCATGGCATTGACTTCAATCTTGGTAGACATAGCTTTTCCTTTCGAATAAATCGTTTTAGAACGGTACATAGCTCAATAAACGTGTCGTTAACGGACAACGTGGACGGCAGGACCGCCCGGCACCGCCTCGCACACGCGACCGATAACGGCGGCGATGCGATCCTCGGCATGCAGACGGCGCGCAAGCTCATCCACATCGGCAGCAGGCGCCGCGATGAGCAAGCCGCCCGAGGTCTGCGGATCGTACAGCGCATCCAACATGCCCGGCTCCAGGTCCTCGCCGGCAGCCACACGCGGGCCAAAGAAGTCCTGGTTGCGGTAGGAGCCCGCGGGGATAATGCCCAGGCGCGCCATGTCGAGCACCTGATCAAAGAGCGGTACCGCTCCCGACGCAAGCTCAACCTGCACGCCCGAGCCCTCGGCCATCTCGCACGCGTGCCCGATCAGGCCAAAGCCCGTGACATCGGTGCAGCCGTGAAGCTCAAGTCCCTCGGCCAGACGAATCGGCGCCTCGTTGAGGGTGCACATCGAGTCAAACATGGCTGCGGCCTCGTCCTGCTCGATGAGCTCGCCCTTGATGGCTGTGGTGATGATGCCCGAGCCAACCGCCTTGGTCAGCAGCAGGACATCGCCCACGCATGCACCGCTGTTGGCGAGCATGCGGTCGAGCGCGACAAAGCCGCTCACGGACAGGCCGTACTTGGGCTCGTCGTCGTTGATGGTGTGGCCGCCCGCGATGGAGCAGCCGGCCTCGACGCACTTGTCGGCGCCGCCCGCCAGAATCTGGCCGGCAACCTCAACGCCCAGACAACTGGGTATGCAGAGCAGGTTCATGGCATGGCTCGGCCGCCCGCCCATGGCGTAGATGTCCGACAGCGAGTTGGCCGCGGCAATCTGGCCAAACAGGAACGGGTCGTCGACCATCGGTGGGAAGAAGTCGATTGACTGCACGAGGCCTAAGTTATCACCAACGCGAAAGACGCTCGCATCGTCGGAGGTATCGAACCCCACGAGCAAGTTGTCGTTATGCACATTGGGTAAATCGCCCAGGACCTGGGCGAGGGCTCCAGGAGCCAACTTAGCGGCTCAACCACTCGCGGCAGTCATAGACGTGAGCCTTATGGTGTCCTTTGCCATACGAACCCCCTTCCAACAAATCAACGACTTTAAGTATACGCGCCAGGCACGCTTCCCAAGAGACCGCCGACGGCTCGAACGTCGAAGGCGGCGCCGCAAGCGCCCGCGCGATAGCATCTGCCAGTGCGCGCTCAAACAACGGAAGGTCGGCGGCCACGGGCGTGTCGACATCCGTCATACGCGGCGACGCCACCCACGTCACGGGAGCACCGGGAAGCATCGCCTCCATCCAGGGACGAACGCCGGGCAAATCGGTCGCCACAACTTTGCAGCCGCACGCGAGGGCCTCGATCGTCACGAGCGGCAGACCCTCGTAAAACGAAGGCAGCACAAAGACGTCGGAACTGCGGTAGGCACGCACGAGTCCATCGCTATCCAGGCGCCCCGCCAGCGTCACCGGCACATCCGAGGCCGCGGCCAAGCGCTCGATACGCGCGTACTCGGCATCGTCCCCACGACCGCCCACAAGTACCAAACCAGATGGGCGGACGTCATCGTCAATCGGCAATGACACGGCTCGAACCAGCGACTCGACGCCCTTTTTAAAGCAAATCTTGCCCACGTACACAAGCGATCCCGGCTGCCTCGCTACGCTTGCGTCGCGGCAGAAGACGCGATGATTGTAGCCCGTCCCAATCACATGGATGCGATCGGCATCGAGGCCGCATACCAGGCCAATCTGCTCAGCCTGCTCAGCATGGAGCGCAAAGACGGCATCGAGCCGACGAACCGCACTTACGATGCGATCATGCTCGAGCGCATGCGAACGCAGCTGGCGCAGGTCGGTCGAATGGCACACGGCAACAACCGGCACGCCCCGGACGCACTCGCGCGCCAATGCGGTCACCAGATACAGGTGATGGCAGAGCACCAGATCGGGCCGAAACTCAGCCACCGCCCGTTCGATTGCGGCAGCAAATGCCCGCTCAAATGCCTTGAGCATCGAAGGCGTCAGGTCACGATAGCGTGTGGAGGGATAGGGCATGACATCGGACATACCGCAGATGGGAAACGGCAGCTCGGGCGACTCGAACGGTACGGCAAACACGGCAGCACGCCGGTCCAGCTCGCCTTGGGTATCACCCGGTGCCGCACCGCAAAGCACGGCGGCGCGATGCCCCGTCTCGATCTGCTCGCGCACGAGCGCGGCAAGATAGGTGCCGCTGCCGGTGCTATCTGGTTTTTGTGCCGAGATATTGAGGATGCGCATGTCGCAGTACACCCCTAGGCCAAGGCGGCGGCGCGGACAGCCGCGCCGATCGCTCCGGCAAAGCGAGCCTGGGGCGAGGTGGTCACCGGCGACCCCAGCAGCTCGCCCAACCGCTCCACCACGAAGGCGTTCTCGCACAGGCCGCCGGTCAGGTAGTACGGGGCGCCCGCGGCCTGCCCGGCCATGGTCGCCACGCGCGAAACCACGCTGTCGATCACGCCACGCGCAATGTTCTCGCGCGGCTCACCGCGACCGATCAGGCTGATGACCTCACTTTCGGCAAAGACCGTGCACATGCTGGATATCTTGGTGGGCTCGCCGGAACGCGCCAGGTCGGCCATCTGCTGCTGGGAAATGCCTAGGCGGTCGGCCATGATCTCCAAAAAGCGCCCCGTGCCGGCGGCGCACTTGTCGTTCATGGCAAACTTGGCCACGCGGCCACTTTTAAGCTGAATGACCTTGGTGTCCTGGCCGCCTACGTCAATCACCGTGCCGTGATCGCCAAACAGGCGCACGGCACCGGTGCCGTGGCAGGTAATCTCTGTCACGACCTTGTGCGCATAGGGCACGGCGACACGGCCGTAGCCGGTCGCGATCACGCGCGCGTCGTCGGCAGCCACGTCATAGCCGGCAGCGGCAAGCTCACCACGCAGGCGCTCGGCCGCATCAACCGACGAATACCCCGTCGGCATCACGCAGGTCCACTCAATGGCGCCGTCTGCCCCCGCCACCGCAGCTTTCGCGGCCGTCGAGCCGATGTCGATACCAATGCCAACCACGGCATCCTCCCTCTTATGCAACGCAGGGACGCCCCTTTGTCACAGTCGTTAGCCCTTCAAAAAAGCAAGATAGCGCACGCAGGTATAGACCACCAAAATAGCTGCAATCACCGTCTCGACAAGCACGACGGGAGCAAGCCACGGCAACGGTGCGCCCATGTTCATAAGGCAGGCTGCCGTCATCTTAGACGCGATGGCGCTGATCACAAAGGGGAAGGTAAACGCCGCATAGCTTGGATAAAACGGAAGCGAGAGGCAACGGACCAACTGCACCAACGCGAACAGATAGATGACCGTCGCAACGGCAAACATCGCCAACAAAAAGACGTGGTTCTTGGGCATAACGGATTGCACGTAACCAGCGAGGCACAGGCTCATGGGCGCAGCGTAGATGCAGATAAGCGGTTTGGCGGGCTCTGGAACATTGGGCAGCTTGACATACCTCATCGTCACCAGAACAAACAGCGCCACAAAGCTAACCAGACCAAACCAGAATGCAGCGGCGCCAATTGCCGTAGCTTCGTACGCAGGCGCGGTAACAGCTGCGACCGCAATGCCAACATACACAATGTAATAACTGGCAAAGACGGCTTGGAGCTTAATCTTTGCCACAAACTTAGCCGTGAAGAACACGATCAGCGCGACATGAAGCGCAATCGCCACGACCCACACGACAAACGCCACATCCGCGGCACCAAGATACCCTTTAATATAGGTCGAAAGCAGCATGAGCGTCATCGAGAACGTGCCCGAAACACTTGCCATGATAGGGTTCGTCATATCCTCGGCAAGCAGCTTGGGGAATGCGACCGCCTTGATAATGAATAGCAGCAGGAACAGTGCCGAAACCACGCCGCAGACTATGCGCAGCGTCTCGGAATAACTCTGCAAAAGATTACCCAGGGCCGCACAACCTAACGCGACGCCGCAAATCGGAACAGGGATTTTCTTGATCATATCCATATAGATAGGTTTCCTAACCTCGTCGGCCTTCTTATGCCAGGTCCCGGCATCTCGCCGGACACCTGCTGCTAGATTTCGATATCGGCAACTTTACGGCGCGGAGCCGGCTCGTCGACTTCGTCCAGATTCTTAATGCCGCACTCGCGACACACCATCTGAGCGACCTTCCATGCACACAGACCTGTGTAGTAAATGCACTGCTCTTTATGCTCACCGCGGCCCATGTCAAATTCCTTCGTCAGGATACGGCAGCAGATGGCATGCTTACCGTTGTTCTCGCGGAACCAATCGTGCAGCTCGTGCGTAAGCTGCATCGACTTGACGGATTTTGGATTGGTCGGGCCGTCCTGCTCCGTACGTCCAAACAACATTCCAATCGCCAGAATGCCACCGTTAAAAGCGCCGCATGCGCAGCCGGACTTGCCTGCGCCCACCGACATACCAGACGCCATGGCCACGACCGAATCGGGCACATCGAGCTCGAGCATTTGTTTCATGGTGTAGACAAGCGACTCGCAGCAGTAATAACCCTTTTTGAAGTTAGCCTCGGCCGCCCGTTGTACCGCACGAGGACTTAGCTCAGAAACGCCAATTGCAACATTGGGTTCAACCATTTCTTTTCCTTTCAAATTGATATGGCATAGGGGCTGTCCCCTTGCCGCGTTCGCCCTACAGGGTCTCGATAAAGGCGGCGATGCGGGTCTCGATCTGGCCCATGTCGCCGTTGCTGTAGTCGGTCTCGATCTTCATGTACGGAATACCCGCACCCTCGACGGCCTCCTGCATGCGGGCACTCTCCACGTTAAAGGTGTGGCACGCCTGGAGCACGTTCTCCACCACGCCATCGACGTGATACTTCTCGCACATGGCCAGGGTGTTGTCCATACGACCGTCGTTGGGCGTCATGACCGAGCAGTTGATATCCAGGTAGCGGTCGGCGATGGCGCGCAGGATGTCGGGAGCCTCCGGGTCGATCATCATGGCCGCCGTACGCTCGCCCGAGCAGTCGTCCATGCAAACGACCACGCCGCCGTTGGACTCGATGGTGCGACCGATCTTGTTGATCACACCGCCCACCGGGCAGCCGGTGATCAGAATGCGCTTGGCATCCGCCGCAACCGGGCGCTCGCCCGCGTCGTAGGCCTCGCGCAGCTTGGCAACCTTTTGCTCCAGCTGCTGCGTATAGGCCTCGATATCAAAACTAAACGTACCGGCAAACATGGTGCTCATCAGGTCGACGCCGCTCATGGCCGCCGGCTGGTTGGCCTGCAGCGCAAACATCTCGAGCTGGGCCGCACGCAAGCGGTTGCGACGACGGACGGCAGCGCGCAGGTCATCGTCGGTAATCGTGATGCCGTAGAAGCCCTCGAGCTCCTCCTTGAGCAGGCGGCACTCCTCGTACCAGCCCTCGCGCTCGTAGGCGCGGTCGCGGCCCTGCGGAAGATGCAGAATGTGCGTACGCTTGAGCTCGTTGAGTAGCTCGTACATCTTCTTCTTGCCGTCGCAGGTGGTCTCGCCGATGATCATGTCGCTAAAGTACGTAAACGGGCACTTTTGCGAATAGGCAAAACCGTACGTCGACTTGATGAGCGGACAAAGATTTGCCGGCAGCACCTTCTCGGCCTCGGGAATCACCTCATCGGACGTACCGCACAGCGTCACGCTCGCAGCCCCCGCGGCATCGATAATCTCGAGCGGCGTATAGCTGCACAAAAAGCCGACCAGGCGATTGCCGGCCTGTTTGTAATCCTTGACGCGAATAAACGCCGCCTTGCGTTGCTCGTTGAACTCCTCAAACGTGGACGGCAACGGCTGTTCCTCGATATCGGCCATAGTAGTTCCCCTCTCTTGCACCGATATACCGACAATTAAACAACGAATCCACGTCATACCCAAAAGGAATCATCCTCTAGGGAATGGCGTCGATAAGCTCCTGCGTATACGGATCGCTCGGGTGCGCGATCACGTCCTCGGCCGCGCCTTCCTCGACAAGACGACCGTGGTAAAGCACGCCAATCCGGTCGGACATATGCCGAACCACACGCATATCATGCGTGATAAACAGCAGCGCCACGCCCGTCGTGCGCTGCAGGTCGCGAAGCAAGTTGAGCACTTGGGCCTGAACGGACACGTCAAGCGCCGAGACCGGCTCGTCGCATACCACAAGGCGCGGCTCGCAAATAAGCGCCCGTGCCAGATTGAGTCGCTGACGCTGTCCCCCCGAAAGGTCGTGCGGATAGCGGTCATAATGCTCTGCCAGAAGACCGACCGAGGCCAGGGCCGAGAGCGCGCGCCCATGGCGCTCATCCGCATCGCGCACGCCGGCGATAATCAGCGGCTCCTCCAAAATGCGGCCGACACGGTTGCGCGGGTCAAAAGCCGTAGAGCTATCCTGGAATACCAGCTGGATCTCGCGGCGGAACGGCTTGCGTTCGTGCCCCGACATCGTGGCGAGGTCGTGCCCGCGATAGATAATCGAGCCGGAATCCGCACGCTCGAGACCACAGATCAGGCGCCCAGTCGTCGACTTGCCCGATCCGGATTCGCCAACCAGGCCATAGACTTCGCCCGGCGCGATCTCAAACGACAGATCGTCCACGGCGGTAAAGGCCTGACGCTTAAAACCTGAGCCCGGCATGGGATACGCTTTAGTCAGATGTGAGACCCTAAGCAGGGCTTCGCTATCAACAGCCATGGCACTCCCCTTTCTCGACAAGCCAGCATTTAGAACGGTCGCACGCATTCACGGCAACCAGCGGAGGCTCCTGCGCGCGGCAACGTTCGTCCGCCCGGGCGCAACGAGGCGCAAAGCGGCATCCACAGGGTATTGCCGTAAGCAGCGGCACTGTGCCCGGAATATCCGCCAGCGTGTCAACTCGCTCGCCTTCGAGCGGCGGAATGCTCGCGATGAGCCCCTGGGCATACGGGTGGCTCGGGCGCTCCATAAGGCCGCAG
Source organism: Collinsella sp. (assembly GCA_018368345.1). Classification (GTDB taxonomy): domain Bacteria; phylum Actinomycetota; class Coriobacteriia; order Coriobacteriales; family Coriobacteriaceae; genus Collinsella. The sequence continues at coordinate 49,384 of JAGZEK010000005.1, forward strand.
GCGTCGATCTCTTCTACGATTTGGCCCAGATACATGACGTGCACGCGCGAGCAGATGCTCGTGACGACACCCAAATCATGGCTGATAAAAAGCACCGCCATACCCTCAGAACTATTGAGGTCGCGCAGAAGATCCAAAATCTGTTTTTGAGTCGTCGTGTCGAGTGCCGTGGTGGGCTCATCGGCAATCAGCAGTCGCGGGTGCCCGGCGAGCGCCATGGCAATCATCACGCGCTGGCGCATACCGCCGCTAAAATCGCTCGGATACATGTCGAAGCGGGCCGCGGCATCTCGAATTCCCACACGCTCCAACAGCGATAGAGCCTCGTTGCGGGCGTCGCGTCGGCTCACCTTACGGTGGGCCCGCACGGCCTCGACAACCTGGGCCCCGACCGTCATGACGGGGTTAAGCGAGCTCAAAGGGTCCTGGAAAATCATGGCGATGTCGCAGCCGCGCACCTCGCGCATGCGCTTGAGCGGGCGCGCGAGCAGGTCCTCCCCGTCAAAGAGAATCTGACCGGTATAGGCCATCTTCTGTTCATGTTCCAATAGGCGCATGACACTCTGGGCAAACACCGACTTACCGCAGCCGGACTCGCCGACAACACCAACGATCTCGCCGGCATCGATATGTAGGTTGAGTTTGTTGACGGCTTCCAGCGCGTTGCCATCGCGGCCCACAAACGAGATGCAGAGGTCGCGCACGTCCAAAAGATGCTGAGCCATGGGCTAGTCCTCCTTGGTCTTGGGGTCGAGGGCGTCGCGCAGGCCGTCGCCGGCGAGGTTCAGCGAAAGCACGCTCGCGATGATGGCGATAGCCGGGAAGAAGATCATCCACCAGGCTTTGCGCATCACGTTCTTACCCGCCTGCAGGATGTTTCCCCAGCTGGCGTCGGGCGCCTTGATACCCAGGCCCAGAAACGAGAGGGCGGCCTCCGAGAGCACGGCCTCGGCAAAGACGAAGGTCGCCTGTACCAGGAAGGGCGCCATAACGTTGGGCACGATATGCAGCCACACGATGCGCGCGGTCGAGGCGCCCTGCACGCGCAGGGCCTCCACAAAGGGCTCCTCCTTGACCACCATCGCACGCGAGCGCACGATGCGCGCCATGCTGGGCGTATAGACGATGGAGAGCGCGATGATAACGTTCCACACGCTCGCCCCCATCATGGCCATGAGTGCGATGGCCAGCAGCACGCCCGGAATGGACATAAAGCCGTCGCAGATGCGCATGAGAATATGATCGAGCCTCTCGTTGTAGCACGCATAGGCACCGATCACCAAGCCGAGCGCACTCGTCGCGAGCGTGACGGCAATGCCGACGCCAAGCGACACGCGCGCGCCCACGATGACGCGGGCAAGCAGGTCGCGGCCAAAGTCATCGCAGCCAAAGGGATGCGCGGGCGAAGGTGCCGAAAGTCGCAACGCCATTTCCTGCGCATTGGGATTAACCGTCCACACCAGCGGACCGACGAGCGCGATCAGCGCAATCGCCAGGAAAATGCAGCCGCCGACCACAAACCCCTTGTTGGCAAGAGCCTTCTTAAAGTTTGCCATCATGCATCGCCCCATTTGCGAGCGCGCGGGTCAAAAGCGCCGTAGGCAAGGTCGACGGCCAGATTGATCACCGAATTCAACAAGGCGATGACCAGCAGCACGCCCTGAATCACCGGATAGTCGCGACGCTCGATAGAGCTCGTGACCAGCTGGCCCAAACCGGGGATGTTAAAAATGGCCTCAGTCACCACGGCGCCCGTAATCAGGGCGCCAAAAGAATAGCCGACCGAGGTGAGAATCGGCAGCGCGGCGTTGCGCAGGGCATGGGCCAGCACCACGCGAACCTCGGAGACGCCCTTGGCACGCGCCGTCTTGACGCACTCAAGCTGCATGGCCTCGATAACGCTCGAACGGGTCATGCGCATGAGCAGGGCCGCCTGCACACATCCAAGCGATATGGCCGGCAACGCAAGATAGCGCAAATGGCTGAACCAGCCCTTCGATAGCGGCGCATAGCCGGCCACCGGGAACACACGCAACGTGACGGCAAACAGCCACATAAGCATGAGCGCCATCAAAAAGCCGGGTATCGCCACGCCCAAAAGAGCAACGACACGCAAGACCGCGTCGGTGCGCGACCCATGTTTGAGGGCAGCGACGACGCCGCAGGGCAGTGCAATCAACAGCGCGATGAGCTGCGCCAGAAGCGCGAGCGATAGCGTGGGGCCAAAGTGCTCGGCGATCGCCTGCGTGACGGGCTGGCGCATAAAATACGAATCGCCCAGGTCGCCGGTAAGCGCGCCGCCCATCCACTCAACGTAGCGCTGCGGCAACGGCTCGTTGAGTCCCAGGCTATCGTTGACGCGCTCGATCTGGTCGGCCGAAGCCTCCATGCCGAGCATCGAAGAGGCCGGGTCACCCGGTGTGAGATAGATAATCAAAAAAACGACGACCGAGATGATGAGCATCACCGGAACCATCGAGCCTATACGTTTGAGCGTGTACTTCAACATGCGAGGCGTCTATTTCCCCTCTGAACGTGGACAGGGCGTGGCGGCCACAGGGGACCAGACCCCTCAAGCCGCCACGCCATCTATTGCATTACTCCGGACGCTTGGCGTTCCAGATGATGGCGCCGTCGAGCACCTCGACGTCCTCGACGTCTGCCTGGGTGCCCGTGATGGAAACGTAGTGGCAAAGCGGCTCGATGACGGCGATCTCATAGAGGCGCTCCTGAGCTTCGGCCCACTTCTTGGCCGCGGCGTCGGTGTCCTCGGCGGTGCGGGTCTCGGCCACGAGCTTGAGCGCCTTCTCGTCGGACAGGCCATAGAAGGCCTTGGAGACCGAGAGGGACTGGGCCGGGATGGGCTTGTAGTTGGTGGAGGCCACAAAGAGGTCCCACTGCTCGGGCTTGCCGGAGCGGATGTCCATGAAGGTCGCGAACTCGTAGCTGTCGACCTCGGCAGTGAAGCCGGCCTTCTCGAGCTGCTCCTGCAGCGCGACGGTGGCGTTGTACATCTCCTTGTAGTCGGGGGTGGTCAGCAGCTTGACCGTCTCACCGGCATAGGAGGTCTTGGCCAGGGCCTTCTTGGCGGCCTTGGCGTCGGCCTGGTTGAAGTACTTCTTGCCCGCGTCGGTCGCCCACTGAGTGTTCTCGGGGTTGCCAAGGTTGGGATCGATGTTGAAGAGTTCCTTCTCGCCATAGGCGGCAAGAGCGGCCGCCTCGCAGTCGATAGCCATGAGTGCGCACTTGCGGATCTCCTCGTCGGCGAAGACGCCCTCGTTCATGTTGAGGAAGGCGGTCAGAACGCCGGCGTTATGGGTGTAGAGCTTAACGTCGTCGTTGCCGTCGAAGTCGTGGTAGTTCTCGGTGGGGATCTCGCCAGCGACATCGTACTCGCCGGTCTCAAACCCGCTCACGCGCGTGGAGGCCTCGGTCACGAACTGATAGTAGATGTCCTTGGTGGGCGCGGAGACCTTGCCGGTGTAGCCCGAAGCCTTGCCGTGGGCGGCGACATAGTCCTCGTAGCGGGTAAGATGGACGTACTGGTCCTGCTTCCACTCCACAAACTTGTAGGCACCGGTACCCACGTACTCGGTCACGCCGGTATCGCCCGCGGCCTCGATGACCTCGGAGGGGAAAATACCCGGATACTGGGAGTGGTTGCCCAGGATGATCAGAAAGTCGATGGCGGGCTCGGTCAGCGTGCAGGTGACCTCGTGGTCGCCCGAGGCGGCGAAGGTGGCACCGGGCAGCAGGCTCGCGGCGCGGTCGTTGACGGTGAGCCAGCGGTTCATCGAGGCCACGACGTCCTCGGAGCCAAACTCCTTGCCGTTGTGGAAGGTGACGCCCTCGCGCAGCTTGATGGTGTAGGTCAGGCCGTCGTCGGAGACCTCATAGCCCTTAGCCAGCACGGGCTGGGGCTCGTAGTCGCTATCGAGGCCAAAAAGCGGCTCGACGACGTTGCAGATGATGTCCATGGTCACAAGCGACGACGTGGTGTGCGGATCGAGTCCGTCCGGGCTCGCCGGGAGCGCGATCTGCAGCTCGTCGCGATACTCCACATCCTGGCCGGAGGCAGCGGCGCTACCGCTCTCGGCGCCCGAACCGCCGCAGCCGGTGAGGCCGAGGCCCGCCATGACGCACAGGGCAGCGGAGCCGGTCAGAAAACCGCGACGGGAGACGCCCGCCTTGAAAAGGTCGTTGTTCATTGAGTTCCTTTCGTGTCTGAACAAACGGACAGAATCTGCCGGGACGGCGGAAATCCCCGCCCCGGCAGCTATGCGAGGCCAATCGGCGCCCTGCGGTGCATCCGGACACTGACCGGCATGGCAACAGAGAAATCCCTATCGCGTGGATAGGAACATCCGGCGGTACAGCTTGGCGCAGGTGCGGCTAAATCGTCTCGAGGAAGGCCTCGATGCGGGTCTGGAGCTGACCGGCATCCTCGCCAGCGTAGTCGGTCGTGATGTGCATAAACGGAATGCCCGCCTCCTCGGCGGCCTTCTCCACGGCAAACGACTCCATCTCGTAGAGCGTGCAGAACTGCAAGGCCACGTCGACGATACCGTCGGCATGCAGGTCCTTGGCCATCTGGACAATGTCCTTCATACGCTGGTCGTTGGGCGTAAAGACGGCGCAGTTGATCTTAAAGTAGCGCTCGGCGATGGCATCGAGCATCTCGTCGACCGTCTCGCCGCTCTCGTCCACCAGGTCCTTGTAGTAGCGCGAACCCGTGCAGGACTCCTCGCCCACCACAACGCCGCCGGCCTTCTCGATGAGGTTGAACAGCTTCCAGTTGGGCACGGCCATGGGCGCACCGGTGTACAGGATGCGCTTGGTCCCCTTGGGCGCCACGCCCTCGCCGGCCTCGACACGCTGCTCGCACTCAGCCGCCATATCGTTGATGGCTCCGGTCAGACGCGGCGTGTCGTCCATAAAGGCGGCCTGAACGGTCAGCAGGCTGTCGAGACCGCTGATGGGCGCCGGGTCGGCAGCGCGGGTTGCAGCGAGGCGCTGCAGGGCGCGGCGCTTCTCATTGACGGCGTGGATGGCGGCCTTCAGACGCTCGGGCGTAATCTTGACGCCGCACTCGTCCTCGATCTTGGCGGCGAGCTTCTTGACCTCGGCCTTCCAGGTCACGAGCGTCGACTCGTCGTGCACGTTGGGAATATCCATGACGTACATGTTCTTTTGCGTGGCAAAAAACTCATAAGCCTTCTTCTTGCCATCGCAGGTGTTCTCGCCCACCACCAGGTCACTCGACTCAATGTAGGGGCAAACCTCGCCCAGCTTAAAGCCGGCAAAGCTCTTGATAAGCGGGCAGGTATTGCGCGGCAGGTGCTCCTCGACCTTATCGGTTGCCCAATCGGCACCCGAGCACAGACCCACGGGGATACCGTCGCAGGCGAGCACAATTTCCTCGGGCACGTAGACGCAGAACGAACCGACGATCTTGGTGGCCTCGCCGGCCTCCTTCTTGTCGAGCATCTCCTTAATACGGCCGCTGTGGATGTTGGTGGCCACAAAGTCCAGGTAGGACGTGGACTTGGGGCGATTGTTCTGCGTCAGGAACATATCGCCGTACATCTGGCCCACGGCGCCCAGCAGCATATCGTGGTCGGCAAGATTCATGCCGAGGCTCTCCCACATCGGATGGAAATCAAATTCTTCAGCCATGACGGTTCCCCTCTCGAACCAAAAAACGGATAACAGCGGTATCGATGCACGACGGGCGGCGATTGCCCGGCCGTGCTCAAACCCGGAATTTTGGGGAACCTGCTTTGCGGTTGACTATTTAGTTGTGCGTCGTCTCTCCCGGAGCCGTGAACATACCTGCTCATATGCGACTCCGAGCCATGTATAGGGCACGCGCGGCAACGCGGCGAATGTATGTCGTCTGCGGCATGTGCGCACCCTCCTTTACAAGTTGAGGTCAACTATATCAACGGTCATCGACCATGCGAACACCGTTGACATTCGTACGACAGCGTCGTGTGCAGTCGTTTAATAAATAATTATCTTGACTGATAAGGATTTGTCATTCCTCATTCGGCAAACGGCAAGACAAAACCGCCGAGGCTTATATCCCCGACTGCATTACCCGGCGCTATCGACAAACCAAATGGATCCTACTCGCATCGAAGTGCATGCGCAGCGTCTCGCCTGCTTGCGGCAGTTCGTCGACAGGCACGCCCACCTTGTTGACCTTCCACTGCAGACGCGTGGGCGCATCGGCGCGCGGCACGTCCAACAGCACCAAGCGCTCAAAACGCGAATCACTCACCCGGGCCACATGCAGGTCGTAGCTGTTGCGACCCCGCTCAGCACGGTTGTCCACATGGAAGTAGCTCGCACGAATGCCCAGATATGCCACCTCATCGGGCACCTCACGACCCACGCTAAAGGTCATGCCCCAATCGAGCGCCTCAACTTCTTGGGATCCGATCTTGCGCGCCCGGCTTGTGTTCTTGCAGCCCGTCAGGCGCAGCGCCGCCAGCGTCTGCGGACAGCGGACCACGTCCTCGACGGAGCCGATCTCCTCGACGTGCCCGTTATGCATCACGCAGATGCGCTGGCAGAGGCGGCACGCTTCATCGATGTCGTGGCTCACATAGATCACGGTGCGGTTGCACACGTCGAACAGGTCGAGCATGTTCTGCTCGAGCGCGCTCTTAAGATAGGAATCGAGCGCGCTCATGGGCTCGTCGAACATAAAAATGCCCGGATGCGCCGCCACCATGCGGGCAAGCGCCACGCGTTGCTGCTGACCGCCCGAGAGTCGCACGGGGTAGCGGTCGGCAAAATCGGCCAGACCGAAAATGCCCAGATAGCGCTCGGCCAGCCTTTTGCGCGCGGCGGCGTCACCCGCGTCCTTTACACCGGCGCATACGTTATCGGCCACCGTCATGTTGGGAAACAGCTGATAGTTTTGGAACAGCAGGGCGCATTTACGCTCTTGGGGCGACAGGTTAATACCTGCCGCCGAGTCAAAAAAGGTCACGCCGTTGACGACGATCTTGCCCTCGTCGGGCGTCTCCACACCGGCAATGCAGCGCAGCGTACAGCTCTTGCCACAACCCGAGGCACCGAGCAGCGCCACACGCTCCTCGCCGGCCTCGAGCTGCATGTCGAGGATAAAGCCGGGATAGCGCTTTTTGATATCCAGAACGAGCGACATGGCTTATCGAGCTCCCTTCGAGACGGCGTCATCGCGCATAAGCTCGGCCAACGCCTCGCGATCGATACGCAGCGCATCTCCGCCGACTGGGTCGAGCGAATCGGTCTGGCCGCCCAGCTGCTTGGCCTGCTTGCGCTCCGCGCGGGACAGGCCGCGCTCGCGATACTTTTGCGAATGCGCCGTGTACATGTTGATGAATAGGATGACCAGGAAACTGAACGCAATTACGACCACGACCCAAAAGAGGGCCACCGACGTGTTGCCGCCCATCCACTCAAAGTAGATGGCGATGGGGATGGTCTGGGTAATGCCGGCGTAGTTGCCCGCAAAGAACAGGGTGCAGCCAAACTCGCCCATGGCACGCGCGAAGGCGAGCACCGTGCCGGCGGCAATCGAGGGCCAGCCAAGCGGCATCATAAGCTTGGTAAAGATGCGACGCTCGGACCAGCCAAGCGTGCGCGCCGCATCGAGCATCTGCGTGTCGAGGCTCTCGAAGGCTCCGAGCGCCGTGCGGTAGACCAGCGGAAACGACACTACCACGGCAGAGATCACCGCCGCCGGCCACGTAAAGACGATCGAGACGCCGTGCGCGATAAGCCACCGACCGACCCCGGTCGAGCGGCCAAACAGCATGAGGAGCAGAAAGCCGCACACCGTAGGCGGCAGCACCATAGGAATCGTAAAGACCGAGTCGAGCAGGCCCTTGATGCGGCTCGTCGTACCCATAGTCTTCCACGCGGCAAACAGGCCCAGTGCAAAGGCAATCACCAGGGCGAGGCCGCTCGTTTTGATAGACACCCAAAACGGGCGATAGTCGATGTCGCCCAAAAAGGAAGTCAGAGAAGTCAAGGGCCCCTGCTCATCCCGCAACACGACAGACGATGCCTCTACCATTTGAGCGCTATCAAGCCAACGCGCGCCGCCCTTGGCATCACCCGAGGCCGATGCAATCACCACATAGCGGTCCCCATCCGCACCGCGCTCGTCAAAGCCATAGGTATACCCGCCGGCGTCAAACGTTGTTTCCGCCGTGACATACCAAGGAAGATCCACGTCCCCTAGCTGCGCACCTCCCATGCAGTTTACGCTGTCGAGCTCACAGACGAGGGCCTTGAGACCCGATACACACTCGCTGTCCTGCGGATCCAATCCATACCTCTCGACCGCCTTGGGCGATATCCACACCACAACGCGATCGGCGGCAGGCGCCACTACAAGATCCACGTCCTCGTCAACGGGAAACCGGTAGCCCTCAGGCTGGCCCTCCATGGCACGAGCGGTCCCCTTGGCCAACCGCTCAAAACCCTCGATCCCATAGGAAAGCCCATGGGCGGTCGCAGCAACCTGAGCTCCATCCTCAGCGTCTCCAGCAAACGCAAATCCCGGCACCCAGCAAAGCGTGAAGGTCAAAGCACAGGCGACAAGGATGCGGAATCTATTAAGCACGAAAAGCTCCAAGCGAATACAAGGACGGAGTGAAACACAAAACGATGGAATTATCGCGCCAAGCCGCACTACGCGGAAAGCTCAAAGCCGTACTTAGCCCAAATCTTCTGAGCCTTCTTGTTGGTCAGGCAAAAGTCGATAAACGCCTTGGCCTCGTCGGCGTGCTCGGAGCTCTCGGCGACAGCACCGGGATACACGATGGGCTTGTGCGAGTCCTCGGGGCACACGAAGGCCTCCTCGATGCCGCTGTAGCGGAAGATATCGGAGCTGTAGACAAAACCGGCAACGCAGTCGCCTGTGGACACATAAGCGGCGGCGGTACCAACTTTGTCGGCCAGTGCGACCTTGTCGGCGATCTCGGGCGCATACTCGCCGTCGTCGCCCTCGGTGCCGGTATAGAGGCCCACAGAAGCCAGCGCCTGGTTGGCGTACTTGCCGGCGGGAACGGTCTTGGCGTCGCCAATGGCGATCTTGCCGTCCAGATTCGCGACGTCGGCGATGGCCTCGACCTTGGTGTCGGAGCCCTCGGCGCGAATGATCACAAGATCGTTGACGAACATATCCTCACGGGTGTCGGTGTCGACGAGCTCGGTGGTCTCAGCGTCATCCATGGTACCCTTGGAAGCGGTGATGAGCACGTCGACCGTGGCACCGGCGCGCATCTGCTCGACAAGGTCGCCAGACGCCTTGAACTGCGTGTCGGCAAACGTGGTACCGGTCTGCTCGGTGTAAAGCTCCTGAACCTCGGGCAGAGCCTTCTCGAGCGAGTTGGCGGCAAAGACCTGCAGCTCGACAGCTTTCTTGGAAGATGCCTTAGCAGAACCGGCATCGGAGCCAGTCGGCTCAGACGTCTTGTTGCCAGAGCAGCCAGCAAGACCAAGGCCGGCAGCGGCGACAGCAGAGAGCGAGACGAATCCGCGGCGAGAAGCCATATCGAACATGTTCAACCCTTTCGGACCTTATGCCCGGGTACCCCACCGCGGGCTTTATTCTGTAATTAGATTATACTTCGGTGCGAATAATGATTATGAGAAATTATTCTCTTCTGAGAATATAGTTTCAGGCATGCCTACAGAATGCCGTCCCCTTGGGCGCAAATAAAAGGCGGAGCAGCCGTTCAGGTCGCTCCGCCGCAGGTAAATCGCTTAGTTGGTATGTCCGCCGCCCGCTGTCATCTGAGCCGCATGCTCCAGCTGGTCCGCAATGGCCTCCCAGCTTTCGCGGGCGGCCTTCGTAGAACCGGGAAAGTTTACGACAAGTGTATGACCTCGTTGCATGCAAATAGCGCGCGAGAGCATGGCGCGGCGAGTCTTGGTCATCGAGTACGCACGGATCGCCTCGGCAATACCCGGCACGTCGCGATCGCAGACGGCACGCGTCGCCTCGGGCGTCACATCGCGCATCGAAAGCCCCGTGCCGCCGCAGGTGAGCACGACATTGGCATGGCACTCATCGGCGGCTTCCACAATAGCATCGCCGATCTCGCTGACGTCGTCGCGCACGACCACATGTGAGACGACCGTCCAGCCCTGCGCCTCGATAAGTTCCTCGAGTGCGGCTCCAGCCTCGTCCTGGGCTAGATCGCGCGTATCCGAGCACGTCACGATCGATATCTTCAGCTCCATAGCATTCCTCCTACAACACGACGCCCTCGGGCAGGTCGACGCGAACAACGTCCACGACGTCGCCCGCCTTGAGGTCGCACGGCCCTTCTTCAATACGCAGTAGGCAGTTGGCCCGCTGCATCGTGCCGAGCAACGCCGAATTCTGCGTCTTGGCCTCGGTCACCAACAGCTCACCGGTCTCGGGGTCGCGCAAAACCGTGGCGCGATCGAAGAAGCGGCGATGCTGTCGCTTTTTCACACCGTGCGTGAGCATCGCCTGCTGCACGGGACGCGCACCCTCGGCAAAGCCGCGCATCTTGCGAATCGCCGGGCGGGCGAGCATCTCAAAGCCCACATACGCCGCGGCCGGATTGCCTGAAAGCCCCAGGTAGGGCTTACCCCCGAGCAAGCCAAACGTGATAGCCTTGCCCGGACGCATCGAGATGCGGTCAAACAGCACCTCGCCCTCGCGCCGGACGAGCGCCGTCACGTAGTCGTAGTCGCCTGCCGAGGCACCACCGCTCGTAATGACAAAATCGCACTCCTGCACGGCACGATGCACCAGCTCGGCAATCGCCTGCTCATCATCGGGCGCAATGCCGTAGAACACGGGCTCGGCGCTGGCATCGAGCGCCTCGGCCATCAACGCCGACGAGTTGGAGTCGCGAATCTGCCCGCGCGCCGGCACGTTACTCGGTGCGACCAGCTCCGTGCCCAGCGAGATGATGCCCACACGTGGGGCAGCATGCACCTTCACGCTCGCGTATCCGGCGCTTGCCAGCAAGCCGGCGCCCGCCGGAGCCACGACCTCGCCGGCGTGCATCACAACATCGCCAGCATGGGCCTCCTCGGCGGCAGAGCGAACGTTCTCCCCTACCTTGGTAGGCGCCGAGAAACGAACGTGCGAGCCCTCGTTGCCGTCGCCATCGAGCACGTCGACGATCTCGTATTTCACTACGGCGTCGGCACCTTCGGGCGCCGGCGCACCTGTCATGATGCGGACCGTCTCGCCCGCGCCGATTGTGCCCTCAAACACATGGCCCGCGGCCTCATGTCCGATAACATCGAGCGTCACCGGTGCCTCGCCAGATGCCTGCGCCAAGTCCGCCGAGCGCACGGCATATCCGTCCATAGCGCTGTTGGCAAACGGCGAGATGTCGATATCGGCCACCGCGTCCTCGGCCAAGGGAAGACCGGCGGCCTGCCACACGGGAATCTCGACGAGATCGGTCGGAGCAACGTGCGACAGGACAATCGACTGCGCGTCCTCCAGCGGAATGAGCTTCTCTGCCATATGCACCTCTTAATGCCACGGCGCACAACAGGGGCGCCGATTCTTTATGCTTGTCTCAGTATAATCCCCAGACGCACGACCGCGACTTGGCCTGTACCCGGAAATACACCTGTCGGCCGCAAGCCACGAAACAGAATCGAAACCAACCCACCGGCTCGTCGCGTTTACCTCGTTTTATAATGCTTGCGTTGCAACCTAAAAGAGGAACGTATGACTCATAACGACAAACCCGAAAGCGCAAACAAGGCGCAAGACCATCCCCAGCCGCTCGACGACGGCGGCTTTTTCTCTCTGAACGACGTCATCACGGCAGGCAGGCATCAACTTACCCGCTCCGAGCATCTCTTGGCTGCCGACACGCGCCGCAACGCCCGCAACCTACTCGCGAGCGCCAAGTTGCTCGTACTCGTCGTCATCGTCTCGCTTGCCATGGGCGTTGCCGCTTGGGCGTTTTTGGCCTCGTTGAATATCGCGACCGACTATCGCGAGCACCATGCGTGGATTTGCGCGCTTCTTCCCGTTGTGGGCGTTGCCACCGCATGGGTGTACAAAAACCACGGTCTTGCCGCCAAACGCGGTAACAACCTGGTCATCGACTCCGCTCTGGGCACCCGCCTCATCCATATGCGCATGGCCGTCCTCACCTTCGTCTGCTCCACGCTCACGCACCTCACGGGCGGATCGGCCGGTCGCGAGGGAGCTGCGGTGCAGATTGGCGGCACCATCGCCAGCAACATCTCGAGCTTCGCCCACCTCAAAAAGCATGACCACCACGACCTCATGCTCGCCGGAATCTCGTCGGCCTTTGGCGCCGTATTCGGCTCGCCCCTTGCCGGAGCTTTCTTTGGCATGGAGATGTGCTTTATCGGCAAGATCGACTACACCGCGGGCATCTATTGCCTGGTCGCGTCGTTTACCGGCTACTTTACGTCGCTTGCCTTGGGAACCGAGTACGAGGCGAATGTTATCACCAGCGTTCCCAACATGACACCACGGACGGTTGCCATCGTTGTTATCAGCGCCATCATCTTCGGTCTGACGGCACGCCTCTTTGCCTGGTCGGTTCGAACCGTCAAGAGCCTGTACGGTCGCTTTATCAGCAATTACCTCGTTCGCGCACTCATAGGCGCACTCGTGGTTTTGGCCGCCTATGCCCTCCTCGACGCCTGGGACTACGCCGGCCTTTCTACGTGGCTTTCCGGCGCCGGATTTGCCGGCAACACCACCCTGGCGGACGCAGCCATCAAGCTGGTCGTCACGGCGCTCACTCTGGGCGCGGGCTTCCAAGGCGGCGAGGTCACGCCCCTGTTTGGCATCGGTGCGGCACTCGGTGGCTGGTTCGGTTGCCTTACCGGACTCGACCCCAGTTTTCTGGCGGCTCTCGGCATGCTCGGTGTGTTCTGCGCCGGCCTCAACGTGCCCATCACCACCTGCATGATGGCCATCGACCTGTTCCACGGCACGGCCGCCGGGTTCTTTGTCATCGTGGCCTTTATCAGCTATCTCGTCGGCGGACACCGCGGCGTGTACCCCGCCCAGCGCATCATCTCACCCAAGCGCCGTTCGCTTATTGTGGATGAGGGCGGTACGGTAGCGGATGCTATCGAGCGCCACAACGACCTGATAGAGTAGACGTAAGTATTCACCGTGCAGCCACAATCGGGGGCAATTCGACCTGAGCGCGACCGCACCGTCACGCCATACGCCGGGAGTCGCCCCATGCACGCAACTGATTTTGGTCGCACGCTCATCATCGCCAACCCAGCCGCCCAGTCGGGCGCCGCACGCGAAGTTGCCGAGCGCCTGCAGCGCTTTTTGGACATGACTGCACGCGCACCCCAGTTTGACCTGGTGCTGACCGAGCGAATGGGACACGCCAAGGAGCTCGCCGCCCAGGCAACGGGCTACCGCACCGTTATCGCCCTTGGTGGCGACGGCGTGATTCACGAAGTCGTCAACGGGCTTATGACGCAGGATGAGGCGATCCGTCCCGCTCTTGCTATCCTACCCGTGGGCTCCGGCAACGATTTTGCCCAGACGCTCGGCATCGACGATTTCTCCGGCAAGGATTTTGGCGCGCTGCTCACCTGCGAGCTGCAGCGTCAGGACATCGGGCGTATTCGCTCATGGAACCCCGCAAACGGCAGCGGCGAGGCTACCGTTGAGTACTACGACCAAACGCTTTCGGTCGGCATCGATGCCGCCATCGGCCTGGGCACCACCGAGCTGCGCAAAAAGACGGGCCTCGCCGGCGCTCCGCTCTACACCCTCTCGGGTCTGGAGCAGTTTGGCCTGCGCTATCGAAACTACCCCATGACCATCAGCTTTGACGGCGCGCCCACCGAACGCGTGCGGGCGATTATCATGGCCATCCAGCTGGGGCCCACCTATGGCTCTGGCTATCGCATCTGTCCCAACGCCGACCCGTGCGACGGCATGCTCGACGTTTGCTACGCCTGCGGCCCCGTCCCCCGTGCGGTCGCCCTGCCTATGTTCCTTTCGGCAAAGGACGGCCACCATACCAAGCTGCCGCCGGTTCGCATGCGCCGCTGCCGCCATGCCGAGCTCACCTTTGAGGAGCCCGACTACCCCATTCAGGCCGACGGCGAGCCCATTGTCGCCTCACGCATCGAGGTCGACATCCTCGCCGGCGCCCTCGAGGTCTGGAACCCAACCCGCTAACCCCACCTAAGTTGCGGTGAAATAGGGACTGTTTATGCAGCTAAAGCCGCAAAACAGTCCCTATTTCACCGCAACGTATTGAGGAGATCATTCCTCACCGCCCGGCTTGCGACGGTTGGCCTTTTTAATCGCGTTGAAGTGCTTGTCGTTGAGCCTGCGCTGGCGCGATCGCTGTGGCACCTTGGTCTTTACACGTCGGCGCGGCGGACGCCCGCGACGCTCAAGCTCTGCTCTCAGCTTACGCAAACAGCTCGCGCGATTCTGAAACTGACTACGGCTCTCGCGCGCCGTCACGACAATCCCCGTGGGCCCATGCTTCATACGCACCGCCGAGTCCGTCGTGTTCACGCCCTGCCCGCCCGGACCCGTCGCGCGAAACACCTGCACCTCGCAATCGCGCGCCAACTCCTCGACCGATATCTCGGCATAGCGCGCATACTCGCGCCATCCCATCTTGTTCTCGTCCATATCAACACCTCCCCTCATACAAAAAATGTGACAAAGGGACAGTCCCTTTGTCACATCGCATACCAATCGCTTGTGTTGCGCGCCTAGGCGAACGTGATTTCGCCGTTCTCGCAGTCCATATCGGCGATACGGGCCAGGCTCTCAACGCGGAAGCCGCGCTCGCGGAGCTTATCGCCACCGCCCTGGAAGCCCTTCTCAACGGCGATGCCAATGCCGGCAACCTCGGCACCCGCAGCCTCGCAGATCTTAATAAGGCCCTCGAGCGCACAGCCGTTGGCCAAAAAGTCGTCGATGATCAGGACCTTGTCGCCCTCGGACAGGAAGCGCTTGCCAACGATGACCGGGTACTCCTTTTGCTTGGTAAAGGAGTAGATGGTCGTGGCATACTGCTCGCCGTCGAGGTTGATGGACTGCGCCTTCTTGGCAAAGACCACCGGCACGCCGCCAAAATGCTGAGCCGCGATGCAAGCCATGCCAATACCCGAAGCCTCGATCGTCAGGATCTTGTTGATCTTGACACCCTCGAACAGACGGGCCCACTCGGCACCCATGTGGTCGAACAGCTCAACGTCGCACTGGTGGTTGAGGAAGGCATCAACCTTAAGGACGTTACCGGCCTTTACGATGCCGTCATGGCGAATACGATCCTCAAGCTCCTGCATGGCGCAACCCCTTCTCGCGGCAACGATACCGCGCGATTAATAAACGTTGTTCGATAGTCTACCACGGACCGACCCCCGCCCGCCCCACAAGCCACATCGCACCATAAAGCTGCAAGACCAGTAGATAGGCCCGATTCGTGGCAAACCTGCCACCACAAGCTAATGGCGGGCGCGCATCCTCGCCAAACGCACCAATGTGAGCGCAAAGCCCACGGTAGCAACGGCCATCAGCACGTAGAATACCAAACGGAAGCCAAAGAGGAACACGTCCGGACGACCCGCCACATAGCTCGTGACCGTCTTGCCCATCGCCGCGCTCGTCTGTCCATACAGGATGCGCGACGCCGCCGTAATACCCAGCGCTATGCCCGCATAGCGCGCCAAGCTGCTCAAGCTGCCCGCAAAGCCAAGCGCCTCACGCGGAGCCGAACCCATATACAGCGAATTATTGGGACTCTGGAAGATCGACGTGCCGCACGACATAAACGCGACGCAGCACACAATCATCAAGATGGAAGAGTGCTCGTCAAGCGTGCTCACCGCAAAGATACCGCACACGTACACGCCCAGGCCAACGGCCGTGGGCGCTTCACAACCAACACGGTCGGACACCGAGCCCGAAAGCGGGCCCACAAAGGCATTCACGACCGGCATCGCCAAAAACAACAGGCCGGAGATATCGGAGCTAAAGCCGTGGGCATCCTGAAAGTAGAACGGCAGCACAAACTCGGAGGCACCGATACCCACGAACACGATAAGCATGCAAGCCAGGTTAATCGTGAAAGCCGAGCTCGCAAAGCAGCGACGCGCCGCCTCTGTCAACGGCATAGGGCGTTCGCCAGCCTCCGGCTTCACATGCGGTAGCGTATAGAGTCCCACGATAAACGAGATTACGCCAATGGGCAGATTGATAAGGAAGATGCTCTCCCAGGGAAAGCTCGCCACCAGCACGCCGCCGAGCACGGGGCCGCACATCATGCCAAGAGCCACAAAGGTCGCCAGAATGCCCATGGCACGGCCGCGCTCACGCGCCGGAAACGACTCGGTGATGATGCCCATATTGTTGGCCATCGCGGCGGCACAGCCAATGCCCTGCACGAAACGCGCCAAGATAAGCACCTCGAGCGAAGCCGAAAGCCCGCAAAGCAACGAGCCACCCGTAAAGACGATTACACCAAGCTGGAACACATTCACCTTGCCGCGCACATCGCCCAAGCGGCCAAACGGCAGCATGGCGACGCACGTCGCGAGCAGATACACCGAGCTCACGAGCTGAATGCGGTCGAGACCCACCCCCAGCTCCTTTTGCATCACGGGCAGCGCCACCGTCACGATGCTCGCATCCAGACACGCCATAAAAGTCATGACGAGCACGGTGAACAGAATCGCCCATTTATTCTTACCGTGGGTGTCGCCCTCTAGGGCAATGTGTTCGCGGCGCAGCTGCTCGGCAGTTTTCTCCATGTATATCCTTTCTATCGTGCAACGCAAAAACGGGACCCCAATCGCCTACAAACGGACACGATCGGGGTCCCGCCTACGGAATCGGAACTATGAGGACGTCGTCAGCCGAAAAGCCGTTCCACGCCTCGCACGCACGCTAGCCTAGCACTGCTCGAGCGCCTGCTCAAGGTCGGCAATCAGATCGGCCGTGTCCTCAAGGCCGCACGACAGGCGCACCATGTCGGCGGAGATGCCGCAGGCGATGAGCTCCTCGTCGTTCATCTGGCGATGGGTGGCGTTTGCCGGGTGCAGGCAGCAGGTGCGGGCATCGGCCACGTGCGTGGCAATCTGGGCGAGCTTAAGACTCTTCATAAAGGTCTCGGCCGCCGCACGACCACCGGTAAAGCCAAAGCTCACGACGCCGCAGGTACCGTTGGGCATGTACTTCTGAGCCATGTCGTAGTACTTGTCGCCCTCCAGGCCCGGATAGCTCACGAAGCGCACTTTGGGGTGGCCCTGCAGGAACTTGGCGACCGCCAGACCGTTCTCGCAATGGCGCGGCATACGCACGTGCAGGCTCTCGAGCGAGCTGTTCAGGAAGAACGCCGCCTGCGGGTTCTGCATGGGGCCGAGGTCGCGCATGAGCTGCGCGGTAGCCTTGGTAATAAAGGCGCCCTCGCGGCCGAACTTCTCGGCATAGGTCACGCCGTGATAGCTCTCGTCGGGCGTGGTGAGACCCGGGAACTTGTCTGCATGGGCCATCCAGTCAAACTGGCCGTGGTCGACGATCACGCCACCCAGGTAGGCCGCATGCCCATCCATGTACTTGGTGGTAGAGTGCGTGACGATGTCGGCGCCCCACTCAAAGGGACGGCACATCACGGGCGTCGGGAAGGTGTTGTCGACCATCAGCGGCACGCCGTGGTCATGCGCGGCCTTGGCAAAGCGCTCAATATCGAGCACGGCAAGGGCGGGGTTGGCAATCGTCTCGCCAAAGACGAGCTTGGTATTGGGCTCAAAGGCTGCCTCCAGCTCCTCATCGGTGCAGTCGGGGGCGACAAACGTGCAAGTCACGCCCATGCGGCCCATGGTGTGGGCGAGCAGGTTATACGTACCGCCGTAGATAGCAGAGCTCGCGACCACGTGATCACCGGCACCGGCCACGTTAAAGATCGCGAGGAAGTTCGCGGCCATGCCCGAACTCGTGAGCATCGCAGCGGTGCCGCCCTCCATCTCGCAGATCTTGGCGGCGACCAGATCGCACGTGGGATTCTGCAGACGGCTGTAGAAGTAGCCCGACTCCTCCAGGTCAAACAGCTTGCCCATGTGCTCGGACGTGTCGTATTTCCACGTGGTGGACTGGTAGATGGGCACCTGGCGCGGCTCCGCATCGCCCGGTTGATAGCCGCCCTGAACGCACGTGGTACCGATAGTCTGCTCGCACATATCCAACTCCCTTACTTGGGTTTTGTTTTATTCGGTTCACAATACCGCTACCCCGCACCCCTCTCAACCCATCCCGCCGATAGGTTATGGGACAAATTAATCAGGTTTATTTGTCCCAAATCTTAAGAAAGTGTTCGATGGCGAAAAACAATGAGATATGCACTGCGGTCTCGATAAGCGAATGCGCCGGCAAGGGTACCATAGGCGGGTACACCATGAACAAGGAGACAACGATGAAGCAGATCGATACCACCCAGCTCAACACTGCCGCCTGCCAGGCTCAGGCTGCCGAGTACCACGCCCGCGGCTTTAACTGCGCGCAGGCCGTCGCTTGCACGCTCGCGCCCGCTGTGGGGCTCGACCCCCAGATCGCCTTTACCCTCACCGAGGGCTTTGGCGCCGGCATGGGCGGCATGACCGAGACCTGCGGCGCCATCTCGGGCGCCGTGGCCATCATGGGCTTTGTGATGAGCGAAGGTATGGAAAACCCCAAGACCAAGGGCCAGACCTACAAGCTGTCGCGCGAGATTGCCAAGCGCTTTGGCGAGAAGAACACCACGACCGTCTGCGGCACGCTCAAGGGCATCGGCTCGGACCAGGGTCCGCTCCGCAGCTGCCCCGGCTGCATCGACGACGCCGTCGACATCGCCTGCGATGTGCTAAAGCAGCTCGCCGAGTAAACGGCGGAAACATAAAACGACGGCCGGCGCGCTTGGGATCCATCCAAAAGCACGCCGGCCGTCGTCGTTAGAACTCGGCAAATTCGGGAGCGCCGACCTCGATCTCCTCGCGCCCCGCCATAAGCTCGCGCATCTTGGCACAAAATGGCTCCTGCTCCCCCGCCTTAAACACCAAATGAATCGTAACGGCATCCGCGTAATCGGTATCCGCAACCTTGGCACCCGAATCCTGCGCCAAGCGAAGCACCTGCTCGTATTGCGGATAGGCCACACGTACATCAACCGGCACGACGCTCGTCATTTCGACGATCTGCCCGGCCTCTTGAGCCGCGGCCACCGCCGCCTGCGTCGCCGCGGTATAGGCGCGCACCAAGCCACCGGGCCCTAACAGCGTGCCACCAAAATAACGTGTCACAACACAGCATACGTTTTTAAGTCCCGCACCGCGCAGCACCTCGAGCGTCGGCATTCCGCTCGTGCGGCTCGGCTCGCCATCATCGCTCTGGCGCTCGCGTCCATCGACCAAAATCCACGCGGGAACATTGTGTCGAGCGTCGTAATGACGCTTGCGGACCACCTCGATAAAGGCATTCGCCTCATCCTCGGATTCAATATGGACCAGCTGGGCAATAAACCGACTCTTGCGGTCCACAAACTCGCCCGAAACCTCAATATTCGATTGCAGAGTAAAATAGCTGTCCAACAAAGCCCCTCAACAACAAGCAAAGCAACAAACAGCCTCAATAATACGGCAAAGGGTGTACCGTTGCCCTCGCCAACAAGAACGGAAACGCCAATGACGCCGTCGCAGCGTCAACAAGAAAGCTGAGTGGGCCGATAAGCCGGGTTCTGTCGTGAACGGTCATTTATCTTGTCTGCACGTTACCGTGCAGCTCCACGCACGCTACCCGAACGCGGACCGGGCCGGCCCATAGCGTTCCTATTCGCGCTTGCTCCGGATGGGGCTTGCCAAGCCGCCGTGTTGCCACGACGCTGGTGGTCTCTTACACCACCGTTTCAGCTTTTCCCTTTACGCCTTGCGGCGCAGGTGGGAGTCTTCTTTTCTGCGGCGCTTTCCGTCGGATCACTCCGCCCGGCCGTTAGCCGGCATCCCGCCCTCTGGAGCCCGGACTTTCCTCACGCGTACTGCATGCAGCACATCGCGCGACCGTCTGGCCCACTCAGCAGTGCAAGAGTGTAACACACCGTTGCCGCAGGCAATGGCACAACGCAAGCGTTCGACACGATAAACCAAGAACCACACCATGCAGTACAATAGGGTTGTCGATGGGCAAGGTCGTCAGTCGAGACGCGACCGCGCTCCACACCCCTCCGTCTACTCGGTGTGTTCCCGCCTCCTCCCCGAGGCGGGATGTCGGCATTTTTTCATGCACCGACAACCAAATAGCTTGTGGATAGCATGGGCAGCATCATGCATCTTGGCACCAAATGCAAAAAGGGACCCGTCCATTGCGGACGGATCCCTTAAAACAAGTGATCGTCAAACCGATTTACTCGGCGTCGGTCTCCTCGTCCTTCTTCTCGGAAGGCAGCGGGGTAACCTCGATCTCGACACCCAGAGTCTCAGCAGCGGACTTCATGGACAGGGAGATACGACGACGGTCGAGGTCGATCTCCATGACCTTGACCTGAACCTTGTCGCCCACATGGGTGACCTGAGAAGGCTGATCGACGTGCTTGTTGGCCATCTCGGAGATGTGCACCAGGCCCTCGATGCCCTCGCCCAGGTCGACGAAAGCGCCGAACGGGACAAGCTTGGTCACAGTGCCCTCGACGATAGCGCCGACGGGGTACTTCTTGACCAGTGCGCGCCACGGATCCTCGGTGGTCTGCTTGAGACCCAGGGAGATGCGCTCGCGGTTGAGATCGACGTCGAGAACCTCGACCTCGACCTCCTGGCCGACCTTGACAACCTCGGAAGGATGGTTGACGTGGTTCCAGGAGAGCTCGGAGATGTGGATGAGGCCGTCGATACCGCCGAGGTCGACGAAGGCGCCGAAGTCGACGATGGAGGAAACGGTGCCCTGGAGACGCATACCAGACTTGAGCTTGGACAGGATCTCGGAGCGCTCGGCCTTACGGGACTCCTCGAGCACGACGCGACGGGAGAGGACGACGTTGTTGCGGTTGCGGTCCATCTCGATAACGCGGGCCTCGATGCGGGTGCCCATGTAAGAGGTGAGGTCCTTAACGCGACGGAGGTCGACGAGGGAAGCAGGCAGGAAGCCACGCAGGCCGATGTCGAGAATCAGGCCGCCCTTGACAACCTCGATAACCTCCCCCTCGACGTTCTCGCCGGAGTTGAACTTCTCCTCGATGCGGTTCCAAGCACGCTCGTACTCGGCACGCTTCTTGGACAGGACCAGACGACCGTCCTTGTCCTCCTTCTGGAGAACCAGAGCCTCGATGGGATCACCAAGTGCAACGATGTCTGCAGGGTTAGCGTCCTTGCGGATGGACAGCTCGCGGACCGGGATAACGCCCTCGGACTTGAATCCGATGTCAACGAGCACCTCGTCATGCTCGATCTTAACGACAGTGCCGTTAACGAGATCGCCCTCATCAAAGTCGGTAATCGTACCGTCGATGAGGTTGTTCATCTCCTCCTCGTTGACATCGTCAAGAGAGAAAATGGACGAGTTCTGAATCTCACTCAAAGGTGGACCCCTTTCGAACTACGGGGCCCCGATTGCTAGGACCTACAGAAGGGTGCGACAAGCACACAACGTTTAGGAACACTCGGGAGCCGACAGATACTAATGTGACGCTTATGCAATCACGTTCGTATAGGTTACGGGGAAATGAGTTCGATTTCAAGCGTGAACTGCGATTTTTTACTCGTGTGGAGACTTTTTCGTAATCTTATGAACACACGTCTCCGCAACTTGACGATAACCAGCCAGGCAATTCGCTTTGGGGTAAAGTATCCGGAGCCAACGACTCTAGATCAAATTTACGAGAAAGGTGCCCGCGTGCTCAAAGCAGTCGTTTTCGATATGGACGAAACGCTTCTTAGCATCAACCTCAACGCGTTCATCCTTCGCTATTTTAAGGATGTCTCTTCGATGCTCGCGGATATCGGGCGCCGCAGCCGCGGTGGCACGATGGCACGCCTCGGCACCATCCTGGTCGACCTCAACGCCAATCGCCGCAGCGGCACGGACAACCGCACCAATCTTGAGTTTTACCAAGAAGAGGTCGAGCGCCGATGCGGGATCCGCCTCTCCGATCCCCTCATCTACGAGGCGTTTACCTACTATGACCGCGAAGTTCTTCCGTACAAGAACGACGATGTCATTAACGCCCACGCCATGCCGGGCGCACACGCCGCGCTCCAGGCCGTACAGGACGCGGGGCTGCGCTGCGCGCTCTTTACCAACCCCAGCTTTCCGCAGGGGGCCATCGAGTGCCGCATGGGTTGGGGCGACCTGGCCGACGTCCCCTTTGAGCTCGTCACGCATATGGGAAACGCCACCCGCTGCAAGCCCGATGCCACCTACTATCTAGAGCAGCTTCAGGTGATGGGGCTCGAGCCGCACGAGGTCCTTATGGTGGGCAACGATCCCAAGCGCGACTTCCCCAGTCCCGCCTGCGGCATTCAAACTGCCTATGTTGGCCAGGGAAAACCCGGCCGAGCCACCTGGCGCGGAACCATGGAAGACTTCGCCCGCGACTTTAACGCCGTAGTAGAAGCCTTCTACGAACACCAAGTAGCCGACGAACTGTCTTAACAGACCTGGGTTTTGCCGATCATGATGTTGAGGATCTCGACGTCGGTGTCCTTCATGCCCACGCGGCCTACGTAGCCCATACTGGCGATCGTCTGCTCAACGGTATCTTGGATCAGGCCCTCGCCGGCGCGGAAGCCGCGGCCTTGCATGGCCATATCGTGGCCCAGAATCGCCGCATCGACGGCAGCCGAGATCTTGGCGGCACAGCTCGCCTTGGCGCCGTCGCACACGATGCCGCCCACGTTGCCAAGCGTATTCGAGACCGTCGCGCCAATCTGTTCGCGCGTGCCACCGCACAGCCAGGTAATCGCAGCGCCGGCGCCGCACGCAGCGCAAATAGCACCGCAAAACGCCGAGAGCGCACCAATATAGCTCTTGATATGCACGGCGATAAGATCGGACAGCATCACGGCGCGCACCAGGCGCTCGTGGTCGCAACGCAGGTACTCGGCATACTCCATGACGGGCAATGCGCAGGTAATGCCCTGATTGCCCGAGCCGCACACAATGGCGACCGGCAGCGCGCAACCGTTCATGCGGGCGTCGGACCCGGCGGCCGCACGGGCACGGGCGCGGCAGGCGACGTCATCGGCACGAGCACCCAGCAGCGTACGGCCCACCTCGGCGCCCCAAGCGTGCGCGAGGCCCTCAGCACTGATCGCGCCATTCAGCTCAATCTGACGCTCAACGGCAGCGCGGGCGTCCTCAATGTCACCGTCCTCGATAAAGTCGATGATGGCCTCGATCGACATGGGCGTGTCGGCGTTATCTGCCGCACGCTCGGCCACCACGCGCTCGGCGCAGGCGGCGCACTCCCCCGCCGACTTACCGCATACCGGAATACCGTCGAGCGTATGGCACGTGACATTAGTGTGGTGATCGGTAATCTCGACGACCGCGGTATGGCCCCCGGCCGTCGCAGTCACCTTGATGTAGAGGTTGGGCACACCCTCGACAAGCGACACATCGCAGTAGTCCGCATCGGCAAGCAGCTCGGCCACGCGGGCGCGGTCCGCGTCATCGACGCTCTCGAGCACCTCGAGCGCGCTCTTGGCGTCGCCGCCCACGGCACCCAGCACGGCCGCGGCTTCAATACCATGCATTCCGCCCGAGTTGGGCACGGTCACGCTCTTGACGTTCTTGATGATGTTGCCCGAGCAGGCAACATCCATATGATCGGGCTCGCAACCGAGCGTCTGGCTCGCCAGCGCCGCTGCATAGGCAACGGCAATGGGCTCGGTGCAGCCGAGTGCACAGACAAGTTCGCGGTTCAAAACATCGCAAAACGCGGCATCACGGATGGAATCGGTAGGCATAGGTATCTCCTGCTTGCATAACGGGCTGGGCTCTCAAAAAAGTTACCTCCTTTATTTGATAACAATGCATCAAAAACCGCAACCATGGTTCCGGCGGACGGCGCTCGAGCACTAATTGGTGGCATTATTCATGAGAAGCCAATCTTGTTGCATGCTAAAGCGTTTGACCAAAAAACGCCCGAGCGTTTACGCAAGAGTCGCGTTATCATGCAGTCGAAAGCGGTAAACACCTTTAGCATTTGCGCCGCACAGACCAGAGAGGAACCATCCATGAAGATCGGTATCGGTAACGACCACGCCGCCGTCGAGCTCAAGAACATCATCTCCGAGCACCTGAAGGAGCGCGGCTGCGAGGTCGTGAACTTTGGCACCGACACCTCCGAGAGCTTTGACTACCCCATCGCCGGCTACAAGGTGGGTAAGGCCGTTGCCAACGGCGACGTCGACCTGGGCATCCTCATCTGCGGCACCGGCGTCGGGATAAGTCTGGCTGCCAACAAGGTCGAGGGCGTACGCGCCGTCGTGTGCTCCGAGCCTTTCAGCGCCAAGCTCTCCCGCATGCACAACAATACCAACGTGCTCGCCTTTGGCGCCCGCGTCGTGGGCTCCGAGCTCGCCAAGATGATTGTCGACGAGTGGCTCGACGCCGAGTTTGAGGGCGGTCGTCACGAGCGTCGCGTCAACCTCCTCAACGAGATCGACCAGACCCGCGGTCTCAAGGTCGTCGACGAGGCCTAAAGACTTACAACGCCATACGCTAACGACAGCCCCCGCCTGGAATGCACGCACATTCCAGGCGGGGGCTCTTTAGTAGATTTGTGAGCGTTTACCAAAAACCTGTTGGGATAAAAAGGGCGCCGCGGAAGGAGTTCCGCGGCGCCCAAGCCACACGCTAACAGCTTTAAGGAGTCAAAGCTGGTTTAGCCAAAGAAGCGCTTGATCTCGATCTCGGCGTTCTCCAGGCAGTCGGAGCCGTGAATCACGTTGGCGTTGACATCGACGGCGAAGTCACCGCGGATGGTGCCGGGGGCAGCATCAAGCGGGTTGGTGGCGCCCATAAGGGTGCGCATCTTGGAGACGGCGGAGAGACCGGAAACGACCATCTTGACGACCGGACCGCTCGTCATAAAGTCGCACAGACCGCCAAAGAAGGGTTTGTCGGCCAGATGGGCGTAGTGCTCCTCGACGGTAGCGCGCTCGAGCGTGGTCATCTCCATACGCTCGATGACAAGGCCGCTGCGCTCGATACGAGCAACGATCTCGCCGATCTTGCGATCGCGCACAGCGTCGGGCTTAATCATGATGAAGGTCTTCTCGATAGCCATAAGGTAGCCTTTCAAGTAGGTTCGCGCGTGCCCAAGTCCCATTCCGGCACCCGCCTGAACTGCATCGTAACAGAGTTTTAGCTGCAGTTAAACAAAAAGCTGTTTATTGAAGCGCTGTAACTTATTGAAGCGTTCCATATGTGTCACTTCTGTTTCGAAGCCCGATTAGAGTACCATCCGCTCCGCCACCAACTGCACCGAACCGAGCAGACGGTCGGTTGCCGCCCGTGAACGCACCCCCTTCACAACCTGCCCAAAGGTCCTACAGAAGTTCTCGACAAGCTCCTCCCTTCCCTATAACAAAACGGGCGCCCACCGTAGCGAGCACCCGTAAAGGCAAGATATGATGAACGCACCAGACAGACGCATCCTATAAGCTAATTAGCTCCGTGGCCCATCTCGACGACCTTGGTCAACGAGCCAAACACACCTTCGTCGGCAACGAGTTGTGCCTCGGCACGCTGCAGCTGCACGGCAACAGCGGCAGGGGCGGTACCGCCCTCGGTCGTGCGCGCGGCGACAATCGACGGGATGTCGAGCGCCTCGGTAATATCGCGCTCAAAGAGCGGGCTTGCCTCCTGGAACACCTCAAACGGCAGGTCCTCAAGATTGCAGCCGCGCTTCTCACACATCAGGACCAGATGGCCCACCACGGCATGCGCCTCACGGAACGGCAGGCCGCGCTTGGCCAGGTAATCGGCAACATCGGTAGCGGCAAGGTGCCCCACGCCGCACTCGCGCGCCATGGCATCCTCGTTGACGGTCCAAGTCGAAATCATACCGGCCATAACCGACAGACACTGCATGAGCGTGTGGGCGGTATCGAGCGCGCCCTCCTTGTCCTCCTGCAAGTCCTTGTTATAGGCCAGCGGCAGGCCCTTCATGGTCACAAGCAGCTGCACCAGGTTGCCATAGACTCGGCCGCTCTTGCCGCGGATAAGCTCGGCAAAGTCGGGATTCTTCTTCTGCGGCATGATGGACGAGCCGGTGGAGTACGAGTCGGAAAGCGTGATAAAGCCAAATTCGGAGCTCGACCACAGCACGATCTCCTCGGAAAGACGCGACAGGTGCATGGCCATGACGGAGCCGGCGTAGTGCAGATCGAGCAGGAAATCACGGTCGGAAACCGCATCGAGCGAGTTGGGAATCACACCCGCAAAGCCAAGCTCGGCAGCCGTCATCTGGCGATCGAGCGGATAGCTCGTACCGGCAAGCGCGGCAGCACCCAGCGGGCAGTTGTCGGCAGCATCAAAGGCGGCCTTCAGGCGTGTATAGTCGCGCGCGAACATCCAGGAATACGCCAGCAGGTGATGCGACAGCAGCACAGGCTGAGCATGCTGCATGTGCGTGTAGCCCGGCAGAATCACCTTGTCGTACTTCTTGGCCGCATCCACCAGCACATGGCGCAGCTCAAGATTGGCCTCCATGAGCTCCTTGGCCAGCGCCTTGACGCCCAGGCGCGTATCGGTCGCCACCTGGTCGTTGCGCGAACGCCCGGTATGTAAGCGCTTACCGGCCTCGCCGATGCGGCGCGTCAGCTCGCTCTCGATGGACATATGAATGTCCTCGTCGTTGATATCGAAGGTGAAGTTGCCGGCATCGATATCCTGCTCGATTCCGGTCAGGCCCTTGGCAATCGCCTGCTCATCCTCGGCACTGATGATGCCCTGGGCCGCCAGCATCTTGGCATGCGCCTTAGAACCGGCGATATCCTGCTTATAGAGATGTTTGTCGACCGGCAGCGACGCGCCAAACTCCTGCGTGACCTCGGCCACTCCCGCCTCAAAACGACCGCCCCAAAGAGCCATGGAACCGTCCCCTTTCTCCAAATACCAAAACAAGCGCCCAAAGCAATGCGCCATGTCGCTAAAGCGATTTTTCAACCGCTAGTTTTACACAATCCCCACCGTGCGCGGGACCATGTTGCTAATTTGCAAAGAAGTGACGCACCAGGCACTTGGCGCCCAACGTCTCCCTCCGGATGTTGCCTTGCGAACCATCGATCCAGGCCTTTAGGCTCATGGGAACGTCCTCGACCTTTGCAGCATCGAACTCGGGCGCGAGGGCAAGTAAGGCATGCGCGATAGCGTTGAACATAATGGATACTCCTCATATATATAGGCACAGAGCCGCCAAATTGATAGAAGGAGCCCCGCCGGACAACCCCGGCGGGGCTCGGACTCAGCCGCAGGCGCGGCGTCATATATGCGGGCGGAACGTAGGGGCCACCGATGTTAAGAAGTGTCAGCAAGCATAACGAAAGGTAGGGACCCCGTGCGCCCGTTTTGTATCACGCGGATGGGCCGCGCGGATACCAAGGAAAGGAGGCGTTAGGCCTGGGCGGCAGCGGAGCTGGGACCCTGGACCTTTGCCCACGTCTTGAGCGACAGCGTATCGATCTCGATAAAGCCGGCGCTGGCCTTCTCGTCAAACGTGGTGTCGCGGTCGTAGGTAGCCAGACCGTAGTCATACAGGCTAAACGGGCTCTTGCGACCGACGACATGGCAGTTGCCCTTAAAGAACTTCAGACGGACGGTACCGGTCACGAACTTCTGGGTATCGGCCATAAAGGCATCGAGCGCGTTCTTGAGCGGGCTGTACCACTGGCCGTTGTACACGGCGGTGGCCCAATCCTGCTCGAGCTTGATCTTGGTCTTGAGCAGGTCGCCCTCGACGCAAATGTCCTCAAGTGCCTTGTGGGCGGTGATGAGCGTCAGGGCGCCGGGAACCTCATAGCACTCACGGCTCTTGAGGCCCACCAGACGATCCTCGACCAGGTCGAGACGGCCAAAGCCGTTGTCACCAGAGATCTTGTTGAGGGCGATGACGATCTCGGAGAGCTTCATCTTCTTGCCGTCGACGGCGACGGGCTTGCCGGCCTCAAACTCAATCTCGGTATACGTCGGGGTGTCGGGCGCGTCCTCGGGGTTCTTGGTCATAACCCAGGCGTCATCGAGCGGCTCGTTCCAGGGATCCTCCAGGTGACCGCACTCAATGGCGCGACCCCACAGGTTGTCGTCGATGGAGTAGGGGTTGTCGTTGGCACCCTCGGGAACCGGCACGTTGTGGGCATGTGCGTAGGCGACCTCGTCGGGACGGCACTTCAGGTCCCACTCGCGAACCGGGGCGATAACTTTGAGCTCGGGGTCGAGGGCCTTGACGGCAGCCTCAAAACGAACCTGGTCGTTACCCTTGCCGGTGCAGCCGTGAGCGACGTAGGTCGCGCCAAACTCGTGAGCGACCTCGACAAGCTTCTTGGCGAGCAACGGGCGGGACAGGGCGGAGAGCAGCGGATACTTGTTCTCGTACATAGAGTTTGCGGCGATAGCCTTAGTCAGGAACTCATCGGAGAACTCGTCGCGCAGATCGAGCACCTGGCAATCCAGAACGCCCAGGTCGAGGGCCTTCTGCTTCTTGGCGTCCAGACCGGTCTCCTCCTGGCCCACGTTGCCGCAGACACAAACAACATCGAGATTCTTCTCGTCCTGGAGCCACTTGACACATACGGATGTATCAAGACCACCGGAATATGCGAGAACGACTTTTTCCTTGCTCATGGCTGTTTCCTTTCGCCCTTGGTAGCTAGTTAGAACATCGGTCAGTTGCAAGTCATTTCGAGGTCAAAAACCGTGCAATATCAGGTTAAATAGCAAAAAGCAGCACAACATGCCCTAGAAACATGCAGCAATGTCGTGCTAAAACCCAACGACCTCAAAATGACTCTGTTGAGGCAATTCGCCCCATACGGACAGAGACGATTGTTATCGTCGTCGAGAAATTGCGCGCTGGCGTCGGATGGCATTGTCTGCAGTAGTGATGATCTTTACGAACTGCATCTGCCTCTCCTTTCACCTATCGCCGGGCGCAATTCTAATATCGTAAACGGTACCTTTTCCTCGGCAAGCGGCTCTTTTGCCGTCTCCGTTTTCGATAGTCGCTATATTACGCTAAAGTGCCTGCTGTACAAGCGACAAATTCAAATTTCTGAAAAGTTTTTTCATTAGTTTGTGAATTGCAGTGCAAATACGCACCATTCCTGCGACAATACGCTCGGTTACTGGTTGATGGTTATAACGTCTGAAACAATTTCGAAACGAAAGGCGCGCTTTTATGCAAACTTACGAATCGGATACCAATATCGGAAACATTAAGATTCTCGCCGTCGACATGGACAAGACGCTGCTCACCGACGAGCGCGTGTTGCCGCAGGGTCTTGATGAGCGCCTGGACAAGCTCGCCGACGCCGGCATTGTATTCTGCCCCGCCAGCGGACGCCCTGCCCCCAAACTCGAGGAAATGTTCGAGAGCATTAAGAACCGCCTTGCTTTTTGTCCCGACAACGGAGCCTGCGTCATCTACCGCGGCAGCTATATCTATAAGAGCAACATCGATGTGGCGCTGTATCAGCAGGTGCTTGCTCGTGCCTCGGAGGACCCGCGCGCCGTTCCCGTCCTGTGCTGCTACGACGAGTTCTATGTGCTCGCCCGCGACCATCAGTACCACGACGAGATCAGCGTGTACTACAACACGATCAACTACGTCGATAGCTTTGAGGGCATCGATTTCGAGTCCAACAAGATTTCGGTCTTTTTCCCTGCCTACGATGCCGAGCCCGCATTCCGCGAGACCTATAGCCCCGCGTTCTCGGATCAGCTCTACGTCACCAACGCTGGGCGCGAGTGGATCGACTTTATGAACCTGGGCGTCGACAAGGGCGCCGGCGTCGCGCACCTGTGCGAGCACCTGGGCATCGATATCGCCGACGCCGCCGCCGTGGGCGATACCTACAACGACATCCCCATGCTCGAGCGCGTCGGTCACAGCTTTATCGTGGACAATGCCGAGGAGCATATGAACGCGCATGCTAAGTGGCGCATTCCGAGCAACAACGACGGGGGCGTACTGACACTCATCGACGCCATCTTGGCGGCTCGTTAACGGGGCTCGTCGGACCCGGCCGGGCGCCAAGATGGCGTCTTGAGTGTCTAGATACTTAGCTGAAATGATTTGAGCAGAGGGGAGCTCCTTGTTGGGAGGGGCTCCCCTCTGTTTTGGTTACTGTGGGACAAATTAATCAGTAGTGTTTGTCCCAAATCTTAAGTATGTGGGGGCTTGCGTCTTGGGCGAGCTTGCCTTACGGAGTGCTTCCCTATTTCGCGTCGGCCCAGGTTATGCCGGTGCTGGCTTCGGCGATCAACGGTACGCGGAGGTCTACGACGTGTTCCATGACGTCGCGGACCATGGTGGTTAGGCGCTCGACTTCGTTGACGGGGCACTCAAAGTCCAGTTCGTCGTGTACCTGCAAGATCATGTGGGCGGCAAAACCCTCTTCTTCCAGGCGGCGGCTTACGCGGGCCATGGCGATCTTGATGATGTCGGCGGCGGTGCCCTGCATGGGGTGGTTCATGGCCGTGCGCTCACCAAAGCCGCGGAGCTGTGGGTTTTTGGCCTTGAGCTCGGGAATATGGCGTCTGCGGCCATACATGGTCTCGGCATAGCCCGTCTGCTTGGCTCGCGCCACCACATTGTCGAGGAACGTGCGCACGCCCGGGTAGGCCTCGTAGTAGCGATCGATCATATCGCGCGCCTCGGCCATCGAGATGTGCAGCGACTGCGACAGACCATAGGCCTGCTGACCGTACACGATGCCAAAGTTCACGGCCTTGGCGCGGCTACGCAGGTCGGGTGTCACCTCGGACACCGGCACGCCAAATACGCGCGCGGCCGTCTCGGCATGGAAGTCCTCGCCCTCGTTGAAGGCGCGCACCAGGTGCTCGTCACCCGAAAGATGCGCGAGCAGGCGCAGCTCGATCTGCGAGTAGTCCACCGCCAAAAAGACGCTGCCCTCGCCCGCCGAGAACGCCGTCTTGACGGTACGCCCCAGCTCCGAGCGCGTCGGAATGTTTTGCAGATTGGGGTCGCTCGAAGACAAACGCCCCGTCGCGGTGATGGTCTGGTTGTACGTGGTGTGCACACGCCCGTCACCACGGCGCAGCGGGCCCAGCGTGTCCAGATAGGTCGACTTAATCTTGGACTTCTCACGCCAGTCCAAAATCAGGCGCACGATCTCGTGGTCGCGGGCAAGGTCGCTCAGCACCTTGGCGTTGGTCGAATAGTAGCCGCGCTTGGTCTTTTTGAGGCCCTTGGTCGGAAGTCCCATAACATCAAACAGCACGTGCGAGAGTTGCATGGGGCTGCCGATGTTAAAGGTCTCGTCGCCGGCCAGGTCGCGAATGCTGCGCTCGACATCGGCAATCTGGGTCGCCAGGCCCTCGGACAGACTGTGCAGGCGGTCGGGGTCCACGAGCATGCCCGCGCGCTCCATCTTGGCAAGCACCGGCACGAGCGGCATCTCGATCCCATCGAACACGTTGGCGGCGTTCTCGCGGGCCATGCGGTCACGCAGCGGTGCAACCAGCGCCAGCGTCAAGGCCGCCGTGCGAGCGGCGGGCGCAGGAGCGTCCTCGCCAGCACCCTCTGCGCCGCGCGCCGCAGGCAGCGCCATCTGCAGATACGTATCGGCCAGATACACCTCGTCAAACTCGGAGCGGTCGGAATCCAACAGGTAGGCGGCAACAACGGTATCGAAGATGCGCGTGGAATCGACTGCCAGCGGATCCATGAGCTCGAGCTCAGAAGAATCGATGGGCGAAAGCTCATGCAGAAGCGCCTTCATATCCGGGCTCGCCACACGGCCTTCCATAAACAGACGCGCGAGCACGCCGGCAATCACGCCGTGGGCGAAGTTGAAGCCCTCAACCTCAGCCGCCGCACCGCTGTCGCCCTCCTCGAGCGCAAACAGGCCCTTGGACGTCGCCAACCACAGCGTGCGCGTCAGCCCAAAGAGCGCGCCCTCTTCCTTGTCATCGTCCACCACGGCGGCGACCCACTCGCCGGCATCAATCACGCGGGAGACCTCAGCCGCAACGGCACCAAGCGCGCCAGCATCGCCGGCGGCTGCGCGCAAAACGGCGGGAATCTCAAACGTGCTGGCAGCTGCCCCGCCCTCGCCGCCGATCAGCGCCAAGAAACAGTTCTGTATGGCGGTGATACCAAGCGTGCCCAGCGCCGCGGAAACCTCATCGGCGGAAAACGCCGGGAAGGACGTCGCCTCAAAATCGAGCTCAACGGGTGCATCGGTGCGGATGGTCGCCACCTTACGGCTCAGCAGCGCGTCGTCGATGTGTGCGCGCAGGTTTTCTCCCATCTTGCCCTTGACCTCGTCAGCATGCGCGATGACCTCGTCAAGGCTGCCGTACTGCGCGATGAGCGCACTCGCCTTTTTGGGGCCGATGCCCGGTACGCCGGGAATGTTGTCCGACGTATCGCCCTTCAGACCGTAAAAATCGGGCACGAGCGCCGGCGTGATGCCGTGATACAGGTCGTCCACGCTCTCGGGCGTCATGATCGCCACGTCGGACAGGCCCTTGCGAGTCGAGACCACGTTGACGTGCTCGGTCACGAGCTGATACATGTCGCGGTCGCCGGTCACCAGCAGCATGTCGCAGCCGGCCTCCTCGCCCAGGCGCGCCATGGTTCCCAGGATATCGTCGCCTTCCCAGCCCTCGGACTGCAAAATGGGCACGTTGAGCGCGGCGAGCAGCTCCTTGATCATGGGGAACTGCGCGTGCAGGTCGGGGTCCATGGGCGGGCGCTGCGCCTTGTACTGCGGCAGCATCTCCATACGCACGCGCGGCTTGCCCTTGTCAAACGCCACGACAACGCCGTCGGGATTAAAGGCATCGATCATCTTGAGGAACATGTTCAGAAAACCAAAGATCGCGTTGGTGGGGCGACCGTCCGGCGCGTTCATGGTCGGCGGCACGGCGTGGAAGGCGCGATGCATGAGCGAGTTGCCGTCGATGACGGCAAAGGTACGGCGCTTTTCAGACATATTGAATACCTCGCTTTGGGCTGGGCACGGTTTGCTCACACCAGTTTACACGCTCCCCGCCCCGCGGCCACCGCACATCAGGCTTCCCTGCCGCCGCGGGCCCGCGCGTGATACGATGGCTCACGGTACATCAACCAGCACGATCGATCCGAAAGGAGCCTGCGTCATGGAGCGTCCCAGCGCATGGAAAAAGTACACGCCACAGCAGATCGAGGAGCTCGAGGAGCTTTGCCGCGGCTATAAGCAGTTTTTGAGTGAGAACAAGACCGAGCGCCTGTGCGTCAAGGCCGGTATCAAGATGGCCGAGGAGGCGGGCTACGTCAATCTGGAGACCGTGATCGCCGAGGGCCGCGCGCTCAAGGCCGGCGACAAGGTGTACGCCGCCAACCACGGCAAGGACCTCATGCTCGTCAACCTGGGCACCGCCCCGCTCGAGCAGGGCTTTAACATCCTGGGCGCCCACGTGGACTCGCCGCGCCTGGACCTCAAGCAGAACCCCGCCTTCGAGGCCGGCGACATGGCTTATCTCGACACGCACTACTATGGCGGCGTCAAGAGCTACCACTGGGTCGCTTCCCCGCTCGCACTCGTGGGCGTCATCTGCAAAAAGGACGGCACCACCGTCGACATCAACATCGGCGACAAGGCCGACGACCCGGTCTTTACCATCTCCGACCTGCTGATCCACCTCTCGAGTGAGCAGATGGCCAAGCCCGCCAAGGACGCCGTCGACGCCGAGATCCTCGACGTGATCGTGGGCGGCCGCCCCGTCAAGTTTGACGAGGACGACAAGGACGCTCCCAAGGAGCCCGTCAAGCAGATGTTCCTGGATATCCTCAAGGAGCAGTACGACGTCGAGGAGGAGGACTTCCTCTCCGCCGAGATCGAGGTCGTGCCCTCCGGCCCCGCCCGTGACATGGGCCTCGACCGCTCCATGATTCTGGGCTATGGCCACGACGACCGTGTCTGCGCCTATCCGTCCATGCTCGCCCAGATCAACGTCGCCAACGTGGAGCGCACGAGCATCACACTCATCGTCGACAAGGAGGAGATCGGTTCCGTGGGTGCCACCGGCATGACGAGCCGCTTCTTCGAGAACACCGTCGCCGAGATCATGACGCTCGCCGGCGAGGATAGCCCGCTGGCCCTGCGCCGCGCGCTCGCCCGCAGCCGCATGCTCTCCTCCGACGTGTCCGCCGGCTTCGACCCGGGCTACGCCGGCAAGTTCGAAACCAAGAACGCAGCCTTTATGGGTCGCGGCCTGTGCTTTAACAAGTACACGGGCAGCCGCGGCAAGGGCGGCTCTAACGACGCCGACGCCGAGTATGTGGCCCTCATCCGCGACATCATGGACGAGGCCGGCGTGGACTTCCAGACCTGCGAGCTCGGTCGCGTCAACGCGGGCGGCGGCGGCACCATCGCATACATCATGGCTAAGTACGGCATGAACGTCATCGACTCTGGCGTTGCCGTCCTGTCCATGCACGCCCTGTGGGAGGTCGCCAACAAGGCCGATATCTACGAGGCCTATCGCGGCTACAAGGCCTTCATCGAGCGCGCGTAACCAACCCTTCATCAGTTGCGGTGAAATACAGACTAACCTGGCCCATAAACGGCCAAAACAGACCGTATTCCACCGCAACTTCCTTTTTGGCAGAGGAGAGTCCATGCTGCAGGTCGTCATTTCGCCCGCCAAGCAGATGCGCGCGGCCCAAGATGCTTTTGAAGTCCTGGGCATCCCACCCTTTGCGCGCGAGACGGCTCGCCTCCACCGCGCACTGCTAGATATCGAGCGGAATGAAGGCAGCGGCGGCCTGCAGGCGCTATGGAACGTGAGTGACAAACTGCTGGGGCCTTGCCTCAACACCCTGCATGAGTTCGGGCCCATCCTGAAAAACGGCGATCTCGACAATCCCGCACTCGCCTGTCACCTCTCCCCTGCCGTCATGTCCTACCACGGCATTCAATACCAGAGCATGGCGCCCGAGGTGATGGATTCCGCGCAGCTCGCATGGCTGCAAAGCCACCTGTGGATCCTCTCTGGCCTCTACGGGTGCGTTCGCCCCTTTCATGCCGTCGAACCATATCGGCTGGAAATGGGCGCGAAGCTCGCCGTTGACGATGCCCCAGACCTCTACGCGTTTTGGAGCGACAAGCTCGCGCGGGCTATCGCCCCGGCAGGCTCAAACACCACGATCGTCAACCTCGCCAGCGTAGAGTACGCCAAAGCCGTTCTGCCCCATCTCGCGGGCGACGCCACGGTCGTCACGTGCCTCTTTGGCGAAGGCATCCGCAACGGCAAGCCCATCCAGCGCTCGACCGCCAGCAAAAAGGCACGTGGTTCCATGGTGCGCTGGATGGCAGAAAACAAGCTCGAGGATGTAAGCGGGCTCACCGCGTTTGACGTTGGTTATCGTCACTTTCCCGAGCTTTCAAATAAGAACACTTTGGTCTTCCTGAACGAACAGACCTTGTAGGACCACCGCTACTTTTGAATGTGCTGCCCAGGCACGGCGTCTATTCCGCCAAGCCGTCGGCTTTGGCAACTTCGTTTGTCGAGCCGTCCTGATAGGTAATCTTGACATGCTCCACCTCGGACACCGCAACACCCGTCGGGGGCTCCAAGCGCCATTCCGTCAGCGCGATATCCATAGTCGTAGGCACGTCGCCCTGATTCTTGAGCTTCACCGTCAGCGTTTTGAGCGCCGCATCATACGTCACGCGTTCGATTTCCTCACCAGGAATAGACCCACCGCTCAGCTGAAGCTGGACAAATCCATCGCGCGAATACCAATAGTCGCCCGGCGCGGCAACGGTATTGCCGCCCGTAACCTTCACCGTCATGATCGGCAGGGCATCGTCGGCCTCGAACTCCCATGCAGCGCCGCCGTGACCGCCAAACGTCCAGATACAAAAGGCAATCACCAGCACGGCAAGCACCGCAAAACCAATCGCGACAAGGCCATGGTGCGCACGGCTTTCCTCGGCCGATACATCCCATTGCGCCTCTCGATATAGATGCTTGTCTTCCATGTTCGCCTCCCCACAGGCACGCTCGTTAGGCCAATCGTACCCATTCGAGCTATACTTGAGCCCATTACATAAACGGGGAGCTTGCAGGACAGGACGGCAGGCTGAGACTGGGCGCGCCCGCCCTGACCCGCAAACCTGATATGGGTAATGCCAACGAAGGGAGCCGTGCCAATGAGCACACAGACCGAGCCCAAGCTCGTCACGCAAATCGACTTCGCCCGCGCCGGGCAGATCACGCCGCAGATGAAGGAAGTCGCCGAGCGCGAGCATCGCGACCCCGAGTACATCCGCGAGCGCGTGGCCGACGGCCGCATCGCCATTCCCGCCAACATCGTGCACATCAAAAAAGGCATGCGCGCCTTTGGTGTCGGCGAGGGCCTGTCTACTAAGGTCAACGTCAACCTGGGCATCTCGGGCGATAAAGCCGATGCCGCCGAGGAATGGAAGAAGGTCAAGATCGCCGAGGACTTTGGCGCCGACGCCATCATGGACCTTTCCAACTCGGGCAAGACGCGCCAGTTCCGCCAGCAGCTCATCGACGAGACGCCGCTCATGGTGGGCACCGTCCCCATGTACGACGCCATCGGCTACATGGAAAAGCCGCTGGTCAAGCTTACCAAGGATGACCTGTTCGAGGTCGTGCGCGCGCACGCCGAGGACGGCGTGGACTTTATGACCATCCACTGCGGCATCAACAAGTCGGTCACCAAGACCTTTAAGGAGACCGGCCGCTTGATGAACATCGTGAGCCGCGGCGGCTCGCTGCTGTTTGGCTGGATGGAGGTCACCGGCAACGAAAACCCCTTCTACGAGTACTTTGACGAGCTGCTCGAGATTTGCCACGAGTACGACGTGACGATTTCGCTCGGCGACTCCTGCCGCCCGGGCTGCCTCTACGACTCCAACGACGCCACCGAGACCGCCGAGATGATCGAGCTGGGCAAGCTGTGCAAGCGCGCTTGGGCCGCCGGCGTCCAAGTCATGGTCGAGGGCCCGGGTCACATGGCGCTCGACGAGATCGCCGCCAACATGAAACTGCAGAAGCGCCTGTGCCACAACGCCCCGTTCTATGTGCTCGGGCCGCTGGTGACCGATATCGGCGTGGGTTACGACCACATCACCGCCGCCATCGGCGGCGCTATCTCCGCCAGCTCCGGCGCCGACTTCCTGTGCTACGTGACGCCGGCCGAGCACTTGTGCCTGCCCAACGCCCAAGACGTGCTCGATGGCCTCATGGCCACCAAGATCGCCGCGCACGCCGCCGATATCGCCAAGAAGGTGCCGCACGCCCGCGACATGGACGACAAGATGGGCCAGGCACGCCGCAAGCTCGACTGGGACTCCATGTGGAAGTGCGCGCTCGACCCGGTCACCGGTAAGAAGCGCTACGAGGAGTCCCCCGCCGCCACCGAGGGCACCTGCACCATGTGTGGCAAGATGTGCGCCGTCCGCACCGTCAACAAGGTGTTCGAGGGTACGACGATCGATCTCGGCATGGAGGACTAACTCGTCACCGGAGCCACAATCAGTAACATGGTGTTCGTCAATTGTTGACGTGTGAACATTTGCTTACATTTGCGTAAAGATTGCATCGCCCGCCCGGGTTCGACATAGAGTCGGCCCGGGCATCTTTATAATGCTGGCTTAAAGACCCATTTGATTCCGACCGAACAAGGGAGCAAACATGGATCGCAGTAAGGTACCTGCCGTTCTATCCATCGCAGGATCCGATTCCAGCGGTGGCGCCGGCATTCAGGCCGACATCAAGACCATCACGGCGCACCGCCTGTATGCCGAGACGGCCATCACCGCCATCACCGTACAAAACACGCTCGGTGTCACCGCCGTGCAGAATATCTCCCCTGATATCGTCGCTGCGCAGATCGACGCCGTATTTGACGATATCCGCCCCAGCGCCGTCAAGATCGGCATGGTTTCCTCTGCCGAGATTATCGAGGTTATCGCCGACCGCCTGAGCGCCTGGAACGCGACAAACGTGGTCGTCGACCCCGTCAT
Source organism: Collinsella sp. (assembly GCA_018368345.1). Lineage (GTDB taxonomy): Bacteria > Actinomycetota > Coriobacteriia > Coriobacteriales > Coriobacteriaceae > Collinsella. The sequence goes on from JAGZEK010000005.1 coordinate 87,622, forward strand.
GGTAGCCACCTCGGGCGCACGGCTGATTGCCGAAGATGCCGCCGAGGCGCTCACCCGCCGCCTGTTCCCACTAGCAACCGTCATCACGCCCAATATTCCCGAGGCCATGGCCCTGCTTGACTACGAGGTCGACTCCGAGCGCACACAGCAAAATGCTGCCATGCTCCTCACCCGCCGCTTTGGTTGCGCATCCCTCGTTAAGGGTGGGCATCTTGTCAACGAGGCCAACGATGTATTGGCCGAACCCGCGCCACTCGATGACGAGGGCAACCATCTGGGCGATCCGCTCACCACGTGGTTCCGCCACAAGCGCATCGAGACCGACAACACACACGGCACCGGCTGCACGCTTTCGTCCGCCATCGCCTGCGCGCTGGCCCAGGGCATGGATCTTGCCGATGCCGTCAATGCGGGCAAGGCATACCTGACAGGCGCTCTGGCCGCCGGCCTGAACATGGGCAAAGGCTCCGGCCCTGTCAACCACATGTGGCAGTACTAAATAGCCAGTAACCTGCCAAAAAGAGACAGGCTACCTTGCACCAAAAACCGTCGCAACATTCGATGAAAATCGTGCAAACGCAAAAAATCATTAAATGTTGCGACGGTTTGATTTTAGATAGCGGTCGAGCAAAGGACCAGAGCGCCTATTCGTCGGCGAGTTGAATTCCCAACAAACCCGAGAGTGCCAGCGCCTGCTCGGCATTGACCGTCAAGCCACGCAACTCATGGTAATCGCCCGAAACAACGGGCGCTGCAAATGTACAGCGCGACACATCAACGCCGGAAAGCGACGTCTTGAACACATCAACACGCGTCAGGTCACAGCCATCCAGGCGTATCTGACCCAGCTTGGCACCCTGAAACGCAGCCTCTCTCAGACGTGTATCGCATGCTGTCATAGGGCCAATGCGTCCCTCCGAAAGGTTCGCATAGCTCAAATCGCACGATCCAAACGACACGCTCGACAGGCGCGCCTTGAGCAAGTTGAGTCCCGGTGCCGAGCAGTCAACGAAGTCACAGCGGCTGAGCCAGCAGCCTTCCATGTTGCAGCGGATAAAGCGGCAACCGCGAAACACCACGTCGCGAAACGTCGAGCCGCTCCAGTCAACGCTATCGAACTCGCAAGATCGGAACACAACGCCATCGAAGGTCGCGCCGTTCGCCACGTCGTAGGCAAGATCCAAATCCTCAAAAGCGGTATTGGAGACGAGCTCATCGCCCTCGGCAAAGAGGTCGATGAGCTCGTCCATGCCCATATGGCAGCCAATCCGTTCGTTTACCCGGGCAAAACCACCACAAAGGCGCCTGTCCCCTTTGCGGTGGCTTGGGGTCGCGCTACTCACCGAGCATCTCTTGGAGCTTGGCTGCCACGGCATGTCCCAAGCTCTCGTGGCTTTCGGGCATCATATGCAGATAGTCGATATCGCCCGGCTCGGCAAACTCGGCGGCATTCAAAAAGTCGCAGCCAAACTGCTCGGCCACGTGCGCATAGTACTCGCCAAAATGTTCAGATGCCTCGACGGAACGCTCGTCAAAATCGGTCATATATACATCGGCGATCTGCGGCTTGATCTTGATAGGAGCCATCAGCAGGATGCGCGGGCAAGGCGCAGCGTCGGTCCACGGAAACGCGCGGACGGCGCGAATCAGCGCCATGGCGCCACGGGCGATATCGGAAGCTGTCACGTTAAAGACCGTCTTACAGTCGTTGGTGCCCAGCATGATCACAATGGCGTCCAGCGGCTTATGGGCCTCGAGCAGCATCGGAAGCGCGCGAATGCCGTTGAGGTTAGTGTCCAGATGGCACATGTCGTCGCGTACCGTCGTGCGGCCGTTGAGGCCTTCTTCAATTACATGCCAGCCCTCGCCTAAGTCACGTTGGACCACGCCACACCAGCGCACATCCTGCGCATAGCGCACCGCGGTACCGTCGTGCATGCCCGCCGGATCGTAACCATAGGTGTTGCTGTCACCAAAGCACAGAACGTTTTTCATCGTAAGCTCCCCACTCAATAAAAAGCCGACAGGAGCAGCCTCTCCCGTCGGCTCGGTATATCGCATCACGAGCACCGTTTACAGGTACTTGCGCCAGTCGTCGTCATCCTCGTCATCCTCGGCAGCGGCCTGAGCCTGCTCGGCGGCACGGGCGGCTGCGGCGCGGGCGGCAACCTGAGCATAGGACTCCTCGTTTCGCTCGGGGAAGTTTGCCAGCACGTGCTCGAATTTGGCGAAGTCCTCGTCCCAGCGCGTAGAGGGCACGGCAAAGAAGACCTGCTTGACCTTGAAGTCGCCCGATGCGAGCTCCTTGCGGAAGAGCTCGGCCACGGCCTCGGCATCAAAGCCGTTGTTGTCGCAGCCCCATGCGCCCAGCACGAGCTTCTCGCGACCTAGCTCGTCACAGATGGCAAGCACAAAGCGAATGCGATCGCGCAGGGCGTCCAGCAGGGCATCGTCACCCACGCGATACTCCTGGCGAGCGCGCTTGACGTTGGGCGCGGCGGCAACGATTACGTCGGCATACGCATGCACGTGGTTGCGCTCGAAGCGTACCGCAGGCACCACCAGCGCACGGTTTCGGTAAAGCTCGCAGTTGATGTTGCGGCGACGGTTCTCGCCGTACCACTTACGCTGCCTATCGAGAACGTTGTACAGATACGAATCGGCGCACAGCGTGGCCTCCTGGCCCAGATAACCCTGAATATATCCACCGCCCGGATTGGTAAACGAGGCAAAGGCGAGCACGGCCATGTCGCAGAACTGCGCATAGCCGCGACCGTTATCGAGGATTGCCTGCGTGGCGGAGGCATCAAGCACAGTGACCTCGGGCAGGACCGGAGCGGGCTCCTCAGCAGGCGCGGACTCAGCTTCGGCGATTTCCTCGGCAGGCTCCTCGACGGGCTCGGGCGCCGCCTCGGTCTCGGGCGCTGCCTCGACCTCGGCAGTCTCCGCGTTCTCGACGTCCTCGGCGACCTGCTCTTCGGGGGCCACAGCACTCTGAACCTTGGCCTTCATCGCCGCGACAAAGCCGGCAGGCATACCGTCAAACTCGCGAACACCGGCAAGCGAACGCTCGATATCCTTGGCGCACGCTTCGGACACAGTTGCCACGTGACGCTCGGCGGCCTTGGCACGGGCCTCGCGCTTGGGATTGGGCTGACCCGCTCGGTTGGACCTGCGGTTACGGTTCCTGTTGTCGACGTCTGCCATACGTGGCCACCTTTCCTGTCGCTGCCGCTATCGGCTTTTCCCATCCATGATACCCCGCCGCGCACAAAAAAGACGGCCCCGAAGGACCGCCTTTCGCATCGTTTTACCGTGTCCGGCAGGAAGCATCGCAATGCCGCGCTTTAATCGCGACGGCCGAGGATGTTCAGAATGCGCAGGAACACGTTGATAATGTCCACGAACAGGTTGGATGCCATGAGCACGGCGTTGGGCAGCGTGGGCGGCACCGTCGTTGCCACATAGGTGTCGTAGCCGATGAAGCCGGCGAACACCACGATCACGATCAGGTCGGTGATGGACTGCGAAACGCCCATGAACATCAGCACGATCTCGACCAGAATCGTGGCAAGCAGGATGCCAAAACCAATGCCATACACACGCTGGAAGAACTTGGGGAAGGTCACGCCCAGCGCACCAAAGACAAAGGTGATGGCGGCCGTGGCGATAAAGGCGGTGTTAATGGTAGGCAGGTCGTAGTTGGCAAGACCAAACGACGCCGTCAGGCCAAAGGTGCTCGCAAAGACCACGTAGCCCACGAGTGACAGGCCCACGGACTGTTTGCTGGCAGCAGCCGACATCATGACCATGCCGACGATGGTCAAAATAAATGAGCCAAAGACCAGCGGCAAAGCGGCGCCGCTCATCATCATGCGCGCAAACGACATGGTGCTCGTAAAGTAAACACCGGCGCCCATGGCGCAAAAGCCCAAAAAGATCAGAGCAGACATGACAAGGTTGTACGCGCGCGGCGACATCTCCTTGGCACGGCTTGCGCCGGTCTCGATGGGGCCATTCTGATAGCCCTGGATATCGTTCATAATTTCGTCCTTTCAAAAAGCACCGCGACGGCGCCGTAGCTGACAAGTTTCCTGCCATTGTACCCGAACGCCACGCGTTCTTACCTGCGGCGCTCGCTCTCGAGTGTTCGGTCGAACGCCCACACCCACCAACGCATCACGTGTGCCTGCGAGCCGTCCGCCCGCTCGCGCGTCTGGTCCTCCAGATACAACTCGGTCGCGTGCCCGCCAAAACGCACCTTATAGGTTGCCGTACGAATGCCGTGAACCGTCAGGCCAAACCCAGTGGTCGAGACAATCTCGTCAATCGTAAAGCAACGACCGTCGACCCAGCAGACGGTGACCGGCACGACCTGTCCGCCCGCGAGGATGCGAGCCACGACGTCCACATACTGCTTGTGCACGCGCCGAGTTTTGCCATCTGTCTGTCGATATTCCATGCCTCCTATTATCGAACGCATGTTTGCATGTTGTAAAGCGAACAGGCTGTGGTTTTGGGGTGTTGGGGCGCGCGCACGTGTCCTCATGGTGTGGTAGCAAAAAGAACACCCACGGTCAACAGGGCTAATATTCATTTTTAGTGCCAAAAAATTCACTGCTCCCATCAGAACTCGGTAAAGAAACCCGCAGGAGGTGATACGATTTATCATGTTTCTGTAACGTGCCTGCAAACTTCGAGAAAGCCCATATATGGACGTAACGTTCTCAACCTTCCTCGGCCAACTTGTGTCGAACCCAGTCCTTGCCGTCACCGTGATCCTCGCGCTCGGCGCCATCTTCGTCAATGGATGGACCGACGCACCCAACGCCATCGCGACCTGCGTCACTACGCGTTGCATGCCCGCCCGCGCCGCTATTCTCATGAGTGCCGCATTCAACTTCCTTGGCGTGCTCATCATGACGCACTTTAACGCGAGCGTCGCCAACACCATCTCCCATATTGTCGACTTTGGCGGAAACAGCACCATGGCGCTCGCCTGTCTGTGCGCGGCGCTGTTCTCCATCGTCGTCTACGGCGCCACAGCGTCGCGTTTTGGCATCCCCACCTCGCAAAGCCACAGCCTTATCGCCGGCCTGACCGGTGCCGCCATCGCCCTCGGCGGTGCGAGCAGCGTCAACGTCCACGAGTGGATGAAGGTCATCTACGGCCTGGCGCTCTCCATCGGTCTGGGCTTTGTCATGGGCTGGGTCCTGTGCAAGCTCGTCTCGATTCTTTTCGCCGCCGCCAACAGGCGACGTGCCAATGTCTTCTTTAAATACGCTCAGATCGCGAGCGCTGCGGCCATGAGCTTTATGCACGGCGCGCAGGATGGACAGAAGTTCATCGGCGTGCTCTTTTTAGGCGTGGCCTTTGCCAGCGGCCAGACGAGCGTCGGCGATGCCGGCATCCCCATCTGGATTATGCTGCTATGCTCGGCCACCATGGGCATCGGCACCAGCGTGGGCGGCGAGCGCATCATCAAGTCCGTTGGCCAGAGCATGGTCAAGCTCGAAAAGTACCAGGGCTTCTCCGCCGACCTGGCGGGCGCCGCGAACCTGCTGCTTGCCACCCTTACCGGCATCCCCGTGTCCTCCACGCACATCAAGACCTGCGCCATCATGGGCGTCGGTGCCGTCAAACGCCTCTCGGCCATCAACTTCGGCGTCGTCAAGGACATGATGTTCACCTGGTTCTTCACCTTCCCCGCCTGCGGACTCATCAGCTTTGTCATGGCCAAGCTGTTCATGATGTTCCTCTAGTCAAACCGAACGTCCATCCGGACCGTAACACCTCGCCCACCCGTCTTCGCCTCGAAAGGACCCACTCATGGCAAAGAAACCCGATTCGTTCTACTTTGACAACTACGTCGCCTGCGCCGACCTCGCCGTCCAGGCCGCCGAGCTGCTTACCAAGATTTTCGAGAACTTCGATCCCGCGCAGATTCACGACATGCTCGACAAGATGCATGCGATCGAGCATGCGGCCGACAAGAAGCACCATGAGCTTGAGGACGCCCTGCTCACCGCCTTTATCACCCCGCTTGAGCGCGAGGATCTGGACCTGATGAGCTGCTCGCTCGACACCGTGCTCGACCGCATCGAGGGCGTCGTGCAGCGCGTCTACTTCACCAACATCCAGAGCATCCATCCCGATGCCATCGTGATCGCCCACAAGGTGACCGACGCCTGCCGCGCCATGAAAGACCTGATGGTCGAGCTGCCTAACTACCGCAAGTCCAAAACGCTGCGCGAGCTCGTCATCCAGATCAACACCATCGAGTCCGAGGCCGACGAGCTCTATATCAACGCCATGCGTAACCTGCACGTTAACGGCAAGGACCCGCTCGAGGTCATCGCTTGGCGTGACGTGTACGCCTTCCTGGAGTACTGCGCCGACTGCTGCGAGAATGTGGCCGATGTCGTGGATTCGATTGTCATGAAGAACAGTTAATTGGGGGTACATGTCCCACCGGTCGCGGGCCCGGCCACTAATAACCTTTTTCACTCCGGCTGCAAGCAGAGTCGTTCAAAAGGTTATTAGTGGCCGGGCCCGCTCCCTTATGCACCACCATTGGGAACTTTGGCTGATAGATTTAGCGCGACGGGGGTTTGGCTGAAGGGACCTTTGGTATCCGTTCGGACACTTTGGCCCTTGATGAGCGTTTGGCTGATTGCTGCTTTGGGTACTCTTTGGGTTACTTTTGGTTTGTTTGATTTTTAATTTTAGGAGGGCTTGTATGTCTTATTTGGATCTGGCTCGTGGTCGGTATTCTTGTCGTTCTTTTGAGGACCGTCCTGTTGAGCAGTCGGTAGTGGATGCCATTGTTGAGGCGGGGCGGATTGCTCCTTCTGCTTGTAATAATCATCCAGCCCGTGTGATGGTGCTGGATACGCCTGAGCTGTTGGAGAAGGCTGCTGCTTGTCAGCCTCGGTTTGCTCGTGATGGGTCTATCTTTGGAGCTCCGCTTGTCTTCCTTATTTGCAGCGTTACCGATGATGCTTGGGTGCGCCCGTATGACCAGATGAATTCCAGTGAAATCGATACGTCCATCGTGTGCGACCAGATGATGATGGAGGCCACCGAGCAGGGCCTGGGAACGTGCTGGGTATGCCATTTTAAGCCTGAGGTGGCACAGGAGCAGTTCAATCTGCCCAAGGGCGTCTATCCCTATCACATGCTCGTCTGTGGCTATCCCGCCGACCACATCGCCGATCCCGAGCATCGCGAGGCCCGCACTATTCCCCTCTCCAACTTCCTCCTCAAGTAGTTTTTAGACATACCTTAAAAACTACCTTTTACCACGCGCCCTTCGCCGAGTTCTGTCCTATCGCATGCAGAGCTCGGCGTTTTGTTTCCCAACCCGTATACAGCCACAAAAAAGGAGCCCGCAGGTGCGAGCTCCTCTTAAGGACACTAGATTGTAGCTCTGATGCTAGTCCAGGTCGTCGGCGGCAAAGTTGTCGATCGGGGCGAAGGGATCGGCCACGGGGACAACCGGGTCAGCGACGGGCAGCGGCTCGGCGGGAACAGTCACCGCAGGAGAAGCGGCAGAACCGACCGGCGTGGAGGCCATGAGGTCGGCCGGGAAGGAGTTTTGGGCATCGTCCATGAAGTGCTGGATGAGCTTGAGGTACTCGGCCTTGAACTCCTCACGGGAGGCCTTGAGACGATCGATCTCCTCGAGCTCGGCCTGCTTCTCGGTCAGAGCCTGGCGGATAACCTCGCGTGCCTTGGCGTCAGCCTCGTTGCGGATACGCTCAGCGTTCTCATTGGCATCGTTGACGATGGTCTCAGCGGTCTGCTGGGCAGCGATCAGGGCAGCGGAAATCTGGCGCTCCTGAGCGGAGAAGTCAGGGGCGGGAGCAGCCACGGGGGCGGCAGGAACGGCCTGGGCGGGGGCATCCTGAGCCTGGGCAAGCTGAGCCTGCGCATCGGCAAGCTGCTGCTCGGTAGCAGTCAGACGACCCTTAAGGTCGACGATCTTAGCGAGCATAGCGTCAACCTCGGAGGACAGCGTCTCCAAGAAGACGTCGACCTCGGCGGGATCGTAGCCACGCTTGGCCTCAGAGAAAGTCTGAGCCTGGATGTCTGCAGGGGTAATAGCCATAACAAGTCTCCTTTTTCATCGCCTCGGCGCTACACGCCCGACGTAAGTTACTAAGTCAGTTCTATACGAGTATACCTATAAGAAGCTGCAGAACCAGCCTCTGCACCAACTGCAACGCAATAATCGCAACGACCGGCGAAAAATCGATACCGCCCATCGGCGGGATGAAACGACGGAACAGGTTGAGCCACGGACCGCACACGCTATCGAGCACCGCAGCAATATCCTGAAGCAAACCACCCTGCTTCATGGGAATCCACGTCATAAAGCAGTAGACGACAATGAGCGTGGAATAGAAGTTGAACAGCGTGTTGACCAGCTGGACGATAGTGTAGATGTTGATGGGAATCTCCTCGTCTTGTCTTTACTTAAGGTAGCCGTCGGCACGAAGCTTCTTGAGATCGGAATCTTTGACCTCGCAGCCGGCGGGCAGCACCATGAACACGCGGTCGCCCACCTCCTTGACCGTGGCACCCAGACCGCAGGCAAAGCCGTAAGAGAAGTCCAAGACGCGCTTAGCAACTTCGGTGCGTACGCCCACAAAAATCAGTGCGACAGGCTGCTTGGTGCGAACGCGGCGCACCACGGTCTCCACGTCGTCATAGCTCTCGGGGCGCAGGACATAGGCCGGCAGCTGCGGCGTGGCGTTGATGATATTGCTCGCATAGGCCGAGGCATCACTCGGTGCAGGCGCGGGCGCAGCGGCGGCACGGGCGCGGGTGTTCTCGGCGTAGCTCGACGGCGTGTCATAGGCACCAGGACGATAACCGCTCGCAACACTGTCCTGCGAGCGCGAAGGCGGGTTATACGTCGTGGCATGGCGGGAGTCATCGCCGACCAGCTGACCGGAGCGCGTATACACGGCAACCGACTCAGCTTCACCGCGGCGCGTCTGACCAAGCAGGCCGTTGCTCGGCTCGTCTTGGGTGTAGAAGCCCTCGCCCGAAGCACCGCCGTAGCCGTTGCCCTGATAACTATCGTCATAGCCGTCATCGTAGCCGTAGTCGTCGTCCTGGCCATAACCCTGGTCGTAACCCTGCTGGCCGCCCAGGTGCATCTTATTTTTAATCTCGTCAAGGAAGCCCATGGTTGTGTCCTCTCGCGGTTTAGTGCAGGCGCCCCGATAATCAGTGCGCACTTCAGAGCCTTATTTTACTGCAAACTCCGGGCTAAATACTACCCTGCCCAGGCGAACGAGCGTAGAGCCCTCCTCAAGGGCAGGCTCAAAGTCCTCGCTCATGCCGCAGGAAAGCTCAGGCAGGTTCAAATCGGGATGCGCAGCCTCCAGCTCATCCCTCAGCTCACGAAGCCCCGCAAAGGTGCGGCGTGCCACATCCTTATTCCCCCGGGGCGCCATAGTCATAAGCCCCTGTACGCAAATTCCCTCAAGTTCCGCAAGCTCACCCGCGGCGGCGCGAATCTCATCGGGCGAAAAGCCTCCCTTCGACTCCTCACCACTCACATTGACCTCGATGAGCACACGCTGGGGGCCGGCGAGCTCGCCTGCCTCAATCTTGCGGACAGCACGGCTCGAGATCGCCTGTGCCAGATGCAGCGAACCCACCGAGTGAATCAGCTCGGCTGAGCCCAGCACCGCATTGATCTTATTGGTCTGCAGGTTGCCGATCATATCGAAGCGCACCTCGGGCAGCTCCGGATGCTCCGCCAGACCCGTGAGCTTGCGAACCAGCTCCTGCGGGCGGTTCTCGGCAAAATGGCGATACCCCGCCTGGATGGCAGCAACAGTCTCATCGACACCAACGGTCTTGGACACGGCAATGAGGCGCGCGGCGTCGTGGGGGCGGCCCGCGCGATCGAGCGCCGCATAAAAACGTTCCAGAATCTGCTCGCGGCGAGCGCGCATCAAATCCAAATAGTTATCCATTGCCAATCGCCTCCGCTGACAGCCAAACAAGTAGTCCCATGCTAACGCAAGAGCGCGGCCCCGCATGTGCAAGGCCGCGCTCACTTAGGTATTTACAATCTTTCGACGAACGGGGCTACTTACTCCTCGTCGTCCTCGCCATCGTCCTCGTCCTCAAGATGATCGAGCAGGTAGCGAAGACCCTCGCTGACCTCGTTGGCGGGCACCTTGGCAACGTAGCGCGCGTCGACGGCGGGCCTCATGATAACACCCTCGCCCGAAGGCACGCGCATGCTCTCGAGCTCGTCCTCATCAGTGCGGGCGATATCGCCGGCGTTCATACGCTGACCAGTCAACAGGAAGGTCAGACGGCAAGCGGCATCGATGGAAATGGAAGCGATGCGATCGAGGTAGCGCGAAACCATGATGGCGCGGCGCAGGTCGTCATAGTTGCTGTCGTCGTCCATAAAGTCGCCTGTATCCATACGGTTAAAGGTGCGGAAGAACTTCTCGTAGGCGGCGTGCACTGGCTCGTCCTCGACGGCCAGGTTGCAGATGATGGACATGTCATTGGTGACGAGCGCAGAAAGCGAAGAGCCCAGCACCTGGTAAACAGCTTCGGCCTCGGCCTCAACCGTACCGACGAGCTCCTGGGGCAGCGAGATGTCGGCCTTGATCATATGACGCGTGGCACGGCAGATCTGACGGACCTTATCGGTCATGCGCTGCAGGTTAAAGTCGACGTAGATGATCGTCTGAAGCAGGCGGAAGTCGGAGGCGACCGGTGACTGCGTGGCGATCAGGTTGTAGCAGACGGCCTCCAGGTTGGCGCAGCGCGCGTCAATCGAAAGCGTACGTTTCTTGGTCTTGGTGGCGAGCTTGCGGTCGTCGGTCACATAGGCCTTCACGGCATCGTGGAGAGCCAGATCGACGGCCTCATAGATGCTCAGCATCTCGTGACGGGCCTCGACGAGCTGACGGGAAAACAGTTTGCGCATGGTTCACTCCAATCAGTTGGGTGCGGTCATGCAGCCCGCACAGTGAATACGCACCGGACCAGGTCCGATCGGCTTGGGACTAGTCGCACCGATCAGCCAAAGCGGCCGGTGATATAGTCTTCCGTCCGCGAGTCCACCGGGCTGGTGAAGATCGCGTCGGTTTGACCATACTCGATGAGCGTGGCGGGCTCGCCGGCAACTTCCTGCAAGAAGAATGCGGTGTAGTCGCTGATACGAGCTGCCTGCTGCATTGAATGCGTGACGATGATGATCGTCATCTCGGGCGCCAGCTCGGCCATCAGATCCTCGACCTTAGAGACGGACGTGGGGTCGATGGCGGAGCAGGGCTCGTCCATCAGAAGGACATCGGGTTGCACCGCAAGCACGCGCGCGATGCACAGACGCTGCTGCTGACCGCCCGAGAGCGCCAAACCATCCTTGTTGAGCTGATTGGATACCTCTTTCCAGAGGTTGGCGCGCTTGAGCGATTCTTCCACGATGTCATCGAGGTCGCTTTTGCTAGTCACGCCCTGCAGACGAGGGCCAAAGGCGACATTCTCGTAGATGGATTTGGGAAACGGGTTGGGCTGCTGAAAAATCATGCCCACGCGGCGACGGAGGTCGACCGGGTCGACGCCCTCGGCATAGATATCGTTGCCGTCGAGCGTCATGGTGCCCTCGACGCGCGTACCCTCGATCAGGTCATTCATGCGGTTGATGCAGCGCAAAAACGTCGACTTACCGCAGCCCGAAGGGCCAATGAAGGAGGTGATGGCGTTTTTGGCGATGTTGAGGTCGAGCCCCGTCAGCGCATGAAAGTCACCGTACCAAAAGTTGAAATCCTTGGCCGTAATGGCCGCTTGCTCCAGCGTGGGAGCGGACTGATAAACGGACATGGGACTCCTTAACTAGCGACGCTTGCGCGACAGGAAGCGCGCAAACAGGTTGAAGGCCAGAATGATCACCATCAGCAAGAGCGCGGTGCCGTAGGCTGCGTTCATGTTGATGCCGTCGTTGGCAAGCAGGTACAGGTGAACGGTCATGGGGCGGCCGGAATCGAGCGGCGAGATAGGTAGATTGATGGCCTGGCCCATGGTGTAGAGCACCACGGCGGTCTCGCCAATGGCACGGCCGATGGCAAGGACAATGCCCGTGGCAATACGGCCAAAGGCAGAAGGAAGCACGATCTTGGAGACAACCTGCCACTTGGTGGCGCCCAGGCCATACGCGCCCCAACGGATATAGCGCGGAACGGAGCGAATGGCCTCTTCGGTGGTGCGCATGACGATGGGAAGCATCAAGAGCGCGAGCGCCAGAGCGGCCGAGACCATCGAAAGGCCCAGACCCATAGCCTCGACAAACAAGGCGTAGCCAAACAGGCCCATAACGATGGAGGGCACCGAGGCCAAAGCGTCAGCAGCGTAGCGAATGAGCTCGACGATCTTGCCCTGCTTGGCGTACTCGGCCAGATAGACGGCTGCCAGCACAGCGATCGGCGTGCAGATAAGCATGGCGAGCGCCGTCACATAGACGGTCGAGACGATCGTGGGCCAAATACCGCCCTCGGCGTTGACGCCCTGGGGCCAACCGAAGATAAAGTCGAGCGAGATGTGTGGCAGGCCGTTGATGACCACGTAGGCGATGATAGCGACCAGCACCAGCGTGGTGATGTATGCCGCGGCACGGAACACGCCAAGCATGATCTTGTTGGACAGGTCCTTGTTGATGCGGCCCTTCTTGCCGTGGGAAAGGGCACGCTTGATGCGCTCGCGCGACGAGGTCGTATCGACCGTCGTGTCAACGGAATCGGACATAGCCTACCCCCTCTTCTTCTTGGAAACCAGACGGACGACGCCCACCAGCGTGGCGGAAATGATAAACAGGACCACGCCCATGCCGAACAGCGCCGAGCGATGCAGACCCGAGGAATAGCTCATGTCGAGCGCAATCTGGCTCGTGAGCGTCGAGATGGGGCTCGCAATGCTGTCGGGAATAACCGGGGCGTTACCCACGACCATGAGCACGGCCATGGTCTCGCCGATGGCACGGCCCATACCCAGCACGATGGCATCCACGATACCCAGCTTGGCGGCAGGTAACACGACCTTATAGATAGTCTGCCACTTGGTGGCGCCCATGGCATACGATGCCTCGCGAATGCCCATGGGAATGGAATTGAGAGCATCGATGGTAAGCGTCGTGATGGTGGGCACGATCATAATGGCGAGCACGAACCACGCCGTCAGCGCGCCAAAACCAAGACCGCCGGTCAGTTGTGCGATAAACGGGCGGATGATGATCATGCCAAAGAAGCCATAGATGATAGAAGGGATGCCGGCCAACAGGTCAACGGCAGGGCTGATGAGCTTGCGCACGCGCTTGCTGGCGATCTCGACCAGATACACGGCCGTGCCCACGCCTAGGGGCACACCCATGGCGAGCGCACCGACGGTCACCAGACCCGAGCCGGCAAGCAGCGACACGATGCCGTAGTGACCCTCAGAGGGCGCCCACGTAAAGCTAAAGAAGTCCGCCAGACCGATGTCGGTAAAGACGGGCAGCGCCGAGTACGTGGTAAAGACAAAAATCAGGATGACGGTAACAACCGCCAAGAACGCGCAGGCAAAGAAAATCCACTGCAGCGCCTTCTCCTTGATATAGGTGCTGCGCGATACGAGCGCCAGCTCGCGCTTCTTGGGCGCCTGAGCATTCTGCTCAGTCTGGGAGTTTTCCTGTGCTTCCATGCTACTCACTCCCCTTCTCGTCGTTGGTGACGGGAATAAAGCCCGCCTCGCGAATCTGCTTGTCCATCTTTTCGGACGTCACGTAGTCAATGTAATCCTGCGCCTGCTGCGAAGGCGCACCCTTCACAAAGAAGTAAAGGTCGCGCGAGATGGGATAGCCGCCACTCGCGACCGTCTTCTCGGACGCCTCAACATGATTGACCGAGACGGCCTTGACCGAGGTCTTGGCGTTGAGGCTATCGACGAAGCCCAGCGAAATGTAGCCGATAGCCCCGCGCGAACGAGATACCACGTCGCGCACCTGGCCCGTGCCCGAAAGAACGGCGGAGCGGCGATCGAACGGGGTGCCGTCCATCACGATGGTGCGGAAGGCTTCACGCGTGCCAGACGCCTCATCTCGGTTGATAACCTGAATCCTCAGGTCCTCGCCACCGACTTCTTTCCAGTTGGTGATCTTGCCGGCATAGATATCGCGGAGCTGCTCGGTCGAGAGGTTATCGACGGGGTTGTCTTCGTTCACGATGACCGCGATACCGTCGTGGGCAATGACGATGGGAGTCAGGCCCAGATCCCGTTCGTCGGCATTGAGTCCACGGGAGGAGCTGGCGATATCGGCCGTGCCAGCGCTGACGGCTTCGATGCCAGCGGAAGAGCCCAAACCGGAAACGAGCACGTCGATGCCGGTCTCCTCCTTAAAGCCCTCTGCCGCAATCTCGGCGATAGGAAGGCAGGTCGTGGAGCCGGCCACGGTAATGGAAGAGGTAGAAGATCCCGAAGAACAGGCGCACAGCGTAAGCGTAAGCACAGCGGCGCTCAGGACCGATACGATCTTTCTCATAGCATCACGCCGATCGCGGCATGGCGCCCACAGGTGCCGTCCTCGTTACGGTAGGAATAAAAGCGGTCGTTCTGACGCACGGTCGAAAGCTGGGTATCCACGATATTATCCGCGTCGACACCGACATCTACCAGCGCCTCGCAAATGGCAGCGGAAAGATCGAGCATGCGAGAGGCACTCGCATCGATGCAAGAGAACTCGGCGGCAAAGCGATCCATGAGCTCCTGGGAAACCTCGTACTCGTCACCCAGGATATGGGGCCCGATATAGGCGGAAACGTCGCTCGCATCGCAGCCGGCAGCATCGCAAAGCGCCTGGCACGCCTTGGCAGAAATACGTGCAATCGTGCCCTTCCAACCGGAGTGCACCACGGCAAATCCGCCGGGGGCCACCAGCACCACGGGAACGCAGTCGGCAAAGCAGAGCAGCACGGGCACGTCATGGGCCGTACAGACGATGGCATCGCAGCCCTCGGCAATCTGCTCGCGAATAGCCTCAAGATCGTCGGCGCCGTTCGAAGTCACCGTAACGATATGGTCACCATATACCTGATTGGGCACGAGCAGATTATGCTCGCACTCAGTGGCGCCCATAGCTTCGAGCGCTCGACGACGATTTTCTTGAACTGCAAAGGGGTCATCGCCTACATGCGAGCCCAGGTTGAGCGAGGAGTACGCATCTTCGGAAACACCACCGGTGCGCTCGGTAAAGGCAAAGCGGATATCGGATGTCGCGCCCTCCACCAACGTAACTCCATCATGGTCGACACGCGAAACCCTGTCCGCACGTGCTGCCATACTAAAGCCTCCTAATAACACAAGTACCGCGGCGTCGCCGCGCAGTCCGCGTTTATACGGCTGTCATACTTCCTTAAAAGGATACCCGCAGCGGTAGGGACCAAACGTAAAGGGAACGTAAGGAGATTGGAGGCTTTCGTTTACAAACGAGAAACAAAACGGGGTGCATCCAAATGGACACACCCCGTGCAGGTCGTTGAGAAAAACGAACTAGAAGCTACCGCGCTTCAGGAAGTCGGGAAGCTCGAACTGATCGTTGCCGAAGTTAGGAAGCTCGGTGCCACCGACGTTGCGGGTCGGAGCGGCCTGAGCCGGGCTCGTGGCAGGAGCGGTGCGCTGCGGCTCAGCGGAGGCAGCGGCCTTGCTCTGAGACTGCTGAGCAGCAAAGAGCTCGTCCTGACGGTTGACGTTGGAGTCGGAGAAGCCCGTAGCGATGACGGTGATACGCACCTGATCGCCCAGGGACTCGTCGACAACGGTACCGAAGATGATGTTGGCCTCGGGGTCGACGGCGTTGGCGACAACGTCGGCGGCGTCGCTGATCTCCTGGATGCCCAGGTCCTTGGAACCGGCGATGGAGAGCAGCACGCGCGTGGCGCCATCGATGGAGCTCTCGAGCAGCGGGCTGGAGATGGCCTGCTGGGCAGCGTCGACGGCACGGGTGTCCCCAGAAGAGGTACCGATACCCATCATGGCGGTACCGGCCTGCTTCATGATGGTCTTAACATCGGCGAAGTCCAGGTTGATGATACCGGGGACGGTGATGAGGTCGGTGATGCCCTGGGTGCCCTGGGAAAGGACGCCATCGGCAATCGCGAAGGCCTCGAGCATGGTGGTCTTCTTCTCGGCGATGTCGAGCAGCTTATCGTTAGGGATGACGATCATGGTGTCGACGCAATCGGAGAGGGTCTTAATGCCCTCCTCGGCGCTCTTCTTGCGCTTGCGGCCCTCGAAGGTGAAGGGCTTGGTCACGACGGCGACGGTCAGCGCACCGACCTCGTTCATCGCGATATCGGCAACGATGGGAGCAGCGCCGGTACCGGTGCCACCGCCCTCGCCGCAGGTGATGAACACCATATCGGCGCCAGCGAGCGCCTCGGCAATGTCGTCGCGGGACTCATCGGCAGCCTTGCGGCCAACCTCGGGGTTGGCGCCGGCGCCCAGGCCGCGGGTAAGGTCGGTGCCGATGTGCACCTTGATATCGGCATCAGAGATCGCGAGTGCCTGAGCATCGGTGTTGATGGCAACAAACTCGACGCCGCGGATGCCCTCTTCGATCATTCGATTGACCGCGTTGGTACCGCCGCCGCCGACGCCGACCACCTTAATGACGGCAAGGTAGTTGTTGATCTCTGTCTCGTGCATGTCGGTCCTCCGAACAAAGGTTATAGCCATAGCATGGGTCGACCCCTGCGCACATTAACCTTCAGGTTGAAAGTAAATGCAAAGGTAAACCGTATTATGTTTGCACATTATGAACGTATCAGTCAAATAATTGACCGTGAAAACCAAACAAACCAGATAAACGGCGTGGTATGGCCCCTCAACAAAGCATCAACCAGCGCTACGAGGTCGGAGCGTTCCTAAATGTATAGTTACCCGGAGAGCGCACATTGATATACGTTACGCCCTCTACCTGCGAAAGCAGCTTGGTGACTACGCGCTCCTTCTTGACGATATCGTTCGAATCGCCCAGCGACACCTCAATGCCGTTATTGAGGTTTGCCGAGATGGCTTCGACCGAAGGCGTGGAAATATCCTTGACTTGTCCCAAGAACTCGCTCGAAAAACCACGCACATAATCCAAGCCAGCCTTAACGGCCTTGGAGCTCACTGCCTGGCCGGAAACCGGAGCGACATCCGCCGAGACATCAGTCAACAACACCGCGCCATAGTGCTTAGCGAGCGCCAGCGCGGCATCGATTCCGGTCAAGGTATTTGAGCCCTGCCCTGTCGTGATGACGTTGCCTTGGTCGTCCACTTCGACCGACGTCGACAGTGGGGCGATCCAGGTGTCATCATCCCCGATGGCCCAGGCAAGGTCATCGGAACTGATATAGGCAATTGCGATGACCTTGCGCTCCATCGGCGTAATGATGAGCGTATGCGGGAACTGACGCTGGACATCCACGCCCGAGACCCACGGATTCTGCTTGAGGTCCTCGGTAATCTGGTCGGGATCGACGTTAAAAAGCGACGTTCCCTCGGGCAAATCGATCAGCTGGATAGCATCGTGCTTCGTCACATGCTCG
Organism: Collinsella sp.; assembly: GCA_018368345.1. Classification (GTDB taxonomy): domain Bacteria; phylum Actinomycetota; class Coriobacteriia; order Coriobacteriales; family Coriobacteriaceae; genus Collinsella. Next base: position 105,225 of record JAGZEK010000005.1, read on the forward strand.
CTGCCTTGAATCTGAATATCAGTGGCGGTAAACAATCCAGAGTTGATCACCACGATGGCAACGACGACGAGCACGGCCAAGACGGCCAGAACGCCGCCCACGATTTTGCCTTTGCCTGCAACGACAGAAGCGGCGTCTGATGTTTTGTTTGCCATCGCCCCAAGTGAAGACAACGGGTTGACGCCTTTTTTACCCGAAGGCTTCTTGGCGGTAGCCGGCACCGATGTCAGCGAGCGCGGTTTCGATGCACCCAGCGTGCGACCCGGACGCGGCACCTTAGTTCCCGTCGAGGGCTTAGGAGTTGCCATGGGACGGGCAGGCTTGGCGCCCATAACAGGCTTTGACGTCACCGAGGGACGCGAGGACTTTTTTGCGGCCGGACGATTACCGAGCTGCGAGCCGACAACCGGACGACTGGTCTGTCGAGCATGCCCGACAGACTTAGAGTGCGCGACGGTATTGCGTTGAGGTTTGGCAGGCGCGCCGGAACGCCCTCCGGCGCGGCGGAAGGTGGGTTTCGATGCTCTAGAAGCCGAGGAATTTAACTTCCGGTCTGAGCTCGATGCCATACGCCTCCCTCACCTTTCCGTGCACATGTCTGATAACCGCGGCAACGTCATCGGCCGAGGCAGTTCCGTTATTAACGATAAAATTAGCGTGAACGGGCGAAACTTCCGCGCCGCCAATCGAAAAACCCTTTAATCCACAATCCTCGATAAGCTTGCCCACACTCGCATCGGGCGGGTTACGAAAGACCGACCCGCAGGATGCGCGACCCATGGGCTGCGTACGCTTGCGCCTCGTCAGGTACCGTTCCATGCGCTCGCGAATGTCGGCCTTGGGCGCCGGTTTAAGCTTGAGCACGCACTCGAGGATGATCTCATTGCGGGGAAGGCTACATTCGCGGTAGCCCCAAGTGATCTCGGACCCCGCATAATGCTTGATACCGGATGCCGGGTCAAACGTTACGACATCCTCAACCAGCGAGCCAATCCACTCGGTCCGTGTGCCGGCATTCATAGATATCGCACCGCCAACCGAGCCAGGGATGCCAACGGCAAACTCAAGGCCCGAGAGGCTACGCGACAGGGCATCGTTGACCAGGCGCGCAAACATCACGCCCGCACCGACCGTCAGCGTACAACCGTCATCGGCAACAACCGTGCGCTGAAACTCACGTCCGAGCGAAATGACGGCGCCGCGATAACCGCCATCGGCAACCAGCAGATTGGAGCCCTTGCCGATGATGACCCACGGCACCTGCTCGCGATCGAGCACCGCCACGGCGCGGCGGAGGGCATGATAGCTATGGCACGTCACAAAGAGGTCAGCCTTGCCGCCGATACGATAGCTCGTATGACGCGCAAGGCGCTCGTCCTCGATCACATCCGTGTCGATCATGCCCGAGAGCGCCATGACGGCGTTAAACAGACCCATTAGACTTAAGCGTCTTTCTTGGCAGTCAAATACTCGATAAACTCGGGGCCGACGGTCGTAACGTCACCGGCACCCATAGTGAGCAGCAGGTCGCCCTCGCCCACCATCTGCTCGAGCTCCTGATTGAGCTCAAGACGGCTGGAGCAGTACACGACCTCCTTGCCAGGATGCTTGGCGCGCACGGTATCGGCGAGCATCTTAGAGGTGACACCCGGGATGGGCATCTCGCCAGCCGAGAACACATCAATCAGCAGCAGTTTATCGGCATTGGCAAATGCATCGGCAAAGTCGTCGCACAGGGCCTGCAGGCGCGAATAGCGGTGCGGCTGGAACACGACGTCGACGTGCTTGTAGCCCAGCGACGAAGCGGCAGCAAGCGTCGCCTTGATCTCGGTGGGGTGATGGCCGTAATCATCGACCACGGTGATGCCATCGATATCGCCCACGTGGGTAAAGCGGCGGCGAACGCCCTCAAAGCTCGAGAGCGCCTTGGCGGCGGCGTCGATGTCAAGGCCCAGGACATGGGCGACGGTGAGCACCGCCGTGGCGTTGAGCATGTTGTGGCGACCGGGATTGCTCTTGATCTCCACGGCATGCTCAGTGCCATCCTCAAAGCGAACGATAAAGTCACTCTGGATACCCTTGACATCCGGGTGCATGCAGACGATGTCGTTGCTCTCGGCAAAGCCGTAGGAAAGCACGTGACGGCCCGTCGACTTGGCGAGCTCGACCAGATGCGGGTCCTCACCGCAGACGATGACGGTGCCGTCCTCGCCCACCAGGCTCATGAATTTGGCGAAAGTTGCCTCGATCTCCTCGATACCCGAGTAGTGATCGAGGTGATCGGCCTCGACGTTGGTCACAATGACTACGTTGGGGTTCAGGAACAGGAAGGAGCTGTCGGACTCGTCGGCCTCGGCGACAAAGTAGTCGCCCAAGCCGTTCTTGCCGTTCGTGTCATAGCCCTCGACGATGCCGCCGATCAAGAAGCTCGGATCCAGACCCATGCGGTCGAGCATGGTGGCGCACATCGAAGACGTGGTGGTCTTGCCATGCGTGCCGGCAACAGCGACGGTGGTGTAGCCGTGGCCCAAAGCAGAGAGCATCTTGGCACGGGGCCACACGGGAATACCAAGCTCGCGAGCGCGCACGAGTTCGGGGTTGGACTCCGGAATAGCGGTGGAGACAACAACCACGTCGGGCTTGACCTCGTCGATCGTGGCGGCCTCATGGCCCACATGCACCTTCACGCCAGCGCGGGTAAGCTGGCGGATATAACGTGACGTCTTAAGGTCGGAGCCGGTAACGGCATAACCGCGCTCGTGCAGAACGAGGGCGATGCCGCTCATGCCGGCGCCGCCGATACCGATAAAGTGGGCGCTCTTAAACTCGGGCGCGGAGGTTGCAGTCTGGGAATCAGCCATGTGCTCGTGTACTCCTTGCGTAAACACTGCCTGTAACCCGTTAACTGTACCGCACCTACCGCATCAGCGCGAGGGCGACCGACGATATCCCGTCTAACTAACGCAAACCCTCTACCGCATCGGCCAGAAGAGCGGCGGCCCTATCCTGAGCCAGACCACGCGCCGCCTGACGCATGGCCTCGCGCGCCGCCGCATCATCGACCAGGTGCAGCAGCTCATCGGCAAACGCAGAACCGTCGATATCGGCATCGGCGCAGAGCACGCCGGCCCCGGCGTCGACCAGATAACGGGCATTGGTGGTTTGGTGGTCGGCCGTCGCATGCGGATACGGCACGAGCACCGATGGCACGGCGAGCGCAGCGATCTCGGCCACGCTCGATGCGCCCGAACGCGAGAGCACCAAATCGGCAGCAGCCAGCATATCGCCCATGTTGTCGATGTAAGGCTGGACGCGGTAACGCTTCGCCTCCTCGGGCGTCAGCGCCAAAGCGCGCTCGGTCTCCTCAAAGCCGTCAGCACCCGTCGAATGCAACACATAGAAGTTCTTGCGCGAAAGCAGCTCGTTTTTGAGCGAAACCACGCGCTCATTGAGGTGCTGGGCGCCAAGTGAACCGCCAAAGACGAGCAGCAGCGTAGCGTCCTCGGGAACGCCAAGTGCCTTGCGGCCGCGAGCGCGATCGCCCTCGATCACCGAGCGACGTACGGGGTTGCCGGTCATGAGCACGTGGCCAGGGTCACCTTCGCGCTCAAAGACCGAACGCGCTGTCGGCACCGAGATGCACACGCGGGCGGCGTGGGAGTTCATCATCTTGTTGGCCAGGCCCGGAACAGAGTTCTGCTCATGCAGCAGATACGGAACGCCCGCGCCCTTGCACCACCCCAGCAGCGGAACCTCGACATAGGCACCAAAACCAATGGCGGCATCGGGCTTGCCGACCTTTGAGAAATGACTGGCGAGCGCACGTTTGGCCTTGTTGACACGCCACAGCGAGGTCAGCGCCGTCCAAGGACGGGAGCGGTCGAAGCCCGTGACCGTAATGGGCACAAAATCAAACCCAGCCTCGGGAACCAGACGACCCTCGAGCTTGCGCGACTGGCCCACGAACACAACGTGGTGGCCACGGTCACGCAGCTCCTCGGCCAAGGCGAGCGCGGGGTTGATGTGTCCTGCCGTGCCGCCGGCTGCAATAGCAACGGTCATTTTATCGGTCATGGTAGTCCCTTCGTACACGCGGTCCCTGGTCGTCGGTACGCAGACGCGCCGACGGGTCCGAGTTCAAATCGATTCGATTATATCCGCCGCCCGCATTGCGAGGAGTGGGGCGCTGAGGACGACCTTGCGGAGCCGTTCGCTGACGCGGGCGGGCTGCCGGCTCGGTCGCAGAGCCATCCAGAACGGTAAAGCCGCTACGCGAAGGTCGTTCACCGCGCACATGGGCCACGCCGGCGGTGCTCTCATCCATAACGGCAAAGCTCTCACGGCGGCGATCATACTCATCGCGGCGGGCGCTCTCGTACGAAACGCGCAGGATCAGCCCGGCAAGCATAAGCGACACGATAATCGACGAACCGCCGTAGCTAATAAACGGCAACGGTTTGCCCGTCATGGGAAACACGTTGAGGATGCCCAGCGCGTTAATCAAAAACTGCACCGCGAGAATGACCGCGGAGCCAGACGCCATGAGCGCGCCCCGACGATCGGTCGCCTGCTCGGCAATGCGAAACGCCGAGTAGATCAGCATCGCAAACACCAAGAAGAACAGCACGGTTCCGACAAAACCGACTTCCTCGCCAATGATGGCCAAGATGTAGTCATTGTGCGCCTCGGGCAGATACGAGTACTTCATGGTTGAGTTGCCAATGCCGCGGCCGAACAGACCGCCCGAAGCAAAGGCCATGATGGCAAGCGTGGCCTGATAGCCATCACCATACTCGTCGGCCCAAGGGTTCAAGGCAACCTGAATACGCACCATACGGTACGGCTCTGCGACAAGCGCAATCACGATCACGAGAATACCGAAGATTATCACGCCGATGATAAATCTGGGGTCGAGACCCGCAAACAACGCCATGCACATGAGGGTCAACAGGATGATCAGGACAGTACCGAAATCGGGCTGGATAAAGATCAGAAAGAGCGAAATGCCCAGGTAGATGCCCATCTTGCGAAGGAATTCGTTGATGTTGCCACCGGGCGAAAAGAAGCGGTCAAGCATGATGGCCGAATACGCAATGGCAAATGGCTTTAAAAACTCGGAAGGCTGGAACTGAATGCCGGCGATGTTGAGCCAGCGCGTGGCGCCACGGCTGCCGCTGCCCACCAAGAACACCAAAAACAGTAGCCCTATCATACCTATGAGGAAGATCCTGAGCACATCCTCCCCAAACCAGCTGTCCGGCAAAACGCGCACGATGGCAATCAGCGCCAGAACACCGACCACGGCAAACGCGGCCTGTCGACCCAGAAAAAACGTCGCCGAGCCATTCTCGTGCAGCGCCTCGACCGAAGACGCCGAGTACACCATCAGCAGGCCAAAGCATACCAAGGTAAACAAGCAGGCCATGAATATCAAACGGGGGCGCATGATACGGGCGGGAACGCCGGCAATATAGCGTTCGCTAAACGACTGCCCGCCGCGGCTGGAACGCGGTGTGGTGCGACGTGAGGAAGCACGGTCCGAGTCGGGCCTCCTCATACCTTGTCGGGGGCTCTCCTCTCTCACCGCAACCCCTATTCCATTTGTGATTTCGCTGTAGCGGCAAGCTGAGCCACGTAGTCCTTAAACACGCGGCCGCGCTCCTCATAGCCCGAGAACTCATCGAACGAAGAGCAGGCAGGAGAAAGTAAGATCACGTCGCCACGGCTCGACAGCGAACGGGCAACGTCCACGGCATCGCGTAGGTCATCCGCTTGGGCGATATCCACATCGCCATCGACATCGGCCTCGTCCATAGCGGCGGTGAAGCGCTCGCGCGCATCGCCAAAGCAGACGACCGAGCGCACGTTATCCATAACAACGCGCGCGAAGTCCGTGAGCGGCGTGCCCTTATCGTGGCCGCCGAGCAGCAAGATCACGTCGTCATCGGGAAATGCCGTCAGTGCCTTCTCGACCGCGTCGGTGTTGGTCGCCTTGGAATCGTTGACGTAGCGCACACCGTCAATCTCGCCGCACGGCTCCACGCGATGCTCGAGCGGCTGGAACGAGGCCAGACCGCGGCGGACACCATCGACATCGGCACCGACGGCCAGAGCAGCCGTGGCGGCACATAAGGCATTGATGACATTGTGATGGCCCGAGATCTTGAGCTCGGACGTGGCGACAAGCTGGGTCTCGACGCCCTTCAGGCGCACGACCATTTTGCCGTCGCGCACAAAGGCGGCGTCTGCACCCTCGGGCTCGTCAAAAGCGACCTTGCAGATGCGGCGACCCGGCGTATAGATGTACTCATCGAACTCGTGAATGCCAGCGTCTTCGACGTCGACAACCACCAGATCGTCATCGACCATATTGTCAAACAGCTTGATCTTGGCAAGCGCATAGTTCTTATGGCTCTTATGCCAGCCCAAGTGGTCGGGAGTGATGTTGAGCAGCACTGCCACGCGAGGGTGGAGCTCGGTGGTCGTAGCAATCTGATAGCTCGAGAGCTCAGCCACAAACCACTCGTTGTGGGCTCGGCCGTCAATCTCGTTGACCGGCGGCTCGCCGATGTTGCCGACAGCTACGCTGGCCTCGCCGGCAGCCTTGAGCAGATAATCAGTCAGCGACGTGGTGGTCGTCTTACCGTTGGTGCCCGTGATGGCAATCCAGTTATCGGGCGACAGGCGATAGGCAAACTCGGGCTCACCCATAATCTGAGCGGCATGTTCGCGCCCGGCCTTAAAGAAGCCCGAGAACTCCGAGATGCCCGGGCACGTCACGCATACGTCATAGGCGCCCTCGACCTGTTCGGTCCCATAGACAAACGACGCACCAGCAGCCTCGAGCGCACGCGTGGCGTCATTGGGCTCAGAGGTGCCGCCGCCATACACGGTAACGGCGCTTACGCGCTCGGGATGTGCCAGCGCCCAGCGGGCGACATCGAGACCGGATTTGCCCTGACCCAAAACGAGCAGGCTAAAGACATCAGCAAGAGGCATGAAAGACCACTATCCCAACTGGAAGAACAGAGCAAGGCCAACGGCACCAAAGGCCGCAGCGATAATCCAAAAACGGATGACGACCTTGGTCTCGGCCCAGCCCTTCTTTTCGAAATGATGATGGATGGGCGCCATAAGGAAGACGCGCTTGTGCGTAAAATGGAAGTAGACAACCTGAATCATGACCGACAGGGTCTCAACGATAAACAGGCCGCCGATGATGAGGGAGACGACCTCGGTGTTGGTCATGATGGACGTGCAGGCAAACGCGGCGCCCAGAGCAAGCGAGCCGGTATCGCCCATAAAGATGCTCGCCGGATAGCAGTTGAACCACAGAAAGCCCAAGCAGGCACCGGCACACGCGGTGCAGAAGATGGACAGGTTCACGTCTCCGTGCAAAAACGCCATGGCAGCCATGGCGAGCATGGCGATCATGGAGGTGCCGCCAGCAAGACCGTCAAGGCCATCGGTCAGGTTCACGGCATTAGAAAGACCGGCAATCATCAGCCAGCAAAAGACAATATAGAGCCACGGGAACGAATAGCCGCAGATGGTGGTCGAAAGCACGCCAAGGTCGATCGTCAACCCACCGGGAAAACGAATCTCGGGGGCGACACCGCACCAGTTGACGGCAAGTACCGTAAAGGTGACACAGATAATGGTTAGGCCGATCATCTTGGCATGGGGCGTCAGACCGAGCGAGCGCCCATGCGTAACGGAGGTCAGGTCGTCGATCAGGCCCAGCACGCCGGTCGCCAGCGTGGCGAGCAGCACGAGTACGAGCTCGGTGGTGAGCTTGCCCATCAGCAGGCAGGTCAGCGAGATCGCGACGAGGATGACAACGCCACCCATGGTGGGCGTTCCCTGCTTAACCAAATGACGCTTGGGGCCGTCGGCACGAACCTGCTGGCCGATACCCTCGACCTTGAGCAGCTTGATCCACCACGGCATGAGCAGCAGCGCAATGGCTGCGGCGATGCCAAGCCCCAAAAAAGCCTGATACGTTGGATACGAGGGATTGCCGAACATGGGCTAGCACACACCTTCCACAAAGCGGTCGAGCTCAACAAAGCGGGAACCCTTGACCAGTACAACATCATGTTTTTCAAGCGCGCCGCCCATGCGGTCGAGCACCTGCTGATAATCGGAGAACACCTGGATGCGGTCCTCGTCCATGCCCATCATGCGCGCGGCATCGGCCATAAGCTGGGCCAGCTCACCACCCACGCACGCCAGCATGTCGAGCTTCTTGGCGGCGGCATAGGCGCCCACGAGCTCATGCATGCGAGGAGCCTCATCGCCCATCTCGCCCATCTCGCCCAGGATCGCCATGCGAGACCCCGTGCACGAAAGCGAGCACAGCAGATCGAGGCCAGCAGCCATGGATTCGGCACTAGCGTTATAGGAATCGTCGATGACGCGGGCACCGCTCTTGGCGCGCTTGATCTCCTGGCGGTGACCGGTGATCGTGAGGCCCCTAAAGGCAGCATCGATCTGCTCGGGCGTCACGCCCAAGCGATAGGCAACCGCGGCGGCCTTAACGGCATTAGGAACGGACTGCACGCCGGGGATGGCAAGCATGGTATCGATTGTCTCGCCCTGACCAAAATCGAGCGTAAAGACCGGACGGCCCTCGTCATCAACACGAATGTCGCGGGCACGGACCTCATCATCGTCCGAGACGCCGGCCAGCATCACGTCGATACCAGCAGGCTGGGCGAACGTATCGCGAATGAACGGTGTAAAGTCGTCCTCGCCGCCCAAAACCAGCAGCGGCAAGAAGTCGCCGGCGGCGCACATACCCTGGACAATCTCGGCCTTAGCGCGGGCGATGTTCTCGCGGCTGCCCAAAATGCCGATATGAGAGGTGCCGATCTTGCTCACGATGGCAAGGTTGGGATTGGCGGACTGGGACAGGCGCTCAATCTCGTGGAAATGGTTCATGCCCATCTCGAGCACCAGGACCTCGGTATCGGCCGGAGCGGAAAGCACCGTGAGCGGCATGCCGATCAGGTTATTGAAATTGCCCTTGGTGGCCCAGACACGATAGCGCTTGGCGAGCACAGCGGCGAGCACGTCCTTGGTCGTCGTCTTGCCGATGGAACCGGTAATACCAACGACCAGGCAGCCAAGCTCCAGACGGTACGCGTGCGCCAAACGCAGCAGAAACTCCTCGGGATCATCGGTCAGCAAGATGGCACAGCCCTTGTCCTGCGCCAGCGAGACCAGCTCGGCCTCAGGCTCACGCGTCATCACGACGGCGCCGGCACCCGACTGGACGGCACGGGAAGCAAAATCATTGCCGTCGACGTTTTCACCGGGAAAGGCGACGAAAATCGTCCCTTCCTTGACCTGGCGCGAGTCGATAACGCACCCGCGGCATACCTGATCGGCTTCTCCCGTCACGGTTCGGGCCCCTGTTGCGGCCGCGAGGTTGTTGACGGCGATCTCTATCATTGCAGCTCCCCTGTAAACCTAATAATGCTATCGGCGTATTGTATCCCAGCGCCGCGCATGCGTGGTGCAGGGCGTGTGAACACCCCTCATATGGGACAACAAACCACGCCCCAAAGATTGTAACCCCCTACTTCGTGTGCGGGATACCCAGCACGTCGAGCGCGTTGGCCATAATGGACTGGAACGGCACCGCAGCGGCATCCGAGCCGCTCGGCGTTCCGTCGAGCGTGATATAGCACAGCACCTTGGGCGATTGTGCCGGTGCAAAGCCCATAAAGGACGACATGTAGTTCTCCTTGAGGTAGCCGCCGTTCTCGTCGGCTCGTTCGGCCGTACCGGTCTTACCCGCCACGTCATAGCCGTCAACCGCGCCGCCAACGCCCGTTCCCTCGGACACGACCGTCTGCATGCACGATGTCACCTGGGATGCGGCGTCCTCCGAAATCGCGCGCTCGCCTTCGCCCCAGTCCTTCTCGTCGCCTTTGCTGGACTTATAGAAGTGCGGGGTCATCATCACGCCGCCGTTGGCGATGCCGCCCACGGCACGTGCGACCTCAATCGGCGAGACAGACAGCGCCTGTCCAAAGCTCATCGATCCCAGAGTGGCGCCGTCATACTGGTCACGCTCCTTGACGATGCCCAGGCTCTCGCCCGGAAAATCGACACCAGAGCTGTGACCGATGCCCCACTTGTCCACATAGGCAGCAAAGTCGTCGGCACCGATCTTGTGCCCCACCAGGACAAATCCCACGTTGGACGAACGGCGCATCATCTCGCGCACATCCATGGTCATGGCGTAGTCGCGCTTGTCGGCATCGGCGACGGTATCGTCGCCCACCTTGATGCTCGCCGGCACCTCAAACGACGTACTCGATCGCACGACGCCCAAGTCGAAGCCGGCGCCCGCCACGAGCGTCTTAAAGACCGAGCCGGGCTCGTAGGCGTCGGTGACCAGGCGCAGGTTCATATCCTCGGTCTTGGCGTTCTCCAGATCGGTCTGGTCGTAGGTCGGATACGAGCAGGCTGCCAAGATCTCGCCTGTCGTAGGATCGGTGACCAGCGCCGAGCCGTTCTTGGCCTTTGTCTTCTCGACAGCCTCTGCCAGGGCATCCTCGGCCGCACGCTGGATATTGACGTCGAGCGTCGTCACGATATCAACGCCGTCGACCGCCGCCACCTTTTTATAGGCACCGCCGGCGATATAGCTGCCGTCCCTCGCGCGCTCGCGCACAAGAGAACCGTTCGTGCCGGTCAGAAGCTTGTTGTATTGCTTTTCGAGACCCGTCAAGCCGTCGTTGTCTACATTCACTACACCCAGCACCTGCGATGCCAGATTGCCGTATGGATATACGCGCTTCATGGCCTGCTCAAAAAGCACGCCGGGCAGGTTCTTTTTCTCCAGCGCCGCAGCATCGTCTTCGTCCACCTGGCGCTTGATATACACCCAGGTGCCATCGGACTCGACGAGCTTGCGGCAGGTCTTTTTATCGATTCCAGTTGCCTTGACCAGCGCCGACACCGTCTTGTCAACATCATCGACAAGCTGCGGGTTCACGGCGATGTTGCGACATTCGACCGACGACGCCAGCACGTTACCGTTGCGGTCGTAGATGGTGCCGCGTTTGGCATAGAGGGTCTGCGCAAGCAGGCGGCGCGCATCGGCACGCTCGCGCAGTTTATCGGCTTCGACAATTTGATAGTCGGCAAGGCGAAAGACGCCCAAGCCCAAGCCAAGCCCAATGAATCCCATGACGGCTTTGCGGCGAGGCAGAGGCGCGCCTGTGAGCCATTCGGTCGACGAACTCTTGCGCGACCTGGTGTTATGCACTTGAGGGCCGCCCGAGCCGCGAAGTCGCGACGCCGGGTCGTTGCCACGGGACTGCCCGGCGTTGTAAGATTGCCGACCCGTTCCTTGATAACCAGAACGTCCCCGCGACGAGGGACGTCCAGAACCGCGGCCCCCATCGGAACCGCGGCGATAGTCATTTGTCATACTCAGTTACCGTCTTGCTACTGAGCGGTCGCGGTCGCGTTGGCGCCCGCGGCTGCATCCTGCGAAAAGTCAAGTGTAACGCTCTCGCTGGGCTCCACCATGCCATAAGCGCCCGCAAGGTCGCGAATGCGCGTGTCGGCGCCATAGACCGAATGCATGACCTCCAGGTCGGAGCTCTCATCGGTCGCCTTTTCGAGCGTGTTGGTAAGCTCGGCGTTGCTGTTGAGCACCTGGGCCGTAACGCCGGCGAGCGCCACGCGGGCGACGCCGATCGTCATGAAGATAGCCGCAATGATGCAAAACGTTTTAAGAACGCTCATGAAAACCGGGCTTACCGCCTGGTTTGCCTGACGGCCCGCGCCCGTGTAGACATCAAAGCGCGGCGTGCGCTGCTCACGGGGAGCAACGGGGGCCTGCGGCGTCTCACGATAGGCGGGCATGGCGTTCATATCATAGGCGAGTGCTGCGCTTGAAGTGTTGTAGCCCATGATATGCCGCCTCCCATCCCGAGTACGTTGGTAGTGTGTTTAAGCTTCGTTTATGGTGCGAGCGGGAGGTCCAATATCGCGCGGTCGCGTCTACAGACGCTGCGCCACGCGGATCTTGGCTGATCTCGCCCGAGGATTGCGCGCAACCTCATCGGGTTGGGCAACCAAGGGTTTGCGGGTGATGACCTTGAGTATCGGCACATTGCCGCACACGCACACCGGAATCTCCGGCGGACACGTGCACCCCTGGCTCATCTCCTTAAAGTGGTTCTTTACGATACGGTCCTCGAGCGAGTGATACGAGATGACGCAGATGCGTCCGCCCGGGTTGAGCCACCTGGTGGCGGCGTCAAGCCCTCGCTCGAGCACATCGAGCTCATGATTGACCTCGATGCGAATGGCCTGGAAACTTTTCTTGGCCGGGTGTCCGCCATGCCGACGAGCGGCAGCCGGTATTCCAGCCTTGATGATCTCGACAAACTGGCCGGTGGTTTCGATCGGTTCGGACTCGCGGCGGCGCACGATCTCGCGCGCGATCTGCGAGGCGAACTTCTCTTCGCCGTAGACGCGTAGAATCCGGGCGAGGTCGTGTTCGTTATAGGTGTTGATGACCTCAGCTGCGTTTAAGGTGTTGTTACCCGGATCCATCCGCATGTCCAATGGGGCGTCCTCGTTATACGAAAAGCCCCTGCCAGGGATATCGAGTTGCGGTGACGAAACGCCCAAGTCGAATAGGAAGCCATCGACCCCGGGCACCTCGGCCGAGCAAAGCAGCTCGTCCAAGTCGCCGAAGTTGCCCTTCAGCAGCTGGTGCGGTACGCCGGGAACCTCGCGGTCCAGACGGGCGCCAGCGGCCTCGAGGGCCATGTCGTCCTGGTCGACGCCGAGCAAAAGGCCTGTCTCCCCCACCTGCGCGGCCATCTTTACCGAATGGCCGGCACCGCCAAGGGTGCAGTCGCAGACGACGGAGCCGCTCTTTAGCTGCAGCGACTCAAGCACTTCGCCGAGCATGACAGGTTCATGCCGATATTCTTGTGTCAAGATCCCACGCTCCATCCGTTACTCGTGCCTTGCCCTTACGAGAAGAAGAGGTCCAGCAGGGCCTCGTCGTCATCGTCCTCATCGGCCGTAGCGCGGTCCCAAACCTCAAGGTGGTCGTAGTTGCCCACAACCGTGACCTCGCGGTCGAGGTTCGCCTGCTTGCGGAGAGACTCAGAAAGACCGATACGACCGGCGCTGTCCACATCCATCGACGTGGTGCGCTTGTTGATCGCCCTCATGAGCTTCTGGTCGTTGATGTCACGCGGGTTAAAACCCTCGTGGCCCTCACGACCCGCGAAGAGTCCTTCGACCCACTTATCAAAGGCCTCGGCAGAGAACACGTACAGAGCATCGACATCCAGGGCTTTGAACACGCGAACGTGCTCTCCAAGCTCCTCGCGAAGGGGTGCAGGCAGGGACAGACGACCTTTTGCATCGAGATTGCGCTCGTATGCACCCGTCATTCCCATGTGCGCCCTCCCCTCGGTTACTCAGATGGCACGTACGCGGGGAACCACCCCGCCTGTCGACGTCATTAATAATATGGGGAACCGCCCCATTTTTCAACACCTTTCCCCACCCCTTCCCCCACCCCGCCCCACCATTCTACCCCCAATATGTTGTAAAACACCCCCGAGCATATGTTCGAAAACACAATATGTTGTGTTTGCAGCAAAGGCGGGATGCCACCTGTAGAACCTCGTTCGCGAACCTCAACCTTCAAGTTGACCTTGAGGCGATTTTTACGTCCCTTTACACGCCGTTCACATCGCCCCCAAACTCCCCCACCCACGGCACACACGGCCCACCACCGCGATGACAAGTGGCGAAAAATGGGACGGGCCCCAGATTGCCCCTGCGCGCGCAAAAGCACGCCGCGGCAATCTGGAGCCCGTCCCCAAATACCTGTGAATTTGCAGATCAGCGATGTGTTAACGATGCGCCAGCGGGTGCGCCGCCAGATAGACCTCGGTAAGCTGCGTACGATCGACATGCGTGTAGATCTGCGTGGTCGATATATCGGAATGCCCCAAGATCTCCTGTAGCACACGGAGGTCTGCGCCGCCCGCAAGCATATGGGTGGCAAAGGAGTGACGCAGCGTATGGGGATGGAGTCCCACCAGCCCCACCTGGCGCCCATAGCGCTCACAGATGGCATGGATGCTCTGGCGCGACAGACGGCGGCCGTTCTTATTTAAAAAGACCGCCGAGGTCTCGGTTCCGCGGGCATGGGCCGCCAAGCGAGAACGCCCCTCGGTTACATAGAGCGTCAGGGCTCGCGCCGCGCTTCCCACCAGCGGGGACAGGCGTTCCTTTGAGCCCTTACCGCGAACGAGTACAAAGCCATCGTCAATATGGATATCGCCCACATCGAGCCCCACCAACTCGCTCACACGCAAACCGCATCCGTAGAGCACTTCCAAGATGGCATGGTCGCGCAAGCCCATCTCGCCCTCGGGGAAGTCTTGATCGAGCAGTGCCGAGACATCCTCCACCGATAGATACTCCGGCAAACGCTCAGCCTTTTTAGGCAGGCGCAACGCCGCCGTCGGGTTTTGGGCCACAGCCCCATCGCGCACCAAAAAGGCATGCAGGCCCTTCACGGCCGCAAGCGCACGCTCCACCGAAGCATCGGAATAGCCCCCATCGCGACGGTCGGCGACAAAGCCCTCCACGACCTGACGGGTCACCTCTTCAAAAGACACAATACCCGCCCGCTCCAGATAGGCGCAGTACGTCGTCAGGTCACGACGATAGGCCGCAATCGTGTTGCGCGCCAAACCCCGCTCGACCGCGAGGTAATCGAGATACTCCCCCGCCGCCACGGCGAGCGACGAGGGAGTAGCTTCGGTATATTCCTTATTCGCCGGCACCCTTAGTCCGTAGCGAGGTTCATGGGCGTCACCTGCAGACGGTCGACACCCTCGTGCTGGCCGATCGAAGCGCGCACGAACTCGCGGAACAGCGGCTGCGGATTGGTCGGGCGGCTCTTGAACTCGGGATGAGCCTGGGTTGCCACATACCACGGATGCACGTCGCGCGGCAGCTCGACCATCTCGACCAAGCGCTCGTCGGGCGAAAGACCCGAGATAACCAGACCGGCGTCCTCGAGCTGGTCACGGAAGGCGTTGTTGAACTCAAAACGGTGACGGTGACGCTCGTAGACGAGCTCCTCGCCATAGGCCTCGCGCGCGAGGGAATCGGCAGCAAGCTTGCACGGATAGGCACCCAGACGCATGGTGCCGCCCTTCTCGGTCACGTCCTCCTGCGAGCTCATCAGGTCGATGACACTATACGGGCCATCCGGATCGAACTCGGAAGAGCTGGCGCCGGCAAGGCCGACGACGTTGCGGGCGAACTCGCACACGGCCACCTGCATACCCAGGCAAATGCCCAGATACGGAATCTTGTGCTCACGGGCAAACTCAGCCGCGAGGATCTTGCCCTCCAGGGCGCGCTTGCCAAAGCCGCCGGGGACCAGGATGCCCGAGGCGTCGCCCAGGACCTCGGAGACGTTCTGCTCGTCGAGGCTCTCGCCATCGACCAGCTGGACGTCCACATGGCGATCGTAGAAAACGCCCGCATGGTGCAGGGCCTCGATAACCGACAGGTACGCATCGGGCAGCTGCGTGTACTTACCCACGACGGCGATCTTCACCTTGTCGGCGTGATGGTTGGCGTGATTCTGTTTGCGCAGGAACTCGTTCCACTCGCTCATGTCGCGCTCACGCGGGTCCAAACCCAGGCGCTCGCAAATGCGCAGGTCAAAGTCCTGCTCGGCAAGCAGCTGCGGAACATCGTAAATGCTCGCGCAGTCCTCGTTGGTAAAGACACAATCGGTGTCGACGTCGCAGAAGCTTGCGATCTTTCCGCGGATAGCGTCATCGATATGGTGGTCGGAGCGCAGCACGATGATATCGGGCTGGATGCCAAAGCTGCGGAGCTCCTTGACGGAATGCTGTGTGGGCTTGGTCTTGACCTCGTGGGCGGCGGCGATATAGGGAACGAGCGACACGTGGATGTAGCAGACGTTCTCGGGGCCGGCCTCCTTGCGGTACTGGCGGATGGCCTCGACAAACGGCTGCGACTCGATGTCGCCGATCGTGCCGCCCAGCTCGGTGATGACTACATCGGAGCCGGTCTGCTCCTCGATGCGGCGGAACTTGTCCTTAATGGCATTGGTGACGTGAGGAATCACCTGCACGGTACCGCCCAAAAAGTCGCCGCGACGCTCGCGGGCGATTAGGCTTTTGTAGATGGCACCGGTCGTAAAGTTGGAATCGCGGGTCAGGTTCTCATCAATAAAGCGCTCGTAATGACCCAGGTCCAGGTCGGACTCGTAACCGTCCTCGGTAACGAAGACCTCACCATGCTGGAACGGGCTCATGGTACCGGGGTCGACGTTCAGATACGGGTCGGCCTTCTGCATCGTTA
The DNA here is from genome assembly GCA_018368345.1 of Collinsella sp. Classification (GTDB taxonomy): domain Bacteria; phylum Actinomycetota; class Coriobacteriia; order Coriobacteriales; family Coriobacteriaceae; genus Collinsella. The sequence goes on from JAGZEK010000005.1 coordinate 121,638, forward strand.
CTTTGTAGCCACGCGACTTGAGCAGACGGCCCAGCGAGGCCGCGGTGATACCCTTGCCCAGGGACGAAACCACGCCACCGGTTACGAACACATGCTTGGTCATATTGAGTTACCTGCGCTTCCCGTAGAAGTTGTTTATCCACATCTTACGGGTCTTCATTGTAATACTCGCGCCGCGGACCGTTCGCAATTTTTCTCGCATGCGATTGCATTTCTCAATCTTGAAACAAAACGCCGCCCAGTTTCCCAGGCGGCATCGCTATGGCAAGGGTTACATGCTGCTATCGATCAGCAGCCTCGTCCTCAAGCATTTCTTGAACGAGCATGCCGGTACGGACGCCCTCAAGATACCACTCGCCACGTTCGGTGAGGCAAATGCCATTTGCAAGCTGACCGCCGTCGTCGCTATAACGCGAGACAACATCAATCATGCCTTCGGAATCCAAGCGATCGATTGCGGCGCGGGCACGATACGGCGAAACCCCCACGCGCTCGGCAAGCGTTTTGCGCGAGAAACCATACGGCCCGCCATTGTCTTCGGTTTGCTGGTCGATCTCCATCAACACCAGCACCTCGACACGCTTCATATCGTTGACACTCGCACGACCCTTGCCCGCCATAGCAGCCTCCTCAAACCGAGCACGAGCATCTAACGCGCCGTGCGCGACCGACACACCTCACGATGGCAGGTAATATCCATCATGCGGCATCCCGCCAAGGATGAAACAGTTACAGTTATTGTATACCGCTCAAATTGTTTCTAGGCAGGTAAACGGCTATTTTTCGCCGAAATAGGCGCTTTATTGATCAAAAAGCCGTACCGGGCGCTAACCCGATACGGCCAAAATGCAATGCAATTACCGCGGTGCTTCAAACTTAGCGATGGAAGAAACCGCGGCGCTCAAACTTGGGCTCGCAGCACACGTTGATACCCAGTTTGCGCAGTACCGTCTCGTCCGTCGGCGAGATGATCACGCTAAAGAAGGCATCGCAACCGCGCAGCTGCTCCAGGCCCGAAAGGACGCGAGCGGCCGTCTCACTCGTGGCCGAGGTGATCGACAGCGCCATAAGCGTCTCGTCGGTGTGGAGGCGCGGGTTTTTGCTGCCCAGGAAATGCGTCTTGAGCTTGCTGATGGGCTCGATCGCCTCATCGCTAATGACCTCGAGCTCAAGGTCGACGCCCGAGACATGCTTGAGGGCGTTCATAATGAGCGAACTTGCGGCGCCCAGGCGCGTGGAGGTCTTACCGGTCACCACGGAGCCATCGGGCATGACCATGGCACCCACGGGACCACCCGTCAGCTGCTCCCTGGTGAGGGCCGCCGAGCGCGCCGGTGAGTAGTTCTTATCGATGCCGGCTTTCTTCATAATAATCTTGAGACGGTCGACTTGCTCATCGCCCACGCCGGTACGGCGCACATTTTCGACCGCGGTAAAGTAGCGGCGGACGATCTCCATCTTGGAAGCATCGCGGCAGGCATCGTCATCGGTGATGGCAAAGCCGACCATATTGACGCCCATGTCCGTAGGGCTCTGGTAGGGGCTCTTGCCCAGGATCTTTTCCATCAGGGCACGGACTACCGGGAAGGCCTCGACGTCGCGGTTGTAGTTGACCGTGGTCTTGTTGTAGGCCTCAAGGTGGAACGAATCGATGATATTGGCGTCATCGAGGTCAGCCGTGGCGGCCTCGTAGGCAATATTGACCGGATGCGTCAGAGGAAGATTCCAGACCGGGAAGGTCTCGAATTTGGCATAGCCGGCGGCCGTGCCATGCTTGTGCTCGTGATAGAGCTGAGACAGGCAGGTGGCAAGCTTGCCCGAGCCAGGACCGGGGGCAGTGACCACGACGAGCGGTCGGGTGGTCTCGACAAACTCGTTCTTGCCGTAGCCATCATCGGACACGATCAGATCGACATCGTGCGGGTAGCCCTCGATGGGATAGTGCAGCTTGGCAGGAATGCCGAGCGCGTTCAGGCGGTTGCGGAACACATCGGCAGCAGGCTGGCCGGCGTACTGGGTGATGACCACAGCCGCGACGGCAAAGCCGTTGCCGCGGAACAAGTCAACCAGGCGCAGCACATCCTCGTCATAGGTAATGCCAAGGTCACCGCGAGCCTTGTTTTTCTCGATGTGGTTCGCGTTGATCGCGATGATAACCTCGACATCGTCGGCGATGCTCTTGAGCATGCGGAACTTGCTGTCCGGTTCAAAACCCGGTAGCACGCGGCTCGCATGATAGTCATCGAACAGCTTACCGCCAAACTCCAAATAGAGCTTGCCGCCAAACTGCGAGATGCGCTCCTTAATGTGAGCAGCCTGCAGCTCGATATACTTCGCGTTGTCGAAACCCTGGCGCATGTATGGCTCCCGTCCCGTTTCCAATTAATGTTCTAGGCGATTATAACGGAGCAGACCCTCCCCAACGCCCAAGCAATCAACTGGCACCAACCAAACACGCCATCGATAAGTTGCGGTGAAATCGTTCCCGTTTAACCCCTCAAGACGGCCAAACAGGAACTATTCCACCGCAACTTCCCCTTTTGGCGCAAAGTAACCTGACCCCTTTGCACCAACAGCAGAAACGTCGCGGGCAGAGAACGGACGGCGAACAGGCACCAGAGCGAGCAAGCCGCCCCCTGCGCCAACAATGGCAGCGCCGCAGGTTGAGCATAAGTCAGCGAAAGCCCACCAGAGCGAGCAAGGTGACGTGAAAGAGGAGGGCATAGGCCTTTTGGCCATGCCCGACGATTGAACGTCAGATTGCCGCTCTGGCGGGCTTGCAGCGTCGAGTGGTTCCGGCGTTTGGTAAAACGCCGGAACACAAGAGCGCCCCCTCCCGCGCACGGAACGGGAGGGGGCTAAAGGTAGGAGTCTACCGGTGGGTTGACCCCACCGGACAGACGATGACCAGGTGATCCGTAACAGGATCGTCAAGGTTCCGTGGGGTACCCGTTGGGTACTTTAGATCATCACGCAGGCGACGGTCAGGATGATGGCGCAGACAACGGAGAGAGCGACGATGAGCTTAAGGGCAAACTTGAGCCAGGTCGTCCACTCGATCTTGGCCAGGGCAAGGCCGCCCATGATAGCGCCGGAGGTCGGGGTGAACAGGTTCACGACACCGATAGCGGCGGAGAAGATCATGACCATGACCTCGGGCGAGAAGCCGAGCTTAACAGCCAGCGGTCCCATGATGGGCATGGAAACGGTGGCCATACCGGAGGTCGAGGGGATCAGGAAGGACAGGCCGAAGTAGACCAGGAAGCTCATGGGAGCGAAGATCACGCCGGACAGGCCAGACAGAGCGTTGGCGGCAGCGTCGAGGACGTAGACGTCGAGGCCGGTACTAGCCATGAGGACGGAGATGCCACGAGCGAGAGCGATGACGAGGACAACGGACATCATGTCGGCAGCGCCGGTGATGAAGGTGTTGACGATCTGCTTCTCGGACAGGCCACCGATGATACCGATCAGGATAGCCATGAGGAAGAACCAGGTGGAAGCCTCGTCGAAGTACCACTGGCCAATGGGCAGGCCGGTGATCAGGGCAGACCAGCCCTGAACGATGGCGTTACCGTCAGCATCGTAGACAGCGCCAGCGTCAAAGAAGTTGGCGACGCCCTCGTTGAGGTCGGCCAGCGGGATGAAGCCGACGATCATGACGACGAAGGTGAAGGCAAAGGCGATCAGAACACCCTTCTGACGACCGGTGAGCTTCACCTCCTTGTGAACCTCGGAAGCAGCCTTGCCATGAGCCTCTTCGGCGTCCTTGAGCTCCTGCATCGAAAGGATGGTGGAACCCTTGTCAGCCTTAACCTTCTTGGCATAGTTCATGACGAAGAAGATGGACATGGCAGTGGTGACAATCCACAGGACGGCACCAAGGCCGATGATGATGGACTGGTTGACCTCAATGCCAACGCCGGTCAGAGCGTCGACGGCAGCGCCGACGGCAAACGGGTTAACCGTGGAGCCGAGGCAGCCGCAGCCAGCGCCGAGCAGGACGGTAGCAGCGCCGACCATGGGGTCGAAGCCGGCAGCCATCATGGTAGCGGCGAGCAGGGCGTAGAAAGGAACGGTCTCCTCGCACATACCATAGGTGGTACCACCGAGGGAGAAGATGAGCATCAGCACGGGAATGAGCATGATCTCATTGCCCTTAAGCTTCTGCACCAGAACGGCAATGCCGTTGTCCAGGGCGCCGGTCTCGGTCATCATGCCGAGGAAGCCGCCGAGGATCATAACGAAGAGGCAGACGGGCAGAGCGTCAGCGAAGCCCTTGACCGGGGCGGTGCAGAAATCGCTCAGGCGGGCAGCGGTAACCGCGCCACCGGACGTACCGGAGACGATAACGGTGATAATCGCGACAATTGCCAGCAGAGCAAGAAGAATGGTGAACGATGAAGGCATACCGCGCTTTTTCTTAGCGGTCTCAGTCATAGTTCTCATCCCCCCTTCATAAATCATTTTATTGGTCTCGTCCAAAGCGGCTCTTCCGTGCCGTGCATGTCGCTTGGCGCGAGATCTTTACCAGAAATAGGCGCTCGGGGTGCGCAGCAATACACCCCGAGCGGGATGCTAGATGCTCTTACTTGAGCGTGGCGTACATGACAGCCTTGATGGTGTGCATGCGGTTCTCGGCCTCGTCGAAGACCTTGGAAGCGGGGCTCTCGAAGACCTCGTCAGTGACCTCCTGCTCGGTGATGCCGAACTGCTCGCACTTCTCGGCGCCAATGGTGGTGTTGGTGTCGTGGAAGCTGGGCAGGCAGTGCAGGAAGATGGCACCCGGGTTGGCCATAGCCATGACCTCGGAGGTGACACGATACGGGGTGAGCTGAGCGATGCGCTCGGCCCAGACCTCGTCGGGCTCGCCCATGGAGACCCACACGTCGGTGTACAGGACGTCGGCGCCGGTGACGCCGTCCTTGACGTCGGTGGTCAGCTTGATGGTGCAGCCGTTAGCCTCGGCGATGGGCTTGCAGGCCTCGATGACGTCGTCAGCGGGCATGCACTCCTCGGGGCCACAGGCCACGAAGTTCATGCCGAGCTTGGAGCAAACAACCATGAGGGAGCGAGCGACATTGTTCTTGCAGTCGCCCATGAAGACGAGGGTCTTGCCCTTGATGTCGTAGTTGAAGTTCTCCTGGACGGTCAGGATGTCGGCGAGCATCTGGGTGGGATGCCACTCAGTGGTCAGGCCGTTCCACACGGGCACGCCGGACTTAGCAGCGAGCTCCTCGACGTCGTCCTGGGCAAAGCCACGGAACTCGATGCCGTCATACATGCGGCCAAGAACGCGGGCGGTGTCCTCGATGGACTCCTTCTTGCCCATCTGCGACGAACCGGGATCGAGGTAGGTAACGCCCATGCCCAGATCCATGCCGCCGACCTCGAAGGCGCAGCGGGTACGAGTGGAGGTCTTCTGGAAGAGCAGAACGATGTTCTTGCCCTCGAGATAGCGGTGCGGAACGCCAGCGCGCTTCATGTCCTTGAAGTTCTTGGAGAGCTTGAGCAGGTACTCGATCTCCTCGGTGGTGAGGTCGAGGAGCTTGAGGAAGCTACGGCCGGAGAGGTTAACACCCATGGTTCGTTTCCTTTCGAAGAAATGAATTACGTAAGTATTAGTGTCGCCCGTTTGACGGGCGAAACCGGTGCGGTTGTAGGGAGACCGCACCGGAAACGGAAAGACTTAGAGGTCCTCGCGCCAGAAGGGCATGCTCATGCAGCGCGGGCCGCCGCGGCCGCGGGAGAGCTCGGCGGAGGGCACGACGAGAAGGTCCAGGCCCT
>JAGZEK010000020.1 GCA_018368345.1 Collinsella sp.
CCGTAGCGCGAGCCGTCCCCGAGCAGGCGCTCGAAGTTGGGCAGGTCGGTCGGCGTGGAGATGACCAGGATGTCCCGGATGCCCGCCAGCATGAGGGTGGACAGCGGGTAGTAGATCATGGGCTTGTCGTAGACCGGCAGCAGCTGCTTGGAGGTCACGAGCGTGAGCGGGTACAGGCGCGTGCCGGACCCGCCGGCGAGGATGATGCCTTTCATTCAATCACTTCCAAAGTCAGTGAACGGAAAAATAAATCCGTTTAGCAATGTTCCTGATTGAGAGCGACAATTTACGAGCGGTTAAATCAACCGACGATATATTGATACCATCGAGTGAACAGATTGCTCGCACAAAATCAAACTCATCGCGTTTCAATTGCTCTTTTTTATCCTTAAAAAGTGAGTTCGTAGTAGATTCGTTGCACACTCTAAAATAGGAATAAATTGAGTCTAGATAGCAGACATCACTATTAAGTGATAGACGAATCCAATACTCCCAATCAGGGGAGTAACACAAAGAATCATTAAAGGGTCCAACCTTTTGCCAGCAATCTCTACGAAACATGACATTAGAAGGCTCTCCATAGATATTATGAGTTCGAAATGTCTTGCGGGCAAAATCAGAGCCTTTTAAAACCATATCCCGCTTAAAAGGTCTCCTCTTCATTGTAATGGCACCATTCGAGTCAATAACACATGAAGCGCTGAAGCAGAGGGAGCACTTTGGATTAGCATCCAGTGCTGCAACCTCAGACTCAAGAGCCCCGGGTAACAAAATATCATCCTGAAAGAGGAAATGAATATACTCGCCAGAAGATTTCTCAATGGCATTATTCCAGTTTCCAACAAGACCGAGATTACTGGCGTTTCTAAATACCTTAATTCGAGAATCCGTAAGCTTGGAAACAATCTCAAATGTTCCATCAGTTGACTGATCATCGAAAATTAATAATTCGAAATCGCGGAAAGACTGGCTTAACACCGAATCAATTGCCTTCAAAATGTACTTAACACCATTAAAACAAGGCATCAACACACTAACTTTAGGCATCCTTGTCCTCCTTATCGGACAAAAATTCCTCAATAAAATAGCGAGGACGATGCTTCGTCTCCATATAAGTCTTTCCAACGTACTCGCCGATGACACCCAAAGCCAAAAGTTGAAGTCCGCCAAGACACCAAATTGACATAATAATGCTTGTCCAGCCAACTTGTACATCGCCAATAAAATGACCAATTAAAAGATATACAAGTGCAAATAAACTAAAAATAGAAATGATTAAACCGGTGAGAGTAATTATCCTAATCGGTTTAGTACTAAAAGACGTTATACCTTCAAAAGCAAATGACAGCATTTTACCGAGCGTGTATTTAGATTCGCCGGCAAACCGTTTCCCTCGCGAATAATACACGCAGCAAGATTTGAAACCAACTAAAGGAACCAAACCACGAAGAAATAGATTAACCTCACGGAATTGAGACAATGCAAGAACAGCACGCTTGGACATCAATCTATAGTCAGCATGGTTATAAACAGCATCGACACCCAACGAAGACTGTAAGCGATAAAAAGACTGTGCGGTAAAACGTTTTAGAAAGGAATCGCTAGAACGATCATTTCGTACACCATATACAACTTCATAGCCTTCGCGAGCTCTTGAAACCATTTCATCAAGCGCATTGATATCATCTTGTAAATCAGCGTCCATCGATGCTATTAAATCAGCAAACTCCGCTGCCTTGTGTAACCCAGAAAGTAAAGCCTTCTGATGGCCACAATTCCTAGAGAGCTTAAGTCCACAGAATAAGGAATTAGACTGATGAAGACTTTCGATGATCTCCCAAGTCTTATCGGATGACCCATCGTCAACTAACAAAACCTTACTGTTCGCATTAATCTGAGACAATTTTACTAAAGTGGAAAACTTCTCAAAAAGCCTTTTAGAGGTTTCCCGCAAAACGCTCTCCTCGTTATAACAAGGAACCACGAGATAGAGAATCGGCAATATGTCCATCTTTGTCATGCAAGCACCTATCACTTAAATGCCCAATACTTACTTAAAATATAATTAAGAGGATAAGTTACAAACAAGTTAAGCAGTGGACCAAGAATAGAAGAAATTCCAAGCACACTAACCCAAAAGTACAAAAGGATGTTGTTGATAATCAATCCAGTAAAAGCACTCGAAGCAAGTAGCTTGGAAAAACTTGAAATAAGTGAACTCAAATCAGATCTCTCATTATCAAAAACATATTTATTGTTCCAATAGAAGGAATTGATGACACCAGCAAAATATGAAACTATATTGGCGACAATATAGTTCACTCCAATAAAAAGGAGTGCCGCGTAGACTAAGTAAGAAACGATTGTATTTGAAAGTCCAACAATCGAAAACTTCAGAAATTGAATCACCGAATCTCGTTTCATTAAAGACCCTTTTCCTACTGTTATCTATAAAGGACATAAACAAAACAAGAGGTTCCATCATCGATTTGAGTATATCCAGGCAGTTTTTTAAAACCACTATATCCTAGTTCATCTTTCAGTTGAGAAAGAACCTCTTCTTCGCAGTCGTGATTATTCATGTAAACAACCAGATCATCAGAATCAATATAATTTCTATCGCAAAAACTGCTAATAGCTTTCTGATCAGGAATCAGCGCATGAATGCGAGACAATTTGGCAACTTCTAGTAGCTTCGCAGTGAGCTGATAGTAATCATAAGAGACAAAGAGTCCCGTTGAACCCGCGTACTTCTCTACTGCGGCTTCATTGTCAGCAGATTTCGGATATAAATACAAAGCATTGGAAGAAAAGAAAACAGAATCTGCAGCAATAATTGCGCAAACAAATACAACAGAAACTAAAATAGTGCCCCGAAAATTGAAATCAGTATTATTTCTATAGCGAATTTGCAAATATCTAAATAGATACAAGAACATTCCAAATCCAAATAACAGTAATCCTGGATATGCCAAGCATATGTATCTTGACGAAGTAAAAGGAGATACATAGCAAGCTGTGACGTAAAAAACAAGGGATGAATTAAATAATAAAACTATATAAATCGACTCAGGATGCTCACGATTAATTTTTTTATTCCATAGCAAGTAGAAACAAAGGGCAATTGACAAACAGAAGCAGGCAATCAAAAGAAGCCTTGATCCGAAGAACAAATCAACGGACGACGACCCTAGAAATTGCCAAATTCGTCTAAGCAATACCATTACCCCTGATTGCGATGAGGCCGATTCGACATAGTGATTCCCAAACATGTTGCTTAATGCTGGAGGAAATATGATAAATGACAGACAAACCGATAAGACAATCGTGACTCCATATTTAAAGGAGAACCTCCACCCTTTTCTTGCCCAAAAATAAATAGTAAAAAAACAGGAAACAAAAAAGAGATAAATATAGAAATAGAAATGAGTTAAAAACCCCAATAAAGAAATAACAAATAGGCGGAAATAAACCGATCGATTGGCGAAGGAAGCATTAAACATATCGAATAACGCATCAAGAAATGCTAGGGCAAGTGTCACCAATAACAGATACATTCGAATGTAGGTCACTAGATTTAACGCTATGGGACAGAAAGCCCAAAGAGCCATTAAAATTAGGGCGACTGGCTTACTCTGAAACACTTTGTAAGAAAGCTTAAATAAAAATACTAAGCTGAGTGAATAGAAACATAGATTAGGAACCAAGCCAAACCATTTGCTAAATTCATTCGGAAACAGTGAGCAAACGGTATGAATAATGAAAAAATAGAGAGGAGGATGTGCGTCATTACTCAGATTATATAAAACCGAATCAAACCGAAACACATGCCCTGTATCAACTGTCAAATAAGACTGAATGAACGTAGGATCCATCCAGTTGGCATCCATATTGTTTTCCCAAAAAATATGTGGAAAATAAAAACTATTCGAGAGACCGAAAGTCCACAGCTCGTCAACATGAAACCCTGTTTTCAAATTGCAATAATAAATTGCGACTAATAGCGCAGCCACAAACATTACAGCAAATAAAACGCCATAAAACTTGCATCGTTTTGCACATGAATTCATAAACGAGTCCCTATAATTAATTAGTAGCTAAACTAAAGGAGTTTACGAAAAATCATAAACTCCTTCAAGATTAAACTAATACAGTTGGACTAAACCACTGAATTACTGCAATAGCGGATAGATGATAGACTTGCATCACTTACTATTTATCAACCAACTTAACCTCAATCGCTTCCATATGTAGGGCCTCTCCAGTTGTACCTGCGCACTCGCCCGATTTAACCCAATCGAGCCAACCCTTACCCTGCACATGCGCCCTATAGACAACGTCATAATGCTTGGCGAGATCACCCGTAAGCTTAATTTCTACAGCTTCAATAAAAAGAGACTTGCCCGTGGTGCCGGCCAGCTTGCCGTTCTTGACCCACTTTTGCCAGCCGATATTCTGAACATGAGCTCGATATTCGATGTTACCGGAATACCCGAGTTCGGGCTTGCTAATAGCCAACGCCTCAACAGCAAGATTTCGACCAGTTGTGCCCGCCGTCATGCCCTCATAAACAGGTTCCTGCCAACCAAGATTTGAAACATGAGCCTTTATTGAAAAAGTTTTCTGAATAGAGGGCTGACTCGTATCCCCTGGTGCAGGCGAACCCTTTTCAACCAAAACGACCTGGTATGCCTCGAGCCTCAAGCCAAACCCAGTCGTTCCGGCAACTTGATCATTGCAGGCCCAGCCAAGCCAGCCCTTGTCCTGAACATGAGCGCGATAGTAAACGTCATAACGATTGGCCATCTCACCAGTAAGTCGAATTTGGATAGCCTGGACAGACTTGCTCTGACCAGTAGTACCGGAGACTTCTCCCTCTTTCACATAGTCTTGCCAACCGTAATCGGAAACATGCGTCCTGTACTCCAAGCTGCCATCGTAGGGAGCATTCTGCAGATTGAGAGTTATAGCCTCGACAGCTTTGGACTGACCAACGGTGCCAGAAACATTTCCGCCCTTGGAAGCCGACTGCCAACCGTCATTCGAAACATGCGAAGTTGCCAAAACATCAAGCGAGCCTCGTGACACCTTGACGACGTCGTAGCCCGACTCGTCCTTCTTGAAATAAGTCAGAGCGCCGCTATTGTGCGAATAAATAGCAAAGTCGTAATTTGCCGAAGCAAGGATGGAATCCGAAAATTCTACGAGATAGCAAGAGTCACCCTGCTTGCAAAGGGATCTGATTGCAGCATCCGTGTCTTCGGTAACCGGAGAAGCAAACCAATCCATAATCGAATAATCGATAACGGCACCCGGCTTCATGGCCTCGGCCTTCGTTGAATTCCAAAGTCCACCAGCAGCATCGGCGCTGGCCGAGTTATACGTACTAGACCCATATCCAGACAGACCGATCTCCGGATTAAAGAAGAGAATCAGCTCTGCAGCAACGGAAGAATCGACATCGGTAATGCCCAGACGGTCAAGCTGCTCCTGCTTTTGGGGATACATGCCCGTCGGCGTGTTTGGATGTCCCTTGTTAATAATACAAATAGTCATCGCCATAGATAACCTCGGTCAAGTTGGCATAGTCATCGAAATTCTGCTCGTAAGTAACATACGTTCCAAGCAGCATCATTACCTTTTTGCCCTGTTGAGTCGCCGCATCAAAATAGCCATCGTTAAAGTTGTACAGGGCCTTAAACGCTTGGACTGTATCCTCTCCCCTATTCTGCAGGCTCGTAAGCATGCTCGAAACGTTCATCTTCTTAACGTTAGGATCGGATGCGATCTTATTCGCAAAGGCATTATCGTCACCGCTCGTAAACAGATTCGTTCGAGTCATCCACCACTGAGTGCCGGGCTCAATACTCAGCACGGCATACATAGAATCCCAGTGATCGTGATAATCGCTATACGACATTGAGACTTCACCGGTTTCGTATTCCTTATTCTTGGCAGCGTTCCATAAAGCAATCAGCTCCGCTTGCTTAGAATCTGGATCCTTAACATCGAAAGCCTCGTTGGTAAAAACATACGTGGCAGATCCATCCGACAACAGCCGAATGGAGTATTGGCCAGTGGGAATCTTATTGGCGTAAATCATCCTATGAATCAACGAACAGGTGATGTCATTGATATACAGATTGAACTTTGCCTTGGGGTTGATTTTATAGAGAGCAGCGACATAATCCGCGAACGCCTGATAGCTCGAACTAGAAGCATTTTCCTCATGAGTCAGATACGGAAGACCATACATCCCGGATGGAAGCGAGTTCCAGTTATAGGCACCTGGACGATCGAGCATTACGATCGACGGAATGGTCGTTCCAGCAGAAGAGGTGCTGATATCCCAGAAAGATAGCGAATAGAGAACAACGGGGAAAGAAGCACTCAAAGGGGCAAGGTTGTACTCGCTCGCAGAAATGCCAATTGACTGATGGTCCTCATGAACGATGTTTCCGTTCTTCAAATACTGCAACGTAACGTCAAACGGACCATAATCGCTAAAGTCAATTTCACTGGAGCTAGAGCCCAGGTCTCCGAATGCAATCGTGCTGGAAACAGATCGGGTAACCTTCCCTCCATACGACATGAAGCCAGACACCTTTACCGAATCAGCAATACCGAGTCGTTTTATATCCTCGACCTGCGGAATATTCAGGGTTACTTTAGTCGTCTCCCCAACCTGAGAAAGAGAGCAATTAAAGACATACGGGACATAGGCTCCAGCAGTATCGCCGGGCGCCGCTTCGCCCTTCTTTACAATGACGATCTGTATTGCTTCAACGGCATAAGACCAACCGGTGGTTCCCGCAGTCGACCCATTTGAGGCCCATCCAAGCCAACCGAAATTAGAAGCATGAACGCGATAATACAGGTCATAAGAAGTTGCTCTTTCACCCGTCAGCTTGAGCTCGACGGCTTCAATCTGAAGGCCCTTTCCCGTTGTGCCGGAGACGGCTCCATTAGAAACCCAATCCTGCCAGCCTTCATTTTGAACATGAGAGCGGTATTCGATACCAAGGTCTTCTGAATTAGGGAGAGTAACCCTGAGCGCCTCAAGCCTACGAGACTGGCCCGTTGTGCCAGAGGTCGAACCATTCGATGTAAACGTCGACTCCCAGCCAATGCCTGAAATGTGAGATTTATAGCTGACGTCCGGGGCCGCCTCTTTGGGCTCCACGGCAACATCAATCGAAGGCGCCGTTTCATCGGCTGCAGCAGCAGTTTGATCCGAGGAGTCGGATTGTGTCTCTGGAACGGATTCATATTCGTTGGCACCAATATTTTGATCCGCCCAACAAGCCAAAGGGCTCAAAAGCAGCATCGACATGAAGCAGGAAATCAGAACAACAAATGCTCTAAATTGCCTTTTCAAGAGAATCGCCTCCTAGATAGACAGCCGTCAATAACCATACTATCGGGAGTTAGCTTCATTAAGGCCACCAATTAGGTGAACGAAGAAATAGAAGCCCCATCCAAAGGCAAGGGCCCTTTCCGTTGCCAAGTCAACGGCAACAGGAAAGGGCCCCTAACAAACTCTCGGCGTTTACAGGAATAACTAGTAGATTACCACCTTGGTAGCAAGAGGCACGTTATCCCAAATCCATTTAGCGCGACCGATGGGCAAACGCACGCAGCCTTGTGAAATATGCATTCCCATCCGGCTGTCCATGGGATTAAAAGTTCCCTGGTAATACGGTATTGAATGGAACAGGTAGTCCCCGTAAAACTGCGTATAGTAGTAGCAAGTATACCCATGTCCAAACGAGTAGCCCTTGCCGGTGACGGTATACTCACCCGTAGGCGTTGGAGTACTAGGGGCGCCGGCAGAGCAAGTCCAGTATTGAGCATAACTCCACGACCCGCGCTGTCCACGAAAAACTCCAAGGCGGCATGCTTGCCTGTCAACCATAATGAGCCAGTTTGTATTGCTCGAATATCTATTAGCCCGATTAAGCATGGCCATCATGTCGGCAGGCAGCAAAGGCTGATCGGTATACGGACGCCCAGTTGAACCGGGAGCTCCAGCACCCTTAGGCACAATCGTCACTTGAACCGACTCGATCCTATATCCAATCTTGGATGTGCCCGCAGGTTGCCCATTAGAAGTCCAATCGAGCCATCCAAAGTCTTGGCAATATGCCCGATACCAGACATCAAAGTAGTTCGATAAGCCACCGGTCAGCCTAATCTTAATAGCCTCGATACGCTTTGCGCGGCTTACCGTTCCAGCGATATCCCCGTTGGAAGTCCAGCTTTGCCAACCGACATCCTGCACATGGGCGGAGTACTCTATACCGCCCGATACGCTAGTGGAGACATTTAGCTTCAGAGCCTCAATCGCAAGTGCCCTACCGGTCGTGCCCGCAACATCGCCGTTGCCAACCGGATTCATCCAACCAAGCGTGGCGACATGCGCCTGGAGCGTTAGGGCTGGTGCCGTGATAAACGCGGGCGCAGACGACGCGCCTGGATCCCCGCCTTTCGCAACAAGTTCAATTTGGACAGCTTCTATCTGGATATTAAGCCCGGTAGTTCCAGCGGAATCGCCGTTTTTTGCCCAACCCAACCAACCATAGCCCGCCGAATGAACTCGATAGTAAATGTCATACTGATTCGCGAGGGAACCATTTAAGCGCAGCTCAAGAGCCTGAATGGCCAATCCTTGTCCAACGGTCCCAATATAACCGGAAGATCGCCATTCCTGCCAACCAATATTGGCAACATGTGCTCTTGCCTCAATTTGAGAATCGTCATCCACACCGGACAACGACACATTCAAAGCTTGAAGAGAAAGCGATTGTCCCGTTGTGCCGGTTACCTGCCCATCAAATACAGAAGGAGACCACCCACGGTTAGCCGAATGAGCCTGATATACAACGTGAGCGCAATCGGCGGAAGTATCGGAAACAAATGCTCCGTCCGTTATTCCGGGAGCGCCGCCGCCTTTACTGACAATCCTTACTTCGACAGTCTTAAGGAATGAACCCGATATCGTTGCCCCTGCATCCGCGCCATTGCATGCCCAACCAAGCCATCCTTTTTTGGAGTCAAAGCAGCGATACCAAATGTCATAGGCATTAGACAAATCTCCAGTAAGAGCCAATCTCACCGCCTTTAGAACACGCCCATCGTTTTTAGAGTTAAGCGCAGCACCGTCAGAAACAGCACCGCTCCATCCGCCAAATTCAAAAAAGCCGGAATAGTCAATTGAGCCTAAAATCTCTTGATTATCAAACGAAATGGAGAGCGAGGTTAAAGGTTCAGAGCCGTTCTCGGAGCCCAATAGGATTGATTTGCCTTGTACGGAGCCCAGGCTTTTACCGTTAAGACCAAGCGAGCTCCCGCTTAGAACATCCGTAGCTCCAATGAAATGGTTCAACGTATCGCCGGGAGCAGAGCCGCTTTTTTCGACCAATAAAATCTGAACACCCTGAATGGCGGCACCCTTCCCCACCGAGCCCGCAGGAGACCCGTTAGACGTCCAGCCCAGCCATCCGCCCAATTTGGAAGCATACACACGGTACCAAATGCCATAAGTTGCAGATATCTCGCCGTTCAGCTTAAACTGAACGGCCTCAATGGACCGAGACTGCCCGGTCGTGCCAACAGCACCTGAAGACCAGCTTTGCCAACCGACACCAGACACATGTGCGCGAGAGGAAATGGAGCCTCCGCGGCGATACCAATTAACGCTAAGCGACAGCGCCTCAATTGCATTTCTTGAGTCAATAACCCCCGATGTCTTTCCGTCCGCGACAGCGCCCATCCATCCAACATTAGAGACATGAGATCGATAGGAAACGGTAGGCGGTTCCTGAGAATGATCCCTAAAGGCATCGCCTCGCGTTGGCGCATCTTGAGCATTTTTTGGAAGCACCTTAATCTGAATAGCTTCGATCTGACAAGCATAGCCCTGCGTTCCAGCAGGCTCACCATTTGAGGCCCAGCCAAGCCAACCAACATTTGCAGAATGAACGCGATACCAAATGTCATACGAATCAGAAAGACCGCCCGACAAAGATAGCTTGATCGCCTCGATGGCTCGCGACTGTCCAACTGTTCCAGATGTCTGCCCGTTACCCACCGGCTGAGACTCCCAGCCGATCCCGGAAATGTGAGATTGGACCGAAATGCTATCATTCCCCAGCGGGGTGCCATCCTGTGAAAGCAAATTAATCTTGAGGGCTTCGACGCGCTTAGCACGGCCTGTAGTGCCCGCCGTCATTCCATTTGAAACGAGAGCTTGCCAGCCAATATCCTGTACATGAGTCTGGTATGAAACAGAGCCAAACACAGTGGATGCATCATTTTCGGGTTTCGCCGAATCAGTTGCATTGGAGGCAGGCTCGCTAGAAACGGATGAGGGAGAATCGTTGTCTGACACAGTCGGCTGCTCGACTTCAACCCCCTGCTGTTCGTCATTTAAGACAAAGCTCTCGTCTTCCAAGCTGCTGGCAGAACTATCGATATAATCAGTGGATTCCGGTTGCACAGGTAAAGAATCAGCCCAGACGGAAAGGGGCGTCAGAAGACACTGAAGGATCAGTAATGGCGTCATTGCCGTTGCTAGCAGTCGTTGCGTCTTTTTCATTCGACTCCCCCATCAATCGACCATCTTTAGCATCATTATTTATCGTTTCGGCAATTGCTTAAATACCGAAAACGCGAATGGCACTCAAATAGAAACGAACGGACCGTTGCAAAACGATCCGTTCGTTTTAATCAGAGTATCTGCCAGAACCTGTGTGAAGACATGACCTTCGATCAACTATGCAAGCGGCACGTTGTCATACCAACCCCATTTTGGCTTATATGAGGTGGAATAATAATTCAACCAGTACGCCATATCGAGCGTCCTGATCCGACCGACATTATCCATAACCTGGTTATTACCGATGTAGAGACAAACGTGACCGTAAATGCTGCCCATGCGTGTATGCGTATGCGAAGGAACGGCAATGACCATTCCGACTTTCAAATGAGAATAATCGGTATATTTACAGTAATCCCAGTAGTAATCGCAGGCATCTGTATGGACATTCCTAAATCCGGCACGCTCATAAATGTCTGCAATCCACTCAGAGCACAAACCAGGACCAGGAGACGGCACCTGTCGGGCAAGATCTACAATTTTCTTCTGCATGGGATTTGCAAACGCGGTTGGTTCCCCAAGCAAACACGGCGAAACGGTGCTCCCGGGGGCATTGGCGCCCTTCCTCGTAAGTCGAACTTGGATAGCTTGGACATGGGCCCCATAGCCAGTACTACCGGCAACGGAGCCATTTTTAGTCCAACCAAGCCAGCCGACGTTATCGACATGGACCCTGTACCAAACATCAAAATAGGTTGCCAAGTCACCAGAAAGAGAAATTTTAATAGCCTCAACCGAATTGGATTCAGCGGTAGACGAAAGCTGCACTCCGTTTGACTTACCAGACGTCCAGCCCACATTCGAAAGATGCAGTTGATAATTAATCCCGCCGGCAACAGATGAAGTAGTTTTAGCTGAAAACCCGGTGATGGGAATTCCCTGACCGGTTGTACCGGACACCTCTCCAGCGGGGACAGAATTCTGCCAAGCACCTTTCACCTGAGAGGAATACGTCACCGTAGGTAATTCAAGATGGGAATACCCCGATGTATCAGGATGGGAGGTGCCCTTCTTAATGAGCTTAATCTGAATAGCTTCGAGAGAACACGACATACCGGTGGTGCCGGCCTCCTCGCCGTCCTTGGCCCAGGCCATCCAGCCGATGTTGGAGGCGTGGACGCGGTAGTAGACGTCGTAGCCCTTCGCGAGGGAGCCCCTGGACGGAAGAGCCGTCCGAGTAGTCGGAGCTGTCGAGCGAGAGCTTGAGGTCCTCGAGGGCGAGGCCGCGGCCGGTGGTGCCGGCGGTCGCGCCGTCCGAGACGGCGCCCTGCCAGCCCACGTTGGAGACGTGGGCCCGATAGGTCAGGGACATGGGCTTCTTCTTGAAGGCGTAGTCGACGTTGGCGCCGTCGGAAGAGGGGGCGGCGTCGCCCTTCTTGACGAGCCTGATCTGGACGGCCTCGACGCTCCTGCCGAAGCCCGTGGTGCCGGCCTCCTCGCCGTCCTTGGCCCAGGCCATCCAGCCGATGTTGGAGGCGTGGACGCGGTAGTAGACGTCGTAGCCCTTCGCGAGGGAGCCCCGATGCCACTTACATTGGCGTTAATTTGCACAGAGCCATCTTCAACGGGATTCAAGATGCTGACTTTAAGATCCTCCACTGATTTAGATTGCCCCGTTGTGCCAGCCGTAGATCCGTCGCGCTTACTGCTCATCCAGCCAATATTCGAGACATGCGCCTCATACTGAATATGCATCTTGCTGTCATCTACGTTCAGAAGAGAACCGTTGAAGCAGTAGTTCATGTCACAACGTCCGTTAACGCCCGGGACATTGCCGCTGTTTGAATACTGCCAGAAACTGTAGCTGCCAGCATAATCGCAACGCCAATTATATTGAGCGACCCAATGGTCATAACCGCTCAGAGACGGACTATCCAAGTAGTTGTTGAGCCAGTTAAGGTTCGCATAGATACCCGACTTAAAGCCAACGGCCTCCATACGGTTGCAAAAAGCCTGCGCAATCTGAGCGAGCTTATCTTTGCTGAAATTCGGATCCTGCAAGATATAGTTATCCTCAAGATCGTAATAAACGGGAAGCGACGGATGATGGCCACCGAGCCAAGCAAGCGTTCGATCGGCTTCTTTATTTGCATCCGCAACAGATCGAGCATAGGAGTAGTAGTAGACGCCATAAGGAATACTGAGGCGCTCACATTCAGCAGCGTTCCTTTCAAAGGAATCGTCAGGCTTTCCATAAACAGGCCCAACCCTGAGGATGGCAAAATCAATCCCTGCGGCCTTAACCATATCCCAATCAACGGTCCCCTGGTAATTACTGACGTCAATACCGCGCGCAATATCACCATTGGGCAAAGGATCGTCAGTTAAAGACTGCGCATCGATGTCGCCATTGTCAGAATCGATAAGCACGCCGTTTTCGAAACGCCAAGAGTTCGGTTCCAAAGAGTCCGTTTCGCAGGAATTCATCTCAGTGGAATCATCGGCTGGGACCTCACCGTTTGACTCGTCAACACCAGACTCTTCGACGCCAATGCTAAGTTGCTCGCCCGAATCAGAATCTGTTTCCCCATCAGGACGAGCAGCATTTGCGTCGTCACCATACCATTCGGTTACACCCTGAGAATCCGAAGCATCGTCCTGCGTTCCCTGAGAACTTGTACCTTGAGATTCGCACTCGTTCGATGTTTGCGAGACCGACTGCGAAGCAGCGGCGGCCTGGACCGACAGCGCATACGCACTGTAAGGCTGGATGATTTGAGACCAGCCCATTAATAGCGTACAAGCCAAAGCAGCAGACGCTTTGAGACGTTTCATGTATATCCCCCGAGACATTGGTCACATGTAAAGACACGAATGGTTGCTATATTATCGCACTTCCATACAGACATTTAAAGCTTAGAAAAGCACCAGTCAGCATGCAGTCAAAAAGAGGCGCTCCTGCAACGGAGCGCCTCAACAGACTCTATGCGAAAGGCCTAGCGGCACCGATTACCCGACCTGGAGCATTGACCGAACGCTCGGTCACACCGATCCCCGGCCACGAATCGATAATTCGACCGTTTCCGATATAGATTCCAATATGGCCCTGGTAGTAGACCACATCTCCCCTCTGCAAAGCAGAGGTGCTAACCGGCATAAACGTGTTGTTGCGATACCAGTTCATGGAGTTGTAGGTTTGCTCGGGCAGCCAACGATGGTTATAGGGGTTATACCAACCCATATCCATGCCTGTCGCATACAGACATTGCAGTACCAAGCCCGAGCAATCAACCGCATCCCCCGGCCAAGAAGACCAAGGCTCAATATAACGCGTCCCAATATATTCCCGAGCACGCTGGACGAACGCATTGATGCAATCCTGTCTTGAAGCGTTATAAGGAATTCGAGAAGATGAGACATACGTGAAATAACCGGTGCAATACGAAGGAAGCTGTACGCTATTGCAACTAACCTTTGGATAAGATCCCGGAGTCTGATACCCCATATAACGATAGGTCTCAAAATACGAATCAGACGTAGAGCCTGGTGCAGAAGCGCCCTTGGGGACAATCTTTACCTGTAAAGCCTGAACAGGAATGCCAAGCTTCGTGGTGCCCGCCGGTGATCCATTTTTAGTCCAGCCAAGCCATCCGTAATTTGACACATGGACGCGATACCAGACATCAAAGTAATTCGAAACGTCGCCAGTCAAGTTAATCTTCACGGCTTGGATTTGTTGTCCCTGTCCAACGGTTCCCGCTGTGGCCCCATCTGAGACAGCAGATTGCCAGCCGATATTGGATACGTGGGCGGAATACGAAATGCCACCGTTCATGGAGATTTCGGAAAGCGAAAGCTGCATGGCCTCCATCGCACGGTTCTGTCCAACTGTTCCGGCAACACCGCCATTGCCGACAGGCGCTTGCCAGCCAAGACCGGAGCAATTCGCCTTTGCAGATAGCTCGGGAAGCTGGATCAACGCAGCATGGTCTTGAATGGGAGCGTCGGACGAACCCTTGGCAATCAACTTAATTTGAATTGCCTCGGCTTGCTTAGACAGCCCGACGGTGCCGGCTACAGCGTCATTTTTAGCCCAGCCAAGCCAGCCATAATCCGCCGCATGGATACGGTAGTAAATATCGTATTTTGAAGCGTCTTTGCCGGTAAGTCTTAATTTGACCGCCTGAATTGCGAGACCCTTGCCAACAGTGCCAGCATAGGAAGCACCCGAGACGTATGGCTGCCAACCGATATTCGCAACATGTGCCGACACTTCAACTGAGGCATCAATGCCTTGCGTTGCGACATACAATGCCTGCAGAGAACGAGACATGCCCGTCTGGCCCGCAATCTCACCATTGCCAACGGGAGTCAACCAGCCCGCAGAAGCAACGTGCGCCTGAGATACAAGACCGATTCCAGACGTTTCGATAAACGCATTGGCAGTGGAGCCAGGCGAAGGCTGACCCTTACTTACGAGTGTAATTTCAATGCCGCACAAACCAGAAGAACCATCAGAAACGCCACATGCCTGACCATTTGACGTCCAGTCTGTCCAACCATTACCGGAATCGCATACTCGATACCAAATGTCGTAATTAGTAGCGAGCTGGCCGCTCAGCGACAACTTAATCGCCTTAACAGGAGCTCCTGATACCGCTTTGGCAGCACCGCCATCCGTTGACGAAGCGCCCCAGCCTGAATACCCATCCATAACGGAATAAGAAATAGACCCGCTATCAGTTTGACCGGCAACGCTCAGGGCAATAGAGTTCAGCAGTTTAGCGCCCTTGCCTCCGATTGTGGCCTTTTGACCAGAAGAGGAGCCAAGGCTCTCCCCGGAAACGGCCAATCCGGAAACCGTAACAGCATCTAGATCCCCAATAAAAACCTTGGTCGTAGAGCCGGGCGCCGCTCCACCTTTCTCCACGAGAACCACTTTGACCGCTTCGATAGCCCTGCCCTTACCAGCAGAACCAGCGGCAGCACCATTGCAGGCCCAATCGAGCCATCCTATACCCGAGACATGAGCACAGTACCAAATGTCATATTTATCGGCAGCCTCGCCGGTCAAGCGAATCTGGACGGCCTCAAGGCGCTGAGACTTTCCAGTCGTACCGCAGAGCCCTTTAGACCACTGCTGCCAGCCAACATTCGAGACATGGCCACGAAGCTCAATAGAACCCGAGTGACCATACCAGTCAAGCTGGGCTTCAAGAGCTTCCATGGAAAGGCCCCTACCAGTTGTCCCCGCAACAGATCCGCGCCTACGGGAGACATCCAGCCAATATTCGATGTATGCGAGCGAACGGAAATCGAAGCGGGATCATCGCTACGGTTCTTAAAAGGACAGGTAGTGTCGCCCGGGGCGGGGTCGCCCTTGGGCAGGACCGCGACCTGGACGGCCTGGACGGCGCGGCCGTAGCCAGCCGATCCGGCGTCGGCGCCGTCGCACGCAAGCTGCTCTTGAGAGGCTGTTCCATCCACTTCGAGTGAGATTTTGAGTGCCTCGAGATTAAGGCCCCTACCCGTCGTTCCGGCAACCTTACCCGAACTAACCGGATCCATCCAGCCGATATTCTGCACATGGGCAGAAACAGTTACGTTTTTGACGGTCAGCTGATTGCTTACGACAGAATCGTCAGCAACGACCTCGCTTCTACCTTCGGATGAACCCTGTTGCGTGTCTTGAGACTCGTTAACAACAGGGGACGCATTCAACTCATGCCCCTCAGAGTCTGAACCATCATCAATAGCGTTCGAGTCCTCAGAATTCAAGTTAGTTGAGTTAGTAGATCCGTTAACTGAATAATCAGCATATGCAGCAGTCACGGTCCACGATTGGCTCATTAATCAGACAAACATGCTGATTGATCTCGGCCGGATTTGAATAGTTGTAGATAGACGAAATCTGATTGGCGGGCGATGAGGAGTGCCACATCTTATTATCACGGGGATTGTCGCCCCAGAAAAACCCGATATGGCAATCGACGTTAGGAGCAGTCTTAAAGAATATGACGTCGCCCTTTCTTGCCAACCCGCTATTCAGCAGATCCTGCACCTTGTTGAACTCATAAACCTTTGAGCCGGAATCAATCGCATAACCGTAAAAACGCCAAGCATTGATATAGCTACCGCCACCGGGGCCTCCAGCCCAAGGAGAATGGTTATTATTTGCGGCTACCGCTGCAAGATTGCCGCCGCATTTCGACCATGCGTGGGCGACAAAACCGGTGCAATTCATACCAGAGTATCCATCCCAACGCCTCTCACCATTGGGATAGGTGCAGGTAGGAATAGAGAATCCAGTGGAATATGGAGTCCCGAGGTAGTAGCCGTCATATTGATGTTGGGTAAGCCAAGTAACGAGTCTGATCCGCGGAACGCCAATCACTTTCTCATCAGCAACGTCTCTGTACGCGCCCTCCGTGGGGCCCGGTGCCGCCGAGCCCTTCGCGAGGATGCGGACCTGGAGCGCCTCGACGCGGTAGCCGATGCCGGTCGTGCCGGCGCGGGCGCCGTCGCTGGCCCAGCCGAGCCAGCCGTAGTCCTGCACGTAGGCGCGGTACCACACGTCGTAGTACTCGGAGAGGCCCCCGGTCAGGCGCATCTTGACGCACTCGACCGCCCTGCCCTGGCCGGTGGTGCCGGCCACGGCGCCGCCCGATACCTCGTCCTGCCAGCCGACGCCGGAGACGTGGGCGCTGTAGGACAGGCCGCCGGAGACCGGCGAGGAGACCTCGGCCGTGATCGCCTCGACGGCGCGGGACTGGCCGGTGGTGCCGGCGGTGCCGCCGTTGCCGACGGCGGCCTGCCAGCCGACGCCAGAGACGTGGGCCCTGAGGCTGAGCGAGGGGACGGAGAGCTCGGCGGGGGCGCCCGACGAGGGGGCGTCGCCGCCCTTCTCGACGAGGACGACCTGGAGCGCCTCAGCCTGGACGCCGAGGCCCTCGGTGCCCGCGGCCTCGCCGTCCTTGGCCCAGCCGAGCCAGCCGTAGCCCGCCGCGTGGACGCGGTACCAGACGTCGTAGGAATCGGAGACGGGGCCGGAGAGGGACACCCTCACGGCCTGGACGGCGCGGCCCTGCCCCACCGTGCCGGCGTAGGAGGGGGCGGAGGCGGCGTCCTGCCAGCCGATGCCGGCCACGTGGGCCGCGACGGAGACGGAGCTCCCCTCGCCCGCCCCCTCGAGGGAGGCGCGCACCGCCTGGAGCGCGAGGCCCCTGCCGGTCGTGCCGACGTCCTCGCCGCCGCCCACCGCCTGCAGCCAGCCGCGCTCCGCGACATGGCCCTGCAGGACGAGCGCCGGACCGGAAGCGGTGCCGGAGACGAAGGCCCCCTCGGTCGGGCCGGGGGCGGCGCCGCCCTTCGCGACGAGGGCGACCTGGACTGCGGTGAGGCCCGAGGCGCCCGACTCGACGCCGGAGGGCTCACCGGAGCTCGCCCAGCCGGTCCAGCCGCGCGCGGAGTCACAGGAACGGTACCAGACGTCGTAGCGCTCCGCGAGGCCGCCGGACAGCCCGAAGCGGACGGCCTTGAGCTGCAGCCCGCCGCCCGAGGCGCCTAGCTGCGCCCCGTCGGAGCTGGGCTCCCCCTGCCAGCCGGAGCCGAGCAGGAGGCCGCGGTAGCTGACCGACCCGTCGGACTCGAGGTTGTCGACGGTCGCGGCGACGGAGCCCAGCACGGGGCCGCCCTCGGAGCCGAGAGTCAGGACCCCGCCGGAGAACGACGAGCCCGCCGGCGAGCCGGAGACGGAGAGAGCCGAGCCGGACAGGCGCTCACCGGCGCCGCGGAAGGCGCCGCCGGCCGGGCCCGGCGCGGCGCCGCCCTTGGGGACGAGCACGACCTGGACGGCCTGGACGGCCTTCGCCAGGCCCACCGTGCCCGCGGACGCGCCGTCCTTGGCCCAGCCGAGCCAACCGTAGTCGGAGCAGTGCACGCGGTACCACACGTCGTAGGACGAGGCGGCCTCACCGGAGAGCCTGAACTGGAGCGCCTCGACCGCCAGGGAGCGCCCGGTGGTGCCGGCGGCGCCCGAGGTCCAGCCCTGCCAGCCGACGTTCGAGACGTGGGCCCTCACCTCGAGGGAGGAGGAGCCGTGCCCGTACCAGGACACGGAGCCCGAGAGGGCCTCGAGGGCGCGGCCCTGCCCGGTGGTGCCGGCCACGGCGCCGTCCGAGACGGCGCCCTGCCAGCCGATGCCGGCGACGTGGGCGCGGTAGGAGACCGAGGGGGGCTCGGAGGACCTGTCGACGAAGGGCGTGGAGGTGTCGCCCGGGGCGGGGTCGCCCTTGGGCAGGACCGCGACCTGGACGGCCTGGACGGCGCGGCCGTAGCCAGCCGATCCGGCGTCGGCGCCGTCGCACCCGACGGCGGGCTGCCAGCCGACGTTCGAGACGTGGGCCTCGACGGATATGGCGTCGGTGCCGAGGGGCTCGCCGGTCGAGGCGTCGGACAGGACGAGGCGCAGCGCCTCGAGGGGGAGCCCCCTGCCGGTCGTGCCGGCGGTCTCGCCGCCGGCGACGGCGCCCATCCAGCCGATATTGGAGACGTGGGCGGAATAGGACAGCGAGACGGCAGTGGCCCCATCGGACTGCGCGGCCTCCGCCTGGCCCCCGTCGGCCTGGGCGGTTTCGGCCCGGGCGGCCTCGTCCTGGGCGCCGGACTCCCCGCCGGCGGGCTGCGCCTCGCCGGGGAGCGGCTGCGCGTCGCCCGAGGCGGCGGGGGCGCCGTAGGCCGCGGGCCCGCACAGGGCCAGGGCGGCCGCGACCGCGAGGACGGCGGCGGCCCCGGAAACTCGTTTCATGGAGCGTCTCATGGAAAATCCCCCTAATCTAGCAACGGTTTAGAGTCTACTAGATTGGGGGGGGGACGGGGGCCAAGCCGGATGGACTATTTGCCATTTGGCCAATGAGTGTTTACCGACGGCTGAAAGCAGCGTGGCTCAAAAATCAGTGCCCACCCAAAACTCTTTTAAACGAAGGACTCTCACTGTCAATCAAACTGTTCCCTATTGCATAAACAAGATCACTTGCCTCGTCTTTTGAGAAGCAGTCAGTATCTTCCATTTGCTTCAGCTGCTCATAAATACTGTCAAGGAATTCCTTCTTCGATAGGCTCTTATCGAATAACAGGCCTTTGTTCCCTTTTCGCATTGCGCTAATTCCAGCGTTTCTAATGAAGTAAAAGCAATTACGAATATCGCTTTCATAAAGAAACACGTCGATAAAATCAGTCTCCAGCATGTCTTGCAACGGACCCGGATCACGAACGTAAAGAAACGATACCGCCTCTCCAGCAAGGAACCCATCAAAGGAATCGCAATAATCGCCGCGAAATAAGCCCGGCCGCATAGTCAAGCGATGTATGCACAGCTTTAATTTATTAATAAGTTCCCGATGGAATTCAACAGATAGGACATCCATAGACGGCCTCTCAATCCTTCACCTATCTAACGTTTCTAATAACTTCAACAAGCGGTGCCGCTAAACAAATAACTAAATAAGATCGCAGAAGCCATTGCCAAGAACATGCTTGCCAATGAACCCAGCAAATAAACCTCAGCGAAATCCTTGTCACTTTCCAGCTGCTTAAAGCGCGCGATACTTTTTGCAGTAAAAATAAATGCAATAGCCGAATATTGGTTCAGCAGGGAAAGCGCCGCGACAATCAGTCTTTCAAATATTCCAATCCACTTGCCTGAATGTGCGGTTGTCGTATCCGCCGACTGCTCAACACCCGGGTTTCGAAGAGATTGGAGCACCTTTGCAATAACAATGCTACAAGGGCGTCCACAAAAGCACAGTGTCGAAATCCAAGAGAGCTCCGCTCCACGAGCGCCCAAGAGATTCGAAGCAATTGGCCGCATGGCCCACAAATAGCAACATAGAACGCTCAATATGAGCAGAATTATAATGTGCAGCACTTGATCGGCCAGAAAACTACCGACCGGCGAAAGGTCAAGTCCTGCAAACGCTCTTCTCAGGCTGCCATCGATAATCCAATGTGAAAGGGCAAATACTGTAAAGGACGCAGCAATGGCGGTTGCACTCGCCTCAAACAGAAGAGCTACTGTTGCTGCGGCGCCGGCCGCGTAAACTAAGCAGTGCATGGCAAGGGCAATTCTGCTGTATTCCTTCTCGCCTGCCATCTTATTCGACTGAAAATAAAAGTCGAACAGCATATGAAACAGAAGGAAACACCCGAATACTCTCATGCCATCTCCAGCTCATTAAGGAAATGAACGGCGAAAGCAGCCAGCTCTCTTTCTCTTACAACATTCGCGAGTCTAAGGCTTTTCTCAAGCCCCTGCCTCGTCTTCCCCATCGCAACGCCCATTTGCCCCGCAAGCCCTACATGACTAGCCCTGATGCTATCTACGTTGAGGTTGAGCGAGCTGCCCAACGCCACTGGCGCGCAATCGATCGGATTGCTTTTAGCGCCATACTTTTTGCCTATACGTGTTTCGAAGAGCTCAGTATACCTTTTGCTCAAAGTCGCGTCTGTGCCCTCGTGCAGCATTAGCGGCCGCAGCAACTCAACAACCTCGCAGTAATTACGCTGCGACTCGTTTCTGCGATCGATTATTTCCAGACAGCCCGCCGCGCACAGCTCTTTCTCACGCGAAACACCCGAAGCATCAATGATCTTCAAATTACTGTACTTATCTTTTTCGGACGCAGCAATTGCTCTGCGTGCACGATGGTATGCCGACCCGTCTTGCTCCGTCGACAATGCAGACTGCATCCGAGTTTTCCATTCTCCAACTCCGATACCACCCCTAAGATCAACCGTCTGGACGAGTATCTTGATAAATCTATATGCCAAGAAAGCGCCAGCCGTACTACGAAATAGGCCCTGCAATTCATCGCCCGCACTAAACATAAGCGGCATTTCGAGCTCAGTTTTAAACAGCTCGTTTGTGCAGTCCATAGCGTTCGCAAGATCTTCCTGCGCGCTTTGCCTCCTACTGTCCGAAAGACATCTCGAATGTCTCATATCAACCATGAGGGCCGAATAGCTATTGTTCATCAGGCTTCCTTTCCTCATGGCGATTATAGCAACTATTTTAGTTGCTTTCGCTCATTTGCAACGGTTTTAGTTTCTTTATGGCGGATGCAACTGAAATCGTTGCATTGTAATAGGCTATAATTCTTCCAAATCGCCTAGAGAAAGTGTTTGAATGCTGACCGTAATCGTGCCTACTTACAATGCCGAGCCGTATCTTTCTCAGGCTATAGGCAGTCTATTAAACGAAAACAAAATCGAGCTGGAGATCCTCGCCATCAACGACGGATCCACCGATAACTCGCTCGCCGTTATGCAAGAATTCGCTGCGCGCGACTCACGCGCTCGAGTGATCGATAAGGCAAACCAGGGTTACGGCGCAACCTGCAATCTGGGCATTCGCGAGGCAAAGGGCGACTGGATTGCCATCCTCGAGCCCGATGACTGGATCGAGCCCGGAATGTACTCCGACATGCTTGCCTTTGCCATGCGCGAATTTGGCGATCCGAACAAGCTCGATATTATCGAGACCCCGTATTGGATCATTCGCAACCCCGATACCCCCCAAGAGGTCAAACTACATTGCGCATATCGCGGTCGCATTAAACCGCCTCGGCAACCGTTCACCATTCACGACGCTCCACACCTGCTGGCCCATCATCCGTCCATTTGGTCGGCAATCTATCGTCGCGACTTCCTGATGCAAAACAATATCTGGTTTAAGGAAATCCCCGGTGCGGGCTGGGCCGACAATCCATTCCTTGTCGAAACACTCTGCCAGGCAAAGGCGATCGCTTACTGGCCCAAGCCGTATTACTGCTACCGCGAGGAAACACCCGAAAAGGCAGCCGCCCTGGCCAAGCGTGATCCCCTGATGCCGTTTAATCGCTGGAACGACATGGTTGATATCCTTGAGCGGCTCAACGTCACCGACCCCGCCGTTTGGACACCGCAAATCACACGCGGCTTCACCTATATGGGCATCATGATTGAGCACACCGGAATTGAGGGGCACCCCGAAATCGAGCGGGCGATCCACAAGATGTTCGAACGCATGCCGCAAGAGCTGGTATTTGCCAATCCTCGCGTTACCCCCGTGGCCAAAAAGCTCTATGCCGAGTATATGGGCATCGCCGACCCTAAAATCAGCTACTGCGCGTACGCCAAGGACCTCGTGGGCGAGGGCTTGTATAACGTATGGAACAAGGGCCCCAAGCAGACTCTAAAAATGATCACATCGCACTTTGGTTCATACAACGCACGCGCTGGAAAATAGTCTGATGGGCAGCAAAGCAAGCAGAAATACCTCCATCGAAGCGCTGCGCCTGGTGGCGGTCGCTGGGATCGCCATATTCCACACGTTTCAGTGGACCTTCCAAGCCGTCTGCACCGGCCTACCGGAATACGCGCCGCTCGCTGTCTTCCCTTACTCCGGCGCGCTCGGCTTTATCAACCTGCTGGGCTGCTGGGCCAACGAGGTCTTTTTTATGATCTCGGGGTACTTCCTTATCCCTTCGGCAGTTCGCGCCCTCCAAAACGGGTCATCCGCACCGGACCTCGCTCGTAAATCGCTTGCGTGGTTAAAGAAGATCGTCTTGCCCACGCTCTTTTATTGCGCTGCCTGCCTGCTTATCTCGATGTACGTCTATCCCCTGCCCGAAATCTCGCTACACGAGATTGGCTGGCTTACGCTGGGCATCGAGTTTATCTGGGTCTACGCCGCCTCCGTATTGCTCGTCCCAGTGATTGCGTTGATACGACAGCGAATCGGCAGCATAAGGGCCCCGTTTGTCGTAGCACTCCTCGTGCTCGCAACATTTGGAATCAACTGCTACATCGCGGCGACGGTAAACGGAGCTGCCGGTGTCGTTTTGTGGCGCAAGCTCATGAGCGCCGTTACCTACCTGGTCGCGTTTATTGCAGCTGGAGAAATGCGGTTTGTCCTCGAATACCTCGGCAACGCATCCGGCTCTCAGAAATCCAAGATCGTGCTTATCGGACTTATTGCCGCCACCGTCACGCTCGAGCTCCTGCTATCGACAAACAGCCAGTACGACGCGCTCTGGAAGCTCTCCTACAAGTCAACTTCCGTCATATCCTTCATCTTAGCCGTTGCATCCGTTGCCGCCGCAGCGCTCCATCAGCCACGCCACGAAGTCCCAACTGCAGACAAGACAATCGTGACTCTCGCCGCAGGAACGCTCGCTTTCTACGCCGTACAGTCGTTCACCTGCAACGTCTGGCAACCCATCTTCGACAAAGCGATCTACACCATGGCGACAGGCATCCAAACGGGAGAGCCCCGTCCAGCCGCCGCCATTTTGCTCGGAATCCTTATGAGCCTTTGCCTCGCGCTTTCCCTGCTCCTCGTGGATATCGTGCGCAGGGCCGTAGTCGCGACCATCAAGGCCCACATGAAAGGCTAAGCGACCTTCTGACTCCTCAGACCACGAAGCGCGCTTACACCAGAAGCAAATAAAATCGCAAAGACAATCGCCCAGTTCTTGCAGCCAAATACCGGAATATGAACGATTGCATGGTCATGCATAACAACGAAATAACCCAGAACAACCACCAGAGGCAGCGCCATGAGCAGTGACTGGATCAACATCTTGCGACGACGACCACCTTGCGCTCCGCCCCGTATCGAGCAAACGAGCACGGCAATCCAAATCGCCAATACGGCAGCAAACGAAACAAGACAAACAACGTTCGAGATCATCGCATAACCAGCAGTTGAGCAAATGGCGAACAGCTGCGGGCTCATGCTATAAAACTCCTTCAAAATCTGAGGCCAGTCAGCCTGGGGCAACAGTGACGAAGTCCCATGCGCAGACCAAAGGCCCATCTCGCCCAGAACGTTCGAAAAGACCTCGTTCCAGCCCAGCACAAACGCCGCGACAACCCATTTCATCGCCCAGGTAAACACAAACGAAAGCCCAAACCCAAAGAGCGCCTGCAGCATCGTGACGACGCAGCGCTTGGGGCGCTCGCCCTCGGGGAGCGCAATGAAGGCGAAAAAGCAATGCAGGGCGACAACAGCGGCAGGAATCGTTAAAAAGTCAAGAAACGAAAACACGGCACCCGTCGCAATCGACCAAAGGACAAGACGGCTTGTAAAAGCCCGTGCGTTCGGAGCCGACCCCAAACGAAGACTCATACAAGACATCATGATGAGCGCAACAAAGAACGAGATGCACAGAAGCAGATCACCGATAAAATTGAAAAACAGATTGGTTGAAAACAACAGGATTACAACGAAACCCAACGTCAATAGCTTTGAAAATCGCTTCCGCAAGGCAACGTAAGCGCAAGCGGATCCGGCAATCGCCAGAGCGGCCGCAGGCACCACGACAACGTCGATACCGCCAATAAACAGGCAGGCATTCGTAAGTAGCTGCCATCCATGCCAATACCGGTAATACTGCTGATGCGTAATCCCGTTGGCTTTCGTAACGTCATCAATCTCGGCAACAGCCATCGTCTTAAACGGAGAACCTTGGTCCTTTTGCCGTGCGACTTCAATGACAAAACGATTGTTATCAAAGCAAACAGGACCAGCTGCAACACGGTGGTCGTAGACATACATGTCAGTCAACAGGGCCGAGGACTCCGAACCCTGCGCATGCGACTCGATAACGGGCCTCGGTAGGCAATTCGCTGCGGTATTGCTCAGGACAAATGCGACCTGAAAAACCAAAAACAGCAACATGACCTTGACGGAAAGGCTATCGGCAAGGGAGGCTAAACGAGTTTTATTCACAGGCCATCCAAACAGAAAGATTGCGTCCACAAGAATCGGCACTTATGTAATACCACAATGCGCGCTTGCAATCTCGCCACGCACACAAGTCAACCAGGCTTGTAGCAAACGTTCTTGGTGATTAGCGGAACATTACCCGCGGGCGCCCGCCTACGCTTACAATAGACGTGTCCCATGGGACACGCTGTTTATTCCGCAGGGCCGATATGCTGCCCACGCGAAAGGATATTCTCGTTCATGACTTCCACCCTTCCCGCCCCCATAGACAAGCTCGCCATCGTCGTCGTTACGTACAAGCGCCAGGAACTCCTGGCCAACTTGTTCGACTCTATGACCGAGCTCACGGCAACGCCCTGGCGCATCGTGATTGTCGATAACGAGAATTCGCGCGAGACCGAGGCCATGTGCACCGCATTCAACGAGCGCCTCGCCAACCTGTGGGGCATCGACACCGAGCAGCCCGACGCGCAGGGCGGCACCGACCGTGTCATCTACGCCCCGCAGCTTGAAAACGGCGGCGGTGCAGGCGGCTTCTCCGCCGGCACTAAATGCGCCTACGACCTGGGCGCCCAGTGGTTCTGGGTGATGGACGACGACGTGCTCGTCATCCCCGAAGGCATCGAGCGTCTTGCCAAGTGGACCGACCGCTACGATGTCATCCAGGGTTCGCGCCTGGACTTTGACGGCGGCGCTTTCTTTTGGCAGTACCAGCTCATCCTCTCGCTCGGCATCCCTAACCCTATCGCCAAGTGGGATCTGGGTCCCGAGGGCTACCGCGCCATGAACCAGCTGTGCTTTGAGGGCGGCATGTTCTCGCGCCGCGTGGTCGACAAGATTGGCCTGCCCGACGCGCGCTTCTTTATCTACGGCGACGATGCCTGCTACGGCTACGTAGCCAGCCAGCACTTCCCCGCCGCCGTTGTGGCCGACCTGGTGCTCAAGCGCGCCCGCGCCGTCTCTAACTGGGATATCGCCGGCAAGCGCCAGCTCAACTCTACGAGCGACACCAACCGCTACTACATCATGCGCAACCGCGGTTATCTGGCCCGCTACATGCAGATTTACGGCGACTATCACCCCGTGCTGTTCCGTCTGGGCAACGCCGCGACCTTCTGCAAGGAATTCATTCGCCTGGCTGCCGTTGACAAGTGCTTTAAGACCGGTATTCCGGCGCTGCGCCGAGGCATGAAGGACGCCCGCAAGATCATCAAGGATCCCAACTGGAAGCCCATGCCGCCCATGAAGGACACCGAGTAACGGAAGCCGGAAACACCTCGGCGCTTAAAGCCGCTGGCACACCGTAGCCACATGCTGCCCATCAAAACCGAACCCCCAGCGCATGCGACCCACGCCGGGGCGCGGTACACGGATTTCGTCGATGCTGTCGCGCTCTATGTCGAGTAGCGACTGCACGGCCAGCAATTCCAGGCCCAGCGCATCCACATCGGGATCATACATCAAGTTAATCGTTATCAGCGGGCGCTCGTCCAGCATGCCAATCGTATCTGCTACGTCGAACACAGCACCCGTAGGGAAAACCTGGATGTCCCAGCGACCCGCACCACACTTTCGCCTCGAGGCAGGATTGGCATAGCCCGGCAAGCCAAAGCAGAGCCCCTGCAAGAGCAGATGATATGGTAGCGGCTTATCTGGGTCGGTCTCACCGATTCCCGCATCCCCCAGGATGCGGCTTAGCGCCCGCCTCACCGTATCCTCGTTCCCACGGCACAGCCCGTCGCGAAACGCATCGACGTCTCGAATGTCTTCGGCAGCGCACTCAAACCACTCAACAATCACTAGACGCAAGGCCTGGCGAAGCTCGTTATTGGGCAACCGCAAGGCACGGAGGCGATTGCCATGTTCTGGCTCCTCAGTCATATCTGTCGTCAGGAAGCCTGACAGATACAGCGCCGTCCACAGGCCATCATCAGGCGAGACATCTGGCTCTGCAGTGCCCAAACAAAGCGAAACCTCAGCGCACCCATGGGCCTCGAGCAAATCGAACAAGACCGAAAGGCGGTCGAGATTCCACCCGGCAACTACCCTACTCAAGCAGTCCGCATACCCATACAGATCGGCGCGCACAGGCACCGTGCAGCCTCGGTCCAGAAAACCGATCACACGCGCTGGACTCGAGCAATAAGCCCTACCAAACCGATATCCCTCGAGCCATTCACGCGCATCATCAAGGTATTCCTCGCGCCCAGCATGATTCAGCAGAGCCTCGACCTCGGCATCCGAAAAGCCGAACCAACGGTCACACCAGGTCGAAAGCGGCGTCGTCAGACAATACGAGCAGCCATGCAAAGAAAGCGCCGCTTCAGCAGGGCCGGGACACTTCCCCATCAGGCACGCAAAGCGTAGCGAACGACCCGCGGCAGCAATGGCGTCAAACAGCACACGGTCAAGTAGTTCTGCCGGATCGGCGTCGGAAGCGTCCCTCGCGCTCGCACGGCGAGACCACGCCGCATCGTACCCATCAACGAGCAATACAACCTGCTCATCGCAGGCAATCTCCAGCAGCTCTATGAGCACACCGAGCACCGAGTCAACCTCGTCCGCGCTCGCCACGCCACGCGCGACGCGTTCGATGTGACGCACCTTATCTCGAGCTAAATCCGGAGCCTCCAAGAGCGCCAACAGGCGGGCGCACTCGCCCGAAAGAGCATCGCGCACGACGCCGGCAATAGCGGCGCCACACCTCGCAGCGCCAGAAAAGTCCAGCGATATCACCGGATAGCAAGCGTACTCATCCCGATAACGCCCGCCGTCCGCATCCCAAATCTGAGCATCGGCAAACGAGCTCCGACCGGCACGACCGACCGCGGGACGCTCCAGAAAAGCCCTGAGCATCGACAAGTTCATGCTCTTGCCAAAACCCTCGGGTCGACAGCACACCACAACGGACGCGTCGCAGTCCAACACATCGGCAATAAACATGGTCTTGTCAACCAGCATGCAACGACCAATGGCATCGGCAAAATCATGTACACCGACCGGCATAACCGCATCATCGACATGGTTGACAAGCCGTACGCCAAAAGTATCGGCACTGTTGCAATACTCCTGTTCAGACACTGTAACTTCTCCCTAAAACGTAGCACGAGGCCCATTGTAGCGAGCAGTTCAAGCACAACGCTGCATCCGCGCAAAGGCATCGGGCAACGGTAGGAACAAAGGCCTTGAGGGGGCATAACTAATCGTTGCACAACAAAACGGGGCCCGACGCATTCGCACCGGACCCCGTCCCGACTCTTTAGTTATCTGGCAACCGAGAGGCTACTCCTCCGAGCTGTCCTCCCCAGAAGCCTTCTTCTGCTGATCGAGCTTATGCTTACCACTTACGATAGACGTAGCACCCAGTGTGGCCAAGCTCGCGCTGGCAAGGCTCGCCATCACGATCAAGTCGCCCGTCTTGGGCATGTTGCCGCCAGATGACTTGGTTGTGGTGGTCGTGGTGGTCACCGTTTTGGAGTCATTTTGCTCCTGGACTTGGTTGTCAGCACCGCTCTTGTCGTCGTCTTCGGACTGTTTCTTTTCGCCCTCGGTCTTGCTCTCGTCCTTCTTCTGAGCGGACTTGTCGTCCTTCTCCCCAGAGCTAGAACCCTTATCGGATTCGGTCTTCTCGGAAGCCTTGTCCTTGGAGTCGCCCTTTGCGGCCTCGGTCTTTTCCGTGGAAACCTGATCAGAGTTGTCCTTGTTCTGGGCCGAGCCGTTATTGACGCCAGCCATCAGCGAAGAACCCAGCGTAGAACCAAGCTGCTCGGAGAAAGAAGGCTTCTTGTCCGGCGAAGCAACGGGAGCGTCCGGCGCTTTATTCGAGTCGTCCTTGGAAGCATCGGAATCAGAAGCGGCGCCAGTGTTAGAGTCATTGCTAGAACCAGTATCGGCGGAAGAATCGCTCGAGCCAGTGGAAGAGTCAGAGGAACCAGCGTCGGTCGAACCAGAAGCGTCGCTGTCCGTATTGCCGGCAGAGCTTGAAGACGAATCGCCCGCAGCAGAGCCGTTCGAATTGGAGCCGTTCGAGGTAGAGCCGTCGTTGGTAGTGCCACCAGCAGAGCCATTACCGTCAGCATCGGTCGAGGGCGCATCCATCCTGTCATCGTTAGCATCGTCACTCGAGTCGTCATTCGAATCAGGTGTCGGCGAGGGCGCCGGTGTGGGCTCGGACTGCACGGGCGTCGCGGCGGCAGCCTCGTCCTCGGCGATATAAACCAAGCAGTCCTTCAGCTCGTTGCGGTAGCGGTTCTTCCAGCCCTCATGATACTGGGGCTGACTCGAAAACTTAGTGGCGACATTGTTGACCACACTATTGGAGAGCGCCGTCACAAACTCGCGGTCGGACATATCGTTGGAAAGATTCGCCCAGCGGAAGAAGTCCCTGCAACCACCGGTGCCGCACATGTTGGTGATGCTCCACACCATGCCCTTGACGCAATCGGCGCGGCCCGAAATATCAATGCCCAGGCCGCTCTTGAGCCACGCCTCGGTCACCGCATAGTACGAGTTGTACGCATAGGCATCTTGAAGTGCTGAGAACTCAACAGGATCGGTGTTGTACGCACCTTGGAAGGCATCCTGAGCGATATGGCCCAACTCGGTGAGCTGACCGTTCTCGTACATGGCATTGCTCGTGTTGGAAATCTCGCTGCCGCGATCAATCGCATCCTTGAGCATGCTGTATTTTTCAGGGCTGTAGTTGTAGACCTGCTTCATAAACGGAATGAGCGACCAGCGGCGATCAAACTGATAGTAGCCCAGTGCGTTATAGCCGTCACCGTACGAAAAGCCCTGGTTGTAGTTGCCATGGCTCTCGTACTTGGTAAAGTACTTCATCTCGGGAGTCACGTTGACAAACGAAACGCCCTGGACCGACCTCAGCACGCCCGAGAAGGACTGCTGGGTGTAGAGACCCTTATCGATATCGGTGGCATCCGAGGCAACGCCCGGCGTGGGCTCCTCGGCAGCGGCGGGTGCCGGCGCGGAAACGGCGCCAAACGAAAGCGCCAACGTCAGGCCCGCGACAATAGCAGAATGCTTGGGCTGCATAAGATCCTCCCTGCATTGGTGTAATTAAAGTTCAGTTTGCAAAGATAAAAATCAGTATTGCAGCTCGCCCGTTGTTACACAACAACCCCTCGGTAAACGGCAACAACCCTCCGCGAAATCTTAAGGAATTGCGCTCAACCTACAGCTTAATGTCAAAGTTGATCTCGGGAACGGCGGCCAAGTCGGCCAACGTCACGCCGTCGACGTACTTTTCGATCACGTCGTCCAAACCGCGCCAGAACTTGACGGTCGAGCAAAGATCGCTGCGAGTGCAGCTGTTGTCGATGCCATCGCACGCCACTGGAGCCGTGCTGCCCTCGACGGCGCGCAGGATGTCGCCGGCACGCACCTCGGCTGGATCCTTGGCCATCATGTAGCCGCCGCCCTTGCCGCGCACGCTCTTAAGCAGGCCCGCCTTCATAAGCGGACGAACCAGCTGCTCCAAATACTTTTGTGAGATATGCTCGCGGTCGGCAGCCTCGCGCAGGGCAATCTTGCCCTCGGCGTCACCAAGCGCTGCGATATAGATCATCAGACGGAGGGCATAGCGGCCCTTAGAAGAAATGAGCATACCTACCCTCTCATCGTTGCCGAGACAAAATACCAGGCTTGTTTGTCCCAAATCTTATGCACGCGGGGCAAACAAGCCTGATTATTATGTCCCACATCTAAAAAGTCGAGTGGATTAGTCGGGTTTTCCCTTGACTAACGCCGAACCCATAGTAACTTTATTCCGAGAAGATTCCTAGGGTTTAGTACACCTATGAGTACACCATATACAGAGAGGGACAGCATGAGCGCAAATCCGCTGCTTTCCATCGAAGGTCTGACCGCCTCCGTGGACGAGAAGACCATCCTCCACAACGTCAACCTCAACGTCGCCGCCGGCGAGACCCACGTTCTGATGGGACCCAACGGCGCCGGCAAGTCCACCCTCGGCCACCTGGTCATGGGCGACCCCGTTTACACGGTCAACGACGGCCGCATCGTCTTTGACGGCCAGGACATCACTGAGCTCACCACCGACAAGCGCTCGCGCGCCGGCCTGTTCCTGAGCTTCCAGGCCCCGGTCGAGATTCCGGGCGTGCCGCTGTCGAGCTTTTTGCGCGCCAGCATCGCCGGCCGCCCCGGCCTGGAGATGAAGGGCAAGGAGTTCCGCCGTCGCGTCAAGGAGCTCGCGGCAGAGCTCAACATGGATACCGCCTACCTCAACCGCGAGCTGGGCGTGGGCTTCTCGGGCGGCGAGAAGAAGAAGGTCGAGATGCTCCAGCTCCTGTTGCTGCAGCCCAAGCTCGCCATCCTCGACGAGACCGACTCGGGCCTAGACGTCGACGCCCTGTCCACCGTCAGCCACGGCATGGACGCCTACCGCAAGAGCTGCGACGGCTCCATGCTCATTATCACGCACAACACGCGCATCCTGGAGCACTTGGATGTCGACCGCGTCCACGTTATGGTCAAGGGTCACATCGTGCGCGAGGACGACGCCTCGCTCATCCCCTGGATCGACAAGAACGGCTTTGAGACCTTCGAGCGCGAGGCCGCCGAGCAGCGCGCCCAGGCCGAGGCCGCCGCTGCCGAGCAGCAGGCGTAAAGGGGCGACGCAATGACCAAGAACCGCACCGAGGTCGCGGACATCGACCGCAGCCTCTACGACTTCACCTATGGCGAGGAGGGATTCGAGCGCCTCGACGCCGGCATCACGCCCGACATCGTGCGCGAGATCAGCGCCAAGAAGGACGAGCCGCAGTGGATGCTCGACCTGCGCCTCAAGTCCCTCGAGATCTTCAACCGCTTCCCGGATCCGACGTGGGGCCCCTCCATCGAGGGCCTGGACATGGACAACATCGTCACCTACGTCAAGCCCAACACCGACCAAAAGCACGACTGGGAGTCGGTGCCCGACGACATCAAGAACACCTTTGAGCGCCTAGGTATCCCCGAGGCCGAGCGCAGCTACCTGGCGGGCGTCGGCGCGCAGTACGACTCCGAGCTCGTCTACCACAACATGCAGGACACCGCGTCCAAGATGGGCATCGTCTACTCCGGCATCGAGGAGGCCCTGCACGACCCGCAGTGGGAGCCGCTCATCCACGAGAAGTTCATGACGCTCATCCCGCCCACCGACCACAAGTTTGCGGCCCTGCACGGTGCTGTGTGGTCGGGTGGCTCGTTTGTCTACGTGCCCAAGGGCACCAAGCTCGACTTCCCGCTGCAGAGCTACTTCCGCCTCAACGCCAAGGGTGCCGGCCAGTTTGAACACACGCTCATCATCGTCGAGGACGATGCCGACCTGCACTTTATCGAGGGTTGTTCCGCGCCCAAGTACAACGTGGCCAACCTCCACGCCGGCGCCGTCGAGCTCTTTGTGGGCAAGCGTGCGCACCTGCGCTACTCGACCATCGAGAACTGGTCCAAGAACATGTACAACCTCAACACCAAGCGTGCGCGCGTGGACGAGGACGGAGACATCGAATGGATCAGCGGCTCCTTCGGCAGCCACGTGGGCTACCTCTACCCCATGAGCGTGCTCAACGGCCGCCGCGCCTGCTCGAGCTTTACCGGCATCACCTTTGCCGGCGCCGGGCAGAACCTCGACACCGGCTGCAAGGTCGTGCTCAACGCGCCTGAGACCTCGGCAACCGTCGAGACCAAGGGCATCTCCAAGAGCGGCGGCATTCAGACCTTCCGCAGCTCTATTGTGGCGACGCCCAAGGCCGAGGGCTCCAAGGCAACTGTGAGCTGCCAGTCGCTGATGCTCGACGACCAGAGCCGCTCCGACACCATCCCCGCCATGGACATCCGCGCCAAGAACGTTGACATCGGCCACGAGGCCACCATCGGCCGCATCGGCGACGATAAGGTGTTCTACCTGATGAGCCGCGGTATCTCGGAGGAAGAGGCCCGTACCATGATCGTCAACGGCTTTGCCAACCCGGTCTCCAAGGAGCTGCCGCTGGAGTACGCCGTCGAGATGAACAACCTGATCAAGCTCGAGATGGAAGGAGCGATCGGATAATGAAACAGACCACGAACACCGCTGCCACCACCCTTGAGCAGGTCAACGCGATGCCGGCGGCCACTTGGAGTTGGCTCAAGATGAACCAGACCAAGCTCGAGCTCTCTGACGAGCTTGCCGCCGCTCCCACCGAGGCCGTTGAGGTCGAGGGCTTGGACGAGCAGTTTACTGGCATGGCAGACGCGTTCGAAGCCGCCATGGACGCCATCGCCGAGCGCTTCCCCGAGCGCCGCGCCTCCGCCCCCGGCGATGCTGCCGACCGCGCCCGCATCACGCCCGAGACCGAGCTCGACGTGCCCGCCACCTCCGTCTACCAGGCCGGCGCCATCAAGCTCGAGGAGGAGCTCTCTCCTGCCGAGGCCTTCGAGACTGGCATGGGCGAGGCTGCCTACACCTACCTGGCCGACCACGCCACCAAGCGCGTCGTCATCGATGTACCCGCATACAAGCACGCCACGGTTACCGCGCGCGTGAGTGGCGTCGACGCCGCCGTGACCATCGCCGCCATCGATGTCGTCGCCCATCCCCAGTCGACGCTCGATCTGCAGATCGCCCTTGACTCCCCCGTTACCGGCGAGGGTGTCGTGGGCTCCGTGCTACGCGTGTGCGCCCACGAGTACGCCACCGTCAACGTGACCTGCACGCAGACGCTCGACGATAGCTGGATCGCGCTCGACGACACCGGCCTGTTCCTGGACGAGGGCGCGCGCGTCAACGTGCAGCACACCGTCCTGGGTGCCGGCGCCAGCGTCACCGGACTTGCCGGCGACCTGCTGGGCGATACCGCCAAGGTCACCATCGATACTGACTACCTGGGCGCCCGCAAGCAGGTGCGCGACTTTAACTACGAGCTGCGCCACCGCGGTCGCAAGACCGAGTGCGAGATCGACGCCAACGGCGTACTGACCGGCACGTCCAAGAAGGTCTACCGCGGCACCATCGACCTCGTGCACGGCTGCAAGGGTGCAACCGGCACCGAGCGCGAGACGGTGCTTTTGGCCAACAAGGGCGTCGACAACAAGACCGTTCCCGTCATTCTCTGCGACGAGGACGACGTCGCCGGCAACCACGGCGCCACCATCGGTCACGTCCGCGACGAGCAGCTGTTCTACCTCGCCTGCCGCGGCCTTGACCAAAACGCCGCCGAGGACCTGTTCATCCGCGCCAAGCTGGAGGACGCCGCGCTTTCCGCCACCGACGAGCGCACCCGCGCAGCCGTCGTCCGCCTGGGCAACAACCTGATCGACAACTTTGAAGAGGAGCTCGCATGATCGACACCGAGCACGTTAAATGCGACACCTGTACTGCCCCCGAGCCCATGGAGCTCGACGCCAGCGAC
Source organism: Collinsella sp. (assembly GCA_018368345.1). Lineage (GTDB taxonomy): Bacteria > Actinomycetota > Coriobacteriia > Coriobacteriales > Coriobacteriaceae > Collinsella. The sequence continues at coordinate 34,775 of JAGZEK010000020.1, forward strand.
GAGGCTTCGCGCGGCTGGCCCACTGTGGACATCGAGACTAACCCCTACAAGGGCCAGTTCCCGCTGTTCCAGCAGCACCCCGAGATCGCCTTCCTCGATAGCGCTGCCACCGCGCAGCGCCCCGCCTGCGTGCTTGACGCCGAGCGCGACTTCTATCAGCGCATGAACGCCAACCCCCTGCGCGGCCTGTACTCGCTGTCCGTCGAGGCCACCGACGCCATCGCGAAGGTGCGCCAGCAGATCGCCGACGTCGTCGGCGCCGCCCAGGCTAACGAGGTCGTCTTCACCCGCAACACGAGCGAGTCGCTCAACCTGGTCGCCAAGAGCTTTGCACCCACGGTGCTCGAGCCCGGTGACGAGGTCGTCATCACCATCATGGAGCACCACTCCAACCTAATCCCTTGGCAGCAGGTCAGCCGCGAGACCGGCGCCAAGCTCGTCTACCTCTACCCCACCAAGACCGGCCAGCTCACGACCGAGGAGGTTCTTGCCAAGGTGGGTCCCAAGACCAAGATCCTGGCCGTGGGTCAGGTCTCCAACGTGCTGGGCGTCGAGAACCCGGTCAAGAACCTCGGCAAGCTCGTGCACAAGTACGGCGGCTACCTAGTCGTCGACGGTGCGCAGTCGCTGCCGCACATGCCGGTCGATGTGGCCGACCTGGGCGCCGACTTCTTTGCCTTTAGCGCGCACAAGGCCATGGGCCCCATGGGCATCGGCGTGCTGTGGGGCAAAATGGACCTGCTCAACGCCATGCCGCCCATGCTCACCGGCGGCGAGATGATCGACTCGGTCACCGAGCAGGACGCCGTCTGGGCGCCCGTCCCCGAGAAATTCGAGGCCGGCACGCAGGACGCCGCCGGCATCTTCGCCACGGGTGCGGCACTCGACTACCTGGTCAACACCGTGGGTTACGAGAACATCCAGACCCGCGAGCAGGCACTCGTCCACTATCTGATGGGCGAACTCATGCAGCTCGACTTTGTCCAGATCATCGGTTCCATCTACTGGGACAACCACCACGGCGTTGTGAGCTTTAACGTCAAGGGAATTCACCCGCACGACGTCGCGAGCATCATGGACATGGACGGCGTCTGCATCCGCGCCGGCCACCACTGCGCGCAGCCGCTGCTCACCTGGCTGGGCGTCGAGAACCTTGCCTGCTGCCGCGCCAGCGTGGCCTTCTACAACGACAAGGCCGACATCGACAAGTTCATCGCCGGCCTGCATCACGTTTGGAGCACGTTCAATGGGTAATCTGTACACCTCCACCACGTTTATGGAGCACAACTCGCACCCCGACTATAAGTACGAGATGGATGCTCCCACGCACGAGCACGACGGTATCAACCCCAGCTGCGGAGACGAGCTCACCTTGCAGCTGCGTGTCGAGAACAACGTGATCGAGGAGGCCTCCTTTACCGGCCACGGTTGCGCCATCAGCCAGGCCAGTGCCGACATCATGGCCGACCTCATCACCGGCGAGACCGTCGAGGAAGCTCGCCGCCTGGCAGAGCTCTTCCTCGCCATGATCCGCGGCGAGCAGCTCTCCGAGGAGGACCTGGAAGACCTGGACGAAGCCGCCCAGCTCCAAGACATCTCGCACATGCCCGCCCGCGTCAAATGCGCCGAGCTCGCCTGGCGCACCCTCGACGGCATGCTCACGGGACAAAATAATCAGTAGTATTTGTCCCAAATCTTAAGAATTTTGTTGGCCGAATCGCTTGACAAGAGTGGTTCGGCCATTTTCTATTCCGAGCCCTCAACCTGAGCCTTCACCCGCGCATAAGCGCGCACGATACGAGAGACGGTACTCTTGCTGATTCCCGTATACCGTTCGATCTCGCGCACCGTGTAGCCGCCATCGTGCAGGGCGAAAATGATTCCGTCTCGCCGCGAGGGTGCTACGGTCTTGAGTTCGTTGAGCGGCACACCCAGGCGCTTCGCCATCTTGTCGGCAAACGCACGCCGCTCCCACTCCGTCTCATCCATATCGTGAATCACCGGATCGGAACCATCGGGCATCGACAGAGAATAATCTAGAAACCCCTTGGCAGACTCAAAGAGCTCGAGCACACAAGAAGGGTCCGAAAATCCCCTCGTCGTATCGTTGTCATACGCTCTCAGATACTCGGCAAAGCTGCTCCAGGGATAACGCTCGATCAGGGCGATACCCGCCTCCTGCGGATTAGCGTGAACATAGCGAATGGCAGCCATTAGATAACGGTCGGTGTCGAGCGAGCGCCGGTCAAAACGGTTCTGGAACAGATGGCCTGTGCGCCTCGTGCGTTTATTGAACCGCCGCGCGTACGTCAAAAGCAGCCGGTGCATCGCCGCGCTCATCCTGTCCTCGTAATCTGCAAGCACCAAATGCACGTGATTGCCCATAAGGCACCAAGCGATAACCGTCACACCCTCCTCGCGGCAGCACTCGCGCATCAGCTCCAAAAACTCCCACCGGTCCTCATCGCCCTCAAAGATGAGCTGCTTGCCCGTACCGCGGGCACAGACATGGTAAAAGCCGGTAACCGTTCTCCAAACGCGCTGCATGGCGCTCCCTTCGCCGGGATCTGCTTGCCATCCAATACAGCACGATTGAAGCGTGCCATCAAAACATTCACGCAAAACAATACACTCGCGCGGCCAAAGGCAGTAATCAGGCGGCGAACGGCATCGTTGCAACAGGTCAACCCCCGCAATGCTTACAAGAGCTGACCAATAGCTTGCCCAAGACGGACCCCCTCTACGGAAGTTCGCGACCACAGAACATAGAGTTAAACCGTTTCAATTAAAACTTCCGGACTTCTCGCTACGAAAACTGAGCCGTTCGCCGAATATTCCGTGCATTTCGCGGTATTATAGGGGCTGCATGTCATGTCCCTTTCGAAGGGTCGCCCGGCAATCGCCAGCCACGGCCCCCAGACGGGACGCCAACACGATAGAGAGGAGAGGCATGCAGTACTCACAGGAAGTGGAGAACATGTGCCCCGTTGCCAAGGGTGCATACCACGGCCCCGCACCCATCCCCGAGGAGGGCAAGTGGGTCCAGGCTAAGGAGATTTCCGACATCTCCGGTCTTACGCACGGTGTGGGTTGGTGCGCACCTCAGCAGGGCGCCTGCAAGCTCACGCTGAACGTCAAGGACGGCATCATCGAGGAGGCCCTCGTTGAGACCATCGGCTGCTCGGGCATGACCCACTCTGCCGCCATGGCTTCCGAGATCCTTCCCGGTAAGACCATCCTCGAGGCCCTCAACACCGACCTTGTCTGCGACGCCATCAACGTTGCTATGCGCGAGATCTTCCTGCAGATCGTTTACGGCCGCAGCCAGACCGCGTTCTCCGAGGGCGGCCTGCCCGTGGGCGCCTCCCTCGACGACCTCGGCAAGGGCCTTCGCTCTCAGGTCGGCACCATGTTCGGCACCAAGGCCAAGGGCGCTCGTTACCTCGAGCTCGCTCAGGGCTACGTCACCCGCATGGCTCTCAACGACAAGAACGAGATCATCGCGTTCGAGTTCCTGAACCTCGGCAAGTTCACCGACGCTGTCAAGGCCGGCAAGACCCCCGAGGAGGCCATCGCTGGCGCTATGGGCCACTATGGTCAGTGGGAGAACGCTGCCAAGTACATCGACCCGCGCACCGACGAGGAGACTCACTCCGTCGCCAGCGTGTTCCCGGTTCACGAGTAGAAAGGGAGGGAAATAACTATGACTGTTACGTTCGAAGGTTACGAGCGCCGCGCTGACAAGATCAACAAGTGCCTCGCCGACAACGGCATCGCCTCCCTCGAGGAAGCTCTGCAGATCTGCACCGACAAGGGCTTCAACCCGCGTGAGATCGTCAACAACACCCAGTCCATCGCCTTCCAGAACGCCGAGTGGGCCTACACCCTCGGTTGCGCTCTCGCTGTCAAGCGTGGCGCCAAGTCCGCTTCTGAGGCTGCCGCCATCATCGGCGAGGGCATCCAGGCCTTCACCGTTCCCGGCTCCGTCGCCGAGGACCGCAAGGTCGGTCTGGGCCACGGCAACCTGGGCGCTATGCTGCTCTCCGACGACACCGAGTGCTTCGCCTTCCTGGCCGGTCACGAGTCCTTCGCTGCCGCTGAGGGTGCTATCGGCCTGGCTCTGAACGCCAACAAGGCTCGCAAGAAGCCGCTGCGCGTCATCCTCAACGGTCTGGGCAAGGACGCTGCTCAGATCATCGCCCGCATCAACGGCTTCACCTACGTGAAGACCCAGTTCGACTACTTCACGGGCGAGCTCAAGGTCGTCGAGACCATCCCCTACTCCGATGGTCCCCGCGCCGCCGTCAACTGCTACGGCGCCGACGACGTCCGCGAGGGCGTTGCCATCATGTGGCACGAGAACGTCGACATCTCGATCACCGGTAACTCCACCAACCCCACGCGCTTCCAGCACCCCGTCGCTGGCACCTACAAGAAGGAGCGCCTCGAGGCTGGCAAGAAGTACTTCTCCGTCGCTTCTGGTGGCGGCACTGGCCGTACCCTGCACCCGGACAACATGGGCGCCGGCCCTGCCTCTTACGGCATGACCGACACCATGGGCCGTATGCACTCCGACGCCCAGTTCGCCGGTTCTTCCTCCGTGCCTGCGCACGTCGACATGATGGGTCTCATCGGCATGGGCAACAACCCCATGGTCGGTGCCACCGTCGCCTGCGCTGTCGCCGTCGAGGAGGCCCTCAAGGCCTAATCGCGCCCGCGCGATGCTCATATAGTTGAGCTTTGGAGCCGCTACCTTTCGAGGTAGCGGCTCTTTTTGTTTGCGCTGGCGCAGGGTAGCTAATGCCGATATATCAGCTGGGGCGAAATGCAAGATGTGATGAGATGGAGCGTCAGAGCGTCCATGACGCCCACCTGCCATATTTGCCCTTTACCGATTTGCCGGGTCTTTGCGGCCCCATTGCCGATCACCCGTGCGACAATGCGCCGGACGAGAAAGGAATCCGATGGAATCGACTGATGTACTGGTAATTGGATCTGGCATTGCGGGCCTTTGTGCCGCCATCGAAGCGGCACGCACGGGTGCAACCGTCACTGTGGCAAGCGCCGGCAAGACCATGAGTGGATCGAGCTTTTTCCCGGGTACCTGGGGCCTCGGCCTCATCGGTCCCGTCGACGAAGACGACGAGCAGGACCTCATCGACACCATCCTGGCCGTCGGCGGCGGCGTTGCCGACCCCGAACTCGTCCAAACGTTTGTCCGCGGCATTCCCCAGGCAATTACATGGCTCGAACGGGATCTGGGTGTTGAACTTCAACGCCCGCAAAGCGCCGAGAGCGCCCAGCAAAAGCAGTTTATCCCCTGCTTTGACCACAAGACGCGCATGTGGCGCGGCCTCACCCGCAAGCCCCTTGAGGACGCTCTGACGACCCGAATCGAGTCGCTCGGCATTCGCCTGCTCCCCCGCCATGAGCTTATCGACCTTGTTGAGGACACGAACGGCAGAATAACCGGAACCGTGCTCTACGACCTCACCGAAAATCGAATCGTGCCCTTTGCTGCCAAGGCCACGATCATCGCAACCGGTGGCACAGGCGGCCTGTTCGAGCGCAGCCTTACGTCGGCTGATGTGCTCAGCTCCTCGCAGGCCATCGCGCTGGCGCACGGCGCAACACTTACTAATATAGAGTTCATGCAGATGATGCCCGGCTTCATCGAGCCCAAGCGCAACCTGGTCTTCAACGAGAAAACCTGGCGCTACGTACATGTAGACCAGCCGGTAGATATTGCCGACGACAAGCTGGACGACCTGCTCGAGCAGCGCTCTGGATATGGTCCCTTCACGTCACGCTTGGCCTCCCGCGCTATCGATCTCGTCATCGATCAGGCAGGTGTCGAAGGCCTGGCACTCCACTACGACTTTCCCCGCGAGGATGTCCCAGAGTTTGTGCAGACCTTTGCCACCTGGCTGCAAGACGAGCACGGCATCGCCCCGACTGACGAGATGCGCGTTGCGATGTATGCCCACGCCGCTAACGGCGGCATCAAGATCGATAAGACCGCGCAAACGGGCGCTGAGGGCCTCTACGCTTGCGGTGAGGCGACAGGCGGCATGCACGGCGCCGACCGCATTGGTGGCTTGTCAAGCGCCAACGGCATCGTGTTCGGGCGCATCGCGGGCGCATCGGCAGCCCAAGCAGCACAGAAAGAGCCCGAGACAGCCCTGAAGGCGGATATCGCCCTCCCCCAGTACGGCATAGCCGCAACAGATGCCGAACGCCTGACACACAGCCTTAGGCACACGATGAGCACCTATTGCATGATCAACAGGACCGAAGTTGGCCTTTCCAAGGCACTACACGAACTTGAGGGCTTGAAGACGGAGGCAACGACCTTGAGCACGCAGATAGCACAGGACAGCGAAGTCGCAGCCCTCGCCCGCCTGCAATCGCAGATTCAGCTGGCAACGGAGATGGTCAAAGCCATGCGCAATCGAACCGAAAGCCTAGGATCACACTATCGCGCAGACTAAATCGATTCTCGCTTTGAGTTTGATCACAACTTCTCAACATGCATCGAGCTCCGTAAGCATGATTCCCCTAAGGAGAACACGCTTACGGAGCTTTAGCCGTGTTTTCCCTAAGGGAATCACAGCGCAGATTTCCTCAGCTCCGCGCCCTTTCGGGTTCGACCCCATGAAAGGTCAACAAAAAAGACGGCCAACTTTCGCTGACCGTCTTAACAATCTTTGGTGGGCCGTCAGGGGTTCGAACCCTGGACCTTGGGATTAAGAGTCCCCTGCTCTACCAACTGAGCTAACGACCCAAAGCTAAAGTCCGTTGTGGCGGACTTTAGAGGAGATATCGTGTGGTGGGCCGTCAGGGGGTCGAACCCTGGACCTTGGGATTAAGAGTCCCCTGCTCTACCAACTGAGCTAACGACCCGATATCAACACGAAGCAAAAACTGGGGTGGGTAAAGGGACTCGAACCCTCGACCTACGGGACCACAACCCGTCGCTCTAGCCAACTGAGCTACACCCACCGTGTCCTGTGCGCTTCGCGCTCGACTATTATTGCAAGGAACGCCACACGATGCAAGCCCCAATTTTCAAGAATTTTGAAAAGAGTTTTTCGAGACCATTTCGAGCAAATCCCATCGGTTTGATAGGAGTAAACTTGCCCCACTGCAAATGCTCGAAAGGACCGGCATGAAAGAACTCTCCAACCGCACGGCAACGTTTACCGATTCCGTCATCCGCCGCATGACGCGCATCTCCAACAAGTATGGCGCCATCAACCTGTCACAGGGCTTCCCCGACTTTGATCCCCCGGCGCAGCTGCTCAATAGCCTCAGCACCATCGCCACCGACCCCAAGCCGCTTTACCACCAGTACTCCATCACCTGGGGCTCCCAGGCCATGCGTGAGGCGCTTGCCGCCAAGCAGGAGCACTTTATGGGCATGCCGATCAACCCCAACGAAAATATCGTAGTCACCTGCGGCTCCACCGAGGCCATGATGGCCGCCATGATGACGGTCACGAACCCCGGCGACAAAGTGGTCATTTTCTCGCCGTTCTACGAGAACTACGGCGCCGACACAATCCTTTCGGGTGCCGAGCCCATCTACGTGCCGCTCAACCCGCCCACCTTTGACTTTGACCGTGAGGTCCTGGAGGCGGCCTTCCGCGACAACGATCCCAAGGCGATCGTTCTGTGCAACCCGTCCAACCCCTGCGGCAAGGTCTTCACGCGCGAGGAGCTCACCTTTATCGCCGACCTCTGCAAAAAGTACGACACCTACTGCATCACCGACGAGGTCTACGAGCACATCGTCTACGCACCCCACGAGCACGTCTATATGGCCACGCTGCCCGGCATGTTTGAGCGCACCATCAGCTGCAGCTCGCTGTCCAAGACCTACTCCATCACCGGCTGGCGCCTGGGCTACACCATCGCCCCTGCCGAGATCACCGAGCGCATCAAGAAGGTCCACGACTTCCTCACCGTGGGTGCCGCCGCTCCCCTGCAGGAAGCTGTCGTCACCGCCCTCAACTTCGACGACAGCTATTACGATGAGGTCCTTGACCTCTATACCGCCAAACGCGACCTGTTCTGCCAGGGACTCGACAGTATCGGTCTTGAGCATAACGTGCCGCAGGGCGCCTACTACGTCATGATGGACATCTCTGAGTTTGGCTATGACAGCGACCTCGAATTCTGCGAGGACCTCGCGTCTAAGGTGGGTGTGGGCGCCGTGCCCGGCTCGAGCTTCTTCCGCGAGCCCGTCAACCATCTGATTCGTTTCCACTTTGCCAAGCGAGACGAGACGCTTAACGCGGCACTGGAGAACCTCAAGTCGCTACGTGATAAAATCAACCCGCGCGGGTAAGGACGGTCAGTAACTAAAGGCACTAAAGAAACCACGTGAACCCGTTGGGCCATGAGGTTTCTTTTTATAGCGACCTCATTTATTTTTTTGAGCGCTATACTTTAGTCACGGAGCAACTCGTCCAGAGAGGAATACTATGGCAGAGCAGCAGCTTATCGGAGCGCTCGAGGCCGGCGGCACCAAGATGGTCTGCGCCACGGGCTATGCAGACGGCACGGTCCTGGAACGCGAGCAGATTGCGACCACGACCCCGCAGGAGACCGTTGAGGCCGTCAACGCATGGTTTGCCGACAAGGACATCGCCGCGCTGGGCATCGGCGCCTTTGGCCCCACCGCAGTCAACCCTGCCTCGTCCCAATACGGCAAGATCCTGGAGACGCCCAAAACGGCATGGCGCTACTTTGACCTGCTGGGCACCATCCAAAACGAGCTCAATATTCCCTGCGGCTACGACACCGACGTCAACGTCGCCTGCCTGGGCGAGGTCACCTTTGGTTGCGCCCAGGGCCTCACTGACGTGGTGTATCTGACCATCGGTACCGGCGTGGGCGCCGGCGTGCTCTCGGGCGGTAAGCTCGTGCACGGCATGATGCATCCCGAGGCCGGCCACATCCTGGTCACGCGCGACCCGCGCGACACCATCGGCGAGCACAGCGGCTGCCCCTTCCACGACAACTGCCTCGAGGGCCTCATCGCCGGTCCCGGCGTCAAAAAGCGCTGGGGTGGCAAGAGCGCCGGAGAGATGGCCGATGACCCGGAGGCCATGGACCTGCTCGCCGGCTATCTGGCACAGGCGCTCATGACCTACATCCTGTGCTACGCACCGCAAAAGATCGTCATCGGTGGCGGCGTGGCCGACCACACCCCCATCGTGCCGCTCGCGCGCAAGAAGTGCGCCGAGATGCTCAACGGCTACATCGTCACGTCCGAGATGGCCGACATTGATAGCTATATCGTCAACAACAGCCTCGAGGGCAAACAGGGCATTATGGGCTGCTTGGCCCTGGGCGCTCAGGCGCTTCAGTAGCAGACGCACCCACAGGGCGTGGCGCGCCCGGCAAATCCGACCTGCGGAACGACGCCACCACGCCTCATATAAGCCCTCAAATAAAAAAGGCCGCCTAGGACCAAACAATACGTCCTAGGCGGCTTTTTTGGCGCGCATCAGCGGCCGTAAGAGATATCGGAGCACAACGCCCGTTGCCGCACCACAGCAGTCGATCATCACATCGGTGATCATGCCGGCGCGTCCCGGCACAAAGAGCTGAATCGTCTCGTCGATCGAGGGAATCAGCAGCAGGAACACCGCCGTGGGCAGCAGCACGTCAAAGGTGCGCCGGCCCTCAAAATCAAAGGCGTGCGTTGCCAAGATACCGAGCACCATATACTCGGTAAAATGCGCGCACTTGCGAACAACAAAGTTGGTCACCCATGCATATGGAAGTCCCACGCCGTGCAGGAAACCGCGGATAGCTTCCATGACTGTTAGGCTCAGCGAGCCCGACCCCGAGCCGGGAACCAGCGAATTGCCCCAGATCAAGAGCGCCATCAGGCAGGTCACGACCGCCCATTTTCGATTGATCTTAACCATGCAGAAGTTATGCCTCCGCGCGGAGCGGCGCGAAGCTGGCGGTACCGCCCTCGATAACGCTCAGATAGGCACGGCCCGTACGCTTGGCGGTAAAGGACTGCAGGCGCTCGATCTCTTCCTCGAGGATCTGATTGACGCGCTCGTGACGACGATTTTCCATAATGCCGGCGGCAATAGCCTCGGCTCGCTCGATGCTCTCACGCGAGATGCGGGCAGTATCCTCGGGGAACACAGCGCTGTGACGGCCGACATAGGCGGGGGCAGCAGGCTGAGGGGCAGTGACGGGAGCGGGGGCTGCAACAGGAGCAGGCTCGTCAATCTCATCCAGAATCGCGGTGGCGGCGGCCCACATGTCCTCGTGGCCTGAGTAATCGGCCATAGGGACATCAACCTCGAGCGAAGCGTCCGGAAGGTCGCCGGTGTCGATGCGATCTTGGGCATCAATCGATGCGGTGATGGCTGCAGGCTCATCGAGGTCATCGAGATCGATGTCCGCGACACCGGAGATGATAGGCATGCTGGCGAGGTTTGCGTTGTACGGCGCAGCCTCAGCCGCCTGCTGCTGGGCAGGAGCGCCCCAAAGCGAGCTTTCGGCGGCGCGGCGGGCGGCAACGGCCTCCTCGTCCGCGGTCATGGCTTCATCAACGTACGAATTATCGGCGGAAGCGTTCGCGTCCGCCGAGGTAGCGCTGTAGGCGTTATTGGCTGCCGCGTTGGCGACGAGTGCCACGAAAGCCGCCGTGCTGCCCGCAGGGGCGGCCTGGGAGCCAGACACGGCGCGTGCCGCGGCGGCGATGTCGTCGCGATTGAAGGAGCCGGACTGCCCGCCGTTGGTGAGCTCGTCGATGGCGACTTGATAGATGTCGCGCGAGTGTGCAGGGTCGCAGCTCACCGGCGAATCGTCGTCGAGCATACTGTCGATCATAGACCAAGCCTCGTCCTCGTCCATAGCATCTGCGGCTCGAGCGATGGTAGGGACACCATCATCGGCATGACGGCGCTGGAACGCACCAGTCAGGCCGGAAAGGAATGCCGAGGTAGACTGCTCCGACTGAGCCTGAGAAGCAGAAGTCGCAGCGTAAGGAGTCGCATCCTGCTGCTGAGCTGGAATCGAGGCGGTCTTGAACTCGCTTTGATGCTGATTGAGATTGGCGGCACCGCCCATAGCATCGGGCTGGAACAGACGCTCTTCACGCTGCGCACGATACTCGGAGATACCCAGCGAGGCGGCATAGATGCCCACGCCCGCCACCGCGCCCACGGCGAAGGGAACCGCACCCGCCACGACCGTCTCGTTCACCGACGAAAACGGCAGCGTCGCGGCATACATAACCACGGGAGCGGCAAGGCCGATCCCGCACGAAAGTCCGGCAAGGACTGCTCGTTGTGTTGCATCAGAAGAAGCCATGAGCTCTCCCCATCTTCCAGCACCCAAATCGCATCATTCAGTTGGCTGCGCGAGAGAAGATGAAGCGGGGCTATGCCCCAAAGCAACGGTATATGGTTCGTTTCATCTGCGTTTTCCGTCGCGAAGCTTAAAAGCTATTATGCGAAACCGCCCTGTCGATTGCAAGCGACGATGTCGGATTGAAACGGGAAACCTGCTGCTCGTCGGTCTTACGGTCAAAAATAAGCGCGGAGCGGCGCTATGGAAAAGGGCCGAGGCTCAAAGCCCCGACCCTTTATCGCATTGATGACTATCGCTGCGCGTGGATGACAACCTAGAACGTCTGCTCGTAGTCGCTGTGTTTTTTGGCCGAACGCACCAGGAACTCCTGGTTGGTGTTGGTGCCCTTAAGACCCTTGATAAACGATGCGGCCGCGCGCTCGGTGTTGTTCATGCCTGCAAGAATGCGACGCAGACCAAAGACAAACGGACGCATCTGCTCGTCGACCAACAGGTCCTCGTTACGCGTACCGGAGGCAACGGGGTCGATAGCCGGGAAGATGCGGCGGTCGGCCAGGTCGCGGTCGAGCTTAAGCTCCATGTTGCCGGTGCCCTTGAACTCCTCGAAAATGACCTCGTCCATCTTGGAACCGGTGTCGATGAGGGCAGAGGCCAGGATGGTGAGCGAGCCGCCGTTCTCGATATTGCGGGCTGCACCCAGGAAGCGCTTGGGCGGATACAGTGCCGCCGAATCGACGCCGCCCGAAAGGATGCGGCCCGAGGCAGGCGCCGCCAAGTTGTAGGCGCGGGCGAGGCGCGTGATGGAGTCGAGCACCACCACGACGTCGCCACCCAGCTCTACGATGCGCTTGGCGCGCTCGATGACGAGCTCTGCCACGCGGGTGTGGTTGTCGGCAGGCATATCGAAGGTCGACGCCACAACCTCACCCTTGATGGAACGCTGCATATCGGTGACCTCTTCGGGGCGCTCGTCGACGAGCAGGCAGATGAGGTGCACCTCGGGGTTGTTAATCGAGATAGACTGGCAGATCTTCTTGAGGATCGTGGTCTTGCCGGCCTTGGGCGGGGACACGATCAGGCCGCGCTGGCCCTTGCCGATCGGTGACACGATGTCGATGGCGCGACCGGTAATAGAGTCCTTGCCGTGCTCCATGCGCAGCGGCTCGTTGGGATAGACCGGGGTGAGGTCGCCGAACTTGGGACGGTTGCGAATCTGCTCGGGGTCCAGACCGTTGACGGTCGTGATTTTGGCGAGGCCGGCGCGCTTGTCGCCGCCGCGCGAAGGACGCAGCGAGCCCTCGATGACGTCGCCCGTGCGCAGGCGCGCGGAGCGGATGAGGTAGGCGGGCACGAAGGCGTCGTCGTTGGACTTCATGTAGCCATGGGCGTGGATGATGCCGGAGCTGTCCGGGCGAATCTGCAGAATGCCCTTGATGTCGCGGAAGCCCTCGGCCTTCGCAGCGGTGACGTAGATTTCCTCGACGAGCTCGGCCTTCTTCTTGCCGGTCGTCTCGATCTCGAACTCCTTGGCCTTCTCGCGAAGTTCGGCGACCTTCATGGCAGCGAGCTCCTCGCGCGAAAGCGTGGGCTCGGTGGGAGTGGCATTACGCTCCTTGTTGCGTTGCTTGCGATCGCGCTGGCGGTTGCGACGGTCGTTGTTGCGCTCGTCCTTGCGCTCGTTGCGCTCCTCGTTGCGCTTGTGCTGGCGACGGTTGGGGCGAGCGCCGTCTTCGCCCTCGGCGGGGGCGGCACCATCGGTTGCGGTGGTGTCAACATTGGCCGCAGCGGCGTCATTGGCCTCGGCGCCGGAATCGACCTGCGCTTCGACATCAGCATGCTGCTCGGCGGCCTTGGCCTTAACGGACTTCTTGCGACCGCGCTTGGGCTTCTCGGATGCAGGCTGTTCGACGTCCTGGGGCTCGACGGCATCAGTCGATGCATCGGCGGTCGTCTCGGCGGAATCCTCGGACGCACCCTTCTTGGCAGCCTTAGCCTTGGACGTGCGCTTAGCAGCAGTGCGACGGCTGCGACCGGGACGGACGTCGGCGGGCTCGGCATCGGCAGAAACGGCCTCGGAAGTCGTAGCATCCTGGACGGGTTCATCGGCAGCAGTTGAGGACTTGGCGGTCGCCGCAGCATCCCGAGCGGCGGCGGCTGCGGCTGCGGCCTTCTCGGCCTCGACAAAGGCCTTAGGCTTGCGACCGCGACGGTGCGGGCGCAAAGCCGGATCGACAACGGGAACTTCGCTGGCCTCGACAGGCGCAGCAGGCTCAACAGGCGATGTGCCCTCCCCTGTCGCGGAACGGACCGAAGCCTCAGTGAGCTCGGGGGTTACCTGTTCAGCAACCTGCTCGGCCTTAGCAGCCGTGCGACGGCGTGCGCGCGGTACCGGCTTCTCGGTCGGCTGGTCGGCGACAGGAGTCTCGGTGGCGGCAGGCGTCTCGGGCACAGACGGAGCTGCAAGCTCGGTCAGAGCCGCGGCCTCGCGCTCGGCAGCACGACGGCGGGCGCGCACCACCTGAGCCTCGCTAATCTGCGCCAACGCACGTGCCTGCGCGACCTCATCGGAAATCGGCGCCGAGGAGTCAGCTGCAACGGTGAGCTTGGCGCGCGTCGTGCGCGTGGTACGGCGCTTTGGCTTGGTGACCTCCTCGCCGTCAGCGGCAGGCTTGGCCGTGCGGCGCGTGCGCTTGGGCTTTGCCGGAGCAGCCTCCTCACCAGTTGCAGGCACGGCCTTCTCAACCGCTACAGGCATAGGCGTCGAAGCAGCCTTAGGCGTCTCAGGAGCCGAGGCTTGCGCGGGCGCCGCGACCTGGTCCGACGCAACCGGTGCAGCGGGAGCCGTTTGCGTCGTCGTTATTTCGTTTTCTTGTTGTTGATCAGACACAGTGTTTGCTCAACTTTCTTTTCAAGCCCTGTGATCACATGCTCCCTGCATATACCTTCAGGGCGGCTAAACAGTCTAGCTCCGTCCAAAAAGCGACGGGCGTCATTGATCTGTATCGAGATGATTGCGTCAAATACGCAGCGTTAGTGTAACACAACCGCCGCCACCTGCAACTTAGTCATTGGGGGGGGACGTTCTTAAACGACTAGTCAAAAGGGACACTCTTTGTTTGCCACCCACAAATCTGACTGCCTCCGCCAAAACTATGGCGGTTTACTACGATGAATCGCTCAACCGCGACCACTCCGAAACTTGTTGAACTAAAACCGACGCTCCTATAAGTTGTCAAGAGGCAGTTTGCGGGAGCGCTCTCTCCAATTCGCACAGGAGCTCGTAATACCTCCTCTCCAGTTTCGTCGA
>JAGZEK010000034.1 GCA_018368345.1 Collinsella sp.
TGGGAGGCCAGGGCGCCGCTGACCGGTGGACGGCACCGAGCCGTACGCTTGAACTGAGAAGGGGGAGGCCTCGCGGCCTCCCCCTTTTTTGCGTTTACGAGCAACATTCCTTATGCAATTAAATCAATTTAATCATCCACCGCTGAATATAGACGTTCACCGTTCTTTGGTCGGTTCTCTGTTCTCAATGGACTAATATTTGCTTTAGCGCACTGCTGCGCTTGTCCTGTTTTTACACGGGTCGTTTTATTGATTGTGACGGAAGGACTCACATGGCAGATGTTCATGAGCTGCTTGATACTTGGATTGCCAATGTCAAGGACGAGGAGCTCCTCGCTGAGCTCAACACGATGAAGGAGCAGGGTGATGAGGACGCCATCACCGACGCTTTCTTCCAGGATCTCGCCTTCGGTACTGCCGGTCTTCGCGGCACTATCGGTGCGGGCACTAACCGTATGAATATCTATACGGTCGGTCGTGCGACCCAGGGATTCGCTGACTACCTCAATGCGACCTTTGAGCATCCGACGGTCGCCATCGCTCGCGATAGCCGCAATAAAGGTGAGCTGTTCGTTAAGACGACGGCTGCCATTCTTGCAGCAAACGGCGTGACTGCCCTCGTGTATCCCAAGATTTCTCCTGTGCCGACGCTCTCCTGGGCCGTCCGTGATCTTAAGTGCTCCGGTGGCATTTGCATGACTGCTAGCCATAACCCGGCGCCGTATAACGGCTATAAGGCCTATGGCCCCGACGGCTGCCAGATCACCAGCGAGGCCGCCGATGCAATTTCTAAGGCTATCGCCGAGACCGATACATTCACCGGCGTGAAGTCCATGGACTTTGATGAGGCTCTTGAGCAGGGCCTGGTCAAATGGATCGATGACTCGTGCCTCGAGCGTTATTACGACGCCGTTCTCGCTCGCGGCGTTACGAATCTTTCTGCCGAGGAGATCGCCGGCGCACCGCTCAAGCTTGTCTATACGCCGCTGAATGGTACCGGCCTCATTCCCGTCACCACGGTGCTCGAGCGCGCTGGCATCACTGATGTCACGGTTGTTCCCGAGCAGAAGGAACCTAACGGCGATTTCCCGACCTGCCCGTATCCTAACCCCGAGATCCGACAGGCCATGCAGAAGGGCATCGATCTCTGCGAGCAGGTTCACCCCGATCTGCTGCTTGCGACCGATCCCGACGCCGACCGTGTTGGCGTTGCCGTTAAGAATGGCGATGACTATCTGCTGCTGACCGGTAACGAGATGGGCGTCCTGTTGCTCGACTATATTTGCAAGACCCGTGCCGCCCGCGGCGAGGACCTCACTAAGAAGGTCGCGGTTACTACCATTGTTTCTTCCGCCATGGTCGATGCTCTGGCCGCGGAATATGGCTTTGAGCTCCGTCGCTGCCTGACGGGCTTCAAGTACATCGGTGACATCATTACCTCGCTTTCCGATGCCGGTGAAGTCGATCGCTTTATCTTCGGTTTTGAGGAGAGCTACGGTTATCTGGCTGGTGATCACGTGCGCGACAAGGACGCCGTGAGCACTTCGCTGCTGATTTGCCAGATGGCTCAGTATTACAAGCTGCAGGGTAAGAACCTCGCCGACGCGATGCACGAGCTGTACGAGAAGTATGGCTACTACCACAATAAGACGATTTCGCTGAGCTATCCGGGTGCTGAGGGTGCGGCAAAGATGGCCGGCATCATGGCCGGTCTGCGCGAGAACCCGCCTGCGGAGCTTGCTGGGTCCAAGATTGAAGCCGTCGTGGACTACAACACCTGCGTGAACGGCCTGCCGAAGGCTAATGTCATTGAGTTCGATCTCGAGGGTGGCAACAAGGGTATCGTCCGTCCTTCTGGCACCGAGCCCAAGATCAAGCTGTATATCTTTGCCAAGGGCACGGATGCCGCCGAGGCTGATGCAGCACTTGACGCGATTGAAGAGTCCGGTCGCAAGCTGCTGGCATAAGGTATTTAAGAGTCTATTACTGTAGATAGGCGAAAGAGGGGATCTCGGAAACGAGGTCCCCTCTTATATTTACCCAGCCAGCCGAGAGTCCTTATATGTGTAGGAAATGTGTACGCCCAGATTCCCGCCCCCGGCGCCCCTCCGGTCTGGCAATATATCTCCTTGCCGCGCGGCCCGGTCGGACCGGATCAGCCGCC
>JAGZEK010000035.1 GCA_018368345.1 Collinsella sp.
TGCGGACATCACGCTGTGCGGCATGGAGGTGTGGGGCAGCCTGACGCTTCGCGGTACCGGGACCCTGACGGCGACGGGCTCGCAGTGCGGGATCCACGTTTCGCAGGCGCTTGTGGTGGATGGATGCACCGTCGATGCCCGGGCAGACGGCGCCGATATTACGGAAGAGGCGGTCGCCGGCGTGATCGCAGGCGACATGGCCGTGCGCGGCGGCGGACGCGTCGTTGCCGCGGGCGCCGGGTCCGGAGCGGGCGTGCGCGCTTACGGCGTGTATCTGCAAGATGCGGGCCTTGGCGATGGTACGGCCGGCTGTCGGGTTTCCGTCGACGCCTCGTGGCTTGATGCGGCAGGTGTTGACGGCGGCGTCGCGTGCACGGACGGCTCGCTTGTGTCCGCGCGGTTTTTGGCGCCTGCAGGCGGGGCCTTTGGTGCTGGCGGTGTGGCGGATGCTGCTGGTGCGGTGGCTCCGCATGTGGTGATTGAGCCCGAGGGCGCCACGCCGCCGGCGGGGGAGACCGACGGGAGCGTGGCGCCGGCGGATAGCGCGGGGAAGTCTTCCACCGATGCTGGCCCCGCCGCCGGAGGGCCCACCACAGGACTCGCGCCAAAGCCCGCGGCAGCGCCAACCAAGACAACAACGACGGTGACCAAGACCACAGTGTCCACGTCCTCCAAGCCCAAGGCTGCAACCGCGACAACTGCGGCACTCCCCAAGACTGGCGACAACAACTGGATCACCGTGTCCTTTACGCTACTCCTGTTGGGACTAGGGCTTCTAGGTACCGCATATCGCTATTGAGGCGTGCGGCATACCTAGTTGCAATACAAGAGCCCTGTTGAAGCTTTAAAGGCAACGCTTTCGGAAAGGGAGCGTTGCCTTTTTACTGCATGCAATGTATGAGGTGCCGTACCACTAAAAGGCTTAGTTAATTGATTGTAATTACATAATCTACTAGTGTATGTGCGTTATACTAAGGTTGCACTCACACGATTGGAGGGTCCAAAAATGGCAAGCTCAACATTAACCATTAGGGTTGACGATGACCTCAAACGCGAGGCAGCAGAAGTGGCTGATTACTATGGACTTGATTTGTCGTCCGTGACGCGCGCATTCTTCAAGCAAATGGTCAACACCCATCGCATCCCGTTGACTTTTGCCCCTGAGGAGCCCAATGCCGAAAGCCTTGAGGCCATTCGCGAGGGGGACGCGTTTCTTGCATCTGGCAAAAAAGGACGTTTTGACAATGGCGCCGATCTTATCGCTGCAGCGATGGCACAATGAGCACGTTAACCGCAGAGTTCTCTGCAGCCTTCTCCCGCGATTTAAAGAAAAAAGCAAAGCGCCGTAAATGGGATCTATCCGAGCTTCAAAAGCTAATTGACCTGGTGCTACAGAATACACCCGAGTCAATGGACATATTAAAACGACGTCATAATATGCACCGGCTAAGCGGCAACTGGGCAGGGCGAAACGAATGTCACGTAGCAAACTCTGGCGACTGGCTTGTCATATGGTCATCAAACGAAGAGGTAGCTTTCTTTGAACGCACCGGCAGCCATGATGAGCTGTTCCGATAGCTCCCTTAATATCGACGCCACCAAAGCTATCCGGATTTCAAGCAAATGACATCCTATTTGTTCAACATTGTTGGAGATTTAGCTGCGCAATGATGATTGCCTCCCATCCTAGGCTGGAATATCGTCTCCAAACCAGGCCCTGGCAGCGGTTTGCTCTGCAAAAGGTTGCGCAATGTGCTCGCCGGTAGACCCTGCGTGTGGCCATACGCTACCAGACTCTTCCTTTTCATCGACAGGTTCCTTAAAGCGATGGCTCAACACTGTCGATGAGCGGAATGCGGCAAACTGCGCCCCCGCGTTCTCTATCGAGGTGCGTCGATCCTAGCTACGAGGGGTTCGCCCAGATCGAGACGGCCTATTAAGGCATCTCTGTCCCTGTCGTTTCGATGAACACCTTCGACCTGACTCATGCCTTACGCGATGTTCGGACAAACTCGGTTATAGCGATTTGCCTTCTCATTAAAAGGGACTGCAAGATGTTTACCGCCATGGCCTGCCTATGCGTTTTGCTGGGCGGGCCTTCTTATGCCGCGGGCGCGGAGAGCCTCATCATCGCGGGCGCGACGTACTACGAGCCGGGCGTG
>JAGZEK010000021.1 GCA_018368345.1 Collinsella sp.
GAGGTGTACCGCGTGCTCATGGACCCGAACCCCGACGGCGCCGCGCCGGAAGGCCCCGAGCTCGCGAAGATGCGCAAGGCGATGCGGGTGACTCAGAAGCAGGCCGCCGAAGGGCTCGGCCTGTCCGCAGCCACACTCGGGCACCTGGAACATGGGAGACGGCGGTCGACGAAACTGGAGAGAAGGTATTACGAGCTCCTGTGCGAATTGAAGGGAGCGCTCCCGCAAACTGCCTCTTGACAACTTATAGGAGCGTCGGTTTTATTTTTACTAAATGCGGTGTGGTGGGAGATTGGCGATTCATCGTAGTAAACCGGCATAGTTTTGTTCACAGCGGCCTAGCCGCGCGCCCAAGCGCGGGGACGGCGGGGCATTTTTGCCCCGCCGGCCCCTATTTCAGCGCTATTCCGGCTTGGTTTCCACCGTGGGAGTCTTGTCCGCCGCAACTGGGGTGCGGGCGGTGTCCATACTCAGGCAGTGCTTGGGGCAGCTTTCGATGCATTCGCCACACACCACGCAGGCGTACGGGTCGATCGACCAGGTGCCGCCCTTGCGATCGACCGCCAGCGCACCCGCCGGGCAGCGACGTGCGCACATGCCGCAGCAAATGCACACGTCCATGTCGTTAACGATATGCCCGCGCAGGCGCTCGGGTGCCGCGAGCTTCTCCTGCGGATAGCACACCGTTACCGGCTGCTTGACCATAGAGCCCAAGGCCGTCTTGGCAAATGTCAGTAAACTCATGCCGCGCCTACCTTTCCGTGCAGCTAATGCAGGGGTCGATGGTCAGGATAATCATGGGCACGTTGGCAAGGAGCACGCCCTGCAGCGCATGCGTCAGACCCGCCAGGTTCTGCGACGTCGGCGTGCGCACGCGGAAACGGTCCAGGTTCTTGGTGCCGTTGCCGCGCACATAGTAGTACGCCTCGCCGCGCGGCTGCTCAATCACAACCTCGCCGCGCGCGCCGTCGGCCGGCGTAAGCTTGGTGCGCCCGCCGATGCCGTCGTGCGGAATCTTGTCCACAAGTTCCTTGATAATGTCCATGGCCTGCGTGACCTCGGCGCAACGCACCTGGCAGCGGGCATAGCAGTCGCCGTCGGTCACCACGATGGGCTCAAACGCGGCCAAGTCCGCATAGGCACCGTCGCCGAACATACGCACGTCGTAATCCACGCCCGAGGCGCGACCGAACGGCCCGACCATCGAAAGATCCAGCGCGTCCTTCTTGCTGATCACGCCCACGCCATGCAAGCGCTCGCCGCAGCTGGCATCATCTAAAAACGTATGCACCAGGGCCTCGTAGTCGGGGCGCATGGCATCGAGCGTCTGGACGATTCCCGCCAACTCGGAGTCCTCGATATCGTGCTTAAGGCCGCCGATCTCGTTGATCGACAGAATCACGCGACCACCGCAGGTGCTCTCGAAAATCTTGAGAATCTGCTCGCGCAGGGTCCACGAACGATAGAACAGCGCCTCAAAACCAAAGGCATCGGCGAGCAGGCCCAGCCACAGCAAATGCGAGTGGATACGCGACAGCTCGTGCAAAATGGTGCGGATATACTGCACGCGTCCAGACACCTCGATGTCGAGCATGCGCTCGCAGGCGCTGGCGTAGCCGCAGCTATGGCCCACGGCGCAGATGCCACAGATGCGCTCGGCGATGTAGCCAAACTGATGCATGTCGCGCTTTTCGGTGAGCTTCTCGAGCCCGCGGTGCACAAAACCGATCTGCGGAATTGCCTCGATAACGCGGTCGTCCTCGATCACTAGGTCCAGATGAAGCGGCTCGGGCAGCACCGGGTGCTGCGGGCCAAACGGAATAACGGAGCGATGCGCCATGGACCTTACGCCTCCTTTTTCTGCTTGTCGCGGGCGGCCTTGGCGGCAAGCGCCGCGCGGACCTTGGCCGCTTTCTCGGGATCTATGGCGGCGAGCTTTGCCTCCATCTCGGCAGCTTTAAGCGCAGCCTTGGCAGCGACCTCATCGTGCTGAGCATCGGAGCCGGCAGCCGCAGCGGGCTGAGCGACGGCAGCGCCCACAGCATCGCCAGCGCCTTCCCCTGCAGCAGCCGCGGCGGCGACGGCCTTCTCGGCAGCGGCCTTGCGCGCCTTGGCTTCGGCGGCGGCACGGACCTTCATGGCCTTCTCGCGCGCAGCCTTCACCTCGGGCGTGATAACGCTCATGGGTTCGACAGTCGAGACCTGGTAGAAAAAGCCCTTAAAGTCGATCTGCATGTCGGTGATGGCAAGGCCAAACAGGTCGTGTGCTTCGTTTTCAAACGGGAATACCGCCGGATAGTACGAGCTGACGGACGGAATCTCCTGATACTGGTCGATGCCCTCAACCACCAGGTTCTCAATCGCATAGCTGCCGTCCTGCGCAATATGCTCCTGAGCAGCACGAACGTTGATAAACGTATAGACCAAGCGATACGAGCCGTCGTCGACGTTGCGTTCAGCGTGCATTTGCACAAAGCGTGCGCCGACGCCCTTAAGCGCCTGGACATGCGACAGGAGCTCCTCGATCCCGACGGTGGTATAGATAGCCTTTTGCATTACTCGGCCTCCTTTGCAGCGGCGGTCGCGTCGCCGGCCTCCGCAGCAGCCACAAACCCGTCCTCGCCCAGCTCAACGCCACCGTCCCAGGTAGCGGCACCGCCCACGGTGAGCGGATCGCCGCCGGCGCGCATCACGGCCTCCTTCTGGTCCAGGATGCCACACGCCTCCACGATGGCATCGATCACCGTCTCGGGGCGAATGGCGCACCCGGGCGCGTACACGTCCACGGGAATCGCGCGGTCCACGCCGCCGATCACGTTGTAGGCATCGCGGAACACGCCGCCCGAACACGCGCAGATGCCGCACGCCACCACGCACTTGGGCTCGAGCATCTGGTTGTAGATCTGGCGCACGACAGGCAGGTTCTGGGCATTGACCGACCCCGTCACCAAAAAGATATCCGCATGCTTGGGGTTGCCGGTGTTGACCACGCCAAAGCGCTCCGCATCGAACAGCGGCGTGAGCGAGGCCAGCACCTCGATATCGCATCCGTTGCAGCTCGAACCGTCGTAATGAATAACCCACGGCGAGCGCGACATTTTATGATCCATGGATGCCGCCTCCTAAATAAATACGTCGACGAGGATGGGCATAAGGTTGAGCAGGCCAAACACCAGCGCCACGCCCCATCCGAGCCTAAAGCAGCTGCGCCAGGTGCTGCGTGCGAAGGTGTTGTCGATCAGGACCTCGACAAAATACGTCGCGGCCATCACGACCGGGGCTACGACCCAGCTCACCGGGTTGTCCCAGACAAAGAACATGCCCACCCACATCAAAAACAGCACGGTCTCGCACCAGTGCATAAGGGTCATCTTGGCCAGCGTGCCGCCGCTCATCTCGGTGGCGACGCCCTGGACAATCTCCTGATGCGCGTGATGCGAGTACGAAAGATCGAACGGTGACTTGCGCAGCTTGATGGTGAGCACCGCGAGCAGCGCGAGGAAAATAGGCGCGCTGTACACGATGATGGGGGCCGACTGCCCCGTCACGGCAATGGAATCGAAGCTATCGGTGGCAAGGTACAGGCCCACGCTCATCAGCAGAACGGCGGGCTCGTAACTCATGACCTGCAGCAGCTCGCGGTCGGCGCCGACCTGGGCAAACGGGCTTTGCGTCGAGGCGGACGCCAGCACCACAAAGATCGCGGCGAGCGTAACCATAAAGGCGCACAACAGCGTGTTGGAACCCGACACAAAGATGCCGCCGCCCACCACGGTAAAGATGAGCGCGCACGCCATGTAGGTATCGTCCATGGTGTTTACGCTGGCAGGGGCTTTGCGCAGCAGCTTGGCAACGTCGTAGAAGGGCTGCAGCAGACGCGGCCCCACGCGACCCTGCATGCGAGCGGACAGCTTGCGGTCAAGGCCGTCAATCAAACCGCCCACAAGCGGCGCCAGCAAGGCAAACGCCACGGTACCAATAAAAATGCCCACGACGCCCGAGCCTTCGAAATACTTGCCGCGCAGCACCGAGGGCGCACTCATGGCAAGCCGCTCGGGCCCAATCCACGCGCAGCACAGCAGCGCAAACAAGATAATGCTGCAGCACACGACGCTACCCGCGGGGCCAATACGCTTCTCGCCAAGGGCGTCCTCCGAGTACCAATTGCGCTTTTCGGCCTTTACCTCGTGTCCCATCGAGCCGCGGAAATGACGGTAGTTCTCGGTTCCAACGCCCGAAAGGTACACGTTGACGTGCGGCTTATTGCTCACGCGGAACGACGTCAGCAGCACCACGGCGATAAAAGCCACGATAACCACCATCAGATACATGGCGTCCTTGCCAATAACGTACGGCACGCGGCCAAACACCATGGCCAAGTAAGGCGACACCAGACCGCTCGAGATAACCGGGAACGCCACGCAGCACAGAATCAGCAGCGCGGCGATGGTGTTGAGCGCCATCCATTCGGTCTTATGGACATTAACCTCAACGTTTTGAGCCGTGGGGTCGACGCCCGAAAGCTTGGCAAGCCACTTGCCCCAGAAGAAGAACGTCGCGGCCGAGCCAAAGGCAAGCACCATGATCATGAGCACGTTGCCGGTCTGCGCAAACGCCACCAGGGCACCCCACTTGGACACGAGCATGCCAAACGGCGCCACAAACATGCCCATGATGCCCAGCATCATCAGACGCGTCAGGTGCGGCATGCGGCTGAACATACCGTCCATGTCCTCGATATTGCGGCTGCCGATATGATGCTCGGCCGTGCCCACGCACAGGAACAGCAGCGACTTTGCCACCGTGTGAAACAGAATCAGGAAGATGGCCGCCCATACGGCCTCGGGCGCGCCGACACCCAAGCAGGCACTGATGAGGCCCAAGTTGGAAATGGTGGAGTACGCGAGCACGCGCTTGGCATTGCTCTGCGAGATGGCCATAAGGGCAGCGAGCAAAAACGTGATGGCGCCCACGCTCGTGACCATAAAGCCGGTCACGGGATAGATGGCATAGAGCGGGCTCAGCTTGACCATTAGGAACACGCCGGCTTTGACCATGGTTGACGAGTGCAGCAGGGCGCTCGTGGGCGTGGGGGCAACCATGGCGCCGAGCAGCCACGTGTGGAACGGCATCTGTGCGGCCTTGGTGAGTGCGGCGAGCGACAGCAGAATGACCGGCATCACCAGCAGCGCGGATTGCGCGGTTCCGGAGCCGGAAAGCTCGATCATGCCCGAGATGGTCAGCGGCATGCCGTTAACGTGCAGGAACATAAGGCCCGCCAAAAACGCGATGCCGCCCAGCATGTTAAGGATGATCTGGGTGAAGGCGTTCTTGATGGCCTCGGGCGTGCGCGTGTAGCCAATCATAAGGAACGAGCACACGGTGGTGATTTCCCAGCCGCAGAACAGCCACTCAAGGTTGTCGCTCGTCACGATGACGAACATGGCCGAGAGGAACAGGAACATAAGCGCCAGGAACTGCGGGCGACGGTCGGGTGCGGTCTGCCCGCGCAGCGCGGCCTCGTGCTCATCGTGCGCTTGGAAGTCCTTCATGTAGCCCAGGGCGTAGATACAGATAAGGCTGCCGACAATGCCGACGGCGAGGACCATGATCACGCTCATGTAATCCAGGTAGAGCGGCGTCGCCGTGACGGCTTCGGCCGCGGGCAGCGTCATGGTCGCAAAGGCAACGGAGCCCACCAGCTGCACCACGCCGAGCACCGTGGTGAGCGCGTTCCTATATTTGTACGCGTTGTACAGGATGACGGCGCACAGGATGACATCGATAGCGGAGCTGATGATCGAGAGCACATGCGAGGTGCCGGGGGCAACCTCAAAGCTCTGCGGACCCGTGCCAAAAAACATGACGGCGACTACAACTGTCACCGCCATAATAATGCCGGAGCCTATGAGCCCCACCGCATCGCGGGCGCGGTCACCGCGCGCGAGCAGCATGCCCAGCGCCGGTACCAGCGGAAACAGGGTAAGGAAATACAATAGCGTCATACCATCACTCCCCCATGCAAAAACGCTGCAATTGTTTAACGTTATAGCTCAATTGAGGAGTAGCGGCGGCAGGTTTTCGGTCAACTGGGGAGTTTTAGTCGTACAGGGCAAGGGCGCGTCCGCTTTGGAGCAGAGAGGCGACGCTCCCCTATCGCAGCGACAGGCGCGCGGGCCACTGCGCGCGGTTTATTGGCCACTTTGGAGAATGTCCCGATAGGCTCGCGCTGGTCCAAAAAGTTGGCGCGGCAAGAAAAATGCGCCCCCGTGGGCGCACCATCCCGTTTGCTATTCCGCCTTTTTAACGCGCGGCTTGCGACCGCGCGGCTTATCGACCAGTGCGGACTCACCGCTCTCGCGGTACTGACGGCACCAAGCCTTGACCGAAGACTCGCTGGGAATCTTGTGTTTGATCATGGCCTCGCGAACCGTTAAGCCGTTTTCCAAGCGGTCCTTGACCACGGCGAGCTTAACTTCGTACGAATAGGTGTGATGATGCGAACCGGCGTTGAGAACGGCGTCGGCACCGCCCACAGCATACGCGCGGGCCCACTGACGAGCCGTGGCCTGGGGAATGCCAAGCTCCGCGGCGAGGGCGCGATGACCGACCCCCTCTTGGAGGATCTCGACGGCGCGCTGTCTAACCTCGGGCGCATGCGTGCGAGTCCTAGTTGCTTCCGACATACCTGCCACTTCTTAGCCTTAACCGTTAATCTGCTTTCTTACGTGCAAGTTAGATAGTAGCATTTTACTGTTTGCTCAAAGCAGTTAATTAAAGTAGACGCGGCGTTATCTGGGCATTTGGCACCAAATTACGACATTTCTTTATCGATTATTTACGCTGGTAGCTGACTCGCAGCTAATCGTCATTCGCTTGTCAACAAAATTGGCATCTCTTTATGTCCTTTGGTATAGAGGATATAGTTATTAACCCCTCCCCCAATAATTTTGAGTGATCTGCGAGACAGTAGACGTCCTCACTCCTCATGATTACCGCGCATTGCCATCCACCGGAGCAAAACAAAAAGGGCGGGACCTGCTGCGCTTGCAGGCCCCGCACCGATTGACACCCGACGGGACATAGCCGGGCGAGACGGATCCGTGCCACCGTCCCGCCTGGCCGCGATGTTCAACTACAGCTCGTTGGCCGCGTGATACGCCGTGCGAATGGCGCTCGCAATGTCGGCGGTGCGCTCACCCGAGCAGTCGCCCACGCAGGTCACGGGCACCGTCACGCCATCCAGGTCAAACGCGTTGGCCTTGGAGCCCACGGCCATCACCACGTAATCGCAGGCGATCTTCACCGGCTCCTCGGCGCCGTCCTCGGTGGTGCGAACAGCCTCCACGCCCTCGTCGGTAATGGCGGTCAGGCGGGTCTTCACGTGCTGCTCCACGTTGTGCTCGGCAAAGTCGCTCATAATCAGCGGCAGAATGGTCTCGGACTCGCCCGCGGCAATCTTGTCGAGCATCTCCACGATCGCCACCTCGCAGCCGTGCTGCAGCAGGTACTCGGCAGTCTCGGTGCCCACCAGGCCGCCGCCAATGACGGCGACGCGGCCCGTAAGCTCCACCTTGCCGGCCAGCACGTCCCAGCTCGAGACGACCTTCTCCGAGTCGGCACCCGGAACGGGGATGACCACGTCGTGCGCGCCCACGGCCACAATCGCGGCGTCGGCGGCGTTGAGGTCCTCAGCGGTAGCGGCATGGTTGAGCTCAACCTTCACGCCCAGGCCAGGCAGAATCTTCTCGTAGTACTCGACCGAGCGCATGATCTCGTCCTTGCGCGGAGGCGCGGCCGCCAGCACAATCTGGCCGCCCAGATGATCGCTCGCCTCGTAGACGGTCACGTCGTAACCGCGCTTGGCCGCCACGCGCGCGGCCTCCAGGCCGGCAATACCGCCGCCCACCACGGCGATCTTCTTGTCGCCCTCGCCCGGCTTGATGGCGATGGTCGCCTCGTCGCCGTTCTCGGCATTAAGCACGCACGAGATGTACTTGCGGTTTTGAATCGCGTCGACACAGCCCTTATTGCAGTTGAGGCACTCGCGAATGGGCTCGCCCGTGGCGGCCTTCAGCGCAATGTCGGGGTCGCACATGAGCGAGCGGCCATAAGCGATGATATCGGCGGAGCCGTCTTCCAGAATCTTCTCGCCGGCCTCAACCGAGACAACGCGGCCGACGGTTGCCACCGGCACGGAAACCAGGGCCTTGACGCGCTCGGCCACGGGCAGCGTCCAGTTGTAGGGCATGGCGCCCATGGGCGGAATGGTGTCGCCCATGTTGCCGGTGTGGTTGGCCTGTGCGACCTGAATCATATCGATGCCCGCGCCCTCGAGCAGCTTGGCAAACTCGCAGGCCTCGTCGGGCTGCAGGCCACCCTTGCCGCGCGGCGTGCCGTCGGGGTTCTCCATGATCACGGGGAGCTTGTACTCCACCATCAGCTGCGGCGCGGCTTCCTTAATGGCAGCGACGACCTCCAGCGCGTAGCGAACGCGGTTCTCGAACGAGCCGCCGTACTCGTCGGTGCGCTGGTTGAGGATGGCCGAGCACAGCGAACCTACCAGGCGGTCGCCGTGGACCTCGATGGCGTCGATGCCGGCCTGCTGCGCGCGAGCGGCCGAGGCGGCGATAGCCTCCTTGATCTGGGTGAGCTGCTCCACACTCGCCTCGTTCACAAAGTGCTGCATGTCGTGGTGCAGCTTGGCGTAGGCCTGGTTGCGGATCTCGTTGGACTCGGCCATCTTGGCGGCAAAGGTCTCCTCGTCGCCGGCGGCCTTGGCCTCCTGCGCAGCCTTGGCGGCAGTCATGGAGCCCATGACCATGCGGCCGACACCGGGCACGTCGTACTCGGGGTGGAACAGCTGCAGCGCGACCTTGGCGCCGTGCTTGTGGACGGCATCGGCCAGGGCCTTAAACGTGGGGATTTGGGCGTCGGTCGCCAGCTTGGGCGTGGGGCTTGCGGTCATGACGGGAGCAACGTCGCCGATGACGATGTAACTCACGCCGCCACGGGCCAAGCGCTCGTAAAAAGCCAGGCTGCGCTCGCCAATGGAGCCGTCACGCTCCTCGTAGCCGGTGGTCAACGGCGGGAACATAATGCGGTTTTTGAGCTCAAGGGGGCCAACCGTAATGGGCTGAAGCAGCTTGGATGCAGGTGCGGTCATGGACATTCCTCTCTTGTAGGCGCGGCGGCGATGATGCCGCGTAGTTGTCTAGAGGATATGGCATGGGAATACAACAGCGCAACGGAAATCGGCGGACAGCAGGTAGCGGCAGGTGGATGGGGATGAGCGGGGCGGCCCGTCGGTTTATCTCAATCTGTAACAGTAAGACCCTATTTTGCCGAGCAACTGTTACAGATCGAGACAAACCAATCTAGCCTGCCGAAAGATCTAGATCTGTAACAGTTACTCAGTAAAAACCGTCCCTCGTGTTACAGATTTAGACAAACGAAGACCGTCCTGCCGAAACATCTCAATCTGTAACAACTACAGACCAAAACCGGACCCACCTGTTACAGATCGAGACATTCTCCAACAACAGCGCCGCCCCGTTCGAGGAAACGACCGCCACACTCACCTTTTTAAACAACCTAATACTGCACAGCCTGCGATAATAATTTGGTCACGCGTCGACTACGGCGAAGACGCGGCAGAAGGGACACCCATGCAACCGAGTACCACCGATACGTCTACCGCAAAGCAAGCGCTGCTCGAGGCGCTCTTGAACGACGCGGGGCTCAAGAACCTCACGCAAACGGCCTCTACCGTTATGGGCAACCCGGTGCTCGTCGTCGATCCCGTCTACCGCTACGCCGCCCGTGGCGGCTTTGAGCTCGACGATGCCGACGACTCCCCCTTTGCAGCCATCACCCGCGCCGAGCTCTCCGAAGGCGACATGCTGCAGGACGAAGCCGTACGCTACATCATCAAATGCGGCTTAGACGAGGAGATTGCCCGCTCGACAGGCCCGCTTACACGCTATAACGACATGTTCCGCCTCAACACCATGACCGATGCGATCAAGGTGCACGGCACGTGTCTGGGCCGGGCAATGATGATCGAACGCAATCACGCCTTTGGCGATAGCGATCGCGAGGTCTTTGAGTTCTTTGTCCGACTGCTCGCGCAAGAACTGCAGAAAGGCGGCTTTCTTTCGTTGGGCGGCCCGCAACAGGGGCCATATTTTCTCTCGCGCCTCCTGGACGACGAAATCCCCAACCCCATCACCTGCACACGCAAAATGCAGCTCGTCGGCTTTGCGCCGCTTCCCGCCCTCTACGTTGTATGCCTGCTCAAAAAAGATTCCCAGCTCGAGGCGCGTGAGGCGGAGAGCATCCGAGGACAATTGCAGCCGCTACTGCACCATAGCCTTATCACCATGTACGAAGGTGAGCTCGTGGCGCTGGTAAGCCGTCCGCCCTCCACGCAGCTACCCGCCAACGATGAGGCGATCCTTGCCCGCGTTGCTGCCACGAACAATTTGTTCATTGGCATCAGCAACGAGTTTTCCCAGGCAACCGATGTGCGTTCGCACCTCAATCAGGCACGCGCCGCCATTCGATACGGCTCGACCTTTACCAAAATCCTCGAAGACACCCATGTGTATCGCTATTGCGAATACACCTACATGGAAATGCTCGACATCTGCAACGACCACATCAACCTTATAAACTACTGCCATCCGGCAATCTGGGCACTTTGGAAACACGACCAGTCGCACGATTCCGAGTTGGTCGAGACGCTCTTTGCCTTTATGCAGCACAGCTGTAACACGGCGCGCACCGCAGCGATCTTGTCGCTTCACAAAAACACGCTGCTCTATCGCATTAACCGCATAAAGGAAATCACCGGTAACGACTTGGCATCGGGAGAGGACCTCTTTTTGTTCCACCTCTCGATTCGCACCCTAATCTACCTTGGCTTTCTTGAGCCGAGGATTAAGCCCCGCACCAGCGCCGACCTGCACTGCCGCAAGTAGGCCGGGCGGGGCTTGGGCAAAACTAGTCGCGCTTAATCTCCAGCGTGGGGAACGTCATCTTGGCGTACTTATCCATCAGCGGCTTGACCTCGTCCATGTGGGCAAAGAACTCGTCGCGGGTCTTGTTGATCTCGTTGAGGTGCTCGGCGCGCGCGTGGTCGTCGTTGCGGTCGCGAATCAGGCCGTTCTCGGCAATCTTGAGCTTGGGGCGACCGGTGCGCTCGTCGGTCACGATATCGCCGCCCGCGCCGCAGACCGCACACTCCCAGGGAAACTCGACCCCATCCCAATGCTTGTCGCCGGGGTACACCAGGGAGCTGTGGCAGTTGGGACACACGCCGTCATCCGGATCGCCCAGCCAGCAGCGCTCGTCAACAGGCGTGCGAATGGCCTTGACGATGTTCTCGCCCATCTTGTGGGCGCGGGCGATCTGTCCGCCCCACTCCACGTCGTCTCCCCACACAAAAGCATTGCCCGGGCGGCCGTCGCGCTGCGCCATATAGCGATCGACGACAGTCATCGACATGGTAAACATAGTCGCCTGCAGGCTCTCCAGTGCCAGGGACTGCCAATCGTGCATGGAGCCGCCAACGGAAATAAGGCCGGCAACGGTATGCGGATTCTCCTTTACGGCACCGATGGCAAGCAAGAACGAAAGCTCGTATGCCAAGAAGCGCTGGGCAAAGCGGGTGTAAACCGAGCTGGGCGTAAGGTCGTAGGTCGGGACCGAGAAGATCACGCCCTGGCAGGTCTGCAGTTCGCGAATAATCGCATCTACATCGTCTTTGTTTTTAAGGACGCAGCCGTGATATTCCTTTTGCAGGCCGGCGCCCATCTTTCCCATCTGCATGGTGCAGCCCTCGCAACCGGTGCAGGGCAAGATGTTATAGTCGAACAAATTGATCAGCTCGACCTCGCCGCCAGCCTCGCGCACCGCGCAAAGGGCCTCTTTGGCCAAAGCCTCGCCGTTGCCACCGTGCCTGCCGGCACAAATCGCCATCACTTTAAACGACATGGTCGCTCCTCTCCAGAGCATTTTGGACACGGATTCTGCCCGTGTGTACTTCGCAAAAAGCGTACGGCAGACGCAAAACATGCGCACCGTCCAGGCAACCAAGGCCCGCTCGGTATTTGCGGAATACCTCGTGCAGATAAACAAAGGCCCCTCCCGTATGCCTACAAGGGGCAAAACGGAAGGGGTCGGCGCTCTTATTTGCGCTTAAAGGGAATGGGTTTGGGCGGGCACTTGGGCTTGACGGCCCCAGCCGTGACGATCGCGCCGTTGTCGCAGATATCCAGGCAGGCACCGCACTGGGTGCAAGCCTTTTGGTCGATCACGTGGATGAACCGCGGCCTTCCCAGAATCGCGTCCTCCTCGCAAACGTCCGAATCGACGCACTTGTTGCAGGCCTGGCATTTAGAGGCCAAGATATGGAAGGTCAAGAATGCCTGGCATTCCCCGGCAGCACAGACCTTCTTGGTGGTGTGCTGCATAATCTCGCCCTCGAACAGGTCGAGGAACGACTGCACCGTGCGCGCCAGCACGCGGCCTTGTTCGCACAGACACTGCGCCTGTATCACGGGGCAAAGGTCGCGAAGGAGCGCCAAGTCGCCCGGCTTGCCCTTCTTGCGGCAGATATCGGCAAGAATCGTTGCAATCTGATGCGAGCCCTCGTAGCCAAAGACACAGCGTCCGCAGCTCTCGTGACGATAGAGCGTGCAAATGTCCAAAAGCGCCTTTGCCATGCAGTTTTTGGCGGTGTAGACGCGCACGTAGTCGCTGCATAGCTCAATCTTTGAGGTGTCATCGGGCCTCAGCAGCAGACCGCTGGGATAGCCAATCCCCACCGCTTTAGCGTCGTCGGCGCCCGCCGCGGCAACCAGGGATTCCGCACTCACGACACGGTCGACCTCAACGGGCTCCTCGGCCCCGTCAATCCACACCCAGCGCTTGCCTTCGGCGGCAAGTAACTCTGATCCGCTCAGGCAGCGGTCGGCGCCATCGCCCTCGCAGCAAGATGGGAGAGGCTTTTCGCCGTCGAGCATCTTGGCCGCGGCCGAACCGTTGGCATAGACAAAGCCCAGGCTCGGGTCGCACTCGATCACGCGACAGGACTCGCCCAACGCATCCGCGAGCGCGGCAGAGACCTCATCGCCTGCCGGCACCAAAACCGCCTGGGCACCGGCCCCTGCAATTTTTTCCGCAGCGGCCGCCACGTCCTTCTTAAGGAGCCAGAGCGCGACGGGGGCCTGCTTATGCGCAGGCATAAAGTTGATGATCGTCATGGGTTATCGCTCCTTTCCTAGTATTCGTTCCATAGGCGCGGCGTACTGATCGTTAGGCGCAAATCGCACTGCAAGCAGCGGCTCGCCTCGCACGTAGCCTCATGGTCGGTATAGGGGCACTCAAACGTATCGAAGTTATCCTTACGCGTCTGGGCATCGACAAACTCGGGCTGCACGGCATCGTCGTAGAAGCCCTCGGGGACACGCCCAATCCACTGCTCGGGAGCATCATGCTCGGTCAGCTCCTCGTCGATGTTGCCATCGCCACCCAAAGCGCGGTCGATGGCCGAGGCGCACGTGCGACCTGCGGCGATTGCCGCGATCACCGATTTGGTACCCGTCACGCAGTCGCCCGCCGACCAGATGCCTTCAACGCTCGTCTTGCCTTCGGTATCGGCCACGATATACGGGCCGTGCGTAAGCTCAAGGCCCATCTGGGCCGTGCCCTCGGGCTTTTGACCCACGGCAAAGATCACGCAGTCGGCATCGATGGTCTTCTCGCCGCCGTCGAGCAGTTCGGTGACGGCGCGGTGGTTCTCGTCAAAGTAGAACCGCTCGATCTTGTGGATCGTCATGGAACCGACCTTGCCCGAACCGTCCTCGGTCTCGTTAATGCTGGTAAAGGCATAGGCATCGTGCAGGACCACGCCTTCCTCGGCAGCCTCGGCACGTTCCTCGGGCGTCGAGGTCATCGCGTCTTGGGCCTCAAGGCAGGCGACATCGACCGAGGCGGCACCCAGACGCACGGCAGTGCGGGCGCAGTCGTACGCCACGTTGCCGCCGCCAAGCACCACGACGCGCTTGCCCGTCAGGTCCGGGGCGCTGCCCATACGGGCGGCCTTCAGAAAATCGGTGTTACGCAGCACGCCTTCGAGGTCGTGGCCGGGCATGGGAAGCACCGTTCCGTCATGCGTGCCCACCGCAACCAGCACGGCATCGAAGCCCTGCTCCAAAAGCGCCTGGGGCTCGGCGATTCGCTCGCCACAGCGCAGCTCAATGCGCGGCTCGGCGTCATCACCCTGGGCAATCTCTAAAATCGTCGCAACCTCGGCATCGACCGTGGCATCAGGCAGGCGATACGCCGGAATGCCGTAGCGCATCTGGCCGCCGACCTTCTCGTTGGCCTCGAACACCACGACCTTGTGGCCCTTCTCGGCGCAATAGAGTGCGGCGGTCAAGCCGGCGGGACCGGCACCCACAACGGCGACGCTCTTGCCGCTCAGCGGCTCATGGCGCACGTTGGCCTTCCAGTCGCCCGCATCGCGCACGGCCGCGGCGCGCTTAAGACGGCAAACCGAAACCGGCGTGCCGTTGAGCTCGTTGCGCTTGCAGGCATCCTGGCAGCTATGGACGCAAATGTCGCCCAGGCTCTCGGGGAACGGGACCTTCTCGCGCACCACCGCGGCGGCTCGGGTGTACTCGCCGTTACGGATGTGACGCAGGTAGCGTGGGATATCCACGTGGGCGGGACAGCCCGAGCGACAGGGGACCACGTTGTCGGCATAGGACTTGTTCTCATCGAACATATTGAGCGTGTCGACGATCGAGCCCGTGGGACACACTTCGATACAGGCACCGCAAAAACGACATCCGGCCTCTTGCAGACTCACGCTGCCGTCCGTACCAATGCGGATGCCGTCCTCGGTGCGCTGGTAGTCCAAGACGCCGGCGCCGCGCAGCTCGCGGCACGCGCGCACGCAGCGACCGCACCGAATGCAGCGGGTGAACATATGGGTGATCAGCGGGTTCGATTCGTCCGTGGCGACCGGACGGCTCTTGGTGCGCCAGCGCGCAGGCGAAACTCCCATGTACTGATACATAGACTGCAGCTCGCACTTGCCGTACTTGGGGCAGCCGGTGCAATCGGCGGGATGCGTGGCCAAGATAAGCTCCATTGCCAGTTTGCGCACGCGCTCGGCCTGCTCGCCTGTCGTGTTGACGACCATTCCCTCGGCAACCTGCGTCTTGCAGGCACACACCGGCTCATCTTGGCCTTCGATCTCGACCATGCACAGACGGCATCCGCCGACGGCCTCAAGATCGGGATGTTTACACAGATGCGGAATATAGATGCCGGCATCGAGCGCGGCTTCCAGGACATTTTGCCCTTCGCGTGCCTCGACCTCGGCTCCATTAATCGTTAGCTTCATTCGTTCCCCTCAAAACGTCGCTCTTGTCCAGAAAGGCGCCCGGGACCAAAGCGATCCCGAGCGCCTCGCTTGTAGGGCAAATCCCCGCCCGCACCCAACGCGTGGGTGTCTGCAGGCGCGAATAGCTGCGGTGTTACGACCACTCCTCGTCGCCCGCGTCCTCAAAGAGGGCTGCGGCGGCGTTTTCACCGGCGATGCGACCC
Source organism: Collinsella sp. (assembly GCA_018368345.1). GTDB lineage: Bacteria > Actinomycetota > Coriobacteriia > Coriobacteriales > Coriobacteriaceae > Collinsella. The sequence continues at coordinate 15,622 of JAGZEK010000021.1, forward strand.
GAGTTAAGGCAGAAGCCCATGGTGTTACCCGGAATGCAGTAGTTATAGGAGTCGCCATAGATGGTGCAGGCATCGGTGCCAACGCAGTACAGGCCAGGGATGACCTCATAGTCGTCGGTCATGACCTCCATCTTGTGGTTAATGAGCACGCCGCCCAGGGTGCCGTAGGCGCCACAGTACTGCTTGCAGCAATAGAAGGGGCCCTTCTCGAGCGGCTTCATAAACTCGCGCTCTTTCTCAAAGATGTCGTCCCAGCCGTTGTCGCACATCTCGTTGTACTCGTCGACGTTAGCGAGCAGACCCTCCACGTCGATACCCGCCTTCTCGGCAAGCTCCTCCAGCGTATCGGCCTGGCAGATCGCCGGATAGCCGGCCTCCAGGTCGCGGTTCCACTGCTCCTCAAAGCCGTCGTACAGGTCGTGCGGATGAACGTGGCTGACGATATCCGGACCATCCTTCTTCCAGTGCTTGAGCATACGGGAATCAAAGATGGCATAGGCGACCTTGCCGGGGAGATGGTTGATGGCGTTGCCGACAAAGGTGGTGTTGAAGATCTCGTCCTCCGGCATAAAGCGCTCGCCCAGACGGTTGCACCAGTAGCACGGCTGACGGAATGCGCCCTCGACATAGAAGTGGTTCATGTTGTCGGGGATCTGATACATGAGCTCCATGGTCACCGGGGTGTGGCCGCCGCCGACCTCGTGGCACATGTTGATGCCGTCGCCGTCCATGCCCGGAATGGCAAACGAGAACAGGTCTTTACCCCACTCAAAGTCGAGCTTCTCCTTGATGAGCTTAGCGTTGTGGCCAAAACCGCCCGTAGCGACAATCGCGGACTTGCACGAGATTTGGTACTCCTCGCCATCCTTGTCCTTGGCGGTCACGCCGCAGATGGCGCCGTCCTCGCCCTTGATAAGGCCGGTGCCCGGGCACTCGAACATAAACTCGACGCCCAGGTCCTGGGCACGCTCGGTCATGCGCTTGGTCATCGTGGTCGCCGCGCGAGGACCGGGCTCCGAGCCATCCTCGGGCTGCACGACATGCCAGGTGTACTCGCCGTCGGAGTAGGCGCGCGTGCGCTCGCGGGCACGGAATGCCGGACGCACGGAGTTAAACTCCACGCCCATGTCCTGAAGCCATGCGATGGTATCGCCTGACTTAAAGTAGTAGTCGCGCACCAGGCGAGCATCGACCTGGTAATGGGTGTAGAACATATGGCGACGGAAGAGCTCGCCAGGCGTGACCTCGATCATCGAGGCCTTCTGGAGCGGAGAGCCAGCGGCGGCAGGTCCCATACCCATGTTGGCGGCGCCACCGGTAATGGGGGCCTTCTCCAGGGCAATGACGCGAGCGCCCGCCTCGGCTGCAGCGACCGCCGCGGCAAGACCACTCAGACCCGCGGCGACGACAACGACGTCGGTCTCTAACTGTTTCATGCGAATCCTCCTTTATAGGGCTCTTGGACGAGCCCGGGCTTCATGCGAATTGCATGCGTATCGACAGCCATACTTTCGCTCGAAAACAGGCTCAAAACCATGTGCAGGCGCACCGATGTTTGCCCATAGCGACCACGGGCTTTGTGCGGATGAACCATGCGTTTGGACAACGCTTTCGAGCGCATGGTCCTGGCGCCATACGCACAAAGGGGGCGGTGTGCTTCACGGCGTCCGCCCCTGATAGTCGAGTTTTCTTATTTATGGTTCTGCTTTGCCTCGAGCACATCGAGCGGCGTAAGTGCCTGAATAGTGCGCTCTTTTCCAAAGATTGCCGAGCACACGAGCGTTCCCGACATGACCAGGCAAACCGCGAGCGCGATTCCAAAGGCCCAGAATGCGAAGAGGTGGCCAAAGTTGATCGGCTGCTGCAGCATAAACGTGAAGAACGACGTGGCAAGACCCATAAAGACGCAGGGCACATTGGAGCAGATCGAGACAAACCAAAACCGTCCCGGCAGAAAATCTCAATCTGTAACAGTTACTCGGCAAAATCCATCCCTCGTGTTACAGATTTAGACAAACCGTCCAGGCGGGGACTCAACATCTCAATCTGTAACACCTAGCCGCCCAAATCGGGTCTAGATGTTACAGATCGAGATTTTGTTTGAGAGGCTGAGAATTGAACCGAAAACACGGTCTCGGAATAACAAAAAAGCTCGCCGGCTAGGCCGACGAGCTGCAAGTTCTTGGTCGCGGGGGCAGGATTTGAACCTACGACCTCCGGGTTATGAGAGTGCTTTATATTATTCTGTCCTGCAAATCTAATAGCTCTTCTTTCATGTGATAATATGGTATTTGAGCTGCTGTTTTATTCATACAGTTCATATGGTTGCGTAATGTTTAATCATTCAGTTAGTTCTTTAGAATCAGCTGTTTGCTACATGATTGCTACAACGCTGCTACAAATACGAATATGAAATGTTCTTGAAGGGTTTGGCTATGGGCACGCTTTACTACACAGGGCAAGAGTTGCTAGAGGATAAAAAACGCGGCAAGTTTCGCGGGCGGCTGTCGTACCGTGACACCAACAACAAACGCCGATATATAACGCGCACGCTAAACGCCACGGGCAAGCGGGCTGCTAACGCAGAGCTAGCAGCATGGCGGCAAGAAAAAGAACGGGAACATAGCGAAAGCCTTGACCGCAACGGCGGCATATCGTTACCCGCGGCAGATACCCCCATATCCGATTATGTGTCCCAATACATAGACGCAAAGGAGCAGACTAAAGCTATTGAACCGTCAACCATAAGCAGCTATCGCGATTCGCTGCGGTATATAGCCGCAACTTTTAGCGAAACACGAATAAAAGATTTACAGCCTATTGATGCTGAAAAATGGATAGCCGAGCTTGTTAAGGAAGACCGTTCACCCTCCACTATAGGAAAGGCTTTCAGGCTGCTAAAGATGGTTCTTAATAACGCTATCGCTACGGGCGTTATTGACAAGAACCCGCTATCCCTTGTTAAGCCGCCCAAGCGTGTCAACAAAAAGCAGGGTATCAACGCGCTAGACGAAACGGCGCTTGCCGAACTTCTCGACAAGCTAAGTCTGCTTGAGCTGTCACCCGTTACTGTCGCGGCATACATAGCACTAAACACAGGAATACGGCGCGGGGAGGTATGCGGGCTGCAATGGCGAGACATTGACGCGGACAATCGCGTTATATGGATTAGGCGCTCAATTGGACTCGGCAAAGGAGGTGCATATATCAAGCAGCCAAAGACCGACAAGGCAAGAGACGTTGTTCTGCCCGACACTTTGCTAGAAGTGCTTGAGCAATGGCAGGAAAAGCAGCGGCAGACATTCGCCGATAATATGGCATCGCTTAACCCCAATTCTTTCATTCTTGGCGATGCGCTCGGGTACTACCACCCAGACAGGCTATCTAAAGACTGGGCATCTTTAACAAAGATGCTCGGCACGCGTGGCACCGAGGGGCGGCGTTTGTCTTTCCACGATTTGCGCCATACGTGGGCAACATTGGCGCTTGCCCACGGCATGGACGTTAAGACCGTCTCAAGCAACCTAGGACACGCCAACGCAGCAATGACGCTGAACGTATACGCAAGTACAGACCCAGACGCGAAGCGGCGGGCAGCGGGCATCGTAGAGTGCCTAATGAGATGCGACCATACACCGAGCAAGTAAGTATATTTCTACACCCAGAAAGGACATGGCAACATGGATAAACAGAGCAACGCACTAATAACGTTCAACGATGAACCAGAGGATGCTATTTCAACCTTAAACGGCGCGGCGTGTCTGCTTAAAATGCTTGCGGATTCAGCCGATACGGGCGTTAGCCCATACAAGCATATTGGCGATGCTTACTATACGTTGGGCGCTGTTATTGAAGCCGCAACATACAAGCTAGAAAATACAATCTTCAACACCGATAAATAAACGCCCATACAGCTAAAACCTAGCCACCCTATACGCCCGATAGGGCAACCCTATAGGGTGGCTTTACTCTTTGTATAGCGACCCTATAGGGTGCCTATACAGATAAGAACAGATAAGACTAGATAACAGCAGCCCGCCGTGCTTGCGCCTTTAAGGGCAAGCGCGGGCGCGGCGGGCGTGCAACCTTATTAGAAGAAAAGAAGACGGCAAGCACTGTTGAAAACTGGTTGAAAACCTGTTGAAAACTGGTTTTAACGCACCGAGTTATGAAGTTCGCATGTTAATCAAAACTCATTTACACACTTTAGCGTTAATAAAAAAGCGCTGGTAAACATTCCTTTAAGGGTTAACCCAGCCTAAAACCATCGCTTTAGTAATTACCCGAGGTAGCATATTACGTTTTGGCGCGTCTCTTTTAATCACGCCCGCTGCTGATTCAATCTTTTCTGAATGATATAGCTTATTAAATTGCCTATTGGCGTATCCGTATGCTAGAAGCCCATAGAACGCTTTCATGTTTATATAGCCCCATCGAATCGCGATTCATCCACCCGACACGTTGAAAGGGGCACTAATGAAAAGCACCGAGCGACAAGAAGCACCGCGCAACTTAAAAGACCTTCAAGAGCTTGTAACCGTTAAGCAGGTTGCAGACTGCTTGCAAATCTCAAAGGGCACTGTTTACAACCTTGTTAAAGATGGACAGCTGTCGGCGGTAAGGATTCGCGGAAATATGATTCGTCTTAACCGCGACCAAGTGTGCCGATATTTCGGTCTATAACGGGCGGCGGCTATGGGCGATGAACTTAACAAAGCAGGTGAAGCATGTGCGGCGCGGGCACTTTCCAACTGCCCCATATCGTGGGTAAAGCACGAAGCCGCCAACGCTGGAAACCCCTATTTCAATCAGCTTATTTCAGTCGGTGGAATGGAGTCCTACGGGCGTTATTGGCGGCTTGTTGAACTGCTTTCGAACACGACCACACACGCCATACCGCGCGAGGGTGAACAGGGTTACAGGGGCTTTCAGCTCGGTTTGCACTTCAACTGCCCCGAGGAATACGAAGCCTTTATAGCAACGCTAATAGACCTTGAACTTGTAACTGTCGGCAGCAGCGGGCGGCGGGGTATGCCACTTGTTGATGAATCGGCGCTTGCGATAGGAAAAGCCCGACTAAACGGTAGCAAAGGCGGCAGGACGGCAGCGCGTAACCGCCAACGTTAAATAGACAAATGGAGCGATTCGAAATGAATAGAAGCCTACTTGACGATTCAATCATGCAATGCTCAATTAACAACCGAAACGATGAGCGTGAATCATGCTTTGATGCTTTCAGCACGTGCGAGACGTGCTTTCGGGAGGAAATGAGCCTTGCAAATCAAGCCTTTAATGATTTGGCACGCTTACCAAGCGATTTAGATTTGTGCGAACCGTTACACCAAGACGAGAGACACGTGCAGAACGCAAATACCCAGTTTTGCCAAATCCTCGAAGCGCTCGACATAGGCGATGCGACAGAGCTTGCAGACGCTTTAAGCATCGACATAGCGATTTGCAAACGCGTTTATAACAACCCCTTGCTGTGCAATGGAAAGGAACGCGCCCTTATACTGCAAGAGCTTGATAATTCAAGTTCACCTTTTCTTGATGTTTGGGATATCGAATACAGGCATGGTGAATCTGTAGGCGAAGCGTTAGCAGCGTGGACGCGTGAGAACTTCAATACGCCGTATCAGTTCTATAAGCAGGCGCAAGAGTTTGAGTTGAAAAGCTATCTCATTGGAATTGTCGAAAAGCTAAACGACCGCGAGCGATTCGGTCTTTTATATGCGCCAAATCTCGAACGGGCGATTAAAGAAGCGGCGGCGATAGCACTTGAGGACACGCCAACAGGCGAACCAGCTATAGAGCAAATTAACGCTTGTATTGCATCGCTCAACCATGCCAAGGAACAGTTACTTGATTCTTACAGTGTTTTGGTTGAAGCGCGAAAGCAATAGACCGTGACGGGAAACACGGGCGCGGCGGGCGGCGTGCGAATTGTTATAGCTCTATGCGACCGCAAGCACCGTTCGAGTTTATCAGCGTATCAGCGGCAATTTAGCAATATAGCAACAAAGATGTTGGCATTTGAGCGTGTCCCAAAAGCACACGTTAAGAGACGGCGATAAGCAACCAAGAACAAAGCAAAAAACAGGCGCTTTAACCGTCTCTTTAACTGTCTCTTTATTATTGTCCCGAAATGCCTTAAACTTTTAGATACACCTACAAAGGGGGCAAGTAATGATATTTGGATATGCACGCGTTAGCACCAAAGAACAGAACCTAGACCGACAGCTAGACCAGTTGGCTAAACGTGGCGTTGATAAGATTTTTAGCGACAAAATCAGCGGCGTTAAAGAAAGCCGCCCCGAACTCGACAAAATGCTTGGACAGTTAAGGAGGGGCGATACTGTTGTAGTTTGCAGTTATGACCGCTTGGCACGAAGCAGCAAGCAACTATTCAGTCTTGCCGAACGCTTTGAGGAAAACGGCGTTTCACTTGTATCCATCAAAGAGGGCACCGATACCAGCACCCCACAGGGACGTTTCTTCTTTGCAATGTGCGCGGCTATGGCGCAGTTTGAGCGCGAATTGATTAAGGAAAGACAGGCAGAGGGCATAGCGGCGGCAAAAGCACGCGGGCGGCAGTTTGGCAGACCCGCCACAGACCCAGACAAGATGGACACCGCTGTAAGGCTATACAAAGACGGCGGCATTTCCGTTAAGGAGATATGCGAGCGCACAGGCGTAAGCCGTGCCCCGCTTTATAGGGAACTCAAGAAAAAGGGCATCGAGCGATAGCGCCACCTGCTACAACGCTGCTACAATCAATTCGCCCATAGCCGAACAGGCTAACGAAAATAGAGCGCTTGCCATTCAGTTGGCGGGCGCTCTTTTTCGTTGTTGTATGGCGATATTTGCCGCTTTGACCAATTCGCACGCACCCGATAAGCAGCAGGGGCAAGTAAGCCGCTTGTAATGTCACCACAGAGCCGCAGCACAGCAATAATGGGCGTTTGTCTTTAACCAAGTTGACGCTTTTAACTACAAGACAGACGAAATACCCCCAACTCGGCGTAAAAGCGAAAAACTCTAAATATATCGGTCTTATTCTTCTAAAAGAAGACCACCCCCGTCCGAAAAACCCTAACGCGCAGTAATTTAGCTCCCGTCATTGGTGCCCTATGGCTATAGCCCTACTTTGAGCATGGGGGGATACCCCAGCGGCAAACAAGCGAACTGTTAGCGTGACTCAAATTGAGTTTAGTTTGCAGCGCTATTTGCTACAAAGCCTGCTATAACGCTGCTATAAATCGAAGACATAAAAGAAAGCAGCCCAAAGGAACAATGCCTTTGAGCTGCTAAAAGTTCTTGGTCGCGGGGGCAGGATTTGAACCTACGACCTCCGGGTTATGAGCCCGGCGAGCTACCAGACTGCTCCACCCCGCAATGTCTGGGCGCCTCATGTGCGCAAGAAAGAATATTACACGGGAGTTCGGTAAACGGCAAGGAAAATCTCGTAGAGCATAATTCCTTCATATTTAAAACCCCTCAGCCCCTATCACCGTAAACGAATCGCAGCCGAGCGCCGTCGACGGCACGTATACAATGGTGCGCGTCCTTTTATGCCAACACCGGGAGTAGACATGCTGCTCGCTATCGATATGGGAAATACGCAGACGGCCATGGGCCTGTTTGACGGAGACGAGCTGGTGCAGTCGTGGCGCATGCCCACCGACCGCTCTTATACCGCCGACGAGATCCATGTGCGCCTGATGGGTTTCTTTAAGATGTACGGCCTTTCGCTCGACGCGGTCGACGCGATCGCCTTTGCGGGCGTGGTGCCGCAGCTCTCGCGCGAATGGCACGCCGTGGCCGACCGCATTGCCGCAGACGCCATCGTCATCGGACCGCAGACGGCCGCGGTGACCAAGCTGCGCGCGGCGCGTCCCCAGGCCGTAGGTGCCGACCGCGTCGCTAACGCCGTTGCGGCCGAAACTTTCTACGGCGCGCCGGCAATCGTGGTGGACTTTGGCACCGCGACCAATATCGACGTCATCGATGAGGACGGTTATTACATTGGTGGAGCGATTGCGCCGGGCATCCGCATTTCGATGGACGCGCTCGCCGCCCGAGCCGCCAAGCTCGCCAGCGTTCCGCTCGAGGCGCCCGAGCACGCCATCGGCCGCGATACCGAGGAGTGCATCAAGGTCGGCGCCGTAACGGGCGCCGCCGCAATGGCTGAGGGCCTAGTCGCGCGCATGAAGCGCGAGCTGGGCCGCGAGGACGCCACCGTTATCGCCACGGGCGGTCTCGCCAGCATCGTCGCCGATTCGACCGACGCCTTCGACGTGGTCGACGGACAGCTCACCATCAAGGGTATCTGCGAAATCTACCGCCGCATGCAGGAGCTGGGATAGAGCAGGGGCTTAAGTCAAGCACGCCCGATGCCACAGTCCCCGCAAATGCTCGCCAAGCCTATTCCCCAGATAGGCGAAACCCTCCCCGGCACAGGCCGAGGAGGGTCTTGTTGTCATCGTTGTCTTTGAGCGCTGGCGCCTCGCGCTACAGTCCGCGAATTCGTACAGCCTCGGGCGGAAACTCTTGCTCGCCGGCATCGGTCTTGATGGTCGCACGACCCCAGATGTCCAGGCCCGCAAACACACCGACCGCAAGCGGCAAGCCGTTGGGCGACACCGCCGCAACTTGGCGGCCCAGCAGCGGCACCATGTCGAAGTACTCGCCCAGCACGGGAGCCAGCGGACCGGCAGCGCCCTGCGGCGTGTTGGCAACAACCGCCCAGGTGTCCACACGGGTCAGCACGGCGGCGGCCAACTCCTCGACCAGCGCTTCGTCGGCCGCATCCACACCGAGCTCGCTCAACGCCGAAAGCTCAATATCCACCGTCACGGCACCGAACATGCCCGCGGCACCGGCACCGCCGTTCACGGTAACGCGCGCGAACGACGTCTCAAATGCGGGCGCGCCGCACACAATGTCGCTCGGCCACTGGATACCCACCTTACCGGCAAGGCCCAACCCCGGCGTCGATGCCGTGCCCACGAGCGCGTCCATCATGCCCATCGCGGCCACAAACGGCAGGCCGTGGAAGGCATGCATGTTCACATCGGGGCGCACAACCAGCGAAAACGTCAGCGAAGCATCGCCCGCGCTCCACGCGCACCAGCCCGCGGACACGCCCTCGCGGCCCGCGTCGCGCGCCGCGTCGAGCTCGGTGCCGGCGACAACAGCATTCATCTCGATCATCTACATACGCCCCAATTCGCCCACGATATGGCCCACGCGGTCCTCGGGCTCCTTGACCTCGACACCGTTGTAGCGGAAGAACCGCGCCGGGTCGTGCATCAGGTCCTCGAGCGGCACCAGCACAAAGTCGCGCTCGCCAATGAGAGGATGCGGCAGGCGCAGCTTTTTGCCGCCGTGGGTCTCGCCATCCATCCACAGCAGGTCCAGGTCGATGGTGCGCGGACCGTTGGCCTTGGCCTTCTTGGAGCGGTCGCGCCCCAGCTCGGCCTCGATCTTCATGAGCTCATCGAGCAGCACCAGCGGCGCCAGCTCGGTCTTGATCTCGATGACGGCGTTGGCAAACGCGTCCTGGCGCGTCTCGTAGGCCGGCTCGCTCTCGTAAATCTTGGAGGAGTTGGACACGCAGGTGAGTGGAATCTCGGCGATCATCTCGCGTGCGGCGCGGATGTTGTCGCAGCGATGCCCCAGGTTGGAGCCCACGGCCACAAACGCGCGGCGCGGCTGTGGCTTGGCAACCGCCCAGTAGCCGTTCAGGAACTGCGCAAAACCCGCGGCGTCGTGCACGCGCACGATGTTGGCACCGGCCTGGATGGCGCCCAGGCACACGCCAAACGTAGCGGCATCGCGCTCGGCGGCCTCGGTCACGCCCGAGACGGCGCCCACAAAGCGCTTGCGCGACACGGCACACATGAGCGGATAGCCCAGTGACGCCATCTTGGCAGTCTCGCGCTGGATGACGATGTCCTCGTTAGCCGACTTACCAAAGCCCGGGCCAGGATCGATGCAGATGCGGTCGCGCGACACGCCGGCATGGATGAGCGTGCGGGCCTGGTCGGACAGAAAGCCCATGACGCGGCGCATGATGGGCGCAGAATCGGGCAGGGTAAAGCGGCGGAGCTGCGAGGTGGGCACATAGGCCTCCTCGCGGCGGGCGCTGCGGCGCATCATGGCGGCCAGGCGGTCATTGGACTCCGATGCGGCCTCGGTGGCTGCGGACGCGGCCTCGGGCGCGGGCGCGACGGTCTCGGCGGCAGCTGCCTGCTCGGCGGCCGGCGTCTCCTGCCCCAGCTCGGTTACAGGCTCGGACGTGGGCTCCGGTTCGCCAAACGGCAACGAGGGCTGCACCACGCCGCCCGGAAGCTTGGCCTCCGGCTTAGGCTCGCCCAGCAACTTGCCACGACGGCGACGGGCCGGCTTCTCGGCCTCGCGCGCGGCCTCGGCAGCCGCTTCGCGTGCCTTCTCGGCAACAAACGCCGCAGCCGAGGTATCGAGCTGCACCGTCGCGTGCGTGCGGGCGGGTGCGGCGACCTCGCCGGCATGCATCACGATGATGCCGCAGGTGCTCGTCTTAACAAACTCGACCATCTTGGGATCGGTGAAGCCGGTCACGTCGTTGACGATCGAGGCGCCGCAGCGCACGGCCGCCTTGGCAACCGCCACATGACGCGTGTCGATCGAGACGATGGCGCCCTCCTTGGCCAGCGCGCGCACCACGGGCAGCACGCGGCGAGCCTCCTCGTCGGGGTTGACCGGGGTAAAGCCGGGGCGCGTGGACTCGCCGCCCACGTCGATGATGTCGGCGCCGGCGTCGAGCATCGCCAGGCCGTACTCGATGGCGGCATCCGGATCGAAGTGCTCCCCGCCATCGCTAAACGAATCGGGCGTCACGTTGAGGACGCCCATGATGCGCGGACGGTCAAAGCTGAGCTCGTACTTTCCGCACCGCCATGTCTTGCTGTCGTTCGCCATGAACATCCTCCTAAAATGCCCACGCCGCCGAGTCTGGGGAGCTGGCGGCGGGGTCGCTTTGCACTCAGTCTTTCTATTGTATCCGCGCGCGCGGGCTAGAACGCAAACGCGGCCGCGATGTCGCAAGAAATCAGCAGGTCGGCATTTGCATCCTGATCGGTGGGAGCAAGGTTGCATATGGCCAGCGTATCGCCGGTAAAGTATCGCGTAAGGCCTGCCGCCGGATACACCACGAGCGAGGTCCCGCCCACAATGAGGGCATCGGCGGCGGCGATGGCGGCAACGGCACCGGTCAACACATGCTCGTCGAGCGGCTCTTCGTAGAGCACTACATCGGGCTTGATGCGGCCGCCGCACGCGGGGCACACGGGCACGCCCGCGGCGTCCTCGTGCTCGCGCGAGCAAATCCACTCGGCGCTATAGACCGCTCCGCACGACTGGCAAATGTTGCGATGGACCGATCCGTGCAACTCAAACACGCGCTGCGAGCCCGCCATCTGATGCAAGCCGTCGATGTTTTGCGTCACCACGGCATCGAGCTTGCCGGCTCGCTCCAGCTCGGCCAGCTTGGTGTGGCAGCGGTTGGGCTTAGCGTTAAGCGCGATCATCTTGGTGCGGTAAAAGTCGAAGAACTCCGCCGGATGTGTCTCGTAAAAGCTGTGCGAGAGCATGGTCTCGGGCGGATAGGTAAACTGCTGGTGATACAGGCCGTCCACGCTGCGAAAATCGGGAATGCCGCTTGCCGTGGAAACACCAGCGCCGCCAAAGAACACCACGCGCTCGTGGGTATTGAACAGCTCCGCCAGCGCGGCGGAGGCCTGCCTGGGATCTGTTATCGCTTGCGTCATGTTTGTCCTCCGTCCATGTTGGTCGGGGCGGCCGCGATTGCGCCGTCGCCCACGGAGCCCACCCCGCCCCCGTTGCGCTAATCTTAAGCCTGCCAACCCCGTCGAAAGGACACCATGCCTCAGACTTACACTTTCGCCTCGTGGAACGTCAACGGCCTGCGCGCCGTGCTCAAAAAGGACCCGAGCTTTATCCAGATCGCGCAAGAACTCGACGTCGATATCCTGGCGCTGCAAGAGACCAAGCTGCAAGAAGGCCAGGTCGATATTGACCTGCCCGGTTATCACCAAACCTGGAGCTACGCCGAGCGTAAAGGCTATTCGGGCACCGCGGTCTTTAGCCGCCAGGAACCGCTGCGCGTGCTGCACGCCGATGCGCTGCTGTCCTACGCCGGCGAAGGCGAGACTGCCGAGCTCGTTGCCCAAGCCGCGACCGAGGGCCGCGTCTGCGCGCTCGAGTTCGACAAGTTTTGGTTTGTCGACGTCTATACGCCCAACGCCCAAAATGAACTCGCCCGCATCGACGTGCGCATGGCCTGGGACGATGCTTACCGCGGCTTTTTGAACGCGCTCGAGCGCGAGACCGGCAAACCCGTCGTGACCTGCGGCGATTTTAACGTGGCGCACGAGGAGATCGACCTTAAGAACCCCAAGTCCAACCGCGGCAACGCGGGCTTTTCGGACGAGGAGCGCGGCAAGTTCACCGAGCTACTCAACGCCGGCTTTACCGATACCTGGCGCACGGCAAACCCCGACGTCGAGGGCGTCTACAGCTGGTGGAGCTATCGCTTTAATGCCCGCAAGAACAACGCAGGCTGGCGCATCGACTACTTCCTGGTAAGCGACGCAATCGCCGACAACGTACGCGACACCGGCATCCGCGGCGACATCTTCGGCAGCGACCACTGCCCCGTCACCCTCACGCTAGAGCTCTAGCCCCAACTGATTCCCTGGGGACGGAGGAAAACGGATCGTTTTGGGCCTCGTGAGGGTATCCACGTGACCCATCCGCCACGAAACACGCCCATCTACTACGTTTAAGCCACCACCCTCAACCACAGTGAACAACGCAAAAAGAAAACCGACGCTCCTATAAGTTGTCAAGAGGCAGTTTGCGGGAGCGCTCTCTCCAATTCGCACAGGAGCTCGTAATACCTCCTCTCCAGTTTCGTCGAC
>JAGZEK010000036.1 GCA_018368345.1 Collinsella sp.
AGGGCCTGGACCTTCTCGTCGTGCCCTCCGCCGAGCTCTCCCGCGGCCGCGGCGGCCCGCGCTGCATGAGCATGCCCTTCTGGCGCGAGGACCTCTAAGGTCTTCTATGACCCGTATAGGTCTTAATACATACATCTAGCTGACGTTAGATGTCTCCCATTGGGGCGGTGCGGGTTTTCGCGCCGCCCCAATCTTGTATGAGGAACGTCAACACGGTTGGATGACTGCTTTTGTAAGGAGCTTGGCTATGGACATTAAGACGATTGGCGTTGAGGAATGGCTCAACGTTTGCGAGAAGAGCGCCACGTGGGACATCGCCCAGTCGACGATCTCGTCGCTCACCATGGGCGAGCTGCGCGCGCTCGATGAGCAGGACGGCGCCACGTTCTACGAGCGCCTGGACCGCGAGAAGATGAACTACGGCTGGATCGAGGGCTCTCCGGAGTTTAAGGCCGAGGTTGCCAAGCTGTATCGTCGCGAGGTCAATCCCGATCACATTCTGCAGACCAATGGCTGCACGGGCGCTAACCTCAACGCCATCATGGCCGTGGTCGAGCCCGGCGACCATGTCATCGCCGAGTGGCCCACCTACGCGCCGCTCTACGAGATTCCGCGTACGCTCGGTGCCGAGGTCGAGTATTGGGAGCTTCGCGAGGAGCTTGGCTGGAGGCCCGATATCGAGGAGCTTAAGCGCTTGGTGCGTCCCAATACCAAGCTCATCTGCATTAACAACGCATCGAACCCCATCGGAACGGTGCTCGATGCCGATACGCTCGGCCAGATTGCCGAGATTGCCCGTTCGGCTGGCGCCTATGTGCTGTGCGACGAGGTGTACCTGCCGCTTGAGAACACCAAGGCCTTTATGTCGATGGTCGACATGTACGAGAAGGCCATTGTCACCAACTCGGTGTCCAAGACCTATTCGACGCCTGCGGCCCGCGTGGGCTGGGTCGTGGCCGACGAAGAAGTGTCCAACCGCATCCGCACCTACCGCGACTACACCATGATCTGCGGCGGCGTGTTCAACGATGCCCTGGCGACCTATGTGCTTGAGCACAAGGATAAGATTCTCGAGCGCAATCGCAAGATCGTGTTTGGCAACCGCGATATCGCGCAGGCTTGGATCGATACGCAGCATCGCGTGTCCTGGACGGCCCCGCAGGGCGTGCCCACCTCGTTTATCCAGCTGGATATTCCCGAGGACGACGAGGAGTTCTGCAAGCGCCTGTTGGCTGAGAGGGGAGTGCTGCTGGTTCCCGGCAGCCGCTTTGAGCTCCCCTGCGGCGTACGCCTGGGCTACTGCGCGAGCGGGGACGTTCTCCGCGAGGGCCTGAGGCTTTTGGGCGAGGCGCTGGCGGAGTTCGATCGCTAGGATCCGATTATCTTCGAGGGCCTTATCCAAATTGGCCGAAGATAATCGAAAACGGACCCGTTTCCCTAGGAGAAGCGGGTTCGTTTTTCTATACCGAGAAGTCAAGTTGTTACAAATGGGGCCGTAAAGCGAGCCGGTATCCGCTGGGCCTTATACTGAGCTTCCGGTGAACGGTATCAAGCGTCTGGTAAACGGTAATTTGTTTACCAGAAATGAATAGGACAAACTTTTTTCTGAATAAAAATGAAAATGGTTGAGACGCGGCATGAATCGCTAATTCTATTCATAGCTTTATTAGAAATATGCAATTTGAGGGTGGTTTAATAAAGTTAAGTTCCATTTGCTATTTGGATTGAAAACGCGTTTTAGCACGTAAATAAACTTTATTAAATCAAAGTGTGCCATGCGTGAAGTATATGTGTATGCCGTTCACCCCTCATATAAAACCGTTCGGGGGCGAGGTGGAAGTATGGACTGATTTTGGATATAAATATGTCGTCAGCAATAACGCCTCACACGGAGGGGCGCTAACGAATCGGCCCTGACAGGGGCCCGAAAGAAAGGTAGGAGGCCATGACGAAAGGTCTGCACGTGCCTTCCGAGATCGGCAAGCTCAGGAAGGTCTGCCTGCACCGTCCCGGCGACGAG
>JAGZEK010000006.1 GCA_018368345.1 Collinsella sp.
CACGCCCGGCTCGTAGTACGTCGCGCCCGCGATGATGAGGCTCTCCGCGCCCGCGGCATAAGAAGGCCCGCCCAGCAAAACGCATAGGCAGGCCATGGCAACAATCGCAATGTAATGACGGCTGGTGTAGGACTCGGCAGCAAACATACCCGCTCCGATCTTCGCAGGAGCCAATAGAATGTGCACCAGAAAATGCCCTGGTAGCAGCAGTTATTAGTTTAGCGAGATCAAGCCGTAAACAAAGGAAATGCCCTGAGCAGCGCCAATAATTAGGCGTAAATCGTTTTGCCAGTCGGTGAAAGGAGGCCAAGTTCGACGAAGCTCCGTAGACTGTCAAGGGCAACACGCCAGCCAACGACGCATTAGCTCTGACGTTCCTTAAAGATTCGCAAAGCTTTCTCTAGCTCGGGAATATCATCAACGATTACTTTCCAAGCAAGGGATCGATCAACCTCTCGATAACCGTGCGCTACGAAGTTGCGAAAACCCCTAATATCATTCCAGGGATACTCCGGAAAAGCTGATTGGACTTCATCAGAAAGATGGAGCGCATCCTCAGCGATTCTGTAAACAGGGCTCATGATTGCGTCGTAGGCAAGTTCGCCTTCCTCGCTTCTATCGCAAACAAAGGAACTCTCCGTAGAGCCAAAATGGTCGATACGTTTAGCGAGCGTCTCGCAATCAGACAGAATGACATCGATGAGCTCAGCGTCTCGCTTACGCCGCTTCATAAAGACGCACCTCATCCTGTTCAATGTTTTTGCGGAAAGCCGGACGCATGTGCTCAGGCGGATTAGTCACAATCTCAACCTCTCGCCCGAGCTCCTCTTCAAGTTCAAGGGAGATTTCGTATAGCGTGCCAAACGTCATGCTGTCCCCGCAAACGAGGCGCAAATCGATATCACTATCTGGCGTCTGCTCACCGCGGGCAAAAGAGCCAAAAAGATACGCCTCGCGGACATCGTAACGAGACAGTACGCGAGAAACAGCGGCAGATATGTCGACAAAAGTAATCATGGCTCAATTTTACTTTTCGATTGTATGGAAGGCAATTCTAACGTGTCCGCTCAGCAGGCCGGAGTAATTAGATGTTGAGTCAGATAGCAAGTTGAGCCGCCTTACACGTCGGGGCTTTCTGAAATCGCATCATTTAGATCGGCAGCGGTTTCAGAGCGAGCAGATTCTTCCGTTGCTATGGACACGAGTTCTTTGCGAATAACATCAAGGGTCTCTGGAGCGATACCTTTGGCTTCAAGATGCTTCAGGACGGTTTCCGAATCTTTTAAATCGTTCGCGGCGAGCTTTACGGTTATGCATTTCCCCGTTTTCGGATCCTTATGCATCAGAGCATATGCAACATCATCATCCGCCACGGCTTCCACCACGTTTATCCACTCCTTAAGGCTGCAATAACACAATCGCTTTTCATAGTCCTTGTCAGAGACAACAAAAAAGCCAATCACACGATTTGTGTCATCGAATGAGAACATCAAAACGACCGCCGAATGAATAAGTTGGTTCGTGAGTTGTTTTATAAAAATAGATGAGGATGTGGATTCAGTTAAGTCGAAGTATCGTTCATCGATAAAGCGCTTATCCAAGGGCGAAATCTTTTCCTGGGCACCCCTCTTTGCAGAATAATAGTCGACCTTTAGATTGCGTGAATCAAAGCTATCGCTTAGCTTGTTTGAATCCAAGAGCAAGCGAACGGTAAAGGCGGACAACAGGAGAGCCTTTTCCAGTCGATAATCCCGATACTCATCATCCAGAGTGGTACAAGTGGAAATGTCCCATAATTCTGTTGCGTATGACCTTAAGTCATCTTTCCAATAGCAAGATTCGTAAACCATCTGATGAAGTTCTCCCTCTTTCCGAGTGTTTGACGCTGCGGAATACATTATCGCTTGCTTGCTATTGCCACTCAGATCCTTCCGCCCTATATCGAGCGGCAAGCCATGCTTCGTGTTGCTCCTCCGCGGCAGTTTGAGACGATGCCCAGTTTTCTCTCATCTTTCGATCTTCTTCTACAATGGCCCTGCTAATAACCAGTGGATAATTGATCTTGATATTTGGTATCTTCTTTTTAAAAAAGATATGTCTATAAGCGCCCTTGTATATTGCCTGGTTAATTAGCTCGCATTGCCTCATGCTGAGCTGCTCCGGAATATCATACGGAAGAGCTCCGACTTCAGTAAATAGAGCAGCATCAGGGGTTAGAGGGAGAACCAACGATACGTTCCTTCGACCAAGCCCAATTCCATCTACTTCAATTTTGTTGTCTTTATATGCTCCAAAAGCGATAGCGGGATTGTCAGATGTAAGAAAGTAATGCTCTCTTGGTGGCCTAACTATTGTCCAATTAAAGTTACTAACCCTGTTGCCGACGCTCCCGTTAACAAGAGAAGCAATCGAAGAAAGGAAACTGGCTCGCCCCAATGAAATCGAAGACTTGATGGTGCCCTTCTCAAAATCGATATCGGTTTCAATTGGTTGAACGGGAAATGGATTAAATTGCGCGGGCTCATGAACAACTGGGTGCGTAATTCCCAACTCTTATTCATAAAAATATTTCGCCACGAAATCAGGTATTTTATTAGTAATTTGATCAAATACTTCTTCGGTCAGCTTGGCGTTCTTAATTAAATAAGCAGGAGTTCGAAAATGTTGAATCAGCCAGAAATCAACTAGAGAATTAATGTCATTCTTTGAGAGTGCCGCCCCAGAGCTAATCTTTCTTAGGATCGCTGATACCGGCGCCTCATACTCATCACAGAAATAGTTCTCGATATCGTCGACATCAGACCCTGAGATTCGTTGTGTGTATAGGTCATCCCAAGTGCATGCCGTCTTTAAGGATGTCGTACGCCAAGTCTTCTCCCTATCGTCTTCTACGACTAACTTGTAATCCCATAACGTATTGCCGTTAGACGACCAATAGCGTAAGTAAAATTGTGGTACAAAATGATTATGATGTGTGATTTACTTGGCATTGAAGTTCAAGATCATTTACCCCTCCCCTTAGGTTCATAGAAAGTCTTTTGGGGCTAACGTCGTTGTTTGCGGTAATCAGCAAGATGCTCCCCGTGCATTGACCAATCAATAAACTCTAAGTCTCCCCCATTCTCGGTGTAGCGGATAAGTTCTTCGCTAATATTTAAAGTGATTTCGATAATCAGCATAAGGAACAAATAATAGTCCAGAGCGAACTGGCTAGAATTATTATCGTCAACAGGGGAGTTGCCGGGGTCATAAGAATTTCGAAGGACCACGGCATTTGAATGGACCGCATTATTGAACATGAGGTTCAAGTAAGTACCGCCAACTCAATATCTGCCCATTTAGGTCTTCATCAAAGAACTTCATGTTGTTCGGCTTTCAAATTGAACCTGAGTACTGGTCCATTTCCGATATCCACATCTATTGACCTTTTACGTGACTCTGATTATATGGCCAATGTTGCGTCCAAAGGCCCTTACCAGTTCCTTCTAGAAGCATCGTCATTGGTGATGTTCACCACAAAGGGGTCGCTTCGCCCGTAGACCACGCCATCCTTCTCGGCGACGCATTCGACGTAGTGCCGCCCGATGTAGCAAGTCTTTTCTCCCCTCGCCTTCCGCCCCTTGGCGGAGGTGTCGCTGAGGTAGAAGTCTCCGCGCAGGCAATTTGCCGCTTTCGCCTCCCGTCCATCGTTCGTAACTTGCCACTTCAGGGTGAAACCATCGAAATTATCGCCAGTCGCGCTGAAACGGAGCGAGACGTTCTTGGGCAGCGGGTTATCAGACTCGAAGGGAACGAAGGTCCCGCCGCTCCTCATCTTCTCCGCTTTAATTTCTATCGACAGGAGATTAATCTCGATTCCTCCATGCTGTTTGTGGTGGGGCAACCTGTCGAGATACCCCCTAACCCCCTTACAGTTGTAGTCAGAAGAAGATTGTTTGGGCAACCCGAGAGACTCTCTTATCGAGCGCGCGGGGTAGCGGTTGAATATGCCCTTTTTGAGAGTCGAGGGAAGCTGCCCCAGGTCGTCAGAGACCGCTTCACACCATCGATAGAAAAGAGTTGCATCTGCTTCCCTCCAGTCCTTCAGGAAGTTCTCCAGCTGGTCGGCCGGGTTCGTGAGTTCGTAGCAGCCATCGGGCGACTTTCGGATGTGAGTTGAAAGACCCTGAACGACTTCAATGAAATCGTTGTACCAACCACTATGATGAGTAATTTGCTCGTAGGCCTTCGCCGCCAGCGTCGTGACGACGACCGACCTTATTTGACCACGGCTCATTTGTTGATTCGAGAGAAAGACGTCCCTGTGACGCTTCAATAACTGGACGTACTGCTGCAGCGGTGTTTTAACCCTGTACGGACGTATGCTCTCAGCGGACACGCTTCGGGCCTTAGCCAGGCGCTCTCTGTAGGTTCGTAAATCGGCGACCCCAAAGAACCACCGTGCATAGCCTCGGGGATTGGTAGATGCCCAATCTGAACAAATCTCTGAGTACCGAGGGTGCCTTTTGTCGGTATGTGCAAGATAACGAGCGTCATCAGGAACGCCGAAGCCTCTATTTCTCAGGCAGTCAGCGTGGTTAGAGGTGTCGTCTATCGTCGGAAGGATGTCGATATGGAAGTTTGCGTCGTCGACGTATTCGAGCGTCCAGCACCTCTTTCCCTCGTGCGGGGGTTTTGTCATTCCGTGCCGCTTCGCATACTTCTTCACCTCGTCGCCAACGACTTTCTTAACATGCGCCTGGGTGGTTTCTGACTTCGACAGTTCGCTCAGGTTGCATACCATGTCAACGTCATACGAACCGTTTTCATCAATGGGCTTCACTGCCGTTCCAAGCCTCATTGACCCCTGCAGTATCGCCTCAGGGCCAAGGACGGACAGGACGCAATTCTGGGCGGTTAGGTCGTTGCATATGGAATTGTAGGCCGTCTCCGCCTTCTCGTAGTAACTATCCGGGATTTCGATGTCAGCCAGAGCCCTCTTCAGCTGGCCCTCCATATATCCCCGGTATACGCGCTCGTCGCTCATAGGATGCTCCCCGCCGTAGGTGCGATGTTAAAGAACTGCCCATTGACCTCCACGGACCGCCTCCTTATCTCCTGCTCGCCGACGAGCAGGAGATCTTCCGCCGGATGATCCTTGACGAACGAGGAAATCGACTCCTGATCCTTCTCGTTCAAAACGATCTCGTATACCTCGTGCACGAGAATCTCGTTAATGTCGAGTTGCTCCGAGTATTTGAGCTGGCGGTCACACTGTCTGACAAACTGCGGGTTGAAGTTGAGAGCACACGATTCCGGGAGAAAATTTGGCTTCACAAGCTCCTCATAAAACTCTCGTAAGGTCGTGATTTCGCGGTCTTTGCGGCTGTCAAACCAATCAAGGAACTTCAAGACGTTCTTGCGAGGAAGAATCACCCTCAGGTCGCGAGGATTCGATGAGGCATTTTTCATGCAATCGTCTGGATTGCAGCCCATCTCCCTGAAGCCAGGCTCAGCCCCAGCAAAGTACTGGAATACTCCGCCGACCGGCTGATACTGATCCCTGATTCTATTGCCCCTAATCAGAAGGAACTTTCCACCAATCCTTATCCTGAACAAGTAGGCAGCGCTGATTCGAACCATCTCGTCTGGATTTATTCTCGTAAGCCCGCACAGCATCAGCCGTCTTCGATTAGCCCATGCTCCCTTTCCCAGCCATCCAAGAATAGCGGTAACCACACTGACGAGAATTGAATTTGCAAGTTCGCTCATACGTCTTCTTCCCTATCTCCCGTCGTCTATGCACTGCCCCAAGTTCTTTATTATCGCTTGGACTGCCGCGCCGAGGTTCACGACGGACCGTCCGTTAATGTCCTGGTTATTATGCCGCTCGATCAACAGTCTTGACGCCTCACGGGTATCGCTTCTCATAGGTAAGACTTGTAAGTTGATCGATCGACTCACCTCGTGGTCGATGGCGAACAATTCCCTGCAATAAAAGTCAATCCTGCCGATGTGCCGCCTCGCGTCTATGTAGTCTAATTAAAGCCGATACAATCGGCGGGAGGTTTTCGACAAGCGGTTGGATGAGGACCAAAAGAAATGACGCAAGGAACATCAGGTTATTTGCAGAGTATGGAGTCATAAGTGAATCGAAAAATAACTGTCCGTGAAAGACCGCTTTTCCATGAGCGGCAGTGTCGCGTCAAATAAAAAATAGGCAAATTCATTCCCATACGCATCTTAGGAATGCGGCCCCATAAGAAGAGAGCGAGGGTATTGGCGCTAGCCAATACCCTCGCTCAAGAGCAGTCGTTTATCGCAAAAGTCAAATCTCGACCAGAGCAACCCCTCTCCCCTAGTCCCGCTTAAACAAATCCCTCGTGTACACTTTGTCCGCCACGTCCGCGAGCTCGTCGCTCCAGCGGTTGGCCACGATCACGTCGCAGCCGGCCTTGAAGGCCTCCAGGTCGTGGGTCACCTCGGAGCCGAAGAACTCCGGCGCGTCCAGCGTGGGCTCGTAGACCACCACGGGCACGCCCTTGGCCTTCACGCGCTTCATGACGCCCTGAATGGAACTCGCGCGGAAGTTGTCCGAATTGGATTTCATCGTCAGGCGGTAGACGCCCACGATCGGCTTCTGCTTACCGGCATACACGCGGTCCCAGACCATCTGCAGCACCTCGTCAGCGACGAAGTCCTTGCGGGTGCGGTTGGCCTCCACGATGGCCTCGATCAGGTTCTGCGGCACGTCCTTATAGTTGGCCAGCAGCTGCTTGGTGTCCTTGGGCAGGCAGTAGCCGCCGTAGCCGAAGCTGGGGTTGTTGTAGTGGGAGCCGATGCGCGGCTCCAGGCACACGCCGTCGATTACGTCGCGGGTGTTGAGGCCGCGGACCTCGCAGTAGGTGTCGAGCTCGTTGAAGTAGGCCACGCGCAGCGCCAGGTAGGTGTTGGCGAAGAGCTTGACGGCCTCGGCCTCGGTGGTGCCCAGCACGAGCTCGGGGATACCCACAGTACCGTCGGCGTTCACGCGCTCGAGCTCCGCGGGGTCCGCCCCTTGGGCAAGCAGGCGTGCGAAGCGCTCGGCAGCTGCGACGGCGTCAGCGTCGTCTTTAGGCGCGCCAACCACGATACGGGACGGATGCAGGTTGTCGTAGAGCGCCTTGCTCTCGCGCAGGAACTCCGGGCTGAAGAAGATCTTGCTGTCGCCCAGCCTCTCGCGAAGGCCCGCGGTGTAGCCGACGGGGATCGTGGACTTGATGACGATCCAGGCGTCCGGGTTCACCGAGCGCACAGCGGCGATGGCGGCCTCGACGGAGCTCGTGTCGAAGAAGTTCCTGTCCGAGTCATAGTTCGTCGGCGTCGCGATCACGGCGTAGTCGGCACCCGTATATGCCTCGGCCACGTCGACGGTGGCGTGTAGGTCGAGCTCGCGCTCCCCCGACTTGGCCTCCACCAGGAAGCGCTCGATCTCGTCGTCCTGGATGGGCGAAACGTAGTTGTTGATCTTCTTGACCTTTTCGGGCACGATGTCCAGCGCGTGCACCTCGTTGTGCTGCGAGAGCAGGACGGCGAGGGACAGGCCGACGTAGCCGGTACCGG
Source organism: Collinsella sp. (assembly GCA_018368345.1). Classification (GTDB taxonomy): domain Bacteria; phylum Actinomycetota; class Coriobacteriia; order Coriobacteriales; family Coriobacteriaceae; genus Collinsella. The sequence goes on from JAGZEK010000006.1 coordinate 7,582, forward strand.
CAACAGCGATCTTCATGTCATTCTCCAATTGTCAAAGAACAGGTTAAAAATAGCCCCAACAACCGTTGAGGCTTAAAAGCTAGAGACTCTTCCTCCACACCATCTTGTCCACGACGCCGGTGTAGCTCTGGATGATCTTGACCACCTTGGTGGAGACGGTCTCGTCGGCGTAGTCGGGAACGGGGGCCTCGGGGAGCGACCCCTCCGCGTCGAGCTCGACGGCGGTGTGGACGGCCTGCAGCAGCCCCTTCTCGGAGATGCCGGCCAGCGTGAAGCAGGCCTTGTCCAGCGCCTCGGGGCGCTCGGTGGAGGTGCGGATGCACACCGCCGGGAAAGGATGCCCGACACTCGCGAAGAAGCTGGACTCCTCGGGCAGCGTGCCGGAGTCGGACACCACCGCGAAGGCGTTCATCTGCAGGCAGTTGTAGTCGTGGAAGCCCATAGGCTCGTGCATGCGCACGCGCGGGTCGAGCTCGAAGCCGGTGGCCTCCAGGCGCTTGCGGGAGCGCGGGTGGCAGGAGTACAGGATCGGCATGTCGTATTTCTCCGCGAGCGCGTTGATGGCGGTGAACAGGCTCGTGAAGTTCGCCTCGGTGTCGATGTTCTCCTCGCGGTGGGCGGACAGCAGCATGTAGCGCTTGGGCTCCAATCCGAGCTCGGAGAGGATATTCGATGCCTCGATCTTATCAAGGTTCGCGCGCAGGACCTCGGCCATGGGCGAGCCCGTGACGTAGGTGCGCTCCGGGGCGCAGCCGGTGTCCTTGAGGTAGCGGCGGGCGTGCTCGGAGTAGGCCAAGTTGACGTCGGAGATCACGTCGACGATGCGGCGGTTGGTCTCCTCGGGCAGGCACTCGTCCTTGCAGCGGTTGCCCGCCTCCATGTGGAAGATGGGGATGTGGAGCCTCTTGGCCGCGATGGCGGACAGGCAGCTGTTGGTGTCGCCCAGGATCAGCAGCGCGTCGGGCTGCACCTGCACCATGAGCTTGTAGCTCGCGGCGATGATGTTGCCCACGGTCTCGCCGAGGTCCGCGCCCACGGCGTCCAGGTAGACGTCCGGGTCGGCGAGCTCCAGGTCACGGAAGAAGATGCCGTTGAGCGTGTAGTCGTAGTTCTGCCCGGTGTGCGCCAGCAGGCAGTCGAAGTGGCGGCGGCACTTCTTGATGACCTCGGACAGGCGGATGACCTCGGGGCGGGTGCCCACGATGACCAGGAGCTTCAGGCGGCCGTCATCTTTGAAGTGAATATTTACCGTGTTATCCATTCGAATCCTTTCTCGGAGGAAGCCAATTCAACAGAGTCGCAATGGCAAGAGAATCATTGAACACCGTTCGTCGACCCTTATCGGGTCCTCGCCCTCTTCGATTTTGAGGCGACCGAGATGACGAGCCCGTGCTCGTACTCGTTCATCGAGAGCTTCCAACAAAGGAACGAGTAGACGGCAGCCGTGAGGCAGCCCGCGAGGAGCAACCCCGACCAGCCCCTGACGGGGAAGAGGCGGTCCAGGACAATGCTGACCCCGAGCGTGACCGCGGCAGGTAACAGCCAGCTCCCGAATGTGTCGGCGAAGAAGCTCTTGAGGTCAATCCCAAGGGAGTTCCTATAGATGACGTTCTGCCCGACGGTCCTCAAAAAGTAGGCGATGCAGATGGAGAGGCATCCACCAAGGGCGCCGAGGGGCACGGAGAGGACGAAACCAAGAACGACGTTGCAGGCGGCCATGGCGAGGAATACGAATGCCTTTGCTCGCACCTGCCCCGCCGCAGTGATCGCCGTGACGCCGACGAGCTGCGGAAGCTCGATGAGGCTGGGGATAATGAGCAGGAGAGTACACAGCCAGAGGCCGTCGTACCCGTTGCCCATCCAGCACTGGATGAACCAACCGCCGAGACCGAAGAAGCAGACCTCGATGAAGCCGATGATATACAGTTGCACCCTGCCGAAGCGGACCATGAGGGTCTGTAGGCCCTCACCAACGCCGACGACTGCGCGAGAGACCTTCGGCATGAACATGCCGTTCAGGGCGCTCGCAACCGTGTAGACATAACTCTCGAGCGACGAAGCGAGACCGAATAGCGCGACCTCGGAAGTGGTGGCGGTGATGGCGATGATGGACGGCATGACCGCGAAGATGAACCGTTGGCAGACCTGGCCGACCATGACCCACACGGAGAAACCGACCACCTCGCGGGCGAGCCCCGAGTCCCAGCCGGCGAGATCCGCCCTCGCCTTGGTGCCCCTATGGACAAGCACGAGTTTGGCGAGTGTGGTGACAACACTGACGGCAGCGTTGACGATAACGAGCGCTACAACCCCCCAGCCCATCAGGAGGGTCACGACGATGAGGAGCACCGTCAGCACCTTTTGGATGAGATTGCACGCGTTAAGGGCGACGAACCGTTCGTTGGCAGTTAGGATGCCGTTCAGGGGCGCGAACGGGAAGGAGAAGATGCTGTAGAACGCAACGATGACGAACAGCGTCTTGAAAACGGGCATCTGCTCTGGCGTGAGACCGGAGTAAAGACCATCGATATTGAAGAATACGACCACGAGGGCGACGGCGATGAGACAGGTTATCGCGATATAGGTCTTATAAACAATGCCCAGGAACATCCCGACGGCATCCTCTTTGCCCTCCGCATAGTACTTCGAGAGAAAGCGCGAGACGGAATCTCCGAGCCCGAAATCGAGCAGGAAGAAATTGACGACGGAGAGAGCGAGTGTGTAGAGACCGTAATCGTCCGCACCGATGCAAGAGATCATCCAAGGGGTGTAGATGAGCCCCGCAACAGTGTTGAAGGCAACGGCACCATAGGATAGAACGGCGCCGGCTTTGTATTGGTTAACTTTCACTGTTCTCTCTCCATTAATTCAGAAGGTTCGACAGTTTGCTCTTCAATAGGCACCCTTCGTCCTATGCAGTAGAGAGGAAGCAAATAGAACCAGAGAACTATGGTCATGTATTGACTCCAGTCACCGCGCTGTCCACTAATTACAACAAACACGGCAAAAATGAGGTAAGCGATAGTCCAGATGGACTGATCCTTACCCTCCTCCAATCGATTGTAATAGCTCTCATCAAGAACGGTGCAAACGACCCCCCAAATGAAAGGAGCCAAAAAAATACCGACAAGACCAAAAACAGCATATCCTTCTCCAAGGACGCTATTGCCAGCAGTTGAGTAACCCGTAGCAGCCAAACCAGGATTAATCTGCTTAAGCACCTGCATGCTAAGCGGCTCTGGCTTAAAATCCCAAATCGCTCGAGGAATAAAAGCAAATAGAGGCTTCAGATACACAACAGGATTAATCAAGTCGATGTGAGTACTAAGCAGTTCATTAAACCAGTGATAGCTAGAGCTAAAGTCAGCGCTTTCGAAAATATAATCAATATCAAAAATGGTTTTGAAGGAGATTGGCTCTCCCAGTCCAAAGCAACGAATGAAATTTAAAATAACCATCGCAAAAAGCAAAGCAATAATACTGAATGCTGTATAAACAACTTGCTGGTGTATAGAAGTATGTCTTAGACTAAAAATGACAAGCATTGCAATGATAGAAATCAAAAAGAGTCGCGTAAAACCAAATAATAGGGTCATAACGATGTATATCAAAAGAGATATAAGCGCACGTCTCTTGTCTTTTTCATTATTTGCAGTAACCCACAGAGCCAAAACGCACGGAACGAGTAGGTGGATTGCAAAAGTGAACGAGGATTCAATTCCTCCATCCCTCAAAGTAAGCTGCTTGGAGGTCATTTTTCCAGATAAAACCTGAGAGATCCCCCCTACACCAATTTGCGAGATTAGAAGCGCAACGCTAGCAGCAAGGAAAATCCAGAATAAAACCCAGGCAACGGATTTATTTGGAGCAATAACTTCAGATTTTGATGGCCTTTGTATTCCGCTCCTTTTCAATCGACCAATTGTTCCCCCAACTGTGAATGCGAGGATGCCAATAAAAGCATATAGATCAATTGTTGAGGCGTTTATATAGAGATGCTCGTCAACAGTAAGCGGATAGAGGACAAAAATCATGAAGTAGCAGAGCATCCAAACCGTAGAAGAGGATAGAAACCTGCCCCTACGATAGTTGGAAGCAAAATTAAATATAATAATTAATGTAATCAAAAGTTTCAAAGCTATGCCCTGTCGGTCTCATGTCCGATACTCATTCGTGCAATATCCGAATACAGGAAATGATTCTTCGAAATCTTTGCGACCTCGTTCATATCGCAAAGAACGCCGGGGCTTTCAATTCTCTCGATATCTGCCTTAAGGGACTCTGAGTCATCACCGCTTGTAAAAGCCGCGTTTCCCCCGCAATCGACATGCGTAGTTCCGTCCCAGCGCTTAATAAGTATTGGCTTGCCCATAGCGACAGCTTGCTCCCAATAAACAGAATGACGACCAGGGAAAACCACTAGATCAGCTACGGCGAAATAATCATAAGAGTCCGATGTGTTAGCCCAAGGCACATAAGATATGCGATCGCATGCAAGTCTTTTCTCAAACTCTGCCTTCATCGAGGGAACTACAGGGCCGAATACAAGAAGCTTTACATGTTTGCCCATCTTGGCGACAGCATCCATGAGAGCGAGAACCTGCATCTTAGCCTCATCGATCTTTCCACCTGTTACGATAATAAAATCGTTGCCGGCGTATCCAAAACGCTTCTTGGTTTTGACGATTGAAGCAGAGCCAGAAGCCCTATTCACTTCATCATCATCGGCACCCATGACAAGAAGCTGACACTTTTCCTTGGGAAGCCCGTAATTTTCCTCCAGAAATTCGACACGTGCGGGAAGAACTCCCCAAAATCGTTCTGTATAGGGCAGCGCAAGCTGGGCCTCATGACGCCAGATAATCCTATGAAGAATATGAAGCGAAACCCAGTTGCCAGCGCTGTTCGAATAATCTGCATGGCTATCAATGAATAGCTTGACGTTGGGGTGTGCCTTTACATAATTAACGATAATTGGCATATCGCCAAACTGGCAGCCGTGGCAGAAAATAATATCAGGCGAAGCGGCTGCAACCGCTTCGCCGGTTCCTATGTAGTGACGCAATCTCTGCAATTGAGGATTCGAATGTTTGTACTGCAGCCTTGTAACTTTAATGCCATTCTCGTTTAAATAGGAGTAAGACGATTTTTCAATGTAAGAGGTCTCTCCATTGCTATCAAAGGACTGCATAGAGGCAATTATCTCAACCTCATACCCAAGTTTCTTATGAAACTTGGGTAACAAATTCTCCTGATAAGAATAGTTATCGATATAGAAACTAGCCAAACAGATATGTAAGATTTTCATCGGCTGTCCTTAACGAAGCGCTGAATAAATAAATCAGGGTTATCAAATGAATTGCTTGCTTCAGTTAGGCGAGCGTCATCCCAAGTCCACCATTCCGACGAAATCAAGTCGGATATTTGACTACTAGAGAACCTATACCGAAGCAGGCGGGCTGGATTGCCGGCTACAATCCCATAGGCGGGCACATCTTTTGTGACAACGCTGCCTGCTCCAATAACAGCTCCAACACCGATTGAGACTCCAGAAAGGATGGTTGCCCCAGCCCCAATCCAAACGTCAGATGAAATAACGGTCTTATTTGTTATTGCATCTTTAAATTGGGAGAAATTTTTTCCCATCACGTTATTTCCTTCACAGAATACCGGTGAGGTCGAAACGTATGACATCTGATGGGACGCCCCGCCGATACGGCAGCAATCTGCAATAGAGCAGAATGAACCAATCTGCGCGTTAACCGTGAAGCAATCGTGCCCGATATAAGAATAACGACCAAGACTAGTGTTGTTAAGTTGCGTACCGGAACACACGCGCGAGGTGCGGTGAATAGTACAGTCGGTAATAGCCGGAGGCTGTAAAATTGCTCTTAGGCCCTTTGCGACATAGCGCTTCAAATCCATGCTGGACTAAACTTCCTCGTAAAAGGTGTCGGGGTTCTCGGCGTCGAAGGGCTCGTTGGCCCACATGACCGTCACGAGGTCCTCGGTGTCGGACAGGTTGGTGATGGAGTGCGTGTATCCGGGGATCATCTCCACGGCGCGCATGTCGGAACCCGAGACGATGTACTCGTCGACGGGGAACGGGTTTCCATCGGAGTCCTCCCCCACCTTCCTGAGCTTGATGCTCGCGGTGCCGGAGACCACCAGGAACCTCTCCCACTTGCTCATGTGCCAGTGGTTGCCCTTGGTGATGCCGGGCCTGCTCACGTTGACGGAGACCTGCCCGCGCTCCGGCGTGCGCAGGAACTCGGTGAACGAGCCGCGGTCGTCGATATTGGGCTTGAGGCCGTAGGCGAAGTGCCCCGGCTCGTAGTAGGAAAGGAACGTGCTCCAGAGCTTCTTGGAGAAGGAACCCTCGGTGAGGTCGGGCACCGACAGCGTCTCGCGGCTGTCTCGGAAGCTGTCGAGCAGGTAGACGATCTCGCCCAGCGTCTTCACGTCGGTCCCGGGGACGTAGCAGAAATCCTCACCTTCGATGCGCTCCAGCCCGTCGTAACCGCAGCGGTGCTCCTGCCCCAGCAGGGCGCCCAGCATCTCGTCGACGAGGTCGTCAATATAGAGGAGCTCCAGTTCCACCGAGGGGTCGTTGACGGTGTAGGGGCGGCCGTTGGCGATGGCGTCGCAGAAGGTGGCCACGGCGGAGTTGTACCGCGGGCGGCACCACTTGCCGTAGAGGTTGGGAAAGCGGTAGATGAGCACCGGGGCGCCGGTCCTCTCGGAATAGTTGCGGAACAGGCCCTCCCCCGCGAGCTTCGACTCGCCGTAGACCGATCCCTCGAAGCGGCCCGACAGGCTCGCCTGCGCGGAGCTGGAGAGCATGACGGGGCACTTGTTGCCGTGGCGCTCCAGGGCGTCCAGCAGCGTGGAGGCGAACCCGAAGTTGCCCTCCATGAACTCGGATTGGTCCTTGGGGCGGTTGACGCCGGCCAGGTTGAAGACGAAGTCGGCGCGGGAGCAGGAGTCCTCCAGCTCCTTGGGCATGGAGTCGATGTCGTACTCCATGACCTCGAGGGGAAGGAGTGACTGGTATTTCGCGCGGCGGTCCTTGTCGTCCCTTATGTTCTTCAGCGCGCAGCAGAGGTTCCTCCCGACGAACCCCTTCGCGCCTGTGACGAGGACGCGCACCCTACTGCACCGCCTCGTGCTCGCGGCCCTCCAGGGCCAGCTGCACGTACTCGGCGGTCTTGATCTTTGCGATGGTGCCCTCCACGTCAAGCCTCTCGGTGTTGTGGGAGGTGTAGGATTCGTCTGCCTGGGTCTCCACCTCGCCGTCGACGACGAACTTGTCGTAGTTGAGGTCGCGCGAGTCGCAGGCCACGCGGTAGTAGCCGCCCATGTCCTCGGCGCGCAGTCGTTCCTCGCGGGTCATGAGGGTCTCGAAGAGCTTCTCGCCGTGGCGGGTGCCGATGACCTGGGTGCCCACGCGGCCGAAGACCTCCTGCACGGCCTCGGCGAGGTCGCCGATGGTGGAGGCGGGCGCCTTCTGGATGAACAGGTCGCCGGGGTTGGCGTGCTCGAAGGCGAACTGCACCAGGTCCACGGCCTCGTCCAAGTTCATGAGGAAGCGGGTCATGTTGGGGTCGGTGACCGTGAGCGGCTCCCCTTTTCGGATGCGGTCGATGAACAGCGGGATGACAGAGCCGCGCGAGCACATGACGTTGCCGTAGCGGGTGCAGCAGATGGTGGTGCGGCCGGCGCCGTTGCGGGCGTTGGCGTAGATGATGGACTCCATCATGGCCTTGGACTTGCCCATGGCGTTGATGGGGTAGGCCGCCTTGTCGGTGGACAGGCACACGACGCGGTCCACGCCCTCCTCGATGGCGGCATGCAGCACGTTGTCCGTGCCGATGACGTTGGTGCGCACGGCCTCCATGGGGAAGAACTCGCAGGAGGGCACCTGCTTCAAGGCGGCGGCATGGAAGATATAGTCAACCCCGTGCATGGCGTCGCGCACGCTCTGGGCGTTGCGGACGTCGCCGATGAAGAAGCGCACCTTGGAGGCGAGTTCCGGGGACTTCTCCTGCAGGCGGTGGCGCATGTCGTCCTGCTTCTTCTCGTCGCGAGAGAAGATGCGGATCTCTGCCAGGTCGGTGTTCATGAAGTGCTTGAGCACGGTGTTGCCGAACGAGCCGGTGCCACCTGTGATCATCAGGGTCTTGTCTTTGAAAACAGTAGAGTTATCCATTGAAGTGCTCCATTATCAGCTCGTAGCTTGTCTTGGACGTGTAGTTTTCCTCTAGGTAGAGGCGTGACCTCTTGCCCATATCGTTAATTTGCTCATCGGTGAGGGCGCGGCACTTCTCCAAGAAACTCTCCGCCGAGGCGCTCGACCCGGCAACGCCGAAACCATTGGCCTCGGCGATCCTGCCCATGTCGCATACCTCGTCGGTCGCGGTCACAACTGGCAGCCCCGCCTGCATGTATGAGAGCACCCTGGAGGGGAAGTTGGGGATAGTGAACCTGTGGTCAAGAACGACGAGACCGACGTCGCAAGCGCACAACATCGTGTCGTACTCGGAGCGTCCGAGCGACCCCAGGAGCTTCGCATGGGCGGGCGCCTCCTGCTCGAAGTAGGCCTCGAGCAGGAGGCGCTCAGTTCCGCTGCCTGCGATCAGAAAGAACCCCGCGGGGTCCTTCTCGTTCTCGCGGAGCACTTCGATGAAGAAATCGATCGCCTGGGGCTTTCCGAGGTTGCCGCCATAGACGAAGATTCTCTCGTCGGAGGGCAGGCCGTACTTGGAGCGGAAGGTCTCAGGGTCCTCCCCGGCGAGGTCGCGCGGGATAATTGCGTTGGGGTTGACCTCGACCCGCGACGGGTCGAGCCAAGGCTCGTGCTCGAGCAGATAGTCCCTGTTGGCCGGGGACATACAGCCAATCCAGTCCGCGGCTTGATAGGTCTTTCTCTCGCTGCGTTTGAAGAAAGCGTATATCGGCGCCTTGGGACCGCTCCTGCTAAGCATTCCGAGGTCGATCGCGTTCTGCGGGAAGATGTCCTTGAGAAGGAGATAGGCCCTGGCGCCCGTCGCGCGCTTAACCTTTTCCACGACACCCGAGATAGTGGTGGGGGGCGTTGCGTAGAGCACTAGGTCGAAATCGACGCCCGGGGCGAAACGCTTTAGGGCGTCGAGGTACCTAACTCCGATGGAGAGCGTCGAGACGCCCTTCTCTATCAGGTTGGTCTTGGTGATGTTGCCGACCGCGACGCGGATGATATTGATCCCGTCCTCGTGTGCGAGCTCGGAGGGCAGGCCCGTGCGCCTCTCTCTCGGCGAGAGAGCGTAAACGGAGTGACCGTGCTCGGCGAACGTCCTAAGGAGATCGGTGTATATGCCGGTGTCCCCAGACTCCATGGGGCTCTGGCTCAGAAAGAGGACCCGCATGCCGCTATCCCCTCAGCGTCATAATTTCGTTGTACTTCATCATCACGATCCCCTCGTCATACTCCCCTATGCGCGGCTTGTTGGCCACCCCGTCGAGGTTGTTGACGATAAGCTCGATGTGGTCGCACCCGGACTCGTAGGCGTGCGGGTAGCCTCCGCCGAAGCGCGGATTCACCTCAGAGATGTAGTACTCGCCGCCGATATTGAATACGTCGATGTCGACCTGGCCCTTGAAGCCTGTCTCCCTCACGAACCTCTCGATCAGCTCGAAGAGCACGGGGTCCTTGAAGGAGACGGCCTTGTCGGTCTCGCCGGCGCGCATCTTCAGCTTCTTCTTGGTGAAGATGGAGACGACCTCACCGCTAACCATGTCCACATAGACGTCGGCGCCGATCTCCTGGCCGTCCAGGAACTCCTGAATCATAAGCCCGTCGCCCTGGGCGAGCATAAGGTCGAGGTAGTCGGCGTCCGAGACCTTGGAGATGGCGAGACTCGCGCTGCCCCTAGCGGGCTTCACGAACACGGGGAACCCGACCTCGCCACAGTCGTGGGCTCGGTGGAACTCGCCGCGATCCATCCAGGAGCGTGCGCAGCGGTAGCCGTGGGAGGAGAGCCACTTGAACATCTCGAACTTGTCGAGCGCGAGCTCACAGAGGTCGTAGGAGGATCCGATGACCGTGGTCCCCACGGCCTCGAAACGGCCTGCGTTCTTCGCGAGCAGGGAGAGCTCGGGGTCGATGAGGGAGAGAACACCTTTGACGTCGTAGTCTCTGCAGATCTCGAGTATGACGTCGAGGTATCCCTCGTCGGTCATACGCGGTACGATGAAGTGCTCGTCGGCCTCGTAGATGGCGGGCGCGTACTCGCTCATGTCGGTAGCGAGTACCCTGCCTCGGCCCGCGAGCGAGCGCTTGAAGTACTGCACGACCTTGTCGCGCGTTCCCGCGCTCAGGATGAGGATGTTGGTTCCGTTACTCATCAGCTGCTTTCCCCCTTGTGATCTCGCGGGACCTGATTTCCGCGAAGTTGCCTTCAGTTGCGGCTGTGTTGTCCGAGACGTCGCTGCGGCTCAGCGCCTTGCCGATCGTCCTCAGGAAGATGTGAACGTCATTGGCGAGGTTGATGCTCTCCACATACTCAGCGTCGAGCTCGAAACGCTCGCCCCACTTGAGGGAGTTGCGCCCGTTGACCTGCGCGAGCCCGGTGAGACCGGGCCGCACGCAATGACGGAGTCTCTCGCGGTCGTTGTAGTAGGGCAGGTACTCGACTAGAAGCGGCCTTGGCCCGATGATCGCCATGTCACCCCTGACGATGTTGAACACCTCGGGCAGTTCGTCCAGGCTCGTGGAGCGCAGGGCGCGGCCGAACTTCGTCAGGCGCCGCTCGTCGGGCAGCAGGTTTCCGTCGGCGTCGCGCTCGTCGGTCATCGTGCGAAACTTATATAGGTTGAACACTTTCTCGTCGCGGCCGGGACGCGGCTGGCGGAACAGCACAGGGCTGCCCAATTTTACGCGCACCAGAATTGCCACGATCGCCAGTACCCACCAGAAGAGAATGAGCAGGACAAGAGACAGGCACAGGTCAATGACTCGTTTGCCATATCGCTGATAGAACGTCTCGTTACCAAGCCTACTCAAAACAACGCCTAATAACTTCGATGATTACGTCCTGCTGCTCGGGAGTCATCTTGTTGTCGGAGGGCAGGCAGAGACCACGATGGAAGATGTCAGCGCCCACATCCAAAGGCAAGCCATCTGCGCCCGTTGCACCGCCGGAAATATACGCATTGGTCTTAGCTCGTCCATTGCCCTCGCGCGTTACGAAAGCATTCATGCGATAAATAGGCTGCATATGCATGGGCTTCCAAATGGGACGGCCCTCGGCATTGATGGCGGCAATAGCCTCAAGAATCTCGGTGGGGCAGCTCTTTCCAGGTTCGCTTACGTAAAGCGCCTCACTTTCGCCACGAACCTGCTTGCACATCGCATCGGGCTCAATCAGCATACAAGAAAGCCAGAAGTTCGGCTCACAAACGTTAGGGTCGTAGGGGTTCATGCAAACCGGCAGACCCTTGAAGCCCTCTTTATAACGCTTATAAATAGCCTTCTTTTGGGCAATATGCTCCTCCAGATACGGAATCTGGCCACGCACGACACCGGCAATCACATTGCTCATGCGATAGTTGTAACCCAGCTCCTCGTGCTGGTACCACGGAGCAGCTTCGCGCGACTGGGTCGACCATTTGCGCGCTTTATCGGCTGCCTCTTTGCTGTCCGTCAAAAGCATGCCGCCAGCGGAACCGGTAATTATCTTATTGCCGTTAAAGCTAATGGCGCTGATGTTACCAAACGTACCAGTCTGACGACCCTTATACGTAGCGCCAAGTGACTCAGCAGCATCCTCAACAAGGACAGCCCCGTGCGCATCACAAATTGAACGAAGCTCATCGACTTTGCCAGGCGTTCCGTAAAGATGCGCCGCCACAACGACCTTTGCAGTCGGATGCAGTTCAAAGGCCTTTTCAAGAGCGACGGGATCCATATTCCAAGTGTCACACTCGGTATCGATAAAAACGGGAACACCGCCTTCATAAACAACTGGGTTCACCGTAGCGTCAAACGTCATGTCACTGCATAACACTTCATCTCCGGGCTTGATGCCAGCGAGTTTCATGGCAAGATGCAGCGCTGAAGTACCACAAGAAAGGGCAACGGCATAGCCGCAACCAATCTTCTCGGACATTTGGCGCTCGACTTCGTTGATATTCTCCCCTACCGTCGACATCCAGTTAGTCTCATATGCCTCGGTAATGTATTTGAGCTCATCGCCGTGCATGGTCGGCGAGCTAAGCCAAACTTTATTCTCGAAGGGTTTAATGTCCATCTTGGCTCCTTGTCCCTAATCGTTAAACTGCGGATGATACGTAGGTACAACCTCGGCGAGAACGGACTTGACCGTGTCGTTATCCTTGTCGAGGCAGTCGTGAAGCTTCTCGAGCTTGTCTTTAATCTCTTCCATCTTGTCGGCCTCTGCCGTGGAAATGCGAATCTCAGAATGCTCAGTGGGCAGGAGCTGCTCATTGTCCATAAGGAGCTCCTCGTACATCTTTTCGCCAGGACGCAGACCGACTTCTTTGATCTGGATATCTTTTCCAGGCTTAAGACCGCTCAGCGTAATAAGGTTGATGGCAAGGTCGTAGATCTTGACCGGCTCACCCATGTCCAATACAAAAATCTCGCCGCCATGCGCCAAAGCGCCGGCAGTAATGACAAGCTTGCTAGCCTCCGGGATGGTCATGAAGTAACGCGTGATGTCCTTGTGCGTAATGGTGATAGGGCCGCCCTCGCGAAGCTGACGCTTAAACAGCGGGATAACCGATCCATGACTACCCAGAACATTGCCAAAGCGAACAGCCGTAAAAATGGTCTCGCTGTTGGCCGCATAATACTGAACGATCATCTCGTCCATACGCTTGGTGGCGCCCATTGCATTTGTAGGATTAACGGCCTTATCGGTAGAAATCTGCACATAGTGGCTGCACTGGTACTTGTCGGCAAGGCGTACGACATTGAGCGTGCCAAAGACGTTATTCTCGATTGCCTCGCGGGCGTTGTGTTCCATAAGAGGAACGTGTTTGTGGGCTGCAGCGTGGAAAACAACTTGAGGATGGTACTTCTCAAAGACCTTGGTAATCGCTGGGAGATGCGTTATGGAGCCGATATAGACTTGAATATCAGTGCCTTGATCATGAGCGGTCTTGATGATGTCGTGATACAGCTCGTAGGTAGTGTTCTCGTAAATGTCGAACAACACGATTTGCGCAGGCTTTGCCGGAAGCAGCTGACGTACAAGCTCTGAGCCAATAGATCCGCCGCCGCCCGTGACCAAAATGCGCTTACCAGTAACATAGCCCATCTGGTTAAGGTCAAGCGACTTCTCTTCGCGAGAAAGCAAGTCGCTGATCTCGACCTCACGAAGGGCAACTCTGCCTACACCATCCTGCGGAATATCGCGGACATTGGGGAGCGTGAGAACCCTAAGACCAGTCTTCATGCACAGGTCATATATACGCTGACGCTCTTCATGCGTGGCACTCGGAATTGCCACGACAATCTGCTCGGCCTCACAATCGTGCGCAATAGTAGGGATATCGGCGCAAGTACCGCAGACCTTAACGTCATGAATACGCTGGTTTTGCTTATTGGGGTCATCGTCAACAACGGCAACCGGATCACCGATCATATCAGGGTCTCCGTTGAGCATACGTTTGATGGAGAGAGAGCCGGTCTCCCCTGCTCCTACGATGAGCGTACGCGGGAGATGCGCATCGGAATTGCTTTTAAAGCGCCAGAGCTGGCTACCATATATTGCACGTATGGCAAAACGGCCGCCACCGCAAATAATGAGGACGACAGCCCATGCCATAACGTCCTCACGAAGGGTCATGCCCTTGCCAAATAACACGTTAAAGATAACATCGCCAATAACTGAGCCTACCGTTACAGCAGCAACAATACGTCCAGCCTCGGAAATGCTCGCATAGCGCCACAAGCTGCTATACATATGGAAGAACCAAAAGACGACAACGTTAACAAGCGCAAGCACAAGAATAGCCGGACAAGCACCGGCTGCCCCGCTGAGCGTCGCCCAATGCTGCGTTCCCCATGATGCAACAAACACGGCAATAAAAGTTGCCACAATGTCATATGCCATCAACGCATACGGTTCAAACGCACTCAGCTTCCCTTTTTGCTTTGCGCTCTTAGATTCGGTGTTCAAAATAAGTTCTTCTCTTCCCTGTTGATCCCGTTATCCCCGGCCCGGGGATCCCCTTTGCTCCTTTAAGCAGCCGCCCGCAGTTAGGCGATTGCCTTTTTAAGGTTTCGCATTGCGCGCTGCTCAGCTGAAAGCACGGCAAGACCAACGCGCGTAGTCACACGTCGGCCGCACAGGTTGAGCTCCAAATAAGCAGTGCTCTTGCGTCTGTTAATGGTTTTGATAAGGCCTTCGTGGCCCAGCAGCGGACCTGCCGTCACTACGACCTGATCGCCGTCTTTTAAGGCCTCGCTCATGGGCACTACGCGGTCTCCCCTATGCGTAAAACCGCCAATAAGCTGGACTTCTTCTTTTGCCAGCGGCACAAACTGACCGTCCTGGGAAAGCACCCGGGCAAAGTCATCCATACGTAGCAGATACTGTTGCACGGTACGGGGATTTGCCGTGTCGCAGATAAGATAACCGGGAAAGAGCGGCTTGGTCGTATTGACCCATTCGCCGTGCACCTTGATCTCGGTTTGAAATTGGGGATAAAAGAGCTCTTGCATGGCGCTCGCCGGCACCATACGCTCGATGCGCTCGCGCATTACGTCTTCGCGACCGTTAATGACCTGGATCACATACCACACGAGCACCACCCCCTTGCTGTCTTACGTGTGGCTCACGGGGTTTGGGTATGGCTTCGCCAGGGCGCTTGTGCGCGAAGGCGCTCCATATTCAAACCCTGAGCCCAGTTAGACAAGCACGTGGCTCTGCCCCACCGTGAACGGTATGTATAAGTGCAGTTGCTCGAGACGCGGACGTGTATCGCAAAATGACCGCGTCCCCAGCTTACTGCGTGCGGGCCAGTCAAGCGGGTACAAAACTGGACCGCACGCAGTCAGCTGCAGGACTGCTACGTTTTGGCATACGAACTACCAGAATTTGCATCTCATAAATAAATCAACGCAAATTAAAAGAGCCGCATGACTTCTTTATTGGAGCTCGTGGTGTTTCTGGCACCGCCGTTACGGCCGGATGCTGATCGACCCTGCGCTTTGTGACTTGCTGGAGCCGTGAGCACAGTTGAACCCATGTAACGTTAGTTATCCTAGCACAAGATGTTAGTGAAACTGATTTAGGCTGCGTTGGACAACATATCGTTCATTTGACGTGCTTAAGGGGGTTGTTTTGGGATGTTGTTCACATTGATGCAGGTTATTGAGGTATTGGCGGTGATTGGAGACGTTCCTGAAGCCTAAATGGAGCAGCGAGCTGCACTGGTAATTGCGCTTGACTAACAAAGTATGTACAGAGATGGGAAATAAATTGTGCAACTTTTTGTTGGCGTAGGTGGGGTTTGTAGCGCGTGGTGTTTTGGCATGAAAAAAGGCCTTCGAAATCCCGAAGGCCTTTGCATTCACGATGGTGGAGACGAGGGGGATCGAACCCCTGACCTCTTGACTGCCAGTCAAGCGCTCTCCCAGCTGAGCTACGCCCCCGTGACGAGGAGATACTATAGGGGAAGTTGGCGCGACGTGCAAGGACTTTTTTTGGGTCAGACTCTAAATGCCTATTGATATAGGTAAGCGATGGCGGTTCCGGTGTGGACTTGGATCGTGGCTGTTGACCTGACGACATTGCTGATGCCCGTGTCGGCTAACAAGCCCAGGGGGCTGTGATCTAGCTCCCATTCTAGGCCGTATTCGCTTGCCACCGTCCCAGGGGCTATGGCGATGATGGAGAACGTCTTGCCTTCGGCACCTTCGATGGTCCACGATTCGCCTGCGCGAAGGAAGCGGGCGACCACCTTATCCTCGGCGATCCAGATAGGGGCATCCTCGTAGCCTGCAAGCAGCCCCAGTACGGAAAGCGCCATGTCCGGACGGCCGCCAGTGGCGCAGGTCGCAACTACTTCGGCACCTGGCCAGCGGCGACGGACGGAATCGAGCGCCAGTGCCAGATCGGTATAGTCCTTGTACGGGTCGTGGCGCTCAACTTCAAAGTCCTCAGCGGCATCAACAAGAGCGCGACCGGCTTCGCTTACCGTATCGGCGTCCCCTACATATACGTCGCAGCCCAATCCCGCGCCCAGCAGCGCGTCGAGTCCGCGGTCCACGGCGACAACGTGGTCGCACTCCCCTGCTAGCCTACGCAACAGATCCGCGCTTGCCACCACGGGCGAGCCGCAGACCACTAATACTTTGCAAGCCACAGCCCTCGCCTATCCCTCAAACGAAAGCACACGGTCAAGGTCCAGCTCTTCATAGCTGTCGATAAAGATATCGCAGTTGGAACGCACCTCGTCGCGCTTCATGCGGCCGTGCGGGTCATAGATGCCCACGCGCTTAAAGCCGGCGACCCCAGAGCTCTTAAGGCCAAAAACGGCGTCCTCAAACACCCATGCGCGCTCAAACTTGTGCCCATGGCGCTCTTCCAGGCGGCGCAGCGCCAGCTCGTATACGTCGGGGAACTGTTTGGAGCGTCCTGCCTCGCCCGTCGTGGTAACAAATTCCATGTAAGCGTCGAGCCCGGCACCAGCGAGCGCGGACTGCACCAGCTCGGCCGGCGTGGACGTAGCCACGCACATGGCAATGCCCGCCGCCTTCGCCTGCTCCAAAAATGCCAGGAGACCCTCGCGCGGCGGCACCTTGGAGTACCCATCAATCAAAATCTCGCCCAGCTCGCGATACAGCTCCTCGCCATTCACGCCAATGCCCCACGTGTCGTGGTAGGCCTGGCACTCGTCCTCCAGCGACAGGTGCTCAAATTGGGCAAAGTCATCCACGGTCACGTCGACACCGTGGCGGTGCAATAACTCGGGCTGTGCATAGGCCCAAACGGGGGTGCTATTAACCAGCGTGCCGTCGCAATCGAAAATAAAAGCAACCTTGGGAGCGGCGGTATGGGACATAAACGAACCTTTCGATATCAAATGGTAAACATCCTGCTAAAAACGTTTTACCAAACGTCAGCCAAACAATTTTGAAACCCAAATTGGTAAAACTGTCAAGAGTTTTACCACGTCAATTCTGCCAGTGGTATAAACATGTCGCTTACCGATTAAACGCCCCCGCAAATCCGCTTTCGTCCATAAAACTAACGCACAGGTGTTATCGTAGTTTCTGCCGAAAGTTCCACCGAGCACGCGAGGTGGAACGAATCACAGAAACTTCGCCGTCCCTTCGATTCGTGCAGCCTTGGACCTTTCGCATCTAGTCACCAAGGCAACACGCTGCCGCGTCATGATGGGATCAAACGTGAGCGATACAAAGCTAAAGCCAACGGCTAAAAAGCCCGCAACTCGCAAACCGGCTCCGCACGCACCGGAGCTCTCTAAGGACGATGTCTATCTGTTTGGCATTGGAATGTGGGAGCGCAGCTGGGAAAAGATGGGCGCGCATCCCGACACGCAGAACCGTACGCGCGGCTGGCGCTTTTGCGTTTGGGCGCCCGATGTAAAGAGTGTCCATGTCATTGGCGAATTTAACGACTGGGATGAGGAAGCCAACCCACTGGTGCCCGTTCATACGAGCGCTATTTGGGAAGGCTTTATTCCTGGCGCCGAGCAGGGCCAGCTCTATAAATATCTCATCGAGACCAACGAGGGCGAGAAGCTCTACAAGGCCGATCCGTATGCCTTTAAGGCCGAGTGCCCTCCGGGTACCGCGAGCGTGCTGTGGACCCTCGATGGCTACAAGTGGAATGACGCCGCGTGGCTCAAGCGCCGCGCCGGCCACAACCACATGTCGCAGCCGCTCAACATCTACGAGGTGCATATTGGCTCGTGGAAGCGCCACGGCGATGCGCCGCAGGGCGAGCCCGACGAGTACGGCAACTACCCCGGCCCCATGGATCCCTTCCCCGCCCAGCGCGGCGAGTTCTACACCTACGACGATCTGTCGGTGGAGCTCGTGGACTACGTGCGCGACATGGGATATACGCATATCGAGGTCATGCCGCTTATGGAGCATCCCTTCGATGGCTCCTGGGGCTACCAGACGACCGGCTACTATGCCGCCACGTCGCGTTACGGCAACCCGCAGCAGCTCATGCACTTTATCGACGCATGCCACGAGGCAGGCATCGGCGTGATCATGGACTGGGTGCCCGGCGGTTTTTGTGCCGACTCGCACGGACTTGCCACCTTTAACGGCCACATGCTGTTTGAGCACGAGATTCACCCCAACTGGGGCACGCATAAGTTTGACTTCGCCCGCGGCGAGGTCCGCTCCTTCCTGGTCTCCAACGTGCTGTACTGGCTCGAGAACTTCCACGTTGACGGCATTCGAATGGACGGCGTGTCCAGCATGCTGTACCTCAACTTTGGCATCGACGATCCGGGCCAAAAGAAGTTCAACAAGTACGGTACCGAGGAGGACCTGGACGCCAGCGCGTTCATTCGCCAGGTTAACTGCGCCGTGGAGGCGCACTACCCCGACGTGATGATGATGGCCGAGGAGTCCACCGCGTGGCCGCTCGTGACCTATCCGCCGCAGGACGGCGGCCTGGGCTTCCACTACAAGTGGGACATGGGCTGGATGAATGACACTCTGCACTACATGCAGACCGATTTTCCGTGGCGCCCTGGCAACCACGGCCTGCTCACGTTCTCTATCATGTATGCCTTTACCGAGAATTTCATCTGCCCGCTGAGCCATGACGAGGTCGTGCACGGCAAGTGCTCGCTCATCGGCCGCATGCCGGGCGACTGGTGGCGCCAGTTTGCCGGCCTGCGCACGCTGGCTTTCTACCAAATGACGCACCCCGGTGCCAAGCTCAACTTTATGGGCAACGAGATCGGCCAATTTATTGAATGGCGCTACTACGAGTCCATTCAGTGGTTCCTGACCGACGAGTACGAGACCCACCGTCATCATCAGGCGTTTATCAAGGCGCTCAACCACCTGTACACCGCCGAGCCCGCCCTGTACGAGCGCGGCTATACCGACGACGGCTTTACCTGGATCGACGCGGACAACTCCAAGCAGTCCATCGTGAGCTTTGTGCGTCAGGGCGAGGACGTCGATGACGACCTGGTGATCCTGATCAACTTTGACCCGGCAAGCTACGAGAGCTTCCGCGTGGGCGTACCGCGTGAGGGTGACTGGGAGGTCATCTTTGACTCCGACCGTCCCGAGTTTGGCGGCAGCGGATACGCCGGTGAGGAACCCTACACCTGCTCGAGCGAGCCCTATCCCTGGAACGGGCAGATGGACTCCATCGAGATCAAGGTGCCCGGCCTGGCAGGCGTGGTGCTTAAGCGCCGCGGCCCCAGCAGCTATAAGCCGCCCGTGGTCGAGGCCCCCAAGAAGGCGACGCGCAAGCGTGCGTCCTCGGTAAAGCCCAAGCCCGCGGCTGCCAAGAAGACTCCGGCCAAGGCGAAGGCTGCCAAGCCCGCTGCCAAGGCTTCGACCAAGTCCACCACGGCCAAAAAGGCAGCCACCAAAAAGGCTGCTCCCAAGGCTAAGGCAGCTGCTGTTAAGGCTCCTGCCAAGAAAGCGTAACAAAGGTGTTACCACTGTAATTACCCGCCCCGCCGGGGCGTAGGATACAAGTCATAACCGTTCCGGGAGAAACATCCCCGGGGGAAGGAACGTATGAATAAGATCTTCGACAACAAGCAGGAGTTTACCGAGCTCTATCGCGATGCCGTCATGAGCATCAGCGGCAAGAGCGTCGAGGCCGCCAGCGACCTCGACCGCTTTAACGCCCTGGCCAAGCTCGTGGCCGAGAAGGCACGCACCGTTGCCACCAAGAGCGACGCCCGCGCCACCGCCGAGGGCAAGAAGCGCGTGTACTACTTCTCGATCGAGTTTTTGATCGGCCGCCTGCTCGACAACTACCTGCTCAACTTTGGCGTGCGCGACATGGTCGCCGAGGCGCTCGACGACATGGGCTTCGATCTGTCCGTCATTGAGAACCAGGAGCCCGATCCGGCTCTGGGCAACGGTGGTCTGGGCCGTCTTGCCGCATGCTTCCTGGATTCCATGGCAGCCGAGGGCATCGCCGGCTACGGCAACGGCATGCGCTACCGCTATGGCCTGTTTAAGCAGGAGATCGTCAACGGCAGCCAGGTCGAGGCTACCGACGAGTGGCTCACCCATGGCTATCCCTGGGAGGTCCGCCGTCAGGACAAGGCCGTAACCATCAAGTTTGGTGGCCGCGTCGAGGGCTTTGAGGAGAACGGCCGCACGTTCTACCGCACGGTGGACACGCAGGACATCCTTGCCGTTCCCTATGACATCCCCGTTGTGGGCTATGCTGGCGAGACCGTCAACAAGCTGCGCGTCTGGGCCGCTGAGCCGGTCGAGGAGCACTTCGATCTGGAGGCTTTCAACCGCGGCGACTACGCCCTGGCAGATGCCGAGCGCGCCGAGGCCGAGGCCATCAGCGCCATCCTCTACCCCAACGACGCCGGCGAGCACGGCCGTCTGCTGCGCCTGAAGCAGGAGTACCTGTTTGTCTCGGCCGGCATCTACAGCCTGCTCGACACCTTTGAGAAGGAGCACGGCGCAAACTGGGAGCTGCTGCCGCAGTTTGTGGCCATCCATACCAACGATACCCACCCTGCCATGTGCGGCCCCGAGCTCATGCGCATCCTCATCGACGAGAAGAAGCTCGAGTGGGATGACGCCTGGAACATCGTGACGCAGGTCGTGAGCTACACCAACCACACCATCCTGCCCGAGGCTCTGGAGAAGTGGCCCATCGGCACGTTCTCCAAGCTCCTCCCCCGCGTGTACCAGATCATCGACGAGATCAGCCGCCGTTGGCACGAGTCGTTCGACACCACGCAGGAGGGCTGGCAGGAGCGTCTGCGCCAGACCGCCATCCTGTGGGACGGCGAGATTCGCATGGCCAACCTGTCCGTGATCTGCAGCCACAGCGTCAACGGCGTGGCCAAGATTCACTCCGACATCATCAAGAACATCGTGCTCAAGGACTTCTATGCCTTAACGCCCGAGAAGTTCAACAACAAGACCAACGGTATCTCGCACCGTCGCTTCTTTGCCGAGGCCAACCCCACCTACGCCAAGCTCGTGACCGATGCCATTGGCGATGGCTGGCTTAAAGACGCCTTTGAGTTGGAGAAGCTCAAGGAGTTTAAGGACGACACCGAGTTCCTGAAGGCCGTGGGTGCCTCCAAGCGCGCCAACAAGGAGCGCCTGGCCGCTTACGTCAAGGCCGAGACCGGTCTGGTTATTGACCCCAACACCGTCTTCGATGTTCAGGTAAAGCGCTTCCATGCCTATAAGCGCCAGCTCATGAACATCATGAAGGTGATGGACATCTACAACCGTCGCATCGCCGATCCCAACTTCCATGTGACGCCGACGACCTTCATCTTTAGCGGCAAGGCTGCATCGAGCTACACCTTTGCCAAGGAGACCATCCGCCTCATTAACTCCGTGGCCGACGTCATCAACAACGACCCGCGCGTCAACGAGGTCATGAAGGTCTGCTTTATCCCCAACTTCCGCGTGAGCAACGCCCAGCTCATCTACCCCGCCGCCGAGATCTCGGAGCAGATCTCCACGGCCGGCAAGGAGGCCTCGGGCACGTCCAACATGAAGCTCATGATGAACGGCGCCATTACGCTGGGCACCCTCGACGGCGCCAACATCGAGATCGCCGACCTGGCCGGCCGCGAGAACGAGGCCATCTTTGGCCTGACCGCTCCCGAGGTCGAGCAGCTTTGGGCATCCAACAGCTACTTTGCGTGGGATACCCTCAACGGCGACCGCGAGCGTCTGGGCCGCGTGATGGACGAGCTCAAGGACAACACGTTTGCCGGCCTTTCGGGCAACTTCGAGAGCATCTACAACGAGCTCATGAACAACAACGACCCCGACCTGGTTATGGCCGACTTCCGCAGCTACGTCGACGCCTGGGAGAAGCTCACGAACAGCTACGGCGACCAGGAGACCTGGAACCGCAAGGCCCTGCTCAACACCGCCTCGAGCGGCTGGTTCTCGAGCGACCGCACCATTCGCGAGTACCGCGACGAGATCTGGCACGCTTAAAGGCCGCGAGCTCCCCTATGCCAGCACGGCATTACTCGACGGGCGCGACCGAGCGTCGCGTCCGTCGCTAATGGGTTTAGGAACATCGATGACAGAAGGAGAAATCGATGAGTAAGAAAGAATGCATCGCGATGCTCCTCGCAGGAGGACAGGGCAGCCGATTGGGGGCACTCACCCAAAAGATCGCTAAGCCGGCGGTTAGCTTTGGTGGCAAGTTCCGCATTATCGACTTTTCGCTCTCCAACTGCTCCAACTCGGGCATCGACACGGTGGGTGTTCTGACGCAGTATCGCCCCTACCTGCTGCATGCCTATGTGGGCTCCGGCGAGGCGTGGGATCTTGACAGCCGCGACGGCGGCGTGTCGATCCTGCCGCCGTACGAGACGCAGACCGGCGGCGCCTGGTATGCGGGCACGGCCGACGCCATTACGCAGAACCTCGACTACATCAAGGCCAACGACCCCAAGTACGTCCTGATTCTTTCGGGCGATCACCTGTATCGCATGGACTACCGCAAGATGCTCAAGACGCACATTGAGAACAACGCCGACCTCACGGTAAGCGTTATGCCCGTGCCGTGGGAGGAGGCCAGCCGCTTTGGCATCCTGACCACCGACCCCGAGGACGGCCGCATCACCAAGTTCACCGAGAAGCCCGATAAGCCCGATTCGAATCTCGCGTCCATGGGCATCTACATCTTCTCGGCCGACGTGCTGATCGAGGCGCTCGAGGAGGACGCTCTGGACCAGCGCTCGAGCCACGACTTTGGCAAGGACATCATCCCCAAGCTGCTCGGCGAGGGCAAGCGCCTGTACAGCTACGAGTTCCACGGCTTTTGGAAGGACGTCGGCACCATCGCCAGCTTCCACGAGACCTCGATGGACCTGCTTGGCAACAACCCCGAGTTCGATCTGTTTGACAAGCACTTCCCCATCATGTCCAACATCACCACGCGTCCGCCGCACTACATTGGCCCGGATGGTCGCCTGGACGACTGCCTGGTCTCCAACGGCTGCAAGATCTACGGTACCGCTCGCCACTCGATCCTTTCGACCGATGTCATCATCGAGGAGCGCGCCTTGGTCGAGGACTCCGTGCTGCTGCCGGGTGCGCACGTTAAGAGCGGCGCGCACATCTGCCGCGCTATTTTGGGCGAGAACTCCACGGTCGAAGAGGGCGTGAAGCTCGGCTCTGTCGATACCACCAAGGATACGGCCGTCGTTGGAAATGACGTCGTTATCGGGAAGGGGGAATGATCCGATGATCAATCGCAAGGCCATCGGTTATATCACCGCTAACTACTCTTCGACCTACGGCAGCGTGCTGCTCAAGGACCGCCCCATCGCGTCCGTTCCGTTTTTGGGCCGCTACCGCCTGATCGACTTCCCGCTGTCCAACATGATGAATGCCGGCATTAAGACCGTCGGAGTCGTCATGCCGGGCAACTACCGCTCGCTGATCGACCACGTGGGCTCGGGCAAGGACTGGGGCCTGGACCGCAAGAAGGGCGGTCTGTTCATGGTGCCCGGCAACGCGTATGGCACCACCAAGGGCGGCATGCGCTTCCTGCTGCGCGATATCATCTCCAACAAGACGCTGTTCCAGCGCTCGGACAAGCCCTACGTCGTGATGATGGGCACCAACATCATCTTTAACATGGACCTCAACACCATCATCGACGCGCACGAGAACTCCGGTGCCCAGATGACCGTGGTGTACTGCAAGGCCACGCGCAACGTCGACGACGAGACCAAACTCGAGATTAACGAGAACGGCCGCCTGACGGGTGTGAGCGCCGGCGTCGTGTACGGCGACAACGCCTCTATGGACTGCTGCATCGTCAACCGCGAGACGCTGCTCGAGATCATCGACCACTACCAGGCCGCCGACTATCTTGACCTGCTCGAGGCACTCCAGGGCGACTTTGGCAACATCGACGTGTGCAGCTACGAATACAAGGGCGAGGTCGTGGGCGTGTTTAGCGAGAAGTCGCTGTATCGCCGCAGCATGGACCTGCTCGACCAGACCGTGGCCGACCAGCTCTTCGATCCCGAGCGCCCGATCCTGACCAAGGCTCACGACGTGCCGCCTTCGCGCTATGCGACCGGCAGCCACGCGTGCAACTCGATCATCTCGGCCGGTTGCATCATCAAGGGCACCGTGCGCAACTCGATCCTGTCGCGCGGCGTCGTGGTCGAGGAAGGCGCTTCGGTGACTAACTCGATCATCAACCAGAGCTGCATCATCAAGAGCGGCGCACGCGTCGAGAACGCCATTCTGGACAAGAACAACGTGGTTCCCACCAACACCGAGCTTCGCGGTACGCCCGAGAACATCCTGGTGCTGGGCAAGGCTCCGTTAACTTCCGACACCACCATCGTACGTTAACGTTGGCACCGCAACATCGCTCGTAACATGTAGAATAGCCGCCCGGTTAGCGCCAGGCGGCTATTCTCGAATTGCAACATGGGAGACAATATGGCAGATTCGAGCAAAAAGATGCAGATCGTGTTTGCCTCGGCCGAGTGCGCACCGTTTGTTAAGACCGGTGGCCTGGGCGACGTGGCGGGCTCGCTGCCTGCGGCGCTTGTGCGAGCCGGCGCCGAGGTTATCGTGATGGTGCCCAAGTACGCCACCATCAAGGACGAGTACAAGGCGCAGATGGAGCACTTTGCCGACTTTTACGTGAGCCTGGGCTGGCGCAACGAGTACTGCGGTCTCGAGAAGCTCGAGCACGACGGCGTCACCTATTTGTTCGTTGACAACGAGCGCTACTTTGCGCGCGACTATCCGTACGGCTTCTTTGACGACGGCGAGCGCTTCGCGTTTTTCTCCAAGGCCATCACAGAGAGCCTGCAGCACCTGCCGGCCGGTTTTGAGTGCGACATCCTGCACTGCAACGACTGGCAGACCGCGCTGGCGCCCGTGTTCTTGCGCGAGTTCTACCAGGGCCTGCCGCTGTACGACCGCGTCAAGACCGTGTTCTCGATCCACAACGTAGCGTTCCAGGGCCAGTTTAGCGACACCGTGATGGAGGACATCCTGGGTGTGGCGCATATTCCCGCGGCCGCCTCGCAGCTGCGTTGCGACGCCTGCAGCATCAACTACATGCTAGGCGCGCTGCACTATGCCGATGCCATCACCACGGTAAGCCCCACCTACGCGAGTGAGATCCAGACGCCCGAGTTTGGCGAGGGCCTGGACGGCGTGCTGCGCGAGCGCTCCTACGCGCTGCAAGGCATCCTCAACGGCATTGATGTGGCGGGCTTTGACCCGGCGACCGACAAGCGCATTGCCGCCAACTACACGGTTGACGACCGTTCCGGCAAGGCCGTGTGCAAGGCCAAGCTGCAGGAGGAGCTGGGACTCGAGATTCGCGACGACCGCCCGCTCATGGTGATGGTCACGCGCCTGACGCGCCAGAAGGGCATGGACCTGGTCATGTACGCGCTCGACCGAATCCTGTCCGGCGGCGTTCAGGTGGCCGTGCTGGGTACCGGCGACCGCGACTACGAGGACGGCCTGCGCTACTTCCAGGACAAGTACCCCGGCACCATGGCCGCGCGCATCGAGTTCGATCCAGCGCTGTCGCAGCGTATGTATGCCGCCGCCGATATGTTCCTGATGCCTTCGAAGTTTGAGCCCTGCGGCCTGTCGCAGATCATCGCCATGCGCTACGGCACCCTGCCCATCGTGCGCGAGACCGGTGGCCTGAAGGACACCGTGATTCCGTATAACGAGTTTACCGGCGAGGGTACGGGCTTCTCGTTTACCAACTTTAACGGCGACGAGATGGGCGACGCCGTGTTCCGCGCGGCACGCCTGTTCTGGGACAACCGCGATGCTTGGAACCAGCTGATCACGCAGGCCATGAGCCAGGACTTTAGTTGGACGCGCTCGGCCGACAAGTATCTGGACCTGTACTTCTTTATGCATCCGGAGATTGAGAGGCCGGCGGCTGTTGTCGACGAGCCTGAGACTGTTGCTGAACCGGTGGCCGCTGAGGAGCCCAAGGCCGAGGAGAAGCCGGTTGAGGCTGAGCCCGCAAAGGACGAGCCTGAGGTGAAGGCTGAGGTTGCTCCTGAGGCAGAGGCCGAGGTCAAGCCCGCTGCAAAGCCCGCAGTTAAGAAGACCACGACCCGCAAGACGACCGCCAAGAAGGCTACGACGACCAAAGCTGCTGCCACCAAGACCGCCGCAGCAAAGACGACCGCTACCAAGGCAACGACCACGCGCAAGCGCACGACCGCCGCTGCCAAGAAGGCCGCCGAAGCCGAAGCTGCTCCCGAGGTAAAGGCCGAGGTCGCTGAGGCCCAGCCGGCCGCCAAGGTTCCGGCAAAGACCGCTGCTAAGAAGGCGATCGCGACCAAGACCACGACCGCCAAGAAGGCAACGGCAGCCAAGAAGACCACGGCAACGAAGTCGACGACCACGAAGGCTGCCGCGACGAAGGCCGCTGCGAAGACGACCTCGAAGGCCGCCGCAAAGTCTGCTGTCAAGGTCGAGGAAACCCCCGTCGAGCCCAAGACCGAGGCGGCTGTCGAGACGAAGCCGGCCGCCAAGACCACCACGCGCAAGCGCACCACGACGACGGCCAAAAAGACCACGACCAAGGCCGCAGCTACCAAGACAGAGCCCAAGTCCGCTGCCACCAAAGAGGAGCCCAAGGCCGAGGTAAAGGCCAAGCCGGCGCCGAAGGCCGCTGAGGTTAAGGCTGCCCCGAAGGTGGAGGCAAAGCCCGAGCCCGCCAAGGAGACCCCGGTCTCCCCCGCCGCTCCGGCAGAGAAAAAGGCGCCGTCCAAGAAGACGTCCGTCCGCAAGGCAACGGCCACCCGCAAGCGCCGCTAGCCCACAGGCGATCAAAAACCTCATCAAACCCTAAGCAAGGGGCGCTCCAACCAGGCGCCCCTTCTCTGTAGGTAGTGGTAAAACGATTTTCTAGGACAACCGTTCGCCGATGGTAAACGGATGTTGTTTATACAGCCTGTGTACAACAGATATACTTACATCCTGTGCGTAAAGCCCATGGCCCGCAGGCCATGATTCTATTGAACTGGACCGTACTATGAGATTGATACACAACAGCCGTCTGCCGCAGTTTCGCACTCCGTTTGGCGCTGTGACCACAGGAACTACCCTTTCGCTCTCCGTGATTCTGGAGGATGCCGATCCCGCGCAGGCAACGCTTACGCTGCGCACCTGGGTCGATGAGATCGGTGAGTCTCGGTATCCCATGACGCACGAGGGCGACGGCATATTTACCGTAGAGCTTGAGTGCACCGAGCCCTGTCTTGTGTGGTACAGCTTTATATGCAATATCGAGGGCCAGCCCGAGGTTCGCTTGGGCGCGCCGCAGGGCCGCACTGGCGGCGAGGGCGTAACCTACGACTACGCCGAGGTACCGTCCTTCCAGATTACCGTCTACAAGCACCGCGAGAACCGTCCCACCTGGTACGAGCGCGGCATGGTCTACCAGATCTTCCCCGACCGCTATGCACGCGATGAGCACTGGCGCGAGCGCACGCTGGCCGAGCTCGAAAAGCCGCGCAAGGGCATTCAGCGCCGCATGGTCGAGGACTGGAACGAGCCGCCCGTGTACGAACGCGCCGAGGACGGCTCCATCAAGACCTGGGACTTCTACGGCGGCTCGCTCAAGGGCATCCAGGAAGACCTGCCCCGCATCGCCGAGCTGGGCTTTACGGCCATCTACCTCAACCCCATCTTTGAGGCGACAAGCAACCACCGCTACGACACCGCCGATTACACCAAGATCGACCCGATTCTGGGCACCGAACAGGACTTTACCGAGCTGTGCCAGGCAGCCGAGAAGCTGGGCATTTCCATTATTCTGGACGGCGTCTTCAACCACACGGGCGACGACTCGATCTATTTCAACCGCTATGGCAACTACCCCGGTGTGGGCGCTTGGCAGAGCGAGGATTCACCGTGGCGCGACGCGTTTACTTTCCACGAGGATGGCTCGTACGACTGCTGGTGGGGCGTGGGCAACATGCCTGCCATCAACGAGAACTCCGAGCTGGTACGCGAGAAGCTCTTGGGCAAGGACGGCGTAATCCGCAAGTGGCTGCGAGCCGGTGCCCATGGCTGGCGTCTGGACGTGGCGGACGAGCTCTCCGACGACTTCCTGGCCGAAATCAAGAAGGCCGTTCTCGCCGAAAAGCCCGATGCGCTGCTGCTCGGCGAGGTCTGGGAAGACGCCTCCAACAAGATTAGCTACGGTCACTTGCGTCGCTATCTGCAAGGCTCCGAGCTCGACTCGGCCATGGATTACCCCTTCCGCGACATGGTCATCGGCTTCTTAATGGGCTACAAAAACGCATACCAGGCTGCCGAAGATATCGAGACCCTACGCGAGAACTATCCGCGTGAGGCACTGTCTTGCGCACTAAATCTGCTTTCGAGCCACGATCGTCCGCGCATTATCTCGGTGCTCGGCGGCGGCCCTGACGAGTCGCAGCTGCCCGAGTGCGAACGCAGCAAGTGGCGCCTGGACGAGAACTCGATGGGCCTGGCCAAGAGCCGATTTTGGCTCGCGACGCTTATGCAGATGACATTCCCGGGCGTTCCCTCAATCTATTACGGTGACGAGTACGGCCTTGAGGGCCTGACCGATCCGGGTAATCGCCGCACCATGCCGACCAAGGAAGACCTGCACGACTTCGATACGTTTGCAATCGTCAAGAACGCATCTGCTGTGCGCCGCGCGCTGCCGTTTATGGTTGACGGCGAGATCAAGGCCTTTGCGCTCAATGACGAAGTACTCGCCTATACGCGCACCGGCAAAGACGGCGAGTCCGCGACCGTCATCATTAACCGCAGCCTGCGCAATTCGCATCGCGTGACCATTCCGGCGCTCGGCGAATGTGCGAGCGATGTGATTAGCGGTCACGAGTGCGAGATTCACAACGGCACGGTCACGCTTGACCTGTATCCGCTGGGTTCGTCGATCATCTACCACCACGCCGAGCAGCGCCTGCAGGAGCCGCTCGATCACGGCGCGGGCGTCGTATGCCACATCACCTCGGTGCCGACCGACGACGGTAAGCCCGGCACGATTGGCGCGCCCACGCGTCGCTTTATCGACCATCTGGCCGCCATGGGCATGCGCTACTGGCAGGTCCTGCCCGTCAACCCGACGGACTTCTTCCGCTCCCCCTACGCTGGCCCTTCGGCCTTTGCGGGCAATATCGACCTGCTGCCCGAAAGCTACGAGGAACTGGCCGCCGACTTTGAGACCTGGAAGGCCCGCGGAGGCGAGGGTGCCGATCCGCTGTACACCGCGTTTAAACATCGCAATGCCGATTGGCTCGAGAAGTATTGCGTCTACATGGCCGTTAAGAAGTACTTTGAGGGCGAGTCGCGCCACGATTGGCCGGCAGATGTCGCTCGCTACAACGAGCATCTGATCGACGACAAGCGCTTCCACAACGAGGCCGAGCTTCAGGCGTACATGCAGTACCGCTTTGACCTTGCTTGGTGCGAGCTCATGAACTATGCGCACAAGAAGGGCATTGAGGTTATCGGCGATATTCCTATGTACGTGTCCGACGATTCGGCCGATGCGTGGAGCGAACCCGAGAACTTCTGGCTGTCCGATACCGGCAAAGCAATCGAGATTTCCGGCGCGCCGCCCGACAACTTTGCGCCCGAGGGCCAGGTGTGGGGCAACCCGACGTTCCGCTGGGACCACATGAAGCAGAACGGCTATAACTGGTGGATGGATCGCCTGCGCCGCGCGTTCTCGCTCTACGACCGCGTACGCCTGGATCACTTCCTGGGGTTCCACAGCTATTTCAGCATTCCCGCCGGCAAGGCTTGCGCCGACGGCCGCTGGCTGGCGGGCCCGGGCAAGGACCTGTTCCAGACCGCCTACGACGAGCTGGGTCCGCTTAACTTTATCGCCGAGGACCTGGGCTATTTGACGCCCGGTGTTCGCGCCATGGCTTCGACCTGCGGTTTCCCCGGCATGGACGTGCTGGAGTTTAGCGATTACGACGTCCGTTGCGGTGTGCATCCCACGCCCGGCAAGATTCTGTACACCTCGACACACGACACGTCGACGCTGGCCGGTTGGTGCACGCGTTCCTTTGCGGGCGGCGATGAACCGAGCGGTGTTGAGGTGGCGGCCAAGTTGATGAGCGAAGCGCTGGCAAGCGACGCTCCCCTGGTGATGATGCCGCTGCAGGATGTTCTGGGGCTGGGCGACGACGCGCGCATGAACGTACCGGGCGTTGCCACGGGCAACTGGACCTGGCAGGCTGACGAGGCAGACATTGCGGCCGCCGAGAACAAAACCGCACAGCTCCTGCGCAACAACCATAGATTCTGGGGCGAAGCGTGATAAAACCCCCGAGATAGGGTACAGTTACAGACGTTTGAATTTTTGCGGGCAGAGTAATCTGCCCGCTTTGTGCTGAAAAGGAAGTATTATGGCGCGCTACGATTACAAGTGCTCGAGCTGCGGCAACGTGTTTGAGGTTGAGCATCCCATGTCCGAGACTCCCGAGGTCGTGTGCCCCAGCTGCGGTGCCCCGGCGGCCAAGACGTTCTCGGCCAGCGGCATTAAATTTGAGGGCAGCGGTTTCTACAACACTGACCAGCGAAGCGGCGGCTCCAGCACTAGCGCCACCAGCGGCTGCTGCGCCAACTGCCCGCATAGCCACTAGGAACCAAACAGCCCCGCGACCGACACCGATCGCGGGGCTATTTCTTTGCTCTATGGGTAGCTAATCAAGCTACCCAGGTTTCCTTGTGAGTTGCGGTGAAATAAGGACTGTTTGGTGGATGGAAGCCGCTATTCAATCCTTATTTCACCGCAACTTAGTCGCTACTTGCGGACCAGACGGGCGCAGAAGTGGCCGTCGTAGGAGTCGGCGTTTACCGGCACGCTTTGGAAGAGGCCTCGTTCGTTCTGACGTACGGAAACGAGCTTC
This sequence comes from Collinsella sp., assembly GCA_018368345.1. Classification (GTDB taxonomy): domain Bacteria; phylum Actinomycetota; class Coriobacteriia; order Coriobacteriales; family Coriobacteriaceae; genus Collinsella. The sequence goes on from JAGZEK010000006.1 coordinate 38,722, forward strand.
TTGGCCTGATCGAACTCGGGCAGCTGCAGGATCTGTACTTCGGAGAGAGGTGCCAGGCTAAAGTCCGCGCCCTCGGGCGAAGCCAAAAACGCGTCCATCACCTGCGTGTTCTCCTCGTCGAAGACCGAGCACGTCGCATAGATGAGCTCGCCGCCGGCAGCCACGCGCGCAGCGGCTTCCCTGAGCATCGTCAGCTGCAGTTTGGGCAGCTCAACCGTCACATCCTTTTCAGTCAGGCGCCACGGGATCTCGGGATGACGACGCATGGTGCCGGTGCCCGAGCAAGGCGCATCGATAAAGACCGTGTCGAATTTAACCGACTCGCCAAGCATGGCATCAAACGATGTGAGTACCTCATCAAGCTCGCAGGCATCACCAGAAACCGTACGAACGCCCTGAATACCGGCCTTATGCAGGCGAGCGAGATTCAGATCGCACTTGCGATCATGCAGATCGAGCGCCGTATGCTGACGCTCATAGCCCGCACGCTTGGCCTGGCACATCATCACATAGGTCTTGGTTCCGCGACCGGCACCAATCTCAAGGCAGCTTCCGGGGCGCGTGGCTGCCGTGGCGATGAGCTGGGCGTTGAGATCAGATGCCACCGCGGCAGCACGCTCAAACACACCCGAAGCAACGGTAACCTGGGCATCAACCGGGGCATGGCAGCCCGGGAAGACAGGCGCCACAAGCTGCGAGATATACGGATCGGGCTTGGTCGCAAAGGCGTTCTCATGCAGGGCCAGCGGCGCGGGGGCCAGATTGCCGGCAAAGTTAAGCGCACCCTCAGGCGTGTCGAACGAAGCCATAATGCGAGCGCACAGCCACCGCGGTAGACCCATCAGGCGCGACAGACGGACAAGACGGCGCTCGGATTCATCCACGTCGGACGCCGTGGCAAAGTCCTCAACGTTGTCCGCGACTTTATGCAGCACGGCATTGGCCAAACCGGCGGCAGACTTAGCTCCGCTGCGCACCAGCTCAACGCCCTGACTCACCGCAACGCGACCAGGCGTATGCAGATAAAGCATCTCGAAGGCCGAGATACGAAGTGCCATGCGAACACGCGGCGCAACCTTTTTAGGCTTATCGAGAAACTGATCGAGCAGCTCGTCCAAAATACCCTGCGTAGCGGCCACACCCAGCGCCAAGCGGGCGGCAAAAGCGGAATCGCGCTGGTCAATAGCTTTGGCCGATGCGCGAGAGGACAGCACGTCACGCGCATACATGCCGCGGCGATCGGCCTCCATTAGCACATCGAGCGCAAGCTTGCGCGCGGAAGACAGCTTGCTCATGACAAAACACCCCAGATAAGATCGGCGCCTTGCAGCCCAGCAGCCCAAGCAGAAGCGGCCATGGCACGCTTGCCATCGGGCTTAACCTCGAGCAGTTCAACCGCACCATCGGAAAGACCAAGGAAAACACGCTTATTCTTAACGTCAACGCCGCCCTCGCCAAGCGAAACATCGGCCAGCGCAGCATCGAGCACACGCACGGTCTTGCCGGCAATCACGCAACGAGCGGGCGCGGTATCAGACGAGGCAAGCACATGACGAACGCAATCGAGCGCCGCCATCTGCGGATCCAGACGCATCTCCTGCTTAGGAATCTTGGCAGCATGGGTCACAAGCGACTCATCCTGCTCAGTCCAGACAGCCGAGCCATCGGCAAGCAAGGGAAGCGTATCGGCCAGCAACTTACCGCCCAGCTCACCAAGCTCCATCGTGAGCGCCTCGGCATGCTTACCGGCAACAGGCGTGGAAGCCTGAGCACAATAAGCACCAGTATCCACACCATGCCCAATGCGCATGATAGAAACGCCAGCAATCTCGTCACCAGCAAGAATGGCACGCTGAATAGGAGCAGCCCCACGCCAACGAGGCAGCAAGGACGCATGAACATTCACAATGCCGAGCGGCGCCATATGCAGCACCTCATCGGGCAAAATGCAGCCATAGGCAGCCACACAGAAAATGTCAGCCTGGGCAGCCTGAAGCGCCTCAACAACCTCAGGCGTCATACGATTAGCCTCAATAACCGGCAACCCCAGCTCAAGCGCCTTGGCCTTAACAGGAGAAGGCTCAAGCTTCTTACCGCGCCCACGAACAGCATCAGGACGAGTAACAACAAGCGCAATCTCGTTGCCAGCCGCAACAAGCGAAGTTAAAGAAGGCACAGCAAAATCGGGCGTACCCATAAACACAATACGCATAAAAGTTAGTCTCCTCTCAATAACGAGCCGAGACGGCTACAAAACAAAAGCGTTCCGGGTCGCAAACGCACCCAGTCGCAAGAACAGTTCAACAAGAACAAATATACCCAAAACCAAAGAAAGAGCCGCAATAAAAGCAGCTCTTCCAACAAAGCAATTATCAGCGAAGACGCCCCTCCCTGGCCCACGGCACTCGGGCGAGACAAGCAGCGTTAACGTAGTCCCCGGGGCACCCGCCTATATCGTCCCGCGCGCAGTTTCGCAGCGCAGCGAGAATGTTTGAGCACGGGATGATATAGGCGGGTGCCCCGGGGACGGACAAACCTACTCCGTCTCGCCCGGTCGAGCGCCGCGGGCCAGGGCGTCCTGGTACTCCTTGACGGCCTTGAGCCTCTGCATGGGCTTCAGTCGCTCGAACATGGTATTGCCGTGCAGGTGATCGATCTCGTGCTGCAGACAAACGCAGAACAGATCGCCCGTGGCCTCATAGCGAATCAGGTTGGCATCCAGGTCATACGCCTCGACGACAACGTGATCGGGACGCTCGATCTCACAGCTAATGCCCGGGATGGAAAGGCAGCCCTCGCTAAACGGCACCAGATGGTCGCTCTGCTCAACAATGACAGGGTTGATGAGCACGTACGGGTCGTAGTCGTTCTTGTCGCTGTAGTCGCAATCGATGGTGACGAGCTGGATGAGCTCACCGATCTGCGGGGCAGCCAGGCCGCAACCGCCGTTCTCGAACATCATCTTCTTCATCTTCTCGGCAAGTGCCTCGATCGCCGGGGTGATCTCCTCGATGACGGCGCACTCCTGGCGCAGACGAGGGTCGGGCGACAGAACGATTCCGTTGGCTTCCATGGCCATCCTTTCGGGTTGTTACATCAAATCATAGGCGTCGACGTCAACGCTCACGCTCACGCCGCGCACAGAGCCCACCTCTTTGAGGCAGGCGTCGATATCATCAGAGACATGGTACCCCACGGGCGACTTCACAAGCAGATGGAAGCGGTAACGGTCCTTGGCTCTCTCGATTACACACGAAGCCGGGCCCAGCACCTGCGGCACCGCGCTGCCCGCCCGCAAAAAGTCGGGCGCGGCGGCATGCCAGCGGCGCTTAAGAAGCTTTGCAATGCGCCCGATGTAGTCGTGCGCGTCGTCTCGGTTCGCCGACCACACCAAAATGTTGACCAGGCGAACAAACGGCGGGTACAGCGCGTCGCGGCGCTGGTCCAGGTCGTAGTCGGTAAAGATCGAACGGTCGTGCTCAGCGACGGCGCGAATGACCGGATCCTTGGGCAGGTAGGTCTGGATGATCACCTCACCGGGACGATCGCCGCGACCGGCACGGCCCGCCACCTGTTCCAGCAGGTCGTAGGCGCGCTCCCCTGCGCGGAAGTCCGGCAGCTTGAGGGCAAAGTCGGCATTGACCACGCCCACAAGCGTGACCTCGGGAAAGTCGAGGCCCTTGGCGATCATCTGGGTACCCAGCAGCACCGCGCAATCGGCCGCATCGAACTGCTCGAGCAGCTTTTTGTGTGCGTCCTTGCCACGCGTGGAATCGGCGTCCATGCGAATGATAGCGACATCCTCGGGCAGCATCTGGTGCAGCGCGTCCTCGATCTGCTGCGTGCCCAGGCCCATTTTTGCCAGATAACGACTGCCGCATTTGGGACAGCGGCTCGTGGGCGCCGGATAGGGTTGCACGCGCCAGGACGAACCGCAGGTGTGGCATTGCAACGTGTGCGTGCGCTCGTGATACGTGAGCGCGGTGGAACAGTGGTTGCAGGTGGGGACGCAGCCGCACTCGCGGCACATCAAAAACGGCGCAAAACCGCGGCGGTTGTGCAGCAGCACGGCCTTCTCGCGACGCTCGACCACACGCTCCAGGCCTTCCATCAGCGGTTTTGAGAACATAGAGCGGCTGCCGTGCGAGAACTCCCGGCGCAGGTCGGCAATGCGGACCGTGGGCAGCACGGCGTGTCCCGGGCGCTCGGGCATCTCGACGCGCGTCCAGGTGGCACCGTTATACGTGCCACGTCGGCAACGATCGAGTGCCTCAGCAGAAGGCGTGGCGGAGCCCAACACGAGCGGACAGCGGTAGCGGCGCGCCATCTCGGCCGCCACCTCGCGCGCGTGGTAGCGCGGACTGGAGCCCTGCTTGTAACTGGTCTCGTGCTCCTCGTCGATGATGATGAGACCCAAGTCGCTGAGTGGGCAAAAGAGCGCCGAGCGGGCGCCGACGACCACGCGGGCCGCACCACTGGCGACCATATCCCACTGGTCCAGGCGCTCGCCGGCCGAAAGGCGTGAATGGAACACGGCGACCGTCTCGCCAAAGCGCGAGCGGAAGCGGCCGACGGTCTGGGCCGTCAGCGAGATCTCGGGCACAAGAACGCAGGCCGAACGGCCGGCCGCCAGCACGCGCTCAATCGCCGAAAGGTAAACTTCGGTTTTGCCGGAGCCGGTGACGCCGTCGACCAGCACCACGTCTCCGTGGGCGTCAAGACGGGCGCGCTCTATCTGCGCGAGCGCCTGCTGCTGGCCGTTGGTAAGCGAGACCGGCGCCTTGCCGCTTGCCGAGGACAGCGTGGTCTGCTCGCTGCAGCCACGCCACGCACGGCGCTCCTCCACCACCACGACGCCGCGCTTTTCGAGCGCCTTGATAGTCGCCGACATGCTGTTATAGAGTAGGTTGAGGTCGCGCGTCGTGACCGGCCCGCACTGGAGCGCCTCGATGAGCTGACGCTGGCGGACAGCAGTCTTGGGCGGCGTATAGTCGAAACCCTCGGGCGTGAGCATAACCCAGCGGTTTTGGATAGGCTTGACGGCGGGGCGCTCAACCGTCCACACGCCGTCGTCACCCTTGACCACACGCGGGCTGCCGCCCGGGGGCAAAAACAGGCGCAGGCACTCGGAAAGCGTCGCGACATATTCGCGGCTCATCCAACGTGCGATACGGGCGGCTTCGGCGGTAAAGAGCGGTTTGCTGAGGATAGCCTCGATGGCTTTAATACGCGCGGGGTCGAGAGCTTCATTACCTTGCAGGTCGGCCAGCTCGGGCGCGATGTCGACGATGTAGCCCGCGGCCGCACGGTTGCCAAAGTGGACTAGGACCGTGGATCCGACCTGCGCCTCGTTAGCAAGGGACCCTGGGATGCCGTAGGCGAATGGCTCGGACAGCGCACGCGTCGGGATGTCGAGGACTACGCTCGCATAGGCGACGACGGGTTCGGGTACGGGCTCGGGCTGCGCCGGGGCGGCGGCAGGAGTCGCGGACTTCGGAGCTTCCTCCGGTTGCGGCGAACCAAACAGCGACAGTTGCTCGACCATGGCCCCTGTACCTCCCATCCCATACGTCTACAGAAACAAGAGCCCCGCTCTGAGTGAACGGGGCTCGGATACATACGTTTGCGCAGCGATTACAGCGCCATCGTGCGGGCGCGATCGATGCGCGCCAGGCAGTCGTCGCGACCAACGAGCGCCATGGTCTCACCCAGCGGAGGGCTCACCATGTTGCCGCATACGGCGACGCGCACAGCTTGGAACACCACGCGCTTCTTAAGGTCCATCTGCTCGGGCAGCGGCTCAAGCGCAGCGTCGATGTTCGCGGCCGTCCACTCGGTAACACCCTCGAGCGCGGCCTTGGCGGCGTCCAGAATGGCGCCCATGCCTTCCTTGGCCAGGCCCTTGTTAACGGACTTTTCGTCATACTCGAGCGTCTCGGCCGTAGCGAAGATGGGAGCGGCGACGGTCACGGCGTCGGCCGGCATCTTGGTGCGCGGCTTGACGATAGCGGCAAGCGCGTCAATCCAGTCCTCGCCGTACTCGACGTTACCCTCGATGAGGCCTGCTTCGTGCAGCTCGGGGACCATGATCTCGTCGGCAAACTGAGCATCGGACATGCCATTGATGTACTCGGCGTTGACCCAATCGAGCTTCTTGGGGTCGAAGGTCGCCGGGTTCTTGGAGATGCGATCGAGCGAGAACTTGCTGGCCAGGACATCACGCGGGATGATCGTGGTCTCGCCGTCGAGCGACCAGCCGAGCAGCGCCAGGTAGTTGACGAAGGCGTCGGACAGGTAGCCGGCGTCGCGGTACTCCTCCACCGAGGTGGCGCCGTGGCGCTTGGAGAGCTTCTTGCCGTCGGCGCCCAGGATCATAGAGATGTGGGCGAACGTAGGCACGGGCGCGCCGAGGGCCTCGTAGACCATGACCTGGCGCGGGGTGTTGGATAGGTGGTCGTCGCCACGGATGACATGGGTGATCTTCATCATGGCGTCGTCGACGACGGTCGCGAAGTTGTACGTGGGCGTGCCATCGGAGCGGAAGATGACAAAGTCGTCGAGCTCCTTGGCGTCGAAGGTCACCTCGCCGTGGACGGCGTCGTGGATGACGACGTCACCGCGGTCCTCGGGCACCTTGATGCGCAGGACGTAGGACTCGCCGGCCTCGATGCGGCGGCGGGCCTCCTCGGGATCAAGATCGCGGCAACGGCGCTGATAGCCCTGGAAGGGGTCCTTGCGCTCCTGCGCGGCCTTGCGGTCGGCGTCGAGCTGCTCCTTGGTGCAGAAGCAGGGATATGCCTTGCCCTCGTCCCAAAGCTTCTGGGCGGCCTGCTTGTACAGGTCCAGGCGCTCGGTCTGGGCGTAGGGGCCAAAGTCGCCGCCCACCTCGGGACCCTCGTCCCAGTCCAGGCCCAGCCAACGCATGGCGCGCAGGATGATCTGCGTGTTCTCGTCGGTGGAGCGGGTGGGGTCGGTGTCGTCGATGCGCAGGATGAACGTGCCGCCGTTTGCGCGGGCGAAAGCCCAGTTATAAATAGCGGTGCGGGCGCCGCCGATGTGCAGCTTGCCCGTCGGTGAGGGTGCAAAGCGGACGCGAACGTCTGATGCCATGGAAATCTCCTCGATTGCAGGATTGATGTCTAACCGCACCAGTATAAAGCATCAAAGCAACCTCCGCACAAAGGGCACCGACCTACTCATTGGGGACAGACTTAAATGACCATTCTTTGGGCAACCTGTCGACACTTAGGTAAGGCCGATCATTTAAGTCTGTCCCCAATGAGTAGGTGCGGAAAGGGTGTGAATGTTTGATTTACGCGCTATGATGTGCCCTTGCATAGAGAGCCCGGCGGAATGGTAACGGTCGCCGGGACACGTTTTTGAAAGGACAATCATGTCAGAAGAACTTCGTTCCATCCCGCCCCAACACGGGTCCTTTGTTTTTACGTCGGAGTCGGTGACCGAAGGTCATCCCGATAAGATCGCTGACCAGATCAGCGACGCCGTCCTCGACGCAATCCTCGCCAAAGAAATAGAGCTCCAGGAGCAGGGCTACATCGCCCCCAACGGCGTGCCCGCCAACGTGGAGAACGTCCGCTGCGCCTGCGAGACCCTCGTGACCACCGGCACCGTCATCGTCGCCGGCGAGATTCGCACCCAGGCCTACGTCGACGTACAGGAAATCGCCCGCGGTGTTATCCGCCGCATTGGCTACAACCGTGCCAAGTTCGGTTTTGACTGCGACACCTGCGGCGTTATGAGCCTCATCCACGAGCAGTCGCCCGATATCGCCCAGGGCGTTGACGAGTCCTTCGAGACCCAGACCGGCGCCACCACCGACCCGATCGACCTTATCGGTGCCGGCGACCAGGGCATGATGTTCGGTTATGCCTCCAACGAGACCAAGACCCTCATGCCCATGCCACACTACCTTGCCAGCCGCTTGGCCGAGCGCCTGGCAGCCGTGCGCCACGACGGCACCCTCGCCTATCTGCGTCCCGATGGCAAAACCCAGGTCACCGTGCGCTACGAGGATGGCAAGCCCGTCGAGGTCACGACCATCGTCATCTCCACGCAGCACGCCGCCGAGATCGAGGATATGGGCAAGATCAAGGCCGACCTCATTGAGCACGTCATCACCCCGGTCATGGCCGCTGAGAACATGCCGTGGGACAACGCGGACATCTACGTGAACCCCACTGGTCGCTTTGTCGTGGGCGGCCCCATGGGCGACACGGGCCTGACCGGCCGCAAGATCATCGTCGACACCTACGGCGGCTACGGCCGTCACGGCGGTGGCGCCTTTAGCGGCAAGGACTGCACCAAGGTCGACCGCTCCGCCGCGTATGCCGCGCGCTGGGTCGCCAAGAACGTGGTCGCCGCCAGTCTGGCCGACCGCTGCGAAGTTGAGCTTGCCTACGCCATCGGCGTTTCCAAGCCCCTCTCAATCATGGTCGACACCTTCGGTACCGCGCATGTTGCCGAGGACAAGATCGTCGAGGCCGTAGAGAAGACCTTCGACCTGCGCCCGGGCGCAATCATCCGCGACCTCGACCTGCGTCGCCCCATCTACGAAAAGACGGCAGCCTACGGTCACTTTGGCCGCGAAGACCCCGACTTCACCTGGGAGAAGACCGATCGAGTCGAAGAACTCAAAGCAGCCTGCGGCCTGTAATTAAGAACCGCTAAGGTCACAACACGCACGCGCTTTCAAAAGAAGTACCGCCCCCAAGCGGTGCTTCTTTTTTATTAATCCGGTGGTAAAGATGCTTCGATATGAGCCTACGCTGCGTCTCTAGCTAATGAATTTTGCCATCTAGCAACCCCAACCATGTATCCTTAGTCCCGAGGGGCGGGGCATAAGGTCGATCGCGAGTTCCGCACGAGCCGGAGAGCACTTAATGTGCTCTCCGTGCGAGCAGGACTGTCCGAGCAGGCGACCTTATGCCCCGCCCCTCGGGACGACGGGATAGAACAGGAGCGCATATGGCAGGCAAGCCGCAAACACTAGCTACGACCTCGGCATTCGAGATCTTGGGCCCCGTCATGGTCGGCCCCAGCTCATCGCACACCGCCGGCGCCCTGCGCTGCGCCCAAGTTGCCGCCAGCCTGTTGGAAGGCCGCATCACCAAAGTCACCTTTGGCCTGTGGAACTCCTTCGCCCACACCTACCGCGGCCACGGCACCGATCGTGCGCTCGTCGCGGGCATCCTGGGCCTCGACACCGATGACGAGAACATCAAGCAGGCCTTCGACCTCGCGCGCGAGCAGGGCCTCGAATATCACTTTAACATCAAGGGCGACGACGCCTCCATCCACCCCAACACCGTCGACATCGACATGGTCGACGACACGGGCGCCACGGCACAGGTCCGCGGTGAGAGCCTGGGCGGCGGCAAGATGCGCATCAGCCGCATTAACGGCGTCGGCGTCGACATCTCGGGCATGTACTCCACACTCTTCGTGGCGCACTACGACGTCCCCGGCGTGCTCGCCGCGCTCACGAACCTGCTCGCCTACGCCCACGTGAACATCGCCTTCTGCCGCACCTACCGCACCGAAGTGGGCGGTCAGGCCTACTCCGTCTTTGAGACCGACGGCGCGCCCGACGACACCGTCGTCCCCATGCTGCGCAAGCTCGACAATGTCGATTACGCGACCTTTATCGAGCTCCCCGGTTCTGCCTCGTCGCTCTCCCCCGGCGTCTCGGCCAAGGAGATCTTCGACGACGGCGAGCAGCTGCTCGATGCGTGCGCCGAGCTCGGCCTAAATATCGGCGCCGTCATGGCCGTGCGCGAGGCGCGTCTAACCGGCGAGGCCCATGCTATCGCAGCCATGCGCCGCGTGCTCGACGTCATGCGCGAGGAGACCACGGCCCCCATCGCCAATCCGCAGCGATCGCTCGGCGGCCTTATCGGCGGCGAAGCCAAGCTCGTCGATGCCACCTGCCGCAACGATTTGAGCGCAAGCCTGATGGGCCCCGTTCAGACCGATGCCGTGGCCCGCGCGATGGCCGTGCTCGAGCGCTCCGCCACCATGGGCGTGATCGTCGCCGCCCCCACGGCCGGCTCCGCGGGTGTCGTGCCCGGCTGCGTGCTGGCGCTCGCCGACCACCTGCAGCTCGACGACGAACAGGTCATGGATGCCCTCTACTGTGCCGCCGCCATCGGCCTCAATCTCACCACGAGCGCCTGCGTCGCCGGCGCCGAGGGCGGATGCCAGGCCGAGGTTGGAAGCGCTGCCGCCATGGCCGCCGCCGCGCTGGTCCAGATGATGGGCGGCACGCCCGAGCAAGCGCTCGACGCCAGCTCCATCGCACTGAGCAACCTGTTGGGCCTCGTTTGCGACCCCGTCGGCGGCCTTGTCGAGGTGCCCTGCCAAAACCGCAACGCCATCGGCGTGGCCGCGGCCTTCAGCTCGGCGCAGCTCGCCCTCGCCGGCATCAAGAGCCTGGTGCCGTTTGACCAGATGGCGCACGTGATGCTCTCGGTGGGCCACGCCCTGCCCGCCACGTTACGCGAGACGGCCAAGGGCGGCATCGCGCAGGCTCCAGCAGCACTTTCGGCCTGTGCAAAATGCGGCGTGTGCGGATAACGGCAAAGAATGACTCAAAGGTGGGACAAATGTCCCACCTCTTTTGAATGCCACCGTTTCCGTACCACAAACAGCAAGGCAATCGCTATAATGCAAGCCCAGTAAAAACACGATGAGCCATAAGGCGAAATTCGAAGGATATGCATACGATGTCGCAAAACGATCGAACTCAACTGATTCCCGATCCGCAGCAGCCGAGCAGGCACACCGGCGGCGTTCAGTCACCGCGTCCTATCGCGCCGAGCCACGGTCAGCAGCGTGGTGCGGCAAACGCTTCCCAACGCCAGAACCAACAGCGACAGCAGCGTCAACAACGTCAGCAGCGTCAACAACGTCAGCAGCGCCAGGTAAACGGCAATGCGCCCAAGCAGCCCCCCACGCACGCTCGAGGCGATCGCGGCCCCGCGCGCAAGTCCGTCGGCAACAATAAGTCGGGCAAAAAGACGACGCTCTTTGTCGTCCTGGGTCTTATCGTCATTGTCTATATCGTAGGCATCGTAGCGTTTTCGCAGGTAGCCTACCCCAACACCACCATTGCCGGCGTCGACGTCTCGTTCTCCAACGCTTCGTCTGCCGCCACCAAGGTCAACTCGGCATGGAAGCACTATAAGCTCACCGTGACAGGCGATGACTTTAACTGGACCTATCAGCCCGAGTCCGATGAACCTATCGTCGATGGCGAAGCTGCCGCAAAAGAAATCATCAACCACAACGAAGCCTTTATTTGGCCGATCCGCCTTGTGGAATCCTTAAGCGGCAAGACCAAAACAACCGCTACCTCCAACGAAGTCGATCTTGATCAAGACGTCGACCTGTCCATGCTCTCCGATACCTTTGACCAAAAGCAGTTTGAGAAGGATCTGGGCGCCGCCATCGACGAGTTTAACGAGGGGCGTTCGGGCACGTTCGAGGCCAATAGCTCCTATGACGAGCAGGCCGGCAAGTTTACCGTCGAGAAGGCGCGCTCCAACGAAAAACTCAACCGCGAGCATGTCATTAAGTATGCCGAGCTCGAGCTTGCCTCGCTGGCCGAGACCGTAGATCTTTCCAAGCTCGGCAACGATGCCTATGAGCCGCTCAATGGAACTCTGACCGATAATCAGATTCAGGCCGCATGCGATGCCGCCAACAACTTCCTGGGCGTCAACGTGACACTCAAGCTCAACGGCGAGGATGCCGGCAAGGTTGATGGCAGCTCCGTGTTACAGTGGATCAGCTTTGCCGATCCGGCCAATCCCACGCTCGATACGTCGCGGATCAGCAGCTGGGCAGCCGAACTCGCCAACGGCTTTAATACCGTGGGCTCCACTCGCTGGTGGACGCGCGCCGATGGCAAACAGTGCGCCGTCGAAGGCGGTGACTTTGGTTGGTCTATCGATAGCAGCTCGCTCGCCAAGCAGGTCGAGGACGCCATTAACAACAAGCAGACCGGCGAAATCGAGATCAAGTACTCCCAGAAGGCCGACACCTTTACCGCAAAGGGAGAGCCCGACTGGAAGGCGTATATCGACGTCGACCTGTCAGAGCAGCACGCGCGCTACTATGACGAGAGCGGCAATATCGTGTGGGAGGCCAACTTTATTTCCGGCAAACCGGGCGAAGACGCCACCCCCGAGGGCGTGTGGCAGATCAACAGCAACGACGGCGGCAGCACCCTGATCGGAGCCAAGGACCCCGAGACGGGTAAGCCCAAATACGAGAGCCCGGTGAGCTACTGGATGCCGTTCGAGGGCAACATGATCGGTTTCCACGATGCCACCTGGCAAAACGACAAGAGCTTCGATAACGCCGAGTCGTACAAGTGGTGCGGCAGCCACGGTTGCATCAACCTGCGCCTGGCAGACGCCAAGGCACTTCACGACTGCATCAAAGTCGGCCTGTGCGTGGTTGTCCACTCGTAGTGCAACGCGCGCATTCCTACAACGTGGAACCGCTGCGACCAATCTAACAGTTCCGAAAGAAACCGTCCTATGCGCCCGCCCCAACCGGTGGGCGCATATAATTATCGAGGTTCTTTCTATAAAGGAGACGCTATGCCGAATGTCCCCACGATCACCCCGGGCCCAGATGATACCGAGCGCACGCCCGAAGGTGCCACCGAAACGATTCCTCTGATTACAAACGTACATGCCGACAAGCAGAGCGGACGCGCGAACGATACGGCCGAGATTTCCGATGAAGAGGCATATGCCAAGCTCAAGGCAAAGCGTGCCGAACGTCGACGCAAAAAGCTGATTCGACGCGGTATTGCCGCCGGTGTCGTGGGTGCTATCGCGCTCATTGCCATTGTCGCAACCCTGGTTATAAATGCGCAGCCACAGGGCGCTAGCGGGCCTGTGACCGACATGGTGTCCGACGGCACGTTTACCACAACGGTCGAGGCGAAAGGCCAGCTCAAACCTATTTCGTCCTCAGTGATCTCCCCTTCTGTCGACGGTACGGTCGATTCGATCAACGTGCAGGCGGGCCAATCCGTCAACGAGGGCGACGTGCTCATGACCATTAAAAACGACGAGCTCGATCGCAACGTTGCCGAGGCGCAGCGTGCAGTTGCAGCCGCTCAAGAAGACCTCGCCAACGCGCAGAAAGCCGCAGCTGCCGCGCAGGCCACCCCAAAGACGGACGTCGATGAAGCTTCCGCAGGGGCTGGCATCCCCGCCGCATCAACGGACACGAACGCCGTATCGGACGCGCAGCGCAGCCTCGCATCGGCCCAGGCAAACCTCGATCAGGCGAATGCCAAGGCAGCCAGCCGTACGGTCACGGCCCCGAGCTCGGGTAGCATCGTGGAGCTCAACGCCAAGGTGGGCGCCACGGTAACAGGCGGCATGATCATGGGCGAAAGCGACACGAGCGGCGGCAAGCAGTGCACGCAGATCGCCGACCTGTCCAAAATGAAGGTGACCGTGCAGGTGGGCGAAAAGGACATCGCCAAGATCGCCGTTGGGCAGAGCACCAACGTCACGTATCCCGCGTTTCCCGATATCGTGAGCCAGGGCACCGTCACGGCTATCGCGTCGGTAGCAAACTCCGACGCCGCCAACGGTGGCGGCGGCAGCGTAACCTTTAACGTCGACATTCTCATCGAGGCGCCCGACGCGCGCCTGAAGCCGGGCATGACGGCCGAGGTATCGGTGGTGACCGAGCAGCTCGACGACGTGGTGATGGTGCCGACGATGGCGCTTATGACCGAAGACGGCGAACACTATTACGTCAACGTGGCGACTGATGACGAGGGCAAGCAAACCCGTCGCGTGAAGGTGACCGTCGTGACGCAAAACGACAACGAAGCCGTAGTCGGCAAGACACAGGTCAAGCGCGACGACCAGGGCAACGAGATCAACCCCAACGTGCCGGTTACCAAGCTGCGCGATGGCGACACCCTCGTCATGGACACCGGAGCGGACGCAACGGCTGACGGTGGCTACAGCGCGGATTCGGGCAGTATGTCTGACGATGAGGGCATGTAATGCGTTCCGTTATCGACATCCGCAACGTGCACCGCATCTTTGAGAGCGAGGCGGGGTGCGCCCACATCCTGCACAACGTGAGCATGGTGGTAAATCCCGGCGAATTCGTCGCTATCACTGGCCCCTCGGGCTCGGGCAAATCAACGCTCATGAACATCCTAGGCGGCCTGGATAAGCCAACGGCGGGCGACTACTACCTGCAAGGGCTCAACGTGGCCGAGCTCGATGATGACGAGCTCACCGAAGTTCGCGCCCTGAGCATTGGCTTTGTCTTTCAGAGCTTCAACCTGCTGCCGCGCCTGTCGGTTATCGAAAACGTCATGCTGCCGCTGGCCTACACCAATGTGCCCCGTAGCCAGCGCGAAATGCGCGCCGTGCACGCGCTGCAGGCCGTCACGCTGCCCGTCGATCACTGGGACCACCGCATATCCAAGCTCTCGGGCGGCCAGATGCAGCGCGTCGCCATCGCGCGCGCCCTCGTCAATGACCCGCCCATAATTCTTGCCGACGAGCCGACGGGAAACCTGGACTCCGCGACTGGAGCGCTTGTGATGGAGACCTTCCATAAGCTCCAGAAGCGCGGTAAAACCATCGTTCTTATCACACACGACCCCGGCATCGCCGCCGAGGCCGACCGTGCCGTGACCATCCGCGACGGTCGCATTCACGACGGCGCGTATATTCCACATGCACCGCGGACCCTGCGCAGCGCCGTAGATAGCCTGCCCATGATTTCCGCCTCCGCCAACCCGCCGAAAGGAGTGGTGGCATGAGTGCCCGCGATCTCATCCAGGAAGCCCTTCACTCGCTCGAGGCCAACAAGGGGCGCAGCCTGCTCACCATCCTGGGCATCGTCATCGGCATCGCCTCGGTTATCGCCATGACTTCGCTCATCGGCGGCATCCAAAACAGCCTGGTCAACAGTCTGGGCCTCAATGCGGCACGCATGGTGCAAATCTATTCGTCGCAAGAACTCACCGAGTCGGACATCGAGAAGCTTCAAAAACTGGTGCCGCAGATTGAGCAAATCGGCATTGTCGACAGCGCCTATACCGAGTACAAGACCGGCGATAAAAGCTATACCGTCATGGCGCAGGGCGTCGATAGCGACATGCTCGACGCGGTGGGCGCCAGCAAGCTCGTTGCGGGGCGCACCTATTCCCAGGCCGAGTCCCAATCAGGCTCGCGCGTGGCGCTCATCAGCCGCGGCGGCGCCGATCAGCTTTACGGCAACGAACAGGATGCCCTGGGGAAAACCATCAAGGTGTCCAACGGCGAGGTGCAGATTGTCGGCGTGATTGATGGCGGCAGCGACTCCATGGGCTCGCTCACGCTGTATATGCCACGCGAAACCATCGCCGGGCTGTTTGGCGACGAGAATCCTTCATTCCCCAGCGTGACGGCACTTGCCGCCGAGGGCACGGACATGGATGAGCTCTGCAAGACCATCGAGTCCAAGGTGCGCGCGATGAAGGGCATCGAGGAGGAGGATGAGTACGACAGTGTATCGGCGACATCCATGAAAAGCGCCATCGATGCACTCAACTCCTTTATGGGTGCGTTCTCGCTCATCATGGGTGCTGTCGCCAGCATCTCGCTGCTTGTCGGCGGTATCGGCATTATGAATATGATGCTCACCAACGTGACTGAGCGCATCCGCGAGATCGGTATTCGCCGTGCCCTCGGCGCCAGTCGTCGCGATATCACCGCGCAGTTTTTGGCCGAGTCCTCGGCACTGTGCGTCACCGGTGGCCTGCTGGGTGTCCTGATTGGCTATCTGCTGGCCTGGGGCCTCGCGATGTTTGCCGCAGGATCAGGGGTTCTCAGCGAACTCGGTGCCAGCGGGCAAATCACGCCGAGCTTTTCAATCGCCACGGTACTGCTGGCCTTCGGCGTCTCCGTCGGCATCGGCGTAATCTTTGGCTTCTACCCCGCTCGCCGCGCGGCAAAGCTCGATCCTGTCGAATGTCTGCGCTACCAGTAAGCCACCACCAACAAGTTGCGGTGAATTAGGGACTGAATATGCTATCTAGCAGCAAAAACAGACACTATTTCACCGCAACTTATTGAAGGGCTACTTGCGCCAGTTCCGGGCGTCATCCTCGAACTTTTGGCGGATGACGGTCTTGTACGGTTCGAGCTTGCTCGAGGCGCTCCTCCTCGCGGGCGGGAGGGAACGCAGGCGCGGCGAGCGCCTAGCGCGCGAACTCCCGTAAGAGCGCGTCTTCCACTTCCCGAAGCGAAAGGGCCCCGTCTCCCTCAGCGGGACGGGTGACCACGATGCAGCGCGCTCCCACGTCGCGCGCGGCGGCAAGCTTCTCGGCCGTGCCGCCTACGGTTCCCGAGTCCTTGGTCACAAGCCACTGGGCTCCCACCTGCCGAAGCATCGCCTCGTTGAGCTCGCGGGTGAAGGGCCCCTGCATGCCGATGACGTGCGACGGCGAAAACCCCGCGTCGATGCACTTCGTTATAGCACCGGGCAGCGGGAGCACACGCACGAAGAAGCGCTCCGAGAAATCGGCGACGCGCGTATAGGGAGCAAGCTCCTTGCTCCCCGTCGTGAGAAGCGCGCGACCCGGGTTCTCGGAGAGAAAGCGCGCCGCGCAGGCGATCGACGCGACCGACACGACGCCTTTGGGCAGCGCCTCGGCCGCGCGCGCAAGGCGCAGGCATCGTACACCCACGGCGAGCGAAGCGGCTCGGATGTTGCCGCTTGCGAACGTAGCGAAGGGGTGCGTGGCGTCGACGACGATGCGCGCGCCGGAAAGCTCGCGCTCCATGTCGGCCTCGTCGAGCCTGCTCGCATGCACCTCGATGCCCGGAAGCTCGCCCAAAAGCTCGCCTCCGTACTCGGTTGCCGCGTAGGCACGGGCGGGGATGCCCGCCCCGCTCGCCCATTCGCACAGAAGGCGGCCCTCGGTGGTGCCGGCGAAGATGCGCAGCGCCGGCGCGGATGCGGGCGCCGTCACTTCGGGCCGCCTGGGCGCGTGATCTGGTAGAGCAGCGCGTTCATAATGGCGGCCGCAACGGTCGAACCGCCCTTGCGACCCCTCGCGACGATGGCCGGCACGCGTCGCGCGAGTAGCTCCTCTTTCGCCTCGACCACGTTCACAAACCCGACCGGCACCCCAACGACGAGCGCGGGCGCGATCTTCCCCGCGTCCATGAGCTCGGCGAGGCGCAGAAGTGCCGTGGGGGCGTTACCGACGGCCACGATGAGCGGACCCTCGATGCCGCAAGCTTTGTCCATGCTCGCAACGGCGCGAGTCGTGCCCGCGGCGCGCGCAGCCGCGGCGACATTAGGGTCGGCCATGTAGCACACGGCCTTGCAGCCGAGCTTTGCGAGCGCGGGCTTGCTTATGCCTGCGAGCGCCATGTTCGTGTCGGTGAGCACCGTGGCCCCTGCGCGCAGTGCGTCGAGAGCACAGTGCGCGGCGTCATGGGTGAATACGAGGGAATCGGCGTACGAGAAGTCGGCAGTGGTGTGGATGACGCGCTTCACGACGGGCTCTTCAAGCGGCGGGAACGTGCGGCCGCCGAGCTCTTCGGTGATGATCTCGAAGCTGCGCCGCTCGATGTCGCCGGGCGCCATCTCCTTGGAATCCATCTAGTACTCCACTCCTTCCCTTGCACCTATCCCCTGAGCGTAGGGGTGTTTCTCGCACCGCATCTCGGTTATGTAGTCGGCCTTCTCCACGATCTTGCGGGAAGGCGCGCGCCCGGTGAGCGCTACTTCGACGCCGCGCGCGGACATATCGAGCGCGCGGTCCACGAGCGCCTCGTCGACAAGCCCCTTCGAAAGCGCATCGAGTGCCTCGTCGAGCACGAGCAGCCCCTCCTGCGCGCCCTCGAGCTCGGCGAGCGCGGAAGCGAGGTTCCCATCGTGCAGCTCGCGCGTCGCGGCAAGTTCTTCCGACGTCATGGACCAGGTAAACTTGTCCGACGCCTTCCCCGCGAACACGGGCACGCCGAAATGCTCGGCGAGCAGGCGCACCTCCCCGCTTTCGCCGTCTTTCAGGAACTGCACGACGACGACGCGGCGGCCTGCGGCGAGCATGCGAAGGGCGAGGCCCATCGTCGCCGTGGTCTTGCCTTTGCCGTCGCCATGATACACGTGGATCATACGCCCTCCTCGATAATGCGGTAGACATACTCCATGTCGAGCGCCACGCGCACGGAGTCGGCCAGGCGGTCGAACTCGCGCGCACGGTGATCGGCCGCGGACGCCGCGCCCGCAGCACCCACGACGCTCTCGGGCAGGCCACGCATGCGCGCGAGCGAGCGCGCGAGGGCGAGCGCCACCCCCGGTTCGTCGAACAGGCCGTGGAGATAGGTTCCAAACACGTTTCCGCAGGCCGCGCCTTCTGGTTTGCCGCCAATCGTGCCCGCAGGGGCGCAGGAGACGATCGTTTCGCCGTCGTGGATCTCGTACCCGCAAGCCGTCATGCCGTTCCACACCGAGAACGCGCCTTGGGCGCCTGTGATGCGCAGCTCCGACTGGGCGAGGCGCTTTTCCTCCCTGAACACCGTACTTGCAGGGATGAGCCCGAGCCCGCGCGCGGTGCCAGCGCCTTCCCTGCCGTGCGGGTCGGAAAGCTCGTCACCCAAAAGCTGGTAGCCTCCGCATATGCCGAGCACCGGCGTGCCCGCACCCGAAAGCGCGCGTACACAGGCTCCGATGCCGCTAGCCGCAAGCCAGCGCGCGTCGTCGAGCGTGGTCTTCGAGCCGGGGAGCACCACCAGGTCGGGTCGGCCCAGATCGGTCGTCGAGGAAACGTAGCGCACGCCCACGCCGGGCACGCGCGAAAGCGGGTCGAAGTCGGTGAAGTTCGACAGATGTGGAAGGCGCACGACGGCGACGTCGATGACGCCGCGCGCCTCGCGGGCAGATAGGCGCGGCGCGAGCGAGTCCTCGTCGTCCAGGTCGAGCGTAAGATACGGCACGACCCCCACGACGGGAACCCCGCACATCTTCTCGAGCGGGGCCAAACCCGGGCGCAGGATTTCCACATCGCCGCGGAACTTGTTCACCACAAGCCCCCGCAAAAGAGCGCGATCCTCGGGCGCAAAGAGCGCGACCGTGCCGTAGAGCTGGGCAAACACCCCGCCTGGGTCGATGTCGCCCGCGAGCAGCACGGGGGAGGACACGGCGCGCGCGAGCCCCATGTTGACGATGTCGTTTTCGGCAAGGTTGATTTCGACGGGGCTGCCGGCGCCCTCGATGACGATGACGTCGTTTTCCTCCGCGAGCGAATCGAACGCCTCCAAAATCTGCGGCATGAACGCCTTCTTTCGCGCGAAGTAGTCCCTCGCAGCGAAGGCTCCCTGCGCCTTGCCGGCCACGATGAGCTGGCTTCGGTGGTCGCTTTCGGGCTTGAGCAGAATGGGGTTCATGCGCACGTCGGGCGCGATGCCGCACGCCTCGGCCTGCATGATCTGGGCGCGCCCCATCTCGAGCCCGTCGGCCGTGACACCGCTGTTGAGCGCCATGTTCTGGCTCTTGAAGGGAGCCACGCGCAGGCCGTCCTGCGAAAGCACACGGCACAGCCCCGCCGCAAGCAGGCTCTTCCCCGCGTTCGACATGGTGCCCTGGATCATGATGGGCTTCGCCCTACCCACGGGTATCAACCTCCTTCGCCGAGCCTCGGCCATCCGCGCCCGCCATAGCGCCGCTGCAAGAAGCGCCGCCCCGTTCGTCGGGTACGTCTTCGCCCGATGCGCCTTCCGCCCGAAGCGCGCGGCTGAACGCCATCGCAAGCCGGGCGTTCTCCTTGCGCGTGCGCACCGCGACGCGGCACCAGAAACGGGACAGTACCGAAAACGAGTCGCACGTGCGGACCAAAACCCCCTGTTTATACAGGCGCTCGGGGATGTCTTTCGCCGGCGTGCGGACTAAAAGGAAGTTCGCATCCGACGGCACGACGGAAAGCCCGAGCGAGGAGAGCTCGTGGGAAAGCCACGCTCGCTCGCCTGCCAATACATCGCGCGTGCGCGAGACGTATTCAACGTCCTCCAGGGCGGCGATGCCCGCGGCCTCGGCGACCGAGGAGACGGGCCACGCCTGCCCCGCCCGGCGAATCCCCTCGATGAGTTGGGCGTTTCCGCTGATCAGATATCCCAACCGCAACCCCGCCATTCCGTAGAGCTTGGTGAACGCGGAGAGCACGGCCACATGGCGCGAACACGCGGCGCGTGCAGCCACGCTCCTTTCGCGGGCGTCGGGCGCAAATCCGAGGAAGCACTCGTCCACGACGAGCAGCGCGCCCACCTGCTCGCAGCGGCGAGCCGCGGCATCGATCACGCTGGGGTCGACGAGGCGCCCCGTCGGGTTGTTCGGATTGCAGAGGTACGCCACGTCTCCCGGCCCCTCGATCGCGCGGGCGAAGGAGGCGGGCACGTCGAAGTCGTCCGCTTCGGAGAGCGGGAACTCCTGCACGCATGCGCCGTAGTACGATGCCGCCTCCGCATATTCCGAGAACGTCGGCGCGCACACGACGATGCGTTTCGGGCGCACCGCCGCGGCGAGCCGCCAGATGATGTCGGACGCGCCCGCGCCGCAGACGATAGTATCTTCGGGTATGCCCTGGGCGCGCGCTAGGGCGCGAACGAGGGCGAGGCTTTCCCTATCGGGGTAGGCGTCGATTCGAGAAAGCGCCTTGCAAGCTGCGGCGAGGGCGCGCGGCGAGGGCCCTGCCGGATTCACGTTCACCGAGAAGTCAATGAGGTTGGAGGCGCCCCCTTCGCAAGCGATGCCGAGCGATTGCGTGCTACCCCCATGCGCACGGGCGCGCAGGATTCCCCCGGCAGCCCGGGGCGCGACGCGGTCCTCCCTCATGCCATCGCCCCCACGGAGAGCACGACCGCCGCACGCGCGGCACCGAAGACGACGAGAGCGCATACGGACGCGGCGAGCATGAGCCTTGTCGCCCGGGCGATGTCGCCCCACTCGATTTCGCGGGACGCGTCGCCTATCGTCGGTTTCTCAACGAGCTTGCCGAAATACACCGCGGGTCCTGCCAGGCGCAGCCCGAGCGCGCCCGCGCACGCCGACTCAGTCTGCGCCGCGTTCGGGCTCGCATGGCGACGCCTGTCGCGGCGCCAGATGCGCGCCGCCCCGCGCGCGTCGAGCCCGACGATCGGGCATACGGCAATCATGAGCAGGGCCGATAAGCGCGAGGGAATCCAGTTCACCGCATCGTCGAGGCGCGCCGAGGCGCAGCCGAAGTCGATGTAGCGCTCGTTTTTGTAGCCCACCATGCTGTCGAGCGTGTTCACCGCCTTGTACGCCATGCCCAAGGGCGCACCCCCGATCATAAGGTAGAAAAGCGGCGCGATGACGCCGTCGCTCGCGTTCTCCGCCACCGTTTCCACGGCGGCGCGCGCGACGCCCTGCTCGTCGAGAACAGACGTGTCGCGTCCCACGATGAGCCCGACGGCTTCGCGCGCCGCGACAAGGCCGCCCTTCGAGAACGCGCGGGCCACGGCCAGGCTCTGGCGGCGCAGCTCGCATGCCGCGAGAATCTGATAGCTCGCCCATGCCTCGGCCACGAAGCGCAAGGCGGGATGAACCATGCCGCAAAGATGCAGAATTCCCCAGGTCAAAAGCCCACACGCAAGCGGAAGCGCCACGGCGAGCACAAGCCCTGCGGCGCGCGCGCCCGCGGACGTTTGCGGGAATGCGCGCCGCAGGCGGCCTTCGGCCCACGTGATCGCGCGCCCCATGGCGACGACGGGATGGGGAAGCCAGCGCGGGTCGCCGAATGCAAGGTCGGCCGCGAACCCGGCGGCGACGGCAAGAATCGTCATCACCGGGCATCGCCCCCCGAAGCGGGGCGAACGTCGCGAAGGCAGCGCCCATCCCAGGTGGCGGCCCATGCGCCGCCCGGCTCGGTATGCACGTCGAAATATCCCATTTTCGGGACAGCTAGCTCGGAGAGCAGCGCTTTCACGGTACCAGCGTGAACGACGAAGACGGCGCGCCCACTTCCCTGGGCGCGCTCCGATTCGCACGCCTCCCGAAACGCCGCGACGACACGGCGGGTGAAATCGCTCTTGCCCTCGCCATGCGGGCAGCGCGTCTCGCACCAGGAGTCTACCCAGGCGCGGTAGCGCGCATCCTCTTTAAGCTCGGCGGCGCTTCGCCCCTCGAAGTCGCCGAAATCCATCTCGCGCAGACCGAGGCACGCCATAAGCTCCGCGTTCGGGAAGAGGATGCGCGCCGTCTGGTCGGTGCGGGCCATGCCGCTCGTGATGACACGGAACACGTCACGATCGCACGCGAGGTCGTGCAAAGCGCGCTCGCCCGCGCTCGACAGGGGCTCGTCGGTGCCCGCCCCGCTGTAGCGATGGTCTTCCGTGCCCGCCGTGGCACCATGGCGCACGAAGACGACTTCCAAAGGCGCGCCCGCGCCCTGCGTCCTTCGAGGCGCATCGGTAAGGTTTCCTTTGATGACCTGGGGAATCCCGCACGTCATGCGCACGACGACGTCGGCGCGCGCAGCGAGCGCGCATCCTAGGCGCCCCGCGCGCTCGCGCCATTGGGCGTCTTCCGCACGCATGGGGACGACCCCAGAGCCGACCAAGGGCAGAATCACTGCGTCAAAGCCGATCAGCCGCTCGAGCGCCCGGTCAACGTCAAGCGCGCGTACGAGTTTCTCAGCACGGTACGCGACGCGGCCGGCAAAAGCCGCGGGCACACCGCCCTCCGTAAGCTGCGCCGCGTCGACGAAATCGTCCGCCGGGAACCCGAGCTTTTCGCGCACGAAGGTCCTCTTCCCCGAATGCGCGCCACCTACCACGAGCATCATAGGAGCATGCCCCCCGCCACCAGCATGGCAAGCATCGCGAGCTCGGCCCATTGCAGAAACCATCCGGCCAAATCCCCCGTCACCCCGCCGAAGCGGGACAGGGCAACATGGCGGTACCACGCGAGCGCCAAAAGCCCCGCCACCGCCATAAGGGCGCCGACGGCCCGAGCGCACGCGACCATCCCTGCAGCCGAAGCCGCAGCGAAAGCGCAAAGCGGCACGACGATCGCCGCGCGCTTCTTTGCAGGCGAGAGCCCCGCGGCCATGCCGTCCGCCCGCGCGGCAGGCCAGCATTCTACGGCTAGCCCCGAAAGCGCGCGGGAGAACACGAGCGAGCACAGAAGCGCGAGGAACGCCCCCGCCGTAAGCGGCAGCGCGGTGAACAGGGAAAATTGCAGAATAAGGTACACGACAACACCAATGACCCCGAAGGCGCCCGCCCGCGGGTCGTGCATGATCTCGAGCTTTCGCTCGCGCGGGGCCCAACTTGCAAGCGCATCGGAGGTGTCGCAGAGCCCGTCTAGGTGGATGCCTCCCGTCACCGCCACAGGCAACGCCACGAGCACGGCCGCGACAATGGTCGCGGGCACGCCGAGTAGGTTCGCCACGTGCCCCCACGCCGTCATGAGGAAGCCTTCCGCAACGCCCACCAGGGGAAACGCAGCAAGCGCATGGGTTGATCCGAAATCGGTCCAGGCCGATTTCGGGACGGGGATGCGCGAGAACGTTCCGAACGCCGCGCCGATTGCCTCTGCTATCTTCACCTTGTAGGTCCTTCGCCTTTCATCCACACGGGAATCCCGCATACCACTTCGACTGCGCGGTCGGCCAGCGCCGCCACGCCCGCGTTCACGCGCGCGAGCGCGCGACTCCATGCCTCGGTCCCCTCATCGTAGCGCATCCCATCGGCGAACACGTCGACGGAGACCACCACCGTATACGCAGCGGCCTGAGCGAGCCGTTCGATGTCTCCGAGCACCTCGCGCGCCGCAGCGTCGGGATCACGTGGGGACAAGCCGCCTTCCGCGAAGAGCTCGTTCGCAACCAGGTTGCCCACGTCCTCCAAAAGAAGCGTGCAGCCGCGCGGAAGCCCGGACACTGCGGCGCCCACGTCACGCGTGCACTCGAGAGTGGAAAACCCCTTGCCCTCGCGCAGCGCCCGATGGCGCGCGATGCGGCGGGCGCCCTCTTCCCCGAAGGGCTCCATCGTTGCCAGGTAAACGCGGGGGCCGTCGTGCCCGAGGCACAGGGACTCGGCGTAGGCGCTCTTGCCGCTCGCGGCGGCGCCGATGACGAGCGTTACCATCATTTCCCGGCCTCGAAATGCTCATAAGCAGCCATGCCAGTCGCCGTGAACGTCTTCCCATCCCGGTACACGCGCAGCGCCGAATCCAGAAGGGGCAGATACGCCATGGCGCCCGCGCCCTCGCCCAAGTGCATGCCTGCGTCGAGGGGTGCCTTTATGCCGAGCTCGCGAAGGAGCTCCTGGCTTGCGGGTTCGCTTGATGCGTGGGTGCCCACGAGGTAGCCCAAGGCGTTGGGGCAAAGGCGCGCCGCGCACAGGGCCGCCGTGCAGGATATGACCCCGTCGAGGAGCGCCGGCGCCTTCGAGGCCGCGGCCCCCAGGTAGAAGCCGCACATCGCCGCGATGTCGAAGCCGCCCACCTTCGAGAGCACGTCGATCGGGTCGGCGGGATCGGGCGAGTTCGCATCGATAGCGCGCTCGACCACGTCGCGTTTGCGCGCGAGCGAGGCGTCCGAGAGCCCCGCGCCGCGCCCGACGAGGCTCCGCGCGTCCGCCCGGATGAGCACTGCGGCCACCGCCGCCGAGGTGGTCGTGTTGCCGATGCCCATCTCGCCCGCGGCGAGAAGTCGCACGCCGGCGCGGGCAAGTCCGCACGCGACGGCGATTCCGACCTCGATCGCGCGCACGGCCCCATCGCGAGACATAGCGGAGCCGTGCGTGATGTTGCCGCTCCCCCGCCGCACGTTCGCGCACACCATACGCGCGTCTTCTATGCCCCGGGCCATACCCACGTCGACGGGCACGACCTCGGCACCCGCGAACGCCGCCATGCGGCAGGCGCTCGTGGCCCCCTCGCACATGTTGCGCGCGACGGCTCGCGTCACGTCTTGCCCGCTTTGCGACACGCCTTCGGCAACGACCCCGTTGTCGGAGAAGAATACCGCGAGCGCACGGGGAAACTCGGCCACCTCAGCGCTCCCCTGAGCTGCGGCGATACGCGCGACGGCGTCTTCAAAGTCGCCCAATCCCCCCAAGGGGTGCGCGATGGAGTCCCACGCGGCGTACGCGGCGGCGCGGGCGCACTCGTCTGCGGGCGCGATGCAGGAGAGCGCGGCTTCGAGCACGGCGCCCGGAGCCGACGAGAACGCGCGCTCGACTTCCTCGCGGATGCTGGCAAGCGCGGTTTCGGTTGTTTCAGCCATGCCGTCTCCTCTCTGCGAACGACGCCGCGGCAGACGCGAACGCGCGCGCAACGTCGGGGTTCGCAGGATAGTACACATGCGGGAAGCCCGCCACCAGGGACGGGGTGGTCGTCATGCACGGCCAGCCCTTGTCGCGCCGGAGCTTCTGCGCCCAGAAGTCGCCGCCCGGGCAGGTGGACTGCCAGTAGTGGAACTCGTGCGCGCGGATGCGTGTGCCACGCGGCCCGTAGAGCCCGTCGCGTTGGGAAGTAAGCTCCACGTATCCGAAATGGGACAGCCTTCCCCCGTTCTCACTTGCGCCCTCAAGGGCGCCCGCAACAGGCCAGCGCCGCCCCTCGCTATCGGCGATTTCGCGCTGCAGGTACAGAAACCCACCGCATTCGGCGACCGTCGGCATGCCGGATTCCACCGCGCGCCGCACCGCCTCGCGCATCGGCGCGTTCTCGGAGAGCCGCCGCGCATGGAGCTCCGGGTAGCCGCCCCCCAAATAGAGGGCGCTTGTCCCCCGGGGCAACTCGCTATCACACAGGGGGCTGAAAAAGGCCAGCTCGCAACCCAGGTCCTCGAGCGCGCGCAGGTTCTCCTCGTAGTAGAACGAGAACGCCTCGTCACGCGCGACGGCGACGATGGGCCGCGCTCCCGCAATCGGCCCCAACCGGTAAGATTCCTCGCGGATATCGGGTGCCGTCGCCGCTATTTCGAGCAAGCGGTCGACGTCGACGCTCTTCTCCACCAGCTCGGCCATCTTGTCGATGCGCGCGGAGAGCTGCTCGACCTCGTCGGCGGTCACAAGCCCCAGATGCCGGCTTTCGAGCGAGAACGCCTCGTCGGCGGGGATATTACCCAAAACCGCGACGCCCGTGTGCTTCTCGATCGCAGGCGCCGCGTAGGCGCAGGCAGCAGCGCTCGTCTTGTTCAGCACGACGCCGCGCACGTTCGCACAAGGCAGGAACTCGGCGATGCCGCGGATTACGGCGGCGAGCGATAAAGACGCCCCGCGCCCGTTCACCACTAAAACGACCGGCGTTTCCGTGTCGCGCGCAACCTGGTAGCTGCTCGCTTCGGCCACGCCGGGCGCCATGCCGTCGTAGAAGCCCATGACCCCCTCGAGCACCGCGACATCCGCGCCCGCGGCGCCGCGCGCGAGCAGGGCGCGCAGCGTCGGGGCGTCAGAGAAGAAGCCGTCTAAGTTGCCCGAGCGAGCACCCACGACGCGGCGATGGAAGAGCGGGTCAATGTAGTCGGGGCCGCATTTGAAGGCCGCGCATGCAAGGCCGCGGCGCGCGAGCGCGCGCAGGAGCGCACACGTTACGACCGTCTTGCCGCTCCCGCTCGAGGGTGCAGCGACCATGAAGCGCGGGATGGACGTGCTCACCGGGCGCCGCCTTCCCCACCTGCACCACGCGCGCTGACGAGGAACACGGGGTTTTGCGCCTTCATAAGATGGTGCGAGCCTACAGCCTCGGCGCGGGCGGCCGACACCTGGCACGCCTCGAACCCCTTAAAGCGCGAACCCGAGAGGAGCGCGCACGCCTCGGTGAGCGTCTCAACGGTGACGCATGGCACGCACAGGCGAACCTGCGAGTTCTTCTCGAGCGCCGCCTCCACGATGGAGGGAAGCTCGCCCGCGCTCCCGCCGACGAACACGGCGTCGGGGACGGGCAATTTCGCGAGCGCTTCGGGGGCGACGCCGGGGACCGCATGCACGTTGCCGCACCCGAATGCATCCGCGTTCTCTCGGATGAGCCGCACGCCGGTCGCGTTGCGCTCGACCGCCCATACCAACCCCGCTCGCGCGATGAGCGCCGCCTCGATCGACACGCTCCCCGTGCCGGCGCCGACGTCCCACACGGTGTCGGTCGCAGTAAGGCGCAGCTTCGCGAGCGCGACGGCGCGCACCTCCTGCTTGGTCATGGGAACGTCGCCGCGGATGAAGAGCTCGTCGGGAATGCCCGAGGAAGCGTACGGCCAGCGGGAGTTCGCAGGCGACCCGGCGCCGCCTGCGAACTCGATAAGCATCACGTTCAAGTCGTCGAACGTCTGACCTGCGATTTCACTTGCGGTCGCGCAGGTGATGCGCTCGTCGGGGTACGACAGGCGCTCGGCCACCGTCACGCGTGCGTCCCCGAAGCCCGCCTGCACGAGCTCGCCCGAAAGCCGCGAGGGGTCTTCCCCGCCCGACGTGACGAGGAAGAGCTCACCTGCGCGCTCGGCCTCGGCCACGATGTCGCACGCCACGCCGTGAGCACTCGCAAAGCGCCAATCCTGCCATGGACGCGCGAGGCGCGCGGCGAGATACGACGCTGAGCTTATGCCGGGAATGATGCGCACGTCCACCCGCGCGTCGCCGGAGAGCGCCTCCACCAGGCGGCGCGCGCCGCTGAACAGCCCCACATCGCCCGTCATCACGACCACGGCGCGCTGCCACGACGCCGCATCGGTGAGCGCGGCGACGATGTCCGCCGTCTTCACGAGCTCGCATCTCACCACGTCGGGCGGCACGTCGATGCCGACAAGCGCGCGATGAGCGCCGATGACCACGTCGGCGATGTCGATCGCGTCGAGCGCCGCGCGCGAGAGCAAGTCGGGGTTTCCGGGCCCCGCCCCGATGATCGTTACCTTTCGCATGGAATCTCCCGATACCCGCGCGGCGTGACCATACGGCCGCCTACGCGCTTCGTGCCCGCGTTGCCGACGAACACGGTGGTGAACATGTCGGCATCGAGCTCCCCCAGCTCGGAGAGCCTGCACATGCCCGACTGCTGCCCCTCGCGCCCGATGTTGCGTACCCAACCGCAGAGCGTGTCGGGGGCCTTCCATTCGAGCATAATCTTCGCCGCGCGCGAGAGCCTGTCGGCGCGCTTTCTGCTGCGCGGGTTGTACAAGCAGATGCAGAAGTCGGCGCTCGCCACGGCGGCGAGCCTGCGCTCGATGACCTCCCACGGTGTGAGCAGGTCGGAGAGCGACACGACCGCGAAGTCGTGGGCAAGCGGGGCGCCGAGCACCGCCGACCCGCTCTGAGCCGCGGTGGCCCCGGCGATAACTTCCACGTCTACATCGGGGTAGTCCTCCGCAAGCTCCAGCACGGGGCTCGCCATGCCGTACACGCCCGCGTCACCGCTGCACACGAGCGCCACGGCTTCTCC
This sequence comes from Collinsella sp., assembly GCA_018368345.1. GTDB lineage: Bacteria > Actinomycetota > Coriobacteriia > Coriobacteriales > Coriobacteriaceae > Collinsella. The sequence continues at coordinate 67,186 of JAGZEK010000006.1, forward strand.
GCTCTGCGCGCGCGAAAGCGCCAGGCGGCACCGTTCGACCTCGTGCATCATCGGCGTCGCGAGATGCGCCGCGTCGGGCACGGCGGCGAGCGCGAGCTCCACGTATTTCGTGTACCCCACAACGATGTCGGCCGCCTCGAGCGCGCGCCGAGCCGCAATCGTCATACCGTCGGGGCCGCCCGGGCCAATCCCCACCACGAAGATCTTTCCCATCACCGCTCCTTAAACGAAAGTTCGATAGTTGCCTTGGAAAACGCGACGGTCACGCCGCCGTGAGCGAGCTTCGGGAAGATAAGTTTGCCCCCGCCCACGAGCGCCGCGCGCTCGCACACGTTGTCGACCCCCACCGTCGCGCGCACGAAATCAGATGGCGAAACGCTGCCTTCGACCTGCGACAACTCCTTTGCGGAATACGTCGCAAGCGGGATATTGCGCGCGCGGCAGAAGGCGAGCAGACCCTCCTCGTGCGCCTTCACGTCGATCGTCGCCGCCTCGCGGACGGCCGAAGGCGAGATGCCCGACTGCCCGCACGCGAGAAGAAACGCCTCCCCGATCGCTTCGGCGCACGCACCGCGACGGCACCCTATGCCCGCAACGATGCAGGGCGCGACAAGGCGAAGCGGCTCGGGCGCAGGCGCCTGCGCCCGTACGCCCGCCGGCTTCCCCGTCTCACCGGCGGGCACGACCACGCCCGTTGTCTCCGCCGCGCAAACGGACGCACCTGCATTCGCGCCAGCGAACGGCGACACGACGATATCGGCCCGAGCGCGGTCGGACGCAATGTCAACCCCCTCAGGCGGCTGTCCCGAAATCGGCATGTCGGAATAGAGCGCCACGCGCCCGCCCGAAAGCAGCCGCGCCGACACTCGCTTGATGGCCTCGGGATTCGAAACGGCGAGACCCGCACGGCGCGCCCACGTATCCACCGCCCACACGCCGCGGACGTCGGTCGCCGTGGTGATGACGGGGATGGCCCCTGCCGCGCGTGCCACAGTTTGCGCAAGCTCGTTCGCACCGCCCAAATGCCCCGACAAAAGCGGGACGGCAAAGCGCCCCGCCTCGTCGATCGCCACAACCGCGGAATCGGTTGCCTTCGAGGCGACATACGGCGCGATAGCCCGCACGGCGATGCCCGCCGCGCCCACGAACAGAAGCGCGTCCGACGCTTCCCACGCGAACGCCGTCCATGCGCGCAGGTCGACCTTCCCCTCGCCGAACCCGCGCGAAACGGAAACGTCCCAGCCAGGGTCATCTTCACCTGTCTGCGCGCAATCGGAAAGCGCGCGTGCGGTGCGCTCCGCCAACGCATACCCCCTCTCAGTGAACGCTATGCAGGAAACCCTCATCTAGCGCACCACCATCGTCGAGAAGTAGCTGCCCCGATCGGGCACATCGTCGAGCGAGCGGTACACTCGCTCGCCCGGAAGCCCACAGTCCTCTACGAGCTCGGCACCGTCGAAGGCGCCCTCCTCGCGAAGGATGCGTTTCGTGTCCGCAAGCGAGCGGCGCGCCTTCATGACCACCTTCGTCCCCGGCCAGCCGATTGCGCGGCGCACCCCGTACAGCACGCCTTTACTCATACGTCGCCTCCAATTCCCCGATAACCGCATCGGCGCCCGACGTGCGGAAAAGCTCGCGGCGCCCGGCGTCGAACACGACCGCGGCGATATCGCATGCACCCGCCGCGCGGCGGCGCAACCTGTCCTCGGTTGCCGCAGCGAGCGAGGCGCGCGCAGCGTCCCCCACGCCGGCGGCCTCGATTACCTCGAGCGCCGCCGTGGTCGTGACCGAAGACATGATCTCGCGCACGGTCTTCGCGCCCGCGCCGGCCAAGGCCGCGTGGGCGGCCAGAATCTCCGCGCGGCAGTCGGCAGTACGCGAATGGGTGTCCATGATGCCGCCAGCGACCTTCACCAGCTTGCCGATGTGTCCCACAAGAAGGACATTGGTAAATCCCTCGCGAACGCAGCAATCAATCGCATCGCCCACAAAGTTGGAGATGAAGACCATCGGCGCTCCGTTTAGGTGGAAATGCCCCGAGATGAACTGCTCGCCGTAGTTGCCGGGCGTGAGCACGACTCCGCGCCGCCCCATAGCCGCATGCTGCCGGATCTCGAGCTCGATGCTGTCGCGCAAGGCAGCGAGGCTGCGCGGCTCGACGATGCCCGTCGTGCCCAGGATGGAGATGCCGCCCTCTATCCCCAGGTGCGGGTTGAAGGTCTTTTCGGCAAGGGCAACACCCTCGGGTACCGAAATCGTCACAGCAATATTTCCAGAAAAGCCGTGCGCGGCGCACACCTCGCGCACCGCCGAAGTGATCATCGCGCGCGGCGTCGCGTTGATGGCGGCCGCCCCCACCGGCTGCTCGAGCCCGGGCAACGTCACGCGCCCCACGCCCACGCCGCCATCGACGGAAACTTCCGATTCGCGCGTGGGCACGCCCTTGCTGCCCGCAGCGCCCGTGCCCGACCCCGCATGTTCCACGCGCGCGTACACGAGCACGCCGTCGGTCACATCGGCATCGTCGCCTGCGTCCTTTTGCACGGCGCACTGGGCGTACCCCTCGCCGATGCATGCGTCGACCACGTTCGCCTCGACGGGCAGCCCGCCGGGGGTGACGATCGACACGCGGCCGACTGGCTTTCGTGACAAGAGCATCTCGCAGGCCGCCTTCGACGCGAGTGCGGCGCAGCTCCCCGTGGTGTAGCCGCAGCGCAGGCGGGTCGTCCCGGTATATATGTAGTGCTCGAAGGCCACGTTAGCTGCTCGCCTTCCGATACCCCGTGGCAAACGAAGGGTCGTAAAGCTTGCTGCGCTCGTACGACTCCGCTTGCGCGCCGTCGTGCGCAAGTCCGCCGCGAGCTCCGAGCACGCGGCCCACCACCACGAGCGCCGTGCGGTCGATGCCCTCTCGCGCGCCAGCATCAGCGAGCGTGCCCACTGTGCAGCGCACCACGCGCTCCTCAGGCCAGGTCGCCTTGTACACGAGCGCCGCCGGCTCGTCGGAGCTGCGGCCCGCGGCCAAAAGCTCGGCGGAAAGCTCGGCGAGCATACCCGAGCTCAAGAAGATGACCATAGTCGAGCCGCTTTCCGCCATGGTGCGCATGCCCTCGCCCGCGGGCATGGGGGTGCGCCCGGAAAGCCGCGTGATCACGACCGACTGGCTGATTCCCGGCAGCGTGTATTCCTGGTGAAGCGCCGCCGCGGCACCGCAAAAGCTCGACACGCCGGGCACCACCTCGTAGTCCACGCCGCGCGCGTCGAGCGCGTCCATCTGCTCCTGGATGGCGCCGTACAGGCACGGGTCGCCCGTGTGCAGGCGCACCACTTCCTCGCCCCGCGCATCTGCCGCGCACATCACGTCGAGCACTTCCTCCAAGGTCATGTGCGCGCTGTCGTAGACGACGCAGGATTCTTTGCACTCGGCGAGTAGCTCGGGGTTCACAAGGCTCCCCGCCCAAACGACCACGTCGGCCGCGCGCAGAAGGCGCGCCCCGCGCAGAGTAATAAGGTCGGCGGCGCCCGAGCCTGCGCCAACGATATGAATCATCCGAGCCTTCCCTTCCCGTTTCTCATCGCAACCGTTTACGCCGCCATTCGCGCAGCGGACAAAACACGGCGCCTGCGGCGGCAATCGGCGCAAATACGCAGGCAGGAGGCGCAATGCTGCCCGCCCTGGCTTTGACACGTTCACAAGTGCCCACTATGATAGTAAAAGTTTCGGCAACGAGCATATGACAATCGGATAAAAGGAAATGACCGGCGCGGCGCCCGCACAGCCCGCGCTGGCTTGCGGAGGGAACCAGGTGGGAATCCTGGGCAAGGGACATTACTGTATAGGACGCGCGGGCGAACCGCCTCGCGCCCCAAGCCAGACTGCTTCGCCTTTTCCTCACGGCATCGCCGTGGCGTTAGCTCCTTGTGAACCCCGAGGGGTGCGCTTTTCTTTCGCTTGTGCCGACAAGCAACTGTCGCCGGGGAACCGGCAAACCGAGGAAAGGAAAAACCATGTCCGACCAGATGTCACGCCGCGGCTTCATGGGCGCCGCAGCAACCGGAGCCGTCGCGCTCGCCGGAGTCGCGCTCGCGGGCTGCTCCAACACCTCCGCGAGTTCCGAAAAATCGAGTGAAAAGGAGAAGGCCGTGAAGCCGGTCATCCTCGTCACGAGCTTCGGCACGAGCTACAACGACTCGCGCCACATCACCATCGGCGCCATCGAAGACGCTATCCGCGAGAAGTACTGGCAGGACTACGACATCCGCCGCGCCTTCACCGCGCAGATCATCATCGACAAGCTGAAGAAGCGCGACGGCATCACGATCGACAACATGACCGAGGCGCTCGACCGCTGCGTGAAAGACGGCGTGAAGGAAATCGTCGTGCAGCCGACGCATCTCATGGGTGGCCTGGAATACACCGACGTGAAAGACGAGCTCGACAAGTACGCCGACAAGTTCGACAAGATCTCGCTCGGCGACCCGTTGCTCACCTCCGACGACGACTACAAGAAGGTGGCCACAGCCATTAAGGAGAACATGGCGTCCTTCGACGACGGCAAGACGGCGCTGTGCCTCATGGGCCACGGCACCGAAGCCGATTCCAACGCCGACTATGCCAAGATGCAGGAAGTGTTCAAGAACGAGGGCTTGACGCAGTTCTTCGTCGGCACCGTCGAGGCTGAACCGACCTGCGAGGATGTTATCGCCGCCGCGAGCGCCGCAGGCTACAAGAAGGCCGTGCTCGCGCCGTTCATGGTGGTCGCGGGCGACCACGCGAACAACGACATGGCAGACGAGACCGACCCCGACAGCTGGGCTGCGAAGTTCGTGGCCGCCGGCTTCGATGTGACGTGCCTGCTCCAGGGTCTGGGACAGAACGTCGCGGTCGACGACATCTACGTCTCGCACGTGGACGACGCCATCGCAAAGCTGTAAACTCGCCGCGCACGGGGGCGCCGGTCGCGTCCCCGTGCAACGGGCATGCGCCTTCCCCGACTGACGGCGCATGCCCGTTGCATTCGCATCCCGCCCGCCCACCGCACGGCGCGGGCGGTCGAAGCGATTGAAAGGAACCCCTTCATGTTGAAGAAAACCCTCGCCTTCGCCCTGTCGGCGGCGCTTTTCGCGTTCTCGCTCGCCGGCTGCGGCGGAAATTCAATCGACAGCGCAAAGGCAAGCGATGCCGATTCCCAGGAAAAAACCGAACAGGCGGCCGATGCGCCCGAGGACGCAAGCGCTGCCCCCATCACCGCCGACAAGGTGGCCGACGGCACCTATCCGATCACCGTAGATTCCAGCTCGAACATGTTCAGGATTGTGGACGCCCAGCTCATCGTGGAAAACGGCTCCATGCACTGCGTGATGACACTTTCCGGCACGGGCTACGGCAAGCTCTTCATGGGCACGGGCGACGAGGCTGCCGCAGCGAGCGAGGCCGACTTCATCCCCTATGTGGAAAACGCGGAAGGCAAGTACACCTACGACGTGCCCGTTGATGCGCTCGACGAGGACACCGCCTGCGCCGCGTGGAGCATCAGAAGGGAGCGGTGGTACGACCGCACGCTCGTATTCGAATCCGCCGGCGTCGATCTGCGCGCCGACGCACTGAAGTAACGCCATGCGGTCGATTCTTCCCAAGGGGGAAAACAGGAAGCGCCGCAGCATCGCGGCGCGCGCGATCGCCTGCGTTCTCGTCACCCTGCTCGCGCTTCCCTTCGCGGGGTGCAGTGCGAGCCCGAACGCGACCGGTGCCACGACGGGCTCTCAGGAATACACTGTGAGCGTCTCGCTTTCCGGCGGGTCAGGGCGCGCAAGCATCTCCTCACCAACCACAATTATGAAGGATGGCGACACCTACACCGCGACCATCACCTGGTCGAGTTCGAACTACGACAAGATGACCGTCGACGGCGTGGACTACGCGCCCGTAAACGACGGCGGCAACTCCACGTTCGAGATACCCGTCACGCTCGACGAGGACATCGCCGTGTCGGCCGAGACCGTCGCCATGTCGACGCCGCACACCATCGACTACACGCTCTACTTCGACTCATCCACCATGAAGGAGAAATCGGGCGACGATGCAAGCGGCGGCTCCCCCGCGGGAACGGCTTCAAGCGCCGCGGCCGACTTCCACAACGCCGATTTGGGCTGCGGCTGGGAGCCGACGGGGGCGCTTCAGCTTGAATACGCCAAGCACTTCACTGTCGACGAGTTCGAAGACGGCTTGCGGCTTATCTGCGTTTCGAACGGGGAGCGCTTCCTCGTGATGCCGCAGGATGCGAAGGTACCTGATGGGTTGAGCTCCGACATCGCGGTCATAAGGCGCCCCGCCGACAAGGTGTACCTTGTGTCGTCGGCGACGATGTGCCTGGTCGACGCACTCGATGCGAACGACAATATCTTAATGTCGGGCACGAAGGCCGACGATTGCTCGGTCGCAGGCTTCAAAAGCGCGCTCGAAAGTGGGGCGATCGCCTACGGCGGCAAGTACAGCGCGCCCGACTACGAGCGAATATCGGCCTCGGGCTGCACGCTCGCCATCGAGAACACCATGATCAACCACACGCCCGATGTGAAGGAAAAGCTGCAGAAGCTCGGGCTCGTCGTGCTCACCGAACAGTCGTCGAGCGAGCCCGAAGCACTCGGGCGCGTCGAGTGGATTAAGCTTTTCGGCGTTCTGTTCGACAAGGAAGACGAGGCCGCGCACCTGTTCAACGAGCAGAAGGCCCGCGTCGAGCAAACGTCGGGGCAGGCGTCGTCAGGTAAAACCGTGGCGTATTTCTACATTAACTCGAACGGGGCCGCCGTCACGCGGCGGGCGGGCGACTACGTGGCGCAGATGATCGAGCTTGCAGGCGGCAGCTACGCGCTCGATGACGCGCAGACGGCGTCGACGTCAGGTTCGTCAGTAACGCTCGAAATGGAGCGCTTCTACGCGACGGCGAAGGATGCCGACATCATCGTCTACAACGGCACCATCGACGAATCGGTTGCCACCTTGAACGACTTCGTAAGCAAAAACGCGCTATTGTCGCAGTTCAAAGCCGTGAAGAACGGCAACGTCTGGGTCACAAGCGCCGACATGTACCAGCAGATGACTTCCACCGCCGACATTATCGACGAGCTGCACGGGGCGTTCACCGGCGATGACGCGAGTGACTTCCATTATCTGAGGAAGCTTGGCTAGCGCCATGAGAAGCCGGCTTTCCATGACATACGACGAATCGGGGCGCGCCGCGCGGTGTCGCGTCGTGACGGCGCTGCTCGCTGTTGCCCTCATCGTGCTCGTCGGTGCCAACCTGTGCATCGGGAGCGTGCTCGTGCCCGCAGACCACATCCCCGGCATTCTTTCGGGCGGCGCGGCCAATTCCATGGAAAGCCAGGTCATCTGGGAGATTCGCCTGCCGCGCGTGCTTTCAGCCGTGCTTCTCGGCGGGGCACTTTCGCTCTCCGGGTTCCTGCTGCAGACGTTTTTCAACAACCCCATCGCCGACCCGTTCATCTTGGGCGTCTCCTCGGGCGCAAAGTTCGTCGTCGCGCTTACGATGATCGTTCTTCTGGGCGCGAACCAGGCCATGTCCTCGCCGGCCATGGTGGCCGCAGCGTTTCTGGGCTCGCTTATCACCATCGGCTTCGTGCTCCTCATCGCACGGCGCATAAGTTCCATGGCTATGCTCATCGTGGCGGGCGTCATGGTGGGATACATCTGCTCGGCGGCGACGAACTTCCTCATCGCCTTCGCCGACGACCAGTCCATCGTGAACCTGCACAACTGGTCTTTGGGTAGCTTCTCGGGTTCGAGCTGGGACGATGTCGTGGTCATCGCGGTCGTGGTGATCACCGTGAGCGCATGCGTATTCGCGATATCGAAGCCCCTTTCCGCCTTCCAGCTGGGAGAAGCCTACGCGAAAAGCGTCGGCGTGAACGTTGCACGCTTCCGCGTGGTGCTCGTCCTTCTAGCGAGCATGCTCTCCGCCTGCGTGACCGCGTTCGCTGGTCCGGTGTCGTTCGTAGGCATCGCGGTCCCGCATCTCGTGAAGTCGGCGCTAAAGTCGTCGAAGCCCATCCGCGTGATTCCTGCGTGCTTCTTGGGAGGCGCTATCTTCTGCGCGGCCTGCGATTTGATCGCGCGCACGCTGTTCTCTCCCGTCGAGCTTTCCATCAGCGCCGTCACCGCCATCTTCGGCGCGCCGGTGGTTATCGCGCTCATGTTGAAGAAGCGGGTGAGGTAAATGGGGAAATTCGTGCCGCGGCCCAAAACGCAGACTGACGGAGCGCCGCTTTTCCTCATAAGCGACCTGTCGGCGGGCTACGACAAGAAGGTCGTAGTCGAAGGTGTCGATCTGGAGGTTCGCGCGGGCGACGTCGTGGCGCTCATCGGGCCGAACGGCTCGGGCAAGTCGACCATCTTGAAAACCATCACACGCCATCTGGCACCACTTGCCGGCGCGGTCGAGCTCGACGGGCGAGAGATTTCCCGATGGAAGACGGCGGAGTTCGCAAGGAACCTTGCCGTTATGCTGACAGATCGCCCCCGGACCGAGCTCCTCACCTGCCGCGATATCGTAGAGGCGGGAAGGCATCCCTACACCGGGCGAATGGGAACGCTCTCGCCCGACGACCATAGTCGGGTCGATGAGGCCATGAAAACCGCACATGTGGAAGAGCTCGCCGAGCGCGACTTCATGCAGATAAGCGACGGGCAACGCCAGCGCGTCATGCTCGCACGCGCCATCGCGCAGGATCCGCGTGTGCTCGTGCTCGACGAGCCCACGTCGTATCTCGATATCCGCTACCAGATCGACCTGCTGCGAATACTTCGCCACCTTGCGAAATCGCGGAATGTGGCTGTCATCATGTCCATCCACGAACTCGAGCTCGCGCAGAAAAGCGCCGACAAGGTGATTTGCGTGAAGGACGGCCGGGTCTTCCGCGCCGGCGCACCCGAGGACATATTCACGCGCGAGACGATTGGCGAGCTTTACGGCCTTCAACATGGCACCTTCAACGAGCGCTTCGGCAGCATGGAAATTGGGCGCCCGCACGGCGATGCGCACACGTTCGTCATCGCCGGCGCAGGTACGGGGTCGGCCGTGTTTCGCCAGCTCATCCGGCAGGGCAAGGCGTTCTACGCGGGCGTTCTGCACGAAGGGGACATCGACTGCGAGCTCGCGCGCGACCTGGCGACGGAATGCGTGGCCGAGCGCGCCTTCGAGCCGATCGGGGATAAAACCATAGCCCGCGCCAAAGAGCTCCTCTTCCACTGCGCGCGCCTTATCGTGTGCCCCGCCGCCTTCGGCACCATAAACGCCCGCAACGCAGAGCTCATCGAGTTCGCACGCTCGCATGGTATCGAGGTCATGCGTGCGTGCGAAGGCGCATCGGAGGATTCCCATTTGGAGTGGGAAGGATAAACTGGACTTTCTTTTAAGGATCCTCAGGCTATAGCTCCTACGCCGGCGAGGTCTACAATGCGCCGGAGAACCTCGTGAACAGGTATTTCCACGCCGACGAGCCCAACTAGGCCTAATCCAAGCGAGATTCCAGACTCGACAGACCGTTGAGTGTCAGATCGTTGGCGACCTCAGAGACACGCTCGATAGGAACCGAGCCGTCAGACAGTGCCCACGTGCGATAGATACCGATAATACCCGACAGCAAAAACGCCAGATAGTAGTCGAACATCTCGTCCTTGAGACCTTGGGGCAGCAGATCGCGCTCGGCAATCTCGTGCTCCAGCGGTGCACGAAGACGAGCCATAAAATCATCGAGCGGAATGTTCTCGATCAGCTGACGATTGAGCACCAAGTTGTTACACAGTGCCTCGTTAACGGTTTTAAAGAAGGTCGCCGCCGCGCCCAGGGCGCGCTCGTTAGTGTCGCCGTCCATGGAAGCAAGCGTTTTCTCGACCGAGTCGACAATCATCTCCACAACATCGACGGCAATGGCATCGAGCAGGCCGTCAACCGTACCAAAGTGAACGTAAAAGGTCTTGCGGTCGACATTGGCCTCGCGCGCGATGGCACTCACCGTAATGTCTGCCAACGGCTTTTCCATGAGCAGGCGCTCGAAAGCAGAAAGGATGGCATTGCGGCTACGAACGATGCGGCGGTCAAGACGCGGTTTGCTGGTTGCCATGGGCGTGTCCCTTCGATATGCGAGCATTCATCAACAGATGAGAGATAATCTACGTAAGAGGATTATCCCCCATACGGCACAAATATGCCCCGCGTCATGAAGAACGCACGACTGCCCTACTGCGACTTAGGATGCTTCTTCTTATTGAGCGCCGACGGAGATACGCGAATACCGTCGCCTGTCTGGCGCACATAGGCCTTATGAGCCGGCTTAGCGGTCCCAGAAGCCTTCTGAGCGTGCTTCTTGGGATCAACGGTAACAGCATTCGTGGGATGCGGCTTAGTGGGCGCAGAGGACGTCTGAGGCGCGCGGCCGAGCTTGCGCATCACGCGATCCCAGCGCGCATGGATGCTCTCGTTGTGGGCGCTCTTAAGGCCCAGCAGGGGCGCAGCCAAAATGGTCGGCGCAATAAACGTAATAAGGCGCCACAGCAGATAGCCGGCGGTCGAAGCCGACCCAAAGAAATGACCCAAGAACAATGCAAAGCCGCCCTCAGCGCCACCAGTTCCACCGGGCAAGGGGACCGCAGAGCTCAGAAGCTGGACAAAGGCGCTCGCGGCCATGACCGAGAAAAAGTCGACCTCGTGGTGGCCAAAGGCAAGCATCAGGAAATACGGCACCAGATAGAAAAACGCGAGCTGCAGCATGGTGATAAACACGGTGAGCAGCATGGAAGAAAAATGTCCGGCCGAAAGCTTGAACTTCTCGGAGAAGGAGTAGATCTCGCCATCGACAAACGTGCGCCATCCCTCGATCTTAGTAGCCGAGACACCAATGCGCTCAAGCCAATTGATGATGCAATGGGCAACGCGCGTGACGGTCTTAGGCATGAGCGCGACGGCGAAGATGCCAAGCAAGATGCAGCAGTGCCCACCAAAGCTAAAGACGCACAGCAGCGTCATGTCGCCATAGCGCTCGGCAAAAAACGGCATGCGAGCAAGCAGTAGGATAGCGCCCCAGGCAACGAGGCCAAACTGGTACACGATAAAGCGTGTGAACTGCGTGGCGCCAGCCTCGCCGACATTTTGGCCCGCCTTGGTCAGGCGGTAGATCTGGGCGGGAGTCGAGCCCATCATCATAGGTGTGAGGTTGCCAAAGAAGATGCCACTCGCCTCGACCGAAATCAGGTCGCGAATGCCGACGGGTGAATTGGGGTCGAGCCAGACGGCGATCGCATAGGCCACAATGCCAAAGAACAGGTACAGGAACATGCAGAAGCACGCTGCGGCAAGCCAGGGCGCCTGGACGCTCGACATAGCGGCCCAGAACTGCCCCATCTGCCCGGTTACCACCAGATAGACGATATAACCCACCAGCACGACGCCGATAAAGATGGCGCCGCGGCGTGCGCTCTTATTGTCATCTCCGCCCGAGGCCTCAACCTCGACCTGGGGCATAGACGTATGCTGAGAGGACTCCGTCATGAGACTCCTTCTAACAGTCAAAATATCTTGGATATTGTACCCGTAAGGGCCATAGGCAGAACGCAAAGCTCTGGTTCAAACGGGAATTGCAGACGGTTGTTTGAAAATAAAAAACCCGGCCTTCCATGGGAAGTCCGGGTATCAGATGCGTGGTAGCCCGTACCAGATTCGAACTGGTGATCTCCGCCTTGAGAGGACGGCGTCCTAAACCGCTAGACGAACGGGCCATAAGCCTCAGCAGAAAAGAAGTGGTAGCCCGTACCAGATTCGAACTGGTGATCTCCGCCTTGAGAGGGCGGCGTCCTAAACCGCTAGACGAACGGGCCACATGACATCTGCACTGCCGTGCTGCTAGGAGATATATTACGGGACAAAAAACGTCAGCGCAAGAAGAAATTCCAAATTGCCGAAAAATTGTCGGCAGGTTATGGAACACGCAGGTAAACTGGGTAGCTAATTCAACTTGAGATGGACCAAAAGAGCTTCGCGTTCGTTGGGAATGTTGTCTTCGATCACGGCGTCGAGGGCGAAGTTGAGAAGCTGACCCAGTTCCGGCCCGGGCTTGACTCCGGCACGGATCAGGTCGTCACCGTTGATGGCAAGCATCCTGAGCGTATAGGGCTCCCCCGCCTTCAGCAGCTCGTGCGCCAGCGCGCGCATCTCCTCAATCGTCTCGACGTAATAGAAGCACGACGGGGCCTTGCCAAGTGTGTCGGCACGCTTGAGGTCCATGAGCTCGTCAATCAGGCGGGCCGTGTCGACGCCCTCGCCCGAAAGCGCGCGCATCATATTGAGCAGGCAGGAGCGCTCGGGGCGCAGCGGCTTGTCATGGTATTTGATGAGCAGGCACACGTCGCGCACCAAGTCGTGCGAGAGCGCCAGGCGATCCATAATGACGCGCGCCTTCTTGGCGCCGAGCTCGGGATGACCGTAGAAGTGTCCGCTGCCGGCGTGATCGACCGTGAAGCACTCGGGCTTGGACACATCGTGCAAAAACGCCGCCCACATAAGGCTCGACGAGGGCGCGACGCCGTCACACAGCGCGAGCTCCCCCGCCACCGTCAGCACACGGGCGATATGCTCGTAGACGTTAAACGCATGATAGACACTGCGTTGATCAAACCCGCGACCCGCTGCCAACTCGGGCACGGCGGCGCAGATGAGCTCGGGATAGCGGAGCATCGCGTCTCCCCCATGACCGGTCGAAAGAATGCCCTCGAGCTCAATACCCACACGCTCACGCGCCACGGCATCGAGCAGCGGCGCGCACTCGGCAAGCGCGCGCTTAGTCTCGGGCTCAATCATAAAGTCCAGGCGGCAGGCAAAGCGCACCGCACGCAGCATGCGCAGGGCGTCCTCGTTAAAGCGACGTTTGGGATCACCAACGGCACGGATCAGCTTGCGTTCCAGGTCGCCCTGGCCGTCGTAGCGGTCGACAAGACCGCGCTCGGGATGCCAGGCCATGGCGTTGACGGTAAAGTCGCGGCGCGCCAGATCGTCCTCAAGCGAGGCGGCACGCTCGACACTCTGAGGATGGCGACAATCGGTGTAAAAGCCATCCAGACGGTACGTGGTGACCTCGATACGCTCACCATCGGAAATAGCCGTGATTCCGCCAAATTTAATGCCCGACTCCACGACCGCGATATCAGCAGCCTCGAGCGCCGCTTTGGACTCCTGCCACAGGCCGCTACAGCACATATCAACATCGTGGCTGGGGCACCCCATCAGGGCGTCGCGCACCCAACCGCCCACGTACCAAGCCTCAAGACCAGCCGCCTCAAGCGCGCGCAGGACGCACAGGGACGCATCGGACGGTTGAGTACCGTTGAGCGAAACATTGCACATGCCTATGGCCTCCTGCACTTGTGAGCGTTAATCGATGGTTCTCAAGAAGTCTAACAAGAAACAAGAAAGCGCGCACACGCAATCGCGTCGTCGATTAGATAAAACAAGACAGCAGACGCCACATACGTTCAGCGCGCAAAAAAACACCCGCCTTGGTAATCCAAAGCGGGTGTTCGCCAACGACGTATCGATGCTGCTAGCAGACCTGGCGAACCTCGATGTGCTTCTTATATTCGTCCACCTTGGCAAAATCGCCCAGACCGGGGCACTCGACCACGTTGGCGCCGGTAGCCATCGAAAGGCACAGGGCGTCCTCGACTCGCTCGGGAGAGTCGTGCCATACGGACAGGAAGGCAGCGAGCGAGGAATCGCCGGCGCACACCGTCGACAGCAGCTTGACGTCGAAGGTGCGATTGGCAAACCAGATGTGCTCGCCGTTGGAGAAGTACGCACCGGCGCCACCGAGGGTCAGCAGCACGTTCTTGGCGCCCTTGGCGTGCAGCTCGGACATAGCGCCCTTGACGGACTCATCGTCGCCACCGCTCACCTTAATGCCAAAGATGTCGAGCAGCTCGTCGTCATTGGGCTTGATCAGCAGCGGCTCCATGGAAATGAGGTCTGCCAGCTGATGGCTCGAGATGTCGAGGACGAACTCGGCTCCCTTGGCCTTGACGCGGCGCAGGACCTCGGCCAGGAAGCCCTCGGAAGTGTTGGGAGGCAGCGAGCCGCTGATGACCAGGCAGGTCATATCATCGAGCGAATCGATGAGCTCAAACATCTCCTGCTCGTTGGCCTCGTTGATGGCGGCACCGGCGTTGACCATGTTGTACTCGGTGTCGGGGCCGGCGTTGAGGAACACGTTGACGCGCGTAATGCCGTCGGTCCACACGGGCTTGACGGGCACGCCCAGGGCCTCGGCGCCCTTAACGATAAACTCGCCCGAGAAGCCGGCGAAAAAGCCCAGGATCGTGGTGTCGACACCGTAGTGGTCAAGCGTAAACGAGACGTTGAGGCCCTTGCCGTTGGGCGTGTAGACCGCGTTGCGGGTACGCGTGACGGTGTTGGCAGCAAGACCGTCGCAGGCGATGTTGTAGTCAATGGCGGGATTTGCAGTGAGCGTGTAAATCATGAATGTTCCTTTCACGAAGCAACGTGTTAATGAAAGTATATTCCACGCATCGGTAAAAGGCTAGGACAACTCGGTGAACGGTGTGGAAGCGATGAAGTACGGCGGGACACCTCTCCCCCGTGGCGGAACAAAAAGGCGCCCCAGCCGAAACCGGGGCGCCACATGCGCACGAATATGTCGCGGTTCGATTACTGACGATCGAGCTTGCGGACGGCAACGCGCTTGCTGTACTCGTCGACGTGACCGAAGTCGCCGATACCGACGGACTCGGCAACGTTGGCGCCGGTGGCCATAGCGAGCTTCATGGCCTCCTCGACGTTGTCGCGATCCCTGTACCACTTGTGCAGGAACGCAGCGAGGGTGCAGTCGCCGGCGCAGACGGAAGAAACCAGCTTGATGTTGAACTCACGCTTGGCGTACCAGATGTCCTCGCCGTTGGAGAAGTAAGCGTCGCCGCGGCTACCACGGGTGAGCAGCACGTTCTGAACGCCAGCGTCGTGAGCCATCTTCATGGCAACGCGGACCTCGTCGTCGGTGTCGACCGGCACGCCGAAGATGGCCTTCATCTCGTGATGGTTCGGCTTGATGAGCAGCGGCTTCTTGTGAGCGAGCTCCTTGAGCTTGTCGGAGGATAGGTCCAGGACGACGTCGGCGCCACGAGCCTGAGCGTGCTCCATGACCTGAGCCAGGAAGTCGGGCGTAGCTTTGGGAGGCACGGAGCCGGAAACGATCAGGCACTCGAGATCGCCCGCGGTGTCCAGGATGTTGTAGAGCTCCTCCTGGTGCTGCGGCGTGATCGGAGCACCCGGGTTCAGGATGCCGTACTCGTGCTGGCCATCGTTGACGTAGGTGTTAATGCGCGTGATACCATCGGTCCAGACCGGGCGGCAGAGGCAACCCAGGTTCATGACCTCCTCGACGATGAACTTGCCCGTGAAGCCAGCAAAGAAGCCGAGTGCGACGGTGTCAACGCCCATCTTCTTAAAGGCGAAGGACACGTCAAGGCCCTTGCCGTTAGCCGTGTAGCTGGCCGAGCCGGTGCGGACGTTCTCATCAGGCTCGAGCGGAGAGCTCGAAACCGTCATGTCGACAGCCGGGTTAGCGGTTAGCGTGTAGAACATTTACAGTACCCCCTGTATATGTGAGGGCCGCGTGGCCGGCCCATTCCAACCACGCGGTTACCTCTGATACCAAATTAGCGAGCTGCGGACTCGAGCAGTGCCTTGACCTCGGCTGCGGTGTTGCAGGCGAGCGCCTTCTCGGCGAGCTCGTCGCACTCGGCCTTGGTCCACTGGCTGATGGTCTTGCGGGCGCGCAGGATCGAAGGAGCGCTCATCGAGAACTCCTCCAGGCCCCAGCTGATCAGCAGCGGCTCGAGCAGCGGATCGGCAGCGGCCTCGCCGCACATACCGACCATGATGCCGGCCTTCACGCCGCTCTCGATGATGTTCTTGAGCGAGCGGAGCACGGCGGGATAGTAAACCTGGTACAGGTTGGAGATGGTGTCGTTACCACGGTCGGCGCACATGGTGTAGCCGATCAGGTCGTTGGTGCCGATGGAGAAGAAGTCGGCGACCTCGGCAAGACGGTCTGCGAGAAGCGAAGCGGCGGGCGTCTCGACCATGATACCGACCTCGATGTTCTCGTTGAACTTGCGGCCCTCTTCGGTCAGCTCGGCCTTGCACTGCTCGACGAGCTCCTTGACAGCCAAGACCTCCTCGACGCAGGTGACGAGCGGGATCATGATCTTGACGTCACCGAAGGCGCTAGCGCGCAGCAGAGCGCGGAGCTGGACCTTGTACTGGTCGGGATTGGCCAGGCAGTAACGCACGGCGCGGAAGCCCATGAAGGGGTTGTCTTCCTTGACCATATGCAGATACGGAATCTCCTTGTCGCCGCCCACATCGAGCGTGCGAATGATGACCGGAGCACCCTTGAGCGCGCTGGCGACCTTACGGTAGGCGTTGAACTGCTCCTCCTCGGAAGGAAGCTCAGCAGAGTCCATGAACAGGAACTCGGAGCGGAACAGACCGATGGCCTCGGCGTCGTGATCGAGCGCGTTGGGCACGTCATCGGGGTTACCGATGTTGCAGGCGATGATTTTCTTGATGCCATCGGCAGTCACGGACGGCTTGCCACGGAAGGCCTCGAGGGCCGCCTTCTCGGCAGCGAAGGCCTCGGCCTTGGCGGTATAGGCAGCGAGCGTCTCCTCGTCGGGATCGGCCTCGACGATACCCTTGCCACCGTCGACGACAACGGTCATACCGTTGCGCAGCGCGGTGCAGCTGTTGGAAACCGAAAGGACAGCCGGGATCTCGAGGGCGCGCGCGATGATCGCGGAGTGCGACGTGCGGCCACCGGTCTCGGTGACGATGCCGGCAACGTGGGCCTTATCGATCGTGGCGGTCATGGACGGCGTGAGGTCGTGCACGACAACGACGGTGTTCTCGGGCAGGACGGAAAGGTCGACGACCTCCTTGCCCAGCAGCTCGGCCAGAATACCGGTGCGGATGTCGGCGATGTCGGCCGCGCGCAGACGGAACATCTCGTCGTCCATGGACAGGAACATGTTCTCAAACATGGTCGAGGTGTCCATGAGCGCCTGCTCGGCGCAGGTACCGCCGTCAATGGCGGCGTTGATGGCGTCAGTCATGCCCGGGTCCTGAGCCAGGACAATGTGTCCGCTCATGATCTCGGCCTCGGCCTCGCCCACCGTCTCCTTCATATGGTCGGCCTGAGCCTGGGTCTTCTCGCAGAAGACCGAAAGAGCGGACTGATAGCGCTCCTTCTCTGCTGCCGAATCAGCAACCTCGTGCGGCTCAAACGTCAAGTCGGGATCGACGGCGACCATGACGGTGCCGATACCGATGCCCTCGGAAGCGTTGACTCCCTGATACATTCCCATTCCTCTCTCCGTGTCATGTGATAAAGCGTTTTGCCATATCCATGACAAAAGAGCGCAGCTACCTTACAACAGGTCACTGCGCCCCCAAATATGAACTTAGTTGTTCAACATGCGACCCGTTTGAGTTCTACTCGCCAAGACCGCTCTTGATGAGCTCGATGGCAGCAGCCAGAGCCTCGGCCTCGTCAGCGCCGTCGCACTTGACCTCGACCTCGGTGCCGCAGGGGATACCAGCAGCCATAAGTGCCATCGGGGACTTGCCGTTGACCTCCTTCTCGGGGGTGACGACCGTCACGTCACAGGCGTACTTGCCCATGGTGGAGGCGAACAGACCAGCCGGACGCATGTGCAGACCCTGAGGATTAACGAGGGTAGCCTTCTCAGAAACCATAGTTGACTCCTTTTTGTGTTTAACCCCTGTCATGCATGTGGCAGGAGTCAGATTCACGACGTTGTTTATATTAACTCACATCAAACGGTTTTTCATTGTGTTTCACACGAATTGTTGGACAGATGTCGTATCCCTGCGCTCGCCCGCCGGGCGGGGCGGTTAAGTTTGCTGCTCTACAGTCCTGCGCAAGACGGAAAGCACATTAAGTGCTTTCCTTTGCGTGCGGAACTCGGGACAAACTTAACCGCCCCGCCCGGCGGGCGAGCTGCGGAAACTCGGTCGGTCCAGAGCAATATCGTGCAAACGGAATTCAGGCTGATTGTTGTTCGCCTGGTTGATCTGGTTGATGGGGGCTATCTATACCCTTCTGCATGTTGCGGTAAAATAGGGACTGATTTTGCAGTTGAAACGTTTAAATGGTCCCTATTTCACCGCAACTTAGGAAGGGGATGAAAAAGGCGGAGGCCCTGGAGAGGGACTCCGCCTTATATACAGGGGGCGATGTTATTCGTGTACCGTGGAGTTAGACCAGGCGGGCGTTGATCGTCTTGGCGATCTCGGCGGCGTCGGTGGAACCCTTGACAGTGGCACGGAAATCCTCGTCCATGAGCGCCTCGGCGACCTTGGACAGGATCTTGAGGTGCGTAGTGCCGGCCTGGGCACCGGGGATGAGCAGGGCGATAGCCACGTTGACGGGAGCGCCGTCCATGGTGTCCCAACCGGTCACGCCGGACTCGTCCTTGACGACGATGACGGCAGCCTCGGTAATGGCGTCGGACTTGGCATGCGGGATGGCGAAGCCCTCCATCATGCCCGTGGTGCCCTCGGCCTCGCGGGCCAGGAAGGCGTTCATCACGGCGTCGGCGTCGCTGGCGATACCGGCCTTGACGGCCTGGTTGGAAACGAAGCTCAGAGCCTCGTCACGAGAAGCGAAGTCCTCGGCGACAAAGACATTCTCGACCTTCACGAAGTCGGCAGCCTCGGTCTTGGGGGCCTCGACGGCAGCGGCCTTGGGGGCCTCAACGGGCTTGGTTGCAGGAGCGGCCTTCTGGTTCTTCTCGAAGTCGTACTTCTTGAAGGCCACGAACAGGATGCCACCGACAACAGCGCCGATGAGGATCGCGAGGACCCAAAGCGGACCGTTCTCGACAACGGGCAGGACCAGGAAGCCACCGTGAGGCGCCGGATCGTGAACGTTGAACATAATGGTCAGGATCGAAGCGATAGAGGAACCGAGCATCATGATGGGCATGACGGGCCAGATGTTCTTGGTCATGAACGGAATGGCGCCCTCGGTGATGTGGGTGCAACCAAGGATGAGGTTGACGACACCGGCGTCGTGATCCTCCTGGCTGAAGTACTTCTTGCCGACAACGACGGCAAAGGTGGTGATCAGCGGCGGAACGATGCAGGCGGCGGAGACGGCAGCCATGAAGTTGGTGCCGAAGTTGTAGGTATCGGTGCCAACACCGGCGGCCAGAGCCTCGGTGAGCATAGCGGTACCGGTGACATAAGCAGCCTTGTTGACCGGGCCACCCATGTCAAAGGCGCACATGCAGCCGATAGCAAGACCCAGGACAACGGCGCCAGAGGCGGACAGGCCCTTGAGGAAGTCCATCATGGCGGTGTTGATGGCAGCCATGGGGCCGGAAATGCCGAGCATGACCAGGCCGACGATAGCCGTCGAGAACAGCGGGTACAGGAAGATAGCCTTGAGGCCGTCCAGGTTCTTGGGCAGACCGGCAAAGACCTTCTCGAGCAGCAGGATGACATAACCGGCGAGGAAGCCGCCGACGATGCCGCCCAGGAAGCCGAAGCCCACGCCGGCGCCACCGGCGTCGATCATGCCGGTCTCGGCGTTAACAGGCAGGCCCTGGATGGCGATCATACCGGCAACGAAGCCGGGGACGAGCGCCGGGCGCTTGCCGATGGATTCGGCGATGTAGGCGGAAAGCACCGGAACCATAAGGTTCATGGCGATGCCGCCGATGATCTTGAGCATCGCAGCAAAGCTGTTGTAGTCAGACGCCGTCGAATCGAAGGACGTAATGCCCCACAGGAACGAGACAGCGGTCAGAACACCACCAGCAACAACGAAGACCAGCATGTGGCTGACGCCGTTCATGAGGTGCTTGTAGATGATGTGGCCGATGGACTCCTTCTCCTCGACCTCATCCTCGATATCAGCAGCAGCTGCAACCGTGTCGTCACCCTTGGCGGCGAGCGCGCGGTCAATCAGCTTACCGGCGGCCTCAACGGACAGGGCCTTGGAAACACCAACGGAAACCATGGGCTTGCCGGCGAAACGCTCAGCCTGGACATCCTTGTCGGCTGCGACGACGACGGCCTTGGCACCAGCGATCTCACTCTTGGTGAGCTCGTTCTCGACACCGACCTGGCCATGAGTCTCAACCTTAATGGTCAGACCGCGCTCGGCAGCTGCCTTCTCCAGCGCCTCCTTAGCCATGAAGGTGTGCGCAATGCCGGTCGGGCAACCGGTCGCGGCGATGATGTCAAACTTAGCCATGTGTCCCTCCTTCTTGAGTACAGCGCCCGCGGGCGCTCCCCTACACGCGCTTCGATGCGCGTTTTTCCACAACTGAAAGATACCAACCTACCGTCCGCGTGAGAAGAGACAAGGTGCGATTCTCCGGTGAAAGGTTCTTTCATAACCGTAAACGGTAGGTGAAAGTTTACCATCAACACTTGAAACGGCAAGGTGTATCTTGTAATTGAAAATCCCCCTATACTATGGCATTACAAAACGAGTCCGATTTTCATGCCAACCAGGAGCCATCCATGACCGATAGTAGCAAGAGCGCACTTTCCCTCATTAGTACCCATCAGGGATACAGCGAGTCCGAGCAGCGCATTGTCGACTATATATTGGAGCACCAGTCCGAGGCGCCACGCCTCACGGCGGCTCAGCTCTCGCGCGCCGCTGCCACGTCCGAAGCGACCGTTTCGCGCTTCTGCCGCAAGCTGGGCTTTGGTAGCTTCCGCAGCTTTCAGTTTTCGCTGGTGAGGGATTTGGAAAGCCAGCGCAACGAGGGCCTGACCGACGAGGTCTCGCTCGACAATATGGAGCAGAGCCTCAAGAACATCCTGGCTGCCAAGGTGAGCGAGCTTAATGCGACCATCGACGGAATCGACCACGATACGCTGGCGGCTGTTGTGCATGCCTTTAAGCATGCAGGGGTTATTGAGTTTGCAGCTGTGGGCAATACGAACGCGGTCGCGCTCGATGCGACGTTTAAGTTTTCGCAGCTGGGCCTGCGCTGCATGGCGAGCACCATTAGCGAGACATCAATCGGCTTTGCGCTCACGTTGCGCCTGGGTGACGTCATCGTGCTCATCTCAAACTCCGGCAAATCGCGCCGACTGAATCGCATGGCAAAAGCGGCTCGCAACTGCGGCGCAACCGTAGTCGTCATGAGCAGCGACAGCAAATCCCCGCTCGCGCGTCTGGCAGACTACACTTTTAATACCGTCAACCACGAAGCGCTGCTGACGACAGGCGACTTTGCGTTCTCCAAGATCAGCGCCACGATGATCATCGAAGTCATCTACAACTTCCTGCTGCCCGAGATTGAAGACGCTCGCGAGCATATCAGCTACTACGAGGAGCTCATCCAGCCAGATAAGGTCGTTGAGTAAAAGCGTAGTGGGACAAAAATTTCAG
Source organism: Collinsella sp. (assembly GCA_018368345.1). Lineage (GTDB taxonomy): Bacteria > Actinomycetota > Coriobacteriia > Coriobacteriales > Coriobacteriaceae > Collinsella. Next base: position 88,705 of record JAGZEK010000006.1, read on the forward strand.
TCTATTTTGTCCCACCAACACCGCTGATACGAGCTAACCTCGAGCTTCTTCGAGCATCTGCTTTGCGTGGGCCAAGCTTGCCTCGGACTGATCGCCGCTCAACATGCGGGCGATCTCGGCGGTACGCGCTTCGCCGGCTACCTCGTCCAAATGCGTCTGGGGAACATCGCCCGGTTCCTTACTGACAACATAATGTTTGTCGGCCATGACGGCGACCTGCGCCAAGTGGGTTACGACAATCACCTGATGCGTAGCGGCGAGATCTGCCAGCACGCCCGCGAGTGCACGCGCCGTGGAGCCACCGACACCAGCATCGACCTCGTCAAACACCAGCGTATCGACACCATCCGCGTTACCGAGGACAACCTTGCTTGCCAGCATGACGCGGCTGAGCTCGCCGCCCGACGCAATGCGGCGCAGGGGACGTGGCGTCAAGCCGGCACCGCTGCGGTATAGCAGCTCGTAACTCGAAGGACCAACGGGCGTCCACTCAGCACGGGGAAGATCGCGCGACTCCCAGACGAGCTCGGCACTACCCATCTCCAGGCGAGCCATCTGGCGGCCAACCTCGTGACAGAAGCGCGGGGCAGCGGTGTTCCGCGCGCGCTTAAGTGCCTTAGCAGCAGCAAAAAGATCGCGTTCAGCGCTCCCGAGTGCCTCGCGAGCCTTCTTGATCTGCTCATCACCATCATCGACTAGAGACAGCAGCTCTTGTGAGCGATCGCGCATGGCAAAGACATCATCCATGGTGGGACCCCACTGACGCAGCAGGCCCTTGAGGTCGGAATACCGCTCGCGCATGCGAGCGAGCTCGCGCGGATCGAAGGCGACCCCATCGCGATAGGCGCGCAGCTCGTTGGCGCAATCCTCAAGCGAGATGCAGGCATCCGAAAGCGCATCGGCAATGTCGCCCAGTTTGCGATCGACGGTAGCCATACGGGAAAGCTCTGCCACGGCGCTGTTCACGGCATCGAGCGCTCCCCCTTCGGCGGCAAGCGATGCATGGGCATCGTTAGCCGTGGCAACCAGTACCTCGGCATGTTCGGAGCGCGGCAGCAGTTCCTCGAGTTCCTCATACTCGCCCGGCCTGGGCTCGACCTCGGCAATGCGCTCCAGGGCGAAGCGCGCCTCCTCGACGCGACTCCCCTGCGCACGCGAGACCTCCTCGACGCGACGGACCTCCTTGGCAGCCGCACGCGAGGCTTTAAAGCAAGCACGGTAGTGCTCGAGCGCCTCGAGTGCCGGGCGCCCAGCCCAGGCATCAACCATGGCAACATGGTGCGCCGGGTCGAGCAAGCGCTGATGCTCATGCTGTCCGCACAGATCCATCATCACGCCGACGCGCTCCGAAAGCTCGCGCACACTGGCGATGCGGCCGTCAATCTTCACGCGGCTGCGGCCCTCGGCAGAAAGGCTGCGCTGAACCGTGAAGCCCTCCGTGTCGTGCGGGCCGTCAAACAGGCGTGCCTCAACGCTCGCCAGCGCCTCGCCCTCGCGCACCGTCGACGAATCCGCACGCTCGCCCAAAATAAGCTTGAGGGCCGAGAGCAGCGCGGTCTTACCGGCGCCGGTTTCTCCAGTCAGAACCGTTAGGCCCGCGCTCGGAACCAACGTCGCCTCGCGAATGAGTGCAATGTTGGAAACCTGCAGCTCATCGATCATGACGCACTCCGTAGAATACGCGGCTCACCGAGTTGTAAAAACTCTCGGGGCCGTAGTCGAGCAGCAGCACATCGCCTGGGCCTCGGCGCACGGCCACGCTCTCGACCGTGCCGTCGCAGGTAATAAACTGTCCATCGATAGCGATCGCCGGAACGCTCGGGCGATCATCGGACATAAAGATTTCGACGACATCACTCGGCGAAGTCAAGAAGGCACGGGCCTGAATGGTGTGCGGCGCAATGGGTACGCAGACCATACCCGTATAGTCGGGGCTCACAATGGGGCCACCGGCACTGAGCGCGTACCCCGTAGAACCAGTCGCCGTGGACACGACCACGCCGTCGCCACGCAGTCGATCGATATGGTGGCCCGACACCGTGATGTCGAACTCAACCATATCGGACAGGGGGCCGCGCGTGAGCGCCATGTCGTTGAGGGCGAACGTGCGCACGACATCCTTCGTGCCATCGTCGCGCACGGACACGATATCCGCGGCGATGGTGGCGCGACGGCTCACGTGCAGCTCGCCGGAAAGGGCGTCGCTCACGACCTGCAGAATGTCGCGCTCCTCGGGGCTCGCAGCAGTTAAAAAGCCCAGGTGACCATAGGAAAGACCGAGGATAGGAATCTCGCGATGGTTGAGGATGCGGGCAGCGCGCAGCAACGTACCGTCGCCGCCGAGCGTAATGACCAGATCGGAGCCGTCAATATCAGGCGTGCTTTGAATCTTCGATCGCTGGTCGGCAGCCCATGCGACCTCATAGCCCTGGCGCGTCAGCCAAAGCTCGAGCATCAGGCCGCTCTCGACCGCCTCTTGCTTGTAGTAATTGGGAACCAGAAAGACCTTCATAGCGTTGCAGCTTTCTCGCTCAAAACCGATACCTGGGATTGCAGCTCATCGTCGGTACGTTCACCGGGGGCAAATCTCGTGCCGTACAGGAAAAACTCAACGTTGCCCTTGGCTCCATGAATGGGTGACACGCACACATCGACCGGGAACAGCCCCTTGGCAGCAAAGAGTTCAACTGCCGCAACGAGTGTATCGCGGCGCACGGCGGGATCGGTCACAATGCCGCCCTCACCCACCAGCGCCGCCGGAGCCTCAAACTGCGGCTTTACAAGCGTGCAGAATGCACCCGTAGGCGCCAGGCACGCCAGCACCGCATCGATAATGTTCGCGATGCTGGTAAACGAGACATCACACACAGCCAGGTCGATGGCGCCGGCATAGCCAAGCTCAGGCAGCTGCGTCACGTTTGTGCGCTCATGCAGCGTCACGCGATCGTCCTGACGTAACGACCAATCGAACTGGGCGCGACCAACGTCCACCGAGACAACGGTCGCAGCTCCGCGCTTGAGCAGGCAATCGGTAAAGCCGCCGGTAGAGCAGCCCACATCCAGACAGGCAAGGCCCGTCGGATTGATACCAAACGTATCAAGCGCGCCTTCGAGCTTAAGACCGCCGCGGCCAACATAGGGAATGCGCCCCTTCACGTGCAACGGCAGGCCCGGGGTCACCTTAAGGCCCGGCGAAGTCAAGCGCTCGCCGCCACTCGAGACCAAGCCAGCCATAAGAGTGCGAAGGGCATCCGCGCGATCGACGCAGATGCCCTGTGAAATCAGTTCGTCATCAAGACGCACGCGTTTCATGAATGCCATCAACCATTCGTATCCGGAGATGCGGCCTAGCTATCCTGGGATTCGTTTGCCGCATCCTCATCGTATTCCTGCTCGAGCTTGTCGGCCTCACGCGGCGTCAGCTCAAACTTGTCGACCATGTCGACCGCACGGGAGCCCAGCTCAATCGCCTCGTCAAACAGATCGAGCGAACGCTCCAAGGACGTATCCTTAGAGCGAACGGTAGCTATGATCTGGTCCAAGCGGTCCGAAATCTCGTCGAAGTTGCGGACGGAACCCTCTGGCATGGCTACTCCTCGACGGTACCGGTCTCGGCCTCGGCGACCTCAGCAGCGTCCACATCCTCGGACAGCACGCCAGCCTCGGCCTGGGCAACCGCAACCTTTGCGGCAGCCTCGGCAGCCTGTGCCTCCTCGCGAGCGCGATCTTCGGCCAGCAGCTCCTGGTATAGGTCCTCGCCCGGCAGCTCCTCGCTGCGAGCGATCTTACCCAGCACGCCGTTGACGAACGACGCGGACTGGTCGGTGCCATAGGCCTTGGCAAGCTCGACGGCCTCGTTGATCACGATGGCGTCAGAGACCTCCTCGTCGGTGAGGAAACGCATCTCGTAAACGGCGATACGCAGCAGGTTGCGGTCGGCGCCGGGCATGCGCATAAGATCCCAGTTCTTGGCAACAGAGCGCAGAGCACAGTCGATGCGGTCGATATGCTCATAGGCACCGCGGCACAGCTCCAGCGCATAGGGGTCGAGGGGACCCTTCGAGATCAGGAAATCACCCTCGAGGACGCGCTCGAGCGGGCTGTCCGTGGCCTCGGCCTGGAACAGAAGCTGAAGCGCCTGACTGCGGGCAAGAGTACGCCCGCGATAAACCTTAAGGCTCAAAGGTTACTCCTTGGGGAAAACGAGGCCGTCGATGCAAACGTCAACGCGCTCGACCTCAACGCCAACCTGGGCATCGATGGCGGCGACCACTGCGGCGCGAACGGCCTCGGCGAGTTTCTTGAACGGATAGCCAAAGAACACCACGACACGCACAGTGAGTGCGAGCTTGTCGCCGACGACCTCGGCCTCGACCGCCGGCTCGGAAGCGGGGGCCTTGGACGAGAGCATCATTGAGACAAGGTTGGTGGCAAGGTCCTTGACGCCAACGGAGGCGATGCCCTCGACATCGGACACGGCGCGCGAGACGATGGCGGTCAGAACATCGGGCGAAATGCCGATGCCGTCAATCTTGATTTCCTGGGGCATGAATCCTCCTAGAAGAGTTGGTTGCTAGACGCGGGAGACGAACTTGCCGTCGCGGGTGTCAACCTTGATGACCTCGCCCTCATTGAGGTACATGGGGACCTGGATAACAGCGCCGGTGTCGATCGTGGCCGGCTTGGTGGAACCCTGGACGGTGTCGCCCTTAAAGCCCGGGTCGGTCTGGACGATAGTGGTCTCGATGAACATCGGCGGGGTCACGCCCATGAGCTCATCGTCGGCGAAGAGCAGCTGGCAGACGTCGTTCTCGCGCAGCCACTTGGAGTTCTCGCCCACCATGTCCTCGGGAACGGGAACCTGCTCATAGGACTCGTTGTCCATGAAGATGTAGTCGGCACCATCGTTGTAGAGGTACTGGAACTCACGGGTGGTGAGCATGACGCTCTCGAACTTGGTGCCGGCGTTGCAGGTGTTCTCGACGACGCGGCCGCTCTTGATGTCGCGGGTCTTGTAGCGCACAAACGCGCCGCCCTTGCCCGGCTTGACATGCTGGAACTCGACGATGGTGTAGACCTTGTCCTTGATGCGGAGACCGAGGCCGTTCTTGAAGTCGGCGGTAGAAATGGTAGGCATAGCGACCTTTCTTGTTATGGGCAGAACGCACAAGCGTCCAAATTACATACGTTAGAAATTATACACTTGCAGACGGCGCCTGCAGCGAGCGCATAAAAAGAGAACGCGGGGCGTCCGAATCGATCCGGACGCCCCGCCCCAAACTATCTACCGAAGTAGACTAGTAGTCGATAACGTGCAGGTCGTGCGGGGTCTTGGTGAAGGGCTCGTAGCCGTTCTCGGTGACCACGCCGTAGTCCTCCAGGCGCACGCCGCCCACGCCGGGCAGGTAGACGCCGGGCTCCATGGTGATAACCGAACCGACCTCGATGATGTTCTTGCTGCGGTTGAAGTTGGGCAGCTCGTGGATATCGATACCCACGCCGTGGCCCAGACCATGGTTGTAGTAATCACCATAACCGGCATCGCCGATGATCTTCTTGGAAAGCTTGAAGATATCGTTACCTTCCACGCCGGGATGGATAGCAGCGACGCACTCCTCGTGCGTACGGCGCACGAGCGCGTACAGGTCGAGCTGCTCCTGCGTGGGCTCGCCCATCACAACAGTGCGTGTCATGTCGGAGCGGTAATCGCAGTAGCCCGCGCCGTAATCCATGAGAACGAAATCGCCCTTCTCGATCACGCGGTCGCTCGGGACGGCATGCGGATTGGCGGTGTTGGGACCGCTCGCCACGATGGAGCCGAAGGCAAGGCTGTCGGCGCCGTTGGCGAACATAAAGTTCTCGAGCTCGTTGCGAACCTGCTTCTCGGTCATACCAGGCTTAATAAAGCCGAGCATGTGCTGAAAGGCGGCGTCGGTGATCGACTGCGCGTGGCGCATGAGCTCGATCTCCTCGGCATCCTTGATGGCGCGCATCTTGCGGATATCGTCGTGCATCAGCGGCAGCATGCAGGCGACGGAGCGGTCCTCCAGGCCGCGCTGAATGCCCTGGTAGAAATTAATCTGCATATCGTCCTCGACAGCGCAAACGCGGCACTTGTTGGCCGCGATCTTGCCGGCGACCCAACCGGGGATGGTGCCCTCGTCCATGTCGTAGACCCAGGGGCTGCCGGCGGGCGTGTTCTCCTCAAAGCTGTTGAGGTAGCGCGAGTCGGTGTGGAACAGGCACTGGTCGGCCGTAATAAACGCAGCGTGCGGGAACTCAAAGGTGTAGTCGAAGACGCCCTTCACGCCCGTAAGCCAACGAAGGTTGGCCTCGTCGCGCACCACGATGGCGTCGTAGCCACGCTCGGCCATCAGGGCACGGACACGCTCGATACGACCGGCAGGACCGGCAGCAAACTCAGACATGCAGTTTCCTTTCTTGTTGTCTCCATATAGACGGGACGGGTCTCAACCGAACGACGGAATCGTATGCGATCCGCAACCGATTAAAAACCCGCCCCTCAACATGATACGAAAGACGATGGATGTCAATAAAACTTAGAGAAGTTCTTTGCGAGAAGCCAAGTAGGCATGAGCATGGCGCTCAAGAACCTCGTCCTCAACGCTCGTTAGACGAATGGCGCCGAGTGCCGCGGGCAGCGGCAACATGCTGCGGTTCGAGCGGGCGAACTGCTGCTTGCGGAACTCCTCGAAAAACACGGCGGGCTCCAGATCGAAGGCAAGCTCCTCGATGCCAAAGTCCTCCAGGCAGTCATCGACCTCAAAGACGTAATCGATATCGAAGTCGCAGGCATCGTGGGCAACGCGCGCCTCAAAGCGCATGCCCTCGGACAACAGCTGGTAGACAGGGACCTGCGAAGCGGCATCGCCCAAGCAGGCGCGCAGGGTACGCTCCCCCGTCTTGCCAAAATCGAGCGCATGGCGAGCGCTCGGGTTCGTAGCCATTAGTACGTCCTTGCGGGCAGTCTGAGACCATTGAACGGCATTGACGAGCGCGACCTCCTCGCCCGCGAGAATCTCGGGGACGGTCTCAGTAAACTGATTCCAGCGGGACTTGCTGCTCGAAAGCATGGTGCCAACAAGTACCACATAGCCGAGCTTGAGGTCCTCGGGGTCCGTCTCGCGAACAAGGTCGAGGTCACACACGACCAAGCCCGGTTCGGGACGAAACGCGATAGCGGGAAGCGCATTGGCCGACGAGGCGACGAGCGACTTCATGGTCGTCGCGACCGTGAGCATGGCGTCGAACGTCGTCGGCAGCAGCGCGCACTCGGTGCGACCACACCACTGGTTGGCGCACCAGCTAACAACCGAGCAGATTGCGGCATCGCCAACGGCGACAACCAGATCGTCGCAGGTAATGCCGTTGGCAGACAAGGCGCCAAAGATAGCATCGGCATCGGCCAGCGTGGCACCAGCAGGCGAAACCTCAAGGGAGAACTGCGACACGGCAAAACCGGCGTCGACCAGCGCATGCTCGACGACCTCACCAAAGCGCTCGGATGTGGCGTCGTTCCAAACAACCATCGCGCGCTTAGGCTTGCCCACAGCCGAGGCAAACATGCGCGACAGCTCCTCGAACGCGCCCAATCCGACGCGGACATCGACACTGCGGTTTTGGAAATTGATAAGTTGACGGCGAATCATAGCAGCCCACGCTCCAAAAGCATCTCGGCACAAAGGTAGGAAACGTCCTCGAAGGACTTGTTGCGAATATCAAGGGTAATATCGGCGGCCTCGCGATACAGCGGACGACGATGCTCAAACAGGCGCGCAGCATGCTCGGGCGAGCGGAAATCGGGCCGGGTATCGGAGCGGCGAATCTGGCGCAACGAGTCCTCAAAGTCGCCTTCGAGATACACGCATGTACCCATCTCGTGCATCAGTTCAATGTTCACCGGCGTCTCGACGATGCCACCCCCGCACGATACCAGCAGGCTGCGCTCGCTTTGAAGTGAACGGAGTGCCGAGGTCTCGAGCCCGCGAAAACGATCCTCGCCCTCGGTCTTAAATATCTCGGTCACCGACTTGCCGCATCGACGCACAACCAAACGATCGGTATCGATGAACCGACGCTTGAACATAGTGCCCACGTTGCGCGCAAGCGTCGACTTGCCCGCGCCCAAAAAGCCGATAAAGAAGATATGGTCGCAGCCGTGTTTGATGTGCTGAGACATGGCGAAACCTATTCCTCGCAGGGAAGGTCGCGCAGGGCCCGGCGCTCAAAGATACGGAAGATCTGCGTGTACCACAGGTCCTGGGTTGCCTGCGGCTTGACCAGAATAGTGTCAACGCCGGCAAAGTTACCGCTCCACACGTCCGTGTACAGCTGATCGCCGATCAGCACGGCCTCGTCGGCCGTGGCGCCCAGACGCTTAAGACCCGCCTTCAGGGCAAACGGGGCGGGCTTCATGGCGTGGCTGATGGCCTCGAGCCCCAACTCGCGCGCCGACGCCATAACCTGGTCGCGATGCCAGTTATTAGACACCATACACAGCTTAAAGCCCTTGGCATGGGCGGCCTCGAGCCAAGCGGAAACCGCAGCAGGAACCTGCTCGGTATCACGCGGCACCAGGGTGTTGTCGCGATCGAGTAGAATGGCTCGCTTGCCGTCGGCCCACAGGGTATCGAGGTCGATGCGGTCGACTGAGGCAACATATCGTTTGGGGCTAAAAATCCTCATGATCAATTCCAAGACTGTTGGTGCTCTTCGTAGGTCTTCGAGAAATACTCCTCGTCCTGTGTAATGTAGAAATACAGGTCATCGGAGTCGGTCGGCTCAAGGGTAGCCTTGAGCGCCTCGAGCGACGGAGAGCAGATGGGCGTGGGCGGCAGGCCCTCGTGCTTATAGGTGTTATACGGGCTATCGCTCTGCAGGTCGTCGGCGGTAACCTCGCCGCCGGTGACGTACATCATGGTCGCATCGCTATTGAGGTAGCGCAGGCCATCGAGCTTGCCCGCCAGGCGGTTGTAGAAGACCGAGGCCACATGCGCGCGCTGGTCGGCGTTGAGGCCCTCGCGCTCGACGATCGAGGCAAGGTTAACGATGTCGTAATCGGACATCTCCACGCCATAGCGCTCCTTGATCTTGGCCTCGCAGCTGGCAAAGTCAAGCGACTTATACTCGGCGTTGAACTGGTCAAGCATGGCGCGAATCACATCATCGGCAGACGGGTCCTTACCCAACGTATAGGTCTTAGGGAATAGAAAGCCCTCGAGTGAATCGTTCGCGGCGTCCTTAAGGAAGGCGTAATCATTCACATAATTGCTCGCCTTAGCCTGGTTAAGGAAGTCTTCCTTAGAAATGCTGTCGTACGCCTTGGCCACGCGGTCGGCGACCTGATCGACCGTCAGGCCCTCAGGAATCGTGAGCGCATCGGAGCCGGCGTTGGGACCTTCCATAAGCTGCTGGACGACCTTCGTGGCGTCCATAAGCGTGGTAAACGAATACTTACCCGGCTTAAGCGACATATCGGCGTTGAGCTTTTTGACCGCCGCATAATAATCCTTGGGATTATCGACGATATGGTTCTCGGAGAGAATCGAAGCGATGGTGTCGCCCGAGGCACCATCGGGAATCGTGATAGTAACTTGCTGGCCAGCAGCGACTTTCGCATCCTCACCGCCAAAGAAGCCCTTGACGGCTGGCACGACAAAGAAAACGATCGCGACAAGCGCAAGCACGGCGACGACGCCGCCGATAATCATAGGCACCGGGGAGCTTTTCTTTTGGACACCACGGCGGGCGTGCGTGTTATAGCTCGAGCGCGTGGCCGGAGCAACACCGTGCGAGCCATGAGCATGATGTGCGTGGGAGCGTGATTGCCGGGCCTGGCCCTGCGTGCGCTGGGCAGGAGCCTGCTGCTTAAAACGAGCGCCGCCAGCGGGCTGCGCGGGACGAGCGGCGGGCTGTTGAGCAGCACGCTGAGTAGGCTGAGCCGAACGGTGCATCGGCTGTGCCGGACGCTGGCAAGGCTGGGCAGGGCGCGACGCCGGCTGACGTGTACGATTCGGCTGGCGCGGATCGGGAGCGCTAGGCATGCGAAACCTCCTCGTTTTTACGATCAAGCCACGTCTGCAAAAACAGGCTGGCGGCAATCATGTCAATCTTGCCCCTCATCTGCTTTTCGTTGAGCCCCTGCTCTCGCAGGATTCGTTTGGCCTCCTGCGAGGACAGACGCTCATCCTCAAACTCCAGCGGAAGTTCGAGCTCGTCGGCAATCTTTTGGGCCACGGCGGCGACGCGCTCGGCCTGGGGGCCAGGCTCACCGGCCATGGTCAAGGGACGCCCGCTTACCAGGATATCGGGCTCATGGTCCTCGACCAGGTAACGGAACGTCTTTGCCATGCCAGTGACCTCAGCAGCCGGAAGCACCTTGACAGGCATCGCCATCTTGCCATCACGGCTCGAGACGGCGATGCCGATCCTGGTCTCCCCTATGTCCAGCGCAAGCGCGACCACAGCGACTACCTAGATTCTTAGGCGCCGAGCGCGGTCTTAGCGGCCGCGAGGGCATCGGCGATGCCGGCGGCGTTCTTGCCACCGGCCTGGGCCATGTTGGGACGGCCGCCACCGAGACCGTCGACCAGGCCTGCGATCTGCTTGATCACGTTGCCGGCGTGGAAACCGGCCTTCACGGCGTCATCGGAGCCGGCGGCGAGCAGGGCCGGGGTGCCCTTCTCGGTCACGCTGGCAACGACGCAGGCGACAGGACCGGCGACCTTCTGGTGCACGGTATCCCAGACGTTTCGCAGGTCAGCAGCCTCAAGGCCCTGGAGCTCAGCGACGACGAGCTTGTAGCCGTCGAGCTCGACGGCGCCCTCGATGGCGTTGGAGATAGCATCGGAGGAGCCACCGGTCAGCGCCTTCTTAAGCTTATTGGACGTCTCGCGCAGCTCAGCCTGCAGGTTTTCCACGCGGGCGGGAACCTCATCCACACGGCACTTGAGCGCAGCAGCGGCGGCGTCGACGAGCGCCAGACGGTCGGCCATGTAGTCGAGAGCACCCTTAGAGGTCACGGCCTCAATGCGGCGGACGTTGGAGCCCGTAGAGGACTCGGAAATGATCTTGAACAGGCCGATCTCGGCGGTGTTGGCGGCATGGGTGCCACCGCAAAGCTCACGGGAGAACGGCTGGTCCTCGGCGCCCACGGAGACAACGCGGACGACGTCGCCATACTTCTCGCCAAACAGGGCGACAGCACCGGCGGCCTTGGCCTCGTCGATGCCCATGACGCGGGTCACGACCGGCTTGGAGGCGAAGATCTGCTGGTTGACCAGGTCCTCGACAGCCTTGAGCTGCTCGGAGGACAGGGCCTCGAAGTGCGTGAAGTCAAAACGCAGGTGCTCGGGCGTCACCAGCGAGCCAGCCTGGGAGACATGCTCGCCCAGGACCTGCTTAAGCGCGGCGTCGAGCAGGTGCGTGGCGGTGTGGTTGCGACGCAGGAAGCCGCGGCGCTCGGCGTCGAGCGCGGCGGTCACGGTAGCACCGACGGTCAGCGTACCCTCGGTGACGTGGGCGACGTGAGCATACAGGCCGTTGTGGTTCTTGGTATCGGAAACGGTCAGCGCAACGCCCTCGGCGGAAAGCTCGCCGGCGTCACCCTGCTGGCCGCCCATCTCGGCGTAGAACGGGGTGCGGTCGAGCACAACCTCGACATCCTCGCCGGCGGCAGCGGACTCAAAAGACTCGCCGTTGCGCACGATAGCGACAACCTTGGCACCCTCGATCACATCGTTGTCATAGCCGTCGAACTCGGTCGCGGCGACCTTGTCCGAAAGCTCGACCCACACGTCGTTGAAGCTGCCCCACGCGTCGCCCTTGGCATTGGCGCGAGCACGGGCCTTCTGGTCCTCCATGCAGGCGGTGAAGCCGTCCATGTCGACGTCGTGGCCAGCGGCGCCGGCGATCTCGACAGTCAGGTCAATGGGGAAACCAAAGGTGTCATGCAGCTTAAAGGCAACGTCGCCCGGAAGGACAGCACCCTCGGCAAGCGCGGCCAGGGCCTCGTCCAGGTAGACGCGACCGTTATCGAGTGTCGTGGAGAAGCGCTCCTCCTCGGAAGCGACGATACCCTTGACGAGTGCGACGTTCTTGAGCAGCTCGGGATAGGCCTCGCCCATCTGGGCGTTGACCTCGTCGATGAACTTGGTCAGGAAGGCGCCCTCGATGCCCAGCAGACGACCGTGGAACACGGCGCGGCGGAGCAGGCGGCGAAGAACATACTCGCGACCCTCGTTACCGGGGAGAATACCGTCCGAGATCATAAAGTCAACGGCACGAGAGTGATCCGCGATGATGCGCAGGGAGCGGCTGGCACCGGAGTAATCGTCGGCGTCATAGGTCTTGCCGCTGATCTTCTCGCCCAGCTTGATGAGGTGCTGCATCAGATCGCCGTCGTAGTTAGCGGTCTTGTGCTGCATGATGGCGGCCATGCGCTCCAGGCCCATGCCCGTATCGAGGTTGCGGTGCGGCAGCTCCGGCATGGAGCCGTCCTCCTGGCGGTCGTACTGGGTAAACACGAGGTTCCAGAACTCAAGGAAGCGGTCGCAGTCACAGCCGGGCTTGCAGTCGGGGCTGCCGCAGCCGACCTCCTCGCCCATGTCAAAGTAGATCTCGGAGCACGGACCGCAGGGGCCGGTGGGACCGGCGGCCCAGAAGTTGTCGTCCTCGCCCAGACGCGAGATGTGATCCTCGGCAACGCCCAGGGAGCGCCACACGTCATGGGTCTCGTCGTCCTCGGTAAAGACGGTGAAGTACAGGCGGTCGAGCGGCAGCTTGAACTCCTTGGTGATGAGCTCAAAGGCCCAAGCGCAGGCCTGCTGCTTGGAGACGCCGCCAAAGGAGAAGTCGCCGAGCATCTCGAAGAAGGACAGGTGACGGCCGTCCTCGCCGATGCAATCGATGTCGTTGGTGCGGACGCACTTCTGGCAGGAGATCGCGCCGATCTCCTTCATGGTCTTCTTGCCCTGGTAATACTCCTTAAACTGGTTCATGCCGGCGTTGGCAAGCAGCAGCGAAGGATCGTCGGGGACGAGGGACGAAGAAGGATAGAGTTTAAGACCGCGCTCCTCAAAGAAGTTGAGGAACTTAGAGCGGATCTCGGCCGTAGTCATTGACGGGTAGTCAGCACTCATAGAGGGAATCTCCTCGGTTTCACATCGAAACAGTTCAAACGTAACGATATTACCATCCCACCGCGCAAGTGCAAAAAAGAGGGCCGGCACAATGCCGGCCCTTCAGCGAAATTGCATGTTAGCGCATATGAATGTTAGCCCGAATTACCCCGCTACTTGTCGTCATCGTCCATGGAGCCGTCGATGCCGGTTTTGGTGTCGTCATCCGTGTTGGAATCATCATCCTTGGCGAAGGGGTTCTTGAAGAAGCCCGTGGCATCGGGCTGCAGGTCCGAAAGCTTGATCCAAGGATTATCGAGCTCGGGCTTGGGCATAGCTTTAGCCTCGGGCGCAGTCTCGTTACCGATGAGCTCGGACTCATAGATGAACGTATCGTCCCCAAGCGCGTCGTAGGCGGCGACCGGGTTGCCCTCGGCATCGCGATACGGCGTGCCCTTAAACACGGCGCCGTCATAGGCCACAAGTTGGCGGCCGGTCTCATTCTCGAAGTAGTACACGAAGATACCCTTGAGGGCCGCACACAGAGGGATAGCAATAATCATGCCGATGGGGCCCATGAGTGCCGAGCCAATAACGAGCGCCGTGAGGCTCATGATGGGATGCACCTGCACCGAGCTCTGCATGACCTTAGGCGAAATCACGTTATCAGTGACGTTTTGCGCGACCATCGTCACGATGAGCGTCCACAACGCCAATATGGGGCTGAACATGAAACCGAGCACTGTGGCGATTGCCGCGCTCACCCAGGGGCCGACGACCGGAACCAAATGCATGATGCCGGTAAAGATAGCCATGAGCGCCGCATACGGATGGCCGATAATCATAAAACCAATAAAGGCGAGGAAACCACCGCAGATGGACGTCACGACCATACCGCGCATGTAGCCGCCGACAGAGCGAGAAAGGATGGCGACCATAAAGCGGTACGAAGTCTCCTTCTCCTGACCGATGATGGTGCAAATCTCGTGGTGCATGCGAGGATAATCGCAGGCCATCCAGTAGGCAAGCACCAGACCAAGGAAGATCACGAACAACTGCGAGGCCGTATTGGTGATGAGCGGGAACACACCGCGGCCAAGCTCGGCAGCGATCTGAGACACATACTTCGATGCCACGGTAACCAGCGACGAAAGATTATCGTCCAAATACTCCATGAGCGGCGTGTTGTTGAGCGTCTTGACATGCGAGACCATCTCGTTGAGGTCGCCACCCGCAACACGAAGCTGCTCGGGCAGGCGGCTCAGGACTTCCATGATCTGACCAAAAAGAATCGGCGACAAGATGCAAACAACACCGACGAGCACGGCAACAACAACAATAAGCGCGATAAGCGAACCGATGCCACGACCAACGCCATGATGCTCGAGCCAGTTGGTGATCGGGGACATCACAAAAGCAATGATGGAGCCGACGGCGAGAAACTCGATAACCGGTGCCAGGATGCCCATAAGGTTAAAGATGACGGCGGCGATGACAATGCAGCCGACAACAGCCCAAATGCGCAGCGTCAGAATGCGGGTGTCGCGCAGCACGCGATCGGTTTGTTGGGGGTGCTCACTCATGAACGAATCATCACTCCGTCGGGGTCGATCTTGTCCTGAATCTTCTTAAGCGTGCGGCGCAGCAGACGCGAAACCTGCACCTGAGAAATACCCAGCTTCTTGGCGATCTCGATCTGGGTCATGCCCTTCACAAAGCGCAGCTCGATCACCTCGCGCTCGCGCGGCGAGAAATCACGGATTGCTTCCTCGATCACCAGGCGGTCATCGGTAAAGTCGAGCTCGTTGTCGTCGTCGGCATAACGGTCGAGAATCGAGGGGGCATCGTCGGAATCGGACGCACCAGGAGCCTCGATGGGCACCGAGGTATAGGCCGAAGACGATTCCATAGCCTCGAGGACCTCATCGACAGTCACATCTAGATACTCAGCGATCTCCTCAACCTTGGGCGAACGCTGAAGCTCGTTGGTGAGCTTATCGGTAGCCTGGTTGACCTTGGCCGAGAGCTCCTGCAGACGGCGCGGAACGCGCACGCTCCAGCCCTTATCGCGGAAATGACGCTTGATCTCGCCCAGAATGGTGGGTGTTGCAAACGTCGTGAACTCGAGCCCGCGCTCGGGATCAAAGCGGTCGATAGCCTTGAGCAAACCCAGATAACCAACCTGCATCAGGTCGTCGAGCGGCTCGCCGCGGTTCTTAAATTTGTTGGCAAGAAACCTTACCAGGTTCATATGGGACATGACGAGCTGCTCGCGAGCGTCCGGATCACCGGTCTCTTTATAGCGACGAAACAGCTCGCGGGTTTTCTCCTTGTCCCAAGCGGTCTTACCGCTCCGGGAACGTTCGGTCATATTAGATATCCGCCTTGAGGTCGAGGGAAAGCGTCAGGGGCGCCGCAGTCTTTTCGTAGGAATCGCACACGCTCGCCAAAATGAGCTCGGCATACACGGCAGCCTGGTCATCCTCGTCGACAGAGGCCTGATCGCCAAAGGTAAAGGTCATGCCAACGTGAGACTCGTCGACATCGAATTTGATGGTGATGTCGTCGCAGTCGACCGCGGTGCACCCAAAGATGAAAGCCTCCTCGGCAGCCATGCGGATGTCCTCGATGCGATCGACAGACATGGAGCACAGGGCACCAACATTGGCAGCCGTCATGCGCACAAGGCGAGCGAGACGCGGGTCGCCGGCAACGGTCAGCGTGATGGGGCAGGTTGTTTCGCTACTCATCGCAGGACTCCTCAGAGGACTCGGCGGGCGTATAGGTGTAATACTGAGCCGGCTTGGCTGCGGGCTTCTGAGCCGCATCCGCACCACCGGCGGCCTCGTCCTCGGCCTGACCGATCAGAACGCGCTCGGTAGGCTGCTCGGCCTCGGCGGCGGCAGCTGCTAGCTTGCGATCGGCGTCGGCTGCAGGAGCCTTCACCTTATTGAAGAGCTTCTGCACGGCGCCGGCCGCAGAATCAGTCACGCTCGATACGGCATTACTGGCCTCGGCCATACTGCCCGTGACCTCGGAGATGTCGCGAACGACCGCCTCAACCTCAACGAGGTTGGACGTCAGGGCGTCAACGGCAGTCTTGCTCGACTTGAGGAGCGGCTCCATCTGGGCAAGTGCCGGCGTAAGCTCGTCAACGGCGCCGTCGAGTTTTGCCACCACGGGCTGCGCCTCGGCAATCGTATTGTTGAGGTCGGTTACCGTCTTGTCGAGCGAGTCGACAACGGTGCGGGTTTTGCGCAGGGTGAGCGCAAGCTCAACGATAGCCCACACGCCGGCAACGGCGAGCAGCAGCAAGGCGATTTGAATGGGACTCATACAAGCCTCCCAAAGGAATCGAAATACAGACTTTGTTCATGGTACCCCAAAGGGGACGGAAGATTCCCAAAAGCTTACTTTGGCGCCCTGCCGCTACGGTCGCGCTCGCTTTGCTCCACACGCCATTCTTCCCAACCGCGGCCGGCAGGCTGCCAAAAGGCACCACGCTCCAGGCCTTCGGGCAAATAGCGCTGGTCGACCCAACCTTCGGGATAATCGTGTGGGTACTTGTATAGACCGTACTCGTCGCTGCCGGGACGGTGACGATCGCGAAGATAACTGGGCACCTCGCGCAATCCGCTACTATGGATATCGGCCAGCGCCGCATCGATCGAAGCCTCGCACGCGTTGGATTTAGGCGCCAAGCACACATAGAGTGCAGCCTGAGCCAGGTTAATTCGGCACTCGGGATAGCCAATGACCTCGGCAGACTTAAACGCGGCTTGCGCCACCAAAAGCGCCTGCGGATCGGCATTGCCAACATCCTCAGAAGCCTGAATCATAATGCGGCGGGCGATAAACTTAGGATCCTCCCCCGCGTCGATCATGCGCGCGAGCCAATAGATCGTGGCATCGGGGTCGCTGCCGCGCATGGACTTGATGAACGCACTGATAATGTCATAGTGCATGTCACCGTTTTTGTCATACGAAAAACCGCGGCGCGGGTTGGCAATCTTCACGTCATCGACGGTGATGGGATAACGCTCCCCTGCCGCCGGAGCCGGCGTCCCCTCGGTATCGGGACGCGTGACGGCAATCTCACTCGCCAGCTCGAGCGTCGTGAGCGCGGATCGAGCGTCGCCCGCAGCCAGCGTGCAGATGGTCTTAACCGTATCCTCATCGGCCGAGAACTTGCCACCCAAACCCTGCGGCGCCTCAAGCGCACGCGCAATAAGCGTGGCGATATCCTCGTCTTTGAGGTGCTCAAGCTCCACCACGCGACCACGCGAGAGCAATGCCGAGTTGACCTCAAAGTACGGATTCTCCGTCGTAGCGCCAATCATAATGACGGTACGGTTCTCAACCGCATGCAACAGGGCGTCCTGCTGCGACTTGGAAAAGCGGTGAATCTCATCGATAAACAGAATGGTGCGGCGGTCATAGGTATTCAGGCGAGTCTTGGCCTCGTCAATCACGCGGCGCAAGTCCTTCACGGTGCCCGTCACGGCGCTGACCTCGACAAACTCGCCCTTGGTATGGTTGGCGATAATGTGGGCCAGCGTCGTCTTGCCCGTACCGGCCGGCCCGTACAGAATCACGCTCGACAGCACGTCGTGCTCAATCGCGGCACGCAGCCATGAGCCCTTACCGACGGCCTTTTGCTGGCCCACGTACTCATCAAGCGTGTTGGGGCGCATGCGCACCGCAAGCGGCGCATTCTGAAAGGAACGCTCGCGCGTCGAAGCAGAAAAAAGGTCGTCCATAGCCATCCCGTGCATCAATCAAAATCGTTTTCCACGAATAGTATACCGAATAAATACGAACTACCGTTCGTTAATATAAGTACGGTGCGGAAACTTTAGACCCGGGAACAACTTACTCGTCAGCTCGCAGAAATAGCCATCCGTCATGCTCGCAATGTAATCCACCACGGCTTGGTCCTTATCGTCCTGCCATGCATAGGTACGGTCGTAGTAGGAAAGCTGCTGCTCAATGCGCGAAATGTGGTGCTTAAATATGTAGGAGGACTCGTCGCCTTCGTTTATATCCTGCAGGCAACGGTCGTAGAGCTTTTCGAAAGCCTCGCGCAGCTCCGCTTCGGAGTCGCCTTCGATACCGCCCTTGCTATAGATCTTCTCGTAGTTCTCGCACTTGGCTCGGCGGATTTCCTCAAACAGGTCCTCGCTCATCTCGATGCGTGGCTTGCCATAGCTGTGCTCGACGATATCGATGGAGGCATGCGTGAGGATCCAGCTGTTGTATGCTCCGCCCAGGTCATCGTCAAAGGCGTCAGGTGACAGCAGACCCGCAGCAATGGCGTCTTGGCGATCACGCCCAACGTAGGCAAGGATATCCGAGATGCGAACCACGCAGCCCTCGAGCGTCATGGGGCGCAGATGTTCAATCGCGCTATAGCCCGTGGCGATGCAGTCCTCGACCGTCAGATCGAACTGTTCAAAGGAACCCATATCCGAAAGCTCAAACACGCGTTGCTCGTACTCGCCGTTATGGCACAGCACGCCATCGAGTGTCTGGAGCGACACGTTGCGGCCATACAGTGCATCGAGCACACGGACTGATTGCACGTTATGGAAAAAGTAGCGACCCGTACGCTCGTGGTAAATATCGTTGAGGAATCGCTCGCCGGCATGGCCAAAGGGCGTGTGGCCCAAGTCATGGCCTAAGCCAATCGCCTCGATTAGATCGCAGTTGAGCCCCAGGGCGCGGCCGATATCGCGTGCAATGCGCGAGACAAGCTGCACGTGCAGGCCGCGGCGCGACAGGTCGTCGTTGCTGCGAAAACTAAAGACCTGCGTTTTGCCTGCATAACGCGTATACGCCGGAAGATGAAGAATCTTTTCGATATCGCGCATAAACGCCGGTCGCATGAGCGTGCCTTTGTCGGCAGCGCGATCAATACGACGAATGACCTGGTCGTCGTTGCAACGATACGGGCTGACGGCACCCGAAGCACGATCGGCGGAAATACGCTCGACAAGTTCGGGCGACAACGACGAGGGAATACGATCCATGCGCGCCTTAATGACGGCCGTTTCTTGATTAGTTGCCATGGCATGCTCCTTAAGAAGGATGCGCAATCGGTTACAATGTGCAGCCCACGACCTCGATTATGGCAAAAATCGGCACCAAAAACGGGAGTAATGGCAAGGAGCGCGATTTTGTGATGAGGCAGGAGAGGGCAAGGACCAGGAGCGCGGCGGCAAATGCCACGAAGCCACCCATAGGGTCGAGCGTGCAAAGCGCGAAGAGCGCCTTGGCATCTCCCATGCCGATGCCGGGGGTCTGGCGATGTCGCCGCCAAAGCGACTCAGTTAGCACAAGAGAAAGGTACACGATGACCGCAAGGCCAGCGTGGTCAAGTGCCGTGTTCAAGCCCCCATCCAGCCACACGCCCGCAAACGCCGCCACGGCACACGCAGCAGCAAGCGCGTTGGGAAACCGCCGCTCACGGGCATCGATCACCGCACCGACAAAGGCGCAGATCCAAAATGGGATATAGACCATCGAGCACCTCCTTGAGCTGCATCGCAAAAGCAAAAACCACCACAAAAGGCCTGTCCCCATTGTGGTGGTTTTGGTGGTGGTTATTTGGCGCCTTGCATGACCTCGTCGAGGGTAACGTTGACGGCGTGCTGCGTCGGAACCCAGTCGACCTTTAGGAACAGTGCAGCCACCGTGATGGGGATATAGCTGAACATAAAGATCGGGAAGGTAAACAGGTTTGTCACCAGACGCCACTTTTGCGCACAGTGAATGTGCTTGTACTCAAAGATGGTCGTAAGCAGCGCCAGGATAAAGAAGGTCTGATACATCATGGCGAAGGTCATAATGAGCGAAGCGGCGCACGCCTGCATCTCGACTTCGGTAGCCAGGAAGCCGTGCGAAAGACCGCCCACGATCAGGAACGTCGCATTGGCGAGCATCGAGATCAGCGATAGCAGCATACCCGGGGCGATGGTCATAAACATGTCGTAGGCGGCAAACCGGCGATAGCGGAACGTCGACTTGACCAGATGCTTGCCATAAGTAAAGAACACCTGGTAAAAGCCCTTGGTCCAACGCATACGCTGTTTCCAGGACGCCTTAAACGTCACGGGCTGTTCATCGAAGAACTCAGCCGGCGCATAGCCAATACGAATGCCGTGAATGGCACAGAACGTGGTGAACTGAATATCCTCGGTCAGCGTGTGGAACTGCCAGCCGTGCATGCCCTCGATAATACAGGCGGAGATGAGGTAGCCCGAGCCCGAGACGGCGCAGGACGTCTTACAGATATTGCGCGCGTTATTGAGGAAGCGTGCCTCGCGCAGATACCAGGTGGCATTAGCCGCCGAGATCCAAGAGCTGCCGAAGTTCTTGGAGTTACGATAGCTCGTGACCACATGGAAGCCCTGGTCAAAGGCATCGTTCATCTTGGAGACGTAATCGCGGGAAATAACGTTGTCGGCGTCAAAGATGAAATAGCCCTCAAAAGTATCGGGATACTCGTTGAGAATGCGATCAAAACCAAAGTCCATGACCCAGCTCTTGCCCTTACGGGCCAGGTCGTTACGCTCATAGACGACGGCGCCCGCCTCGCGCGCGAGCTGCGCCGTGTTGTCGGTGCAGGCATCGGCGACCACGAAGACCTCGATAAGCTCGGACGGATAATCCTGGTCCTTGATGGAGCGAACAAGGTTGGCGATCACGGCCTCCTCGTTATGCGCCGCGATAAAGAAGGCATAACGATGCAGCTTTTTGGCCTTGGGAGGCGCGACCTCACCACGGAGTGCACCGATGACAAAGAAGACCACCTGATACAGAAAACAGACCGTGAGTAGCGTAACCACAATCTGGTTAAAGATCACGATGGGCGTGTTAGTTTGTAAAAAGGCGAGCATGCAGGCTCCCGAGAACGCGTTACGTAAACAACCGTATATCTTACCGCAGGCTTACCGAGTTCAAGAAACCACCTAATACGGCTAGACTTCGAGCAGACCGAGCTGCGGAACGATTTCGTCGCCGGCAGCAGTACGACCAAGCGAGCGCGGGGCCAGGTCGTCAAGAACCGCAGCGAGATCCCACGGCAGCTCGTCACGGCACTCAATGCGTTCCCCCGTCACGGGATGGTCGAATGCGACGCGCCATGAATGAAGGAACTGCCTGGTCAGGCCCTGGTCGGCACGCGCATCGCACTTACCGTAGAGTGGATCGCCCACGCAGGCGTGGTTGATGTGGCGCATATGCACGCGAATCTGATGTGTGCGGCCGGTAAACAGGTGGCACTCGACGAGCGTATAGCCGTCGTCAAAACGCATGGAGTCAAAGCGCTCGAGGACCTTAAAGGTCGTAATGGCCTGACGGGCAAAGGGGTCGTCCGAAACCGCCATCTTGACGCGGTCACGCGTGGAACGGGCGATACCGGTGTTGATGGTGCCCTCGTCCATGGCAATGTGGCCGTGGACGAGCGTAATGTAGCGGCGGTCGAGCGTGCGCGTGCGGATGAGATTCTGGAGTGCGCGCTGGGTGTCGTCGTCCTTGGCCGCAAGCATAAGGCCCGAGGTGTCACGATCCAGGCGATGTACGATGCCGGGGCGGTCCTCACCCTGCACGGTGCCCAGATGGTCGATGCCACAGTGATAGACCAAGGCGTTCGCAAGGGTGCCGCTCTCGTGGCCATGGGCTGGATGGCACACCAGACCGCGCTGCTTGGAGAGCACGATGAGGTAGTCGTCCTCGTAGCGGATATCGAGGGGAATGGCCTCGGGAATCACGTCGGTCGGATCATGCGGTTCGGGCAGGTCGACCGAGATACGGTCGCCGGAGCGCACGGCATACTTTTTTGACAGGCATGTCTCGCCGTTGACGGCAACGGCACCGCCCTCAATCAGATGCGCGCAAGCAGAGCGCGTGGGGCAGCCGTCGTTGGCGCCCAGATAGGCGTCGAGACGCTGGCCAGCGGTATCGTCGGCAACGAGAATATGGATGTCGGCCATTAGCGCTCATTCCTTTCGCGAATCTTACGGGCACGCTCCCCACGTTGTTTGGCCTTGCGCTTGGCGCGGGCCTCGTCACGGGCGTTGAGCTCGGCGGTCGCATCGACCTCGCGAGCGGCGGGACTTAAGAACATGTAACCAATGAGGGCGAGCACGACACCCACGGTAATACCGATGTCCGCAACGTTAAAGACGGGAAAGTCGATGAAGGTGGTGGCAATAAAATCGGTCACGAAGCCAAAGGCCAAACGATCGATCGCGTTGCCAATGGCGCCGCCCGCGACCATAGCCATACCTATGACCTCCAGATGGGCAAGCTGGGGAGCACGAACGAGGTACACGGCAATGGCGACAATAACCGCAAGCGCCAGCGCGGCAAACGCGAGGCCATGTCCCTCGCCCATGCTAAAGGCGGCGCCGATGTTACGCACGAAAAGGAAGTCGATCACACCGGGGATAACAGTCACATGCAGAGCATCGCCAACGGCACGAACCGCAAGCTTGGTCAGCTGGTCAACAAGCAGCACGGCCAACGCCACGCCACCAGCAACACCCAACCGCCAACGCAAAGGCGGCGTCATATCCCCAGTACAACCCAAATCAATCCCCTACCCTCAAGAACATCGAATTACGTTTAACGCAATAGATAATCATACATTGACGCAAGCGAGAAGCGACAAAACTCCCAAGAACGGAAACACTGCAGGTAGAGCATAAATGAGCGAGCGGGTCGCATTTGAGACAAGGTGACGTGAAATGAAAGGGCGCTGACCTTTCGGTCGCGCCCTTGAAATTGAACGGCAGAATGTCCAAATGCGGCCCGCGCAGCGTCGGCTGGTCCGCCGTTCGGTAGAACGGCGGAACCCCCCCCCAATTGCCGCTCTGGCAGGTTTGCAGCGTCAACCGGTTACGCGGTTTGGTAAAACCGCGTAACTACAAGGCGTCAGCACACCTCTTGCAGATGTGAGCGTGGCCGTTGTACTCGCCGACGGTGGTGCGGTAGTTCCAGCAACGGTCGCAGCACTCGCCCTCAGCAGCCTCGATGGCAACGGAGAGCTCCTCGCCCTGGGTCAGCTCAACATCGGAGACGATGTAGAACTCGGCCAGGTCGACGGCCTTGTCGCCGGTCAGCAGCGTATACATCTCGGCGGGAACGACCGCCTTGACGCGGACCTGCTGGCTCTTAGTGAAGGTGCCGGCGGAGCGGGCATCCTCAAGGGCCTTGGTCACGGCGCTACGGAGCTCGAGTGAAGCCTCAAGCACGCCCTCGAACTCATTGGCCTCGTCGACCGTAATGGGCGACTTATACCAATCGAGCAGCGCGGCGTACTTCTGGTGATCGACGCAGCCGGCGGGTGCATAGGCCATGGCCTCGTCGACCGTGTAGGACAGGATCGGCTGCAGGTCGCGCATGAGCATCGAGAAGAGCTCAGCGAGCACGGTCTGGGCGCTGCGGCGCTCGAGCGAGCCGGGCTTGTCGCAGTACAGACGGTCCTTCAAGGCGTCGAGGTACACGTTGGAAAGCTCGGTAACAACAAAGTCGTAGAGCGCACGGTAGGCGCGCGGGAACTCGTAGCAAGAGTAAGCGTCGTCGACCTCGGCCTGGACCTGGGTCAGACGGGCAACCATGAGCTTGTCTAGCGGTAGCAGGTCGGCAAAGGCGACGCCGTCGGTCTCGGGCTCAAACTGACCCTCGAGCTCGGAGAGCAGGAAGCGCAGCGTGTTGCGGAAGCGACGGTAGGCATCGGACGTACGAGCAAGAATCTCGTGGTCGATGGACACGTCGGAGCTGGTATCGACAGATGCAACCCACAGACGGATGATGTCGGCGCCCATCTCGTCGCAGACCTTATTGGGGTCGATGACGTTGCCGAGCGACTTGGACATCTTTCGACCCTGGCCGTCGAGGGTGAAGCCCTGCGAGACGACCGCCTTGTACGGAGCGTGGCCATTGGCACCCACCGAGGTGAGCAGCGAGCTCTGGAACCAACCGCGGTGCTGGTCGGAGCCCTCGAGGTACACATCCGCCGGGTACTCCAGCTCGGGGCGGTACTCGCAGACGGCCTTCCAAGACACGCCGGAGTCCCACCACACGTCGAGAATGTCCTTATCAGCCTTGAGGTGATGGCCGCCACACTTGGGGCAAACGCAAGACTCGCCCAGGTAGCTCTCGGGAGCGTCGGTAAACCAGGCGTCGGAGCCCTTCTCGTGGAAGAGCTTGATGACGGCGTCGAGCGTGGCGTCGTTCATGACCTTCTCGCCGCAGTCGGCGCAAGTGTAGCTGGGGATAGGCACGCCCCAGTTGCGCTGACGGCTGATGCACCAGTCGGGACGCTGCTCGACCATGGCGCCGATGCGGTTGGCGGCGTGAGCCGGATACCACTTGACGTTCTCGCGGACCTCTTTGCCAGCCTGCTCGCGCAGACCGGTCTTGTCCATCGAGACGAACCACTGGTCGGTAGCACGGAAGAGCACCGGGTGCTTGCAGCGCCAGCAGTGCGGATAGCTGTGCGTGATCTTCTTCTCGAGGACCAGGGTGCCGCGCTCGCGCAGGAACTCGATGATGTGCGGGTTGGCCTCGTCGGTATCCATGCCGCTGAAGGGGCCGCCGGTGCCAAACTCCTCGCCGGTGTAGAACTTGCCGTCGTCATCGACCGGCATGCAAATGTCGGTGATGCCCTCCTTGAGGCAGGCGAAGTAGTCGTCGACGCCGTGACCGGGCGAGTTGTGGACGATACCGGTACCGTCATCGACACCGACGTAATCGGCCAACAGCGCAACGCCCTCGACACCGTCAAAGATCGGCTGCTTATAGTGAATGTGATGGAAGGTCTCGGCGGGAACCACATAGGGCTTGCCGTCGACCACAACCGGGGTGTACTCCCAGCCAAACTCCTCGCAGCACTTGGGAGCTAGGTCCTCGAGCATGACCTCGGCGCGGCCGTCGTGCTCAACGGCGACGTAGGCGGCACCGGGCTTGAGAGAAACTGCCTGGTCGGAGGGGATGGTCCACGGCGTGGTCGTCCAGATGATAAAGTCAACCGGGCCGTCGAAGTTCTCGAGGCCGGCGGGCTTGGAGGTCATCTCAAAGCGCACGAAGATGGACGGGCTCGTCTCGTCGGAGTACTCAATCTCGGCCTCAGCAAGTGCGGTATGGCAGTGCTTGCACCAGTGAACGGGCTTGTGACCGCGATAGATCATGCCCTTGTCGAACATGGCCTTGAAAACCTCGATGTCGGCGGCGTCATGCTGGTGATAGAGCGTCAGATAGGGGTTGTCCCAATCGCCGAGCACGCCCAGGCGACGGAAGCCGGCCTTCTGCAGCTCGATGTTCTCGACAGCGAACTTGTTGCAAAGCTCGCGGATCTTAGCCGTGGAGGTCTGGTTGAACTTCTCGGTGCCGAGCTTCTCCTCGACCTTATGCTCGATCGGCTGGCCATGGCAATCCCAACCGGGGACATATGGAACCTCATAGCCCTGCATCATCCAGTAACGGTTGATCATGTCCTTGGAGATCTTGTTCATGGCGTGGCCGATGTGGATCGGGCCGTTGGCGTACGGAGGGCCGTCGTGCAGCACGAACTTCTTGTGACCCTCGTTCTTCTTCAGAACCTGCTCGTAGACCTTGTTGTCCTGCCAGTCCTTGAGTCGCTTGGGCTCGGACTTGGAAAGACCGGCACGCATGGGAAAACCGGTCTTGGGCAGATTCATCGTCTGCTTGTACTCGTTTGCCACGGTACCCCTTTCTTGTCATGGGCGCGCACGCCCGCTGGGCACCAAAAAAGCGCCCGTCCCTACAAGCTGGGACGAAGCGCCACAAAACGGACTGTACGCCCGCAAAAGCTCTTCGTTTAACCACCCAGCTTAGATGCCCTCGCCCGCGTATTCGCGCGCTCGCATCCGTTACTCGGCTGGCCTGTATCGACGACCATCTCGGCGATATCTACTAGGACGAGCCTGTGCGACGCGTCCGTTGGGACCGCAGCTCCGGGGTGATTTTCATCGGTCGCATGCACGGGTTCTCAGCGCTCCCCGCTCTCTGTAACATGCGGACGGCCGACTACTCGTCCCCATCAACGCTTATGCGGAGTATGCTAGCACGTTCCGCGCCGGCGAAAAACCCTCAACACTGGTTTTATACGTTCGAAATTTCTCGCGGCTGTGGACCTTCTCTAGGAGCAAAATACCTGAAAGCACTTTATCGAAAGAAAGAAGGTTGCCATGCGCACGATTGGAATGAGTGATTATACCGTTGGCGAGGATTGCTTTACCGAGCTGCCCGCCGCACTGGCCGAGTACGGAGCGACCAAGGTCGCCATCATTGGCGGCAAGCGAGCCCTGGCTGCGGCGCTGCCGGGAATCGAGGCGGCACTTGAAGGTACCGATGTCGAGGTCCTGGAGACGCGCGTCTATGGCACCAACAGTACGCGTGCCAATATCGCCAAGGTCGTGAACTCCCCTGCCTGCCAGGAAGCCGACGTGCTCATCGCATGTGGCGGCGGCAAGGCACTCGACACTGTGAAGACGGCGGCCATCGAGCTCAAGAAGATCGTCTTTACCGTACCGACGATTTGCTCCAACTGCTCGGCCGCGACCGCCATTGCCGTTGTCTACAATGACGATGGCTCGCTCGAGGGCTATTCGTACCCCAACCGACCGGCGCACATCTTCATCAACCCCAAGATCATCGCCGAGGCACCGGCAGAGTACTTCTGGGCCGGCGTGGGCGATGCCCTGTCTAAGCAGCCCGAGGTCGAATACGCCACGAGCGCCGGCAACCTGGAGCACACCGCCGGTCTTGGCCTGGCACTCGCCCACACCTGCTCCGAGCCGCTGTTTACCTATGGTGTGCAGGGTCTTGAGGATGTGCGCCAGAATCTGTCGAGCGAGGCCGTCAAGCAGATCGCGCTCGACATCGTTGTCAACACGGGCTATGTCTCGAACCTGACCAACCAGAACGATTATTACTACAACTCGAGCGTGGCGCACGCGTTCTACAACGCCACCTGCAGCATTCCGCGTGAGGGCACCTACCTGCATGGCGAGGTCGTGAGCCTGGGCGTGCTGGTACTGTTTGCCTATACGGGCGATACCGAGAACCTTGAGCGCTACGCCGCCTTTAACAAGCAGATGGGGCTGCCCGTAACGCTTGAGCAGGTTGGCCTTACCGAGGCAGATATCCCGGCCCTGTGCGAATACGCGCACGCCACCAACGAGTGGAAGCAGGGAAACCCCGAGCCCTTCACCGACGAAAAATTCGCCGCCGCCATCAAAGCTGCCAACGCCTACGGCCACACCCTCTAGCTCTAACCCAAAACCACCACAAAGGGGACAATGAACTGCCTCCCATTTCTTGGACATCGGGAAATGGGAGGTTTTCCATGAGTATAGATCTCAGGTCGAAGCACGACCTGGAGTCCAGGAGGCGGGCCGT
>JAGZEK010000037.1 GCA_018368345.1 Collinsella sp.
AGACTTACTTCATAGTTCTTGGAACCATTCGCATTGGTGCTAGGTGTCACAGTAATATTATTACCTGCAGATACCGTTGTAGATGCAGCTGCTGTAGCTTTATCCAATTGAGATTTATTAACTGCATCGTTAGGGTCCGTACCATTAGCTACATTTGTAATCTTGTTACCGCCGTTATTTAAGCCGTCTTTTGTAAGACTCACTGCATCGCCACCAGCACGATTGATGGTCATACCATCACCATTGATAACAGTATTATTGCCGCCGTTTGTGAAAGTAGCAGACGTCAAGCCTTTCAATTCTTTCGCCAAGCGCAATTTCAATGTATCGGAACCGTCGGAAACTACACCGATGTTATCTTCAGCAGCTAATTTGCTTTCATCGGAGATACCACCCTTAACATTCACTTGATTGTTAAGTTTCTTTTTAATCACATTGCCTGTATCGCCGCCGTACATCATACCATCATCAAGGGTTGCAAGCGTATGTGTATTGCCGTCTTTATCTTCAGTTACTAAACGATTAATGCTTGTACCATCTACACCGTTTTTAGCGTCGCCACCTTTAAGTGTAACGCCGTCTTGACCGTTTTTACCAGCAATAGCCACACTATTAGCTTTGAGGTTTTTGTTCATCTTCACATCGATAGTTGTGTTGCCATTTTTGTCTTGTGTGATGAAAGTTTTAAGGTTTTCACCGCTGTAGTTAGCATCAGCATCAGCACCTTCACCCTTAACCGTAACCGTAGAGCCAAGTTTATTAGTTTTTACGCCGCCACTGTTAGCGTCGAATTTTAAACCTTTATTAGTTAATGCGTCTTCGCTATCTTTGATTCTATCTTTCAAGTAATCCACATTAACCGCTTCGCTACCATCGTTGCCTGTTGCATACGCCACATTTGTTACATGAGTGCCACCGGTTTTATTACCATAGGTAGGACCTTCATAAGTTACTTTTGTCTTATCAACGGCACCATTATTGTCCAAATCATACTTAACAGCACGATCATTTAATTTGTCGAGGCTAGATTTAGACGCAACGTCCTTAATCTTAACAGTCTCTTTTGTACCTGCATGGTTTTTATCCTCTACAGTTAAGTCAACATCGCCGTTAGAATCAACTGTATAAGCATTATCTGCAGCAGCTGTATTTTTCACCAAACGGTAATCTGTAGCAGCAGCACCTTGGTTCTTAACAACATCACTAATCTTTTTCAATTGATCTTCTGTAGCAGCGCGACCGCTTACAGGATTAGTTGTATTCACATCCCAATCTTTATTATCAAGACCAGTTACATAGTTGTTAGAATCAGCGTGTTTACCCATTGTTACACCGCCGGCTTTCACAGTATCTGTAGCCGTCAATGTTTGAACATTAAGATTTTTGTTCAATTTAACGCCGATTGTAGTATCATCGCCGGTTTGCGTAATTTCAGTAGTAATATTACCATCACCATTTACTGTTACTTTAGAACCAAGTTTGTTCGTTTTTACATCGTTATTATCAGCATCGAAACGAAGGCCCTTGTTGATAAGTTCATTTTTAGCATCGTGCAATTGACCGCCGTTGACTGCATCTTTGGAATTAGCAGACACATCCCCGTTAGCAACATTCGTTACCTTTTGGTCATTTGCATTGATACCTGTTGGAGATACATATGTTTTACCACCTACAGTCAAACCGCTGTTGTTGATAGTAGTACCACCAGCTGTAAC
>JAGZEK010000038.1 GCA_018368345.1 Collinsella sp.
GCCGTCTACGGATGTTTTGATATTAGTGTCATCACCTTTAACCTTAACAGTTTCACCAAGAGGTTTCTTCACGGATTGACCGTCTTCCGCTTCAAGACCGAAGCCTTTAGTTTTAAGACTTTCAACAGCATCATGCAATTGGCCACCGTTTACAGCGTCTTTGCTATCTTTTGCAACCGTACCGTCAGCTACGTTAGTAACCTTCTTACCTGCTGCATCGATGCCGTCCTTCGTCATGGATGGACCATTGGTAATCTTCACGCCGTCTTTTGTAACAGCTGTCAACGAATTACCTGCTGCATCTTTAATAGTCATGCCTTCGCCGTTTACAACGGTTTTACCATTTGCACCGTTAGCTCCGTTGTTGAAAGTAATGGAGTTCAAGTCTTTAAGGTCTTTTGCCAAACGAACATTGAGAATGTTATCTTTGCTGATAACACCAATATTGTTTTCAGTCAAATCAGCTTCATTTGTTACGCCGCCCTTAATGTCCAATTGTTCATTAAGTTTTTTCTTGATAACGTCGCCGGAATCACCGCCGTAAGCCATACCGTCATCTTTGGTTGCCACTTGATGTGTCTTACCGTTTTCATCAGTGTATTTAATACGAGTGATTTCGTTACCGTTGAGGTCCGGATCACCTTTTTCAACAGAAATGTCAGCGCTGCGACCATCTTTACCGTTTAAACCGATATGACCGATACCGTCCTTACCGGAGATGGATACAGCTTCTTTGCCATCCTTACCAGTCACAGCTACCTTGCCGTCTGTACCGTTCGCAGTGTCAGGACCTGTAATGGACACGCCGTCCTTACCGTCTTTGCCAACTTTCACGGATTCAGCTTTAAGGTTTTTATTCATCTTCACGTTGATAGTTGTATCACCAGATGTTTGATCTTGTGTGATGAAAGTTTTAAGGTTTTCGCCGCTGTAATCTCCGTCAGCTGCAGTGCCTTCACCTTTAATAGTCACTTTGGTGCCAAGCTTGTTAGTTTTTTCGCCGCCTTGGTTAGCATCGAATTTCAAACCTTTATTAGTCAATGCGTCCGCACTATCTTTGATTTTATCATTCAAGTAATCCACATTAACCGCTTCGCTACCATCGTTGCCTGTAGCATATGCCACATTCGTTACGTGAGTGCCACCTTGTTTGTTGTTATATGCAGGACCTTCGTAAGTTACCTTGGATTTATCAGGATTACCAGCTGGATCCAAATCGTACTTAACAGCACGATCATTCAATTTATCAAGTTTGGATTTAGAAGCAACGTCTTTGATTGTAACGGTTTCTGTTTGATCTGGATGATTCTTATCTTGTACAGTCAACGCTACATCGCCGTTCGCATCCACAGTGTAGTCTCCATTAGAGCCTGCCGCTTGATTTTTAATCAAACGATAATCAGTGGAGTTAGCACTTTGAGCATCCAACGCTTTTTTCAATTGATCTTCTGTTGCAGCACGACCAGATACAATCTTATCTGCATCCCAATCTTTATTATCAAGGCCTGTTACATAATTGCCTGTTTCGCTGTCACCAGCTACATTGTTAACAGTTTGACCACCCATAGTAGCACCGCCTGCTTTCACAGTCTTAGCGGCTGTTACGGAATCAAGATTTTTAAGGTCTTTCGCCAATTGAAGT
>JAGZEK010000039.1 GCA_018368345.1 Collinsella sp.
GCCATACTCGTGGCTCCAAAAGCTTTGTTAGTAATTCCGCTAAAGCTTCGGTAAAAGTTGGCTTGGCGGCTATGGTTTTAACCTGCGGTAGTGGGTTGGTTTCGGGTGTTCAGGCAGAATCTGATCGAGGGGTTGCTTTAACACCGGCTAATGCGGATCGTCAGGAATATACTGCGGGCGGTGTGACATGGTTAACACCAAACCCTGGTGCACCAACTATTAATATGTATGATTACAAAACACCAGGGAATCCAGGACAAGGACACTTATATACCAATAATAAGGTGTTCGGCATCCAAATCGGTAATAAAGCTAATGCACGTGCTAAAGATGGATCCGTATCCGGTATTTCTATCGGCGACTATTCTCAATCTCGTGCGTTGGGTATCGGTTTAGGCCATTATGCTCAATCTGAAGAAATCGGCGCTATTGCTGTCGGTTCTGCTGCTAAAGCAAAAGGTTTTAACTCCTTGGCTATGATGAGACAAGCCTATGCTGGCAAACAATATGCGGCAGCTATCGGTACGGCTGCATCTGCACAGGGTAAAGCTAGCTTGGCTATGGGGCACTCTGCATTGGCAACAGGTGATCAATCTATTGCTATCGGTTCTGCAAATCCAACTCCTAAATATGATGATAATGGCACACCGTATACAGCATATGACGAAACTACTAATACCCAAGCTAATGCAGCTCGTTCCATTGCTATTGGTCAAGGTGCTAAATCAGATACCGAAGATAGCGTAGCTATGGGTACTAGTGCGTATGTAGCATCAGGTTCAAATTATAAAGGTGAAGGTTATGTAAGAGGTAATCATGCGACATCTCAAGGTATTCAAGGCGTGGCTATCGGTAACGGTGCAGCACATTATCGTGATAACGGGGTTGCTCTTGGTAACAATGCCAAAACTCGTGCAATGGACGGCATTGCCATTGGTAACAATGCTGAATCCGGTATTCAAAATGACCCTCAATATAAAGTAAATAACTCCGTTGCCGTAGGTAACTCCGCGCGTGCTCATGGTGGTTCCGGCGTGGCATTGGGTAATGATACTTATGCATTGGGCGGTTCCTCTGTGGCTGCAGGTAATGCGGCATGGGCATTAGGCGAACGTTCTACAGCTATCGGTAACAATGCTCATTCCGAAGGTTACGGCTCTATTGCTATGGGTCGTGAAGCAAGTGCGTTAAGTACTCAAGATGGGGACAAGAAAAATGTTGTGGCTATCGGTGATGATGCACAAGCAACCGGTTCCCGCTCCATCGCATTGGGCGTAAGCGCTCAAGCTGGTACATTAGAACGTGTACGTGATCGTAGCGTTTACAAAGATAATCCTGAATTAATCACTAAACTTAAAGCTCAAAAAGAAGTAACTGATGCGGTAGCAATCGGTAGCGAAGCAAGTGTACAAGAAAACGAAGGCTTAGCTCTCGGTAGCAAAGCAACAGTAAATAATGTTCGTGGCGTTGCATTAGGTGCTAATTCTGCAACAGCTGCTCCTGTAAGCACTGCTAGTGAAACTATTAACGGTTTGCAATATAACTATGCTGGTGGTACTGCTGATTCTACCGTTAGCGTAGGTAATAACTCTACAAAACGTACAATTACTAACGTAGCAGCTGGTCGTGTGAATGCACAATCTACAGATGCTATTAATGGTAGCCAATTATATGGCGTTGCTAATGCAGTAGGTAATGTAGCTAAAAGCACTAAAAATATCTTAGGCGGTAATGCTAAGGTTGACCAAAACGGTACTATCACCATGACTAATATTGGTGATACAGGTAAAAACACTGTTCATGAAGCAATTCAATCCGTAAACCAAGGTTGGGAACTTCAAGTTAATGGCCAAAAGGTTAAAGACGTAAAAGCTCCAAACCGTACAGTGAACTTTAACGCTGGTAAAAATATTAAATTAGAAGGCGCCGGAGACAATGTTACAGTTGCAACAGTTGATAATGCAAACTTCAACTCCGTTACAACTGGTAGCGTATCTATGAGCAAAACCGGTATCAATGCTGGTGGTTATCAAATTACCAATGTGCAATCTGGCGGTGATACATTAACTAATGCGGCTAATATTGGTGATATTTCTCGTATTGCTGCAAAATACGATAAATACTTGCAACGTGGTTCTGCAACGTATGAAGCAAACGGTAACGGCAAGATTAACATGACCGGTACAAATGGTTTGACTGCTGAAGTAACAGGTTTGAAAAATACGTATGTTACATCCGGTACAGTATCCAATGACGGTAAGAGATTGACATTGACACGTAATGACAAT
>JAGZEK010000040.1 GCA_018368345.1 Collinsella sp.
ACAGTGATCACATTCTTCATGACGATGCACTTCAATTTCCATAGATTTACCAAAGGCTGCATCTTCAAAGGAAATATCGATATCTTCACGCAAGTCATTACCTTTTTGAGGGCCTTGTTGTTGGCGTCCACCACCAAACATGCCACCAAAAATGTCGCCAAAGATATCACCAAAGCCTCCAGCTTGACCACCGAAACCGCCAAAGCCGCCTTGGAAACCACCGGCACCAGCGCCGCCTCCTTGTTTGAAGGCGTCGTGGCCGAATTGGTCATATTGAGCTTTTTTAGTTTCATCAGACAAGACTTCATAAGCTTCGTTAGCTTCTTTAAACTTTGCTTCCGCTTCCTTTGGATTATCTTTATTTACATCTGGGTGGTATTGGCGTGCCTTTTTACGGAAGGCTTTTTTGATTTCATCTTGAGAGGCATTTTTACTAACCCCTAGGATGTCATAATAATCTCGTGCCATTCGTTACCAACCCTTCTTATTTCTTGTCATCATCCACTACTGTGTAATCAGCATCAACAACATTGTCATCAGCTTTTGTTTGTTGTTGACCTTGTTCAGCACCGCCAGCTGCTTGTTGAGCTTGTTGAGCTGCTGCATACATTTGTTCTGCTAATTTATGTAATGGTTGTTCCAAAGCTTCACTATCTTTTTTGATATCTTCGATATTGCCAGCTTCGATAGATTTTTTCAATTTATCTTTCGCTTCTTCTACTTCTTTCATCAAAGCAGCGTCGCCTTTACCTTCAAGGTCTTTCAATGCTTTCTCAGCTTGATATACTAGGGAGTCCGCATTATTTTTAATATCTAATTCTTCTTTTCTAGCTTTATCTTCCGCTGCATGAGCTTCAGCTTCTTTAACCATGCGATCAATTTCTTCTTCTTTCAAGCCGCTAGAAGAAGTAATAGTAATCTTTTGTTCCTTTTGAGTACCTAAATCTTTAGCTTTTACATGTACGATACCATTAGCATCGATGTCAAATGTTACTTCGATTTGAGGAACCCCACGAGGAGCAGCTGGGATACCATCCAAGTTGAAACGACCCAATGTTTTATTATCTGCTGCGAACTCACGTTCACCTTGCAATACATGAATATCTACAGATGGTTGATTATCTGCTGCAGTGGAGAATACTTGAGATTTAGATGTAGGAATTGTAGTATTACGATCAATAATACGTGTGAATACACCGCCCATTGTTTCGATACCAAGAGACAATGGAGTTACGTCAAGTAACAATACGTCTTTTACTTCACCTACTAATACGCCACCTTGAATAGCAGCACCGATAGCTACACATTCATCAGGGTTAACGTTTTTTGTTGGTTCCTTACCCAATACTTTTTTAATAGCTTCTTGTACAGCTGGGATACGACTAGAACCACCAACTAACAATACTTTATCGATATCGGATGCAGATAAACCAGCATCACTCATAGCTTTACGAGTAGGTTCTATAGTAGCTTGTACCAAATCAGCAGTTAATTCTTCAAATTTAGCACGAGTCAATGTTACATCCAAATGTTTAGGACCAGTAGCATCAGCTGTGATAAATGGC
>JAGZEK010000041.1 GCA_018368345.1 Collinsella sp.
ACTGAAACTTGAAAGCTAATAATCACGCCAAAGGCGTGTGGTTATTGGCTTTTTTGGCAAAAAAATAAACGCAAGCTCTCCTGCGTTGTATACTTTAGTCGACCAAAACCAAGATACAAAGGAGACTTACGTCATGAATATTATAAGACAAAAAAATACAGAAAACGAGCTTCACAATATTGTTCATCAATTTACTTCCCTCATTGGTCTATCTAAACTCACCAAGTTGGTGAATTATCGCCGGAATTCAGAAATCAGCTTGATGAAGGTCATTGAATGGCTGCTCACGACAAAGTTCCTGGGACGCTCGCTTTATCGAGCCCATGAAACACCTAACTTTACCAGTCGCACCGTCAGAAATAATTTGAACGATGGCCGGATCAATTGGCAACGCTTGATTTGTCAAGTTGGGAGTCATTTAATCAAGCATTTACGACCGTTTATTGACCGCCGGCGGCGGTTAGCATTGATCATTGACGATACACTCTTTTCCCGTGAGTACGCCACCCAAACCGAATTACTAGCGCGAGTCTTTGACCATGACAAACAGTTATATATTAAGGGATACCGGGCTTTAACTTTGGGTTGGAGTGACGCCAATACATTCTTACCGATCAACTTTGCATTAATGTCTTCCAAGAAGCCACAAAACGTCCTTGGAAAATCAGCTAAAACAACCGATCAACGAACAATTGCTGGCCGGAGACGTCGCCAAGCACAGCAAAAAATGAACCTCGTTTCATTGCAACTTGTCAAGCAAGCCCTCGCAAATGGCGTTCTAGCTGACTATGTGTTATTTGATAGCTGGTATAGCTCACCAAAAATGTTCTATGAATTAACCAAGTTGG
Organism: Collinsella sp.; assembly: GCA_018368345.1. Taxonomy (GTDB): domain Bacteria; phylum Actinomycetota; class Coriobacteriia; order Coriobacteriales; family Coriobacteriaceae; genus Collinsella. The sequence continues at coordinate 849 of JAGZEK010000041.1, forward strand.
GATTAAACGGCGTGGGCATGCTTAAACGGTCCAGCAAAATTTACTATCAATATCGCGGACGGCAATATTCAGTTAAAGCATTATACAAGCGACTGCAGGCCTCAAAATATCAACCCAAGCAAGCTTATCAATACAGCTGCTTTGTCGAAGCGCACGTCGGGAACCAAAAATTCAAGCTTCGCTTGGTATTTGTGGCTAATCGGGCCCGTCAAGATGACTACCTAGTACTGGCAACGACTCAGTTAGGCCTTCAGCCACAAGCGATCATTCAACTATACGCCCGAAGATGGCAAATTGAGAATTACTTTAAAGTTGCCAAGCAATACTTGCGGCTCGACAAATCACAAGTTCAAAATTATGACGGGCTTTGTGGCCATTTAGCAATTGTCATGATGACTTATGACCTATTAGCTTGGCAGGAACGGCAAAATCAGGATGATCGCACCATTGGGGATTTATTCTTTATAATGAACGAAGCCATGCCAGATATTGAGTTGTCTCAAGCACTGGTATGGCTTCTAAATTCGTTAAAAACGATTATTAATCATGAAGTTTATGCAAGAAGAGCCCAAATTATTCAGATGATGAATCAGTTCTTCACATTTTTGCCGAAACGGTTAGTTTCGCTGTTAACAGCAAGCTAAATGGTTAAATTAATTAAAATATGCCCTGTGATACCAAGGGATCAGTCTGTCTTCATACTTTCAAGTTTCAG
>JAGZEK010000007.1 GCA_018368345.1 Collinsella sp.
GCGCTTGACTGGCAGTCAAGAGGTCAGGGGTTCGATCCCCCTCGTCTCCACCCGAGCATTGAATGAGGCTCCAACGCAAGTTGGGGCCTTTTTTCATATAGGAACACAAGGTCAAAGGCGGCACCATGATCCTCCTGGTCGACAAGATCGAAAAAAGCTTCGGCGCGCGCGTCCTCTTTAGTGGCGCGTCCTTCCAGATCAACCCCGGCGAGCGTTTTGCGCTCGTGGGACCCAACGGCGCCGGCAAAACCACCATGCTCAAGATCATCATGGGCATCGACAGCCCCGACGCCGGCCAGATCCAGTACGCAAAGGACTGCCAGGTAGGCTACCTAGAGCAGGAAACCAACCTGGAGCACAAGGACACCACCATCCTTGCCGAGGTCATGGCGGCCGCCAAGGAAATTCGCCGCATGGGCGAGCGCGCCAACGAGCTGCAGGCCCAGATCACCGAGCTCTCCGAACAGGGGAAGGATGTCGACGCGCTCCTCAACGAGTACGGACAGGTCCAGGACCGCTTTGAGCACCTGGGCGGCTACGAGCTCGAGAGCAACGCGCGCAAGATCCTGTCCGGTCTGGGCTTTAAGGTCACCGACTTTGAGCGCCCGTGCTCCGAGTTCTCGGGCGGCTGGCAGATGCGCATCGCGCTGGCCAAGCTCTTCCTGCGCCACCCCGACCTGCTGCTTCTAGACGAGCCCACCAACCACCTGGACCTCGAAAGCGTCCAATGGCTGCGCGGCTTTATCGCTAACTACGACGGCGCCGTCCTCATCGTCAGCCACGACCGAGCCTTTATGGACGCCTGCGTCGACCACGTGGCCGCGCTCGAGAACCGCCGCGTGACCACCTACACCGGCAACTACAGCAGCTACCTTAAACAGCGCGAGGACAACCTGGAGCAGATGCGCGCCAAGCGTGCCGCTCAGGAGCGCGACATCGCCCACATGCAGGTCTTCGTTGACAAGTTCCGCTACAAGCCCACCAAGGCCGCCCAGGCGCAGGAGCGCATCCGCAAGATCGAGCAGATTAAAAAGGAACTTGTCATCCTGCCCGAGGGCCACAAGCACATCGACTTTAAGTTCCCTGACCCGCCGCGCTCCGGCGACATGGTCGTCGGCCTGGAGGGCGTGTCCAAGTCCTACGGCAACAAGCACATCTACAGCGACATCGACCTCAAGCTCTACCGCGGCGAGCACGTGGCACTCGTCGGCCCTAACGGCGCCGGCAAGTCCACGCTCATGAAGATCCTCGCCGGTCTGGAGCCGCCCACCACCGGCACCCGCGACCTGGGAACCAACGTCGGCGTCGCCTACTATGCCCAGCATGCGCTCGAGGGCATGACCGAGTCCAACACCGTCCTGCAAGAGATCGACACCGTCACGCCCAAGTGGACCGTACCGCAGCAGCGCAGCCTGCTGGGCGCCTTCCTGTTTAGCGACAACGATTCCATCGAAAAGCAGGTGCGCGTCCTCTCCGGCGGCGAAAAGGCGCGTCTGGCGCTCGCCAAGATGCTTGTGGCCCCCGAGGCGCTCCTGTGCCTGGACGAGCCCACCAACCACCTTGACATCGACTCGGTGGACATGCTCGAGAACGCCCTGCAAAACTTCCCCGGTACCATCGTGCTGATCAGCCACGATGAGCACCTGGTACGCGCCGTGGCCAATCGCATCATCGACATCCGCGATGGCAAGGTCACAGTCTATGACGGCGACTACGACTACTACCTCTACAAGCGCGAGGACCTCGCAGCCCGCGCCGCCGCCGAGGCGGCAGGGGATAGCGCACCTGCCGCGGCCAAGTCCACCAAAGCCAGCGCCGCCCAGGCCGACACCCCCGCCGCGGCGCCTAAGCCTGCCGAGGGCAAAAAGACCAAGGAGCAAAAGCGCGCCGAAGCCCAGGCCCGCGCTGCGCTCAACAAAAAGCTCAAGGGCGTGCGCAACCAGCTTAAGAAGATCGAGACGGAGCTCGACAAAAAGCGCGCCCGCTATGACGAGCTTATGGAATTGATGGCAAGCGAAGAGCTTTATGCCGATCAGGATAAGTTCAACGCCGCGCTGGGGGAATATAACGGCCTTAAGCAAGAGCTACCTAAGCTCGAGGACGAATGGTTGGAGCTTTCCACCCAGATCGAAGAGGAGACCGCGCGTGAATTCTCGTAAGGCCGCTGCCGTGGCGATGAGCGTCATCGCCATCGCCTGTCGCATCTGCGGCATCTTTATGAGCGCGATGACCGTGCTGCTGTGCTTTAGCGGCCTCACCGCCAAACTGCAGATTGTCGGCTTTGTCGTTGAGCTTTCTCGCGCGCTGCCGAGCGCCATCGCCGGCTACGGCGTCATCACCTCACCCTTTGGCGGCGTTTTCCGCTTGGATTACGCCATCGTGGCCGTCATCCTGTTTGTAGCTGACTACCTGCTCACGCGCGCCTCGCGCCGCGTCCGCTAGGGAAGCGCCATGTCCAGCAGCTACATCATGAACCTGCTCGCCAGCGCCGTCGCCGTCATCGTGGGCATCGTCATCCACGAAAGTGCGCACGCCGCCGCGGCCTGGGCACTCGGCGATAAGACAGCCCGTTCGCGCGGCCGCGTGTCACTCAACCCGCTCAACCATATCGACCCGTTCGGCACCATCATCCTGCCACTGCTCATGCTCGCAGCCGGTGGCCCGGTGTTCGCCTTTGCCAAGCCCGTGCCCGTCTACCTCAACAACCTCAAGCACCCCAAGCGCGACGAGGTCCTGGTGAGCGTGGCCGGCCCCGCGTCGAACATCGCACTCGCATGCCTCGCGGCCGCCCTCATGCACGCAACGTACGGCAATCTCTACGCCAGCATGTCCTTTGCCGTGGCGTCGCAGATCATGAACTTCGGCGCCACGTTTATCGTGGTCAACCTGTCGCTCGCGTTCTTTAACCTCATTCCGATTCCGCCGCTTGATGGCTCGTCGATCATCGTGCCCTTCCTCAAGGGCACGGCGCTCAACAACTATTACCGTCTGCAGCAATACGCTATGCCCATACTCATCCTGGTTCTATACCTGCTGCCTATGTGGACCGGCATCGATGTAATCGGCCGCTATTTCGACGTTACCGTGTATCCGCTTGCTGAGCAGCTGCTCAACTTCGCAATCGCCGGCATCTAAGGTAAACTTACAGGTCGACCGTGTAAAACGGTCGCAACATGCACCCAAACCGCGCCGCGAAGGCGCCGTCAAAGGAGGTCGAAGATGTCGTATCGCGTGTCGACGCAGGTCTACAGCGGACCGTTCGACCTGCTGCTGCAGCTGGTAACCCGCCAAAAAGTAGATATCGGCGCCATCTCGATCAGTGAGGTGGCCGAGCAGTACCTTGCCGAGGCCGAGCGCATCGAGGCGCTGGACCTGGACGTGGCGAGCGACTTTTTGCTGGTCGCGGCAACCCTTTTGGACATCAAGGCCGCCTCTCTGGTGCCGCAGGAGGCCCCGCGCAAAGTCGATGACGACGATGACGAGTTCGACGAAGACCTTGAGGAGCTCAGCACGCTTGACGGCGATGCCCTGCGCGAGGTCTTGATCCAGCGCCTGATCGCCTACAAGCAGTTTAAGGGCGCGGCGGCAGCCCTTGGCGCGCGCATGCAGGCCGAGAGCCGCATGCATCCGCGCGTGGCCGGCCCCGACCCCGAGTTTTTGGGCCTTATGCCCGACTACCTGGCCGGCATCACGCTGCGCGGCCTGGCCGTCATCTGCGCCGACCTGGACGGTAAGCGCCAGACCTTCCTGCTGGAGGCCGAGCACGTGGCACCGCATCGCGTGCCGCTCGACCTGACGGTGGCCTCAGTCGACCGCTTTACCATAGCGCATCAAACCTGCACCTTCCGCGAGCTGTTGGACGGCGACGCCACCACCGAGCAGCTCGTCGTCACCTTCCTGGCCATGCTCGAACTCGCCAAGCGCGGCTCGCTCATGCTGAGCCAGGACGAGATCTTTGGAACCATCTGCATCAACCGAGTCGAGGGGGCCGAGGCATACGTGCCCGGCGAGGGCCCCGAGCTCACCGAATAGGAGCGGCAACCATGTCAACCCTTTCCACGCTGGAGGCCAACAGCCTCAAAGGAGCCCTCGAGGCGCTGCTGCTGGTGTCGAGCGACCCCGTGAGCGCACCCGCCCTGGCAGGTGCGCTGGATATCGCCCCCGGCGAGTGCGCGTCGCTTTTGGCCGAGCTCAAAGTTGAGTATGAGGAGGCCAACCGCGGCTTTCAGCTGCGCGAAGTCGCCGGTGGCTGGCGCCTGTTCACGCACCCCGCCTACCACGATGTGGTCGAGGCCTATGTGCTGAGCTGGGACACGCAAAAACTGTCGCAGGCGGCGCTCGAGACCCTGGCCGTTATCGCCTACCACCAGCCCGTCACGCGCGAGGTGGTCAAGGGCATCCGCGGTGTCAACTCCGACGGCGTTATTGCGTCGCTCGTGGACAAGGGCCTGGTGCGCGAGTTCGGCCGCGACCCCGAGCGCGGTCAGGCCATCATCTACGGCACGACCAACGCCTTCTTGGAAAAATTCGGTCTGCGCTCCACCCGCGACCTGCCCGATCTAGAGCAGTTTGCCCCCGACGAGCAGTCGCGCCAGTTTATACGCGAGCGCCTGAGCGGCCGCAGCATTCAGTCCACGCTCGAGGAGCAGGCCGAGGACCTGGACGAAGAACGTGAGCTGCTCGATACCGATATTGATGATGTCGAGGCAGTCGGCGGCGAGGAAACGCTGTCCACCGACGACACTGCGGAGGATACGCATGACGAAGACTAACGAGACAGGGGAGATGCGCACCGGCGCTGCGGCGCCCAACGCGGATGTGCACAAGTCCGACGCCCAGCCCGTCTATCCGCACACCATGCGCCTGCAGCGCTTTTTGGCGCGCGCAGGCGTGGCGAGCCGCCGCGGGTCGGAGGACCTGATGACCGCCGGTCGCGTGACCGTCAACGGCGAGGTCGCGACCGAGTTGGGCACCAAGGTCGATGTCGACCGCGATCATATCGAGGTCGACGGCATGCCCGTTAAGCTCGACCAGGGCGCCGTGTACCTGATGCTCTACAAGCCGACCGGCTATCTCACCACCATGAGCGACCCGCAGGAGCGTCCCTGTGTGGCGGACCTGGTTCCCCGCGACCGATTTCCGGGCCTGTTCCCGGTGGGCCGCCTGGACCGCGACACCACGGGCCTTTTGCTCTTTACCACCGACGGCGACCTGTCGCAGGACCTGCTGCACCCGAGCAAACACGTCTACAAGACCTACCAGGCACTCGTGGACGGCGAACTGTCCGACCGCGACCTCACGCCGCTGCGTCGTGGCATCGAGCTCGACGACGGCCTATGCCAGCCGGCAATCTGCCGCGTCATCACCGCTCGCGAAGCCGAGGCCGTGGCTCCGCAGGGCGTCAAGCCCGGCACCACCGCCGTGGAGGTCATCATCCGCGAGGGTCGTAAGAACCAGGTCAAGCGCATGCTGGGCAAGATCCACCACCCGGTGATCCGCCTGCATCGCAGCAACTTTGCCGGCCTGGAGCTCAAGGATGTGGCCAAGGGCTCGTGGCGCGAGCTCACCGACCGCGAGGTGCAAATCCTCAAGGCCGGCGGCATCCCGCCTAAGCAGGCCAGCTCCAAGCGCGACAGCGGCAAGCCCCAGGGCACGCCCGCGGCACGCACGCGTCACCACGGCAGCCACGGCTCCGCGCCCAAGCGCAACACCTACCGCGAGCGCTACACCGGCTAGGCAGACCGCCAAGCCGCAGCGCCCGCGTCCCATACCAGCACGTCAACCACCGAAAGGAAGCATTGCATGATCGTCGCCATCGACGGCCCCGCCGGTTCCGGCAAGTCCACCATCGCCAAGGAGATCGCCCGCCAGCTGGGCTTTAACAAGCTCGATACGGGCGCCATGTATCGCGCCGTCACCTTCGCCGCGCTCGACCGCGGCATCGACCTGGACGACGAGGCTGCCATCGACGCCCTCGCCGAGCAGATCGAAATCCGCTTTACCAACGGCACCGGCGAGGACACACGTCTGACCATTGATGGCCAGGACGCCTCGGCTGCCATCCGCACCCCGCAGGTCGACGCCAACGTGTCCAAGGTCTCGGCCTACCCGGGCGTGCGCGCGGCCATGCTCGTCCATCAGCGCCGCGCCGCCGAGGATCGCGACATCGTGGCCGAGGGTCGCGACATCGGAACCGTCGTGTTCCCCAACGCGCAGGTCAAGGTGTTCCTGACCGCCGACCCGCGCGAGCGCGCCCGTCGCCGCGTGCTGCAGCGCCACCAAAACGACGCCCAGCCGCTCACCAGCGAGCAGCTCGAGGCCGAAGTCGACGAGACCCTCGATGCCCTCAAGCAGCGCGACCAGCTCGACAGCAGCCGCGAGGTGGCGCCGCTCGTGCCCGCCGAGGACGCCGTGCACGTCGACTCCACCGCACACACCATAGACGAGGTCGTCCACATTATCGAGGACCTCATCAACCAAAGGAGGTAGCCCATGCGCCTGTTTAAGCAGACGCCCGAGGATTACTACAACGCCCCTTATGCCGAGTTCCCCGTGCTCATCCGCGGCACCGTCTTCGTGGTCATGGCAATCCTTTGGGCCTTCTCCAAGCTCATGTGGCGCTGGAAGGTAGAGGACGCCGATCTGCTGTTTGAGCGCCAGGAAGGCCGCGGCAGCGTGGTCATCTGCAACCACACCTCGATGGCCGAGCTTTTGGCTGTAGAGACGGCGCTGTTCTTTGGCGGCCGCCGCATTCGCCCCATTTTTAAGTCCGAGTTTGCCAAGAGCAAGATCGTACGCTGGGCCTTTAGCCGCGTTGGTGGCATCCCCGTGGAGCGTGGTACTGCCGATATGAAGTGCCTGCGTGCCGCCCAGCATGCGCTGCAGCGCGGCGAGGACGTCCTGATCTTCCCCGAGGGCACGCGCATCCGCTCGCGCGAGATCAAACCCGAGGTCCACGGCGGCTTTGCGCTCATCGCCCAGATGGGCAAGGCACCCGTGAACCCGCTCGCCATCTGTGGCTGGTCCGACATCACGCCTGCGGGCAAAAAGATCATGCGCCCCAAGAAGTGCTGGATCCGCGCCGGCAAGGCCATCTCGCTTTCCGACGCGCCAGCCGGGCTTAAGCGCACGGAGCGTCTGGCCTGGTTTGAGTCCGAGGCCATGAACCGCGTCTACGCCATGCGAGACGAGCTGTGCGCCGAGCATCCGGGCAGGTTCTAGCCATGGACGAGAACGTTATGGGCACCACCGCGACCGCGTCCGACCAGGGCGGCGCGCCCACCATCGAGATCGCAGCCCATGCCGGCACCTGCTACGGCGTGCAGCGCGCGCTCGACATGGCACTGGCCGCCGCGCCGCAGGCAGGGGAGAGCGCTCAGGTCCACACCCTGGGCCCGCTCATCCATAACCCCATCGTCGTGCGCGAGCTCGCCGAGGCCGGCATTGGCTTGGCCGAGACCCTGAACGACGCGGCATCGGGCACCGTAATCATCCGCGCCCACGGCGTGGTGCCGCAGGTGATCGAGGCGGCTCACGATCGCGGTCTTACCGTGGTCGACGCCACCTGCCCCTACGTGAAAAAGGTCCACATGGCGGCGGAACGCCTGGTACGAGAGGGCTATCACGTGGTGGTCGTGGGCGAGCCGGGCCACCCCGAAGTCGAGGGCATCCTGGGCCACGCCGGCGATGATGCGCAGGTCGTAAGCTGTGCCGCCGATGCGGACGCGCTGCCGCTCAAGGGCAAGGTGGGCCTCGTTGTACAGACTACCCAGACCGCACAGAACCTCGCCGACGTCGTAGCTGCCATCACCCCGCGTGTGCAGGAACTGCGCGTGATCAACACCATCTGCGCCGCCACGAGCGAGCGCCAGCAGGCCGCCGCCGCACTTGCCAACCGCTGCGACTGCATGGTCGTCGTGGGCGGCAAAAACTCCGGCAACACCCGCCGCCTGGCGCAGATCTGCGCAGACGCCTGCGAGCACACGCATCATATCGAGGAGGCAAGCGAGCTCGAGGCCGCATGGTTTGCCGGCGCGCGCCACATCGGTATCACCGCCGGCGCTTCCACACCGCAAGAACACATCGAACGCGCCGTCGCGCGCATCAAGGAGCTTTGCCGCTAATCATGGACCAGACCGTACCCGCATACGCCGCCGAGGTGGCCGATTACGGGCGCAGCCGCGACCCCGAGCCGGGTGAGGGCGCGCTCGTTAAGAACGTGCGTCCCGAATCGCCCGCATGGGATGTGGGTATCGAGCCGGGCATGCGCGTGCTCACGGTCAACGGTGAGCAGCTTACCGACATGATTGTGTGGCTCTGGGAGGCCGACGATGATACCGTCGACCTCGAGGTTTTCGACCCGCGCGACAACACCGTCACCCCCGTCGAGCTCGACCGCTTCCCGGGAGAGGACTGGGGCCTTGAGTTCGATGGCCCCATCTTCGATGGCATGCGCACCTGCGTGAACGCCTGCGTGTTCTGCTTTATGACGATGCTCCCCAAGGGCGGCCGCTCAACGCTCTATATTCGCGATGACGACTACCGCCTGAGCTTTTTGCAGGGAAACTTCGTCACGCTCACGAACCTCACCGACGAGGACGTGCAAAACGTCATCCAACGCAACATGAGCCCTATGAACGTGTCGGTCCATGCCGTGAGCCCCGACGTCCGCCGTCGTATGATGGGCCGCAACGCCCAGCGCGGCATGGACGTACTCGAGGCCATCATGGCCGCCGGCATCGAGATCCACGCGCAGATTGTGTTGTGCCCCGGCATGAACGACGGCGAGGAGCTGGAAAAGACCCTGCGCTTTTGCGAGGAGCACGAGCAAATCACAAGCCTGGGCATTGTGCCGCTCGGTTTTACCAAGCACCAAAACCGCTTTAGCTGGTCCTACAGCGACAAACCCGAGCTCGCGCGCGAGACCATTGCCATGATCCGTCCCTACCAGGACCGCGCCTTCGAACGTTTTGGCCGCCACACCTTCCAGATGAGCGACGAGTTCTACCTGGACGCCGGCATCGATCCGCCCGAGGCGGACTTTTACGACGGCTATCCGCAGTACTACGACGGTATCGGCATGATCCGCTCATACCTAGACGAGACGGACGATGTGCTCGCCGCCGATGCCGAACGACTGGCCCGCGTCCGCGAGGCCATCGCCACTCGCAGCCAGCACCTGCTGTGCCTCTCGGGCGCCAGCGCACGCGACACCGTGGCACGTTTCGTGGAATCGCCGCAGGGGCTCGCCGGCACCGTCACGGCCATCAAGAATCGCTACTTTGGCGGCAACGTGGACGTGACCGGCCTCATCGTCGCCTGCGACATTCTGGAACAGCTGCCGCAGGACCTCTCGGGGGTTATGCTCTTTGTGCCTAAGCTCATGTTCAACGCTGACGGCATGACGCTTGACGAGTATCATCGTGACGATTTACTCGCAAGCCTTACCAGTCGCGGCGCCGAGGTTCATGTGGTGTCGACCATGCCGCATGAGCTGCTCGATACCCTGGAGCACATCCTTGGCATTGTGCCTGCCGACTCTAACACTTCCACTGACCCTACCCATTAAAGGAGTGCAGATGAAACCTATCGTCGCCGTCGTCGGACGCCCCAACGTGGGCAAGTCCACGCTCGTTAACCGCCTGGCCCAGACCTCGGACGCCATCGTCCATGAGTCCCGCGGCGTCACGCGCGACCGCTCGTACCACACGGCCGATTGGAACGGCCGCGAGTTCACCATCGTCGACACGGGCGGCATCGAACCGCTCAAGAGCGATGACGTCTTCGCCACGTCCATTCGCGACCAGGCCCTCGCCGCCGCCGAGGAAGCCGCCGTCATCCTGTTTGTGGTCGACGGCCGCACCGGCGTCACCGAGGAGGACGAGTCGGTCGCTCGCATGCTCAAGCGCTGCGACAAGCCGGTCTTTCTGCTGGTGAACAAGCTCGACAACCCCGATCGAGAGAACGACAGCATCTGGGAGTTCTATTCGCTCGGTATCGGCGAGCCCACGCCGCTCTCGGCCCTGCACGGCCACGGCACGGGCGACCTGCTCGACGACATCGTGGCCCTGCTTCCCGAGGAAGAGGACGAGGTCGCCGATGAGTTCCCCGATGCGCTGAACGTGGCCATCATCGGCCGCCCCAACGCCGGTAAGTCCTCGCTGTTCAACCGCATCCTGGGCGCCGACCGCTCTATCGTGTCCAACATTGCCGGCACGACGCGCGACGCCATCGACACCGTCGTGGAGCGCAACGGCAAGCACTACCGAATGGTCGACACCGCGGGCATCCGTAAGAAGAGCACCGTGTACGAGAACATCGAGTACTACTCCATGGTTCGCGGCCTGCGCGCCATCGACCGCGCCGACGTGGCGCTGCTCGTCGTCGACGCCTCCGTTGGCGTTACCGAACAGGACCAGAAGGTCATGGGTCTTGCCATCGAGCGCGGATGCGCCATCGTTGTGCTGCTCAACAAGTGGGACCTGCTCGACGATGACCGCAAGCGCGAGGCCTGCATGGAGACCATCGACCGCCGTCTGGGCGTCATGGCTCCCTGGGCCCAGTACCTGCGCATCTCTGCCCTCACCGGCCGCAGCGTCGAGAAGATCTGGGCGATGGTCGACGCCGCCGAAAAGACGCGCTCGCAGAAGATTAGCACCTCGCGCCTCAACACGTTCCTCACCGATCTGCGCGAGTTCGGTCATACCGTGGTGGACGGCAAGCGCCGCCTGCGCATGCACTACGTGACCCAGACGGGCGTCAACCCGCCGACGTTCACGTTCTTCGTCAACCACAGCGACTTGGTCAACGACACCTACCAGCGCTATGTGGAGAACCGCATGCGCTCGACCTTCGACTTTGCCGGCACGCCCATTCGACTCTTCTTTAGGAAGAAGGAGCAAAAGGATGCATAATCCGATTCTGCTGACCGCCATCTGCGCCGTGGTCTCGTTCTTTATCGGAGCGATTCCGTTTGGCCTGATCTTGGGCCGCGTGTTCAACCACACGGACATTCGCAAGGCGGGCTCCGGCAACATCGGCACCACCAACGCGCTGCGCGTGGCCGGCCCCAAGGTGGCCGCGCTCACGCTGCTGCTCGACTGCCTTAAGGGCGCCATCTGCGTTGTCATCGCCCGTCCGCTCATCGCGAGCGTGGGCTATGGATTTCCGCCGAACATCATGGCGCCCGGAGCCCCCGGCGACTGGATGCTCGGCGTCATCTGCCTGGCAGCGGTGTGGGGCCACATCTTCTCGCCCTACCTCAATTTCCATGGCGGCAAGGGAATCGCAGTTGGCCTGGGCGTCATCCTCGCCTGGTATTGGCCCATTGGCCTGTCGCTGCTGGGCATGTTTATCGTGGCCGTCGCCATCACCAAGTTTGTGTCGGTGGGCTCGCTTGCCGCGGCCATCGGTCTTCCCATCGCTGCTTGCGCGGTCTTTCCGTACAGCAGCCTGGGCCTCAAGTTCTGCATGGCGATAATCGGCATCACCGTGGTGTGGGCCCATCGCGCGAACATCAAAAAGCTCATGACCGGTAAGGAGTCCAAGCTCTCGTTTACCAAGCGCGTCACCGAGCCCGACGATAAGTAGGAGAGAGTCATGAATGTTGCGCTGATTGGCTCTGGCTCGTGGGGAACCGCCGTCGCCGGCCTTGCCGCCGCGCGAGCCGTGCGCGTAACCATGTGGGCCCATAGCGAGCAGACGGCCGCCGGCATTAACGGTGAGCACCGCAACCCCCGCTACCTTGTGGGCTACGAGCTGCCGGACAACGTGGTAGCAACGACCGAGCTCGCCCAGGCGCTCGACGGTGCCGATGCGATCATCTTTGCCGTGCCCTCCACGCACTTGCGCGACGTGTGCCATCGGGCAGCGCCCTTTATCGCCGCCGATACCCCGGTGCTCTGCCTCACCAAGGGCATTGAGCCCGAGTCCGGCCTGCTCATGAGCGAGGTCATCGCCAGCGAGATCGGCAACGAGGCGCGCGTGGCGGCGCTCTCGGGTCCCAACCATGCCGAGGAGATCTGCCGCGGCGGTCTTTCTGCCGCCGTCATCGCCAGCAAAGATCCGCAGATAGGGGAGACCTTTAAGGACCTGCTCCTATCCACGGCCTTCCGTATTTATCTGTCGCAAGACATGACCGGTGTCGAGGTCTGCGGCGCCATGAAAAATGTCATCGCCATCGTATGCGGCATCTCCGCCGGTACCGGTGCGGGCGACAACACGCTTGCCCTCATCATGACGCGCGGCCTGGCAGAGATCAGCCGTCTGGTGCACGCCCGCGGCGGTCAAGCTATGACCTGCATGGGACTTGCCGGCATGGGCGACCTCATTGCCACCTGCACCTCGGAGCACTCGCGCAACCGCACCTTTGGCTACGAGTTTGCCCACGGCGTGTCGCTCGACGAGTATCAGACGCGCACGCATATGGTGGTCGAGGGCGCCGTCGCGGCCCGCAGCGTCAGCGAGCTTGCCCGTTCGCTGGGCGTAGACATTCCGCTCACCTTTGCCGTGGAGCAAACGCTCTACAACGGTGTTACTTTGGATAGGGCGCTCGAGATTCTTACCGATCGCGTCCCTTCTCAAGAGTTCTACGGACTCACCGACTAGCGCAGAAAGGCTACTACCATGGGTTCCATCAAAATCGCTCCGTCCGTCCTTTCGGCCGACATGGCCAACCTCAAGGGCGAGCTCGACAAGATCGCCGGTGCCGACTACGTACACTTTGACGTTATGGACGGTCACTTTACCGGCAACCTCACCTTTGGCGTTGACATCCTTAAGGCCGTCAAGCGCTCCACCGATGTACCGGTCGACGCGCACCTCATGGTGTCGAACCCCGACGAGACGGTCGATTGGTATGCCGACGCCGGTGCCGACATGATCACCGTGCACTACGAGGCTTCCACGCACCTGCACCGCACGCTCACGCATCTGCAGCAGCGCGGCGTCAAGGCCGGCGTGGTGCTCAACCCCGCCACCCCCGTGTGCGTGCTCGAGAGCATCATCGACGTTGTCGACATGGTGCTGCTGATGAGCGTGAACCCTGGCTTTGGCGGCCAGAGCTTTATCCCTGGTACAATCGCCAAACTGCACGAGCTTACGGCCATGTGCGAGCGACATGGCGTGTCGCCCATGATCGAGGTCGACGGCGGCATCTCTTCCAAAAACATCGCCGAGGTCGTCAAGGCCGGCGCAAATGTCCTGGTGGCCGGTTCCGCCGTATTTAAGTCCGAAGATCCCGCCGCCGAGGTTGCGCTGCTGCAGAAGCTGGGCAACGAGGCTGCACAGGAGGCATAAACCCTTATGACCGCAGGTCAAAACCGCATACCCGTGAATCTTGACTATGCCGCCTCGACGCCCATGCGCGCCGAGGCGCTCCTTGCGCAGCGCGAGTACGACGACAGCGAGCTTGCCGGCGTCAACCCCAACTCGCTGCACTCGCTCGGCCGCAAGGCTGCCGCGCGTCTGGAGGTTGCACGTCGCGAGATCGCCCGCAGCTTTGGCGCGCGCGTTCGCCCGTCTGAGATTGTTCTGACCAACGGCGGCACCGAAGCCAACCAGCTGGCGCTACTCGGTCTTGCCGAGGGTGCACGTCAGCGCGACCGTAAGCGTAACCGCGTGATCGTATCTGCCATCGAGCACGATTCGATTCTGGACAACCTGCCGCTGCTGCGTGCCGCAGGCTTTAGAGTCGACCTGGTGCAGCCCTGCCGCATGGGCTACATTGAGCCTGCCACGCTTGTCGAGCTACTAGGCGACGACGTGGCGCTCGTGAGCATCATGGTTGCCAACAACGAGACCGGCGTGGTGCAGCCCATCCGCGAGCTTGCCGCGGCCGCGCATACCGTGGGCGCCCTGTTCCACACCGATGCCATCCAGGGGTATCTGCATATTCCGCTCGATGTTACCGAGCTGGGAGTTGACGCCATGACCGTTGCTGCGCACAAGATCGGTGGCCCCGTGGCATCCGGCGCGCTCTACCTTAAGAACCGCACGCCGCTGCGCCCGCGCATCTTTGGCGGCGGACAGGAAGCCGGACGTCGCGCCGGCACGCAGGATCTGCGCACGCAGCTCGCCTTTGCCGCTGCCGCCCGCACGCTGACGCTCCATGTGGCCGAGGAGCGCGAGAAGCTGCAAGCCCTTTCCGACAAGCTCTACGCCAAGCTTACGGCCCATCCGCGCATTCACGCCACCATGGGCGACTATGCGCATGCCGACCGTCTGCCCGGCATGGTATCGATCTACATTGACGGCATGGACTCCGAGGAGCTCATCATCAAGCTCGACGCCGCCGGCTTTGAGGTATCGGCCGGTTCTGCCTGCTCGAGCGGCAGCATGGACCCGAGCCATGTTCTCAGCGCCATGGGCATTGGTCGCGAGCAGGCATTGGGCGCTCTGCGTATCTCGTTTGATGACCGTGTGAACCCTGCCGACCTGGACGACTTTGCCCAGACGCTGCTCTCGATCGTGGGTGCCGCATGATCGTCGCCGAGTTTGAACGTGCGCTGCTGGCGCGCTACCCCAAGGCGGACGCCGAGGGCTGGGATCACGTAGGTCTCTCCGTTGGCGATCCGGCCGCGGAGATCACCGGCGTTGCCTGCGCACTCGATGCGACTGAGGCTAATGTTCGCCGCGCCCAAGAAGCAAGCGCCAACGTGCTGCTGACGCATCATCCCATATACATCAAGGCACCCGAGGCCTTTTGTCCGGCGGATGCCACACGACCCCAGTGCAGTGCGGCCCTCTACGAGGCTGCCCGCTGCGGGGTGAGCATTATCTCGCTCCACACCAACCTGGACCGCTCGCACGAAGCCCGTGTCTGCCTGAGCAAGCTGCTGGGTGCCGCACCCGTGAGCTCACTGGAGCACGTGGACGACCCCGAGGCCACCGGCCTGGGCGCACTTGCAACGCTCAACGACCCGTGCACGCTGCGCGATCTTGCCACCCGTGCTGCCACGGCCTTTGGCAGCGACCCGCGTGTGGGGCAAAGCTGATCGCCCGTGCCGCACCGTCGCCATTTTGGGCGGCTCCCTGGGCGACTTCGGAGAACTTGCCATCGCCGCGGGCTCAGATGTTGTCGTGACGGGCGAGGCGGGCTACCACGCGGCGCAAGACCTTGCCTTGCGCGGGCTGCCGGTGATCTTGCTCGGCCACGACCGTTCCGAGGAGCCGTTCGTTGATATCTTGATGAACTCTGCAGTTGATGCCGGGGTCGACCCCCGTCATGCGATTAAAATACTGAACCCTTGCCAATGGTGGACTGTGACAAAAGGAGAGAACTTATGAGCGCCGGCGCTACGCTACTCAAGCTGCAACAGATCGATTTGGAGCTCGCCCGCAACAAGAGCGAACTTGCCAATATGCCGGAGCTCAAGGAGCTCGCTTCCAAGCGCAAGACCTATGTGAAGCTCAAGTCCGAGATGACCAAGCTCTACGCCCAGCGCAAGGATCTGGACATTGAGCTCGACGATCTCAACACCACCGAGATCCAGACCAATAACGCCATCGAGGCCGCCAAGAAGCGCCACGTTGACGGCTCCGACTACCGCGAGGTACAGGACCTGGAAAACGAGCTCGCCACCCTGGCCAAGCGCCTGGACAAGATTGAGCACACCCGCAAGGATGTCGTTGTCGCCCACAAAGAGGCTCTCGACCGCGAGACCCGCGCGCAGGCCATCATCGCCAAGTTCGAGGAGGGCGTGAAGGCCGATACCAAGGCCGCCCGCGCCAAGGCTGCCGACCTGCAGGCTCAGATCGAAGCCGCCACTAAGGAGCGCACCGCTCTTGCCGCCACGCTGCCGGCCGACGTGCTCACCGACTACGAGCGTCTGCTCAAGCAGTTCCGCGGCTTGGCCGTCGAGACCATCAAGGGCAACATCCCCACGGTCTGCCACACCGCGCTGCAGGCATCGTCCATGAGCGACCTCAACCACGATGGTAGCGAGATTACGCACTGTCCGTACTGCCACCGCCTCCTGGTGCTCCCGAGCAAGGAAGCCTAGCGATGACGGCGGCATCCAACAATTCAATGCAACTTGAGGGAAAAACGATCCTGCTGGGCATTACCGGCGGGATCGCCGCCTATAAGTCGTGCAATATCGTGCGCCTGCTGCAAAAGCGCGGCGCACGTGTCAAAGTCGTTATGAGCGAGCATGCCACGGAGTTCGTGGGCCCGCTCACGTTCCGCGCGCTCACCAATGAGCCGGTCGCGGTTGGGCTATTCGACGACCCGTCTGACCCCATCCACCATATCTCGCTTGCGCAGGAGCCCGACTTGGTGGTCGTGGCGCCCGCGACGGCCAATATCATCGCCAAGATGGCCAACGGCATCGCCGACGACCTCATCTCCACCACGCTGCTTGCGACGCCGCGGCCCGTCGTGATCGCGCCGGCCATGAACAATGGCATGTGGAAGGCGCCGGCGACGCAGGCCAACATGGCCACGTTGCGCGACCGCGGCGTTCACGTGGTGGGACCCGGCAGCGGCTACCTTGCGTGCGGCGACGTGGACACGGGCCGTATGAGCGAGCCCGAGGACATCGTCGAGGCTGTCTGTGAGGTGCTCAATTCCGTGCAACAAGACCTGGCGGGCAAGCGCATCGTCATTACCGCCGGCCCCACGCATGAGCCGATCGACCCCGTGCGCTTCATTGGCAACCGTTCTTCGGGCAAGATGGGTATCGCCCTGGCGGGGGAGGCCGCACGTCGCGGTGCCGCCGTCACGCTCGTGCTGGGACCGACATCGCTCGACGTTCCCCACGGCGTGGAGTGCGTGCGCGTGCAAACCGCCTCAGAGATGCTGGAGGCGGCGCTGAGCGCCTTCCAGTCGGCCGATACGGCCATTTGTGCGGCTGCCGTCGCTGACTACACGCCCGCAGCCCCTGCCGACCATAAGCTCAAAAAGGCCAACGAGCGACTGGATCGCATCGAGCTCGTCGAGACGGTCGATATTTTGGCCGAGCTTTCGCGCCAGAAGGGTGAGCGCCGTGTGATCGGCTTTGCGGCCGAGACCGATAACGTCCTGGAGTACGCACAGCGAAAGCTCGACCGCAAGGGTTGCGATGCCATTATCGCCAACGATGTATCGCGCGCCGATTCGGGCTTTGGAACCGATACCAACAAGGCCTGGATTGTGAGTACAACGGGTACGCAAGAACTTCCCGTTCTAACAAAACACAAGCTCGCAGATACAATTTTGGACTTGCTTCAAAATTTGTAAAAAAGTTCTTGCACAAGGACAAAGTTTCGGGTTAATATACTCCCTGTTGCGAGCGAGAGCAGAGCAACAAACAAAAGCTTCGGGACGTGGCGCAGCTTGGTAGCGCACTTGACTGGGGGTCAAGGGGTCGCTGGTTCGAATCCAGTCGTCCCGACCAGAAGTTTGCAGGTCAGGCACCTAGTGCCTGACCTTTTTTGTTTTAAGCAATTGCTTAATTTTCAGTAAGCAACAGGGTGCCAGAAATCTACCTGCGCGATAATCGCCTTTTGCGGCTACTTGCGCGTTTTGCACACGCTTGAGCCGATTTATTAACGCGATATGAATCTACATACGCGTAGCTGGTATGCAGCCGAGTACGGGCTGTATTTATCACGGCGATTAACACAGATATAGCGACTGAAACGGACAAGCGTGTCGCTGTATTTATTCCAGCAGTTCGCTTGATCGGTGGACAAGTGGGCTGTTGCAACGAAACGCCAAGCAGGATGGGCTCTATACGAGGACGCCGCAGGGTAATGGCGGGGGAGTGCGGCGGGCGCTCTGAGAGCCGCTGTGTGACCCCATGTCTCCTTAACTCGATAATTTGTGTTTCAAGCCACGAATCGGTCGAGCAATTGCCAAAAGAACGGCCCATGCAGGATTGCACGAGCCTTACATCAGATCAAATTTGAGCTAGAAGCACCAAGCGGGGCAGACGCAACACCATCTCGTCGCGGCCTCGACGAGCGACATATCGCAGTCGAGGTAGACATCGAGGAAGTCGTCAGATCCCGCACAGGGGGACCGCGATGGTGGCCACCGCGCCGCCCGAGGGGCTGTTGGCGAGCGAGACGGAGCCCCCGTGGGCGCTCGCGGCCTCGGAGGCGACGTGGAGGCCGAGCCCGTAATGGCGGCCTCCGTCGCGCGAGGAGCGAGAGGAGTCGTCTGTGAAGAGGCGCTCGCAGCCGCGTTCGAGGGCGGCGGGAGAAAAGCCCGGTCCGTCATCGGCGACCTCGATGACGAGGTATCCACCAGCGACGTCACAGGAGACCACCACGCGCGAGCGCGCGTGCTCGGCGGCGTTGGCCACGAGGTTCGCGGCGGCTCGCGCCAGGGTGGTTCGATCGAGTGGGGCCTCGGGCGCGCCCACGACAGCGGGGCCCGTGGCTGCGTCGAGCGTCACGCCTCGCGCCCGGGCGATCTGGGCGGCCTCGGCGAGGACCTGCTCGCAGAGCTCGGCCGGCCGCATGGGGTCCCTCTCCGCCCCGCCGGACCCGCGCGAGGCCTCGATGAGCAGGCGCACGTAGCCGTCGAGCCTTTCGACACTGCCGGCTATGTCGCGCGCGGCGGCCGCGAGGTCGGCGTCTTTCTCGTCTTCCAGCTCCTCCGCCACGAAGTCGGCGTTGGCGCGCAGCACGGTGAGCGGCGTCTTGAGATCGTGGGCGAGCGACGCCACCTGCTCGCGCTGCCCCCGCTCCGCGGCCCAGCGGGCCTCGAGCGACTCGGCGAGGGAGGCCCGCATGGCGTCCATCGCGGCGAGGACGTCGTTCACCTCGCGCACGTTGGTGCTGCCGACCGCGAAGTCGAGCTCCCCCGCGCCGACGCGCCCCGCCGCCTCCGCGAGCGGCGCCATCTTGCGCGAGATCACGCGGCTCGCGCGGCGCGCCACGAGCGCGAGCGCGAGCGCGCTTCCCGCCGCGGCGCCGACGAGCATGAGGTTCTGCGGGTTGGGAAGCAGGCCGGCGAGGTCGCGCGAGACCCACTGCGGCAGGTACTCGCTAACGAGCGCGCAGGCCCCGCCGCCCTTGAGCGGAAACGCGGCGTAGGTGAGGCCCGAACCCCCGCCCTCGATCTCCACTGTGCCCGGATCCGCAGCGAGTGCCGTACGGGCCATTTCCGTCGCGTCCTCGAGCCGCGTGCTCTCGAGGTCTGTCATCAGCACGTATCCGTCCTTATTCAGGATGAGGTAGCGGTACGCCGTCGGCACGTCCTGCTGTCCGCAGACGCCGTCGCGTGCCAGGCCCTCCGCGACCTCGCGCGCATTGGCCGGCCCCCAGCTTGCCTCGTAGACGAAGCCCGCGCTGATCGCTGCGGAGAGTGCCATGAACGAGGCGAGCCACGCCGTGGCGACCGCCGCGAACGCGTAGGCGAAGTAGCGCGCGATGACGAAGGAGAGCGGCATGCCCCCGCGACCTCGCGCCCCGGTCCTTAGAGCTGCCACTTGTACCCCATCCCCCAGACGGTCGCGATCGGATTGGCGCCGGCCTCGGAGAGTTTCCTCCGGGCGCGGCTGACCTGCATGGATATGGCCGCGTCGTCGGCGTCGCTCTCCCAGCCGAGCACCGCCTCGCGGATCTGCGCGCGGCTCATGACCTGCCCGGGGTGGCGGGCGAGGTACTCGCAGATGGCGTACTCGGTGGGCGTGAGCGGCACGGCCTCGCCGCCCACGGCGAGGCCGCGCGCCCCGAGGTCGATCCGCACCTCCCCGAAGGAGAGGGCGTGCGAGCGCGGCCGGCGCTCACGGCGTAGATGGGCCGCGACCTTGGCGCGCAGCTCCGCGGCCCCGAAGGGCTTGCGGACGTAGTCGTCGGCGCCCAGGCCGTAGCCGGCCACGGCGTCCTCCTCGGCCACGCGCGCGGTCAGGAAGATGATGGGCCCGTCGAAGTCCGGGCGGATCTGCCGCACGAGCTCGAAGCCGTCGAGCCCCGGCATCATGACGTCGCAGAGCACGAGGTCGAAGCGCGAGAGGTCCGTCCCCGGGACCGCCGTCGGGTCCGCTGCCTTGACGACCTCATGGCCGTCGCGGCCGAGGACGCGCGCGAGCGCGTCGAGAATCGCCCGCTCATCATCCACTGCCAGTATCCTCGCCATGTTCGACCTCCTGAAACTCCCGTCGGCATTGTACTTGCGCCGCGCTCAGCGGTCCAGAGCCCCGCGCGCAGCCGCGGGCGCCTCGGCCGCGTCGCACGCGCGGCAGCGCACGCCCGAGCCGTCGCGCGCCTCGATCTCGAGCCAGCCCTCGCCGTCCGACTCCCGCCCGAAGAAGATGAGCTGGAGCTCTCGGACATTGCCCCTGTCGTCCGCCGCGTCCACCAGGTAGACGTAGTTTGTCCCCGCCCCGGTGGCGTCGGCGTAGGAGCTCGCGTGGCTGCCGGGCTCGGGCGCGGGCGCCCACATGGCGATCTCAGGGTTGGGCAGCACGCGGTCTGCGATCGAGCGCAGCGCCGACCCCCAGCCGGCGTCGAGCAGGGCATTCCCGCCCAGAAGGAGCGCTGCGGAGAGGAGGGCGAGCATGGCGGCGAGCGGCCTCCTACGCATCTGCCCTCCCGTCCTCGAAGCGGCAGAACCAGGTGAGAAGGACGGCGTCGGCTGCCAGGGTGAGCACGAGGCCAGCGAGCGCAGTCGTGAGGAGTGGGCCCGCCGCGCGTACGGCGTCGATGAAGGCCTCAACCCCGAGCGACCCCAGGCGCGCGGGCCAGGCGAGCGGCACCCAGCTCAGGGGCGTCGCCAGGGCACCGGTGAGCTCGCCGGTCATGAGACCGTGCGCAAGTCCGCCCACCGAGAAGAACGCGAGGAGCATCCCCGCCGCGCCGGCGCCGATGACGGCGTTGCGGCCGAGGCGCAGGGCCACGCCGAGCCCCAGCGCGTAGAGGGGCAGGCTGCCCAGCACGATGCCCGCCCAGGCGGCCGCAAGCGGAGCGGGCCCGAGCGGCAGGCGCCCGGCGACGGCGAGCACGGCCCCGAACACGCCGAGCGCCACGGCCAGCGCGCCCGCGCCGAGCGCCGCAAGGGCGAGCAGCTTCGCCGCGACGGCGCGCCCGCGCGAGGGGACCGCCATGAGGTTGGCGAGGCGCCCGGCAGCGCGCTCCTCGTCCACAGCGAGCCCGCAGACGATGGCGGACATGAGCGGCATGAGAGCGCCGAGGAACTGGGCGTAGGCGTCCGCGCCCAGCGCCGGGTCCCATCGGGTTACGGAGAAGTACTCGCCGCAGGCAAGACCGGCTGCCAAGCCGCAGACGAGATGCACCGCCGTGAGCGGGGAGCGCGCCAGGCGCAGGGCCTCGGAGAGCAGGGCCCGCGGGAGAGTCATGCGCGGCATCGGATCGGAGAGTCGTGTCATGGCCATCACCTCTCCTCGGAGCGCGCGAACCAGGCCGCGCCCGCCGCCGTGAGCGCGGCGAACGCGAGCGCGCAGACCGCAAGGCCCGCCAGCGTGAGCATGCCGTCCGACGCGAGCGCCTCGCCGAGCGCCATGTCCGCCGCGAGTGGCTCGCCGCTCGGCAGCACGGGGATGAAGCTCGTGGGGATGACCATGTTCGCCGACGGCGGAAAGAGCTGCGGCAGCGGCACCAACGACCAGGCGAACCCACCTACGAGTTGCGCGGCGAGCGGGCAGAAGATGCCAGCGAGCATGCCGAGCCGCGCCGTGAGGAAGAGCCCTGCGGGGATCATCCACGCCGCGGTCACCGTGTTGACGAGCGCGCAGAGGAGCATCGTGAGCGTGCCCGCGGCCGTGAGGCCCTGCGAGGAGAACGCCGATCCCGCGAGGTAGATGCCGAAGACCACGAGGTTCGAGAGCGTGCAGAGCGCGAGGCACCAGAGCGCCTTGGCCCACCAGGCGCGCCCGAGCGGGAAGCCCAGGCCCAGAAGCCCCCGCATCCGCGTGCGAGCATCAGCCCGCGCGACGCACGCCACCACGAGCGATTGACACACGGGCAGGAAGAGCGCGTACCAGTAGTTCCACGCGCTGAAGATCTGCACGCCCCGGTAGGGCATCGCGCCGAGCAGCGGCATCGGCAGCGCCATGAGCACGGCCAGGCGGACCGGTGCCGCGTGGCGCGACTTCAGGGCCTCGGCGCGCAGGGCCGCGAACAGGCCGCCTTTCTCGCCCGTCATGCCGCCACCTCCCCGCGTGCTCGTCGCCCTTCCCGGCAGAAGCTCATGAAGAGTTCCTCGAGGTCCTGCCCGGGCCGAAGCGCATCCTCGTAGGCGAGGTGCCCCTCGCAGATGATGCCGATGGTGTCCGCCATCTGCTGCACCTCGGAGAGGATGTGGCTCGAAACGATCACCGTCGTACCCGCCGCCGCGAAGCCGCGGATCTGGTCGCGCAGCTCCTCGATGCCGATGGGGTCGAGGCCGTTGGTGGGCTCGTCGAGCACGAGCAGGCGTGGCCGGGCGATCAGCGCCAGCGCGAGCCCCAGGCGCTGCCGCATGCCCATCGAGAAGCGCCCGGCGCGCTTCTTCCCGGTGTCCGCGAGGTCCACGGCGGCGAGCACCTCATCTATGCGGCTCTCGGGAAGGCCCAGCAGCGTGGTGCGCACGCGCAGGTTCTCGCGCGCGGTGAGGTTGGGGTAGAGCGGCGCCTCCTCGATGAGGCTGCCGATTGCGTAGAGGTCCTCGCGGCGCCAAGCGTGCCCGGCAAAGAGGATCTCCCCGGCCGTCGGCCGCAGCATCCCGCAGATCATCTTGAGCGTTGTCGACTTGCCGGCGCCGTTGGGACCGAGCAGCCCGTACACCTCGCCCTCGCGGATATGAAGGCTCACATCGGCCACGGCGTCCTGCGCCTGGTCGCCGCGGCCGAAGCGCTTGGTGAGCCCACGCGTCTCGAGCATGTAACCCATGGGTTTATCCTTTCTCTTCCGGGAGCGCGGGCCGAGTCACCGTGCCCGCGCGCCTTACCTTTCGGGTTCACCATCCATGGTGGGGCGCGTTTCTAACGAAGCCATAACGGCCGTTGAGTTCTTTTGGCGCCAACCCTTCTCGACCCGCACATCATGATTAATTTGCTTAAAGCAACAACTTTCCCGATCGATGTAATCACCGAATCAAAACGTGTACATCACCCTCCAAAACCGACATTTTTCGGCATGTTTGGAGGCTGATGTACACGAATGTGAAATCCACCGCCGCCCAAAAGCGCCTTCCTCATGTCTGGACTCTCTATGCTTACGCTGGATAGACATCGCCGGAACGGGTATAGTAGCGATAGTTTTGTTGTTAACCAGCGGGGGAGTCCTGTGGGCATCAAAAAGAAGATCAAAAAGGAGCTTATCGGCACTTCCGATTACCCGTCGAATAAGATCTTTACGATCTCCAATTTCATCACCTTTACGCGCCTGATCCTCACCCTGGTATTTCTGTACCTGTTTGTGACGGATAACAACCGCGTCATCGCCATCGTTATCTACGCCGTTGCCGCCTCTACCGACTGGATGGACGGTCAGATCGCCCGCATGACCAAGACGGTCTCGTGGCTCGGCAAGGTCATGGATCCTATCTGCGACCGTGCGCTGCTGTTCACCGGCGTACTTGGGCTGGTGGTCCGCGGAGAGCTGCCCATCTGGGTCTGCGTGCTCATTATTGGCCGCGACATCTATCTGGGCATCGGCACGCTTATCGTGCGTCATTATCACCGTCGCCCCATCGATGTCGTCTTTCCCGGAAAGATTGCCACTGCACTGCTCATGACCGGCTTCTCGCTCATGCTGCTCGGGTTCCCCGTTATTGACGGCCTGCATCTTTTACCTTCAACCCTTACGGCCTTCCCGGGCCTCAACGGAAGCTCAGTGCCCCTCGGCATCTTCTTTGTGTACGGCGGCGTGATCTTCTCCATGCTCACGGCTGTCATCTATTCCATTAAGGGCGGAGTGGCCATTAAACAGGCTCTCGCGCATCCCGAGGACAAGGACATCGACTTTCTGAACCCTGAAATCGAAGACTGATTCGTTGGGGTATGATTACGTACGGTTCATTATTTGCGGCACGTCCGCGATAAGTTAGGGGTTGTCATGGACAACATGGTTAACAATATGCCTCAGAATGATAAGACTGCTGACGCTACCTGCGTATTCCGCGTGCCTTCAAGCGACGTCACCGTTCCCGACCTCATGGCCAACGTGCGCATCACCGCCTCCGTTCTGTCCATCGTCAAGGGTCCGCAGACTGGTGCCGCCTTTGAGCTCGAGGACGACGTGACCACCATCGGCCGCGATCCTGCGAACGGCATCTTCCTCAATGACATGACCGTATCGCGCAGCCACGCGCGCATTATCCGCGAGGGCCTCGGCGCTCGCATCGAGGACTTGGGCTCGCTCAATGGCACCTGGGTCGACGGTGCCATCGTCAATGCAGCCCCGCTGCACGACGGTTCTTCCGTCCAGATCGGTACGTTTACGCTCATCTACCACGAGAGCACGCCGGAGCGCATCGAAACCGGTGAGTAGGGCATGGCCGAACGCAACTATCTAAGTATCGGCCAAGTCGTCAACCTACTTCGAGGCGCATACCCCGATCTTTCGAACTCAAAAATTAGATTTCTAGAAGATGAGGGGCTCATTACCCCTCATCGTACGCCTAAGGGATACCGTCAGTACTCTAAGGAGGACGTTGATCGCCTGGAGGTCATCCTGCATTTGCAGAAGACCCGCTACATGCCTCTCAACGTGATTAAGCAGCGCTTGGAAAACGCCACGGACCTGTCAACGCTCGCTTACGAGGTGGGCTTGCTGTCCGATGTTCCGCTCAAGACGGAGCCCAAGGAGACTAAGCAAAAGCTGCATCCCATTGAGACCATTCCCGATATGCTGGGCGTCGAGATTTCGTTTATCCGCTCGCTCGCCGAGAACGACCTCATTCGCATCATCAAGAGTCCGCAGAATCGTGAGCTCGTCGATGGTCGCGATTTTCCAATCATCCGCTACTGCTCCGAGCTGTCACGCTTCCATATCGAGCCCCGCAACCTGCGTCAGTACGTGTCTTCCGCCAACCGCGAGTCCTCGATGTTTGAGCAGGTGCTCGTGAGCATGCTCGGAATGGATACCTCCGATGACGAGCGCGACGCCAAGCTCGAGCGTGCGTTTAAGAAGCTTCACGACCTGACCGAGGGTGTGCACACTGCGCTGCTCAAGAACCGCGTTTTTGAGTCGCTCAATGCCGTGGTCGAGGACGCCGACATCGATGCACTCGATGAGGAAATCACTCGCTCCGAGTCCACCAAAGCCAAAAACGAAGAGATAGCCACGCCGGCTTCGCACGAGGATTCTCTCGTAAAGCCGCTCAAGGTCGTCGCCCCTTCGCACTCCGGCACCGCCACGGCGGGCAAATAACCGCTGCCGCTTATCCGGCAACCCATTGAAAGGTCATGCAATGTACGACTTCGAATCTCAAATCGTCGACATCCCCGACTATCCCGAGCCCGGAGTCATCTTTAAAGACATCACGCCGCTCTTTGGCAATCCCGAGGCGCTCAAAGCCATGACCGATACCCTCGCCGAGCACTTTGCCGGCATGGGAATCACCAAGGTCGTGGGTCCCGAGGCTCGCGGCTTTATGGTTGGCGTACCGGTGGCTGTAGCCCTTGGCGCCGGCTTTGTTCCCGCACGTAAACCGGGCAAGCTGCCGCGCGAGACCGTAAGCCAGAGCTACGAGCTCGAGTACGGCACCGATTCAATTGAGATCCATGCCGACGCTATCAGCTCTAAAGATACCGTGTTGATTCTGGACGACTTGGTCGCGACGGGCGGAACCGTCGAGGCAACAGGTAAACTGGTGCGAGATATGGGCGCAAAGCTTATCGGTTACGGTTGTATACTTGAGCTTGCGTTTCTCAACCCGCGCGAGAAGCTCACGCCGTCTGATGACGATGTGGAGCTCTTTAGCCTGGTGACGGTAGACTAGCCGTTACCCTTAGTTACTGGAAAGGAAGCTACATGCACACAGCAAACACGCACAAAAACATGGCACGCTGCGCTGCTACGGCAACCCTCGCTTGTGTTTTGGGCTTGGGCCTCGCGGCTCCTGCCTACGCCGATACCGCATCCGACCTTGCCGCTGCTCGTACGAAACTCGAGCAGATCGGCACCCAAACCCAGCAGATTTACGATGAGCTTGCCACGCAGACGCAGGCGCTCGATCAGACTGCCGGCGAGATCACGCAAAAGCAGCAGGAGATCGCCGATGGTCAGGCCAAGCTCTCGACCTATGTCGCCGGCGAGTACAAAACCGGCGGTCTGAGCCTGCTTCAGGTTTTGACGGGTGTCGATGATCTGAGCGATATGCTCAACCGTCTGTTCTACTACGGCAAAGTTTCCGATAAGCAAGCTCAGACCATTCAAGAGGTCAAGGAGCTTAAGCAGCAGCTCACCGAAAAGCAGTCCGAGCAGGAAAAGAACGTCGCAGCCACGCAAAAGAAGGTCGACGAGCTTAACGCCCAGCAGGCTGAAGCCCAGAACGTCGTAAACTCCCTGGATTCGCAGCTGCAAGCCGAGCTTGCCGCAGAGGCCGAGGCCAACGCCGCGCTGCAGGCCGGCATCAACGCCAGTACCGCCGAGAAGGCCACGGTGAGCAACGAGACCGCCGGTACGACCGAAAACACCAACAACGGTGGCCAGACCAGCAATAACAACAACCAGGGCGGCAACACTCCGGCTCCTACGCCGGCACCTGCTCCGACGCCGCAGCCCCCCACGCCCGCTCCAGCTCCGACGCCTTCTGTTCCGAGCCAGTCCGTCGATGGCGGCTCTGTTGTCTCGCGTGCGTACAGTAAGCTTGGTTGCGCCTATTCCTGGGGCGGAATTGGCCCGAACAGCTTCGACTGCTCTGGTTTTGTTAGCTATTGCCTCACTGGTCGCTATTGCCGCCTGGGCACCACGGGTACCTTTATGGGCTGGACGCGTGTGTCCGATCCGCAGCCCGGTGACGTTGTGGTCAACTCGTACCACACCGGCATTTACATCGGTGGTGGTCAGATGATTCATGCTTCCGACTACAACACGGGTGTCATCATCAGCTCCGTTGCCGCCGGCATGAACAATAACTATATCTTTGTGCGTTACTAAGTATTCAGATAAAGCAAACGGATATGGACCTCGTGGCTTTGAGTCATGGGGTCCATTCTTTTGCCTTTAGTGCAGTCCGCTATCTAGTTTTGAATACTAGATAGCGGCCCAATCGGTCTGCAAGATGGCTATAATTGTATGGGAACAATTAGAAAGGACCCTCTATGAGCTGGGCACTTATCTCCGATTCAAGCTGCAACCTCCGCGATTGGCAACCGACCGCACCCCATACCACCTTTGCATTTGCGCCCCTCAAAATTCGAGTGGGGGAGCGTGAATTCGTCGATGACCTTTCGCTCGATGTGCATGAGCTCAACTGCGCTGTACAGACGGAGACGAACGCTTCTTCGAGCGCTTGTCCCAGCGTAGGGGAGTGGGCCGAGCTCTTCAAATTGGCAGACAAGACCATCTGCATGCCGATCTCTGAGGGCGTGTCGGGCAGCTACAATGCGGCAGCCACGGCTCGCGATATGGTTCTTGCCGAGGAGCCCGACCGACAGATTCATCTAGTCAATTCACGCGCAGCTGGCGGCAAAATGGATCTCATTTTCTTGCTGTTCGACCGCTATCTTGCAAGCAATCCGGATGTCTCATTCGAGGACGCTTGCGCATACTTCGATAGCCTTGAGCAGAACAGCAAAATCCTCTTCAGTTTGTGCAATTACGAAAACCTCGCCAAAGCCGGACGTATCCCTAAGGCAGCCGGCGTCATTGCCAACAAGCTCAATATCCGCATTTTGGGCACGGCGAGTGAAGCCGGTAAAATCGAACTCGTCGGACACACGCGTGGCGAAAAGAAGATGCTCAACAAGATTATCGACACCATGGAAGCCGAAGGTTTTACGGGCGGCGAGGTCGTTATCGACCATGTCGAGAATGAGGCAGGCGCCCAAGCACTTGCCAGCCGAATTGTGGAGCGCTGGCCAGGCTCCAAGACTATCATCATGCCCTGTAACGGGCTAGATTCATACTATGCCGAAATGCATGGGCTCATTATCGGCTACGGCATGGGCGTGGCTTCGGGCCAATAACGTCCAACCAAGCAAAAATACGGGCGGGACAAAGTGGCAGATAGCCCTTTGTTCCGCCCGTTTTATACGTCGGCTAGCTATTAAACCCATTAAACTTTAGATAGCTCATCAGGTACGCTTTCGAAACGAAGGATGAAACCGCACTGCGCACAAGCAGCGACTCACGCGTTACCTGATGCGCCGTATCGGGAACCGGCGTCTGCTCGACGGAAAACGCCGAACGAATCGATGCCTCGAGCTGATCGACCACATAATCGAAGGCCGTCGGGGCATCGTAGCTCAAACGCTGAATGTTAAAGAGTGCCTGCACCGCAGCAATAGGTAAGAACTGCTTAAAGAGGCAGATAGCGATCAGGCGGGCAACCTGCTCGCGGCCATATTGCTTTTTGACCGGAGCAGGCACCAGGCCGACCTTCACGTAGTTATTGATCATCGATGGCGTAATGACAGGGTGCTCAACGCAAATGGACAGCGGATCCATCCACAGCGCAACATACTCAATAACCTGGTCGCGGTAGAGCGTCACATTGGGCAACTGGTTATAGCGCGGCAGTCTCAACGTATTAAGTTTGTGCACGATATCGGACTGAATAAATGCATCGGGCAGCACAGTGGGCTGAATATCCTCAGGCTTAATGCTGACCGACGAATCGGACATCGGAATAACGTGTTTAACGTGGTTCATAAAGGTCCTCCGTTCATTTTCTATATTGTATTCTACGTTATCTAGTTTTGCATACCACATAGCCGGCAAGAAAATTGGCGGGACAGTGCACTGATGCATCATCCCGCCATTTAGTTAATTGATAGCAACCTTACATAAGATATATTATCGTACTTATCCACGGAGAAACGCGTATGCGCTCGTTGCCGCTATGGCTCCGTCCGAAACAGCGGTCACAACCTGGCGTAAACGTTTGGAACGGATATCGCCAGCGGCAAATAGACCTGGCGTGCGGGTCGCCATGGATTCATCAGTCAGAATGCCGCCATCAGGCGCCAGATCGACTAGATGCTCAACAAGCTCGGTATGGGGCTGCGTCCCCGTAAAGACAAAGATGCCAAACGAGCCGGGCTCAAATGACTCGGTATGAGTCTCGCCGGATGCATTGTCCTTAAAGGTAATCGTCGTTGGCATGGCTTCGCCCGATAGCTCCACAATACTAGTTTGGTACCTAACTGTAATATTGTCCTTTGCGAGTACTTTCTGAACAACACCATCGGGCGCACGGAACTGGTCGCGGCGCAGTACGATGGTCACACTGCTGGCAATGTCGGACAGGAACAGCGCCTCTTCGCATGCCGAATTGCCACCACCGATTACAAAAACCTGCTTGCCGCGGAAAAACATGCCGTCACATGTTGCGCAATATGAAACGCCACGACCGCGATACGTATCCTCGCCTGCGAAACCTGCCGGACGCGGCGTGGCACCCATGCAAGCGATAACGCTCGAGGCCAGCGTATCGCCCATATCGTGATGCACCGTAAACAACGCTGCATCGGCATCGTAATCGATACCCGTAACCATGCTCCATGTAACCTGTGCTCCCAGGCCCTCTGCATGCTGCTGAAAACGCTCGCCAAGTTCGGCGCCACTCAGGAGCGGGAAACCCGGATAGTTCTCGACCTCATTGGTTGTGGCGATCTGCCCTCCCGACATGCCCTGCTCAATCACGGTCGTCGTCAGGTTGGCACGCGCAGCATAAATGGCGGCAGCATAGCCCGCGGGGCCGCCACCGATAATCGCAACATCGATCGGCTTATCGGTAGTCATGAAGCGTCCTTTCGTCGAAACGTTGTCGTTCTTTGCGCTCGTACCCAAATTTACGTGAACGTGACACTCATGCACTACAATGATAAATCCGTATTACAAAGCTGAAGGGGAGTTATCGATGGACCAGGCGCAGACGAGTGACGACGCTCCCCTGCTCACGCACAGCACTCCCCAATCGGAGCAAACCGGGCTCTTGGCTCAGCAAAAACCTCTCGTGACCATCGTGCACGCCTCCGTTGGCTCGGGCCACAAGGCCGCCGCAAATGCGATAGCGCAGGCATTCGACCTCATCCGCGGCACCAATGGCATCCCCGAGGATATTGAGATTGAAGTGCTCGATATCCTTGATTTTGGACGTATTAAATTCGACGGCAATAAGACCGCGGCTTCTTTTACGGGAGCCACGCGCCCCATTTACGACCTGACCTGGCGATATACGCTTACGGGACATCTTCTCTGGGGTGGCGGAACGGCCTGGTCGCGAATTATGTTCCCCGCCTTCAACGAATATATTCGTAGCCGCAGGCCCATAGCCGTGGTTGCAACGCACATCACAGCAGCCAATGTTGCCGTGGGCGCCCGCGTACTTACGGGTATCGATTATCCGGTCATCTGCGTACCGACCGACTACGAAGTCGAGGGATGGTGGCCCCACAAGGACACCGATTTATTCTGTGTTGCCAACGAATTTATGGCCGAAACGCTGCGTCCGCGCAAGGTGCTCGAGACAAAGATTCGCATTACCGGCATTCCTATTCGCGCCGGATTCGACACGGATTACGATCGCGAGGAAGAGCTAGCTAAGTTCAACCTCCCCACCGACAAGACCGTCGTGCTGGTAATGGCCGGTGCCAGCTTGCCTCAACCGTACGTTCGCTTTCGCGCGGAGATGGACCGCACCCTCCCCTTCCTACGCAGCTTCGAAGACATGCACTTTGTCTTTTTGCCGGGCAAGGATAAGGAATACGCCGCCCGCCTCAAGACACTCTTCGATGCCATGAAGCTCGAAAATGTCACGGTGCTGGACTATGTCGACGACATGGCGGCCCTCATGCACGGGTGCGACCTGGCAATCCTCAAATCGGGCGGACTCACCGTCACCGAGTGCCTATGCGCACATCTGCCGATGATTCTGCTGGGCAAGTCCTATGGCCAGGAAAAGGCCAACACCACCATGCTCACCGGCATGGGCGCCAGCATGCATGTCACCACCGCACGAGAGTTCATCGTAACGTTGCGTCATCTCCACGATCATCCTGAGTCGCTCAAGGCACTGCTCATCAACGGCGAAGTACTACGCCGCCCCCACGCAGCCGAAGACATAGCCATCGCAACCATGGAGCTCGTAGGCAAACCCCAAAAACGAAAACGAGCCTTCTGCCGCTTCTACTGGGGCGGAAAACCCGCGCATATCCGCTAGCGTCTTTATGTCCGCTTACCTGCGGGAGGCCCCTATATATCATCCCATGCTCAAACATTCTCGCTTCGCTGCGAAACTGCGCGTGGGACGATATATAGGGGCCTCCCGCAGGTAAGCTGCGTTTACGTACTAGCAGCTATACCAGATTCCCCTCCAGTAGAATCTGCAAAGGGGAACCAGAAAATATAAATACAGTAAGTCGATGCGACAAAGGAGGCGTCCCTTTATCGCATCGGCTTTCTAGAAAAGTAAATATTGTTTCAAGCGAGTAGCCGCCCGCCCGGAGCTTACCTATATCGTTCCACGCGCAGTTTCGCAGCGAGCGAAGCGACGCGAGAATGTTTGAGCATGGAATGATATAGGTAAGCCCCGGGCGGGAGGGATACGAGCGTCCCTAGGCGATGCCGCTGGAGCCGAAGCCTCCTTTGCCTCGGTCGGTTTCGTCTAGTTCTTCTACTTCTATGAGGTTGACCGTGGGGACTTCTTGGATGACGAGTTGGGCTATGCGGTCGCCTTTGTTGATTTGGATGTTGTTCGTGGGGTCTAGGTTAATGAGGATGACTTTGAGTTCTCCTCGGTAGTGGGCGTCGATGAGGCCCGGCGTGTTGACTATAGACAAGCCCTGCTTGATGGCCAAGCCGCTGCGGGGCTGGACGAAGCCGGCGTAGCCATCGGGCAGGGCGATGGCCAGCCCAGTAGAGACCAGACGGCGTTCGAAGGGCTTCAGGACGCAGTCCTCGTTGGAGCGCAAATCCAAGCCAGCATCGGTGGGATGGGCGTATTTGGGAAGCTCAACGGTGGGGTCGAGACGCTTTATGTTGACGGTAATGTTGGACATGGAATCACCTTAGCTTGTCGAGCTCTTGCAGAAATTCATCGACGTCTTTGAAATCGCGGTAGACCGAGGCAAAACGGATGTACGCAACCTTGTCGATCTTGGCCAAGCGCTTGAGCACCATGTCACCCAACTCATGGGACGTGACGGCCGTCAGCGTGCGAGAGCGAAGCTCGACCTCGATGTCATCGATAATCTCATTGAGCTTCTTAGTGTCGAAATCGCGCTTGATGGTGGCGCGCATCAAGCCGACAAGAAGCTTATTGCGATCGAACCGCTGCTTAGTTCCATCTGACTTAATGACCTCGATAGGGTCCTCGCATCGCTCAAACGTTGTAAAGCGGTAGTTACACGAGCAACATTCGCGACGGCGCTTAATGGTGTTATTTGACTCCTGCATACGGGAATCAACGACGCGGGTATGTGCCTTGCCGCATTTGGGACAGCGCATGGTACCTCCTCTTAAACGATAACAAGGGTACCATGCGCAGCGCGATAATGATTACGAACGAGCAGGAACCTTAAGATGCGCACCGGCGGCGAGCGAACCATGCTCCAGATGATTGACGCTACGGATCATGTCGGAAGTCTCTTGCGTGGAAAGGCCTTCGATTGGATATTCTTCGGCAATCGACCAAAGAGAATCGCCAGGCTGAACGCGAATGGTCTCGTAGGTAATGTTGGAAACGGACTCGGCATACGCGGCGTGACGAGTGCTAAAGACCGACATAGCGAGGACAAAGAAGAGCGTAAGCGCAACGGCGACGGCGACAATCGTCGGAACCTTCAGGGCAACGCGGGCCGGCGCGACTACAGCCTGCTGATTGCGCGCAGGCTTTACGGTCAAAGGCTGAAAGCCGGAGCGGCCACCCTGAACAACCGTAAAAGTGGGTTCTGCAGGCGTCTCGAGCTTAAGGGCGAGGTTTCCCTGGACCATATTCGTTACGTTCATCATGTTCTCCTCTCGCGTGTTTTGCTGAGAACAGTTTTATCAAGCCGCGCGGACAAAAATGTCTAGCGCGAGAACGAATGTTCGGTTATTATTATCTTCGAACAGTTGTTCCTGTCAAGCAAAATTCGAACATTTGTTTGACATGGGTAGAGAGGATGCCCTGATGGCTCGCAAAATTACCAAGCGTCAGCAGCAAATTTACGACTTCATCAAGGAATATCAGCAGGAGAAGGGTTATCCGCCCAGCGTGCGCGAGATGGCTTCTGCCGTGGGCCTTTCCTCCCCCAGCACCGTGCACGCCCATCTCTCTGCCCTTGAAGCGCGCGGGCTACTCAAGCGCGATGCCACCAAACCGCGCGCCCTGGAACTCTTTAACGAGGATGGTTCCTCTGTCTCAATTTCTAAATCTGACGAGCCCACCGCACCTCGCGGAACGGTCTCGCTGCCGCTCGTTGGTCGCGTCGCGGCTGGGATTCCCATTCTGGCCGAGCAGAATATCGAAGACACGTTTACTATCCCGACCGAAATCGCCACTGATCAGGGTTCCTTTATCCTTGAGGTGCATGGGAGCTCAATGATCAATGTCGGCATCTTCAATGGCGATTACATCATCGTCCGTGAACAAAAAAGTGCCATGAACGGCGAAATTGTCGTGGCCATGATTGATGGTTCGGCGACCGTCAAGACGTTCTACAAGGAGCAGGGACGTGTGCGCTTGCAGCCCGAGAACGACGCTATGGAGCCCATCTATGCGACGAACCCCGTTATTTTGGGTAAAGTTGTCGGTTTAATGCGCCGGTTCTCGTAATGCAAAAACGCATCACCATCTTTGATACCGTCCGCGGGTTTACGATGATTTCTATGGCAGGATTTCACGCTTGCTATGATCTCGCCTACCTGTACGGCTGGGATATGCCCTGGTTTACCCAGTCAGTCTTTCAAGACATCTGGCGCGCCAGCATCAGCTGGGTATTTTTGTTTATCGCGGGTTGGATGTGTACCCTTTCGCGCAACAATATCAAGCGTGGCGCCAAATACGCCTTAGCAGCACTCGTCGTCTGGTTGGCAACAACACTTGTCTCAGTCGACGATTCGGTTAATTTTGGCATCATCTACTGCATGGCCGCATGTACCGGCATCGTGGCGTTGACCGATCCCGTCCTTAAGAAGATATCGGCGAGATGGGGCATGCCCCTATGCCTTGTGTTGTTCGCCCTCACCTGGAGCATCCCCAAAACGACCTACCCTGTCCCCTACCTGGCGTGGCTGGGATTTCCGAGCCCTGGGTTTGTCTCAGGTGATTACTATCCCATCATCCCGTTTATCTTTATGTATCTTACAGGATACTTCGCCGCACACATAGCGCAGGGAATCGATAAGACCGTCCCAAGCTGGGCCTACGCCAACCCCCTGCCGGCGCTCGCCAGCCTTGGACGTCACGCACTCCCCTTTTATCTGCTGCATCAGCCCATCATTCTGGGCATTTTGGAGCTCGTCTACTCGGTGCGATAGCGCTCGAGCCGCGGTGCAATACGAGCCGGCAACTTCGCCACAATGCGAACGCCATCCTCAAGATATTCCTCGTGCAAAAGGGTTCCCTGCTGATGCACGAGTGTGATGAGCGCACCTTCACGATATGGAATGTCGGCGGAGAGCAACACATCGGTGGCAGCTGCCTCGCGAGCAATGCGATCGACGAGATCGTCGAGCCCCTCGCCCGTTTGGGCCGAGAACAGAACGGCTTCCGGATAACGACGACGGAAACTCAATCGATCAACGCTGTCGAGAAGATCGATTTTATTGAATACGGTCAACGTTAAACGCTCTCCGGCGCCGATCTCATCAAGAACGCGGTCGACAGCCTCAAGCTGCCGCTCATAGTCCTCGTCAGATGCATCTACGACTTTGAGAATTAGATCGGCACCCAAAACCTCGGACAGCGTCGATTTAAAAGCATCGACCAGACCATGCGGCAGCTTTTGAATAAAGCCAACGGTATCGGTAATCGTCATGCCACGTCCACCGGGCAGACGATACGAGCGCGTCGTCGGGTCGAGCGTAGCAAACAGCTTGTCCTGCGAAAGTACCGTAGAGCCAGTCAGGCGATTGAGCAACGTCGATTTACCGGCATTGGTATAACCGGCCAACGCGACGCGAAACGCCGGTGACTCGATGCGGCTCTTGGATTGAACATCGCGACGCTGTTCAACCTGCTTGAGCTCGCGACGAAGCGCAGCAATCTTATTACGAATGAGGCGACGGTCGACCTCGAGCTGACTTTCGCCCTGACCAAAACGTGAACCGATGCCGCCGCGCGTCTGCTCCTTGGCGAGATGGCTCCACATGCCACGCAGGCGAGGCAACAAATATTGAAGCTGTGCCAGCTGTACCTGCAGGCGTCCCTCACGCGTCTGAGCATGCAGGCCAAAGATATCCAGGATCAGTGCTGTACGATCGATAATCTTTACCGGCTCGCCCACGGCTTTCTCCAAATAAGATTGCTGCGAGGGGGTCAGGTCGTCGTCAAAAATAACGACATCGGCATCCATGCGATGCACCAGGCCGCACAGCTCTTCAACCTTACCGGAACCGATAAACGATTTAGGATACGGCTTTACCAAACGCTGCGACAAGCGTGCCACGCACTGGGCACCAGCTGTGTGGGCAAGACGCTCCAGCTCATCAAGCGAGCGATCGAGCGGCCATGCATTGTCGCGCCACTCAACACCAACTAAAATGGCACACTCGGGCTCGGGTGCCGTGGGAACAAGAGGGAAACGGGCCATTAGGCAGCCTCAATACGATGCACGATATCCTCAACGACCTCATCGATCGTACATTCATCCATATCAAACCACACGATACGGTCATCGCGCTTAAACCACGAAAGCTGACGCTTGGCATAACGACGCGAACGCATCTTAATGAGTTCGCGAGCCTCATCCATGCTCATCACGCCATTGAAAGCATCGATGATCTCTTTATAACCAATTGCCTGCATCGACGTCAGGGCATCCCCCAACCCCTGGTCCATAAGACCGCGGACCTCATCAACAAGACCTTGCTCAAACATCAGGTCAACGCGCAGGTTGATGCGCTCGTAGAGCACCTCACGATTACGCGTCAGGCCAAACCACAAAGCATGATAATGCTCGCGCGGAACACCGAACTGTGACTTATGCTGGGCATAAGACACGCCATCATCATGCATTTCGAGTGCACGAATCACACGGCGCACGTTATGGGGATGAATGACCGCAGCAGACTCAGGGTCGCGTTCGGCAAGCAGCGCGTGCAGCGCCTCCTCACCAATACGCTCAGCAAGCTCCTGATAACCCACACGGCGGTCGTCTTCAAGTTCTCCCGAGGGAAAGTCCATCTCGTCGAGTGCGGCCTTAAGATACAGGCCCGTACCGCCGCAAAACACCGGCAGGCGCCCCGATCCAAGCAAACGCTCAACATGCACGCGAGCATCCGCCTGATACAGCGCCACAGAATACGCAACGCCCGGCTCTACAATATCGACCAAGCGCAGGGGCGCCGTGCAATCCTCGGGTGCCATCTTGGCGGTGCCAATGTCCATACCGCGATAAATTTGCATCGCGTCGCACGACAGCACTTCGGACGAAAGACGAGCGGCCAGACGGTCGGCAACATCGCTCTTGCCAACCGCCGTCGGTCCGACGATCGCTACAGCAGAAAGACTTGCACCGGGAGAAATCATTAGCGAGGCTCGCCCACAACGGAGCCAGACAGATACCACGTCTTGGCGACATCAACATCGACGTCAACGATTTTGCCGATGAGCTGATCGATGCTATAACCTGCAGGAATCGGCGCATGCACCGTCTGGTTCTTGGGGCTCTTACCAAGAAGAACAGCATCATTCTTCTTGCTCGTACCCTCAATGAGCGCGGGCACCACGGTGTGAAGCTCGCCCTGGTTGTACTCATGCGCCGTGGTCTCGATAACCTTCACCAGACGGTTAAAACGCTCAAGAATGACCTCGTGCGGTGTGGGGTCATCAATCTCGGCAGCCGGGGTACCGGCACGCTTGGAGTAGATAAAGGTGTAGGCCTGCGCATAACGAACCGTCTCGGCAAGCGAAAGCGTCTGTTCAAAATCTTCTTCGGTCTCGCCGGGGAAACCAACGATGATGTCGGTGGAAAGCGCGATATCGGGCATGCGATTGCGAATACGATCGACCAGGCCCAGATAGTCCTCGCGCGTATAGCGACGATTCATCTCTTTGAGGATGCGCGTCGAACCCGACTGAACGGCCAGATGCAGCTGCGGCATAACGGCAGGCGTCTCGGCCATGGCATCGATGGTCTCGGGCAGCAAATCCTTAGGGTGCGAGGAAGTGAAGAAGATGCGCTCCACGCCCGTATCGCCCACGGCACGCAGCAGGTCGGCAAAGCGCGGCTTGCCAAACAGGTCACGCCCGTAGGAGTTGACGTTTTGACCCAGCAGCGTAATCTCGCGCACGCCCTGACGGACCAGGCCCGTCACCTCGTCAACGATTTCCTCGAAGGGACGGCTCTTTTCGCGGCCGCGAACATACGGCACGATGCAGTAGGTGCAGAAGTTATTGCAGCCCGTCATGATGGGCACCCAGGCGTGATACTGCGTCTCGCGATGCCACGGCATGCTCATGGCGTCGGTATCCTCGTGCTCGTTCGTGCGGATATGGCGCTTGCCGTCCAGGAATGCCTCGGCAATGAGCTCGGCAACATGCGCAATGGAATGGGTACCAAAAATGACGTTGACGTTATCGACGTTGGTAAGCAGCCCCTCGCCGTCGCGCTGGGCGATACAGCCGCCGACGGCAACTACACGCTTGCCAAAAGGCGAAGGCGGCAGGCTCTTGCAGGAATTGCACTGTCCGTACAGACGGGTATCGGCAGCCTCACGCACACAACACGTCATGAAGACAACGATGTCGGCGTGCTCGGGATCAAGCGCCATCAGGCAGCCATACGAATCGAGCAGACCGCTTACACGCTCAGAGTCATGTTGATTCATCTGACAGCCAAAGGTGCGAATAAAGTAGGTTTTACCGGCAAGAATATCGCGTGCGGAACGCTGATCCATGTGAATTAGTCCTAACGGGGTGGAATAGGCGGAATCAAAGAGGGCGGGCAGCGAGTGAACACTCTATGCCACAGGCTTAACGTCATCCATGACGACGTTATCCATAGCAGCTCGATTGATCTGGTGAACATAAATCGAAAGACGGATAGCCGTGCGCGACTCTCCGTTGATGAGGATGTCCGAGAACACCGGCGCGCAGGAAATATCAAAACCGGTCGGAATCAGAAAGCCGCGTGCGATGGCAACGGCCTTGATGGCTTGGTTGACAGCACCGGCACCGACGCACTGGATGTTAACCGGCACGCCATCTTTGACCATGCCGGCAATGGCGCCGGCAACGGACGCGGGCGATGATTTGCTTGATACCTTCAGGCAATCCATGAAGAAACTCCTGCGTTTAAAAGTACGTTTTAACTGCAACAACTGTATCGTACCGAGCGGACTCGGTAAAGATGCTATTCCTCTTTGGCAAGATCGAACGTTACGGTGATGCGATCACGCGAAACGCGAATCTTGGGGTCGCCGCAGAGGTTGAGATAATACCGAGCGGCAAGGTCGTTAAAGTCGCGCTCGACAGCGCGAGAGAACTGAGCCATGTCGTCCTTGGCGATACGCAGACCGCGACGGTCTTTTGCAAGGTCGACCGGAGCGGGGGCATGCGATGTCGAATCGCGCTCGCGCAGCAGACGCGCCGTCACGCCGCGTACGGGCTTGATTTGACCAGCCAAAATGCGATGTGCCGTGCGCTCGGACATCTCAAGACCCAAACCCGAACAGATGCGGATAAAGTCCTCGACATCAGAGGCAAGACCCAGGCGGTCGACGACGGGAAGCTCGTTCTCGTCGTCGATAAACAGAAGATGGGACGTATCGAGCCGGCTGGATGCCTGCGCATAGAGGGTCGCAGCGATCTCGGACGGTGAACCCAGATAGACATCGCAACCACGCAGTTCCTCGAGGGCAAACTCGCACGCTGCGCGAATAATGTTATGCGGCCCGCGAGCGCAGACGTAATGCCCGTCCTCGTCCTTGACGGCCTGAGGCCAACTCGACTGATCGGCGCGCTCGCCTAGGCGGTCGGTGGCGACGCTCACCTTAAAGGCAGAACCAAAATCGACACCGGACGATACCACGCGGGCCTCATCAGTGTTCTGCTTAATCGAGAACAATGCCATGCCGCGACCATGTACGCCCCAACGGTCCATCTTCATGCTCTCGAGCTTAGATGTGACACGAGCATCGAAGATGCGCTCCTGCATATCCTGCGGCACGCCCGAACCGTTATCCAAGAAGACGAGCGTGCGGACGCCATCCTCTTTAGTCGTGGCGAGATAGACCTTGTCGGCGCCGGCATCGCGAGCATTACGAAGCATTTCGATAACGATATCCTCGACATGCTGAATGTCGTGCTTTGCCTGGCGCCGCTCGGCCTCCGAAACGCGGAGGCGGACATACCCCTCGCCAAGGTTCTCCTCGACGCGAAGGTTGCCCTCCCCCGACATCGACGCGATAAATGAGATGAGCTCGTTCGCGTCGCTCATGTTATTTAGCGATATCGACAGCGCGGCTCTCGCGAATCACGACGACGCGCACCTGACCGGGATACTCCATCTCTTCCTCGATCTGATGGGCGATATCGTGAGCCAGAACCGTGGACTGAGCATCGGAGATCTTGTCCGGCTGGACCATGACGTGGACCTCGCGACCAGCCTGCATGGCATAGGTACGCTCGACGCCGTCATGGGAGTTGGCGATCTCCTCGAGCTTCTCTAGGCGCTTGATGTAGTTCTCGGCAGACTCGCGACGGGCACCGGGGCGAGAGGCAGAGACAGCATCGGCGGCCTGCACCAGGACATCGAGCACCGTGTTGGGGTCGACATCGGCATGGTGAGCCTCGATAGCGTGGACGATAACGGGCTTCTCGCCATAACGACGGGCAAGCTCGGCGCCGATGACGGCATGCGGGCCCTCGACGTCGTGGTCAATTGCCTTGCCCAGGTCGTGAAGCAGACCGGCGCGCTTGGCGGTCACAACGTCCAGGCCAAGCTCGGAAGCCATCACACCGCACAGATCAGAGACCTCGAGGGAGTGCTGAAGCACGTTCTGACCAAACGAGGTGCGGTAGCGCAAGGCACCAAGGGTCTTGACGATCTCGGGGTGCAGGTCGTGAATGCCGGTATCGAAGGCAGCCTGCTCGCCAGCCTCGCGCACGCGCTGCTGAACCAGATCGGCAGCCTTGTGATACATCTCCTCGATGCGGGCGGGGTGAATGCGGCCGTCGGCGATGAGGTTCTCGAGGGCAACACGGGCGGTTTCACGACGGACCGGGTCGAAGCTCGAAAGAACGACGGTCTCGGGCGTGTCGTCGATCACGAGGTTGACGCCGGAAACCTGCTCGAAGGTCCGGATGTTGCGACCCTCGCGACCGATGATACGGCCCTTGAGGTCATCAGAGGGAATGTGCACGGAGGTAACGGTGACCTCGGCAGTGTGGTCGGCAGCGCAGCGCTGAATCGCCAGGGACAAAATCTCCTGGGCGGTCTTGTGGCACTCGGCGCGAACCTGCTGCTCGGACTCGCGAATGATCGTGGCGGCCTCGTGCGTGACCTCGCCGCGAACCTTATCGAGGAGCTCCTTATGGGCGTCCTCGCGGGTAAGGTCGGCGATACGCTCAAGCTCGGAGGTCTGCTTTGCGCAGAGCTCCTCGAGCTCACGGGAGCGCTTCTCGACCTGACCGGCCTGGCTGGACAGCTGATGCTCGCGCTTGTCGAGAGCGTCGTTGCGGCGATCAAGGGATTCCTCGCGCTGCATCACGCGGTTCTCGAGCGTACGAATCTCGCTCTTGCGCTGCTTGTCCTCGGCCTCGGCGGCCTGCTTGTTCTTGATGATCTCTTCTTTAGCCTCGAGCAGAGCCTCTTTTTTGAGGGTCTCGGCCTGACGCTTTGCATCACCGATCAGGGACTCAGCCTGTGCGTGTGCCGACTGGATCTTTTCGTCGGCCTCGTGAAGACTACCCTGCTTGGCGGTGCGCATGTAGGCAATGGCGGCGATGGCACCCAAAACGATGCCAACGAGCGCTGCAATGATAGGCATGCTCACTCCTTTTTATGGATTCGTTACACAACAAAGCGAACCGTCCTTATGAACGGCTCGCGACATTTGAGTAATATGGGCGCAGCTTATGCGGGTCGGATACAGATAAACATATAAACAAACTCATCACAGATGAGCACATATCACAAAGCAAATGACAG
The DNA here is from genome assembly GCA_018368345.1 of Collinsella sp. GTDB lineage: Bacteria > Actinomycetota > Coriobacteriia > Coriobacteriales > Coriobacteriaceae > Collinsella. The sequence goes on from JAGZEK010000007.1 coordinate 41,397, forward strand.
TGTTTATCGTACGTTGAACCACAACAACTGTCAAATAAATGGCCCCAGTACGGCGGCTAAAACGCGGTGAGCGGCGGGGCCACAAAACGCATACGCCTAAAGCGCACATTCCTCGCATTCGGCATCGAGACGTGCCTTAACGGCATCGGCGGCGATGTGATACGAGAAGCCCTTGCCCATCAAAAACCGAACCAGTTTTTCGAATCCGCGCGTCTCTGGAACACGCCGCTTGGCGAGCAGGGCTGACGCACGCGCCAAATCGTCTTCGACGGCAAAATAATCCTCGGGATAACCGGGAATGTCATCGAGCACAACATGACGTCGCTTGAGCTCGGTCTCGATTTTGCGCTGTCCCCAACCGCGCCGCTTGCGTTCCTCGATAAAGTACGAGCAAAAGCGGTTCTCGTCTAAAAAGCGATACTCGGTGGCGCGCTCGACGGCGAAATCGATCGCGGGCTGGTGAAAGCCGTAGCGAGCCAGCTTGTCACGGACCTCACCCGTCGCATGGTCGCGGCGCGATAACATCTCAGTCACCATGGTAAGTGCACATTTACGCTCGATGAGCTGCACCGCCTCACGAAAGTTATCCCAATCACAGGGAAGATCGGGGCGGTTTTTGACATACAGGCGCGCGATCCGCACGGGAATCCAAATAGACCGCTCAAAACCGCCCTCAAGCTCACAATCGATATGTGCGCAAGGCTTTTTGGACGCATACCCGCTCGAGAACGAGGAGGCCGCCTTCTTATCGGGAAAGACGACCGTGGCCTCGGTCACCGTATACGACATGAGCGTAACCGCTACTCGTCGTCATCATCGAGCATGGCGGAACCATCGATGGCGTAAAGCTCGTCAAACTCCTCAGGCGCAGGCTGATCGGTCAGCTCTACCTCGGACGGAGCATCGTCATCAAACTCAAGCCCGCAGGCAAGACGGACCTTATGCTCAATCTCGTCGGCGCAATCGGGGTGTTCGCGCAGGAACGCCTTGGCGGCCTCGCGACCGTTGCCGAGCTTGTCCTCGCCATAGGCAAACCAGGAGCCCATCTTCTTGCAGATGCCGCACTCGACAGCCATGTCCAGAATCGAGCCCTCCTTAGAGATGCCCGTACCGTACATAATGTCGAACTCAGCAGAACGGAACGGAGCTGCCACCTTGTTCTTAACGACCTTAGCGCGCACGCGGTTACCGATAACCTCGTCCTTAAGCTTAATGCTATCGATACGGCGAATGTCGATACGCACCGAAGAGAAGAATTTAAGGGCGCGGCCGCCCGTCGTGGTCTCGGGGTTGCCGAACATGACGCCGATCTTCTCACGCAGCTGGTTAATGAAGATGCACGTCGTGTTGGACTTAGACAGCGAGCCGGCGAGCTTGCGGAGCGCTTGGCTCATCAGGCGAGCCTGAAGACCGACCGTAGTGTCGCCGATTTCTCCCTCGATCTCGGCACGCGGGGTCAGCGCGGCGACGGAGTCAACAACGATGGCATCGATGGCGCCGGAACGCACGAGCATGTCAACAATCTCGAGCGCCTGCTCGCCCGTATCGGGCTGAGAAATGAGCACCTCGTCGATATCCACGCCGATACGCGCGGCATACGTGGGATCGAGCGCATGCTCGGCATCGATAAATGCCACAACGCCACCCATTGCCTGGGCCTCGGCCAGGATCTCGAGCGAAAGCGTCGTCTTACCGGAGGACTCAGGACCGTAAATCTCGACGATACGGCCACGCGGCACGCCGCCGATACCCAGCGCGGCATCGAGTGCCAGAGCGCCCGTAGGGATGGCCTCGACCTCGAGCTCGGGGCCACCGTCGCCGTACCTCATGATGGAACCCTGGCCGAATTTCTTCTCGATCTCAGCCTTGGTGGTGGCGATCATCTCATCGCGCTCTTTACCCGTCGTGCGAGCATGAACGGTACGTACGGGACCTGAATTCTTGGCCATGAATAGCCCTCCTCTTAACAACCTGCATCGATAATAAACGAACGGCTGTTCGTGGTCAACCGTTCAGATAAATCATATGCAGCCGACCTTTCCAAAACCCAACCAAAAGCCGACCAAACACTGACTAAATGCTTGACCATAAAGGGCCAAATAAGAACAAGGCAGGCAAAAATACACCTATGAACAGCACAAACGCTAAATTCTTCTGAGGTCCCCATCTCCACAATTAAGGGGCCCGGAGGCCCCTTAAAACACGTCTATTCCATAGAATCGAGCACGCAGACAATGCGACCCAATGCCTTCGTGACCGCATGGGCACGAACACACGAACGGTCGCCCTCATAGTGGCAGCGCACAGAGTCCACGACCGTCACTCCCCCATCGGCGGAACGATGTGCCCAGCCAATATAGAAAGTGCCAGCAGGATCGTCCTCAGTACCACCGCCGGGGCCGGCATAACCCGTTGCGCTCACTGCAATATCGCTCTGGTACAGCTCCAGCGAACCCGACGCCATCTCGCGCGCAGTTTGATGCGACACCGCGGTGTAGCGGTCGAGCGTCTCCTGCTCAACACCCAGCACGCGATGCTTAATCTCATCGCAGTAGGTCACCGCACCGCCACGCAGCACCGCCGAGGCGCCCGGGATATCCGCAATCGTCGAGGCGATCATACCCGCCGTCAGCGACTCAGCCGTCGAAACTGTCACGCCCCGAGCGCTCGCGCGCTCGACAATATCGCGCGCCAGCTCCTCGTTATGTGCGGAAATCTGCTCAAAAGAGTCCGTCATACCCACCAGGACCTAGACCGAAAAGACGATCTTGCGGCAGTTCCAGAAGTACTGGACGCCCGAGATAACGGTCAGGACAACGGCAACGGCGTACAGGAAGCGCGACACCGAGTAGATGCCGAGCGTCAGCGCCAGCGGGCCAAGGTGCAAGCCGGCCATCGCAAAGACACACAGGTAACCGCAGATGGAGACCATCGTGGTCGCCGTCTTGTACTTGCCAAGCTTATCGGCGGCAACGACCACGCCTGCGGCACTCGCAACCATGCGCAGGGCGCTTACCAACAGCTCGCGGAACAAGATGATGAACACGGACCAAACCGACACGGCGCCAAAGTCCAAGAACAGCAGCAAGGCCGAGAACACGAGTAGCTTGTCGGCGATGGGGTCCAAGAATTTACCGAAGTCGGTAATCTCGTTGCGCGAGCGCGCCAGGTAGCCGTCAACCTTATCGGTGCACGACAGGATGACGTACAGAATGAAGGCAGCGGCGGCGAGCGGGCCGTCGAAGGTGCTCCAATCTGTACCGGCAACACTCGTGTGAGAAAGCGCCGACACGATCATGAACACCGGGATAAAGACGATGCGAACGCACGTCACGATGTTGGCGGGCGTCCAAACACTCGTCAGTTCCTTATTGCTCTCGTTTGCCACGACGCTCTCCTACTCCACAACATGGCCGATAAGCTCATAGCAGAAGCTATCGGTAAACTCGACCGTCAGAATATCGCCCACAGATGCCTCGCTGGCATCCAGATGCACCGCGCCATCGGAATCAGGCGCCTGGAACCAGGCATGTCCGATCAGCTCGGCGCCGTCCTCGGTCTCTTCGATACCGTCGACAATCACCTGGGCGCGCTCGCCCACATGTGCGGCAGTTGCAGCAAAACCGAGCGACTCGGCCAGGTCCATGGCCTCCTGGGCGCGCTCGAGCTTGACCTCTTCGTCGACCTGGCCCTCCATCTTGGCGGCCAGGCTGCCCTCCTCCTGCGAGTAGGCAAAGACGCTCGTGTAGTCGAAGCCGACGGTGTCCATAAAGTCGATAAGGTCGCGAAACTCGTCGTCGGTCTCGGTCGGGAAGCCGACCATGGCCGTGGAACGGATCACGATGCCGGGGATGCGCTCACGCAGATCGCGGAACAGGTCCTCGAGCTCCTGGCGCGAACCGGAGCGACGCATGGCCTTAAGGATGCGTGCGTCGCAGTGCTGCACGGGGATATCGATATAGGGCAGCACCTCTGGCGTATCGCGAATCGTATCGATAAGCTCGTCGGTCATGCCCTCGGGCTGCAGATAGAGCACGCGGACCCAGACGTTGTGCGGGCGCACGGCCTCGGCGACGGCATGCAGCAGCTGCGCCAGATTGCGCGGCGAGCCATCGGTGACGTCTTCGTCGGCAAAGTCGGTGCCCCAAATACCCGTGTCCTGGCCGATCAGCACGATCTCGCGCACACCGCCGGCAACCAGGTCGCGTACCTCGGAGATAATGCTCTCGGCATTGCGCGAATGATAGCGACCGCGAATATAGGGGATCATGCAGAAGCTGCAGAAGCGGTTGCAGCCATCGGAGATCTTGACGTAGGCGACAGCGCCCTCGACGGTGCGCTTGACTTGCGGAATATAGGCAGCGATCTCACGCTCGACACCCAGCACGCCATCGATGACCGCCACGATGCCGTCCTCCTCGTCGGCCTTCACAAAGGCAGCGACCTCGGGCAGCTCATCGGGCAGGTCGTCGCCATAGCGCGACGGCACACAGCCGCACATGACGATGGGACAAGAACGAACGCCGTCCTGAACCTCGTTGGCGAGCTCGAGCGTGGTCTCGATGCTCTCGGACGTTGCGGAGGCGAGGAACGAGCATGTATTGACGATGGCGATATCGGCATCCTGTGGGTCGAATGCCTCCTCGTAGCCCGCGGCGGTCAAAAGAGAACGCATGCGGTCGGTGTCAACCTCGTTCTTAGCGCACCCGAGGGTGATGTAGAGCACGGAGCCCAACGGTGTATCCATGTTGGAGAGCAGTCCTTTCGAATGATATTAGCGGTAGTTGGTGAACTGCAGCGGCTGGCCGTAGTCCTGGTCGCGCAGGAATTGGATCACGGTCTGCAACGCGTCCTTCGAAGCAGAGGAAACACGCAGCTTCTCGGCCTCGATGGTCACCTTGACCTTGAGCTTTTGGTCCTTGATGTCCTTATTGATCTTCTTGGCGGTCGCCTGGTCGATACCCTCGACGATATGGCCGAGCACGCGCACGGTGCCGCCCGATGCCGTCTGCGGAGCATCCCACGAGACAGCCTTGAGGTCGATGCCGCGCTTGATGAGCTTGGAGCTCAGGACATCGATGATCTGCTTGGAGACAAAGTCGGCCGGGGCGTTGATCGTAAAGAGCTTGTCGCCCTTCGAAAGCTCGATCGTGGCGCCGGAATCCTTCAGGTCATAGCGCTGGGAAATCTCGCGCGTGGTCTGCTGGAAGGCGTTGTCGACCTCTTGCATGTTGACCTCGGACACGACGTCGAAGCTGGAATCTTTAGCCATGATGTTTCCTTTCGCGTACGAGCGGCTTAGTAGCTATCGTACGAATAGTCAGTAGAATCGGTGGGCGTCTGGCCGTCAGTTGCGGTATCGGCGCCATCCGTGGACTGGGCATCGGTGCCGTCGGTGGTGTCGGTACCATCGGTGGTGTCGGCACCATCAGAACTTTCACCATTCTCGGAATCAGTCGTCTCCTTCTTGGGAACGGTGATCGTCACGCGCGCCACGCCCGAGGTCTTGGTATCGTAACGGACCTTTTCGCCGTTCTTGGTAACGGTGACATCGGAAGGCTTAGACGTGGTGATCTCGATCGAGGACTCGGGCGTGTACTCCTGCTCAAAGGGGCCAGTCGCCTGGGCGCCATAGACCGACTTGCCGTCGACCTTGACCTCAATCCACGCGGTCTTGCCCTTGGCAACGGAGATCTTGACCTTTGTTACCTCGTTCTCTTCCTTTTTAGCCGTCGTCTTGGAGGCGTCCGAATCGGTCGACTCATCCGTCGCCTCATCGGTGTCCTCATCCTCGTCGACCGTTTCGGTCTTCTTAGAAGACTTCTTGGTCGTCGTCTTGGTAGCAGTGGGCGTCTCGGGCGTGGTCTCGGGCGTCGAAGATGCGCAGCCGCGCAGAAGTACCACGATGAGCACGATCAGCAGCAACGCCACGGCACCGATACCGGCGTAGACGATACGCGGATCGAGCCCGTTGTTTTGAGGAGCACGGGAACCGCCGCGTCCACGACTGGAACTGCTGCGGCCGCCTCCCTGAGGCATACGGCCACGATTGCTATCGGAACGGCCGCGATAGCCACCCTGGCCCTGAAGGCTGCGCTGACCCGAGCGGGGCGCAAGTTCACCGCAGCCTTGATAGCCACGCTGGCCCGCACGCGGAGCCGAAGAGCGCTGGCCATACGGCTGTGGTTGAGAGCGAAGACGCGGCGTCACCTGCGTGGTATCGGCGTCCGCATAGCCGCCGCGAGCACGACCGGCAGAGATACCACGGTGACCGCGATCGGAATAGCCGCCGTCGCCGTAGCCGGCACGAGGGTCACGCGCCACGCCGCGGGCAGCGGGAAGCGCACGGTCCTCGGGCATCGGCGTACTGCGGAACCGATCACGCTGCGAGCGAATCTCCTCGCCCGAACCCGTCTCGGTAATATAACCGGCCTGCTGAGGACGCTGTCCATAGCGGGTCGAACGACCGCCCTGAACCATCAGGAAGCGCCCGTTATCGACAGAGGAACGCGAATTGACATAGCCGGCGGCGTCCTGAAAACGACCGCCCTGCTGCGACGTCTCGCGCTCGTATGCCATCAACTCGTCAAAGTAGGCATTGACGACCTCGCGTGGATTGAGGCCCAAAAAGCGAGCATAGCTCGAAATCATGCCCTGCGCATAGCCGCGCGGCGGCATCGAAGCAAAGTTACCGGTCTCGAAAAACTCGATGATCTGCGGCCTGATTTTGATGGTGTTGGCGACCTGCTGAATGGAAAGGCCCATTCGGCGACGCTGCTCGAGCAGCATGTCACCAAAGCGTGCAGCCATCAGAATCCTCCAAACTCACGATCTTCACGTGCCATCTCGGCGTCGACAGATTCCAGCGCGGCAAGCCCCTCCTCGTCCAACAGGACCTCGCGCGGCTTGGAACCGTCGGGCGGGCCGACGACACCCTTTTCTTCCAGCATGTCCATAATACGCCCGGCACGCGCATAGCCAACCTTCAGACGACGTTGCAGGCCAGATGTGGAGCCAAGCTGCGATTCCACCACAATATGGGCGGCTTCCCAGATGAGCGGATCATCGTCTTGCGGCTCGGCGACTCCGGTGCGGACAATGCCGCCGCCACCCGCCATGGACATGGAAGCGGGCGCCACGGCGGACAGAATCTCCTCGTGGTAGTCGGGCTCGCTCTGCGACTTGACGAACTCGACAATCTCGTTGATTTCGTCGTCCGAGACAAAGCAGCCCTGGATACGGCGGGGCTTGCCCCAGTCGACCTTTGAGAACAGCATGTCGCCCAAACCGGTGAGCTTCTCGGCGCCCATCTGGTCGATGATGACGCGCGAGTCGATGCCCGTGGCGACGTTAAAGGCGATGCGGTTGGTGATGTTGGCCTTGATGAGGCCCGTCACCACGTTGGAGCTGGGGCGCTGCGTGGCAACGATAAGATGAATACCGGCGGCACGGCCCAGCTGTGCAATACGCACGATCGAGGCCTCGACATCCTTACCGGCGACCATCATCAGGTCAGAGAGCTCGTCAATGATAATGACAAGGTAGGGCATCTTTTGCGGCGGATTGTCGTAATGCTCAAACTCGCCAGCAGCCTGCTTTTCGTTGTAGGTCGAGATCTTACGCACGTTGAGACGCTCGAAGACCTTCAGGCGACGCTCCATCTCGGACACAGCCCATTGCAGAGCGCTCGCGGCCTGCTTGGGCTCGGTCACCACGGGCACATAGAGATGCGGCAGACCGTTATAGCCCGCAAGCTCGACGCGCTTGGGGTCGACCATAATCAGGCGAACGTCCTCGGGAAGGGCGCGCATAAGCAAGGTCGTGATGATGGAATTGATCATCACCGACTTACCAGAACCGGTCGTACCGGCGATCAACAGGTGAGGCATCTTGGCGAGGTCGGCGACGACCGGCGTGCCCTCGGCGTCACGGCCGATAGCGAGCTCGAGCGGACCGCCCTTCACATAGGGCAGTACGTCGCCCAGATTGACGTTCTGGCGCTTGCGGTTGGGAATCTCGATGCCCACGAGTGAGGTGCCGGGGATCGGGGCAAAGATACGTACCGACTGGGCAGCGAGCGAAAGCGCAATATCGTCCTCGAGGCTCGAAATCTTGCTCACGCGCTCGCCCTCGCCAGGTTGCAGCTTAAAGGTCGTCACCGTGGGGCCGGCGATCCAGCCGACCACGCGGGCACTGCGGCCAAACTCAAGCAAGGTGGATTGCAGCGACTCAGCGGTCTGCTCCAGCTCCTTATCCGAAGACGCGGCGGAAGCCGACTGCGGGTTGGCATGCAGGATTTCGAGCGGCGGAAGCTTGAGGCCGTCCTCTTCTTCGCCCTCGTTATCTGCGGCGCCGTCGTCCACTCCCCCATCACGAGCCGCAGCCGATTCGACAGCACTCGTGGCAGGCGCATCGGCAACCTTGGGATGCTTCAGGAAGTCGGGAATCTGAGGTGCGGCCGAGACGGGATTCACGGCAAACGGCGGCTCGGACTCGTCGATCTTATCGGAGTCGTCTTCCATCGAAAGCTGGCCGGTTACCTGGCCGCGCTTTGCATGGCGACGCGGCAGCAAAGTTGTCTTTGCGGTCTCAATCGGAGCCTCGTCGTCCTCGTCATCGCCCTCGGTGAGCTCAATCTCGCTATCGGACCAAGACGGGTCGGGCTCACTCGTATTGAGCTTAGGCGCAGCCTTGCCCTTCTTGGCATGGCGACGCGGCAGCAGCGTGGTCTTGGCCCGCTCGGCTTCAACCGACTCAGATACGTCAACAAACGGGTCATCGTCCTCGTCGTCATCCAAAACCGGGTCGACATCGCCACCCATGACCGTGGTCACCGCGGCGTCAGTCCCCTTCTGGCGCAGAATGCTAAGGTGCGGACGGGCGACGCCGGGAACCGACAGGGCCTCTTCATCGCCCCACGGGCTCGCATTGACATCGGCACGTCGACGCTCGGCAAAATCGGCAGCGCGATCGCGTGCGGAGCGCAAAACGCCACCCACCGAAAAGCCGATAATGACCAAACCAACGACGACAAGCCCCAGCAAGACAACCATGGCGATAGGTTTACCCAGGGCGTTTTGCAAGGCACTTGCGATAAAGGCGCCAATGTAGCCACCCGACACGGAAAGGTTCTGCGGCGTAAACATAAGGTCGCACGAATCGCTCGTGCCCGGCACCATCAGCGACAGGATAGAGACAATGGCCACAAAGACCACGGCGCCACCCGCGACCGAGCGAATGTTGAGCGGCGAATCCTCACCCAAAAAGAGCGTAGCGGCAAACAGCAAGATGACGATCGGCAGCACGTAGGCGCCCAGGCCAAAGCCCAGGTGATAGAACCCGGCAACAGCAGCCGTCACGGGCGCTGTTGCCGGTGAGATCACGGCAATGAAAGACGCGATCGCCAAAACGGCAATGACGACGCCGGCGATATCGCGATTGGCCGAAGGCTCGACCAAGGGCTCAAAATCGTCGAAGTCCGCCTCGTGGCCCTTATTGGCACGCAGATGGGAACCGGCACCCTTAGCAGATGCCGGTTGGTTGTTGGCTTTATTGCCTTTGGCGTTTTGTGCAGATCCGCGCGCCAAACTAAACCTCCATGACGACCGGGATGATCATCGGACGGGTACGCGTACGGCTCCAAATAAAGTTGGAGAGCGAATCGCGCACGGCCTTGCGAATGGCATCGGAGCCGCTGCTGGTAAAGCTAAACTTGCCCTTCTCGATCGTCTTCATGATGGATGCGGAGGCATCCTCGGAGAACTGGTCATCGATGGCAAACGAGACGCCGCGGCCCGAGAACTCGATAGCCTCGATCTTCTTGTGCTTGAGCGAGACGATGGCAACGGCCGTGACCATACCGTCATTGGCGAGCTTCTGGCGATCGCGCAAGACGATGGGGTCGGTATCGCCGATACGCAGGCCGTCGACGTAGACGACACCGGACTCGACGGGCGTACCGCGCTTGACGATACCGCCGCGCATCTCGAGCGTGTCGCCGTTATCGAGGATAAAGATATGATCGTCCTTGAGACCCATCTTACGGGCCAGCTGGGCATGGGCGCGCAGATGCACGGCCTCACCGTGAACCGGCATAAAGTACGTGGGCTTGGCCATGGCCATCAGGAGCTTGAGCTCCTCCTGGCTACCGTGACCGGAGACGTGGACGAGAGCGCGGTTCTTATCCCACACGTCGCAGCCGAGCTTAGCCAGGCTGTTGACGACCTGCTGGACGGCTTTCTCATTGCCGGGAACAGGAGTTGCCGAGAGGATAACGGTATCGCCCTCGTGGATGGAGAGCGTCTTGTGCTCGCCATTGGCCATGCGGGACAGGGCCGACAGCGGCTCGCCCTGCGAACCGGTGCACATGACGACAATCTTATCGTCGGGCAGGTTATCAATATCGAAGGCATCGATGATATCGGCGTCATCGATGGTGAGGTAGCCCAGCTCACGCGCCACGCGGGTGTTCGTGAGCATGGAACGACCGGTCACAACGACCTTACGACCGCACTTACGGGCGGCATCGCAGATCTGTTGCAGACGATGGATGTGGCTCGAGAACGACGCGACGAACACGCGACCCGGGGCATTCTTGATGGCGTGCAACAGGTTGGGACCAACCTCGGCCTCGGACTTGGTAAAGCCCGGAACCGTGGCGTTGGTGGAGTCGGAAAGCAGCAGGTCGATCCCCTGCTTGGCAAAGCGACTGATAGCGGCATAGTCGGGCGTGACGCCGTCGATGGGCGTCTGGTCGAGCTTAAAGTCGCCGGTGTGCATAACGGTGCCCTGATTGGTGCGGATGAACACGCCCAGAGCGCCCGGGATGGAGTGCGTCATCGAGAAAAAGTCGAGCGAGATGCCGCCGAGGTTGACATGGCTGCCGCCCTTGACCTCGCGGAACTTGGGCGCGCGGATTCGGAACTCGGAGAGCTTGCCCTCGATAAAACCAAGCGTCAGCTTGCTCGAGAAGATGGGCACCTTGTTGTTGAGGTCCTGCAGCAGGTACGGAAGCGAACCGGTGTGGTCCTCGTGGCCGTGGGTGACGATGATACCGCGGAGCTTCTCCTCGTTCTCTAGGACATAGGTGTAGTCGGGAAGAACCAGGTCGATACCGGGCTGGGAGTCATCGGGGAACATAAGGCCGGCGTCGACGAGCACCATGTCGTCGCCGCACTCGAAGACCGTCATGTTCTTGCCGATGCCGTCAAGGCCGCCAAGCGGGATGATCTTCAAGGGAGATGATTTTTTAGCTGCCATAGGTTAGTGTGGTTTCCTTTCTTCGAAACGGGTCTGGAACAACCGACGGGGCGCTTCTGGCAAACCGACCGCCGGGAACGTACAAACATGCATCACAGAGTCGATGCAATAACCACAGTATGATACCCATTTGCACAACAACAGACCACCCATGCATCAAAGCCCCATCTGAACCGGTCTATCCCGCCGGTCTGGGGCCATCGGGGGCCGGGGCGGGTTAAGTTTGCTGCTCTACAGTCCTGCGCAAGACGGAAAGCACATTAAGTGCTTTCCTTTGCGTGCGGAACTCGCGACAAACTTAACCCGCCCCGGCCCCCGATGGCCCCAGACCTGTCAAAAAGGGACAAGTCTATTTTGGGCGGTTTTATCTGAGGATATACCGGAAGAGAAAGTATCGACAATTCAGGAAAAAGGAAAACTGAATAGACCATCTGACAAAATCGCAAGCATCACCCACCAGCCCTTTTGCTGTTCCCGGCGGGGGCCGCGGGTAAAGTTTATCGCGAGTTCCGCACGAACAGGAGGCCACTTAATGTGGCCTCCGTCGTGAGCAGGACTGTAGAGCAGGAAACTTTACCCGCGGACCCCGCCGGGAACAGCAAAAGGGCGACCCCTGTCCGGAGTCGCCCTTGCGGTGCTGGTTATGTACGGCTGTTACTCGGCGTCGTGGTGACGGCGGGGCTTGCGGCCTCCGTTGTCGCCGGGACGGCGCGGACGGTCGCTGCGCTCGGAGCGCTCACGACGCGGGCGTTCACGACGCTGGAAGTGCTCGCCGTCGCCCTCGGAGGAACCCTCGTCGCGAGCCGGGGCCTCGGGCTTGTCAAGACGATCGAGCGAGATCTTGCCACGATCGTCGACCTCGATGACGACGACCTTGACCTCGTCGCCCACGTTGAGGACGTCCTCGACCTTCTCCACGCGGCCCTTGGCGACGCGGGAGATGTGCAGCAGGCCGTCCTTACCGGGCAGCAGGTTGACGAAGGCGCCGAAGGGCTGGATGGAGACCACGCGACCGGTGTACTCCTCGCCCGGCTCAGGAACCTTGATGATGAGCTTGATGCGCTCGACGGCCTGATCGACGGACTCGCCGGTGCCGCCGACAAAGACGGTGCCGTCCTCCTGGATGTCGACCGAAGCGCCGGTCTCATCCTGGATGCCGCGGATGACCTTACCGCCAGAACCGATGACGTCGCGGATCTTATCGGTCGGAACCTGGATGGAGACGATGCGCGGAGCGGTGCTGCGCGTGGTGTGGCGCGGCTCAGGGATCACATCGAGCATCTTCTGCAGGATGTACGCACGACCCTCCTTGGCCTGCTGCAGGGCGCGGGCCAGAATGTCGAAGGTGAGGCCGGTGGCCTTGTTGTCCATCTGCAGGGCGGTAATGCCCTCGGTGGTGCCGGTGACCTTAAAGTCCATGTCGCCCAGGAAGTCCTCGAGACCCTGGATGTCGGACAGGACCACGGTCTTGCCCTCCTCCTGGATCAGGCCCATGGCGATACCGGAGACCGGGCGCTTAATGGGCACGCCGCCGTCCATAAGGGCGAGCGTGGAGCCGCAGGTCGAAGCCATCGAAGAGGAGCCGTTGGACTCCATGACCTCGGAGACGACGCGGATGGCGTAGGGGAACTCGTTCTCGTCAGGGAGCACCGGAAGCAGAGCGCGCTCGGCCAGGTTGCCGTGGCCGATCTCGCGGCGCTTGGGGCTGCCCATGCGGCCGGTCTCGCCGGTGCAGAACGGCGGGAAGTTGTAGTGGTGCATGTAGCGCTTGCCCTCGGTGGGCTCGATGGTATCCAGACGCTGGCCCTCGTTGAGCATACCGAGCGACAGGACGGAAAGCACCTGAGTCTGGCCACGCTGGAACAGACCGGAGCCGTGAACGAGCGGCAGGTAGTTATCCTTCACCATGATGGGGCGAATCTCATCGGCGGCACGGCCGTCGACGCGCTCGCCGGTCTCGACGACCATGGTGCGCATAGCCTTCTTCTCGAGCTTCTTGAGCGCCACGGGGATCTCGCGCTCCCAAGCGGCCTGCTCCTCCTCGGTGAACTCGGCACGGATGGACTCCTTCAGAGCCTCGACCTTGCCGATACGGGAGAGCTTGTCGGCATCGCGAAGGGCGGCGGCCATCTCGTCGTAGTGGGCGAAGATGCGCTCCTGGACCTCCTCGACGGGCTGGTCGAGCGGGTACTCCTTCTTGACGATGGCGCCATTGACCTGCTCCCACTCGGCAACGAACTCGTCCTGGGCCTGGCAGAAGGCGGCAAGGGCTTCCTGGCCAAACTTCATGGCGGCGAGCATGTCGTCCTCGGAGATCTCCTCGGCGCCGGCCTCGACCATCGAGATGAAGTCGGCAGAGCCGCCCAGCTCCAGGTCCAGGTCGGAGTTCTCGCGCTCCTCGTAGGTGGGGTTGACGATAAACTCGCCGGTCTCCACGTTACGGCCGATGCGCACGCAGGCAAGCGGGCCCTCGAAGGGCACGCCGCCGAGCGTCATTGCCAGGGAAGCACCCATGACGTTGATGACGTCAAAGGGGTTGACCTGGTCGGCGACGAGCGAGGTAGCGACGATGTGTACCTCGTTGCGGAAGCCGTCCGGGAAGCTCGGACGAATCGGGCGGTCGATCATACGGGCCGTGAGCGTGGCCTTCTCGCTGGGACGGCCCTCACGCTTGAGGTAGCCACCCGGGATGCGGCCGGCGGCGTACATCTTCTCGTTGAAGTCGACGGTCAGCGGGAAGAAGTCGTAGTTCTTACGCTCCTTGGAGACGACCACGGTGTCGAGCATCGTGGTGTCGCCCTGCTTGACCAGACAGGCGCCGGTGGCCTGCTTGGCAAGCTCGCCGGACTCAAAGGTGTAGGTCTTGCCGTACAGCTCAAAGGTCTTGGATACGAGTGTCATTGTTCTCCTTTACCCCACAGGCCCCTTGCCTGCGGGCTTCTCATGTGACGCGGGCCCCCTGCCCCCGCCACGCTTCAGAGCGTGATTGTTCACGCCCTTACACAAAAAGAGCGCCCCGCTGCGCAGGACGCTCTTAGCATGTACAAATCCTACTGGATGTTGTCGCGGATGCCCAGAGCCTTGATGAGCTCACGGTACTCGACGATGTCGTTCTTCTTGATGTAGGAGAGAAGACGACGACGACGGCCGACGAGCATGAGCAGGCCACGACGGGTGTGGAAGTCCTTCTGGTGGGACTTCATGTGCTCGGTCAGCTCCTTGATGCGCTCGGTCAGGATGGCGACCTGAACCTTGGGGTTACCGGTATCGACCGGGGTGTTACCGAACTGGGCAGTCAGCTCCGCCTTGCGCTCTTTGGAAACAGTCATTGTTTCACCTTTCGTTTCTTGTCGCCCGCGGGCGACGCTATTCGCCTCGGACTGGGAAGCCGCCGGTGGAGCGAGCATCCAAGGTCGAGGTACCAACAAGTCGGTATGTTACCACAAGCAGCCCGCGCCTGCGCATCATCACCGACCCAACATGAATTCCATCGCACGGAGGCGCTGATCGGTGTGCGTCGCAGCCCACACATGCGAAAGCCCGAGTAAGAACGCCGCCGTATGCGGGTCGATTTTCTCGGCCATAAGCGCATCGAAGGTCATCGACATGAGGGCGCGCAGCCACGCGACCTCACCGGTCGACACCAGCTCGGCACCCGGAACGCTCGACGCGCACGACCCGCACATGAGACCGCCCGCCTGGGGCGAAAAATACGACAGCATGGGGTCTCCGCACAGCACGCAGGCCGAAAAATCGGGTCGATAGCCAACGTGCGACAGCAGCTTAAAGACATATGCCGCCACAAGTAGGTCCATATGAGCCGTGTCGAGCCCGCTGCCCACCAGGGCAAGAGCTCGCTGCGTTATGGCAAAGGTAAACGGGTCCTCGGCGTCCTCGAACGAGCACACGCGCGCGACCTCGGCGATCGCGCTTGCGGCGCAGGTCGTCTCGTAATCGGGCGCAGCGCCGAGCGGCGCCTCCATAAGCTCGGCCTGGGAAACCACGTCGAGTGACCGTCCATGTGCAAGCAGCATATCGACCGTACAGAACAGCTCGCAGCGCGCAGCCAGGCGTCCGCCGGGTTTGCGGGCGCCCTTTGCCACGGCGCGAACCTGCCGCCCCCGCTCGTCAAGCATCGTCAAGATCAGGTCGGTCTCTTTGAGCTTAGTCTTATCGAGCACGAGCACTTTCGTGCGATATGTCCGGGAGCCTGCCATGCGCGCCGCGCGTCCTTAGTCCTCGGCGTTGTAGCCAAAGCGGCGAATCTGGGCCTCGTCGTCACGCCAGCCGGCCTTGACCTTCACGTCCAGCTCCAAAAAGACCTGCGTGCCAAAGATGCGCTCAAGATCGCGACGGGCGTCGATACCGATATGCTTGATCATCTCGCCGCCCTTGCCGATGATGATGCCCTTTTGGCCCTCGCGCTCGACGTAAATGGTGGCGTGCACGCGCAGCACCTTCTTGGTCTGCTCAAGCGCATCGCAGATCACGCCAACGGAGTGCGGAATCTCATCACGGGTGCGGCGCAAGACCTTCTCGCGCACAAACTCGGCAACGAGCGTCTCGTCGGAAGCGTCGGTACCCATGTCCTCGGGGAACCAACGCGGACCCTCAGGCAAAAAGTGCGCAACGGTCTCGATAAATGCATCGACGTTGAAATTCTTGACCGACGACGTCACGATCTCGTCGTCATATTCCATGAGTTCGTGGGCTGCCTTAAGCTGCTCCATGACCTGTGTGGGGTCGGCCTCATCGGCCTTGGTGAGCACCAGGACCTTCTTGCAACGAGCGCATCTGACGCGCTCGGCAACCCAGGCGTCTCCCCTGCCGATCGGTTTGGTGGCATCAATCAAAAACGCGACAACATCGACATCGTTCAGCTCGAACAACGCGCTCTTGTTGAGCTCGGATCCCAAGCCGTCCTTGGGCTTATGAATACCGGGGGTATCGACAAAGACCAGCTGGTAGCCGGGGCGGTTGACGACGGCGCGCATGCGGCGGCGGGTCGTCTGGGCCACCGGCGAGGTGATGGCGACCTTTTTGCCATAGCAGGCATTAAGCAGCGTAGACTTGCCAGCGTTGGGACGACCGACCAGGGCCACAAAGCCGCTGCGGAAACCGGGCTCCACGTCACCAAAGCCCGCGAGGTTGTCGTCCTCGTCGCACAGGGCGTCGAGTTCCTCGTCGCTCATACCCTCAAACGGGTCGAACTCCTCGACATCCTCGAGCTCCTCGGTATCCACCGCGTCCAGGGACTCGTCGTCCAAAATCTCATCGGTAGGCTGCATATTGTCGGACATGGGAATCCCTTTCTAAATAAAGTCGAGCGCGTGGGCAAATACCAGTACGCCCACAATCGCGGCGGTGATGGAAAGAACGTATACAGAGGCGGCGGCGATGTCCTTCGCACGCTTGGCCAGCGGATGGAGCTCCTGGGTCGCTAGGTCGACGATAGCCTCCATAGCGGTGTTGCACAGCTCGCCGTGAATCACCAGGCCACAACAGATGATAATCGTGGCCCACTCGGCAATGTCGAGCCCCACGATACAGCCGGCAATGACAGTGCACACGCCCGCCACGAGCATGACCTTAATGTTGCGCTCGGTCTTGACGGCGGTGACGAAGCCCTCCATGGCGTAGGAAAACGACTTTAAGAAGGACGGATGGTCCTTGTTCGATCCGGGAATCATAGACGGCTCCTAGTCGTGGGCGTGGTTGGTGATGGGGCCGACGTGGACTAGCTTAGGGTCCTCGCCGCGCTCGAGCGCCAGATCGCGCAGGATGGCGTCCTCGCGGGCCTCCATGACCTCGGCCTCGTCGTCCTCGATGTGGTCATAGCCCAGCAGGTGCAGCATGCCGTGAACGAGCATCAGACGGCACTCGTCAGCGGGGCTATTGCCAAAACCGGGGGCCTGACGGGCAATAACCTGCGGGGCCAAGATAATATCGCCGAGCTCGAGCGTCTCATCGGCGGGAATGTCATCGTCAAAGGCCGAATCGCACTCAAACGAGAGTACATCGGTGGTGCGATCGATACCGCGCCACTCGTGGTTGAGCTCGTGCATCTCGTCCTCGTCGACATACGAAAGGGAAATCTCGACTTCACGTTCAACGCCCTCGGCGGCAAGCACAACCTCGCAGATGTGCTCCACCTCCTGCGCATCGAGCAGCGTATCGAGTTCGGCATCGTTGCTGATCAATACACTCAACGGGACTCCTTTCGGTCACGTACGCGTTTCTCGCGCACATCATCATAAGTGTCGTATGCCTCGACGATACGTCCCACCAAGGCATGGCGCACCACGTCGGCGCGCTCGAGGTGCGAAAATGCGACATCGTCGACACGGCCCAAAATCTGCTCAACGTCGGCAAGACCGCCACGACGACCCACCAGGTCGCGCTGGCTCAGGTCGCCGGTGATCACGAACTTGGAGTTGAAGCCCAGGCGTGTCAGGAACATCTTCATCTGCTCGGGCGTGGTATTTTGCGCCTCGTCGAGCACCACGAAAGCATCGCTCAGCGTGCGGCCGCGCATGTAGGCAAGCGGGGCGATCTCGATCACGCCGCGCTCCATAAGCTCATCGGTGCGCTCGCGATCCATCATGTCAAAAAGGGCGTCGTAGAGCGGACGCATGTAGGGATCGATCTTTTCCTCAAGGGTACCGGGCAAAAAGCCCAGATTCTCCCCCGCCTCGACAACCGGACGCGTCAAGATCAGACGGCCCACCTCGTGACGCTTGAGCGCGGCAACGGCGAGCGCCATGGCCAGATAGGTCTTACCGGTACCGGCAGGACCCAAGCCAAAGGTGATGGTATGCGAGCGAATGGCATCCACATAGCGCTTTTGCCCGAGCGTTTTGGGGCGAATGGCACGACCGCGATACGAAAGCAGCACGTCATCGCGAAGCGACGTAGCCTCGTGCTCACCGTCGCGCAGAACGGCCAGACAGCGCGAGACATCGTCGGCAGAAAGCGTGCGCCCGGCAGCAGCCTCACGAAAGGCATGTTCGAAAAAACGCGCCACGAGTTCGACCTCATCCGGGTCACCGCTCACGGCGATGCTATCGCCACGGGCGACCACATGGGCGCGAACCAAGTTCTCGAGTGCACGAAGGACGCCGTCGCCGGCGCCCAAAACGCGCGAGGGGTCGATACCCTCGGGAACGGTAAGTCTAATCTTCGAGGCTTCCATGAACCTCCCTGCGCGCATGGACCAAGCCGGAATCATCGACTCCGATGATAGCAACATCGAGCAGGCACGGGGCTGTGAGTCCACAGGTATCGTCAAGACGGGCATGATGGAACGAGCCGAGCGTCAGGTTGTCACCATACTCGAGCACGGCACGCTCGACCGTGCCCACGCGACGACGAGCGTCGGCAATAGCGAGCTCCTGTGCCGCGGCCCGCATACGGCGGCTGCGCTCGGCCATAACCTCGGGCGGCACCTGGTCGGGCATGTCAGCCGCAAGGGTACCGGGACGCTTGCTGTAACGGAACACGTGCATGCGCGAAAAGCCCACACGGCGGCACAGCGCCAGCGACTCCTCGAATTCCTCGTCCGTCTCGCCGGGGAAGCCGACGATGACATCGCACGAAAGAGACACCTGGGGCAAGTTGGCGCGAATCATGCGCACCGTGTCCTCAAAGGCCTCGGCGCTATAGGGACGGCCCATGCGATGCAGGGTCGCCGTGCAGCCGGACTGCACGGGCAGGTGCAAAAACGGGGCGATACGCTGCGGATAGCGCGCCATAACCTTAAGCAGGCGCTCAGAGATATCCATGGGCTCGACCGAGGAAATGCGCACATGCGGAATAGACGTGCGCTCCATGATGGCCTCGAGCAGCTCATCGATTTCGACATGCTCGTCGGTCGCGCTCTTGCCATCGTAGGCACCCAGGTTCACACCGGTCAGCACCACCTCGGGCACGCCGGCCTCCTGGGCCTCGCGAACTTGCTCGAGCACGGACCCGACGGGCACGGAGCGCTCGGGGCCGCGTGCCTTCCACACAATGCAATAGGTGCAGCGATGGTTGCAGCCGTCCTGAATCTTCACGCCCAGGCGAGAGCGACCGAGCGCATCGACCACCTCGCCATCGCTGCAGGCGGGAACGCTATCGGACTCAACGCCCAGCACCTCGCAGACACGTTCGGCGACATCGATCTTGGACGGCTCGGCGATCACGCGATCCGAAAGCTCCAACAACTCCTCAGGATGCAAATTGACCACGCAACCGGTCACGAGCACAAAGGGCTCGTTTGGATAGGCCAGCGCATGACGAACTGCCTTACGGGTCTTGGCCTCAGCCTCGCCCGTAACGGCACAGGTGTTAATGACGATCAGATCGGCATCCTGGGGCTCCACAATAGCAAAGCCCAGGCGCATAAGATCGGCAGTGATACGGTCAGACTCAACCCGGTTGACACGGCAGCCGAGGTTGACGACGGAAATATGGGGTGCGAGCACGCGGGCTCCTTAATCGAGGATATCGTCGAGGGCACTCTTGATACGGTCGGTCACCGACTTCTTACCAGAAGCAACGTCATCGCCCATCTCATCGGCAAAAGCACGGAGCAGCTCGCGCTGCTTATTGGAAAGATTGGTGGGAACGACCACGCGCAGTTGCACGATCAGGCGGCCACGCGAACCGCCACCGCCAATGCGCGGCATGCCGTAATTATTGACGCTCACGGTATCACCGTACTGGGCGCCGGCGGGAACCGTCACCTTAACGACCTCGTCGGGCATAATGCCCTCGACCTCGATCTCGCAGCCAAGCGCAGCCTGCGCAATCGAGATATCACTCACCAGGTACAGGTCGTCACCGTTGCGCTTAAAGCGCTCATGGTCGGCAACGCGCACGTTGACAATCAGGTCGCCCGAAGGCTCGCCGCGAAGGCCGGCCTCGCCAAAGCCGCTCACACGCAGCTGGCGAC
The DNA here is from genome assembly GCA_018368345.1 of Collinsella sp. Lineage (GTDB taxonomy): Bacteria > Actinomycetota > Coriobacteriia > Coriobacteriales > Coriobacteriaceae > Collinsella. The sequence goes on from JAGZEK010000007.1 coordinate 61,591, forward strand.
CGGTCGAAACGCCGGCGGGAATATCGATGTCAATCTTTTCATGCGAAGGCGTGCGGCCCTGACCGTCGCAGGTCTCGCAGGGATGGTCGATAACCGTGCCCTCGCCATGGCAGTCAGGGCAAGGCGAGGAAGACTGAACCTGGCCCAGGAACGAACGCTGAACCGTCGTGACGTAGCCCGTACCGTGGCAGCGGCCGCACTGCTTTTCCTGTGCGCCCTCTGCCCTACCGGTGCCATTGCAGTCCTCGCAAGGAGCAAGGCGGTCATAGCTGATCGTCTTTTTGCAGCCGAGTGCCGCCTCCTCGAGCGTCACCGAAAGGGAGATGGCCATATCGCGACCCCGGCGGCGCTCGCGACGGCTGCGGGCGCCACCGCCGGCACCGCCGCCAAAGAACGACGAGAACAAGTCGTCCATGCCCATGCCACCAAAGATATCGTTGATATCGACGTAGCCTGAACCACCAGGGCCGTCGGCAGTGCCGTAACGGTCGTAGTTAGCACGCTTCTGCTCATCGGAAAGAACGGAATACGCCTCGTTAAGCTCTTTAAACTTGGCCTCGGCCTCGGGGTCGTCCGAAACGTCCGGGTGTACGGTACGGGCCTTCTTTAGAAACGCGCGCTTAATCGTCCGCGCGTCGGCATCCCTGTCGACGCCAAGTACCTCGTAGTAATCCCTATTTTCCGACACGACCGAATCCTTCCGACTTTCATTATTGTCACAGTGCGTCCTATACCCAAGCAGGGCCGGCCGCAAACAGAGGGTTTGATGTTATTGCATTTGGTACGGCGAAAGCATGGCCCGTTGCGAGCAGCTCGCGAACCAAACCGACACGAGCGCGAACATGAAGCCGTTGGCAAAACCGTTGGCAAACTGCATCGCACCGCGCTTCCACCACAGCAAGCTGCGATGAAGCACGCCGTCCGAAAGCACCATGAACAGGCCCATGGTAAACGGAATAAAGCACATCACGGCAAAGGCAGAGAACACGCCCGAGATGGCCGAGAGTACCAAAAACGGCGCCACGATGCCCATCAGGTAAAAACCGATACGAGCTTTGCCTTCCAAGCGCTCGGCCTCAACATGGGCGCGGCCCACCAGGTCGCCGCCCGCGGCACCGTTGGTGCCAGCATGACCCATGCCGCTAATGCGGACCTCGTCGCCATCGTGCGTGCCGGCAGGAAACTCAATCGTCTGCTCGGAGGTTACGCGAGTACGACCGCTGCCACCGCAATCAGGGCAGGGGTCTGCCACGACCTTACCGGAACCGCCGCACTCGGGGCAGACCGACTGGAACGTGCCCGCACCAAACAGGAAGGACAGGTCGACGTCGATGTGGCCGCGGCCGCCACAGCTTGGGCAGGTATGGGCATGCTCGGAGGAGACAGAACCCGAGCCGCCGCAGTGACCACAGGTATCGAAGCGCGTATAGCGGACGGTCTTGCGGGCACCGCCCTTGGCCTCCTTGGCGTCCAGTTTGATATCGACGACCACGTTGGCGCCGTTCTCGGGATTGTAGGCAGCCTGGCCGCGACGCTGCTGGCCCCAGGCGCCACCAAAGGGAAAGCCGCCCTCAAAGGGATTGCCATAGCCCGTGCTGCCAGCGTAGCCGCCACCATAGGGCGAAGCCGTAGGAGCACCGGCAAAGGGATTGCCAGAACGCATGGCGTCGTAGCGCGCACGTTTTTGCTCATCCGAAAGCACGGCGTAGGCCTCGGAAACCTCTTTAAACTTTTCCTCGGCATCCGGCTCTTTATTGACGTCCGGATGGAGCTTACGGGCCTTTTGCTGGAAGGCCTTTTGAATATCACGCGAGGTGGCGTCCTTGGAGACACCCAGAATCTCGTAGTAATCTTTTTCGTTCATCGTCGCCATGCGCGGCAACCTCCTGCTCACAGCAGCGTATATATTCCGGTAATTCTACCCGAGCGGCCTAAGCTAGATCCCAAAACAGCTCGAACAGAACATTTCCATCGAGCCAGCCCAGATGGGTCGGCGCCAGACGGGCACAGGTGCGGCCAGCGATGACATCGACAGAGGCGATAGGCCCCGCATGGGTATCACCGTGCTCGGGCACCCAAGTGGCAAGCCCAAGCTCAAGAGCGCGATCACAAGCCGCTGCCAGTTCATCGGCAGGGATGACACGAGACGCGCGAACCAACAGGTCGGAATCAACACCGCGCGTCATGCGACAAGCGAGCATCAGGTCCTCGGCCGCCGCCTCGCGCCGCGACAGATACTCGGCATCAAACATCGTCGCGGCATCGTCGCGTTGTACCAAACGCACGCGGTGAAAGTCACCACGGGGAGCCACGCCGGGAAACAGTCCAGCCAAGCGGTCGAAATCCTCGTCGTCGAGCATGCCCGCGGCAGAACGACCCAGGCCCAGGTAGCCCCGACCAGTCCAGTAGGCGATATTATGAGCACATTCATGCCCATCGAGCGCGTAGCTCGCCACCTCATACGGGTGATAGCCGGCGGCACCCAGGAGCTCGCGTGCCACATCCATGCAGGCGGCCTGAAAATCCTCATCAGGCTCGAGCGACTCGTCACGGCACGCCATGCGATAGAGTGGCGTGCCCTCCTCGAGCGTGAGCGGGTAGACCGACACATGATGAGGCGCCGCCGCCAACACGCCATCGAGCGCGCGCTGCCAACTCGCCGCCGTCTGCCCGGGAAGGCCACACATAAGGTCGCACGACACATCGAGGCCAGTGTCCTTTACCGTCGCGATAGCCGCAAGTGCCCGATTAGCATCGTGAATGCGGCCAATAGCAGCCAGCTCGGTATTGTCGAGGGTTTGCACGCCCAGAGAGATGCGCGTGACACCCGCCTCGGCAAGCGCGGTGGCGAGCTCAGCGGTCAGGGACTCAGGATTGGCTTCGCAAGTAAATTCAACGGGTTTGCACCACATGGAGATACGCCGGGCAAGTTTCACCAGGCGCTCCCCTGCCAGCGACGGCGTGCCGCCGCCAGTATAGACCGTGCGGACCTGCGCAAGCGCCCCGGCGTCGCCAAAGGAATCGAGGCGCGCATACAACTGCTCAAAATAGGAATCAAGCGCGGCATCCAAATCACACGCAGCAAAGCTGCGCGAGTCAAAGTCGCAGTACCGGCACTTTTGAGCGCAAAACGGCACGTGCACGTACAGTGCGGTAACGGCCACCGTTAGGCCTCCAGCGGATGAGCAGGCACCGACTCGCCGGCGGCAAGCGCGGCCTCACAGGCCACCACATCGCGCTCGATATCATCGACCAGCGACATGAACTCCTCGTACGTAGAGCAACGCACCACCTGAGCGCGCCAGGCGGCGGCATGGGGCATGCCCTTTAAGTACCAGCTTGCGTACGTGCGAGCACGCGACATGAGCGGCAGAAGCTCGTGCGTCAACGTCAGGTGCCCACGCAGAGCCTCCAGGCGCTCGACCGAGGAGCGAGAAGGAACCGGCGTGCCATCGAGTGCAAGGGCTCGGGCATCGCCGAACACCCACGGATTGCCGTAGATGCCGCGCGCGATAAACACCGCGCTGGCACCCGAGCCGTGCAGATGCTCAGCAGCGTCCTCGGCCGAGAACACATCGCCCGAACCAATCACGGGAATCTCGACAGCGTCGGCAACCTCATCGACGACCGACCAATCGGCCTGGCCCGTGTAGAGCTGCGTGGCGCAACGACCATGCACGGCGACTGCGGCAGCCCCTGCACTCTCAAGCATCTGGGCAAATGTCGCGGCATTACGGTCCTCGGCATAAAAGCCCTTGCGAATCTTGACGGTCACGGGCACGTGCGCCGCGCCCACCGTGGCCTCGACGATCTTCTCCGCCAGGTCGGGCGTGCGCATGAGCGCCGAACCCTCGCCCTTGGTAACGACCTTGCGGGCGGGGCATGCCATATTGATATCGATGAGCGACAGGCGATCGCCAACGCGCTCCTCGACGGCGGCAACGGCGCTCGCAAACTGATCGGGCTTGGAGCCAAAGAGCTGCACGCAGATCTGATGCTCCTCGTCGGCCGGTAGCACCAGGCGCCAGGTCTTGTTGCTGGCATAGGCAAGGCCCGCCACGCTCACCATCTCGCTGTAGGCAAGGTTGGCACCGCGGCGGCGACACATGATGCGATAGGCAGGGTCGGTTACGCCCGCCATGGGAGCCATAAGGAACGGCTGCTCGGCATAGGCACCCAGCAGCCGCTTGCTGTAATCAGAAAGCGCCATGGACCTACTCGTCCACCTTGAGGATCGCCATAAAGGCCTCCTGCGGAACCTCGACCGATCCGATGGCTTTCATGCGCTTCTTGCCCTCTTTCTGCTTCTCGAGCAGCTTGCGCTTACGCGAGATATCGCCGCCGTAGCACTTGGCAAGAACGTCCTTGCGACGCGCCTTGACGGTGGAACGGGCGATGATCTTGTTGCCGATAGCACCCTGGATAGGCACCTCGAACAGCTGACGCGGGATGATCTCCTTGAGCTTGTCGCACAGGCCACGGGCCAGGCCATATGCCTTGTCCTTATGGACGATAAACGAAAGCGCGTCCACCTCGTCGCCCGAAAGCAAAATATCGAGCTTCACGAGCTCGGAGGGACGGTACTCGTTGAACTCGTAGTCGAGCGAGGCATAGCCCTTGGTGCGGCTCTTGAGCTGATCGAAGAAATCCAAGATGAGCTCGGCGAGCGGCATATCGAAGCGCATCTCGACCGATTTGCTCGTCAGGTGGATCATGTCGGTTGTGACGCCGCGGTGCTCGATGGCGAGCTGCATGACGGCACCCGTGTACTCAGGCGGGCAGATGATCTTTGCCTTGAGGTAGGGTTCCTCGATACGATCGATGCGTGTGGCCTCGGGAAGGTCCTGCGGACTGCGGACATCGATCATTTCGCCGTCGGTCTTGTAGACGTGATAATCAACCGAGGGACTCGTGGCAATGAGGTCCAGGTTGAACTCGCGCTCCAGGCGTTCCTTGACGACTTCCATGTGCAGCAGGCCCAGGAAGCCCACGCGGAAGCCGAAGCCGAGCGCCACCGAGGTCTCGGGCTCCCACACCAACGACGGGTCGTTGACGTGCAGTTTATCGAGCGCGTCACGCAGGTTCTCGTAGTCCTTGTTGTCGATCGGGAACAGGCCCGTATAGACCATGGGCTTGGCCTCGCGATAACCGGGAAGCGGCTCGGGGCAGGGGTTCGACGCCCACGTAAGGGTATCGCCCACGCGAACGGCCTCGGGATCCTTCAAGCCCGTGACCACATATCCGACCTCGCCGACCGTCAGCGCGTCGACCGGGGTCTCGGCAGGACGCTTGACGCCCACGCCGTCGACCAAAAAGTCGCCCTTGGCTTGCATCATAAGCAGGGTATCGCCCTTTTTGATGGAACCATCGAAGACGCGCACCGTAGCCACCACACCGCGATACTCGTCAAAGTACGAATCCAAAATGAGCGCTTTGAGCGGAGCGTTTGCATCGCCCTTAGGCGGCGAAATCAAAAAGACAATGGACTCCAGCAGATCGTGAATGCCCTCGCCGGTCTTGCCCGAGACGCACACAGCATCATCGGCAGGGATCGCCAGGTCATCCTCGATCTCGGTCTTAACCTCATCGGGATGGGCCGAGGGCAGGTCGATCTTGTTGATGGCCGGCACAATGTCCAGATTGGCGTTCATGGCGAGCGTCGCGTTGGAAACGGTCTGCGCCTCGACGCCCTGCGTGGCGTCGACAACGAGTACCGCGCCCTCACAGGCTGCCAGCGAGCGCGAGACCTCATAGGTAAAGTCCACGTGGCCCGGCGTATCGATCAGATTGAACTGATACGTCTCACCATCGTCGGCGTCATAGGAAACGCGGACGGCATTGGACTTGATCGTAATGCCGCGCTCGCGCTCGATATCCATGGTGTCGAGCAGCTGCGACTCCATGTCGCGTTCGTCGACGGTATGGGTGAGCTCGAGGATGCGGTCACTGATCGTGGACTTGCCATGGTCGATGTGCGCAACGATCGAGAAGTTGCGGATGTGGGAAATGTCAATTGAAGTATTCATGCGGACTATCTTACCCGAGCGGTACAAAAAATGGAGCCTGTTCCATAAAACAGGCTCCATTTATGCGCGTAATCTGTGTGGTGTGAAATTTACAACTTAGGCGTTGATGCTGTTCACGAGCTTGGCAAGACCGGACTTGCGGTTGGAAGCCTGGTTCTTGTGGATAACATGCTTGGCGGCAGCCATGTCGAGACGCTTGGTGACGGTCTTGAGGGCAGCCTGGGCCTTCTCGGCGTCGCCCTCGGCGACGGCGGACTGGACGTGCTTGGTCAGCGTCTTGAGCTCGGACTTGACAGCCTTGTTACGCATGCGAGCTGCCTCATTGGTGCGGATACGCTTCTTCTGAGACTTGATGTTTGCCACTTCTGGAGTTCCTTTCGAGTTCCTTGCAAAAAAATGTATGACACCTCTGAGACACGGTGAGGTCATGCAAGCGCCTACTATAGCACGCTCCTCCTCAAAGGGATAGAACGAATTTGTCAAATAGGCAGGTATCATCACGATTTTCTCAAGATGTTCGTAATCCAGAGCAAAAGCGCCGTCTGAGAATCGGCCGAACCCTTGAGCGCGAGCTCCACATCAACGGCACCCTCGAGCGCTGCGACGAGCTCGGTCATCGAAAAACGACGCGCCCAGGTAAGGTGATTCTTGACCTGCCAGGACTGGAGCTTGAGCGTTGCGGCCAGCTCGCGACCCTGCCCACGCGCGTCGAGCGCCTTGGCGACGATAAGCTCGCGAATGCGACCGCACAGCAATGTGTAAGTCCACACGTAGCTCTTGGAGGGCAGGAGCTTAAAGAGCTCGAGCGAACGCCGCATATCGCGAGCCGAGACGGCGTTGAGGAAGTCCCAGGGTTGGACCTCGGCCGTACGTACAATCCAGCGCTCAACATCGGCAAGTTCAATCTGGGGCGACTCGACCATCTGGGCAAGCTTAGCCAAGTCGTTATCGAGCATGCGCGTGTTTTCGCCCGAACGCGAGACGAGCTCCTCGGCGGCCGCCGTCGAAATCGACTTACCGCGCTGCGTCGCCATCTGCTGAACACGGCGCGGCAGTTCCCAGCGCTTGGTACCCGAGCAATCGACGATAGCCTTCTTGTCGATCTTGGCGATTGCCTTATACAGGCGCGTATTCTTGGCAAGTGAGTCGGCGATGATGAGGCAGACCGTTGTTGGGCTGGGACTCGCCAGATACCCAACGAGCGGCTCCGAGACCGCCTTGGCGAGCTTTGAGCAGCCATCGAGGATTACCAGACGAAACTCGCTGCCCATCGGAAAGGTGTTAAGCGATCCGATAATGGACTCGATATCGGGGTCCTTGGTCATGTCTCGCTCGTCGAGGTTGAACTCGACCATACCCGATTTTTCCAGACGCGCTTTCATACGCGAGACGGCGTGGTCGCGCTTAACTCCGTCGGTACCGACGATCAGATATGCCGGCAGCAAACCGGTTTCGGACATTGCGCTCCCCTCCCGCAGGCCTTCGTATTCGTTCCGTGCCATTTTAGCCCAGGGGCCCACCACACGCCAACGACGTCGTCACGGTCGCTGGCATCGCATCGCAAAGCCATTCGCAGTCGGTGTGACGGTAATGTCGCCGTGTTCGATGGTACACGCGAACACACCACCCGCTTCCTTAACGGCATCGATGCAGGCATCGGACGGATGGCCGTATCGATTCCCCTCACCGGCGCTTGCGAGGGAAAGCTCGGGCTTCAGGACGTCCAGCAACTCGCCATCGACTGAAACCTTGGAGCCGTGATGCCCGAGTTTAAGGACATCGATATCCCCCACCTCCTGCACGAATTCCCGCTCTTGGTCGAGCTCGGCATCACCGGTGAGAAGTATTCGCAGGCCCTTGCCCTCCTGAACATAAGAGAGCAGCAGGACAAGCGAGTCCTCATTTCCCTCGCCATCCACGAACTCGAATGGCCACATCACGCGAGCGCAAAATGAGCCGATGTCGACCGTATCCCCACGGCGCACCTGCCGATACTCCACGCCAGGTCGGTTCAATACCTCGGCAGGAGCATCCTCCAGCGCATCCGCCGCCACGGCAATCGTTCCGACCGAAAACTGTTCGAGCACGGCAGGCAAACCACCCCAGTGGTCCTCATCCCAATGCGTCACAACAACGGCATCGATATGGTGCACGTTATTGCGAACCAACGCCGCAACCACACGCTCGTCGAGCCCGCAGTCGACAAGTGCAACTGCGCCGCCTTGGCGGATAAGAATCGCATCGGCCTGGCCCACATCGAGCACCGTCACCGAAGGCGGAGCGAATCGATCCCAATAGACGTACGGAATCGCAGCCAAGAGCATCAGGCATGCAAGCCCCACCGCCATAGGACGTGCACGGGGACGCGGCCACCAGACCAGCAGAACCGCCAGAAAACACGGCACTAGGTAAATCCACATGCTATCGGGCGGCACGCTCACGTATGCACCTGGCACGGCGGCAAACAGCTGCTCGAAGAACAGCGCGCAACGGGCGGCAATCATGGGCACAACGAGCGCCCAAGTCCGCAACGGTCCCACGAGCGAAAAGGGAGCCAGCACGATCGACACAGCGAGCAGTACGCTCACCACCGGACCGATGACCGCATTTGCCAACGGAGCAATGAGCGAGAATGTACCGAAGGCAGGAATGGTAATGGGAAGTGTCGCCAGTTGTGAGCACAGCGTGACGGAAAGCACGCTGGCAACGCCTGATGGCACACCTAGCTCACCCAAAGCGTAGGTCGCATAGGGACAAAAGCACAGAATGGCTAAGACGCTGGCACACGAGAGTTGAAAGCCCATCTCGAACAGCACCGTCGGCCGCAGTAGCACAAAGATGGACATGGTTACGAAGAGTGCCGATGCGCCGTGCCGACGACGCCCCGCGCCGTTTACGACAAGCGTCACGAACACCATGCAGCACGCACGCACGGCCGAGGGAGACGCGCCCGTAAAGGCAGCATAGCCCACAAGCGTTATCGCCAATATCGCCCGCTGAAGACCACGTGAGCACCGAGTCTTTTGCAATACACCCTCGATTACAAACCCCACGATAACCAAATGGCTGCCCGAGACGGCGATAAGATGTGCCGTTCCCGTCACAGAAAACCAGTCGCCCGCCGGCTGGGCGCGCAGCTCGGCCGAACGACCGCAGACGACACCGGCTATGAGCGCACGCGCCGGGTCGGTCGCAGGCGCGATGGACGCAAGCAGCCCATTTCGCAGCCGAAGCAGCGGCCCCGGAGAACCCTCATCGACCGATAAAATCCGAACGGCTTTAACCTTGCGCACCTCGCCTCGGAGCACGCGCGATCGTCCATATGCGTCGTTCTCAAAACGCGAAACGCGACCGATAACACGCATGTGCGCCCCGACCTTGAGCTCACGATCACACGATAGGCGAACCGTTGCCAAGTTCTTACCGTCCGCGCGTGCCTCGCAGGTATAGGAATACACGTCGTCGTTTATGGATGGATCACCCTGCACGACAAACTCGAGGCCGCTTGCCGCTCGACCGTCGAGCGCCCTCGAGGCGCTTAGCGCACCCACAGCCCACCACGCCGAGACGACCGCTCCCGCCACGAGACCGACGGACGCGGCATACAGCCACCGCTTCAAAGGGGCAAGCCTCGTACAAGATTGAGCCAGCACAACGAATACCGCCGCCGCAATGGGAATGGCTATAAGCAATGTGACGGGCGCTGGCTGCTCTCCCAGCAGCAAATCGGCTGCCATGTTAAGCACCAATCCGCAGCTCGCACACAAGCCGGCACAAATGGCCATCGTCCACGGAATCAGGGGCCGCGGAGGCATCACGTGCTCTCGCTCGGTCGCACTCATACGCAGATGCAATCTTTGATTTTGGCAAGCTTCTTCTCGCCGATTCCCGACACGCGCATCAGATCGTCAACCGAAGCAAAAGCACCGTTCTTTGTCCGCTCATCGATAATCGACTGTGCCATTGAGGGACCGATTCCCGAGAGCGTCTGCAGCTCTGCCGAGCTTGCCGTATTAATGTTTACTAGGCCTGTTGCGCCACCGACGCCTGATGATGCGGAAGTCCCACCATCAACACCGGCTTCCGCAATGGACACCTGCTGCTCCCCCACCGTTGGAACGTGAATTTTTTGTCCATCAGTGACCTTGGATGCACGATTAAGCCCCGTAACGTCTGCTTCGGGCGCCAGCCCGCCGGCGGCATCAATCGCCTGAGCCACCCGCGCCCCGTCTTTGAGGCGATATACACCGGGTAACACCACGGCGCCATCAACATCGACATAGACCTCTGCCGCGGCAGACGCCTTAGGCGAAGAGCCTTCAGATGTCTTTCCACTCGAAGCATCGCCGGATCCCGGCTCCACTAACGTGCCCGAACCATCAGTGCGCTCAAACGACACACCGCCGGCACCGCCGCCAAAGTTCGCCATTGCCAGTCCACTCGCCATCGCAATGACGACCAGTATCGCCATCACCACTGCCTTATGACCGAGCAGTTTGCCCGCCCAGCGGTCCATCTTTTTGACTCGTTCGTGTTGTTCGCGCTGCGCCATAGCAAAACCTCCCAACACCATCGTGTCAGGAAACGAACGCCGCAGCTTCCGCACGTCCACACCGGTTTTCGCGGTCAAACCAAAAGCTGACCAAAACCTTACGAAATAATGTCCATTTATTCAGGCACACGTCAGCAAATGAACACTTAGCCGCAAAATGCCCAGATAGCAAAAGACCGACGATGCAGGCGCATCGTCGGTCTATGCACATATTTACTCGTGATCTTGGTAAATCTCACGCGGAGCAAGCTCAGAATGTTTGCGTTTTAAGGTCTTAGGGGCCTTGTACGTGTTGCTCTCGAAGTCGATGTACTCGGTCTGCTTGAGCAGACGCTCAATCATCTCCTCGTGATCAAACAGTTCCCAGGCCTCATGCACGGCATCGAGTTTAGCGTGCGTCTCGGGACGGCGTGGCATAAACAGCGTGCAGCAGTCGGGAGCGGCCTCAGTCGAGATATCGAACGTACCGATCTCCTCGGCGCGTGCGATGATCTCCTGTTTGTCCGAACCGATGAGAGGACGGAACACGGGAATCTTCACGGCTTCGTTGACGGCCATGATGTTCTCAAGCGTTTGGGAGGCAACCTGCCCAAGCGATTCGCCCGTAACGATGGCCCTGGCACCCTCGATGTGTGCAATGCGCTCAGCAACCGAATACATAATGCGGCGATACATGATCACGCGCAGGTTGCTGGGACAGGTGACCGAAATCTCACGCTGGCAGTCGCCAAACGGCACCACGTACAGGCGGCCGATCTGGACACCCGGCTCAAGCGCACGGATGATGTCCTGCACCAGGTATTCACTCGTGTCGGGCGTCTGCGGACGACCGGAGAAATGCACCGGCACGCACACCGCGCCGCGACGCGCGAGCATCCAGGTCGCCACCGGAGAATCGATACCCGACGACAGAAGCGTCACGACCCTGCCGGCAGAACCCACCGGAAGGCCGCCAACGCCGCGCTCGGAGCGCGCATACACGTAGACACTACCCTGAACCACCAGAACGTGCACCATCGCGTCGGGGTCGTGCATCTGGACCTTTTTATCGGGAAAGGCCTCACACAGCACCTCGCCAACCTGTCGATTGATATCGATCGAGGTGAGCTCATAGTCAGTATTGGAGCGCTTGGCGTGCACCTTAAACGAATCGAAGGAACCAAACTCGCGCAGCGCCTTCACAGCGGCGGCGCAGTACTCCTGCGGGTCGCGGTTGGTGTGATACGCCAAAGACACACGGGCAACGCCGGGGACGGTGCGGATGACACGCGCCGCCTCGTCGGCCTGATGCTCGTTAAAGGTCACGAGGATATAACCGGAAATTCGAGACACGGCGTTCACGGAAAAGGCGGCCAAGGCCGCCTTGATGTTATCCATGAGGATATGCTCAAAATGTGCGCGGTTCTTGCCCTTCAGCCCAACCTCGTGATAGTGGACTAGGCAGACGCGAGCCGCCATTTAGGCTTCAGCAACCTTGTGGCCGAGCGCCTTCTCGTAACGGGCCTCGTCGTAAGAGATGTCGCCGTCGACAATCTCGTCCATAGCCATCGAGATGGTATCGGCACCGGAAAGCCCGATGGTGATGTCATCGACATCCTGAACGGCAAGCACGCGGTTGTGCTGGCCACGCAGCATGCTATTGATGTCGCAGGCGCGCTTGGAGGCAAGCGAAGCGAGCAGGAAGCGGTTGTGATCGGTCTTCTCCAGAAGATCGTCAATGCAAGGCTTTACAACGGACACGGACCTCAGATCCTTTCATGCATATCGAGAACGCGAACGAGCTCATCGGTCGCGCGGTCGAGATCGTCATTCACCACGACGTCGTCGTAGCGGTCGGCAAGGGCAAGCTCATCGGCGGCGTTTGCCATACGCAGCTCAATCGTCTCGGGCGTCTCGGTACCGCGACCGACTAGACGCTCGCGGAGCACCTCAAGCGAAGGCGGCTTGATAAAGATCAGCACGGCCTCGGGGAAACGCTCCTTCACCTGCAGGGCGCCCTGGACATCGATCTCCAAAATCAGAGACGAGCCCGAGGCGAGCTTGGATGTGACCTCGCTCACCAACGTGCCGTAGCAGTTACCGTGGACCTCGGCCCACTCAACAAACTCACCGTTTGCCACGCGGCGGTCGAACTCCTCGCGCGTCAGAAAAAAGTAGTTGACGCCGTCGACCTCACCTTTGCGTGGTGCTCGCGTGGTAGCCGAAACCGTCAGACCCAGGTTCGAGCGGCGCTCGCGCACACGAGTGACGAGCGTACCCTTGCCTGCGCCTGACGGTCCAGAAATCACAAAGAGCTTGGAATCCTGAGCGCTCACTTATTTGGTCAGCTGCTCGAGGAGCTGCTCGCGCTGACGGACACCGAGGCCCTGGACGCGACGAGTAGCGGAGATACCGAGCTCCTCCATGATCTTGGCGGCCTTGGCCTTGCCATAACCGGGGAGAGACTCGATGAGGGTGGAAACCTTCATGCGGGAAGCGATGGGGTCATCGGAGTTGAGCACGGACTCGAGGGACTTCTCGCCCTTCTTGATCTGCTCGCGAAGCTCAGCGCGGGCGTGACGTGCGGCAGCAGCCTTCTCAAGAGCCTGCTTGCGCTGCTCGTCGGTAAGCTGAGGGAGTGCCATTCGTACCTCCAAATAGTTGGGTTATATCTGATTCAATAATTGGCATTTTAGCACGTAGAACGTACAAAATGCCTAATCGCGGCTCCATAGGTTAGACGATACCCGCAAAAAGTGCAATATACTGCGCCCAAAGTTAAGCCCCTGACCTGCGATTCCACACAAAGGATGGGAAAGTTTACGCAGGCACAGGGGCTATTTTGTGCTAATGAGACCCAAAAGTGGTGACTTAGGGGAATCTTTTACGCGACGTTTTCGACCAGCTCGGCGACGATGGCGTCAAAGGCGGCAACCGGATCGTCGGCACCGGTGATGGGACGGCCCACCACAATGTGGCTTGCGCCACGCTCGATAGCCTGGGAAGGCGTCGCCACGCGGGACTGGTCATCAAGGGCGGCACCCACCGGACGCACACCCGGAGTCACGATCAGGGCATCAGGACCCAGCAGCTCACGCATGTCGTGAGCCTCCATCGGTGAGCACACGATGCCATCGATGCCGTTGGCCTGAGCAAGCTTTGCCAAGCGGGCGGCCTCCTCGGCCACGGGCGACTCGACGCCGATCTCGCTCAAGGCATCCTGATTCATGCTCGTGAGCACGGTGATGGCGACGAGTTTGGCGCGGTCCTCACGCGCCTCCTCGGCACCCTCGCGGCAGGCAGCGAGCATAGCACCCGAGCCCAGGCCGTGGACCGAAAGCAGGTCGGCACCGGCAAGCGAGGCCGAGCGGGCAGCGCCGCGCACCTGATGCGGAATGTCATGGAACTTAAGGTCGAGGAAGACCTTAAAGCCAAGGTCCTTAAAGGTCTTGACGATCTGGGGACCCTCAGCGTAATAGAGCGTCATGCCGACCTTGAGCCAGGCAGCATGGCCCGAAAGCTCGTGGGCGAGCTCGAGCGCGCGCTCACGGTCGCAGTCGAGGGCGACGATAACACGGTCGCGGGCATCATTCTCTAGCATTCGAAAGCACCCACCAGCTCGTTGATGTCCTTTACGCCCTGGGACTCGGCCCAGGCCTCGAGCTCATGCGCGATCTTAAGCGAAGCACACGGATCGACGAAGTTGGCCATGCCGACCGACACGCAGGTGGCGCCGGCCAGGATAAACTCAGCCGCATCCTCGCCAGTCATGACACCGCCGACACCGTTGATGGGGATATCGACGGCCTGGGCAACCTCCCAGACCATGCGCACGGCGATGTGGTGGCAAAGCGGGCCAGAAAGGCCGCCCTTGGGCTTGGCCACGCGGGACTTGCGGGTATGGACGTCGATGGCCATGCCCTGGATGGAGTTGATGACCGAAAGGCCGTCGGCGCCGGCAGCCTCGAGGGCCTTGGCAATCTCGGCGACGTTGACCGGCGCCATCTTCACGAACAGCGGCTTATCGGTCACCTTGCGGCAAGCAGCCATAACGGAAGAGGCGCCCTCGGGCGTGGAGCCCATGGCGGCACCGCCGGCGGCGATGTTGGGGCAGCTCACGTTGATCTCGTAGCCGGCAGCCCAGGGGCATAGCTCGACATACATCTCGAGCGCGCGCACAAACTCATCAACGGAGTGCCCGGCAACCTGGCAAATGACCTGGCAACCGTCCTTGGACAGCTGCTCGAGCCACGGGCCGGACTCACGGGCAAAGGCGGCGACACCGGGGTTCTGCAGGCCCACGGAGTTGATCATACCGCCAGGAATCTCGGCCATGCGGGGCGCAGGGTTGCCCGGCCAAGGCTCGGCGGCACAGCCCTTGGTGGTAATGGCGCCCAGCTGGGAAACATCAAAGAAGTTCTGGAACTGCCAACCGTAGCCAAAGGTACCGGCTGCGGTGTTAATGGGGTTCTGCATCTTGACGCCGCCGAAATCGACGGCCATGTTCACGGTACCCACTAGAAGACCACCACCTTGGAAGCATCGAACACGGGGCCGCACATACAAGCACCCTTCATACCGTCGACCGTCTCGACATTGCAGGTGTTGCAGGCGCCAAAGCCACAGCTCATCATACGCTCGAGCGACACCTCGCAGTACACACCGGCCTCGGCGGCAGCGGCGGCGACCTTCTTCATCATGACGGCGGGGCCGCAGCTGGCGACGTAGTCGTAGCCGCCCTCTCCAAGCAGCTCGGCTGCCGGATCGGTGCAAAAACCGTGCGTGCCGAGCGAACCGTCGTCGGTGCACACGTTAACCGTGGCGCCCAGCGCACGGAACTCATCGACACCCACGACTTTGGAAGCGGTGCCGAAGCCCAGGCACACGTCCACATCAACACCCTGCTCGGCAAGCATGCCGGCAAGACACAGCACAGGCGGAACGCCGATGCCACCGGCGACGAGCAGTGCCTTCCTGGTGCCCTCGGGTACCATCCAGCCACGGCCACCGGGGCCCAACAGGTTAGAGGTGGAGCCAGGGCCCATCTGGGACAAACGGCGGGTATCGTCGCCCACGACGGCGTACCACAGCTCGACGGTGCCGGCCTCGGCGTCGGCGCGGTAGAAACTCAAGGGCACACGAAGCAGAGAAGACGCATCGCCGGGGACGGCGATGTTCACAAACTGACCGGGCTTGAGCGCACTTGCAAGCTTGGGGGCCGAGATGACGAGCGAGAAGATGCCGTCGGCGATCTCCCGGTTCGAGACGACCTCGAAGTCGTGCATGCGTGCAGTGGAAGGTGTGGGCATAGACGCTCCAATCCCCCATGCGGTTGCATGGTCTAAACGAACAGAAAGCGCGGCACCGCAAGGGCGCCGCGCACAAAAGCGATAACGCTATGCTAGCAGATGCAGCCGTCGGCGAGCGTCTGCTTGCCACCGACAAATACATCGGTGGCACGACCGGTGAGCGTGCGGCCGGCAAAACCGGAGTTCTCGGCGCGCGACTCGTAACCGTCCTCGCCAACCGTCCAGGTTGCGGAGGGGTCGAACACGGTCAGGTCGGCGACAGAGCCCGCCTTGACCTGAACCTGATCGAGGCCCAGAATCTCACGCGGCTTGATGGCCATGAGCTCGACCATGCGGCTCACGCTCATCTTGCCCGTGTTGACCAGCTCAGTGAGCACGAGCGACAGCGAAGTCTCGAGGCCAATCATTCCAAAGGGCGCGAGCTCGAACTCGCGGGCCTTCTCCCACGGGGTGTGGGGAGCGTGGTCGGTAACGATAGCGTCGACGGTACCGTCGATGACACCCTGACGGATGGCCTCGGCATCCTCGTCGGTGCGCAGCGGCGGATTGACCTTGAGCGAGGTGTTGTAGGTCTCGTCCAGGTCGTTCTCGGTCAGGAACATGTGGTGCGGGGTGGCCTCGCAGGTCACCTGGACACCGGCAGCCTTACCGGCACGCACGAGCTCCAGGCCATGAGCGGTGGAGATGTGCTGGATGTGCAGCTTGGCACCGGTCAGCTTGGCAATCTCGATGTCGCGGGCAATCTGAAGCTCCTCGCCGGCGGCCGGCCAACCCTCGAGGGCCAGACGGGTCGAGACCTTGCCCTCGTTGATCTGGCCGTGGCCGACCAGATCCTCGTCCTGGCAGTGGCTCATAAAGACCTTGCCGAACATCTTGCCGTAGTCCATGCAGCGACGGAGCATGCCCGCGCCCTGCACGCCGCGACCATCGTCGGTGAAGGCGACGGCGCCGTGGGCGACCATATCGCCCATCTCGGACATGGCCTCGCCCTTAAGACCGCGGGTCATGGCGCCCGACGGATAGACGCGGCAGTGGCCGACCTCGGCAGCGCGGGACTTGACGAACTCCACGACGGTGCCGTTATCGGTGACGGGATCGGTGTTGGGC
The DNA here is from genome assembly GCA_018368345.1 of Collinsella sp. Lineage (GTDB taxonomy): Bacteria > Actinomycetota > Coriobacteriia > Coriobacteriales > Coriobacteriaceae > Collinsella. The sequence goes on from JAGZEK010000007.1 coordinate 78,564, forward strand.
ATGGCGCACACGCCGGTGAAGCCGCCCTTGGCAGCAGCGCGGGTGCCGCTCTCGATGTCCTCTTTGACCTCGTAGCCAGGCTCGCGCAGATGCACGTGCATATCCACCAGGCCGGGGACGAGATACTTGCCGGAAAGGTCGCGGACCTCGGCTCCCTCGGCGGCGAGGTTCTCGCCGACCTCGGCGATCTTGTCACCGTCGATCAGGACGTCGACGACACCGTCAAGCTCGACGGACGGATCGACGACGTGGGCATTCTTAAGAAGCAAGGCCATTATCGGCACCTCCAAGCAGCAGATACAGGATAGCCATACGCACGCAGATACCGGCGTAGACCTGCTCCAGGATGACGGAGCGTTGCGGGTGGTCGGCCATATAGGAGTCGAACTCAACGCCGCGGTTGATGGGGCCCGGGTGGCAGATAATCGCATCGGGCTTCATGAGCTTCTCGCGGTCCTTGGTCAGACCGAAGAGCTTGTGGTACTCACGAATCGTGGGGAACGGTGCGCCCTCGAGGCGCTCCTGCTGCACGCGCAACATGTAGACGACGTCCAGCTCGGGCAGGACGGAATCGAGGTCGCTCGTCACGTGGTCGCAGCCCAGGACCTCGGGCGCCGGCGGCAGCAGCGTGCCGGGGGCGACGGCGTAGGTCTCGCAGCCCATGATCTTAAGTGCGGGGATCAGCGAGCCGCACACGCGGGAGTGCGCGATATCGCCGACGACGGCGACCTTCAGACCGTGGAAGTCACCCTTGTGCTCCCAGATGGTGTACAGGTCGAGCAGGGCCTGCGTGGGGTGGTTGTGCTTGCCGTCGCCGGCGCAGATGACGCTCGCGGGCGAGTTCTGCGTGACGATGTAGGGAGCACCGGCGTGCTTATCGCGAACGACGATGCAGTCGATCTTGTAGGCGTTGAGGGTCTCGACGGTGTCGACGAGGCTCTCGCCCTTGACCGTGGAGGTCGAGGAGCCGCCAAAGTTGAGGCTGTCGGCCGAAAGGCGCTTCTCGGCGAGCTCGAAGGAGCTGCGGGTGCGCGTCGAGGGCTCGTTGAACATGTTGACGATGGTCTTGCCCTTGAGCGTGGGGACCTTCTTGATCGCACGCTCGTTGACCTCAGAGAACGCCTTGGCGGTCTCGAGGATGAGCTTGATGTCCTCTTCGGAGTACTCGGTAATGTCGATCAGGTGCTTATGGTTGAACGCCACGGTACTACTCACCTCCCAGCGGCGCGGAGCCCACGTGGGAACCCGGCGCGACGTCGTTAATCTCGACGGCGGTGTGGCCGTCGACTTCCTTCATATATAGGTGCACGTTCTCCTCATGCGACGAGGGAACGTTCTTGCCGACAAAGTCCGGCGAGATGGGGAGCTCGCGGTGGCCGCGGTCAACGAGGACTGCCAGCTCAATGCGGCTCGGACGGCCCAGGTCCATAACGGCGTCCAGAGCGGCGCGAATGGTACGGCCCGTATACAGGATGTCGTCCACCAAAACGACGCGCTTGCCGTCGACGCTAAAGGGAATGTTGGTGGCGTGGATCGCGGGAGCGAAATTGGTGGCGTAGTCATCGCGGTAGAAGCTGATGTCGAGGCTACCGAGCGGAACGTCGACGCCCTCGATCTCCTTGATCTCCTCGGCGAGCTTCTTTGCCAGAAGGTCGCCGCGCGTGACGATGCCGACCAGAGCGAGGTCTTCACAGCCCTCGTTGCGCTCGAGAATCTCGTGCGCAATGCGGGTCATCGCTCGATTGACGGCGGTCTCGTCCATGATGACCGCCTTGGGGGAAGTCGTGCCCATCGATCTCCTTCCTCACATGTCTTGACTGCTGACACAGTCAAAAAAATAGATGCCCGACCGCTTAAAGCGGACCAGACACCCACAGGAAAGGCTGCTCTTTGACAGCTATGTAATTCCATGTGGGTATCTCGTACCCCTTTAATGGTCAAGGGATAGTGTAGCCAACCTCAAGCTTAATTGCGAGCATAAATACAGAGCAATCCGTAAACGTGCGCAGGCGCTCCATAAACCTATATATATTTGTGGGACGAGCTTGAAAACACACGCACGAGCTGGCATAATCCCCTCTGCTGCACGCAAATCGGATCTACGTCCAGGGCCGTAGCGTGGGCACTATCGCCAAAAGAGGAATATCTCTGTGTAGATTGCGCACAGGGAGCGACTTCTGTGCTATAGTTCAGGCTTGTTTGTTAACGCGACATGTTCGTTTGTCGCCCAAGGAGGGTCAGTTATGTCCAAAGTTTGCGAAGTTTGCGGTAAGCACCCCGTTGCCGGTCGCTCCATCAGCCACTCTCACCGCGTCACCAACCGTAAGTTCCGCCCCAACATCCAGCGCGTTTACGTCGTCGTCGATGGTCACCGTCGCAAGATGAACGTTTGCTCCACCTGCCTCAAGTCCGGCAAGGTTGCGCGCTCCTAAATAAGGTCTTACCAACAAGTACCTCGGACTCTCCGGGTCAAAGACCTCGCGTTCATATAGAACTTACCAAAGGCGTCCTCTCTTGTGGAGGACGCCTTTTTGCACTCATTGGGGACAGACCTACATGAGTGCTTTCATGCATTGGGGACAGACGTAACGCATGCCGGCAGCGGTTCGGCCCCTGCCTCACGCCGCCTCGTTCCAGCCTGCGGTGGCCTTGGTTACGCTTGTGGCGCCGATACCGGTGATACGGGCAATTTGCTTGACCGTGAGATGCGCCCGCCTGAGCCTCAGCAGACACGCATCACGTTCGGGGTGAGGCAGGGCCTTGAGCAGCGCAGGATCAATGCTCGGCAGGGCCTCGCGTGCGACGGTAAGGGCATCCTCGTCGGGAATCCGTCGACGCGGAAGAATCTCAACTGACCAGATCCGCCCGGCAACTTCCTTAAGATGCTCGCAATAGCGACGAGACCCCCCGACAATATCGAGCATAGGGGCCGCATCGCAGATGTCAAAGGGATCGTAGCCCAGCTGGTATGCCCTAAAGCTTGACCAGCGGTATGCTTCAAGTGAGTCGATCGCCCCTTTCACAGGATTGAGATGGATATAATCGAGTAGCTGCACCGCCTGTGTGTCAGACTCAACCGCAACACGCGAATAGCGATTGTCAAACAGGTGGCCCGTTCTCCCCGTTTTCCCGTTGAAATATTTAGCGTACGCCGTCAGAGCACACTGCATCGCCCTTGAAAGGTTGTCATATGGGTCATCAACCATCAAATGGAAGTGATTGTCCATAAGGCACCAAGCCAACACCGCCACTTTATGGCGTGCTAACCTGTCCGAGATATCCGATAAGAAACGATAGCGGTCGGAGTCATCTTCAAAAATAATCTGTTTGGAATTGCCGCGGTCATAGACGTGGTAATAGCCGGTGAGCGAAACGGCGCGGGCGCATCGGGGCATAATCTCTCCTTTCAAAACTGTACAGGCAACACCTAAAAGGAGAGAAGCAACGCGAAATGCTGAGCCTGTGACCTATTTATATACAATGAACGACAAAAACATGCCCAAAACGACAAAATGACAAATCGATGTCTGTCCCAAATGAGTGAAAGCACTCATATAAGTCTGTCCCCAATGAGTGGGGCGATGCGGCAAACGGAAAGTTAAAAGTTATAGTTGAAACGTTTCAGTTTATTGAAGCGTTTTAGTGTGCCTTTTAGAGGAATCTGACCGTTCGCCGAATAATTTCTTGCTATCATGCAAGGCGTAGGGTAAATCTCCGATCGCAAGGAGACACAAATGGTGAAAAAGTCACCGGAAAACACTACTCCCGCAATTGTGGACAACGTAGAGGCGCTTGAGGCTAAGCTCGCTCAGATGCGAGAGGCCCAGGCGCTTTTTGCTACGTACACGCAGGAGCAGGTCGACAAGATCTTCTATGAGGCCGCCATGGCCGCCAACAAGGCTCGTATCCCGTTGGCGAAGATGGCCATCGAGGAGACCGGCCGCGGCGTTCTTGAGGACAAGGTCATCAAGAACCACTACGCCGCAGAGTACATCTACAACGCTTACAAGAACACCAAGACCTGTGGCGTTCTGGAGCGCGACGAGGCTTATGGCATCACCAAGATCGCCGAGCCCATCGGCATCGTGGGCGCCGTCATCCCGACGACCAACCCCACCTCCACCGCGATCTTCAAGACGCTGATCAGCCTGAAGACCCGCAATGCCATCATCATCTCCCCGCACCCGGCTGCCGCCAAGTGCACCATCGCCGCCGCCAAGCTCGTGCTTGACGCCGCCGTCAAGGCCGGCGCCCCCGAGGGCATCATCGGCTGGGTCGATGTCCCCTCCATCGAGCTGACCAACATGGTCATGCGCGACGTCGACATCATCCTCGCCACCGGTGGCCCGGGCATGGTCAAGGCCGCCTACTCCTCGGGCAAGCCCGCCCTGGGCGTTGGCGCCGGTAACACCCCGGTCGTCATTGACGACACCGCCGACGTGCTGCTCGCCGTCAACTCCATCATTCACTCCAAGACCTTCGACAACGGCATGATCTGCGCTTCCGAGCAGTCCGTGACCGTCATCGACACCATCTATGACCAGGTTAAGGCCGAGTTCCAGAAGCGCGGCTGCTATTTCGTCAAGCAGGGTGCCGAGATGGAGGCCCTGCGTGCCGCCATGTTCAAGAACGGCGCCCTCGATCACCGCATTCCCGGCATGGCTGCCGCCAAGATCGCCGAGCTCGCCGGCATCGAGGTTCCCGCCAAGACCAAGATCCTGATCGCCGAGGTCACCTCCACCGACCCCGCCAAGGAAGAGTTCTCCCACGAGAAGCTCTCCCCGGTCCTGGCCATGTATCACGCCAAGGACTTCCAGGAGGCCGTCGACAAGGCCGAGCACCTGGTGCTCGCCGGTGGCCCGGGCCACACCGCCTCTCTGTACGTGCACCCCGCCCAGGCCGAGAAGATCAGTCTGTTCGAGCACGTCATGAAGGCCTGCCGTATCGTCATCAACACCCCGTCCTCGCACGGCGGCATCGGTGATCTGTACAACTTTGGCATGAAGCCGTCTCTGACCCTGGGCTGCGGCTCCTGGGGCGGCAACTCCGTCTCCGAGAACGTTGGGGTGAAGCACTTGATCAACGTTAAGACTGTGGCCGAGCGCCGTGAGAACATGCTGTGGTTCCGCGCTCCCGAGAAGGTCTACTTCAAGAAGGGTTCCACGCCCGTCGCCCTCGACGAGCTCGGTACCGTCATGGGCAAGAAGCGCGCCTTCATCGTCACCGACCAGTTCCTCTTCAAGAATGGCAACACCCGCGCCATCGAGGCCAAGCTCGACGAGATGGGCATCGCCCACGACTGCTTCTACGACGTCGAGCCCGATCCGTCGCTGCAGTGCGCACGTCGCGGCGCCAAGCAGATGGCTCTCTTTGAGCCGGACGTCATCATCGCCGTCGGCGGTGGCTCCGCTATGGACGCCGGCAAGATCATGTGGATGATGTACGAGCACCCCGAGTGCAAGTTTGAGGACATGGCCATGGACTTCATGGACATCCGCAAGCGTATCTTCACCTTCCCCGAGATGGGCAAGAAGGCCTACTTCGTCGCCGTCCCGACCTCTTCGGGTACCGGCTCCGAGTGCACGCCGTTCGCCATCATCACCGACAAGGAGACCGGCATCAAGTGGCCGCTCGCCGACTACGCGCTGCTCCCCAACATGGCTATCGTTGACGCCGACAACTGCATGACCGCCCCGCGCGGCCTGACCGCTGCCTCCGGCATCGACGTCATGACCCACGCCATCGAGTCCTATGTCTCCATCATGGCTTCCGACTACACCAAGGGCCTCTCCGAGCGCGCTGCTAAGCTCGTCTTCGAGAACCTTCCCTCCAGCTTCACGAACGGCGCCAAGGACCCGCATGCCCGCGAGGAGATGCACAACGCCTCCTGCATGGCCGGTATGGCCTTCGCCAACGCCTTCCTGGGCCTCAACCACTCCATGGCCCACAAGCTCGGCGCTTTCCATCACCTGCCTCACGGCCTCGCAAACGCCGTCATCCTGACCCGCGTCATGCGCTACAACGCCGCCGAGGCTCCCGTCAAGATGGGCACGTTCTCCCAGTATCCTTACCCCAACGCGCTGCACAACTACGCCGAGATGGCCAAGTACTGCGGCATCGAGGGCAAGGACGACAAGGAGGTCTTCGAGAACTTCATCACGAAGCTCGAGGAGCTCAAGGACTTCATCGGCGTCAAGAAGACCATCGCCGACTACGGTGTTGACGAGCAGTACTTCCTCGACACCCTCGACGAGATGACCGAGCAGGCATTCAACGACCAGTGCACCGGCGCTAACCCGCGCTACCCGCTCATGAGCGAGATCAAGGAGCTCTACCTGGACGCCTACTACGGCCGCGAGCCTCAGGACTACGCCGTCTGCTAGTTTTAGCACGGTTTTTAACGGCGGGGGTGCACGGGTGTTTCACACACCCCCGCCGTCGCTTCTATCGCATCGTTGAAAGGATGCAACCATGCTGCTACCCGATTCCAAGACCGAGCTCGTCCGCCGTGGCAACAAGGTCGTTTACGACCTGGGCGACAAGATCGTCAAGGTCTTTAACGAGACCAAGCCTGTCTCCGACGTGTTCAACGAGGCTTTGAATCTTGCCCGCATCAATGAGTGCGGCATCCGCAGCCCCAAGGCTCTCGAGGTTTCCCAGCTCGAGAACGCCAACGGCTGGGCGCTTGTGACCGAGAAGGTTCCGGGCACCACCCTTGCCGAGAAGATGACTGCCGAGCCCCAGCGCTTTGGTGAGTATCTCGAGATGTTCGTCGACCTCCAGATCGAGATCCACGGCTACACCTCCCCGCTGCTCAACCGTCAGCGCGACAAGTTCGCCCGCATGATCGACAGCCTTGATCAGCTCAATGCCACCACGCGCTACAACCTTCAGGAGCGTCTGGACGGCATGACCAAGGAGTTCAAGGTCTGCCACGGCGACTTCAACCCCTCCAACGTCATCGTCGGCGACGACGGCCAGCTCTATGTGTGCGACTGGGCACACGCCACCCAGGGCTCCCCTGCTGCCGACGTTGCCACCACCTACCTGCTCTTCGCCCTCAACAGCAAGGATCAGGCCGAGGCCTACCTGGAGCTCTACTGCGACCGCGCCGACATGCCCATGCAGGTCGTGCGTCAGTGGACGAGCATCGTCGCCGCTTCCGAGCTCGCTCGTAAGCGCAACGTGAACGATGAGTTCCTGAAGAACTGGATCGACGTCGTCGATTATCAGTAAAATCTGAGCGATTCATTTCGCATCGGAGGCACAAAGGAAAACCCCGCAGCTCATATGGGCTGTGGGGTTTTCCTTTACCCGTCGAGCTTATTCGCGCAACAAAATAGACTGCTCCGCATCTCTTCCTAAGAGAGATACGGAGCAGTCCCGCAATTACATCTAATAGCAGAAACGTCGATTAACGGCGGGCCGCCTTAACAAGCTCGGCAACCTTGGCGGCGACCTCGTCAATCGCCACGTCCTCGCGCTCGCCCGTGGCACGGTCCTTGAGCTCAACGGTGCCATTCTTAAGGCCACGCTTGCCAAGCACCACCTGATACGGGAATCCCATAAGGTCGTTATCGGCAAACTTAAAGCCGGGACGCTCGTCACGGTCGTCGACGACGACCTCGATACCCTCGGCGCACAAGCCCTCGACGATTTGGTCGCAGACGGTTGCGCACTCCTCCTTCTTGGGATCGAGCGGAATCACAGCGACCTCGTACGGGGCAACGGAAACCGGCCAGACGATACCGTGCTCGTCGTTGTGCTGCTCCACGACGGCAGCAAGCGAGCGGGACACGCCCACGCCGTAGCAACCCATGATAAGCGGCTTCTCCTTGCCGTCCTCGTCCATAAAGGTGGCGCCCATGGCCTCGGAATACTTGGTACCCAGCTGGAAGACCTGCGAGACCTCGATGCCGCGAGCAGCAGAGAGCGGCTTGCCGCAGTGCGGGCAGGGATCGCCGGCAACGACGGTTACCAGGTCGGCCCACTCGTCGACGGTAAAGTCGCGCTCGGGGCAGGCACCGGTAAAGTGATAATCGACCTCGTTGGCACCGCAGGTCCACTGCTTGGACTCGCGCAGGCTCTCGTCGCACACCAGGCGAATGCCCTCGGGCAGGTTAACCGGTCCGATAAAGCCCTTATGCAGACCGTAGGTCTGGAGCTCCTCATCAGTCATCATGCGATAGTCCTTGCCAAAGACATGCTCGGCCTTGCAATCGTTGAGCTCGTGGTCACCCGGAACAATGGCCACGACGGGCTTGCCCTCGGCGTCGATGAGTGCCAGAGACTTGCGCGTACCGTTCTCGGGGAAGCCAAAGAACTTGGCGACGGCCTCAATGGTACCCATACCCGGAGTCTCGACCTTGGTGAGCGTGCCGTCGCCGGGGCCCTCGGTCACAACGACCTTGGTGCTTGCAGCCTCGTCATCGGCAGCAAAGCCGCAATCGTCGCAGTAGACGAGCGAGGCCTCGCCGGCGTCAGCCAGAGCCATGTACTCGACGGAGGTGTCGCCGCCGATCTCGCCGGAGTCGGCGACAACGGGTAGAGCCTTGATGTAGCAGCGCTCGCAGATGTTGGCGTAGGCCTGCTTCATCTTGTCGTACTCCTCCTGCAGGCTCTCCTGCGTGGCGGAGAAGCTGTAGGCATCCTTCATGATGAACTCGCGACCGCGCATCAGACCAAAGCGGGGGCGGAACTCGTCGCGGAACTTATCCTGGATATGGTAGAGGTTGACGGGCAGCTGCTTATAGGAGCGCAGCTCATTGCGCACCAGGGCGGTGACAGTCTCCTCGTGGGTGGGGCCCAGCACGAACTCGCGACCATGACGGTCGTCAAAGCGCACAAGCTCCTTGCCATAGGCATCGATACGGCCGGACTCACGCCACAACTCGGCATCGACCATGATAGGCATCATAAGCTCCTGGGCGCCGGCGGTGTCCATCTCGTCGCGCACGATGTTCTCAATCTTGCGAATCGAGCGCCATGCGAGCGGCAGGTAGGAATACAGACCGGCGGCCTCCTTGCGGATCATGCCGGCACGGAGCAGCAGGCGGTGGCTGGCGAGCTCAGCGTCCGCCGGATCCTCTTTAAGCGTCGGCGCATAGAGCTTAGACATATACATTGCTCGGGTCATTTATTTCTCCTCAATAAGCTTGTCGACCTCTGCCATAAGCGCGTCGACAATTTGGTCCTCAGCTACTTTACCAATGATCTGGCCATGCGAAAAGAGCAAGGCCTGGCCACGTCCGCAAGCAACGCCCAGGTCGGCATCAGAAGCCTCACCGGGGCCATTAACGGCACATCCCATGACGGCAATCGAAAGCGGCGCGGAATAGTTCTTAAGCCGCTCGGTGACCTCCTCGGCGATGGGAATGAGGTTAACCTGGCAGCGGGCGCACGTGGGGCACGAGACAATCTCGGGACCACGGCGACGCAGGCCCAGCGACTGTAGAATTCCCCAGGCGACCGGCGGCTCCTCAACCGGATCGGCCGTGAGCGACACACGCATGGTGTCGCCAATGCCTTCGGAAAGCAAGATACCCAAGCCTACAGAGCTCTTGATGGTGCCCTGAAGCTTGGTCCCCGCCTCCGTCACGCCCAGGTGAAGTGGAACGTGGGGAATCTCACGTGACAGGGCTCGATAGGTATCGAGCGTCGTTTGCACGCTATGGGCCTTGGCCGAAAGCACAATATTCGTAAAGCCGCGATCCTCAAAGTGCTTGACGAAGCGCTCGCTCGACATCACGAGCTTTTCGGGCTGCGTGAGGTCGTCGCGCTCGGCAATATCTTGCTCAAGCGAGCCCGCGTTCACGCCAATGCGAATCGCACAGCCCGCGGCACCCGCAGCATCGATCACCGCGTCAACCTTGGCCCAATCGCCGATATTGCCGGGATTGATGCGCAGCTTGGCGGCACCGGCCTCAACGGCACCAATGGCGAGCTTATGGTTAAAGTGGATATCGGCGACAATCGGCACCGGAGACTCGGCACAGATGGTGCGGAAGCCCTCAAGCGCGGCCTCGGAGGGCACGCTCACGCGCACGATATCGCAGCCAGCCTGCGCCAACGCGCACACTTGCGCAAGCGTTGCCTGGGCATCAGCGGTATCGGTGCAGGTCATAGATTGGACCACCACCGGCGCGCCGCCACCGATCTGCACGCCGCCCACATGCACGGGGCGCGTCAGCTCGCGAGGCAAAGGATGGGATAAAGACAATCCAAACACTCCCCTACAGAATAAATCGAAGGATGTCGGAACGAAGCATATAGACAAACAGCAGCGCAAAGAGCGCGATGCCCACATAGCTCACAATCGTCTGGACCTTGAGCGGAAGCTCGCGGCCCGCAATCTTCTGAATGATCTCGATGACTAGCTTGCCGCCATCGAGTGGCGGGATGGGCAGCAGGTTCATAAAGCCAAGCGAGAACGAAATGAGCGCGGCAAACGACAGGAACGTTGCGGGGCCGGCAGCAGCAGCCTGTGAGGACATAACGCTAATACCCACGATCGAAGAAGACTGATCGAGAATCTCCATCGTATGCTGCGGCTGGAGCAGGCGCATCACGCCCTCCGCTGTCTGCACGACGTAGGAGAACGACAGGCGAGCCGACGTGATGGGGTCTAAACGGACCACCTGCGTAGAGACATACACACCTAGGCGCTCGTCCTCTTTGAGCGCAACCGTGGTCGAATGCTGCTTGCCGTCACGCTCGTACTCGATGGCGATATCGTCCTTACCGGCGGCCTTGCCGATGGCATCGTAGACATCCATCCAAGTAGAACATGAGACACCGTCAACCGAAAGGATCGCATCACCGGCCTCGATACCCGCCTTGGCGGCAATAGACCCCTCGTCAACCTGACCGATCACGTTGGTATCCATCGGCACGGTGACACCCGCAATGGAATAGATGCTCATAAGGAGCAAAAAACCCGTCAAGATATTGACGATAATGCCTGCGAGCAGCATAAAGGCGCGCTTGAGAAAGCCTTGGCCAAGATAGGTGTGCGAGCGTTCTTGCGCAAGGAACTCGGCCTCGCCGCACGGTAGCTCCCACACATCGCCCTCGGCAGTCGCATGTTCGCGATCGAAACGGCGACCATCAAAGGTGGTATAGCCTGCCGTGTCTCGTGGCAACGTCTGATATTTGGTGGGATAGTAGCTCGGCGAGGGCTTCTCCCCTTCCTCATACCAGGGCGCGATGGAGCCCCAGCCCAGCAAAAGGGCGCATGCCTCGAGCACATCCTCCTCGGAAAGTTCGAGCTCGACAGCAAGGTCGGCCACGGTCACGCGACCATGACGATAGATAGCCGCGAGCACGCGATCGGCGCACGAAACATCGGTCGGATCCATACCGCAGATGGCAGCGTAGCCACCCAGCAGCAGCGGGGTCACGCCAAACTTGGTTCCAATGCGACGCGACGTGTAATGGATGTCAAAGCGGCACGGCAGACCCAAAAAGAACTCGGTCACACGGACGCCGCAGGCACGCGCCGCCAAAAAGTGGCCGCCCTCGTGCAAAAACACGAGGACGGAAAGCATCAGCAGGCCCCAAAAGACCGATGAGAGAACGCTCAGAACAGTATCCATAAAACGAAAAAGCAATCCTTATGGGTTAGGAACGGGTTGCGGCGAGCACCTGCGCAGCCTTTTCACGCGCCCACGCATCGATGTCGCGAAGCTGCTCAAACGAATCGACCACCTGCATATCGTGGGCGTCCATGCAGGATTCCACAATGCGATCGATATCGGTAAAGCTGCAGCCATCGTGCAGGAAGGCATCGACGGCGACCTCGTTGGCGGCATTGAGCACGCACGGCATGGTGCCACCCGTCTTGCCGGCACGCTCGGCCAGTGCCAGACAGCGGAAGGTATCCATGTCGGCAGCATCAAACGTGAGCTGCCCCAGCTCGCGGAAATCGATACGAGGCGCCGGGGTATCCCAACGCTCGGGATACGAGAACGCGAACTGGATGGGAATACGCATGTCGGATACACCGAGATGCGCCATCACGGAGCCGTCGGCGAACTCGACCATAGAGTGAATCTTGGACTGACGCTGCACGACCACGTTAATGAAATCGAGGTCGCAGTTAAACAGATGCATGGCCTCAATGCGCTCCAGGCCCTTGTTCATGAGGGTGGCGGAGTCAATGGTGATCTTGGCACCCATGGCCCACGTGGGATGCGCGAGGGCATCGGCACGCGTCACGCGATCGAGCTCGTCGCGCGTGCGGCCAAAGAACGGACCGCCCGAGCAGGTGAGCCAAATGCAGTGGGCCTCGCGCGGGTTCTCCCCCAGATAGCACTGGTAGATGGCGGAATGCTCAGAGTCGACCGGAATAAGCTGGCCCGGTTGTGCCAACGGCATAAGCAAGTCGCCACCGACGACGAGGGACTCCTTGTTGGCAAGGGCAAGGCGCTTATTCGAGGTCAAGGCCGCATGGCTCGCCTCGAGACCGGCGGCGCCCACAATAGCGACAAGCACGCAGTCGACATCGTCGCGATGCGCGAGCTCGCAAACCGCCTGCGCGCCAACGCCGAGCTTCGTTCCCTCGGGCAACTCCTGCAGCACGGCGTCATCGCCATGATCGACATCGGCCACGGCAACCGCCGGAACCGAGAACTCGCGGGCAGCGGCAACGAGCTCGGAGGTACTGGAGTTAACGGACAGCGCCGTCACCTGCAGGCGATCGGCATGCTGGCGGCACACATCGAGCGCCTGGGTGCCGATAGAGCCCGTACAACCCAGGATGGCAACGCGAAGGCGTCCATCGGGGCCATACGTCGTCTGGAAGGACATTACAGCACGCCTCCGATCATCAGCAACAGCTGCGCGGTAATGCAGCCGAAGATAAGCGAATCGCTACGATCGAGCATTCCGCCGTGGCCCGGGATAAGGTTGCCGGAATCTTTGACGCCCACACCGCGCTTGATGCGCGACTCGATAAGGTCGCCGATAACGCCCAGAATGGACACGACCACGCCGCACAGCAGCGCATAGGGCAGGCTGAGCTTGTAGAAGTGCGTCGCCCACAGGATGAGCCAAATCAAAACCGAGCCCAAGATGCCGCCGGCAAACCCCTCCCAGCTCTTTTTGGGAGAGATCTTGGGAACCATCTTGTGCTTGCCGATACGGCTGCCCACGATGTAGGCAAACGAATCGGAGACCCAAAGGGACGCGCAAACGCCCACTGAAAGCAGGGCGCCGGCAAAACCGGGCACGGCATCGCGCAGCAGCACGATAGCCGACAGCATAAAGCCAGTGTAGATGGGACCCATGAGCGTCACGGCCACATCAGAGATGCGGGTACGCGGCGACCAGACATACCAAATGCCCACAGCGAGCATCAAGGCAAAAAGCAGGGCATTCAGCAACATCGAATCGCCCAACGCCGACAGCGGAAAGAGTACGGCGGCAGCGATACCCATGCGCTCGTTAGCCATCTTGCCATCGAGCCTTGTCATACGGAAAAACTCATAGCAGCACAGACCGCTCATGACAGAAACAAAGATGGCCGTGGGCACGATACCCAAAACCAGGCACAGGATAAAGACAACGGCGTAGACGATACCGGCGGCGGCACGGGTAATAAAGCCCGCCAGCCACGAACCGGTGCCGCTCTTTGCTGCAGGTGCTCCCGCAGCGGCAGCCTTGCGCGCAGGCGCCGCGGAAACTGGCGTCTTGGGAGCAGATGCCTTGGGACGAACGGACACGATTAAGCCTCCTCGGTCTTGCTCAGTCCACCAAACCTACGGTCACGGCCCTGATAGGCCAAAATGGCGTCGACAAGGCCCCAACGATCAAAGTCGGGCCAATAGGTATCGGTGACGTAGAATTCGGAATAAGCCACCTGCCACAGCAGATAGTTCGAAAGGCGCAGCTCACCAGAGGTGCGAATCACAAGCTCAGGATCGGGAAGGCCGGCAGTATAGAGGTGGGAAGCCACCATATCGTCATCAATTGCAGCGGGATCGATCTTACCGGCGGCAGCGTCGAGTGCGATCTGACGGACAGCGCGGGTAATCTCGGCACGCGCGCCGTAGTTGACGGCAAGCGCCAGCGTCATACCGGTGTGATCGGAGCACTCGGCTAGACCGCGTTCAAAAACGTCGCGAGTCTTCTTGGGCAGCGCTGAAATATCACCCAAAAAGACAACACGCACGTTTTCGCGCTTCAGAAGCGGCAGCTCGTCGATAAACGTCTTGGCAAACAGGTGCATCAAGACGTTGACCTCATGCTGCGGGCGGTTCCAGTTTTCGGTAGAAAACGCATAGGCCGAAAGCACGTCGACGCCCAGACGCACGCATGCGGTAATAATCTCGCGAAGGGAGACGATACCCGCCTTGTGGCCCTCGGTGCGTGCAAGACCACGCGACGTGGCCCAACGACCGTTGCCGTCCATGATGCACGAGATATGGTGCGGAATGTTATTGAGGTCAAGGTCGGAAAAACCGACGCCCGCAGGGGCGTCGGCAAAGTACTCGACCAGTTTATGCTCGTCGTATTGCACCTTAGATCTCCATGACCTCGGCTTCTTTTTCCTTCAGAAGCTCCTCGACCTTGGCGACATACTCATCGGTATGCTTCTGGACCTTGGCCTGCTCGCGACGGACATCGTCCTCGGTGAGCTCCTCATCGCGCTCGAGCTTGTTGTTGAAGTCGCGACGGATGTTACGGATAGACACCTTGGCCTGCTCGGCGTACTCGCGGCACTCCTTGACGAGCTCGCGACGGCGCTCCTCAGTGGGAGCCGGGAACGGAAGACGAACGACGGTGCCATCGGAGTTGGGGGTAATACCCAGATCGGAAGCGCCGATGGCCTTGACGATAGCGTTGATGAGGGCCTTGTCCCACGGCTCGATGAGCAGCATGTGAGCCTCGGGGGTCTTGACGGCGGCAACCTGCGTGACCGGCGTGGGAACACCGTAATAATCGACGGTGATGTCGGACAGAATGTTGGCATTGGCGCGGCCGGTACGAACCTTGGAGAAGTTATGCTTGAGGGACTCGAGCGACTTGTCCATGTGGGCGGTGATGTTCTCTGCCATGCTTAATCCTCCTGATAGACGAGCGTGCCGACGGGCTCACCCGAAAGCGCGCGCTTGACGGTGTCCTCGCCATCGATGTTGAGGACCAAAATAGGCATACGGTTATCCTGGCACAGAGCCGTAGCCGTGGAATCCATAACCTGCAGGCCGCGAACGAGAACCTCGTGATAGGTAATCTTGTCAAAACGGACGGCATCGGCGCACTTGACGGGATCCTTGTCGTAGATGCCGTCAACCTTGGTGGCTTTAATCAGAATCTCAGCGCCGATCTCGCACGCACGAAGAGCCGCGGCGGTGTCGGTCGTAAAGTACGGATTGCCCGAACCGGCGGCAAAAATAACGACATTGCCCTTGGAAAGGTGGTTGATGGCGCGACGGCGAATATAGGGCTCGCAGATCTCGTTCATCTGGATAGCGCTCATCACGCGGCAGGGAACATCGTTATGCTCGAAGGCATCCTGCAGAGCAAGCGCGTTCATAACGGTTGCCAGCATGCCCATGTAGTCGGCCTGAGCACGCTCCATGCCACCGGCAGCGCCGGCCATGCCACGGAAAATATTGCCGCCGCCGACAACGACGCCGACCTCATGGCCAACGGCGAGCAGCTCCTTGACCTGCTTGGCAAGATGGTCGGTAACCTTGGGGTCGATGCCATATTGGCCGTCGCCCATCAGTGCTTCGCCGGAAAGCTTAAGAAGCACGCGTTTATATCGGATGTCGGACAAAGCGATCCTCCTTTAATTAGACTCTCAATATGATATCAAAGGCTCTGATAAGAGCCATGAAAAAGCAGGCTGTGAGTAAAACCCACAGCCTGCTCATTACCAGCTACAAGAGCTTATTTACTCGCCACGGACCAGACGGTCAAAGGCAACGACGGTAATGGTGTCGCCGAGCTCCTTGGAGACCTGCTCAGCGTACTTCTTGATGGTGAGGGAGCTGTCCTTGATGAACTCCTGCTCGGTGAGCACGGACTGCTTGTAGAACTTCTCCAGACGGCCGACAGCCATCTTCTCCTGGATAGCCTCGGGCTTGCCGGACTCGGCAGCCTGAGCCATGTAGATCTGCTTCTCGTGCTCGACGGTCTCGGCCGGAACCTGATCGCGGGTAGCGCAGATCGGGGCGACGGCGGCAACCTGAAGGGCAACGTCGTGAGCGAAGGCCTTGAAGGACTCAGCCTGAGCGGTCTCGGCCTTCTCGAAAGCAAACTCGACGAGGACGCCGATCTTACCACCCATGTGGATGTAAGAAGCGAGCGCGCCGTTCTCGGCCTTGCGGGCAGCGAAGCGGGAGATCTTCATGTTCTCGCCCATGATGTGAATCATCTCGGTGAGCTCGGAGGAAACGGTCTCCTCGCCCATCGGCTTCTCGAGCAGAGCGTCGACGTCAGCAGGCTCGGTGGTGGCGACAACCTCGGCGACCTTGGAAGCAAAGCCGGTGAACTTGGCGTTGGAGCCAACGAAGTCGGTCTCGCAGGAGAGCTCGAGCAGAGCGCCGGTCTTGCCATCCTCGGAGACGAACGCGGCGACAGCGCCCTCGTTGGTCTCACGGCCAGCCTTCTTGGCAGCCTTGGCAAGGCCGTTCTTACGAAGAACGTCGACAGCGGCGTCCATGTCGCCGTCAGCCTCGACGAGAGCCTTCTTGCACTCCATCATCGGGGAGTCGGTCATCTCGCGGAGCTGCTTGACCATAGCGGCGGTAATCTGGGCCATTGTGGTTCCTTTCAAAGAGATGAAAAAGAATTAACTAAGACTGATTTACTCGGCCTTGGGCTCAGCGGCCATCTCGGCCTCGGAGACCTGCTCCTTGCCGGAGCCAGCGAGGCAGGCGTCAGCCATGAGCTCGCACATAAGGGTGACAGCAGAGATAGCGTCATCGTTGCAGGGGATGCCGTACTCGACCTCGTCGGGATCGGAGTTGGTGTCGATCAGAGCGACGACGGGGATGTTCAGGCGCTGAGCCTCCTTGATGGCGTTCTCCTCGCGCTTGGTGTCGATGACGAAGAGAGCCTGGGGCAGACCCTTCATGTCGCGGGCGCCACCGAGGTTGGTCTGGAGCTTGGTGAGCTCCTTGCCGAGAACAGCCTGCTCCTTCTTGGGGAGCACTGCCATGCGGCCGTCCTCGACCATGGCCTCAAGCTCCTCCATGCGGTTGATGCGGGAGCGGATGGTGACGAAGTTGGTCAGCATGCCGCCGAGCCAACGCTGGTTGATGTAAGGCATGTTGGCGCGCTCAGCGGCGTTCTTGACGGCCTCCTGAGCCTGCTTCTTGGTGCCGACGAACAGCACATTGCCACCCTTGGCGACGTTCTTGACGAAAGTGTAGGCCTGGTCGGCGTCGAGGATGGTCTGCTTGAGGTCGAGGATGTAGATGCCGTTGCGCTCACCGAAGATGAACGGCTTCATCTTGGGGTTCCAGCGACGGGTCTGGTGACCGAAGTGGCAGCCGGCCTCGAGCAGGGTGCGGATATTAATCTTGGTAGCCATGTTAAACCTCCTGTGGTTTGCCTCCGCGCGGGGTCATCCTCCAAAACCAACCCGGACATGTGCTACCAAAGCCCGGGCACCACGGTATGAAGTAGCCGCGCGTGCGTGATAAAAACCTGTTGCCGTGAAGCAACCCGATGAATGATAGCAGGAATGCATCTTCCTGCCAACCCGCAATCAAAACCACACACCTGAGCGCGGCGCGGGACGTCCCAGCCACTATTCGCCGCGGGGATGGGCTTGAGCCACAGCCCGCTTAAGCCGATCGGGTGTGAGATGCGTGTAGATCTGCGTCGTGGACAGGCTCGCATGACCTAGCAGCTCTTGAACCGAGCGCAGGTCCGCGCCGCCCTCGAGCAAGTCGGTCGCAAAGGTATGGCGCATCGCATGCGGGGCGATGTCGGCCGGAATGCCGGCGAGCGTCGCCAGCATATGAAACCGCCGCCTGAGCATGGCGGCACTCATGCGATTACCGCGCGCCGATATAAGCAGCGGATGCGGCCCGGTAGCGGGGTCACGACGCTTTGCCTGAGCGAGCAACTCCGGCCTCCCCTCCTCAATATAGAGACGCGTCGCCTCGAGCGCACGACGATACAGAGGGACGATACGTTCTTTGCTCCCCTTGCCCCACAGGCGCAGCGTGCGTTCGGACCACGCAATGGACTCCACATTGAGTGCTGCGAGCTCAGAGATACGGGCGCCCGAGGCATAGAGCAGCTCGAGCATCGCCGCATCGCGCAGTCCCGCGGGTGTTGAGGTATCAGGCGTCTTGAGCAGCGCCTCCACCTGTTGGGTCGTCAGCACACCGGGTAGATCGCGCGGGAGCTTGGGCGAGGAAATTGCCGAGACCACATCGCCCTCCACGACCCCCTCGGCAGCCATCCATCGATAGAGCGATCGGATAGCCGACAGATGCGCCGCAAGCGTTCGGGGAGCCACCTGCTCACGCGAAAGCTCGGCAAGATAGAGGCGAATGGTGCGCACGTCGGCAGCGAAAGCATCGATATCCTCGCGCTCGCACCAGGCAGCAAAGCGCTCCAGCCTCGAGCCGTAGGCCGTCACCGTGTTGGGAGAAAGTCCCTCGACACGTGAGATATAGGCGATAAACGAGTCGACGGTGTCGTACAGGTCAAAGGCTATGACCGGTCGCCTCCAAACAGATCAGGACGAGTGGCCAGATAGGCATCAAGGGCCTCGAGCGCACGGTCCGCATAGGCCTGGTAGCGGTCGCGCTTGCTGCGGCGCTTACCATCCTCGAGTGGCGGCACCAGGCCAAAGTTGACATGCATGGGCTGGTAGCCCACGGTGGCAGGATCGGTCGCATAGCCCACGAGCGCGCCCAGGGCGCCCACGCGGGGCAACTCGACGCCCGCGGCGCCGATAGCCTCGGCATAGGTGTTGAGCGCCGCGAGCAGACCGGTCGCCACGGCTTCCATGTACCCCTCGGTGCCGGTGATCTGACCGGCCAGGCGCACGCCGGTACCAGGCACGGCAAAGGTGCCATCGAGCACGTGCGGGGCGTCGACAAAGGTATTGCGGTGCATGACACCGTAGCGGAAGAACTCAGCGTTCTCCAGGCCCGGCACCATATGGAAGACGCGCTTCTGCTCGCCAAAGGTCAGGTTGGTCTGGAAGCCCACCAGGTTATAGGCGGTCTTCTCCTTGTTCTCGGCACGCAGCTGAATCGCCGCCCAAGGGCGACGTCCGGTACGCGGGTCGGTGAGGCCGACGGGCTTCATGGCGCCAAAGCGAATGGCGTCCTTGCCGGTGCGCGCAACTTCCTCGGCAGGTTGGCAGGCCTGAAACAGATCGCCGCCCTCAAAGTCTTTGAGCACCACGCGGTCGGCCGTGGTAAGTGCCTCGATAAAGGCCTCGTACTCCTCCTTGTTGAGCGGAGCGTTGAGATAGTCGCCGCTCCCCTGCTCCTCGTAGCGCGACTGCGAAAACAGCACGTCCATATCGAGCGTGGAGGCATCGACGATCGGCGCCGCGGCATCGAAGAACGCAAGGGCGTCGCCACCGACGAGCTTCATGACCTCTTCGCTCAGCGCCGGTGAACACAGCGGGCCCGCGGCAATGACCACGTGGCCCTCGGGAATCTGCGTGACCTCGCCGTGCACGACCTCGATATTGGGACGGGCGGCAACCTCGGCCTCGACAAGCTCGGAAAACTTGACGCGGTCGACCGCCAGGGCACCGCCGGCGGGAACAGCCGCGCGATGGGCGCAATCGAGCAGGACTGAGCCCATGCGCTTAAGCTCGGCCTTCAGCAAACCAGCCGCGGAATCCGGACGGGTCGACTTAAACGAATTGGAGCAGACGAGCTCTGCCAAGTGATCGGTATGGTGAGCCGGGGAGCTAACCTGGGGGCGCATCTCGCACAGCTTTACGGCAAAACCGCGGTCTGCCAGCTGGATCGCGCATTCCGAACCCGCCAGACCGCCACCGATAACCGTTACCTGATCGAACTGCATCTGCAAACACCTTTCTAATTGACACGTTTTCCATTGTGACCGAAGGGCGTCTGGGCGTGAAGGGCAAACTTGGAGGGCGCATACCTTCCATCCATCATGCGCTCGATAAGGCCCTCGAGTTCAAGCGAACCCAAGAGTTTGAGTACGCCGACAGCATCGAGCGAGACGAGCGCCGCGATGTCGTCGACTTTGAGCGGAGAGGCGATGAGCGCATGCATCACGGTCTGCTGTGTTTGATCCAGGTCGGCAATGCCGGGAGCATCGGGGCGCGAGTAGCGCAGGGTGCCGTAGATGCGTGAGATAGCCATCTCGATAGATTCCTCGTCGATGATGCAGCAGGCACCGTTCGCAATGAGGTAATTCGTGCCACGCGACTCGGGCGATAGGATCGACCCCGGCACAGCGAGAAGTTCTCGCCCCAAATCCATAGCAGCCTCGGCTGTAGAAAACGTCCCGGAAGGCATACCCGCCTCGGATACAAAGAGGGCTTGCGACAGGGCCGCGATCACGCGATTGCGGCGCGGAAAGGCAAACTTGCGCGGACCCATGCCCCACGGGGAGATCGACACGACCGCGCCACCCGTATCGAGCGTGCGCGTAATAAGCCCCGCGCTCGAGCGCGGATAGACTACGTCGGCGCCCGTCCCCAGCACCACGACGTGTTTGCCGCCAGCGTTGACCGCAGCCCAACCCGAGGCCTGGTCACAACCGACCGCGCCGCCCGAAACTACCGTCACTCCCGCCTCGACCGCCACCTTTGCCGCAAGCTCTGCCACGGCAAGACCATACGGCGAGGCCTTGCGCGCGCCGATGATGGAGAGCGCGGGCGTCGAAAGCACCTCGGGGTTGCCGCGCACATAGAGCGTCTGGGGTACATCAGAAAGCTCCAAAACGGTCTCGGGATACAACGCATCACCTGGATGCAGCTCGTAGGTCCCCTCGGCCATCATTGGTCCCTCCTTCCCTGGTACATCGCTGCCTCGAGCACGTGGTCCTGCGTCACTTGCTCGCTCTCGGCGACGTCGGCGATTGTACGCGCGATACGCACCAGTCGCACGATGCCGCGACCCGTGAGATGTGTGCGCTTCGACAGGCCGAGCACACACTTCTCCGCCGCATCATCGAGCTCAAAGGTCGAAACGACGCCGTCAATGGACCGTGTCTCGTCATCCTCGGCCTCGGCATCCGCATCGTCCATACGGGATTCGCGCCAAGCGCGAAAAGCGCGGCCGCGCACAACGTAGTCACGTAACTCGGCAGACGACATACCCTCCGCACCCTCGATAATCACTTGGGGGTCGGGACGGGTCACATCGATCATCATGTCGATACGGTCGGCCAAAGGACCGCGCAGTTTAGACCGATAGCGCTCGACCATCGCCGCCGAGCAGCGACACGGTACCTCACGATCGCCCAAAAAGCCGCAGGGGCAGGGATTGCTCGCAGCCAGCAGCTGAAAGCGCGACGGGAAGGTAAAAGCCCCGTCGACGCGTACGATCCTGACGTAGCCGCGTTCGATGGGCTGACGCAGCGTCTGCAGCACACCCGTGGGAAACTCGGCAAGCTCGTCCAAAAATAGCACGCCGCCATGAGCAAGGCTGATCTCACCCGGGTGCACCGGGCGCCCACCGCCGATAAGACCTGCGGTCGAAATACTGTGATGGGGGCTGCGGAAGGGCCGGTGCCCCGCCAACAAGCCATCAATGTTCTCACCCAAAACCGAATGGATGCACAGCGCCTCCTGTTGATCCTCAACGGAAAGCTCGGGCAGGATGCCGGTCATACGACGCGCGAGCATCGTCTTGCCCGATCCCGGGGACCCGATCATGAGCAAGCCGAGTTCTCCTGCCGCCGCAAGCGCCATGCCGCGCTTGGCGACCTCCTGCCCCAGTACGTCGGCATAGTCGAGCTCGGGCTCAAAGGTCGCCTCGAGCACTTCAGAATCCAAGTAGTGCCGCGCGGCATCGCCCATGCCATGGGCAAGCTGAGACAAATGATCGATGAATCCACAATCCACGCCCGCGAGTGGCACATGCTGGTCTGACCTGCCGGCGATAAAAGACAGCCCCATGTCGCGAGCCAGCAGCTGAAACGCCACCTCGCCCTTGACGGGAAGCACCGTACCGTCCAAGCCGAGCTCGCCGGCGATAAGGCAGCGATCGAGGTTGTCACGGGGAATCTGCCCATCGGCCGCCAGAACCGCGATGGCGATGGGCAGATCAAAGCCGCTACCGGTCTTGCGAATATCGCCGGGCGCTAGGTTGACCGTAATGCCCGAGCGCGGGATCTCGAACCCGGCGGAGCGCATCGCGCAGCGAATACGACCGCGTGACTCCATCACCTCCATACTCGGAATGCCGAGCATCTGGATGCCCGGAACGCCACCGGCAAGCGAGACCTCGACCGTGACGTGAATCGCCTCGACGCCACGGATGCAGGCCGCGTGAACGGCAAACGTCTCGAACGCCATCACGACACCTGCCAATCGAACGCGTTGTACTGATGCTCGATCTCGGCGATATGCCCGCCGCGAATGGTGACACCCACGGCATCGAAGCGAATCGCCTTGAGCGGATAATGCTCCATAAGATAGCAGCTTGCGATGCGGCGGTAGCGGCGTTGCTTTTGAGCGTCCACGGCCTCCTCGGGAAAGACCCGCGTGTTGCAATCCAGTGCGACGCGTCTGGTCTTGACCTCGGCCATCACCACGACATCGTCGAGCTCATCGAGCAGCACCAGATCGGCCTCGCCCTCGGTGCAACGATAACCCTGCTCCAGCAAGGTGTAGCCGCGTTCGTTAAAGTAGTCGATGGTGATCAGCTCGCCCAGCATGCCCAGCTCGCGGGGACTGAGTCCCTTGATAAACTCGGGCGTCATCGCCCCGCAGTCGAGCTCGCCGTTTTCCCAACGCTCCTTGAGCTGCTGCGTCTTGCTCTTTTTGCTTGCGGCACTCATGGGGTCTCCTTTCCCGCACACTGCATTGCCCCGATGATGAGGGCACCTTTCATGCGGGTAAGTACCGGAAGCAAACCAAAAGCTGACCAAATGCCATCAAAAAACGGGCCGTACGCAGCAATGCTGTTGCATACGGCCCGCTACCAGCAGGTTTATAGAACCTTTAAGGTCCCTATCTCCACAATTGGCCTAGAAAAGGCGCTCAGTCTGCAGAAAGTTTCCGCAAAAGCTCACGCGGTGCAGCGGACAAAGTCCATGTTTGCGAATGGCCTCGATATGCTCGGGGCTCGCATAGCCCTTCGACTCGGCCAGATGGTACTCGGGGTATTCGGCGTCGTACTCGACCATCATCTCGTCACGCGTGACCTTGGCCATGATGGACGCCGCGGCGATGCAGGCGATCTTGGCATCGCCCTTCACCACATCGCGCTCGTTAGGAACGGCGCCCAAGGGGTTGCCATCCATGAGGACGCAGTCGGGTTCAAGTCCCGTATCGGCCACGGCGCCCGCAACGGCGGTACGGATAGCACGGGCCATGCCCATCTCATCGATATCCTTAGGCGCGATATGGCAAAAACCGATCGCCGTCGCCACCTCGGCAATCTTCACTGAGAGCAACTCGCGGCGCGCCGGCGTGAGCTTTTTGGAATCGTTGATGCCCCAGACGCGCGGCTCCATAGGAAGGCAGACGGCGCATACCGTCAAAGGACCGGCCACCGATCCGCGACCCACCTCGTCGACACCAACGACCACTCCATCGCCGCCAAGCTCATGCATAAGCTCGTACATGTCATTGACGCGCTCGCGCTCGGCAAGCTCTTTGTCATGGCGTTTGAGGGCGCGTTCACAAGCCTTGATCACCTGCTGGCGCGGGTCCTCGCGATAATGCTCCACGAGGGCGGGGATCTCCTCAAACGTTGCGCTCGCCAGCTCTCCGGCAACCTGCGATGCCGAAACCGAGCTCGTCATGTTGGCCATACCAGGCCCTCCTTGCATGCAAATCAGATAAAAAGAAGGGCCACCCGAAGGTGACCCTTGTGTCCAAACGAGTGGACAGACGCTGCGATCTTCTTAGCGCTTCTCGGGGATGCGAGCAGCCTTGCCCACCTTGTCGCGGAGGTAGTACAGCTTGGCGCGACGGACGCGACCATGACGAACGACCTCGAGCTTGGCGATCTTGGGGCTGTGAAGCGGGAAAGTACGCTCAACACCGACACCGAAGGACATCTTGCGGACGGTGAAGGTCTCGCGGGCACCGGCGCCGGCCATGCGGATGACGTCGCCCTGGAAGACCTGGATGCGCTCGCGGTCGCCTTCCTTAATGCGGTAGTGAACCTTGACGTTGTCGGCGACGCGAACCTGAGGAATGTCCTCGCGGATCTGCTGACGCTCGATTGCGCGGATGTAATCCATGTGCAATTCCTTACTCTTCTAGAGGTGCCGTACCACCTTGGCCGGCACGTAGTTGAACAAACGTATTCGAGTATACACGCGCGGGTTTCTGCTGCAAGAACATTTTTTTACGCAGACAAAAAGACAAAACCCGCACATGATAACCGCCCGTCTCACGAATGAGACGGGCGGCATGAAGGGGGCTACGCTAGGCGTCTAAACCCAAAACGTTAGGCGGAACGCTTGGCCTCGAGCTTGGCCTGAGCGGCAGCCAGGCGCGCGAGGGGCACGCGATAGGGCGAGCAGGACACGTAGTCCACGTCGGTCACGTTAAACAGGCCCTTGATGGACTTGGGGTCGCCGCCGTGCTCGCCGCACACGCCAAAGTGCATGTCGGGATTGGTAGCGCGGCCCTTCTCGACGGCCAAGCGCACGAGCTCCAGCACCGCCGTGTCGATGGTCTCGAAGGGATTGTCCTTCAGGATCTTCTTGTGCAGGTACAGCGGGATGAACTTGGCCTCGGCGTCATCGCGCGAGAAGCCAAAGGTCGTCTGGGTGAGGTCGTTGGTGCCAAAGCAGAAGAAGTCGGCATGATGGGCGATCTCGTCAGCGACCATGCAGGCACGCGGCAGCTCGAGCATCGTGCCCACGGGAATATTGAGCTCGACGCCTTCCTCGGCGGAAACCTCGGCGATCACGCGCTCGATAACCTCGCGGGTCTGGACATGCTCGGCCGTGATGGAAACGAGCGGAACCATGATCTCGGGGCGCGGGTCGACACCCTCCTTGATAAGGCGGGCAGCGGCCGTGGCGACGGCGCGAACCTGCATGAGCGGCAGATCGCCAAAGACGACGGACAGGCGCACGCCGCGCAAGCCCAGCATGGGGTTGGACTCGACCATGCCGTCGATGCGACGCAGGCGGGCGCGCAGGGCAGTGAGCTCCTCCTCGGGAGCGCCGGCGGCCTCCTTCTTGGTGATGGCGACCTCGAGCTCGCGAGGATTATCCAGGAACTCATGAAGCGGCGGATCGAGCAGGCGGACGACCACATCGCGACCGGACATGGTCTTGAACATCGCCAGGAAGTCCTCGGTCTGAACCTTGAGCAAGTCGGCCAGGGCCTGCTGCTTCACGGCCTCATCGTCAGACAGGATAAAGCTCTGGATGATGTTCTTGCGATCGCCCAGGAACATGTGCTCGGTGCGGCATAGACCGATGGCCTCGGCGCCAAACTCGAGCGCGAGCTCGGCATCCTCGGGGTTGTCGGCGTTGACGCGCACGTGGTTGGCGTGACCGTCGGTCTCGTCCAAACGGATCTCATCGGCCCAAGACAGGATGGTGTCCAGGTCGCCGGTGAGCTCTGCAGAGACCAGGTCAACCGCGCCGTCGACGACGATACCCTGGGTGCCGTCGATGGAGATGACATCGCCCTCGCGCAGCACGCGGTCGCTGCCCTCGATGCGCACGACCTTCTCTGCCGCGTCAATGTGGAAGCGCTCAACGCCGCAAACGCAGGGCGTACCCATGCCGCGGGCGATAACGGCGGCATGGCTCGTCTTGCCACCGTGGCTGGTCAGGATGCCCTCGGCGGCGACCATGCCCTTCAGGTCGTCGGGGTTGGTCTCCCAGCGGACCAGAATGACCTTGTGGCCCTCGTTGGCGCGCGCGACGGCGTCATCACTCGAGAACACGACCTCGCCCACGGCGGCACCAGGGCTGGCGTTAAGGCCGCTGGCCAGGGCCTCGTACTTCTTGGAGGCGTCGAACTGCGGGTGCAGGAGCTGGTCGAGCTGCGCGGGATCGATGCGGCTCACAGCCTCCTCGCGGGTGATGAGGCCCTCCTCGACCATTTCGATAGCAATGCGCAGGGCGGCAGTGGCGGTGCGCTTGCCCACGCGGGTCTGGAGCATCCAGAGCTTGCCCTGCTCGATGGTAAACTCGATATCGCACATATCGCGGTAATGATCCTCGAGCGTCAGGAACACGCGCTCGAGCTCCTCGCCTGCGGACTCGAGGCCCGAGGTGGTCTTGAGGTCGGCGATGGGCTCGGTGTTTCGGATGCCGGCGACGACGTCCTCGCCCTGGGCATTCACCAAAAAGTCGCCATAGAACTCCTTGGTGCCGTCGGCCGGGTTGCGCGTAAAGGCGACGCCGGTCGCAGAGGTCTCGCCCTTGTTGCCAAAGGCCATGGCCTGGACGTTGACGGCGGTGCCGAGCTCGTCGGAAATGCCGTGCTGCTTGCGGTAGATGCAGGCGCGCTCGTTCATCCAGCTGCCAAAGACGGCCTGGATGGCAAGGCGCAGCTGGAGCTCCGGATCGTGCGGGAAAACGGGCTTACCGTCGGCGACCTCGAGCTCGGGATACAGGGTCGCCTCGACGTTCTCGGAGAAGATGCCCTTAAAGGTCTCGACGAGCTCCTGCAGGTCCTCGGCCGAAAGCTCGGAATCGACACGAACGCCGGCGACCAGGCGGGCCTGGGTCAGGGCGTTCTCGAATAGGTCGGCGTCGACGCCCATGACGACGTTGGAGAACATCTGGATAAAGCGACGGTAGCTGTCCCAGGCAAAACGCGGGTTTTGCGTCTGGGCGATAAGGCCCCGGACGGAGTCGTCGTTGAGGCCCAGGTTGAGAACCGTGTCCATCATGCCGGGCATGGAGAACGGAGCGCCCGAGCGAACCGACACGAGCAGCGGATCGGAGGCGTCGCCGAGCTTCTTGCCGCAACGGGCCTCGAGGTCCGCCTCGGCGGCAACGATCTCATCGAGTGCGCCTTCGGGCCAGACGTTGCCGGCACCGGAGTACTCGACACAGGTCTGGCAGGTAATGGTAAAGCCACCGGGAACCGGCAGACCGATGCGGCTCATCTCGGCAAGGTTTGCGCCTTTGCCGCCAAGCACGAAGTTCATGGATTTGTCGCCCTCAGTGACACAGGTGCCCTGGGCGTCGGTTCCAAAACGGTAAACCCTCTTGCAATCGCTCACGATACTTCCCCTTCCATGCGCTTACGCGCACGACCGTGGTAACGAATCGACCCGCCGGATGCGGGCCGTGAGGGAACTATACGGCGGGTTTTGGACAGGCTTGAGCAGAGGGTGCGCGGTTTGGTAAACGTGCTAAAACCGGCGGTAAACGGTAGGTAAAGGTGGCTACCTTATGAAGATACCACTACAAGGAAAGTGCAGGTCGGATGCGATGTTTTTGCTAAATCGCTTTAGCATTTATCAGCATTATTTCCAAGTATTCTCTTTGGTTAGCTAAAAGAGCCCCGTCCCAAATTAGCTACCCAAACAACCTTGTCCCAAGTGAGCTACTTTTGTTGAGCGCGGCGGGCGGCACGGCGGGCTCTTGCCTCTTGAATCTCTTCGAGGTGAGCAATGATCTCGGCAGCGCTTTCCTCGATGGCTTTGCCGTCGGTACGCACAACAAAGCAGCCTAAGCGCTTCATGAGGGCACGAGCTTCCTCAAGCTCGCTGCGCACGCTCTCAGGCTCGGCATAGGAGCCGGCAACGGCACGGGCGTAGTCATCGCCCAAGCGGCTATCGCGAATCTCAGAAATAACGTCGACGGTCGAAATCAGGCCGAACAGGTGCATCGGGTCAACCTCGTAAATCGACTTGGGCGGCTCCATGCCATGCGCCAGTGGGACATTGGCGACCTTGTAGCCCTGATAGGCTAAATACATCGACAGCGGCGTCTTGGATGTACGCGACACACCCAGCAGCACGATATCGGCACCCGATAGATCGTCGCAGCCGCGCCCGTCATCGTGCTCAACGAAATACTCCATGGCCTCGATGCGATGGAAATAGCGGTCATCGGTCTTATGAATCACGCCTGCAACGCCCTTGGGTGACGCACCGATGAGCGACGAAAGCACGGCGAGTGTCGGGCCGATCAAGTCGACCGAGCGGATATGCAGCATGCCCAGGTAGTCGAGTACGCGGGCGCGAAGCGCCGGATCGACAATGGTATGGAATACGGCAATATCGCGATGGTCGGCATCGACGCGCGGACCCACAAACGACTTGACCTGCTCCACCGAGGTCACCTTAGGCAGGCGCAAGAGATGAAAAGCCCCTTCATCAAATTGCCCGGACGCCGGAGATAACAATAACGGTGGGACGAACGGCGACCGGGCAATCCATGCGGGGCTCCTTTTGCGCTTACGCGCAGGGTAGCTTACTTTTTGCGGGCAAGCTCACCGATGTTGGCGATGCCGGAGAAAACGGCCTCGAAGCGGTTGAGCAGCTTAAGGCGATTATCGCGAAGCTGCTCGTCCTTGTCCATGACCATAACCTCATCGAAGAAGCGGTCGATGGGGGCACGCAGGGCGGCGAGGGCGGCAAATGCGGCCGGGTAATCCTCGGCAGCAAGGGCGGCATCGACAGCGGTCTGAGCAGCCTCGGAGGCGTCGGCGAGCGCGAGCTCGACCTCGCCCATCAGGCTGCGGTCGTACTCCGCACCCAGCTCGGGCTTGGAGATATGCGCGGCGCGGGCATAGGCGGTAGCCAGGTTGTCGAAGGTCTCGGCGTCGTTCTTGCGGGCCTCGTCGAGCGCGGCGCAGCGGGCGAAGAAGACAGACGGGGCGATGATGTGCACCGCGGAGACGGCGGCAACAGTATCGGCCGGAATCTTCTCATCGCGGGCCATGCTCACCAGGCGGCCGTGGAAGAAGTCACGGACCTGCTGGGCGACCTCGGCGGCGTCGAACTCGATGCCCTGCTCGCTATAGAGCTCAAGGGCGAAGTCGATCAGCGACGTGGGATCAATCGGCAGGCGATCGCGCAGGATGTTGATGATGCCGATGGCGGCGCGACGCAGCGCGTACGGGTCGGAAGAGCCGGTCGGGGGCTCGCCGATGGCAAAAATACCGGCAATGGTATCGAGCTTGTCGGCACAGGCCACGATGCAGCCAGCGGTGCCCTCGGGCAGTTCATCGCCGGCAAAGCGGGGGCGATAGTGATCGCGAATGGCGTGGGCGACCTCGTCGTTCTCCCCCATCGCGGAGGCGTAATAACCGCCCATCACACCCTGCTGGCTCGTGAACTCGACGACGGCGTTGGATACCAGGTCGGCCTTGCACAGGTGAGCGGCGCGAGCGGCATCGGCGGCAAGGTGGGCGCCCAGATGGGCCTCGCGGGCGATGGCGAGCGCGAGCTGCTCAATGCGCTCGGACTTGGCAAGCACGCTACCGAGCTTCTCCTGGAAGGCGACCTTGGCCAGACGCTCGCGGAACTCGTCGAGGGAGATCTTCAGGTCCTCCTCGTAGAAGAACTTGGCGTCGTCCAGACGAGCGCGCACGACGCGCTCGTTGCCGTCGATCACGCGCTCGGCATTCTCGGGTTTGCTGTTGGAAACGACCACAAACTCACGCGTGAGCTTGCCCTCGCCGTCATAGATCGGGAAGTAGCGCTGGTTGGTGAGCATGGACTCGCAGATAATCTCGTGCGGGACCTTGAGGAACTCCTCGTCGAAGGTACCGACGAGCACCGTCGGCCACTCGCAGAGGTTGATGACCTCCTCAAAGACCTTCTTGGGCGTGTCGACATGGCAACCGGGGCGCGCAGCCTCGACCTCGGCGATACCGGCAAGGATGGCCTCGCGACGACGCTCGGCAGAGAGCACGCCGGCGTCCTCGAGCACCTGCTCGTAGACGGCGGGGCTGGCGACTACGTGGTCACCAGGGCCAAGTACGCGATGTCCGCGCGTGGTGTTGCCGCTCGTCACGTCAGCAAACGACACGGGCACAACATCCTCGCCCAGAAGGCAGCAAATCCAACGGACCGGACGCACGAACGCGGCGTGCTCATGGCCCCAGCGCTGGCTGCGGTAGTTGGGCCACTGCAGGCCGGCGATGGTCTTCTCGCACAGAGCGGTCAGAATAGGCGTAGCCGGTGCGGAGGGTATGTTCTTCTCGGCAAAGACGTACTCACGACCGTCAGTGTCCTCGCGACGGACCAGGTCCTCGGCAGCCACACCGCACTTACGGGCGAAGCCCTGGGCGGCCTTGGTGGCGTTACCGTCAGCGTCGAAGGCAATGTTTGCCGCGGGACCGCGCTTGACCTCATGGACCTCATCGGTCGCGGTGGCGACGTTGGCCACGAGCGCAGCCAGACGACGCGGGCTCGAGATCACGCGGACCTCGCCATGGGCCAGACCGGCCTCGTCGAGACCCTTGGCGATCATGGTGCCAAGCTGCTTGACGGCATTGTTCAGCGGCGCGGAGGGCATCTCCTCCGTACCGATCTCAAACAGGAAATCCTTAGCGTCTGCCATGGCTTACGCCACCTCGCCTTCCTGGTCGGCATTCTCGTTGACTCCGGCGACCTCGGCCATGTAGGCCTCGCAGCACGCCTTGGCGACGGCGCGGACGCGCAGGATGTAGTTGGCACGCTCGACCGCGGATAGGGCACCGCGGGCATCGAGCAGGTTGAAGGCGTGGCTGCACTTCATGACACAGTCGTACGCCGGCAGCGGCAGCTTTCGCTCCAGGCAGGAATGGCACTCGGCCTCGTAGTCGTCAAACTTCTGACGCATCATCTCGACGTTGGCGACCTCAAAGTTATAGGCACTGAACTCGCGCTCGTTCTCGAGGAACACGTCGCCATAGGTCATGGGCGTGCCGTCGGGCAGGTAGCTCCACACCAGGTCGTAGACGGAGTTGACGCCCTGCGCATACATGGCGATACGCTCCAGGCCATAGGTGATCTCGACGGGCACGGGGTCGACCTCGATGCCGCCCACCTGCTGGAAGTACGTAAACTGCGTGACCTCCATGCCGTTGAGCCAGACCTCCCAGCCAAGACCCCAGGCGCCCAGGGTCGGACTCTCCCAGTCGTCCTCGACAAAGCGGACGTCATGGTCGTTGGGGTCCAGGCCAATGGCGGCCAGCGAACCCAGGTAGAGCTCCTGGGCGTTGACCGGCGAGGGCTTGATGAGCACCTGGAACTGATAGTAGTGCTGCATGCGGTTGGGGTTCTCGCCGTAGCGGCCGTCGGCAGGACGGCGGCAAGGCTGAGCGTAGCAGGTGCGCCACTCGGCGGGACCGAGCGAGCGCAGCGTGGTCGCGGTGTGGAAGGTACCGGCACCGACCTCGGAGTCATAGGGCTGCATAATGACGCAGCCCTGCTCGCCCCAGTACTGTTGGAGGCGCAGGATGATGTCTTGGAAGGAAAGCGATGAAGCGTTCATGCCTCTAATATCCCCTCGTCGAAACGATTACACGGTTAGGTACTGTACTATAGCGGTTTTTAGTCGATAGCGCCGATGCGGTTGAGCGGCCAGTAGCGCACAAGCGCCACGGCGATCAAATCAGAGCGATCGACGGGACCAAAGTAGCGTGAGTCGGCAGAGTTTTCGCGGTTGTCGCCCATCACCCACACGCACCCGTCGGGAACGGTGTAGGGATAGCTTACCTGAGCGCCGGGAGCCTGGACCGAAAGCGGCCAGCTCATGCCGGTCGTGTAGTCCTCGTCGAGTGCTTGGTCGTCAACGACCACCTTGCCGTCCTGAAGGTCGACTGTCTGGCCGGCCGTGGCAATAACACGCTTGACGAGAACATCGTGCTCGGAGGTGCCATCGGGGTTATGGAACACCACGATATCGCCTTGGCTGACGGGCTGGCCGAGCTCAAGGCTCACCTTTTGCGCCAGGATCTGGTCGCCGATCTCGATCGTGGACTCCATGGAGCCGGTAGGCACCACAAAGGGTTCGACCACAAACGAGCGAATCAAGAAGGTGGCGACCAGTGCGATTGCGACGACCGCGATCCACTCAAACGCACCCTTTAGCACGGAATGCTGCGATGGAACCATTCTCACTCCTCGCTCTGCGAATACGATGCGTCCAGGATCTCCTGCGCGTATGCGCGTTCCTCGGGCGTAAGCCGCGCCGTCTCGATCAGGTCGGGACGCCAACGGCAGGTGCGCTCGATGGCGTTCTTGCGGCGCCAGGCGTCAACTTTGGCGTGGTCGCCGCTCACGAGCACCGGCGGCACGCCCTCGCCGTTGAACTCGGCGGGACGGGTGTACTGCGCATACTCGAGCAGGCCACCGTCCTCGGCAGTCGAGAACGACTCATCGACGTTGCTCATCTCGTCGCCAAGGGCGCCGGGAATCAGACGCACGACGGCGTCGGCAACGACCATAGCGGGAAGCTCGCCGCCAGTAAGCACGTAGTCGCCAATCGACAGACGCTCATCGGCATACGCATACGCGCGCTCGTCGACGCCCTCGTAACGGCTGCACACAAACAGCAGGCGCTCACTTTTGAGCAGGCGCTCGGCCACATGCTGCGTAAAGGGCTCGCCACAGGGGGTAAAGAACACCACAGTGGGCTTGGGACCCTCTGCGCTAATGGCCTCGATGGCCTCTGCGATAGGCTCGACCTTCATAAGCATGCCCTGCCCGCCGCCGTACGGCTCGTCATCAACGGTACGATGGCGGTCGTGCGTCCAGTCGCGCAGGTTATACGCCTTAAAATCAAAAAGGCCGGCCTTGCGGGCGCGGCCCAAGATCGATGTGGACATGACGGGCTCAAACATCTCGGGAAAGACCGAAAGGGTCTCGATTAGCATGTTGACCTCCCTACTTGTCCATATCGATCAAACCGTCCATAACGTGGACGGAAATTGTCCCCCGATCGGGAAGATCGAGCACAACCTGCTCGATCACGGGAATCAGCACCTCGCCGTACCGATCGCCCTCGACAACCCAAACATCGTTGGCGGGCGTCGACATGATCTCGACAATCGTGCCGAGCGAGCCAAAGCGCTCGTCGGCCACCTCGCGACCCATCAGGTCGGTATAGGCGGCATCGAGCGAATCGAGCTCAAAATCGTCACGGTCTGCCAGCACGTAGCATCCGGTGATGCCCTCGGCGGCCGTCAAGTCGTCAATGCCTTCAAACGAGACCAGATCGCCATCGCCCGTATCGGTGACGGATGTGACCGTGCAAAAACGGTCGCGCTTGAGCGCCGGTGGCGTCAAGGCAACGCGCATACCCGGCGTCAATACAGAAGGAAGCCCCCGCAGCGGCTGCGCGAGGACCTCCCCCTTCCTTCCGTGCGGCTTGACCACACGGGCGATGTTTTTGTACTGGGACCTCAAGGTCCTAGCCCAGAACCTCTACCTCGACTGCAGTGTCGAGGCGAGCGGCCAATGCACGGGCGAGCGTGCGAATGGCCTTGATGGTACGGCCACGACGGCCGATGACCTTAGCAACGTCATCCTCGGCGACAGAAACCTCAATCGTGGAGGCGTCGTCACCATCGATGACCTCGAGGCTCACAGAATCCGGGTCGTCGACGATCTGAACAACGAGATATTCGACGAGATCAGCGATGCGATCTGAGAGCATTGCCTCACCCTCGAGCTGTGCAGCGTCAACCTCAGGCACGATTTACTCCTCGGCGCCCTCAGCGGCCTCAGCGGCAGCCTTAGCGGCCTCGGCCTCTTTGGCGAGCTGCTTCTTGGACTTCTTGACGACGGTCTCGGTCTTCTCGCCCTCGTTGGCGGCCTTGACCAGAGCAGCGACAGCGTCGGTGAGCTGAGCGCCCTTGGACTGCCAGTCAGCGATCTTCTCGAGGTCGAGGTTGATGGTCTTGGGGGCGGTCATCGGGTTGTAGCGGCCAACCTCCTCGATGATACGACCGTCACGCGGGGCGCGGGAATCGGCGACGACGACACGGTAGTACGGACGCTTCTTAGCGCCGTGACGAGCAAGGCGAATCTTGACTGCCAAAGGAAACTCCTCCAACCAAGCAGCTTTAGGCTGCAACTACAAACAAACAGTTGAACATAATACGCCATCGACGCGGGCAGGTGAAGTCCGTGAGACCAACTTCTTCGGTGTAGTCGAAGGCAAATCCATATCTTAGACAAGAATTCGCGATTTGCAAGCACATACACGCACCCCACATGAGCTGCGCGGTATACTCATGCCATGAAAAGACGCGAACATACATACGGTTATGAAGATGCTGCGGGCGTCACGCCGCCGCCCTGGACGGGACCGGCGGTGGGCCTCATGGATCTCGACGCGTTTTTTGCGAGCGTGGAGATGCTCGATCATCCCGAGTGGCGCGGCAAGCCGCTCATCGTGGGTGGCGATGCCGATTCCCGCGGCGTTGTGTCCACCTGCTCATACGAGGCGCGTCGCTTTGGCGTGCACTCCGCCATGCCCTCGGCTGAGGCACAGCGCCTCTGTCCGCAGGCCATTTGGACGCATGGGCACTTTGATCGCTACCACGAGGTGAGCGCGCAGGTTATGGCGATTCTCGCCGACGAGACCCCGCGCGTTGAGCGCGTATCCATCGACGAAGCCTTTATCGATATCACACCGGGTCGCTTTGCGCCCGAAGACCCGCTGCTGGTTGCGCGGCGCATCAGCGATCGCGTGGCGGCGCTGGGAGTGACCTGCTCCATTGGCGTGGGCTGCAACAAGACGGTTGCAAAGATCGCAAGCGAGCGGGACAAGCCGTTTGGGCTGACCATCGTGCGCCCCGGAACCGAACAGCGCTTTTTGGCCGCGCTGCCGGTATCTGCCATGAGCGGCATCGGACGCTCGGCCGAAGAGCGGCTGCGCCGCATGCGCATCTACACGCTTGGCGAGCTATCACGTGCACCGGAATCCACCTTGTCCTCTATTTTTGGTGTCAACGGCGAGCGCATGCGCCAGCGTGCGCTGGGACTCGAAATCTCCGAAGTCACAAGCCTCGATGAAGAGCGCGAGGTCAAGTCGGTCAGCAACGAGCGCACCTTTGCGAACGATTTAACTGAGCGCGGGGACATCGAAGCGGCGATTGCGCTGTTGGGAGAGTCAGTGGGACGCCGCCTGCGCCGTCAGGGGCTTACGGGCGCCACGGTGACACTTAAGCTCAAGTATTCCTATGGCAGCGGTCGCTCAGCACAGCGTCGCCTGCCGCACCCCACCGACGACGAAAACATCTTTGTAGCGGTGGCGCTCGAGCTGCTCGATAACATCTGGCAGGAAGGCATGCATGTGCGCCTGGCGGGCATCGGCATGAGCGACTTTGACCATCAGGGCGGCATCCAGACCGACCTGTTCTGCGAAATCGACGACCGCGGAGCCCAATCCAGCGACCGTCGCGACCTCTCGGTCGCCATCGACGCCGTCCGAGACAAGTTCGGCGACACCGCCCTATCCTTCGGCCGTCAATCCCGCTTCAACGATTAGTCCCTTAGGCAAAAAGAAAGCCGGGCAGCTGCGAATGATGCAGCTGCCCGGCGAACGGTAAAGGTTAGCTAAAAAGCCCGTCTCAAATGAACTACTAAAGGAGGTCAAGGGGAAGCTGGGGAGCGTCGCCCCAGAGCTTCTCGAGACGGTAGAACTCGCGGGCCTCAGGGGTGAAGACGTGGACGACAACCGAACCGTAGTCCATGAGCATCCAGGTCTTCTGCTCGCGGCCCTCGATGGAAAACGGGTGCTCGCCGCAAGCCTCGGCGACCTTCTCCTCAATCTCGTCAACGATCGAATCAACCTGGCGGTTGTTGGTGCCGGTAGCAAGGACAAAGTAGTCGCACACATCGGAAAGCTCGGTCAGGTCGAGTACCTGAACGTCCTCGCCTTTCTTGTCGTAGGCGGCCTGCGCGGCGGCGCGGGCGACATCCTCGGCGGCGACACCGCTCGCGGACAGCGAGGCGGCAGTGCGGTCGGACGTGGCAACGAAGCTCTTGTGCTCCACACCTTCAAGAATCTGCTCGTCGGTCATGGTCTCGTCGGCCATGGAATACCTCTTTCTAGACGCACCCGAGCTAGCGCAGCTGGGCGTAATGGTTGTAAATCGTAATAGCCGTGGGATAAAGATAACGCCCGGTCTGGATCACATAGACCAGACCCTGCGCAAAACAGGAGAAGAACAACTCGTCGAGCGAGGACTTCCCCACCATCTTGCGCAGCGCATGGGCATAATCGCCGTGACGGTTGGGTTCGATGGCATCGGCCACAAAGACCACCATATCGAGCGGCGTCATGTCGCAAGCGCCCACGGTGTGACGGTCGACAGCCTGAAAGACCGCCGGCGACAGCTCGGGAAAAAGCTGCGGAAGCTCATAGGCGGCAACCGGGCCATGCAAAAGTGGCGTCGCGGCAGACGGAGAGCCGGCAATCTTAATGCCATAATGCAGAGCGCGCGTGACCAGCTCGTCGTCGGAGAGCACCTTATCCCAGTCATGGATCAGGCCGGCGGCAGCGGCATCAAAGCGGTTGACACCGTACACCTCGGCTAGGTGCAACGCAGTCTCGGCAACCCCGAGCGAATGCACGTAGCGCTTACGCTTATCCTTCATGCGCACATCGAGCAACTCGTGGATGCGCGTCAAGAGCGCGCGCTCGTCGCCCTCAAACTGATCTTCTACCGACAACGTTCTCCCCCATCAATCAAAATCGTCTTGCCCAAGATCGGCATACAGGCCGCGTTTACGGATATAGCCGAGCACGGACTCGCTCGTAAGATAGCGCACGCTCATGCCGCGAGCAACCCGCTTGCGAATGTTGGTCGAGCTAATCGCCAGCGCCGGAATCTGGATATACCGCACGTCAAACGGCAGGCCCGACTCTTTGATTCGCGCGCGAGCAGTATCGATGTCAAAGCCGGGACGCGTCGCAGCGATAAAGGTTGCCAGTTCGGCAATCTCATCTGCATTGTGCCAGGTCACAATATCGATGATCGCATCGGCACCCGTAATAAAGTAAAGCTTCACCTGTGGCGGGTAAAACTCGCGAAGGGCACGCAGCGTATCGGCAGTGTAGGTGACACCGGCACGATCGATCTCGAAGCGGCTTGCCAAAAAAGCCGGGTTCGCGGCGGTCGCGAGGACCGTCATGGCATAACGGTCCTCAGCAGGCGTCACCGGTTTGTCGAGTTTAAAGGCAGGAGAGCCGGCCGGCATAAAAAGCACAGCGTCCAAGTCGAGTGACTCGCGAGCCTGCTCGGCAGTAACCAAGTGCCCGTAATGAATCGGGTCAAAGGTGCCGCCCATAATGCCGAGCCTAAACTCCCGCCCATCCTTGATGGGCAGTTCAGGCAATCCGATTCCACCGCGCAGCGACATGGCTTACTCGCCCTCCGGGGTCTCAACAACGTCGACTTCGGTAGTGCCTTCGGAGCCCTCGGTGGCATCAGCCACGTCCGCACCCTCGGCCGCTACGTCAATAACCTCAACGTCTGCATCCTCGAGCTCGTCCTCAAACTCCGAGAAGTCCTCGGCGCCCTCAAAGTCAAAGGCGCGCTGGCAAATGCGAACCTCGTCGCCGGCACGGCAGCCGGCCTTTTCGAGCGCATCGTCAACACCCATGCGGGAAAACTTATGCTGCAGGTAGATGACGGCTTCCTCGTTTTCCCAGTCGGTCTGGATAACCATGCGCTCGATAGCGCGGCCGACCACGCGGAAGGCGCCGGGCTCTTCCTGGACGATACGGAAACGCTTCTCGCGTTGCAGGCGGCGACGCTCCCACTCATCATCGCGAAGATCGACAGGCTCATCAGAGACCGCCAGCTCGGCGCGAAGCTTAGCCACCTGCTCGCCCACGGCAAGCATCAGCGTGTTGAGACCGGCACCCGTCACAGCGGACACGGCAAAGAACATATGGCCATCGTCGAGCGCCGCACGCTTAAGGTCGGCGATCTTATCTGCCGTACCCGGCGCATCGCACTTGTTGGCGACAACGATCTGCGGGCGCTCCGAAAGCTCAGCGCCATACTGCTCGAGCTCACGATTGATGATGCGATAGTCCTCAACCGGATCGCGATCCTCAAATCCGCCCGTCATATCGACAACGTGCATAATCAAAGCAGTGCGCTCAATATGGCGCAGGAACTGATGGCCCAGGCCACGGCCCTCGCTCGCGCCCTCGATAAGACCCGGGACATCGGCGACGACATAGGAGTACTCGCCGGCTCGCACCATACCCAGATTAGGCACAAGCGTGGTGAAGGGGTAGTCGGCGATCTTGGGACGGGCAGCGCTCATGCGCGCGATGAGCGAGGACTTGCCCACCGAGGGAAAGCCCACAAGTGCGGCATCGGCCATAAGCTTCATCTCGAGCTCAATCCAATGCTCCTCGGCAGGCTCGCCCAGCTGGGCAAACGCAGGCGCGCGGCGCACCGACGTCACAAAGTGGGTGTTGCCCAGACCGCCGGCACCACCGGGCGCCACGACAACGCGCTCACCGTCGTGCACCAGGTCGGCGATCTCGAACATCGGGGTCTGCGTCTCGGGATCGAGCTCGCGAACTACGGTGCCCATGGGGACCTTGAGAATCAGGTCCTCGCCGCTCTTACCATTGCGACGAGCGCCCTGGCCATGCGTTCCGCGCTCAGCACGAAAGTGATGCTTAAAGCGGTAGTCGATCAGCGAGGAAAGCTGAGCGTCGGCCTGAATGACGACGTTGCCGCCA
This sequence comes from Collinsella sp., assembly GCA_018368345.1. Taxonomy (GTDB): domain Bacteria; phylum Actinomycetota; class Coriobacteriia; order Coriobacteriales; family Coriobacteriaceae; genus Collinsella. The sequence continues at coordinate 117,345 of JAGZEK010000007.1, forward strand.
CGACCGCCGTCGCCGCCATCGGGGCCGCCCTTGGGAACAAATGCCTCGCGCCTAAACGACATGCATCCGGCTCCGCCGTCGCCGCCGCAAACGTTAATTCGGCTGATATCGGTGAACTGTGACAACAGAATCGCCTCCTACAAAAAAGAGGGAGACCCTTGAATCCTAAAACTCAAGTGCCTCCCACATATGTGCTCTATGAAGGGTGAATTACGCGTTCGCGAGCGGGCGTACGCTGACCCTGTGCTTGATACCCTTGTGGAACTCAACGGTACCGTCGACCAGCGCGAACAGCGTGTCGTCCTTGCCACGGCCAACGTTCTCACCCGGGTGGATGTGCGTGCCGTGCTGACGGACGAGAATCGTGCCCGTGGTTACCGTCTGGCCGGCATAGCGCTTCGTGCCAAGGCGCTGACCGCGGGAGTCACGGCCATTACGGGAGGAACCGAGTCCTTTTTTGTGTGCCATTGTGTATACCTACTCTTTCGTTACGAGTGTAATCTACTCGGCGACGGGAGCCTCGGCAACAGCCTCAGCCTCTGCCTTGACAGCCTTCTTGGCGCGGGAGGTAGCCTGAACCTTCACGATCTTCAGCTTGGTGAGCTGCTGACGGTGACCCTTCAGACGACGATAGCGCTTGCGCTTGTGGAACTTGAAGACCAGCTGCTTCTCGCCCTTGAACTGCTCAACGATCTGAGCGGTAACCTTGGCCTTGGCCAGCTTGTCGGGATCGGTGACGATCTTCTTACCATCGTTGAGGAAGATAACCGGCAGGGTGATCTTGTCGCCCTCATTGCCCTCGATCTTCTCGACGGTGATGACATCGTCGGTGGCGACCTTGTACTGCTTGCCGCCCGTGTTAACGATTGCGTACATGTTTACTTGCCCTTCATGCATCAGTTAGTGCAACAGCCGAATATAGTAGCAGGCGATAATACCCCCGTCAACGAGTATGTGGAGCAAATCCACAAGTTCGCACAGGTATGGGGCTGACGAGTCGGCCCTCGTCGTCCTCGCATGCTTGATTCTGACGCTCGACATCGTAGGAGCAGATGGTCACGAGGTCTTGCATACCGGTGGAAACAATAGGTGCATCGACGCCCGGGGTCAAGCCCTGCAACAAAACATCAGCTGCGGAAAGCAAAATTTCCGGACGCATGGACCCCTCGTTATCGGCATGGGTGTCGAGCATGAGCACCAGGTGGTCCGGACGCTCCCCCGCCTTAAGCTCATAGCCCACGAGCGTATGATCCAAGTCCAGGCGTTTGCTCTTTTTGCCGCGTGCGTAGTCGATGCCATGGCCCGCGCGCAGCGTATCGATTGCGCGACGCACCTCGTCGGCGGACGCCGGCGCCTCGGGATTCAGATGCAGTTCGATGCGGTACGACAGACGCGTGAGTTGCGCCGTCAGCGCCGGCGTGCGCACGTCAATGTAGGCGGCCTCGATGGGGGCCAGATCGGCCGGAGATGCCGCCGCCAAGCGCTCAAATGCCTCGTCAAGCGCGACGAACTCGGTCATAAACAGGTCATACCACTCGCAAGTCGACGACGTTCCTACCGGCAGCGCCGACGAAAAGCCCACGCGCATGTGCGGAGAAAAGCCCTGCGTCACGGCATAGGGCAGCCCCGCGCGACGCACGATGCGCTCAATGGTATGAATCACTTCGAGATGGCCCAGGTACTTAAGACGGTCGCGCTTGCCATAGCGAACGCGAAGCCTAAAGAGCGTGGGGTTGTCGGTCAGGCGCTCACTCATGCGCGATCACCCACCAATACGTTCTTGGCATGGAGCGTGGGGCAGATTCCGCAGCCGGTGCACGACGTGCGGGTGCAGTCGGGGGTCGTGACGCCCTCCAACGAGCGGCGGTATTCGCGCTCGAGGAAGCCGCGCGAGCAGCCGGGGCTCACGTGCTCCCAGGGCAGGCGCCAGTCCAGTTCGTAGGGCAGGTGCACGAGCTCGTTGAGATCGATGCCGTTTTTGGCCGCAGCCGACTTCCAGTTGTCGAGCGAAAAATGCTCCACCCAGGCGTCAAAACGCGAGCCCGCACGCCAGGCGTCGATGATGACCGGCGTCATGTCGCGACCGGCGCGGGACAGTGCGGCCTCGACGAGCGAGGTCTCGGCATCGTGGTAGTGCACGCGTACGGCGCGGTTACGCACGCTCGTGATGAGCAGCTTTTGGCGACGCTTGACGTCGTCGTAATCGAGCTGCGGGCACCATTGGAACGGCGTGGCGGCCTTGGGGATAAACACCGACACCGAGATGGATACCGAGATGGAGCCGCGGCGCGCCTTGGGAACCACGGAGCGGCCAAGCTCGAGCACGTGGTCGGCTAGGTTGGCGATAGCCACGATATCCTCGTCGCGCTCGCCGGGAAGGCCCATCATGAAGTAGAGCTTCATGCGGTTCCAGCCCGCCTCGAAGGCCGCCTTGGCCGCACGGTCCAAGTCCTCCTCGGTCACGTTCTTGTTGATGATGTCGCGCATGCGCTGACTGCCGGCCTCGGGGGCAAACGTCAGGCCGCCCTTCTTTTCGCCGGCGACCGACTCGGCCATATCCACGCCAAACGAATCCAGGCGCTGCGAGGGTATGGACACGCGAATGCCCGTATCTTCCAGACGGCGGTTAAGGCGACCGAGCACATCGCGGATGCAGGAGTGGTCGGTGGTCGAAAGCGAGGTGAGCGACACCTCGTCATAGCCGGTCTTTTCCAGGCCCTGGATCACCGAGGACACGATCTGGTCGGCCGAGCGCTCCCGCACCGGACGATAGGTCATGCCAGCCTGGCAAAAACGGCAGCCGCGGGCACAGCCGCGCAGAATCTCGATAGACAGGCGGTCGTGAACGAGCTGAGCGTAGGGCACGCACGACTGTGACAACGGATTGGTAGCGCCAAAGTCCTCAACGACGCGCTTGTAGACCACCGGCGGGACGTCTTTGCCCTCACGCGGCACGGTATAGCCGTGCGGAGAGCAAGGCTCGTCATGGCGCACCTCGTAGAGCGACGGTACATAGGTGCCACCGACCGTCGCGAGTTGCTCGACAATCTGGGCACGCGAGGCGCCCTCATCGCGTAGGCGACGATGCAGCTGACAAATCTCGAGCAGCGACTCCTCACCCTCGCCAATCAGGATGGCATCGAAGAAGGCCGCATACGGCTCGGGGTTATAGACCGAGGGACCACCGGCAATGATGATGGGATCGTCCTCGGTACGGTCGGCGGCGAGCAGCGGAATGCCGGCGAGGTCGAGTGCCTCGAGAAAGTTTGTCACGGCCATCTCGTGCGGCACGTGCATGCCGACGATATCGAACGAGGCCACGGGCGCTGCACCCTCGAGCGACAGCAGCGGAATCCCCGCCTCGCGCATGGCATCGCCCATATCGGGCCACGGCACGTAGCCGCGCTCGCAGGAAATGCCCTCGGCCTGATTGAGGATGTTGTACAGGATGGCAATACCCTGGTTGGGCAGGCCAACCTCGTACACATCCGGGTAAATCATGCAGCAACGATAGTCGGCATCGGCCTTGGAGAGCGTGCCCCACTCATGGTCGATATAGCGGCTCGGCTTCTCGACCTTTGCGAGCAGGGGCTCAATCAAATGAAAACAGTCTTGGTACACAGCGCGCAAAAGAAACCCCTAAGCAGCGAGATCTGATGCGTCCTGATAGGACGCCATAGGACGGGTAGCGCCCGCGACCGCAGTCACCAGATCGCGAACGCGGGAAAACGTGGCAGTGACCACCTCGTTAGCACGGCTGTAGTCGACATCGCGCTCGTAGAGCGAAACGAGCGCACGGCCCATGCCATAGGTGCCCGCGGCAGCAGCGAGCGCCTTGACGGCAAACCCAATATGCGGCGTCTGCTTGACGAGCGCGCGGGTGACCGCGCGGATCACAAGACCGCCGGCAAGCACGCCCGCGACCTCGTAGCCGCGCTCAGGCTTAATGCCGCGTCCAAAGACGGCAGCGAGCTCAAAGAGCATGCCCACCTGCGCCAGCGCCATAACGGGATAATCGGTGCCCGGCAAAAACACCAAAGCCCCGGTCGCCATATTGGTGAGCGCACACGAGGTGATGATACGATTGGCCGCCGCGATGCGCATGAAGGCAAAGTTCGCCGCAAAAGCCGTTTCCTTGTCGGTGCGATCGAGAATCCAGCGGGCAAGCGTCTCGAGCAGATACGTCTTATCGGTTGCCGCCACCACACCGAGCATGGGCGTGGACTCCTCGATAAACGGCACCTCCACAGCAGACTCGGCAAGCACGCACACGGGCGCGCCGGCGATCACGAGCTCCTGCACGGCACTCTCCAAGCGGTCGGAACCACACGAGAGCACCAGCACCACATCGGTATCGGTCTTTGGAGCAATTCGCTCCTCCCCCAGACGCTCGACGCGCACAATGCCCGAGGTCGTCTGCGGCACAAAGGCGTCACGCACCGTCTCGGCCAGAAAGCGCGAGGCGGACGAATCCAGATAGACCGAGACGCGCACCGGCGTATCGGAATCCTTCTTAACGGACGCGCCCATCTTAAAAGCGCGGGTCAGCTTATCTACGGGAATTTTCATAGCAAACCCCTCCAGCGGTTACGCGGCGCCCGAACGATGCCGCCATATGGATTGTACGATACCCACCGTCAGCAGTTGGATCATCATCGAAGACGAACCAAAGCTAATAAACGGTAGCGGAATACCGGTAATCGGCATCATGCCGATGCACATGCCGATGTTCTCAAAGGTCTGGAATGCCCACATGCCGACGATACCTACGCACGACAGACGCAGGAACAGCGACTCACACTTAAAGGCGACGCGAATCGTCGAAAAGATCAGCAGCACGTAGAGGCACAGGAGAAAAAAGGAACCGCAAAAACCAAAGGTCTCGGACAGGAAGGCGAAGACGAAGTCGGTGTGGAACTCAGGCAGAAAGCCGCCGGCCGACTGCGTCGCATGGCCCAAACCCTTACCAAAGAAGCCGCCCGAGCCAACGGCGATAAGCGACTGCTGCAGGTTGTAGGCATCGTCCGAATCGGCATTATCGGGGTCGATAAAGACCGTCAGACGGTTCATCTGATACTGCTTGATGAGCACATCGTGGCCGAGCAACGAATCAAAGACCGAATCGAGCGCCAGAACGAGGGCCACCAGGCCCACGAGCAGGGCCAGAGTCGACAGCACCCATTCGCGGCGTGCACCGCTCATACAAATGACGATGGCGCCCGAAACAAGCACGACCAGGCCCGAGCCCAGGTCGCCCATGGCAACGACGGCCAAAAACGGAATGGACAGCATGCCGCAGAGCTTGACGTAGTCGCGAACGGTATCGATGCGACCGTTATACTGCGAGCCAAGCGTAGCAATAAAGAAGATGGTGATGAGCTTGGCAAGCTCAACCGGCTGGAATGTCAAGCCGATACCGGGAATCTTGATCCAGCCCGTCATGCCCAGACCGCCTGTATAGGACAGACCCGGAATCTTGGGCGAGAGGATCACGATCAGGTCGATGACGAGCAACGCCGTCGAGAAATTGGAAATACCGCGCAGGTCGGTACGCCAGACCAGCACCGCCAGCACCGCTCCGATGCCAATTCCCAGCAGATGGCGTGAGAACGAAGCGTCGGCCTTAAACTGCGAAGCCGACCAGATAATGATGGCACCGTAGGCGACGAGAGCCACAGTAGCCACGAGCACACCGATATGCACCTTTTGGCGAAACGTGCCGCGCGAGGCCGAAAGTTGCTTGTTGACACGGTCCAGGCTGCTGCGAGAGCCGGTCTTGGTTGAACGGAACAGATCCGCCGGAGAAAAATCCATCGCAACCTCCTATCGAACCGAAGAATCGCCCGAGGCCGAAGAGGTATCGGGCTCGCCATAAATCACGCCGAGCACGTCGCGCACGACATGCATCGCGGTATCTGAGCCACCGCCGCCCTGCTCCAGGACGGTAGCGACGACATACTTGGGGTCATCGGCCGGTGCATAGGCGCAGAACCACGCGTATTCATCCTCGCCACTTTTCTCGCCCGTGCCCGACTTGCCGTATACCTGCGGCGTCAGGGTGCCAAAGTGAGCCGCCAGGGACGTCGATGCCGTGTAAATCACGTCGTGCATGCCGTTGCGAACAAGAGCCAAATCCGAATCGCTGTTGATCTTGGCCTCCAGGCGCTTCTTCTTGCCCTTGCCGTTGTACTTATAGGCATCGCCGTCGCCATCGCGCGACACGGCAGACAAAAACACGTGAGGCACGTACTGTTTGCCGCCGTTGGCAAGACCCATATAGGCACACGCCATCTGCAGGGGCGTCACCAGGATGTCGCCCTGACCGATGGCAATGTTGGTCATATCGCCGGCATTCCACTTGCGGTCCTCGGCAGAGGCGTCGGTGAAGTACGACTCTTTCCACTCGGCATCGGGAATACGGCCCGCGCCTTCACTCGGCAGATCGATACCGCAGGTCTTGCCCAGGCCCCAGCGACGAAAGACCTCCTGCAGGCCCTCGGAATGCTGCTCGTCATAAAAAAACGCCTTGCCCATGTCGTAGAAGACGGGGTCGCACGAGTTGGCGATACCCGACTGCAGCGTCATGGTGCCGTGGCCGGAATGCAGCCAGCAGTACTTGCCCCACGACTTGCCCAGGCCCGTCCAATAGCCCGTGCAGTTGGTTGTCTGCGTTGAAGTGTAGGTTCCAAACTCAAGACCGGCCAGTGCCGAGAGCGGCTTGATGGTCGAGGCCGACATGTACTGTCCGCTAATGGCGCGGTTGAGCAGCGGGTGCGAACCCTTGTCATCATTTAGCTCGGTCCACACGTCATTTGAGACGCCGCCGATAAAGACGGACGGATCAAACTTGGGCTCGCTCGCCATGCCCAGGATCTCGCCATTGTTGGGATCGAGACACACCACAGCGCCGTTGCCGGCATTGCTGTAGCCGGTGGTCTTGGCAAGCTCGATAGCGCTCGCCAGCGCCGTCTCACAGGCCTGTTGGATCTTAAGGTCGAGCGTGAGCTTAATGTCGGAGCCGGCCTTCGCGGGCACAGCGCCGGCCTGACCGGTCACATTGCCCGATGCATCGACCTTGACGGTCTGCTCGCCACGAATACCCTGCAGCAAGTTTTCGTAGTAGCTCTCAACGCCCGCCTGGCCCACGATATCGCCCGACTGGTACGTAATCTTGCCAGCAGAAGCATCATCATCGCCAGAGGTTTTCTTATTCTGGGCCTCGAGCTGCTCGGAGGTAATGGTGCCGGTATAGCCCAAGATATGGCATGCCGTCTCGCCATATGGATACTGACGCTCGGTACGCTCGGCAATCTTGACGCCCGGGAACTCGCCGGCATGCTCCTGAATATAGGCAACCGTGGAGCGACGGACGTCCGTCGCGATGGTATGCAGGCTCTGAGCGCCCTCTGTATTGTCCTGAATATTGCGAAGGACCGCCACGTAAGGCATTCCAAGCACGTTGGCAAGATGGCGAACCAGAACCTCATCCTCGGCAAGGTCGCGGTAGGCCACGACAGCAAGTGAGGGACGGTTCTGGACAAGCGCCACGCCATTGCGGTCGAGGATGCGACCGCGCACAGCGGGTGTTGTAACGGTGCGAGTCTGATTACTATTGGCCTGCTTCTCGTAATAGTCCGATGAGACCATCTGCATGCCCCACAGCTTGACGGCAAGCGCCGCAAACATCGCGCCCACACCCGTGGTGAGGATGGAAAAGCGGCCCTTAAAGGCGGTCGACGCGGTATTGCCCTCGCCCTCGGTGGCGCGCGGGGCCGTTCCATGCTGCGTATCGTAGGTAAAACGGGAATCGCCACGACGCATGACGACCAGCGCGACCACGATGGCCACAACCAGCACGATACCGGCGATAATAACCGTCATCTGGGAAGACATCTACGGGCCTCCCCTATTTGAGCTTGCGGGTCTTGGGCTTAAAGCGCATACCCGCCTGGCGTCCGCCACGTGCGGAGAATCCATAGCCGGACTGCGGCACGACGCCGGACATCAAAAACGGAATGGCAACCAGACCCGTCAGGATCGAGGACGGCAGCGCATGGCCGAAGATCGCCACGACAAAGCTCGTCTCCAAACCCATAAACAGCAAGATGATGCTGTAGATCACATTAATGACGAGCGCAAAGGCGCCCACAGTGACGCCGCGCGCACTCGGGGTACCGCCCGTCTGACCGACGGCGCTGTGCACCAGGGCAAAAGAACCCACGGTCAGCAGGAGCGACATAACGCCCACCGGCACGGCAGCGGACAGGTCATAGAACAAGCCGCTGCAAAAACCGCACACGACGGCACGGGTCGGGTCGCCCGAGAACACGCTTAGGCACACCAGGATAATCATGAAGTTGACGCGACCGCCCGCAATGGAGATCTGCGGTGCCAGGCCTGCCTGCAGCAGCACGCACACAATGGCGGCGATCACAAACGTGCGGGAGCTCATCCCCTGCTCGTGTAGATCCATGGACATGCCCCCTATTCGCTCGAGCCGGAATCGGTCGTCTCGGACGTGTCGGAACTGTCATCCGAGCTCTCGTCCTTCGTCTTGGTCGCAGCATCGCGCGACGTTCCCTGCGGCGTGCTGTTGGCCGTGCTCACGTCCTCATCCGAGGCCGACTGTTCGTCGGTCAGCGAGGTAATGACCAGCACTTCCTCGTTGTTCTCGGCCGTCGTCTGAGCGCGCACCACAATGGTGTAGTACACATCGTTTGCCGATTTCTCAACCGACGAGACGGTGCCGAGCGGTAGACCCTTGGGGAACACGCCACCGATGCCCGAGGTCACGATGATGTCGCCAACCTTAACATCGGAGTCGACGCTCACGTACTCAAGACGCAGCGTGCCGTCAGCCTGACCCTGCAGCATGCCCTGGGCGCGCGTGTCCTGCACCATGGCGGACACGCCCGAGTTCTCGTCGCTAATCAAGCGCACGGTAGAGCTCTTGGCCGATACCTCGATAATCTGGCCGATAACACCGGCAGAACTCGTCACGGGCATGTTGATGGTAAGGCTGTCGGCAGAGCCCTTGTCGATGGTAACGGTCGAAGTCCAGGCATCGCCGGAGGCACCGACAATACGAGCAGCGGTCGATTTGAGGTTATAGGTCGACTGCAGGCCGACCAGCCCTTCCAGACGCTCAGCAGTCTTTTGAGCCTCGGAGAGCTCGGCAACCTTAGAGGTCAGCTCCTCATTTTGCTTCTTAAGCTCGTCAAGCGTGTCCTGCGACGCCGTAAGGTTAGAGAACACGTTGCCGATCGCATTGAAGGGAGCCGCCACAGCCGAACCCACAAAGCGCACCGGCGAGGTAATCGTCGTTACGCCCGAACGCACGGCATGAATCGGTCCTGCCTCGCCCTCGCGGATGTAAAACGTGAGCAGCAACACCGAAATCAGGCTGAAAACAATCAACGGGCGCATACCCGTTGATTGTCGCTTGGTATTCAGATTTGTGGAGAAACCCGAAGATCGTGCCAAATGGAATCCACCTTTTGGAAATTAAGCATTGGTCTGGACGAAGCCACCATCAAACGCATTGGCCTCGAGCACGCGGGCGCAGCCGTTAACGACGTTATCGAGCGCCGTAGGACTGACGTTGACCGAAACGCCGGTCTCATCGCGCAGGCGCACGTCGAGACCGCGCAGCAGCGCGCCGCCACCGGTCAGCAAAATGCCGTAGTACATAAGGTCCGAGGCAAGATCGGGCGGCGTGGCATCGAGTGCGTCCTTGACGGCCTTGGCCATCTCGTCAAGCGGCTTGTTGAGTGCGCGACGGATCTCCTCGCTCTCGATGCGCACGGTCTTGGGCAGACCGGTGATCACGTCGCGGCCGTTGACCTCGACGTCGAGCTCGTCCTTGAGCGGCACGGCGGAGCCGACCTTGATCTTGATGTCCTCTGCCGTACGCTCGCCGATGGCCAGGTTGTAGGCATCGCGAACGTGCGTGAGGATGGCCTGATCGAACTCGTCACCGGCAATACGGATGGACTGCGAGACGACGATGCCGCCCATAGCGATAACAGCGACCTCGGTGGTACCGCCACCGATGTCGATGACCATGGAGCCGGTGGGCTCCTCGACGGGCAGGTCGGCGCCGATAGCGGCGGCCATAGGCTCTTCGATCAGATAGGCCTGGCGAGCGCCGGCCTGAATCGTGGCCTCAAAGACGGCACGCTTCTCGACCGACGTGACGCCGGAGGGAACGCAGACGACAACGCGCGGACGCGGGGTCCACGGATAGCGCTTCTCGGAAGCCTTGTCGATAAAGTAGCGGAGCATGGCCTCGGTAACATCGAAGTCGGCGATGACGCCGTCCTTCAGGGGACGAACGGCCACGATGTTGCCGGGCGTACGGCCGAGCATGCGCTTTGCCTCGATACCGACCGCCAGGATGCGCTCGTCGTTCTTGTCGATGGCGACAACAGAGGGCTCGCGAATGACGATGCCCTTGCCGCGCACGGAGACAAGCGTATTTGCGGTGCCGAGGTCGATGGCAAGATCGCCCGCATAGCTACCGAAGAACATATCCATCAAAGAAAACAACGCAACTCCTGATGTGTTGGATGATTGCTGGAAAACTACTAGCTCATCATACTAGCGTAAGCCCGGCACCTCACTTGCGGTGAAGCGCCGGGCAAAGCTAAATCCCATAAGGTCACTACTGGTTGTCAGCAGCCGAGAAATCCATATCGAGCGAGGAAACGGCCCAGCCGATATGGTTGTCGGAGCGCACGAATTTGACGGTGTACTCCTGCTCGCCGCCCTTGGACAGCGATGCCTTCACCTTGGCGGTCGTCTCGGTCATGGACTGATCCATGCCCTCGACAGACACGGTGGCACCCTGCGGAATCGAGGAGATGATCATCGACTTGGCGTCCTCGGACAGGCTCGAGGCCAGGCAAGACTCGGCCTTTGCGGTGTCACCGTCGCCGGCAGCCTGGAACAGATCGGTAACGACAGACTCCTGGGACGGGAAGCCAAAGCCGCGCGTGTAGGCAAAGCCCAGACCGCCCGCGGCGATCAAAATGAGCAGAAGCAGCACGATGAAGACTTTAAGACCCGTGTGGCGATGGCGACGACGGACCTTGGCCTGCTTACGATCCTGACGGTCCTGCTGGACCATCTCGGACTCGGACAGCGTAAAGAAGCCGGTGTCCGAGGGATCGGGCATAAACTGACCGGTCGCGCCCGTAGGATCGAGCGGATCGACGACAGGAGCGTCCATCGCGGGCGCCGGAGCCGTGGCCATAGCCGTCTGGGCAGACAGCGCGGCAAGCGAATCGTGCACGCGGGCAAGCTCATCGGCCTGCTCGGAGGTGAGCTGGTAGATGCCATCGGCAGTAGCGGCGTTAAAGGCGTCGAGTGCGTCGGAGGGACGGCCGGCGGCAGAAAGCGCCTGACCCATGCCAGCGTTGAGCGCGCGCGAGTCGTCGCGGGGACCGGCAAAGTCGATAGCCGTGCGGTAGGTCTCCACGGCATCCGCCGGACGGCCGAGCTTAATGAAGCAACGACCGAGCTCGCCGAGCGCGGCGGCAGGGGCCGGATTGGCGCCGTCGATGGCGGCCTGACGGAAGGCAGTACCCGCGTTGGCATAGTCGCCCGACTGGAACAGCGCGTTACCCAAGCCCAGATAGGCCTTGAACGGCGTGGCATAGGAAGCATCCTGCGTAGCAGCAGAGAACGCCTGAGCGGCCGTTGTGTAGTCGCCCACGGCGGCGAGTGCCTTGCCGCGGTTGGTGAGCAGCGCGCCGCGCTTGCCATAGGTGCCGTCGTTGAGGGCGGCGGCATAGGCCTCGGCGGCCTCGGCATACATGCCCAGGTGCATCAAGGCGTTGCCACGAAGATGATCGGCCTCGCCCATAATCTCATCGGGAGTTTTTGCCGCCCCAAGCATCTGGGCTGCAGCGGAAAAATCACCCGCGCGGTAAGCGGCGCGGCCCTGTTGGATCAGCTGGCTATTCAAGGAAGTCCCCTTTACTCGTGAACGATCTCGACATGGACGATCTCGTCGCCGGCACGCAGCTGCGAAATCACATCGAGACCCTCGACCGTGGTACCAAAGACGGTGTACCCGGAATCGAGGTTATGCTGGGCACCCAAGCAGAAGTAGAACTGCGAACCCGCGGAATCGGGGTCCATGGAGCGTGCCATGGCAAGGGCACCATCGACATGGCTGTTGCGCGGATTGGTGGCAAACTCGCCCTTGATGCAGTAGCCGGGGCCACCGGTACCGGGCATGCCGTCGGGGCCCTCAAGACCGGCAGCGACGTCAGCGCCGGACATATCGCGGGTATTGGGGTCGCCGCCCTGAATGACAAAACCGGGCACATAGCGATGGAATTTAAGGCCATCATAGAAACCCATCGTGGAAAGCTCGCAGAAGTTCGCGACATGAATGGGAGCGCCCTCACCGTCAAACTTGACCTTGATGGTACCCTTCGACGTCTCGATAACGGCGCACTCGTCGCCGGCAAGCTGATACTCGGGCGTGTAGAGCTCTTTCTTAAAACCAAACATGTGGTTCCTTCCTCGTGCGTTTAAAGCATATTTGTACGAATTGTAGCAATAAGCATGCGCTTACATCAATTGCGCACGTAGGTTATGCCGACTATGGCGAACTAATTTTAGGAACGCTGCTGCGGCTTCCAGGAGCCCACGTTGGCGTCGTACTGATTCAGCGCGCTGTTGCCGCCCTGTGCGATGGGCGCCAGGATCTCGCTTTGGTGGGAACTCATCGACTCGCCATCGGAAATGGCCAGCGAGATATCCCAGCTCTGGCAGATTACGTCGACGCGCTCATACATCCACTCGGCAAGCTGCTTTAAGTGGGCGATGTCATCCGCATAGACCGTATCGTCCTGATACTTAAGGTTGTTAAGCTCATCTTGCGTCTTTTTGATCTGGTCGCGCAGGGCGTAGGCACTCTGCGACAGCTCCTGACGGGTGGACAGCGGCGTTCGGAGATAACCGTTGTTAAAGGAATCGATGACCTCGCCGATCTGATCATTGTTGTACGACACAATGGTCTGATACAGGCTGTCGAGCTTGGTGTAGAGCTGGTCATCGGTCAGCACGGTATCTTCCTGGACCACCTCGGCAGAATCGTCCTGCTTGGTATCGTCCTCAGTCGCCTCGCCCTTTTGGCGCGTGGGGAAGGTCGTCTGCGCGGCCTGGCCAAACTGGTCATAGAAGCCAGGCATGACACCCATGGGATCGGCCGTCACGAACCAATACGCACCACCGCACACGACGGCAAGGACCGCGATGATAATAAGCGGCTTGGGGATATGACGCTTGTGCTTGTGATAGGCGTCCTCGTCGGGATGCACCTTGCGCTTGGGTTTTTGAGCATCGTCGTGCAGGGAAACCGGCGTGGGAATATCGACCTTGGGAATACCGAAATCCTTATCGAAAGCCGGCAGCACGCAGGTCTCATTGGGGTCGGCGGCGTCTGAGAGCACCGCAGCGGCAGAGGCCGGCGCATGAGGCACCTCGGTATCGATCTGCTCTTGCGTTAGGCGCGGAAAGCCCGCCGTGCGGCCCGCTGCCAGGTCGGATGCGGCCGCGTCCTCGGAGAGGATACCCGGAGCGGGGCGTCCGCATTTGGGGCACGTACGATCATGTGGAGAAAGACGGGCACCGCAGCCCTCACAGAACACGAACTCGGTGTGCTCGGGACCATCGCCCGGACCCACATAGGCGTTGCAGTAGGGGCAGAACGAGGCGCCATCCTCGATAGTCTTAAGGCAATGCGGGCAGATCACGGCATCCTCTTTTCGAAGCAATTCAAACAATCGAGGTTAGAGCATAACATCGCCACGGCCCCACAGGAACAAGGCACCAATTCAACATCGCCAGGGCGCGTAGCTACTTCTTCTTTTTGCTTGGCATCGAGACTTTGATGCCTTGGGCGGACTTGGTCACGCGAGAGCGCTTGGCTCCGGTACTCTTCTTTTTCTTGGGCTGGGCCTGGGCCACGCCCTCAAGTGCGCGGGCCTCGGCCTCGCGAGCGGTGCGATCTTCGCGGCGCTGCGCCATGTCGGCGGCGACGCGCTTGGCAAAACGCTCGGCCGTCGAACCCGTCGAGCTCACCTTGCCGCCACCGCGACCCAGGTGAACGCGCACACCACGGCCAAAACCAGTTGCGGCATGACGACGACGCGGCTTGAGCGAATCCATCATCGTGGCGAGCTTAAAGAACACCGAGCAGGTAAAGATCACGATGACAGCCAAGATAACCATCTGGCCTATCGACAGGTTGGCAATAGACAGCAGCTCCGGGAATCCGATAACGCCCACCAGGATGCCGGCGACTACAAACACAAAGAGCACCACACGTAAGGGCGTGAGAGGCTGCGAGATGTGCCAGATCAGGCTGACGCTCGCCGCGCACGACGTAAGCAGGCACATCGTAGACAGCGTGAGCTGGCTAAAGCCAAACACGCGCGCCACAAAGATATCGAGCGCCGCAGCCAAAATGACTGCAATCGACGCCGGCAGCGCACGCTTGAGTACGTTCGTCAAAAATGACCCCTTCACGCGAGCATTGTTGGGCTCCAAACCCAGCACAAAGCCCGGCGCGCCGATGCAGAAGAAGTTGATGAGTGTCATCTGGATGGGCTCGAAGGGGTACGGCGGCAGTGCAATGCACAGCGCCGCCAGGCCCATCGAGAACAGCGTCTTGGTCAGGAACAGCGAGGCCGAACGCTGCAGGTTGTTGATGGAGCGACGGCCCTCGGCCACCACGGCGGGCATCGAGGCAAAGTCGTTGTCGACGAGTACGATCTCGGCCACGTTACGTGCGGCATCGGAGCCAGCCGCCATGGCCACGGAGCAGTCGGCCTCCTTGAGCGCCAGCACGTCGTTGACGCCGTCGCCCGTCATGGCCACGGTGTGCTCGCGGCGCTTGAGCGCCTGCACGAGCTCGCGCTTCTGCTGCGGGGTCACACGACCAAAGACATGGTAGCGGTCCACTGCGGCATCGAGCTTGGCCGGCGTATCGAGCGTCGTGGCGTCCACATAAGCGTCCGCCCCCGGCACGCCCACCACGCGCGCGATCGACGACACTGTACGCGGGTCGTCGCCGCTGATCACGTTGAGGGTCACGCCCTGCTCGTTAAAGTAGCCGATGGTCTCGGCCGCCGAGGTACGAATCTCGTCGCGGATGGTCACAAAGCCCACGGGCTCGGCCTCGCCCACCATATCGCCATCGGGCGTAAAGCCGTCCACGCGCGCCACCACGAGCACGCGGCAGGTATCGGCAAGCTCGGCGACACGGTTCTCGACCTGGGCAAAAACACGATCAGAGAGCACAAACTGCGCCGCACCCATCACATAGGAGCCCTGCGCAAACGAAGCGCCACTCCATTTTTTAGACGACGAGAATGGAATGACCGACAGCGGCTCAGACACCTCGACCGGGCGATCGGCGTAATAGTTGAGCAGCGCCTGGCAGGTCTCGTTGGCATCGGCCGAAGTCGCACGCGCGACGTTAGCCAGCGCAAAATCGAGCACCGTGGTATCGACGGGAACGGCCGCCTTGTCCGAGCCGGCGCCTAGGCTCACGCCCTCAACCGGCAGCGGATACGTGCCCTCGACCTCCATGCGGCCCGACGTGATGGTGCCCGTCTTGTCCAGGCACAGCACGTCGACGCGAGCGAGTGTCTCGATGCAGTAGAGCTGCTGCGCCAGCACCTTGCGGCGAGCCAGGCGCACCGTGGCGATGGCGAGCACCGACGAGGTCAGCAGCACCAGGCCTTGCGGGATCATGCCCAGCAGGGCGCCCACCGTGGACAGCAGCGCCGACGAAGGCACATGACCAGCCAACAGCTCGGAGAAACACCACGAAAGCGCGCTATCGCCCGGGGTTCCCGCGGCATCCCACAGTTCGCTCACACTCGAGGCAAACAACGCCAAACCGAGCGGGATCATGATGATGCTCGCAAAGCGAACGATGGCGTTAAACGCGTTCATGATCTCGGAATTAACCTTTTTGACGTACTTGGCCTCGTTATTAATTTTGGCCACGTAGTTGTCGGCGCCGACATGGATCACGCGGGCGCGCAGCAGGCCCGAGTCGATAAAGCTGCCGCTCATGAGCTCGGAACCGGGCTGTTTCTTAATAAGGTCGCTCTCGCCCGTCAGCAGACTCTCGTTCACGAGCGCCTCGCCCGAAACCACCACGGCGTCGGCGGGAATCTGGTCGCCGCGCCCCAGGCGGATGATGTCGTCGAGCACGATCTGGTCCAGGTCGAGCTCCACCTCGGCGCCGTCGCGCACCGCGATGGCCTTCTTGGAGGTCAGCAGCGTGAGCTTATCGACCATCTTCTTGGAACGCATGGACTGGATGACGCCAATAGCGGTATTGAGGAACACCACGAACAGGAACGTCAGATTCTTAAACGAACCGGTCAAAATGACCAGGAACGCCAAGATCACGTTGATCAAATTGAACAACGTGCAGAGGTTCTCGATGATGAGCTCTTTGACCGACTTGGTCTTGAGCTCCATGTTGCGGTTGATCTTACCGGCGGCGATGCGCTCCTCGACCTCGGCGGTCGAGAGTCCGCGCTCGATATCCGTTGCTGCCATACCACGTCCCATCACGTCGCGTCGGTATAAGAAAAACCGCCCGGACCATGCGAGGTTCGGACGGTCTTACGTTCGATGGTGCCCCATGTTGGATTCGAACCAACGGCCTTCTGCTCCGGAGGCAGACGCTCTAATCCCCTGAGCTAATAGGGCCAACGTTTGGCATTATACCCAAGTGCACCACGGGCTATCAAAATAAAAGAAAAAGCTTTGCAATTACGTGGGAGACGCGGTGCAACGGCCCACTTTAGAAGGCAAAAGCGAGTCAGATAGTATAAACTTTCATGCACCATATATACACGGCTCGCAATGCGGGCCGTTTTTGCAAAAGTTATCCATCGAGGTGAGAGGCACACCATGATTGCAATTCTAAAGCAGAGCGCCAGCGACGAGGCCGTCAGCCATATCGTCAGCTGGATTGAGAAAAAAGGCCTGAAGACCGACGTCTCGCGCGGCGAGAACGAGACGATTATCGGCCTGGTGGGCGATACGACCAAGATCGACCCGTTCCTGCTCGAGTCCATGGATGTCGTCGAGCGCGTGCAGCGCGTCTCCGAGCCGTTCAAGCGCGCAAATCGCAAGTTCCACCCCGAGGACTCCGTCATCGACTGCGGCCACGGCGTCAAGATCGGCGGCGACCAGTTCCAGGTCATCGCCGGTCCCTGCTCCGTCGAGGGCGAGAACCTCATCCGCATCGCACGCCGCGTAAAGGCCGCCGGCGCCACGATGCTGCGCGGTGGCGCCTACAAGCCCCGCACCTCCCCCTACGCCTACCAGGGTATGGGCCCCGCCGGGCTGGACCTGCTATGCGAGGCGTCTGCCGAGCTCGACATGCCGATCGTCACCGAGATCATGGACCCGCGCGACGTGCAGGTCTTCCTTGACAAGAAGATTGACGTCATGCAGATCGGCGCCCGCAACGCCCAGAACTTCCCCCTGCTCAAGGAGGTCGGCAAGACCCAGACCCCGATCCTGCTCAAGCGCGGCATGTCCGGCACGATCGATGAGCTGCTTATGGCAGCCGAGTACATCATGAGCGAGGGCAACGACAACGTCATCCTTTGCGAGCGCGGTATCCGCACCTTCGAGACCCGCACCCGCAACACCTTCGACCTCAACGCCGTGCCGGTGCTGCACCACCTGTCGCACCTGCCTGTCGTCGCCGACCCCAGCCACGCCACCGGCTACACCCGCTACGTTGAGCCCATGGCGCTCGCCGCGACCGCCTGCGGTGCCAACGGCCTGGAGATCGAGGTCCACGACGAGCCGAGCCGCGCCTGGTCCGACGGCGCCCAGGCCCTCACCCCCGATCAGTTCGACGACACCATGCGCCGCATCCGAGCCATCCGCGAGGTTGTCTGCCAAGAGACCATGGAGTAGCTCATGGGTACGGTGAGAAACGCGCGCGTTAACCAGGGCGGCCCCAAGTGCGCCGGCATCGTCGGCCTTGGCCTCATCGGCGGTAGCTTTGCCCGCGGCTATGCGCAGGCGGGCGTCCGCGTGCTGGCCTGGGACCCCGATGACGATGTCATGACGGCCGCCAGCATGGGCACTGTCGCCGGAGAGCTCAACGGCAAGACACTCGGCGAATGCGACATCATCGTCCTGGCTTGCTATCCCGAGGCATGCATCGAATGGCTCGAGGCGCATGCCCAGGCACTCGCCGACGCCACCGACACCGACGCCATCATGGGTCCCGTGGTGATCGACACCGTGGGCGTCAAGGGCATTGTGTGCGAGCGCGCCTTTGAGCTTGCCCGCGAGCACGGCTTTTACTTTGTGGGCGCGCACCCCATGGCGGGCACCCAGTTCTCAGGCTACGCTCACTCCCGTGCCGACCTGTTCCAGGGCGCCCCGCTCGTGCTCGTGCCACCCGCGGTGGACGATGCGCTCAAGCTGGAGCTTTTGGGCCAGGTGCGCGAGATGGTGCGCCCCTTGGGCTTTGGCAAGTTCAGCGTGACCAGCGCCGCCGAACACGACCGCGTCATCGCCTTCACGAGCCAGCTTGCGCACGTGGTATCCAACGCCTACGTCAAGAGCCCCACCGCCCAGGTCCACCACGGCTTTTCGGCCGGAAGCTACCGCGATCTCACCCGCGTGGCGCACCTCAATCCTCAGATGTGGTCCGAGCTTATGATCGACGACGCCAATGCGCTCGCCTTCGAGATCGACCACCTGATCGAGTCGCTTGGCGCCTACAGCCGCGCCCTTAAGGACCGCGACCAACGCTATCTGGAGAATCTCCTTGCCGAGGGCGACCGCATCAAGCGCGCGCTCGACGACGAGGCCTCCCACTAGACCACCTATCACGCCAGGTCGAAAGGACCGAAGCTTATGGCGATTACCATCGATATCGACACCGCACGCCCCTACCAGGTGCATGTTGGCACGTTTTTGCTGGAGCAGGCGGGGCCGCTCGTGCGCGCCACTGCCGGCGGCGCCAAGGCCGTCATCGTGACGGACACCAACGTGGGCCCGCTCTACCAGATGCCCGTTAAGCAGAGCCTGGAGGCGTCAGGCTACGAGGTGAGCATCTGCACCTTCGAGGCCGGCGAGGCCCATAAGCGCGCCGAAACCTATGTTGCCATTTTGGAGTTTGTGGCCGAGCACGAGCTTTCGCGCTCCGACGTGATCGTGGCACTCGGGGGCGGCGTCGTGGGCGATGTGGCGGGCTTTGTGGCCGCCACCTACATGCGCGGCTGCAAGTTTGTGCAGATCCCGACGAGCCTGCTCGCCATGGTGGATTCGTCGGTGGGCGGCAAGACCGCCATCGACCTGGCTGCCGGCAAGAACTTGGCCGGCGCCTTTTGGCAGCCGAGCGTGGTTATCGCTGACGTGGGGTGCCTGGCCACCCTCACGCCCGAGCAGTTCGCCGACGGCTGCGGCGAGGTCGTCAAGCACGCCGTGATCGCCGACCCGGAGCTTTTCGCCGAGCTGGAGAAGACCCCGCTCACGCTGGAGCTGCTCAACCGCGATGTGGCCCGCGTAGCACTCATCATCGCCCGCAACATCGACATCAAGCGCGCCGTGGTCGTCGCCGACGAGCACGAAACCAACCAGCGCAAGCTGCTCAACTTTGGACACAGCGCCGGACACGCCGTCGAAGCCTGCGAGCACTTTGAGCTCGGGCACGGCAACTGCGTGTCGATCGGTATGGGCATCATCACGCGCGCCGCGGCCCTGCACGGCGCCTGCGATGCTGCACTGCCCGGTCGTATTGAGGAGCTCTGCGCCCGCCATGGCCTCAAGACCCGCTGCGACCTAGATGCCGATGCCGTCTTTGCCGAGGCGCTCCACGACAAGAAGCGCGCGGGCGACACCATCGACCTGGTGATTCCGCACGGCATTGGCCGCTGCAGCATCGACCGCACGCCGCTTTCCACTTTCCACGAACTCATTGCCGAGGGCCTCGGCCAGAAGGGAGACGCATCCGCATGCTAGCCCGCATCACCCCGTCCCCGCTTAAGGGCACCGTTCCCGCCATCGCGTCCAAGTCGATGGCGCACCGTCTCATCATCTGCGCTGCGCTTGCCAACGGCGAGACACACGTCGCCTGTAACACCACCTGCGCCGACATCGAGGCTACGGTGCGTTGCCTTACGGCCCTGGGTGCTCGCATCGAGACCGTCGAGGACGGCTTCCAGGTCCACCCCACCATGAAGAGCATTGAATTTGGCCTGCTCAAGGCCCTTGCCGGTGGCACGCTCGACTGCGGCGAGAGCGGCTCCACGCTGCGCTTTATGTTGCCCGTCGCCTGCGCGCTGGGCGCAGAAGCAACTTTTGTGGGTCAGGGACGCTTAGGCGCCCGCCCGCTGTCCCCGCTCTCGGACGAGATCATCGCCGCCGGCTGCGACCTGCAGGGCCTGGGCGGTTTTCCGCTCAAGACGAGCGGACGCATGCGCCCGGGCACTTTCGTGCTGCCGGGCAACGTGAGCTCGCAGTATATCTCCGGCCTGCTGCTGGCAGCCCCGCTGCTGGCCCAGCCCTCCTGCGTGCAGGTGACCGGCCTCATCGAGAGCCGCCCTTACATCAACCTGACAATCCAGGCCATGAAGGCCTTTGGCGTCGAGGTCAACGTCGAGCGCATTCCGGCCAAGGACGGCCAGCCCGAGGTCACGAACTTCCGCGTGAGCAGCGGCTCGTACCGCACGCCCGGCAGCGTAGCCGTCGAGGGCGACTGGTCCAACGCCGCCTTTTGGCTGTGCGCCGGTGCCATCGGCACCGACCCCATCACCGTCGAGGGCGTGTCGCTGAGCTCCGCACAGGGCGACCGCAACGTGCTCGCCGCGCTTTCGCGCTTTGGTGCCCGCATCGTGCGCTCCACCAACGCCGCCACCGTGCAGTCCGACAAGCTCGCCGGCTTTGAGATGAGTGCCCACGACATTCCCGACCTGGTGCCCGTTATCTCGGCCGTGGCCTCGCTGGCACAGGGCCGCACCTTTATCCGCGATTGCGCCCGTCTGCGCATCAAGGAATCCGACCGTCTGGCCACCACCACCCGCGAGCTCACCGCGCTGGGCGCGCAGGTGCGCATTGCCGGTGACGACCTCATCATCAAGGGTGTCGATGCCTTTACCGGCGGCGAGGTCGATTCGCACAACGACCACCGCATCGCCATGATGGCCGCCATCGCCGCGAGCCGTGCCACCGGCGAGGTCGTGATCCACGGCGCCGAGGCCGTCAACAAGTCCTATCCCGATTTCTTCGACCACTACCGCCTGCTGGGCGGCAAGGTCACACTCGAGGAGGAATAGCATGTCCTCGACCTTTGGCAACGTCTTGCACTTAAGCATCTTCGGCCAATCGCACTCCCCCGCTATCGGCTGCTCGCTCGATGGCATCCCGGCGGGCATCGCCGTGGACCAGGAGGAGCTGCAGGCCTTCCTCGACCGTCGCGCCCCCGGTCGCGACGAGACCGCGACCAAACGCCGCGAAGCCGACGCCGCCCACATCATCGCCGGTGTTGTCGATGGACATACCACCGGCGCGCCCATCGCCGCGATTATCGAGAACACCAACACGCGCTCCAATGATTACTCCGAGCTGCGCCGCAAGCCCCGTCCCGGACATGCGGACTTCCCTGCGCGTGTGAAGTATCACAACATGCACGATGTCGCTGGTGGCGGGCATTTTTCCGGCCGCCTAACGGCACCCTTATGCATCGCCGGCGGGATCGCGCTGCAGGCGCTCGAGGCCCGTGGCATCAAGGTCATGGCGCACGTCGCGCAGATCGGCGGCATCTCCGACCTGCCGATGGACGATATGGTCTATCGCGAGGCCGACCGCAAGGCGATCCTTTCGAACGACCTGCCTTGCATTGACGCCGCCGCAGCCGGCCGCATGCGCGAGGAGATCCTAGCCGCGCGCGACGAGCTCGATAGCATCGGCGGCATCGTGGAGTGCGGCATTTACGGGCTTCCCACGGGCATCGGCGACCCCATGTTCGACGGCATCGAAAACCGCATCGCGCAAATCGCGTTTGGCATTCCCGCCGTAAAGGGCGTGGAGTTTGGCATGGGCTTTGCCGTGGCCGCCATGCGCGGCAGCGAGAACAACGATCCGTATCGCATCGACGCCGAGACCGGCGAGATTGAAGTCGAGTCCAACAACGCCGGCGGCATTCTGGGCGGCATCTCCACCGGCGCGCCCGTCATGTGGCGTATGGCCGTAAAGCCGACACCCTCTATTGGCCGCGAGCAGCAGACCGTAGACATGGACGCCATGGAAAATGCCGAGCTCTCGGTCCACGGTCGTCACGATCCCTGCATCGTCCCCCGAGCCGTCCCCGTAGCCGAAGCAGCCGCGGCGCTCGCCATCTGGGACGCCCTCCTCGAGGACGCCGCCCAGCGCTAACCCGCCCACCCCGGGCAATGATTCACGAAAGGGGTCCCTATGGACCTTGCTGACATCCGCCAGACCATCGATGGCATCGACACCACGCTCCTCAACAGCTTTATCGAGCGCATGGACATTGCCACCGAGGTCGCCAAGTCAAAAATCAAGATGGGCAAGGCCGTCTTCGACCCCGCCCGCGAGCGCTCCAAACTCAACAACCTCGCCAGCCGCGCGCCCGAGCGCTATGAGGCGCAGACCATCACCCTGTTTCGTCTCCTCATGAGCATGAGCAAGGCCGAGCAGCAGCGCTACATCAACGAACTCAAGGGCATCACCGTCTCGCAAAAGGCCCACGCCACGGCTGCAGCCTCCGACACGCCCTTCCCTCAAACTGCCACCGTCGCTTGCCAGGGCGTTGAGGGCGCTTACAGTCAAATCGCCGCGTGCAAGCTCTTCGACGTGCCCGACATCGCGTTTTTCGAGACCTTCGAAGGCGTTATGCGCGCTGTGCGCGACGGCTTCTGCGAGTTTGGCGTGCTGCCCATCGAGAACTCCACCGCCGGCTCGGTCAACGCCGTCTACGACCTGCTCGCCCAGTTCGACTTCCATATCGTGCGTTCGCTGCGCCTCAAGATCGACCACAACCTGCTCGTCAAGCCCGGCACCAAGCTCGCGGACATACGCGAGGTCTACAGCCACGGCCAAGCCATTGCCCAGTGTGCCGGCTTTATCGAGTCCCACGGCCTGCACGCCACCAAGTACCCCAACACGGCCATGTCGGCCGAGATGGTCGCCAACTCCGAGCGCACCGACGTCGCCGCCATCGCCTCGCGCAGCTGTGCCACGCTGTATGGCCTCGAGGTGCTGGAGCCCAATATCCAAGACTCGGACAACAACTACACGCGCTTTGTCGTCATCAGCCGCGAGCCGCGCGTCTACCCCGGCGCTAATCGCACCTCGCTCATGATCACCACGGCCAACGAGCCGGGCGCCCTCTATCGCGTGCTCGAGCGCTTCTACGCACTCAACATCAACCTCATCAAGCTCGAGAGCCGCCCCATCCCCGGCCGCGACTTTGAGTTTATGTTCTACTTTGATCTGGACTGCCCCTTTGGCAGCAAGGCCCTCGACGACCTGCTCGATTCCATCGACGACGTGTGCGAGAGCTTCACCTACTTTGGCAGCTACACGGAGGTGCTCTAGATGACCGATACCGCCGCAACCCGCCCCTACGGTGTGCTGGGCCGCGTGCTGGGCCACAGCTACACCCCGACCATCTACAAAGAGCTCGCTGGGCTCGATTACGTGCGATTTGAGCGCGAGCCCGAGGACCTCGCGGCCTTTATGACGGGTAAAGAATGGGAAGGCACCAACGTGACCATCCCCTACAAACGCGCCGTCATGAACTACCTGGACGAGCTGAGCCCGCTCGCCGAGCGCATGGGCAACGTCAACACCATCACGCGCCTGCCCGACGGCCGCCTGCGCGGCGACAACACCGACTACTTTGGTTTTCAGTGCCTGGTCGAGGAGCTGGGGGTTGAGGTTGCCGGCAAGAAGGCTCTCGTGCTCGGAGCCACCGGCGGCGCCGGCACCACGGCAAGCATGGTACTCGGCGACCTGGGCGCCACCGTGGTGCCCGTGGGCCGCACAAGCGAGGTCAACTACGGCAACATCGCGCAGCAATCCGACGCCGCCCTGCTCGTCAACTGCACGCCCGCCGGCATGTTCCCCCATTGCCCCGACGCGCCTTGCACGCTCGAAGGGCTCGATGCGCTCGAGGGCGTCATCGACATTGTCTACAACCCCGCCCGCACGGGACTCATGCTCGAGGCCGAGCGCCGCGGTATCCCCTGCATCGGCGGTCTGCTGATGCTCGTGGCCCAAGCGGCACAGGCTGTTGAGCGCTACACCGGCCAGGTCACCCCGCGCAAGCGCATCCTGGATGTAACGGAGCGCTTGTCACGCCGCGAACAGAACATCGCGCTGATCGGCATGCCGGGCTCGGGCAAGACCCGCGTGGGTGAGCAGATTGCCCTGCTCACGGGTCGCGAGCACATCGACCTGGACCGCGCCCTCGAGGAACGCCTCGACATGCCCTGCGCCGACTTTATCGTCGAGCGCGGCGAGGCGGCCTTCCGCGAGCAGGAGACGGTGGCTCTGTCCGACATCTCCAAGCGCAGCGGCTTGGTGCTCTCCACCGGCGGCGGCGTGGTCACACGCGACGAGAACTACCCGCTGCTGCACCAAAACAGCCAGATCTTGATGCTCAATCGCAAGCTCGACGAACTCGCCCACAAGGGACGCCCTATCACCGCCCGCGACGGCATCGACAAGCTGGCCGAGCAGCGCATGCCGCGCTACCGCACCTGGGCCGACTACATCATCGACTCACGCGACTGCGCCGCCAACACCGCCCGTGCCATCCTCGACACCCTCCCACCCGCTCTCTAACCAAAACCACTACAAAGGGGACAGGCACCTTTGTGGTGGTTTTCCAATCGCAAAGGAAGCAACCATGAAAGCACTCGTCATCAACGGCCCCAACCTCAACATGCTCGGCATTCGCGAGCCGGGCATCTATGGCAGCGACAACTACGACCGCTTAGTGCAGATCTGCCAGGAAGCGGGCGCTGCACAGGGCTTCGACGAGGTCGAGGTCTTCCAGTCTAACCACGAGGGCAGCATCGTCGACAAGATCCAAGAGGCCTACGGCAAGGTCGACGGCATCGTCATCAACCCGGCGGCTTACACGCACACGAGCGTCGCGATCCTCGACGCCCTCAAGGCCGTTGCCATCCCTGCCGTCGAGGTGCACATCAGCGCCGTAGAGACGCGCGAAGACTTCCGCCAGGTGAGCTATGCACGCCTAGCTTGCTTCGCCACCATCACCGGCGAGGGCCTGAAGGGCTACGCACATGCGCTAGAGCTGTTGAAAGAGCATCTGCTACACTAATCCCTGGGACAAAGACATCAGATATGTTTGTCCCTAAACTAAAGTAACTGTCCAATCGACATACAAAGGAGCATATCCATGTCCCAGTACGATTACCTCGTCGTCGGTGCCGGCCTTTCGGGCGCCGTCTTCGCCAATGCCGCCAAGCGCGCCGGCAAGTCGGTCCTGGTCATCGACCGCCGCGACCACATCGCCGGCAACGTCTACACCGAGGACGTCGAGGGCATCCAAGTCCACCGCTACGGCGCGCACATCTTCCACACCTCCATGAAGGACGTCTGGGGCTACGTCAACCGCTTCGCCGAGTTCAACAACTACGTCAACTCGCCGGTAGCCAACTTCCACGGCAACATGTACAACATGCCCTTCAACATGAACACCTTCGCCAAGATGTGGCCGGGCGTCGTCACGCCGGCAGATGCCAAGGCCAAGATCGCCGAGCAGGTGGCCGCCGAGAACATCGGAGAGCCGACAAACCTCGAGGAGCAGGCGCTGTCGCTCGTCGGCCGCGACATCTTCGAGACGCTCGTGAAGGGCTACACCGAGAAGCAGTGGGGCCGCGACTGCAAGGACCTGCCCGCGAGCATCATAAAGCGCCTCCCCTGCCGCTTCACCTACGACAACAACTACTTCAACGACCGCTACCAGGGCATCCCCATGGGCGGCTACACCAAGATGGTCGCCAACATGCTCGAGGGCGTCGAGGTGCGCTGCGGCGTGGAGTACAAGGAGCTGGCCGCCGCCGAGCCCGATATCGCCGCCAGGACGATCTACTGCGGCCCCATCGACTCGTTCTACGACTTTAAGCTGGGCACACTCGAGTACCGCAGCCTGCGCTTCGAGACCGAGACACTCGACGAGCAGGACCACCAGGGCGTGGCCGTGGTCAACTACACCGAGCGCGAGGTCCCCTACACCCGCATCATCGAGCACAAGCACTTCGAGTTCGGCACGCAGGAGAAGACCGTCATCACGCGCGAGTACCCGGCGGATTGGAAGCCCGGCGACGAGCCCTACTACCCCATCAACGACGCCAAGAACGAGGCCCTCTACAAGCAGTACGAGGAGCTGGCGGCGCAGGAGGGCGACGTGGCCTTCGCCGGTCGCCTGGGCGGCTACAAGTACTACGACATGGACAAGGCCATCGCCGCCGCCTTCGAGCTCGTCCGCAACGAGCTGGGCGTGGAGCCGACAGAGGCGTAGGGAGCTCAACGACTCGAGACCGACAACCAAATTCGCAAGAAGCAATAAGCCCGGTGCAGCGATGCTACACCGGGCTTATTGTTGAGGGAGCACTGCACGCCCACATGCCCAAAAAGCAAAGACCCGGCATTATACCGGGTCTTCAAAAACTCTCTGGTGCTCCATGGCGGATTCGAACCGTCGACCTTGGGATTAGAAGTCCCCTGCTCTATCCAACTGAGCTAATGGAGCATAAAGCCGGGCGTCCAAGCGGGTACAAGTTCACACGACCAATAAATTATAACCTACTTGAACTGATCGTGGTACGCCTTGCAGACCTCGTCCACGGGACCATCCATGCGCAGATCACCCTTCTCGATCCACACAGCACGCTGGCAAATACGCTCAACCTGCTCCATGGAGTGAGAAACGAACAAGACCGTGACGTCGCCACTCTCAATAAAGTGCTGAATACGGCGCTCGCATTTCTGCTGGAAAAAGACATCGCCAACAGAAAGCGTCTCATCGACGATGAGAATATCGGGCTCGGTAATCGTAGCGATAGCAAAGGCGATACGCGCGACCATACCCGACGAGAAGTTCTTCAAGGGCATGTCAACGAAGTCTTTAAGCTCGGCGAACTCAATAATCTCGTCAAAACTAGCGTCGATAAACTCCTTGGTATAGCCAAGCAGCGCACCGTTCAGATAGATGTTCTCACGAGCCGTAAGCTCCGGGTCAAAGCCAGCACCAAGCTCAATCAGCGGCGCAATATTGCCGTGAACCTTAACCTCACCTTCGCTGGGCTCCAAAACGCCAGCGATGATCTTGAGCATCGTAGACTTGCCGGAACCGTTAGTACCAACAAGGCCAACGACCTCGCCACGATGCACATCAAATGAAATGTGCTTAAGCGCACGGAATTCCTCAAAGAACAGCTCATGCTTCGCGAGCTTAATAAAATACTCTTTGAGGTTCGTAAGCGACTCGGACGCCATGTTAAAGATCATGGTGACGTCTTTGACCTCAACAGCAAGGGGCTGCTTGCTGTAATCAATAGCAGATTCAGTCATGAGCAGCACTCCTTAGATGTAGAGGATAAACTTGTGCTCGGTCTTGTGAAAGACGGCGTAACCAATAGCAAGAGCAAGAATAGCCCAAACAACACACAGCCCAAAGGTAAGCGCAGAAGGCACGGTATTAAACAGGAAGATATCACGCATAAACTGGAGGTAGTTGTACATGGGATTCACAACCACAAGGACCTGGATCCAATGTGCCATTTGGCTAATGAAGTCGGTTGTCCAGAAAATCGGCGTCAGATACATCCAGGCCGTGATAACAACGGTCCACAGGTGCATAACATCGCGGAAAAAAACCGCCAGCGCAGACAGCATCATGCCCAAGCCCATGCAGAAACACATGAGCAGGAGCAAGCAAACCGGCAGCAGAATTAAATGCCAGGTGGGAAGCACGTGGAACCAAAGCATAACCAAGGCGACGGCAACCAAAGAGAAGGCGAAGTTAACGAGCGAGAACAGCACCTTCTGCACCGGAAAGACCCAACGGTGCACCTTAACCTTCTTAAGCAGAGAGGAAGCCCAAATGATGGACATAAGCGCTTGGTTCGTCGACTCGGACATGACAGAGAACGTCACGTTACCGACGATCAAGTAAAGCGGATACATTTCGGGCGTAATAGAACCATTGCGACCTTGCGCGAAGATTGTCGAAAACACGATCGACATAACAATCATCATCAGCAGCGGGTTAAGCACGGACCATGCCACACCCAGAACACTGCGACGATATTTAATCTTAAAATCTTTGGTGACAAGCTGCTTAAGAATGAACTTGTCCTTTTCAAAATCATTTTTAGCGTGAGAGGCCGGTTTAGCCACCGCTTTCTGACTCTCTACGTTGTCAGCCACGGACCATCTCCTTGTCTCGTAAAACATAACAGTGGAAAGTATAGCCCTCCCACGTTGACGATAACTCACCGCAACAAATCTGGAGAACTAACCCATATCTAATCAAAGGGGCAGACGATAGGTATACTTTCGACCCGTTGATTCATTAAAGGAGGTCCTACATGGACTATTCGAATACCGTCGTCATAATCCCCTGCTACAACGAAGCGCTGACGATTGGCAAAGTTGTCGACGATTTTCATCGAGAGTTACCCGGTGCAACCGTCTTTGTATATGACAACAACTCGTCTGATGGCACTTCGCAAATCGCCAAGCAGCACGGTGCCACGGTGCGCCACGAGCCCAGACAGGGCAAAGGCAACGTGTGCCGCCAAATGTTCCGTGATGTCGACGCCGAATGCTATCTAATGGTTGATGGAGACGACACTTACCCCGCCGAGGCGGCAAAGGCGCTTTGCGAGCCCATCCTTAACGGCGAAGCCGATATGACCGTTGGCGATCGCCTGTCAAACGGCACCTATGCCGAAGAGAACAAGAGGGCCTTCCACGGCTTTGGCAACAATCTTGTTCGCGCCATGATCAAGTGGATTTACGGCTACAGCTTTGACGACGTGATGACCGGCTACCGAGCCATGAGCAGACCCTTCGTCAAGACCTTCCCCGTTTTGAGCGAGGGCTTCCAGATTGAGACCGAGCTCTCCATCCACGCTGTCGATCACCGCTGGCGAATTAAAGACGTGCCGGTGGAGTATCGCGATCGGCCCGCAGGCTCCGAGTCCAAGCTCAACACCGTTAGCGACGGCATCAAGGTCATCGCAATGATTGGAACGCTCTTTAAAGACTATCGTCCGCTCAAGTTCTTTACTCTTATAGCGCTCATCTTCGCCATCATAGGCCTTGCCCTCGGAATTCCAATTGTTGTGGAGTACTTCCAAACCGGCTTAGTCCCCCGCTTCCCCACGGCCATACTTGCGGCCTCATTCATGTTCCTGTGTGGGTTGAGCCTAGCAACGGGACTAATCCTCGACTCAGTTGCAAAAGTCGAAAGAAAACAATGGGAGTTACAAGCCTATAAAACCTATTCAAAATAAGAAGAGGTCCGGACTTAATCCGGACCTCTTCTTATTTCAGACCTAAATACTGTTCCCAAAACTCTCGCGAAGTCATGTACGGCATGGCATCTTTCCATGCCCCCCTGACGCTCTTGCCCTCTTTACGATAGCGCGCCATCAGTTCGTGCTCTCGGCGGCGAATACTCTTGAACCGCGCCCGATCCATCGTGCGGACCGACCCCTTCTCGCGGGTCGGATCAAGAAATACCAGCGTCTTGCAACGCGTCGAATTGCCTTCAAGCGTACAGCTGCCATTCTTAACTGCATAGCCGGGCTTTCCGCGCAACAGCGCATCGGGAAGATAGTGTTTGTCGTAAGGAATAGATCTCCAATACTTCATAAATTTCGAAGGATGGAATTCCAGATTAACATTAGCGAGCACTTGCTCCGTAACCCCAGCCTTGCGAAGAAGCTCTGGATCCATTTCGGAAACAGGAATCAGCTTTTCGTTTAACTTACCCTTACCAATCATCGTCGCGGCGCCATCAAGCTTCTGGAGATACTCAGGGCCGCGCAGATAGTCCTCAAAGCCATCAAGGATAAACTCAGCAGCCTGATAATCCATATCGCGCAAGTTCTGACGTACCCCTCGCTGAATACGAAGGACAAACATTTTCTCATCAGCACAATCATCGAGTGAAATCATGGCAAAGAAGTTGCGGAAGTACTGGTAGCAGTCAACCGAAGCGCGGAAACGCCCCTCAAAGCTTGCATGCCACACGCAAATGCAATTCATGGTCATGTAGACAGGCTTATTGCGCATGCCAAACTCAACGTCGTCGCAGCGGATAAAGAAAGGCATGGGAAGGCCGTTCTTTTCGATAGCCTTCACCGGAATGCAGCTATACCACCAAGCCCCATAGGCCTGATCAACTTCAACGTTCGTGCGTTCATTTTCGAGGATGTCGGACAGCTTGCCAACATTCAAGTCCTCTTTTACGCGACGATAGGCACCAGTGGTCGCCACATACGAGACATCCTCGAACTGACGAGTAGGGTCCTCCATTGAGAGCATGGCGCCGTTAATAAAGGCATCCTTATACTTGCCTTTAGCAAGAGAGAGGAGATTGAACGTGCGGATCAAACTCTCGGGCATAATAGAGACATCGTCATCCATCAAAATGATGTGAGTGTACTGATCAGGAGTTTCAGTAGCCGCCATCATTCCACGTGCGAATCCTCCCGAACCGCCCGTATTGGGATTCGGGAGCACGGTGACTAGCTCATCGGAAAGTGATGCAGAATCGAGCGTCTGTCCATTGTCGACGACAAACATGTGGAAGTGGTCGCGAATCGGACCGTCCTCTTTGGAGATGCCCGCTTTAACGAGTTCAATATTCGGAAGAATGTACTGCTCATTCTTAAATGTAGTAGTAGAAAGAGCAAGATTGATCTGGTTAATTGAGTCCTCAGGAACATCAGTCAGATAAGAGGCGTTCAAGAGGTCTACGGAATAGCCCTCATCACTCTCAATCCTAAAACCGATCAAGTCGTAGCCGGTTGTATCGATATCAATATCGAGAACGCAAGGATCAATTTCATTGCCATCAAAAGGATTCGATTTAAGCTCGACAGGATTCAGCTCGCTAGATCTCACTCCATGAACGACAACCCGGCCCCTGCCAAATAAAGCCATATGCAAGACAACGCCGCCAACAGACGCATACTGATGCCATTTGCCAGCAGATAGGCCATTCACATACGTCAGAAAGTCAACGTGTCCATTGACATGAAGTGAATGTATATCGTCATCATACGAAGCACCACCGGAGAGCACGCGATAGTAGAGTTCGGGAAAATCCTTTGCATGCTTTTCAACTTTAAGTACAACATTCGCAAGTTTAAACTGCATTTTAAATACCTTAATCAAAGCCGTTGTAACTACTAATTACATTCGTCGACAAACTCTGCCATCGCGGAGCGAACATCGGGATCAGACAAAACATCCTTTGCAAAATGATCATGCCCACAGATGTCCATTGGCATGTAAGGCCATCCAGGATAGCAATCATCAGCGACCTTTTCCGCTTTCGCGGGAACCAAAAAAGAGAAGCTGTCAAACGGATGCTTTCTTACGGGAAGGATATCGTTGCGGTCCCAAATTATTTTACGTTTAGGGGCATCAAAAACGATATCAATCGCGTATGCAAAATCACCACGAGACTCATCGGTTAACAAACCTAGATCATGAGCCTTTTCATTAAACGAATCGAATACGCTCTGGACAAGATCAATCTCCGCAGAAGAAACAACTGTTCTCTGAGCTTCCAAGTCAACATCTCCGCACTGCACGCTAAGCCCACTGTGTGGATGAACCATCCAAGGATTATCTTTCCAAAAACTAAACTCACGTTCATTTTTGTCAAAGAAATCCATAAGCTCAATTCTGAGTTGCCTAAGTTGATCGTTCGCGCGCTTGGAATTCTCGGCCGCCCGGTCGTAAATCGAAATGTCCACAAAACAAGGTATAAGCGAATTAGTTGAACAAAAGCGAACTTGACGACACTTTACAAACCAGTCATATACGAGGGTGATTTGATATTCAGGGTCGTCTATTAAAGCGGCAGTGAGCTTATCCACATCGGACCTAAGCATGCAGATATCAATATCGTCGTCCCAAGGAATAAAACCCGATCGAGACAAGGTGCCAACAAGAGAACCATAAGAAAGCCAGTATTGAATATTATTGGCAACACAAATCGCGTCTAGCTTACTCATCAAGGCCGCGTTTGCCTGCTGCATCAATCGAATATCACCCTCGGCGTCGGGTAATGCATCAAAGATTTTGCAACGGAGCTCAAAAGGGGTGAGATCGGGGTACGCACGTCGCGCTAACAATTCAAAGCGAAGCCTCATTTGTTCTGACAGACTTTGTTGGCGTTGCTTGAGCAATTCAATTTCTGGAAATAGCCGAGTATCGAATTTGTAATTGATATTCATATTGATACCGTTATCGGCCTGCTCAATACGGGCGAAAACCTCGTCAAAACGACGGTCCATATCCTCATGCATAGCATGCAACGATCGGGATGAGCCAGGGAGGATCTTTTTAATAGTAGAAAGCAAGGACATGGCTTAACCTTCGCAACGACAAACAATGAACGAAGCACAATTACTCATATGATACAAAAGAATGAGTGGGTCCCACCTTGAAACCCACTCACATGAAGACTACTCCGACGCCTCTTTCAAATACTGTTTCCAGAAATCGATCGAAGTAAAGACATCTCTATACGAAGCGTATTCGGTATAAATCTTATCTTTGTTACGCTTGAATTCCTTCTCGGCTTTACGAAAACGACTCCAAACCTCTTTGAATCGCTTCTTATCCATATGTCTAATGGCACCCTTTTTATTAGGCATATCTACCACAATAAGCGTGTCAACATCCCTGATTTTACCTGCGGGATAAACCCATCCCGCAGCATCAATAACAGCAACCCTACCGTTACGTTTAACGGAGTCGTTAACAAAACGGTGGCCATTAATGGTCAGATAATCCTTAAATGCCTGCAGCCTAGACCTGTCGCCCCCAAGGCTCAAATTGCCAAAAGTCAGTTGCGTCAAGTCGACACCCAATTCTTGTGCCTGAGGGATGAGCTGCTCGATGGGAATCAATTGTTCCCTTTCACGATTTGCCGCCATAAAACGGGATTCAGCGACAGGATGAGAAATCCACTCCGGACCTCTCAAAAAATCTTCAAGACCTTTTACGGCAAGAGCAGCTTCATCGTAATTAAATTTCTTCAAGTCGAGCTCAACTTCACGACGAATCTCATAAAGAAAATCAGAGAGAGGCGCAGCGCCAGTTGTCGCCTGACTGATTAGCGTATTTCGGCTTACCTGATAACGCTCCACGGCAGCACTATACTTAAACTTAAAGGAATTATGCCAAACGCAAATACCATTCATGGACATGAACTTGGGTTTGCAACGAAGCGCATACTCAGCATCATCAGAACGAACAAATAAGGGCAAGGGCAACCCCTCACGTTCAATCGTTGCGGTAGGTATAACGCAATACCACCAGCCAGCATACTGTTGGGCAGTGTCCTCATAAAGGCCAGTTGGGGCCTTATATATCTCGGTCTCAACGACATCATGAAGTGAGGTCATATAGCCTGCAGGCTTAAGGGGAGAAAAAGTTCCCTTAGCAGTAAAGAACCCTAAATCCTCGGTACGCAAATTGGGCTCTTCCAAGCTCATCATAGCACCCGATAAAAAGGCCTCAGCATATTCTTCTTTGAGAAGAGAGAGCAGGTTGAAAGTGCGGATAAAACTCTCGGGAAGAACCTCGACATCATCGTCCATCAGGAGAACATGAGTCGCTTTAGGATTCTGCTCAAGTGACTCAATCATCCCCCGAGCAAAACCACCAGACCCGCCGACATTAGGATTTGGATGAACAGTAACACGCGATGAATCCAGGTTTGCACTATTCAGCGAACGGCCATTATCAATAATGTGTACGTGGAAATGATCAGCAATCTCTTCATCAGAATCAATAATGTTCTTTTGTAAAAGAGATACGTTACGGACAATATAGTCTTCTTTTTTAAACGTAGTAGTTGCAAGCGCTAGCTCAACTGGATGAATATCCAGTTCTTCACAATCGCAATAATAATACGCATTCCGAATATTAACAGGGCCTTCAGTACTGATATTAAAAGCGTGCAGAATCTCTCCCTCACAAAGGGAGAGTTCGATTTCAGCCGTACTCCATTCATCGGATCGTTGCAAACTAACCGCAGAGCCATCAATTGTAGAAGGAATCCAAGAATAATTATTTGCATACGTCTGCTGAAGCGTTAAGGCGGAGCCGCAATACTCGATATGAAGATAAAACGCCTTTGCAGTAGTGTATTTTCGCCACTTATAAATGGATAGCGCATTAAAATATGTTGTGAAATCAACATTGGTCGATTTCATGATTTCAATAGCGTCATTCGAAGTTGGAATAACAAGACCCTCCGTTGCCCTATAGCAAAGCAATGGATACTGCAACATCGCATCAGATCCGTTAAAAATCAAATTTGCAAGTTTAAAATGCATTGAAAACCATCCAAAAAATTCCTGGTGCAACTTGGCAAAATGGCATAAATGCCCATGGCATTGTTTGCATTCTCACTGATTTTAAGAATGCAAACAATGTACTAAAGGCATCTAATCAAAATGAAGTTTTAGCTCTTCCTCCCAGTCGGGCATGTGGAAGCCGACCGACTCGAGCCTGGAAAGGTCGAGCGCGGAGTGGACCGGGCGCGGGGCGATGGGGCCGGCGGCGCCGGCGTAGTAGTCGGCGGTCGAAACCGGCACGACCCTGTCGCCGTTGCCGTTGGCGACCTCGAAGACGGCGCGGGCGATGTCCGCCCAGCTCTTCACGGCGCCGGAGCCGGTGCAGTCGTAGGTGCCGTAGGGGGCGTGCGTCCCCAGCATGTGGAAGATGGCCTCGGCCATGTCGCGCGTGAAGGTCAGGCGGCCCAGCTGGTCGTCCACGACCGTCACCTGCTCGAGCCCGTCCTCGGGGTCGGCTACGCGGTCGGAGAGCGCCTTCATGGTCTTCACGAAGTTGTGGCCCTCGCCGATGACCCAGCTGGAGCGCATGATGTAGTGGCGCGGGCAGCCGGCCACGGCGATGTCGCCGGCGGCCTTGGTCTGGCCGTAGACGGACAGCGGGGAGAACGGCTCGTCCTCCGTGTGGACCTCGGCGGTGCCGTCGAAGACGTAGTCGCTGGACACGTGGACGAGGGTGATCCCGTGCCCGGCGCAGGTGCGGGCCAGAAGCGCCGGGCCGGTCGCGTTGGCCTTCCAGGCGGTCACGCGGCCCTCGGGGGTCTCCGCCCTGTCCACGGCGGTGTAGGCGCCGCAGTTGATCACGGTGCCGTAGAGCGACCAGTCGTATTTGGAGTAGGCCTCCGGGTCGGACATGTCGAAGGTGTCGATGTCGCAGAAGTCGAAGCCCTTGGCCACGCCGCGCTCCTCGGCGAGCGCGCGCACCGCGTGGCCCAGCTGGCCGTTGCAGCCGGTGACGAGCGTCCTCTTGGGCGCCATGGGGACGACGTCGGCGAGCATCGGGTGGTTGAGGTCGGCGTCGGAGACGGTGGCCTGGTCGAGCGGGATGGGCCACTGAATGTTGAGCTCGGGGTCGGCGAGGTTAACGAAGGTGTAGGTCCTCTTGAGCTCCAGCGACCAGTGGGCGTCCACCAGGTAGGTGTAGGCGGTGCCGTCCTCGAGCGCCTGGAAGGAGTTTCCCACGCCGCGCGGGACGTAGATGGCCTTGGAGGGGTCCAGAACGGTCGTGAACACCTTGCCGAAGGTCTCGCTGCCCTCGCGCAGGTCCACCCAGGCGCCGAAGACCGAGCCGCGGGCGACGGAGATGAACTTGTCCCAGGGCTCGGCGTGGATGCCGCGGGTGACGCCCCTCTTCTCGTTGTAGGAGACGTTGTTCTGGACGACGCGGAGGTCGGGGATGCCCAGGGCGCACATCTTGGCGCGCTGCCAGTTCTCCTTGAACCAGCCGCGCGAGTCGCCGTGGACGGCGAGGTCGACGACCTTGAGGCCCTCGATGCCGGTCTCGGCGACGGAGAGGTCCTTCTCGAATGCGATGTCTGCCATGTGGGAAAAGCTCCTATCGAAGAGGTTGGGAAACCGGGGTCGCCCCGCGGTGCGGTTCACCGGGATGCGGTCTTACTGGCCCTGCGCGCGGTAGCGCGCCTCGGTGGCCTCCTTGGCCGGGCGCCACCAGGACTCGTTGGCGACGTACCAGTCGATCGTCTGCTTGAGCCCCTCGGCGAAGTCGGTGTGGGCCGGCCTCCAGCCGAGCTCGCGCTGGAGCTTGGACGAGTCGATGGCGTAGCGGCGGTCGTGGCCGGGGCGGTCGGCGACCCAGTCGAAGTCCTCGGGGTCGCGCCCCATCGCCTCCAGGATCATGCGCAGGACCGTGATGTTGTTCTTCTCGCCGTCGGCTCCGATGAGGTAGGTCTCCCCCATGCGGCCCTTGGTGAGGATGTCCCAGACGGCCGAGGAGTGGTCCTCGGTGTGGATCCAGTCGCGGACGTTCTCGCCGCGGCCGTAGAGCTTGGGGCGCACGCCGTCGACGATGTTCGTGATCTGGCGCGGGATGAACTTCTCCACGTGCTGGTAGGGGCCGTAGTTGTTGGAGCAGTTGGAGATCGTGGTGCGCAGGCCGTAGGTGCGGGTCCAGGCGCGGACCAGCATGTCGGAGGACGCCTTGGTGCTCGAGTACGGGCTGCTCGGGTGGTACGGCGTCTCCTCGGTGAACTTCGCCGGGTCGTCGAGCGCCAGGTCGCCGTAGACCTCGTCGGTGGAGACGTGGTGGTAGCGGATGCCGTATTTGCGGACGGCCTCCAGCAGGCGGAAGGTGCCCTCCACGTTGGTGCGCAGGAAGGGCTCCGGGTCGGCGATGGAGTTGTCGTTGTGGGACTCGGCGGCGTAGTGCACGATGGCGTCGTGGCCCGGGACGATGCGGTCCAGCAGCCCGGCGTCGCAGATGTCGCCCACGACGAGCTCCACGCGGTCGGAGGGCAGCCCCGCGATGTTCTCGGGGTTGCCGGCGTAGGTAAGCTTGTCCAGGACGGTCACGTGCACGCCGGGGTGGTTGTTGACCACGTAGTGCACGAAGTTGCTGCCGATGAAGCCGCAGCCGCCCGTGACGATGATGTTCCTGGGCTCGAAGAGCTCTTCAGACATATTTGTATCTCCCATTGGATCGGATTAGTACTCGCGCGGGCTGTTGACGATCTCGCCGGCGGCGACCTTCTTCAGGTGCCGGCCGTAGACCGACTTGCCGTAGGCCTTCGCGGCCCCCTCCAGCCCGGCGGTCGTGATCCAGCCGTTCTCCCAGGCGATCTCCTCGGGGACCGAGACCGGCAGGTCCTGGGAGTGCTCCACGGCGCGGACGAACTCCGCGGCCTCGTGCAGGCTCTCCATGGTGCCGGTGTCCAGCCACGCGTAGCCGCGGCCGAGGGTGACCACGGACAGCGTCCCCTCCTCCAGGTACATCCGGTTGAGGTCGGTGATCTCCAGCTCGCCTCGGGCGGAGGGCTCCACCCCATGGGCCTTGGCGGCCACGTCGCCCGGGTAGAAGTAGAGTCCGGTGACGGCGTAGGAGCTCTTGGGGCGCTCGGGCTTCTCCTCGATGGAGACGGCCCTGCCCTCCCCGTCGAACTCCACGACGCCGAAGCGCTCGGGGTCGTCCACGTGGTAGCCGAAGACCGTGGCGCGGCCCGACTCGGCGTTCTGCACGGCGCGCGTCAGGTGGCGCGACAGGCCGTTGCCGTAGAAGATGTTGTCGCCCAGCACCAGCGCGCACGGCTCGCCGGCGATGAACTCCTCGCCGATGGTGAAGGCCTGCGCCAGGCCGTCCGGACTCGGCTGCTCTGCGTAGGAGAGGTTCACGCCGTAGCGCGAGCCGTCCCCGAGCAGGCGCTCGAAGTTGGGCAGGTCGGTCGGCGTGGAGATGACCAGGATGTCCCGGATG
>JAGZEK010000008.1 GCA_018368345.1 Collinsella sp.
ATATAGGGAGAGGGCCTGACCCCATATCGTTGGGGCCAGGCCCGATTTTGCCTCTTGACAATGTCCTGCTCATATTAAAAGGAACGTCCCCAAGTGCCGCCCTGGATTCAGTTGCGGTGAAATAGTTCCTGAATAGAGGCTTCAAGCCCCTAAACAGGAACTATTCCACCGCAACTTATGAGGACATCGAGCTGTTAGGCCGCTCTATCCCCTAGTAGTCCAGCTTCCACATGTAGCGGCGCGTCATGTAGTCCTTGTGGGTGACGGCAGAGAGCGCACGCATGTAGACGTTGTTGAGGATCGGGGCGAAGATCAGGTGGTTGAAGTACTCGCTCACGCTGTCCTTGATGTCGTTGAGGCCGAGCTCCTTGGCATCGAGCTGATAGACGCGCTCGCCACCGTACTGGTTGACGAAGCGGATGCCACGCTCGTCGTTGCAGCGGCTGCGGCCGACGCTGATGAGCTGGAACAGCGAGGTGCGCTTGTCCAGAATCTCAAAGGGGCCGTGGAAGAAGTCGCAGGTGTTGATGGTGCAGGAGTCGATCTGCAGCATCTCCTGCACGTTGCAGATGCTAAAGACGTAGGCGGCACCAAAGAGCGGGCCCTGAGCCATGACGTTGATGCAGGGCTTGTCGGCGTTCTGCTCGGCCCACTTGGCAGCGAGCGGACGGGTGTACTCGACGGCCTTGCGGTAGATGGGATCGATCAGGTCAAAGGCGGCCATGGCGGTCTCGTACTCGGCATAGCCCTCGGTCTGCTGCGTGAGCTCCATGGCGATCATGGTCACGACGGCGGAGTTGGTGCGGCCCATGCAAGACTCGTCGACGGCAAGGCTGTCGTACTGGATCTTGTAATCGCAGACCTCGGTGAGGCCGGACTCGTCAACGTAGATGGCGATGGTGCTGGCGCCGTGATCCTTGGCGACCTGGGCGGCAACGATGGTCTCCTTGGTGCCGCGCATGGAGACGACGACGGCCAGGGTGTTCTCGTTGACATAGGCCGGGGTGGCATGCACGAACTCGTTGCTGGTGTAGCTGGAGCTCACGACCTGCGTGGCCTCGTGCTCCATAAAGTACTGGGCAGGATAGTTACCGCCGTTGGATCCGCCGGCGCCAATCCACACGACGCGCTTGATGCCACCCTTGTCAGCCTTGTCAGCCAAAACCTGGGAGACGACGTCCTTAACCTGTTCCTGTGTAGTCATCGTGCATCAGCCTTTCTTCTCGTTTGATGCTGTCGACGGCATACAAGTTACATACATGTTTTGACGATGTCGACTAGTTGTATGCTATATTTGTCTTAGATAATTTGCTGGCGTGATTCTCGGTAATCAGTTACCAGCGGGTTTGGTGTCATGTTGGATACATGCTTGGTTCGGTAAGCATACAAGTTAGGTACAGGTTGGTCGCATGAGCACTTCGCCGAAAAAGAACTTGGCCCAATATGAGTGCTTGGCTGGCACGCTGCGCGACCGCATCGCCGCCGGCACTTACGCACGCGGAGACAAGCTTCCGTCCGAGATGGAGCTTATGAACGAGTCTGGTCTGTCACGCAGCACCGTGCGCCATGCACTGAAGGTGCTGGTCGATGAGGGCCTGGTGCGCACCGAGCGCGGGCGCGGCGCCTTTGTGGCCGACACGCCCGAGGTGCACGAAAACAACCTGGTGTTTTCGAGCTATACCAAGCAGGTCGAAGGCCAGGGCATGAAGCCCACCACGCGCACGGTGGACTCGGGCTTTGCCAAGGCGGCGGGCAGTGTGGCCAAGTTCTTCGACGCCGCTGTGGGCAGCAAGCTCGTCAAGCTCGTGCGCCTACGCTATCTGGACGATGCCCCGCTGTGCCTGGAGACCACCTATCTGCCGCCGAGCTTTGGGGCGCTCATCGATCGCGATATCAACGGTTCGCTCTACGCGACGCTGCGCCAGGAGTTCCACCGCGCGCCGGCCCAGGGACACAAGACCTTTGAGGTGTGTTACGCCTCGCAAAACGAGGCGTTCCTGCTCAACGTCGAGCGCGGCCAGGCGCTAATCCTGATCACCGACTACGTCTACGACACCGACGGTCGCCCGCTCCACATCTCCAAGCGCATCCAACGAACCGACCGCGCCAAATACACCGAACCCATCGGCTAACCTACCAAAAAGGGACAGGTTTATTTTGGTCGGTTTTATCTGGGGTTTTGTTAAACCCGCAGGTCAAATCAATCAAACGGACGCACCAACATAAAAGCCGCCGCGAAGGTATTCGTATCCTTCGCGGCGGCTTTTAACGTTTGCCCAGATAAAACCTGCCAAAATAAACCTGTCCCTAAATGGTAGGTTTGGGGAGGTCGGGGAACCAGGTTGGTTTGGGTTGGCTGGGGACGCGCTCGGCCAGGACCAGCTCCATCCAGCACATGTCGTACCAGCGGCCAAACTTTTGCGCGCAGCGGTCGAAGGCACCCACCAGGCGATATCCCATATGGGCATGAAAATCCTGGCTGTTATGCGTCAGGTACTCGTCGTCCTTATCGTGCGGCACGGCGATGAGCGCGCACATGTTGGTAATGCCCATCGCGACCAGGCATTTCTTGAGTGCATCATGAAGCTTGCGACCCAGCCCGCCATGACGCACGTCGCGTGCCAGGTAGATCGACGTCTCGACCGACCAGTCATAAGCCTCGCGGCTGTTGAGCGGACTCACGTAGGCATAACCCACCGGGCGGCCATCGAGCTCCATCACCAGGTACGGATAGCGCTCAAGTGTCTTAGCGATGCGCCCAGCAAACTCCTCAACGCTCGGCACCTTGTATTCGCAGGTGATTGCCGTCTCGAGCACGTACGGCTCGTAGATGGCAAGCAAGGCCGGCGCGTCATCGGGCGTCGCCAGACGAATCGTCGGCTCGGACATCTCGGACTTCTCGGACATAAACCGCTCCTCCTCAGAAGTTAGGGCCGCCCCGCGTCAATCTCAGGCGCGGGGCGGCCCCTCATCATCGCATCAACCTACAGGACAGCCGCCAACGCGTCGATGTCCTCCTGCGTTGTGGCCCAGCTGGTACAAAAGCGCACCACGGTGTGGGTCTCGTCGTACTTTTCCCAGTACTCGATCGCCGCATGTTCGCGAATGCGCGCCATGTCCTCATTGGGCAGAATCACGAACTGCTGGTTGGTGGGCGTCTCCAAGAAGAACTGGTAGCCGCGCTCGTGTAGCACGCGACGCAGCGCCTGCGCGGTCTCAATCGCCTGGCGGCCGATCTCAAAATACAAGCCGTCGGTAAAGAGCGCCTCAAACTGCACGCCCGTCAGGCGGCCCTTGGCCAGCAGCGCGCCATGCTGTTTAATGCGCGGGATGGGATGCGCCGGGGCATGCATGCCACAGAACACCACGGCCTCGCCACAGAGTGCGCCGCACTTGGTGCCGCCGATGTAGAACACATCGCACAGCTGCGCCAGCTCGGGCAGGGTAATATCGCACTCGTCGGCCGCCAGCGCATAGGCCAGGCGGGCACCGTCCACAAACAGCGGAATCTCGCGCTTCTGGCACACCGCGTGAATCGCCGCGAGCTCGGCCTTGGAATACAGCGTGCCGTACTCGGTCGACAGACTCACGTACACGGCACCCGGGAACACCGTATGCTCGTAGCTCTCGTTCTCGTAAAACACCTGGATATAGTTCTCGAGGTCCTCGGCGTGCATCTTGCCCTCGTAGCCGGGGATGGTGAGTACCTTGTGGCCGCCAAACTCGATAGCGCCCGCCTCGTGGCAGGCAACGTGGCCAGTCTCGGCGGCAACGACGCCCTCGTACGGCGCGAGCAACATGTCGATTACCGTGGCGTTGGTCTGCGTGCCCCCCACTAGCAAGAACACATCCGCATCGGGGGCCTGGCAAGCCTCACGGATGAGCTGCTTGGCATGCTCGGTATGCGCGTCGGTACCATAGCCGGGCTGCGGCTCCATGTTGGTGTCGACGAGTGCCTGCAGCACCGCCGGATGCGCGCCGTGGGAATAGTCATTGTTGAACGCGAGCATGGCAATCCTCTCTTACCGGGTCTCGGCCAGATGAATCAAACGGGGCTATTGTACGCCGTTGGGATAGGCAATACGCGCGGCAAGGCATTCGAGCGCCAGCACGAGCGCAAAACCGCAGCTCACATCACTCAAAAAGTGAGCGCCGATAACAATGCGGCCAAAGGCGACAAGCGCCGCCGTGGCAGCCGCCGCCCAAAAGACCATGCGTCGGCGCGACGGCTCCCGCTTAAAGGCCGCCGCGGGAAGGCCTGCGAGCATCATGCCGATCGCCGCGTGCGCGGTATGCCCGCTCGCAAACGACTTGAATCCGTCCTTGATCACGCCGGCGGCGATATAGGTCCACTTGTCGGGGTTGCCGATCACCCACCACGGCTGAAACTCGAGCCCCTGCGTCACCTCGATCACGCGCATGCGCGGGCGCGACCACAGCGGCTTAACAATGACGTTGAGGATGATGGCTTGAGCGGCCCACACGGCCAGCACCATCAACGCCCAGCGCATAAGCTCGTCGGGCGCGGTGTCGCGCGTGAGACGATAGACGATAAAGTAAGCAGCAATCACCAGCACAAACGTCAGCACCAGCTGAACGGCAATGAGTTTGCCGCCAACCCGCAGGGACGAAACGATCTCGTAGCCAGCCAGACCAACGTTAACGAGGATGCCGAGCACGGCGAGCCATTTGCTCCCCCTGGAGTCGGGACGCACCGCTCGCACGAGCATAACGCCTGCGATGCTCGCCGTCAGCTCAAACGGCAGCTCGCCGGCAGCCTCGATAAAGCGGCCGTACATGCTGCCGATGTTGAACAGCGCGCACGAGATCTGATAATCGAAGAAGCTGCCCACGCCCAGGCAAAGGGCAAGGATAACCGCGATAATGGCGACATCTTTCTTATAGATGTATCCGAACATGCTTTCCTTTCGATGAGGTCAGATTGCCCAAATGGGGCGTTTGCAGCGTCGACCCAATTAGTCGTCGTCGCTTGCACCCAGCTGTTGCAGCAGCATGAGGGCAGCCGCCACGGGGCCGGTGCCGTCGTTGGCGTCGAGGCCGCGACCCAGGCCGCTGCCCGCACCGGCGCCCGCCTTGTAGGGCACCGACAGCTTGCGGCTCTTGGGGAAGTTCACCGCGCCGTAGCGATTCTTGAGCTCAAAGGCCACCTTCTTGGGCACGTCGACGCCCAGGAAGGTAATGCGCCCGCCGCTAAGCGTGACGCTCTCGAGCCCTAGACGCTCGCCGCGAATGCGGATGCGCGCGCGGTTAAACAAGGTGAGGCCCGCCAACGGTAGCTCACCATGCGCGGCCTCGGTCTCCTCCTGCACCTCGTCGATGCTCTCCAGGTCCTCTGCCGCCGCAAGCTTTCGATACACGAGCACGCGCTGGTCCACCGCCGGCATGTACTCCTCAGACAAGAAATAGTCGGCCGGCAGGTTGATACCCACGCTCGCCGCCTCCACGCCGGCATCGTCATCGCCACGTGCCTCGGCCACGGCCTGTCCCAGCATCTGCGTAAACAGGTCAAAGCCCACGCTCGACAGGTTGCCATGCTGCTCGGCACCCATAAGCGAGCCGGCGCCGCGGATCTCCAGGTCGCGCATGGCGATACGCATGCCGCTGCCCAGGTCCTGGAACTCGGAAAGTGCAGTCAGGCGCGCCGTGGCCTCCTCGGTGAGCGGCAGCTCGCCCGGGAACATAAAGTACGCGTAGGCCTGCGTGGCCGAGCGACCCACACGGCCCTTGAGCTGGTAGAGCTGTGCCAGACCCAGGCGCTGCGAGTCCTCGATGATGAGCGTGTTGGCGGTCGCGTTGTCGATGCCGCTCTCCACGATGGTCGTGGCGATGAGCACATCGATCTTTTTGGTCGCGAACTCGATCATCACGTCCTCGACCTCGCGCGGGCTCATCTTGCCGTGCGCCACGCCCACGCGCGCCTCGGGCGCGGCCTCGTGCACGCGTGCCACAGCGTCATCGATGGTCTTGACGC
Source organism: Collinsella sp. (assembly GCA_018368345.1). Taxonomy (GTDB): domain Bacteria; phylum Actinomycetota; class Coriobacteriia; order Coriobacteriales; family Coriobacteriaceae; genus Collinsella. The sequence goes on from JAGZEK010000008.1 coordinate 5,993, forward strand.
GGTTGGACACGTAGTACACCTGTCCGCCGCGACCCACCTCCAGGCGAATCGCCGCGCTCACCACGTCGGGGTCGTACTCCCCCACGTGCACGATCACGGGGCGGCGCCCAGTCGGCGGCGTGGTAATCAGGCTCATGTCGCGCACGCCGCTCGTGGCCATCTGCATGGTTCGCGGAATAGGCGTTGCCGAAAGCGTGAGCACGTCGATTTGCTCGCGCAGGTTCTTGAGCTGCTCCTTGTGCTGCACACCAAAGCGCTGCTCCTCGTCGATGATCACCATGCCCAGGTTCTTGGGGTTCACGTCGGCAGAAAGCAAGCGGTGCGTGCCGATGAGCACGTCGATCGTGCCCTCGGCAAACGCCTTAAGCGCGCGCTTTTGCTGCGCCGGGGTGCGGAAGCGGCTGAGCACTTCGACCTCGAGGCCAAACGGGGCAAAGCGCTCAAAGAACGTCTCATAGTGCTGCTGGGCCAGAATGGTCGTGGGGCAGAGCACCATGACCTGGCGGCCGGAGTCCACGCACTTAAACGCCGCGCGCAGGGCAACCTCGGTCTTGCCAAAGCCCACGTCGCCGCACAGCAGGCGGTCCATGGGCTTGGGCGCTTCCATGTCGGCCTTGATGTCGGCAATAGCCTCCAGCTGGTCGCGCGTCTCGTCGTAGGGAAAGCTCTCCTCCATCTCGATCTGCTCGGGCGTGTCGGGCGGGCAGGCGATACCGGTAATCGACGAGCGGCGTGTATACAGGTCGACCAGGTCAAACGCCAGCTTTTTGGCATTCTTGCGCGCCTTGTTGGTAGCCCGCGTCCAGTCGGCGGTGTTGAGCCTGGTCAGGCGCGGCTTGTCGCCGTCGGGGCCAACATAGCGCGTGATGCGGTCGACCTGCTCGAGCGGCACGTAGAGCTTGTCGCCGTCGGCATATTCCAGCAAAAAGTAGTCGCGCTCCTTGCCGCCCACTTCCTGGCGCGCGATCTCGCTAAAGAGCGCGATGCCGTGAGTGGCGTGCACCACGTAGTCGCCCGGCTTAAACGGAAACGTGATCTGCGTAATGTCCACCTTGCGGCGGCTGCGCGCGCGGTTGGCATCCATACGGGCGTTGAGGTCGGCGATCGAGAACACGGCCAGGTTGGCATCGGGCACCACCACGCCCTGCGGCAGGGCGGCATCGACAAAGGTCACGCGTCCGCGCGAGATAGTGGGCACGGCAGCACCGGCGGCAGCCTGGGCCGCGCCCGCCTCGAGCGAGCGGGCGTTGAGCGCGTCAGCCTTACGCTCGCGAATTGCAGCATGAGCATCCTGACGGGCAGCACGATCGGCAGAATCTGCCGCCGCCACGCGCACGCGCTCGCCAATGACGCCGGCGTTTTCGGGCGCGGCCGTCAGCGATTCCTCAAAGGTAATGCCCTCGTCGCCAAAGGTGAGCTCCATCGACTCGCGCGCGCCGCGGTCGGGAATGGCAAACACGCAGGCATAGCGCTTGCCCACGACTTCCTGAACGCGCGTCATAAAACGGTTGTCCGAGCCTGCGATAGCAGGCTGCTCAATCTTGAGCTCGGCCGTCACCGCACCGCCGGCACGGATGAGGCTTACGTAGTTCAAGCGCTGCTGGGCACCAAAATCGAGCTGTTGAGCGCGCACGTACAGACCATCCAGGCGGTCAATCCCTGCCTCGCCGGCACGCGCCTCGATATCCTCGTAGGCGCGCAGGCAGTCGTCGAACAGCGAGCGCGGCTCGGACAGAACCACGAGCGCCTTGCCGCTCACGTGCGCCAACGGGCTTACGGTCTGGCCGTACATCACCGGCAAAAAGCGGTCGAGCTCGGGCGTGACGATGCGCGCATCCACCATCTCGAGCAGCGCCGCCAGTTTGCTGTCATCCTGGCTGGCGCGATAGAGCGCCACATGCATGTTGTGGACGGCCTCGTCGGTGAGTGCCAGTTCGCGGCAGGGAAAGATTTCGATGCTGTCCTCGTTGCCGATGGTCTGCCCCGTGGAGCTCACCATGCGGCGGATGCGGTCAATCTCGTCGCCGAAGAACTCGATGCGCACGGGTGCCTTTTCCTGTGCGGGGAACACCTCGACGGTGTCGCCGTGAACGCGAAACAAGCCGGGCGCATCGGCGGCGCCGGCATTGGTGTAGCCCATGCCCACCAAGCGCTGCGGCACCTCGTCAAAGGGAATCTCCTCGCCCACCGCAAAAGTAGTGGACTCCCAGTAGCGGCTCTCGACCGGCGGCACGCAGCGCAGCAGCGCGCGAGCCGAGGCGACCATGATGCAGTTGTCCCCGCGCACGATGCGCCCCAGAGCCTCGCAGCGCTGCGCCACCACGGCGTCGTCCGGCGCCTGCTCGCGCCACGGATAGTCCTTGCGCTCAGGAAAACGACACACGTGCGCCAGGCCCACGTAGGCGGCAAGGCTACGCGCGGCGCGATCGGCCGCATCCTCGCCGCTCACGATATAGACCGTCGGGCGCGGACGGCGCGCAAACTGGGCGGCCGCCATAAGCGTGCGGCCCGACTGCGACACAGCCAGCGTCACGTCCTCGCCAGCATCGAGCCCGGCCTCGACGGCCTGCAAGGCCTCGGCAGTGTAGAGCTGCGCGGCTATACGGTGAATGAGCATGCTGTTCCTCCGGCATTGCAACGCCAAAAGCCCGCCGGGGCAAGCTCGGCGGGTATGCGGCGGATTTCATTGCCTGTCATGGTAGCGCATGGAGAGGACTCCGGCTCAAGAGCAAACCCAGCCCCGCAAAAAACGCCAGACGAAGATGCGTTCCGCCCTACCCCGCTACGCGCACGCTGGGGCACAAATCTGCCAGCGGACACTCGTCACACTTGGGTTTGCGGGCGTCGCAGATCTCGCGACCGAAGGTGATCCACTGATGGTTGACCGACTCCCAATACTCGTGCGGCAAAATCTTGAGCAGATCCTGCTCGGTCTTGAGCGGCTCCTTGGCATGTGTCTTGGGACTCAACATCAGGCGATGCGCAATGCGGTTGACGTGCGTGTCCACCGCAATGCCCTCCACGATGCCATACCCCACGTTGAGCACGATGTTCGCCGTCTTGCGTCCCACGCCCGGCAGCTTCACGAGTTCCTTCATGTCGGCCGGCACCTCGCCGCCATAGTCGGCGACGATCATCTGCGCGGCCTCCACGGCGTGCTTGGCCTTGCTCTTATAAAAGCCGAGTGACTTGATGGTGTCTGCCACGTCAGCCACACTCGCCCCGGCCATGGCCTCGGGCGTGGGCCACTGGGCAAACAGCTTCGGCGTCACCTTGTTGACCTGCGCGTCGGTCGTTTGCGCCGAGAGCAACACCGCGATCAGCAGGCGGAAGGGATTCTCGTGGTCCAAAAAGCACTCGACCGGGCCATAGCGACGGTTGAGGCGCTCACACACCTCAACGGCGCGCTCGCGTTTGGCGGCATTGGTCTCGCGTGGCATAACGACTCCTCGGCTCAACGGCACAATAAACTTATGGGCACAATTGTCCCACGTCCGAGACGCTTACGCCTCCAAGAATGCGCCGGTCTGACGGCTCCACAGACTCGCGTACTCGCCACCCGCCTCGACGAGCTGCGTATGCGTGCCGTCCTCGACAATCTCGCCATCGGCCAGCACCACAATGCGGTCAAGCGCCGCCACGGTGGACAGGCGGTGCGCCACCACAATGGAGGTGCGGCCGCGCATCAGATTCTCGAGCGCCTCCTGCACCAACGCCTCGGACTCGCTGTCCAAGGCAGACGTCGCCTCGTCGAGCACCAGAATCGGCGCGTCGGTGAGGATGGCACGGGCGATGGCCACGCGCTGGCGCTGACCACCCGAAAGCTTAACGCCGCGCTCGCCCACCATGGTGTCAAAGCCATGGGGCAGGCGATCGATAAACTCAGTCGCATTGGCCAGGCGCGCGGCCTCGCGAATCTGCTCGTCGGTGGCGTCGGGGCGGCCGTAGGCGATATTCTCGCGAATGGAGCGGTGGAACAGCAGCGCCTCCTGCGGCACGTAGGCAACCTGGCGGCGCAGGCTCTGCTGCGTGCAGTGCGAGACATCCTGACCGTCCACGAGCACGCGGCCGCCCTGAACATCGTCCAGACGCAGCAGCAGCTTGGTGAGCGTCGTCTTACCCGAGCCCGATTTGCCCACCAGGCCCACGCGCTGGCCCGCCGCCACATGAAGTGTCAGGTCATCGAACACGTTCTCGCCCGCCGCAGCGTCACGGTACGCAAAGCTCAGGTGCTCAAAATCAATCCCGCCCTCGGTCACTTTGAGCTCAGGGGCGTCCGGGTCGTCTGCCACCAAACGCGGCTCGTCCAGCACGCGCGTCATCTCGGCCGCATCGCCCAAAGCGCGGTTGATGCGCTGCATCATGGAACTCACGTAGTTCAGGCGCATGGTGAGGTTATAGGTGTAGGTAAAGATCATGACGAGCGCGCCGGCCGAGATGCCAAACCACGCGTTGCCGCCTGCCACGAACACGCTCACCACGGCCATGGTGATGACGATAAGGCCCGAGGTCGTAAAGTTGCGCTGCATCATGGCGTGCATCGAGACGGTCTCGGCGTCGCGCGCGGCGCGGTCGGCGGCATCGAACAGGTCGCGCTCAAAGTCCTCGCGCCCGCAGGTCTTAACGGCCAAGATGTTCGTGACCGCGTCGGAGAGCACACCCGAAAGCTTGTTCTGCGCGGCGGACGTCGCGGCAGAAAGCGGCATGATGCGCTTGTACATGAGCCAGACAAACGCGATGTAGACGACCATGATGCCCACCAAGATCACGGTGAACGTGGGCACGACCGGGGCGAGTGCGGCCACGGTGCAGATGACCGAGGTGATGGTAGGGATGAGCGAATACACCGTTACGTCCACCAGGCCCGTATAGCCGCTCATAAAACGGCTCGTCTGGCTCACAAGCGATCCGCCAAAGCGGCTGGTATGGAATGTCATGGATTGGTTGGAGAGCGTGTCGAAGCACAGGCGCGCCAGGTGATAGTTGCCCGCGATCTCGAGCTTGTAGACGGTGTAGTCCTGCAGCTTGGAAAGAATCTGGCCCACCAGATTAACGAGTACGAGCGCCAGGATGTAGGGGCCGAAGACCTCAAACACCTGGTCGCCCGCCACGGGACCGGCCTGGACGCGGTCGACGATAAGCGCCATCACATAGGTGTTGGCAAAGGTAAGCAAAAAGATGTAACCCGCCGACGAGAACACCGAGAGAAAGACGATCAGCGGCTGCGTGCGTGTGACATCCCAAAAACGCCGGAGTGTACGGCGCACGGTCGAGCGCTTAAGCGGACTGGTGCTTCTCTGAGACATGGACTTCCTTTCGCATCCGGCAGGTCGAACAGCCATTGTTGCACATTGGAGCATGCTCCAGGCAAGTGCGATACGAAAAGCGGCGGGGCGCCCGCGTTTGCGCTGGCGCCCCGCCGCCCGTTGCAGCTAGTCCTCGTCCTCTTGATCTGCGAGCAGGCCGGCGGGCGTGAGCCCCAGAATCTCTTCGGCCTGATTGGCATCTTCCAGCGCGTCGATGTCCTTGAGCTTGCGCTCCATAACGTTGGTACGCGTGGTGATGATGCCCTCGACCGTTTTGCCCGCGGTCTCGATCTGCTGCTGGGCGCGGCGCAGCGCCGCCTGGTAGCGCGGCAGCTCGGCCTTAACGGCAGAGAGTACGCGCAGCACGTCGTCGGTACGTTTTTGCAGCTTAAACGTCTGATAGCTCATCTGCAGGCTGTTGAGAATGGCGGCCATGGTGCTGGGGCCGGCCACGTTGACGTGATAGTCGCGGCCCAGGGTCTCGATAAGTCCGGGGCGGCTGACAATCTCGGCGTACAGCCCCTCAAACGGTACGAACATGATGCCGAAGTTGGTGGTCGCCGGCACGCTCAGATACTTTTCGCAGATGTCCTTGGCCTCGCGCTTGACCATCGTATCGAGCGTCTTGCGCGCGGCCGCCACGGCATCGGCGTCGCCCGACTCCTGTGCGTCGAGCAGGTGCTCGTACGCGTCGCCCGGAAACTTAGAGTCGATCGGCAGCAGCACGGGATCACCCTCGTCCACCGGCAACTTGACGGCAAACTCAACGCGCTCCGAGGCGCCGGGTTTGGTGGCGACGTTTTCCAGATACTGATCGGGCGTCAGGATGTCCGCCAAAATCGCACCCAGCTGAACCTCGCCCAAAATGCCGCGCGCCTTCACATTGCCCAATACGCGCTTAAGGTCGCCCACGCCGGTGGCAATGGATTGCATATCGCCCAGGCCCTTGTACACGGCCTCGAGCTGGTCGCTCACCTGCTTAAACGATGCGGACAGACGGTCGTTGAGCGTGCGGGAGAGCTTCTCGTCAACCGTCGCGCGCATCTGATCGAGCTGCACGTTATTGTCCTTGCGGATAGCACCCAGCTGGGCATCGACCGTCTCGCGCACCTTGTCCAGACGACGCTCGATACCCTCGCGATTGGCGCCGAGCTGCTGGGCGGTCTCGCGGCGCAGGTCGTCCATGCGGTCGCCAGCCTGCGAGAACTCGCGCGCGATGGTCAGGTAGCGTTGCTGTTCCACGGCCGCATCGGTCGTCTGCTGTTGCGCGATGGCGTTTGCCGTGCGTCGGGTTTCTGCCAGCGCCAGATTAAGGGCGTCGAGCGCATTGTTAGCCTGCTCAAGCGCCGCCAGCGTCTCCGCACTGTTGTCGCCGCGTTCCCGCAGCTCGGCGCGAAGGCCCTTGAGCTGCAGGGCACAAGCCACAGCAACCCCCACCGCCACTAAGGCGATCACAACAAGCGCAACATCAATAGCAGACATAGACTCCGTCCAACAAACCCAATCGAACACCAATCAAAACCGCGATCAATCTTACCCCGTCACACACACGGAGCACTCACTGCCTTGCAGACAAATTTCTCTTAGAGCCGCGGGCGCTAAAACGCTAGCTTTCCCAGCCGGCGCGGATGGTTGTTATGACGTCGCCTAGGCGCTGGCCTAGGGCTGCCAGATGTTGGAGTACTTCGTTGGGCGAGGCGCCGTTGAGGATGCACGTGAGGGCATACGAAGCCAGGAAGATGACGACAAGCCCCAGCGGGATGAGCACGATCATCGCTAGCGTACGCAACCGTTGGCCCAAGCGGCGGCAACGCGCACGACGCTTGTCGAACGCAAGCTCCTGTGCATACGAATCCTGCTGCACGGAATACGTTTCAGGCGCTGGTGCAGACGCCACCTCGGGTGCGGCATTTTGTGCTACAGGTTGGGTAGCCACCCCTTGCATTTGCATCTCCATGAGCCGTTGCTGCTGACGCAACATGCGTTCGGCTTGTTGCTGCGGGGTCTCGAGAAACAGATCCATGCTGGCCTCCAAAATCGGAGCATTCGACGCTTACGTCCAGCATCCCGCACCACCACGACCGCGACAATGCAATCGCTGGCAATAGCCACAAAGTTTCTTTTGCCCAAAAGCTGTCGAAAAGCTCAACAACTCCCCTACCAGCACTTTCTTTGAGCTATTTTCGCCAGCGATCTTTTGCCCTCCCGCCATCCCGCCAACTGACCAAAAGCTAACCAAAAGCTTGACGCAAATTGTGAAGACAGGGACCACAAGCAAGGCGTGACGACCCCGAACAGAGTCGCCTGGACGGTTAGTTCAGATACGTATAAATCAGACCCCCTCAAATTGCATTCGAACGCTTCGTTTAGCGCAATTTGACCCTCAAAACGGACGTTTAAAGCCCAAAACCAAGCACCTCAGGCCATCTCAAGGCGTCCAACAGGCCCCCGAGGACTCCAAACCCAGCTATTAAACCGCCCGAATAATACGTATCTGAACTAACTGTCCACCCACACAAAAACGTGCCGCCCCAAAAGGGGCGGCACGCAAGCTTCTCATCAGCTTTTCTGTAGTGAGCACGCGACGACTCAACGCCGGAGCGCGGGGCGGGAGGCCGGTTTGCCTTCCCTCAACGCGACCCTGCGAAGCCGTGAGCGGGGAGGGAAGGCAAACCGGCCTCCCGCCCCGCGCTCCGCAGTCGATGAAGGTTAATTACATGCCCGCAAGGCCTCGAGAGGCGGTGGCGCACATAAATGCCAAGACGAGAATCACGAGCGACCCGGCGATGTCTGCCAGCACGCCCATTGCACGGCGTTCAAACAGCCAGCTCTCAAAGTGTGGGGCGACGTTGCGCCAAACACGCCACAGCAAGATGCCCATACCGATGACGCCTGGGATATTGAGCAGTAGGATCTCGGAGCACAAAAGACCGATCAGGTTGCCGGCGGCAAAACCAGCGTCGCCCTCGCAGTATTTGCGATAAATCATGTACAACATGTACGCCACAAACGGCTGCAGGCACGCAGAGATAAACGTAACCACCATCGAGGGGTCCTGAGAAAAGACATCGGTGAGTTTATCGACACTCGTGGCATCTTTCGAAGCCAAGAGCAAGCCAATGACCACCACGGGCACCACGCCCAAAATTACCTCGACCAGAGTAAACAACTTGGCAGTCAAATCCTCACTAGCCGAATTCAAATGGGGCGCCCACTCAGGATGAGCATGCGCGCCGACTTTCTTGTCCTTCTCGGCACGATCGGCCTTTTTACCCTCGGCAACCCGACGACCAGGATCCTTGCGAGTTCCCGCCGCAGCAACACGAGCCCGAGACTTCTTACCCATAACCAACACCTCACAAGAGGAAACGAATAGCCAACGCTACCCAGTGTACCCTCTAAGCAACGTCACCGCCCCAACCGGCCCCCACAAAAACGTGCCGCCCCATAAGGGGCGGCACACAAACTTCTTATCAGCTTTTCTGTAACGAGCACGCGACGACCCAACGCCGGAGCGCAGGGCGGGAGGCCGGAACGCCTTCCCTCAACGCGACCCTGCGGAGCCGTGAGCGGGGAGGGAAGGCGATCCGGCCTCCCGCCCTGCGCTCCGCAGCAGCCAGCGCCAAGCGCTAGTAGTTCACCACCTGCTCCTCAAAGTACGCCTTCGGGTGGTTACACACCGGGCACACCTCAGGCGCCTCGGCACCAACGTGCAGGTGCCCGCAGTTCAGGCACTTCCACACCTTCACGCCCTCGCGCTCAAACACCTCGCCCGACTCGATGCGCTCGACGAGCTTGTTGTAGCGCTCCTCGTGCGCTTTCTCGACGGCGGCGACACCACGGAACTTCGCGGCGATCTCGGCAAAGCCCTCCTCCTCGGCGGTCTTGGCAAACTCGTCATACATCGTGGTCCACTCGTAGTTCTCGCCCGCGGCGGCGTCGCGCAGGTTGTCCAGAGTGCCCGGAACGGCGCCGTCGTGCAGGTACTTAAACCACAGCTTGGCATGCTCGGACTCGTTGCCCGCCGTCTCGGCAAAGATATTCGAGATCTGAACGTAGCCGTCCTTTTTGGCCTTGGATGCATAGTAGCGATACTTGGTGTGTGCCTGGGACTCACCGGCAAAAGCAGTCTCGAGGTTCTTCTTAGTCTGAGAGTTCTCAAAATCCATAGGTGTACTTCCCTTCAACACATGCCGCCCATAGGCTTTGAGCGGCCTTGTCTTTAGGATGCCCTCATGCCGAGAATCTAAACCTTACAATCCTGTTCTTCAGATTTGAGCGAGCTATACACTCAGCCAACGATCGCCCTCGGAGCGGCAAAAGCCCTCGCGCTCCAGATCGGCAAGAATGCTTGCGACCAGCTCGCGCTCGACCGGCTCCCGGCCGGCTGCCGTCTCCATCTCGTTAACGCCCGCAACGGCCTCATCAACCGTAATGCCCACCGGCTGTCCATCGCGTGCCGCCAGCAGCATGCGCACAATGTGGGCGCGCTTTTGGCGACGCGAGCCCTCAAACTTGGACTGACGGCTATAGCCCGCCGACCGCCTGGACGGATTGGGCAGCGTCTTTTTAAGATACGCGCCGTAATCCAGCAACGCGTAATACCACGCGCGCGGCGTGTCGGCATCGTCTTGAGGCACGGCAAAGGGCGCAATCTCATCCGCCGCCGCACCAGGGGCCGCCGGACAGGCGGCTTGAATCAGCGGTACCAGTTCGCGATCGGGAACAGCCGGCACATCGGGAAAGAAATGATGCAGAAAGACCGTGCGCACATTGGTCTCCAGATACACGCCTGGAAGATCAAACGCAAACGAACGGATGCCCTGCGCCGTTGCCGGGCCAATGCCGGGCAGCGCGACCAAATTGTGCGTCTCACGCGGAAACTCCCCGCCCCAATCCTCTACGACCCGTTGAGCGGCCCCATGAAGCGCCAGAGCGCGTCGGTTGTAGCCCATGCCCTGCCAAGCGTCCAAAACATCGGAAGGCGCGGCCTGGGCAAGCGCCTGCACAGTCGGAAAACGATCGAGCCACACCGGCATGCGCGCCTCCACACGCGGCACCTGCGTTTGCTGCAGCATGACCTCGGAAAGCCAAATGATGTACGGATCGCGTGTGCGGCGCCACGGAAGGTCGCGATAACGCAGGACCCCTTCCGAACGAATCATCGAACGAAAGGGGTCCTGAATCATGGCTATACTCCTTATGCGGCGCTATTCCTCCCGGTAAGCGCACGCGCAGGTGGCGTACTCGGGAAACGCTTCGCGGTCGGCGAACTTGGGGTCGACGGCCGGGAACTGGCGGTGAGCGACGATGTCGCCGAGCGAAACGGAATCGAGGTAGTCGCGCATCAACGCCTGAGCTCCGGCCCACAGGGGATGATAGCAGCACGCGCCCATGCGCGCACAGTCACCATCGGGCGCGGTGCAATCGTTCATAACCATAGGACCCTGAACGGCCTCGACGACCTGGCGGATAGTGACGTCGTCCGGACTGACCTTGAGACGCATGCCACCGTGGACGCCACGCAGGCTCTCCACAATACCGGCCTGGACCAAACCGTGCTGAATCGAGCGGGCAAACGAATACGGGACATTGACCTCTTCGGCAGCGGTGCGAACAGAAAGCAAACACTCCGGATCCTCGGCAAGCATCGCCAGCATACGAAGGGCGTAATCAGTCTTCCTCGATATGTCCATTTTTCCCCTTTCAAGGAATACGAACAGCTCGAACGAGCTCCGGGGCCGAGCTTGTGTCGAGACGCTAAATGACCGCCAGGACATCCAAATGGTAAATCGGATATCCACTGAGTGCCGCGCTTGGAGCGAAATGCATCAGATACGGCGCACAGTGGAATTTAGTATAACCTAACCCCCTGTCTCGTTGAACAGGTGTTGCGCAACAAAGCTGCTGTTCAGACAGATATACTTATTAGATTTTACTTGCGTCCCCGAAGGCGCGGGGATTCTGGGCGAAGATGCACCAGGACGATCGTTCTATCGAAACAAAGTGCATCAAACGCAAAAAGCCACGTCCGAAGACGTGGCTTTAATTGCGTTGGCGGGAAGTACGGGGCTCGAACCCGCGACCTCCGACGTGACAGGCCGGCGCTCTAACCAAACTGAGCTAACTCCCCAGGCAGACGTTCGCGTTTGTTTCCGCTCGCGTGCGCTGCGGGGATTAGTATACACAGAAGTCTGTCCGGCGCGCAACAACTTTTTTGAAAAAATTTTTCGGTCCCTCCGGGAGGGTCTCCGGGTCTGGGGGCGGGGGTTAAGTTTGCTGCTCTACAGTCCTGCGCAAGACGGAAAGCACATTAAGTGCTTTCCTTTGCGTGCGGAACTCGCGACAAACTTAACCCCCGCCCCCAGCCCCGGAGACCCTCCCTGCCGTCACTTTGTTCGAGTCGTTGTTGTTCCTCGCCGCTTCGCGGCTCGGCGGCCCCGTTCTCCGCGGCGGGGTTTGTCTAAGGATCTTGCTGAAGCTCTGCCTTTGGCTCAAATGGAAACGGGGGACGCATCTGCATCCCCCGTTTTTGTTGCGGTTAGTCCAAGTCAATAAACTTGGTGCTTAGGATCTTGCCGTCTTTGACGAGCATTCTGGCCATGGTGGGGCCTCGGGTGCCTCTGGGGTAGCTGGCGCTGCCCGGGTTAAGGACTAAGCAGCGGCCCACTTGGGCTTCTTTGGTTACGTGGGTGTGACCGTTGATGGCTACGTCTACGGATCCCACCGGAAGGTCTTCGCGGTAGTGGGCTACGGCGAATTTGAGGCCTTCGTAGGTAAAGAGCGCAAGACGGTCTACATCGGGGCCGTAGTCGCGGTAGTAATCGTTGTTGCCCAATACGGCCCGCACGGGGGCGATGGTGCATAGGTGCTCGTAGTCCATCTCTGACGTAAGGTCGCCGGCGTGGATGATCAGGTCTGCGCCCTCAAGCTCATCCAAGAGCGCAGGCGATAAATAGCCGTGGGTGTCCGAGATGATGTCGATACGCTTGGCGCTTGCGCTGTTCATGGGATCCCTTCCGCAAAAAACGATTCGGCAGATACATACAAAAAAGGCCCCACGGCCCCGCAGACGATGGGTCTACAGGGCTGCGGGGCCAGTGTGCTAGAGACTCAGAGCCTTCTTGAGCGGCACGACGCGGCGGCGAGAAACCGGCACGCGTTCGTCGACGCCCGTAATGCCCAGCTGGATGGCGCCCGAGGGCACCGTCTCAACGTCCGTGACGCACGCTAGGTTGACGATATAGCGGCGGTGAACACGGAAGAAGCCAAAGTCGCAGAGCTTGGCCTCAAACTGCGCCAGCGAGGTCGTCGACAAAAAGCGATCATCGACGGTATAGATGCAGGAGTAATCGTCCTTGGCCATGATAAAGCGAATGTCGTCCACGGGAATGAGCACCTTGCGACCGCCCTTTTCCACCGGGATACGCTCGATGGTCACCTTGCTGTCCGTGACCGGCTTGGCGCGCTGCATGACCTTCTCGATCGCGCGATCCAAGCGAGCTTCCTCGACCGGCTTCATCAGATAATCGACGGCATCCACGTCGAACGCCTCGACCGCATGGTCACTATACGCAGTCACAAACACGATCGCCGGCGGATTTTTGAGCTTATGCAGCGCCTCGGCAAGTTGCAGGCCCGAGGCACCGGGCATCGAGATATCGAGAAACACGACATCCACGCGACTTTCCATAAGCATCTCGATGGCGGAGCGGACGCTCGACGCCTCCGTGATCGTGCCGATCTTGCCCGTTTGCTCGAGCAGGAAGCGAAGCTCCGAGCGAGCCGGCGCCTCATCATCCACAATCATCGCACGCAGCATAGGGATAAAACCTTTCGTCAACTAACTACGCCGGGCATCCGCCGCATGACGTTGAGCCCGTAGCCTTTTATTTTACTCTTGAATGTCAAAGATGCTCTCTGACAAATCAAGATGAAGGAGCACTTTGGTGCCCTTGCCCGGCGCCGATTCGACACGCGTATAGGAGTGCGGCCCATAAAAGCGATGGATGCGCTCCGAAATATTGTGCATGGCCACACCGGCGCCGCCACCCTGGGGAGAGCTGGCGTCGGGACGGGCAGAGCGCTCGTCAAACAGTCTGGCGGCGGTACCCTCATCCATGCCCACGCCATTATCGGCCACGGCAATCAAGATTGCATCCTCGCCGTCTTGGTGAACGGTCACGTCGATCCTCAGGGCGTCGTCATCGCCCATACCATGACGCACGGCGTTCTCGACAATCGGCTGGATCACGAACGCCGGCACCAGCGTATCTTCCACGTCCTCAGACACATCGAACGTCGCAAGCACGCGGTCCTCGCCAAAGCGGGCCTTCTCAAAGGTAAGGTAGCGCTTGGTCTGCGCGACCTCGCGCGAGACCGGAATAAGCGATCCCGAGTTGTCGAGCGTGGCACGATAGAACGATGAGAACTCACGAAGCAGCTCGCGGGCCCGCAGCGGGTCGGTGCGCGTAAACGATGCAATGGTGTTCAGCGTGTTGAACAGGAAGTGCGGGTTAATCTGCGCTTGCAGTGCACGCACCTCGGCGCGCGCCGTGAGTTCCTTTTGCACCTCGAGCTCGTGGATGGCGAGCTGCGTGGACAGGATCTCGGCAAAGCCCGAGGCAAGCGCGTACTGGGTACGGTCGACGGCGCGCGGGGTCTTGTAGTAGAACTTGAGCGTGCCGACGGTACGGTCGCCCACCTTGATGGGCGCGATGATACCCGCCGGGACCTGGTTGTGCGAACCGTCCGAGCCCACGACGTCCACGACGCGGTTGAACGACTGCACGATACCGTGCTCGATGACGTAGCGCGTGGCAAGCGTATGGATGGGTGAATCGGGCAGCAGCTTTTCCTCAAACTCGCCTGCGCATGCCAGCACGTTGTCCTCGTCGGTAATGGCGACGGTCATGGCGCGCGTCTCGGGCAGGATGCGCTGGCACACCAAACGCGCCGACTCCTGGGTCAGGCCGCCCTTAATATCCTCGAGCATAGCAGAGGCCACCGAGAGCGTCTCCTCGGTATATTGCGAGCGCACCGAATCGGGGTTGAGCGTCAAAAAGATAAAGATGCACAGAAAGATGCACAGCAGCGCGCATGCGACAACCGTCGCGATGGGCTCGATTCCGGTCGCCAGGGCAAAGACAAAGTACACCAGCACGCAGATGGCGCAGGCGACGGCGATGATGCGAAAAATTGATATTGAACTATCGCGCTGGGCGCGGCGGTCGATCATTCGGCCCCCTCCAGGATACTGATCAGTTGTGCGTCTCGCCAAAGCCCATCCATAATCTTGGGCCAAAAGCTCTGAAAACGCAGGTAGCTTGCGGCGTTTTGTCGCGCATACGCCTTGGCCTCGTCGATACCGTGGCGCCAGATGCGCAGGTAGCCCTCGTGCTCGCGGGTAAACACGCTGCGGACCATGGCGGTCTTGCGCACACGGTCGTCGAGCTCGCGCGAGATCCACGGGCCTGGGTAGGGCATGAGCGATGCCGCCGTAACGGGAATGAGCTCCTTCTGGTGCGCGGCGAACGTCAGCTTGGCCCGCTCGTAGTACCAACGGTACACGTCCTGCATAAAGCGCGGCGAGCGCTTTTCGGACTCCGGGGGCAGGTGACGCACGGTCCACTCGTTATCGAACCACACATCGTAGCCAAACATGCGCATGTTAAACAGGTAGTCGAGGTCCTCGCCACGGGTGATAAACGGGTCGAAGGCCACGCGGGTAAAGGCGCGGGCATGCAGGGCCATCAGGCCACCGCACACGTAGTTGGAACGCGAGATGCGGGTACCCGAGAGTGCCTTTTTCATCCAGCGATTGAACTCGATGCGCTTGGTCCACCAGCGATGACAGATACCCGCCTTGTCCGTAGGGGCCAGCGGCGATCCATCGCGATCGTAGAAGTAGCCGCTTTTGACCAAGATCGGCAAGCCCTGGCGCGTCTGCTGCCCCAGTGCATACGTCGCACGCTTCATAAAGTCGGCGTCGATGACGGTCTCGTCGTCATCCAAAAAGACAACCGCATCGTGCCCCAGCACCGCCGCGCAGGCAAGGCCCATGTTACGGATGGCACCGTAGCCTCGCAGGCTCACGCACTCGCCCGAACCCTTGGGCGCAATCTGCGCCACACGATCGGCGATACGCGATGCCTGAGTATTGGTGACAACGGTGACCTTGAGCGCAGGATGTGCGTTGACGATATCGTGCACGCGCAACGACACATCGGCTGTGGCAGAAACGGGGCAAACCACCAGCAAGATAATACGTGGAATGTCGCGCACCTGTTCGAGCGAGGCCAGGCAACGGTCGAGTTCGGGATTGGCGGCGTTGAGTCGCGTCGAATGATCGTAGGTGCCAGGGGCGTTTGCGCGAGCGTCATCGCCCGCCCAATACGTTGGAATCACGACCGTGGCGTTCATGCCTTACCCTCCCTGCAACACAAAAACGGGGCGCCGCCAAACACAGGCGACGCCCCGCGACCTAGCTGACTCCATCATACCCACTTGGGCTAATCATTGTTCGGAAGTCAGAATGTTTATTGCGGATAACCCCAAAGGAGTACCGCGGATAGGCACAATAGCCGCCCGGCACTCGTTTTTCCTCGCTATGCCGGCTGGGCCATGCGAGACAGGCGAACCAGCAGGATAAAACCCACCACCAGCAGCACGCCGATGGACAGGACGCCCAGCGAGGGGTTGCCGGTCAGCGAGGTGACAACCGACACCAGGAAGGTGCCCATAACGCTTGCATAGCGGCCAAAGATATCAAAGAAGCCGTAGTACTCGTTGGACTTTTCCTTGGGGATGATACGGCCAAAGTAGCTGCGGCTGAGCGCCTGCACACCGCCCTGGAACAGGCCGACGAGGATGGCAAGCACCCAGAACTCGAAGGCGGTCTTAAGGAAGAACGCAGCGAAGAGCACGATACCCATATAGGCGGCGACGGCCACCATGATCATGTTAAGCGTGCCCACGCGGCCGGCGAGCTTGCCGTAGATAATGGCGGACGGGAAAGCCACGAACTGCGTGACGAGCAGCGCCAGCACCAGCTGGGTCGAATCGATGCCCAAGGCCGAACCGTAGCTGGTGGCCATGGAGATGACCGTGTGGACGCCGTCGATATAGAAGAAGAAGGCGATCATGTAGACCAGCACGGTCTTGTTGTGGGCAATCTCACGCATGGTGTGTCCCACCTCGGAAAACACGCCGCCCACGATGTGACCGATAGTGTCCTCGGGACCGCGCTCGCGACCGTACTTTTGCTTATAGGTGCGAATGAGCGGCAGGGTAAAGATGAGCCACCAGGCACCGGTGATGATAAACGACAGGCGCGTGGCGAGCATGGTGGGAATGCCCAAGGCCGGACCGCCCATGATGAGTGCCAGGCAAATGATGAACGGCACGGTGGAGCCGATATAGCCCCAGGCATAGCCCGAGCTGGACACAGCATCCATGCGCTCGTCGGTGGTGATATCGGGCAGCATGGCGTCGTAGAACGTCATGGACGAGTTAAGACCGATAGCGCACAGCACATAGACGGTCAAAAAAGCCATGGCCGACATAGGGATGGCCTGCGCCAGGCAAAGCACCAGGCCGGTCAGGAAAAAGCCCATGAAGAACTTAATCTTATTGCCCGCGTAGTCGGCAAGTGCGCCCAGAATGGGCATGAGCATGGCAATGACCAGCGAGGCAATCGTCTGCGCGTTGCCCCAGGCGACCACCAGGTCGGCCGAAGAAGCGCCGGTGTTGATGGCGTTAAAGTAGATGGGCACCACCGAGGTGTTGAGCAGCACGAGGGCCGAGTTGCCCACATCGTACATAACCCAGTTACGCTCGAGCTTGGTGTATTTCATGGACAGGGCCCCTTCGTATTCGCCCGATATGCAGTTAGTTCATCGTACCCCAATTGTCCAGAAACGCCGGTAAGGATTCGGCAAAGGGGCGCGCACAGGCATGCAAGCCGGAGGGACAAACCCGCATCCCCAACGCAGTTGCGGTGAAATGGTTCCCGTTTGGAAGCCTCGGAGGCCAAAACAGGAACTATTCCACCGCAACTTATTGGAAAGCGTGGATGAGGCAGCTTGTTATTCCTCGCGGTCGAACTCCTCGTCAGTGCCGAGCACGCGGCCGCTGTAGTTGACATGGCTGGTCACGGCATCCATATCGCCCGTCTCGATGAATCGGGCAACCGTGCACTCGTAATCGACCAGCGCGCGATCGAAGACCTCGGGGAAGCTCTCGTTCGAGACCTCGTCGGTAAAGGGATTCTTCCAGGTCAGATGACCCAAGTTGCCAGTACGCTCGGGCAACTCGGTCGTCACGCGATGGGCAAGGCCATCGAGCAGCGAGTAGTCGTGCACCATGCCTTCGACCAGGGCAATTGCACGCGTCTTGGCCGAGCCCGCCGGCTCAATCGTGCGGTAGAGCAGCTGCATGTCCGAGACGGCGGCGCCGTACTCCCCCGCCGGGATATCGATGCCGTACACGCGTCCGGCAACATAGCTCATCAGTACGCCGGCAACGCGATTGATTCGATCGGTGGTGACGATCTCGCCCGCCGGCGGATAGTCATCGACCGTGGCGCCATCGCGCTTGAGCTGCAGCATCAGCACATCCAGGTCGCTTTCGAGTACGGCATGGACCTGGCTGCCCGAGTCCTCCAGATCGAGATCGGACTCCACGATGCCAAACTGCTGCTCGTAGACAAAAGGATGCGCATTGCGGTCGAGCACGTAGTGCGACAGCAAACCCAGCGCAAAGGCGCGACCCAGGTTGGCATCGCGCGGAAGCAGATGAGACACGCCGTCGCGCAGACACGAGAACTGGCGCGACATTCGCGAGCGGTGCATAACCTGCGCCAGCAGCGTACAGTCGGAAACGCGGGGCGTCAGGATGTGGAAGAAAAACGGGTCGGGACCCTGGTTGCCCAGGATAAAGGCGATGCGCTCCTCGTCGGACGTGATGACGCCCTGCGGAAGACGGTCAATGCTTTCCTCGCCAAACAAATGATGGGTGATAAGCGCGGGCATAATGATCCTTTCGATTTCATTCGATGCAATCCATTATGCCCACCGCGCAGTCATGCCAAACCCGCAACGGCAAACGATGGCGCACCGACCCTTACGCAAGCCCCAAATGCGACTTGACCTCGGCGGCGCGACGACGAGACACGGGTACCGTCGAGCTCACGCGGTCGAGCCGAAGCTCCATCAGACCCGTGGAGCCGATCTCGACATTGTGCACGTCTTCCAAATTGACCAGATAGCTGCGATGGACGCGGATAAATCCCTCGGAGCCCAAGCGACGCTCGAGCGAGGAAATCGACTCATTAATCAGATACGTCCCCTCGGCGCAGACCGCATTGCAAAAATCGGCGCGCGCCTCAAAGTAACAGACATCCGCAACGGGGATGAACACCTTTTTGCCCCCACGGTCTGCCGTCAAACGCAGCGGCTGGCGCGGAGCCTGGACGACGCGGCGGGCACCCAGAGCGGCCTCGATCTTGTCGAGCGCCTTCGTCAGACGCGCGTCCTCAACGGGCTTGACCACGTAGTCGACCGCATCAAGGTTATACGCATCGGCGGCAAACTCGGCAAACGCCGTCACAAACACAACCACCGGCGGCGTCTTTAGGTTCTGCAGCGTCTCGGCAAGCTCAATTCCCGAGCGGCCGGGCATCGTGATGTCCAAAAACAACACGTTGGGCTTGTTCGAGAGAATCGACTCCACGGCCTCGGTGACATTGCCCGCCTCGGCAATCTGACCCACACGCATATCCTTTTCCAACAGATAGCGTAGCTCAGCCCTAATGGGAGGCTCGTCATCAACCACCAAGATGTTCCAGCCTTCGGACATATGTGCTTCCCCTCTTTTTCTCTCAATCCAACCGCGTGCTACGCCGTCAACGGCGCCGGCTCATGCGGCTCGCCGTTTAGCTCGACGATAACCTGCGTTCCCACGTCCTCCTGGGACTCCACGCGCATGCCGGAATCTTCTCCGTAAAAGAAATGGATGCGCTGAAGCACGTTGAAGAGCGCCAGGCCGCAACCTCGCTTGACGGAGCCGTCGGCGGTAATGCTCTCGGGCTCCTCTCGGCGATGTTGCTCAAACAGATGCGCGCAGACTTCTTCGCTCATACCGATGCCGTCATCTTCGACGATGATCTCCAAGCCGTCATCGGTCTCAAAAGCCCTAACACGAATAGAAAGCGGCTCGGTCTCGCGCTGCGCATGCTTGATACAGTTTTCGAGCAGCGGCTGCAAAATAAACGGCGGCACCAGGCTGTCGCGCACCTCAAAGTCGATGTCGACCGAAACGCGCAGACGGCCGTCGCCATACCGGGCCTGCATAAGATTGATATAGCGAGTGCCCTGTTCTACCTCGTGCTCGAGCGTGGTGAGCGTATCGGAATCAGAAAGCGTCTGACGATAGTAATTGGAAAAGTCGATCAGCAGCGATCGCGCCTTGTCGGGCTCGGTTCGAACGAGCGACACGATGGTGCTGATGGTGTTAAACAGAAAATGAGGATCGACCTGCGATTGCAAGGCGCGCAGCTCCACGCGGGCCGTGAGCTCGTCCTGGCGCTCGAGCTCAAAGCTCGCAAGCTGCGTGGAAATGAGGTCGGCAAAGCCCGAGGCAAGCGCCGTCTGGCGCATATCGATGCTGCTCAAACGGGGATAATACAGCTCGAGCGTGCCCACGCAATGCCCGCGCACGGTAAGCGGTGCGACAATACCGGCGCGCAGACGCGGAAAGTAGCCACCCGTCTCATTGGAGGCGTCGCGCGAAAACACACTCTGCTCGCCCGTCTCAATCACGTTGAGTGTGGTCTTGAGCACCACTGGAGTGCCGGCAGGGCACTTTGCCGAGTCCTCGCCCCAGCTTGCCAGCACCTGCTTGCCGTCGGTAAAGCAGATGGCAGAGGCGATGGTCTCGGACAGGATGATTTTAGAGGCGCCCAGGGCCGCTTCGGGCGTAAGACCACGCGACGTGTAGGCGAATATTTTTGATGCGATGGCAAGCGTACGGTCGGTTGCGCTCGATGTGAGGTCGTCGGGAACCACAAAGACATACGAGAAGAAAAAGCACAGCATGACCAAGCCGGCAATGACGACAACGCCTGGAACGGGATTGGGATTATCGGTTAAATCCCAGATAAGCAGCAGGATAAGCGCCGGAACGACAATACCGAGCAGGATGGCCTGGACCACATGCTGGGCCGTACGAAAGACCTTGGTAGAGTTGTAGCTCTTGCCCAGAATCAGCCTGTTGATATCAACCGTCATCCCCTTTTGACCATCGTACCCATAGCAATAAAGAGGGCCGCAAGCGACCCTCTCCATTGCATTATGCAATCAAATACTGTGTTTTACATCCAGCCATCGATGAACGGTAGCTTAGGCGCTGTATTTGTTGGCCTCGCCAAAGGTGCCAGCCTCGACAATCCAGCCGTCCTTCATAATGACGTCCATGTTGTCGGTGTTGAGCACGTGAATGTCGGCGGCGACGTCACCGTTGACGACCAGCAGGTCGGCGCACTTGCCGGCCTCGATGGAACCGGTCTCGTCCTCGATGTGGCACATCTTGGCACCGTTGAGGGTAGCGCAGGTGATGGTCTCGACCGGGGTGAAGCCGATCTTGTCGACGAACTCGTACATCTCCTCGATGGAGCAGTTGCCGTAGGGGGTAACAAAGGAGAAGGAGTCGGAGCCGATCGTCATGACGACGCCGCGCTTCTTGGCCTCGCGCAGGCAGTCGTAGTTGCGCTGGAGCTCCTTCTCGACCAGGGTGCCCTCGTACTTGTCGTGCAGCTCGGGGACGTAGACGGGCGGATAGGTGGCGTACCAGGTGGGCAGGAAGGCGATCGTCGGGGTGAAGAAGGTGCCCTGCTCGGCCATGAGGTCCATGGTGCGCTCATCGATATCGAAGCCGTGGATCAGCTGCTCGCAGCCAAAGCGGACGGAATCGTAGGCAGCGGCGTGGTTGTTGTAGCAGTGGCTCCACACGGGGATGCCGACCATCTTGGCCTCTTCGATCACGGCCTGGATCTCCTCGGAGCAGTAGTGCTGGTCGCGACCGGAGTCCCAGCGCCAGATGCCGCCACCGGTAGCCCAGATCTTGATGGCATCGGGGTTCTCGCGCAGGCGACGACGGACGGCCTTACGCAGATCCCAAGGACCGTCGACCTGGTCGCCCCAGGGGTGGGAGTCCTTGTTGAGCTCCTGGGTGCAGTGGTGGGAGTCACCGTGGCCGGCAACGCGGCAGAAGCCGAGGCCAGTGGCCAAAACGCGCGGGCCCTTGAAAACGCCCTTGTCGATGCAGTCGCGGATCTGGATACCAAAGCGGCCGATCTCGCAGACGGTGGTGAGGCCGTGGGTGAGGCAGTCGTAGGCCTGCTTGACGGCGACAGCCTGCTTCTCGAGGAGCGGCTGCATGACCCAGTCGGTATCATCGTCGGTCAGGTTGCCCGAGAAGTGCAGGTGGGTGTCGATCAGGCCGGGAAGGACGGTCTTGCCGGCGGCGTCGATAACCTCAACGCCCTCGGGAAGGTCCTGCATGACACCGGCGTACTCGATCTTGCCGTTGTCGTCGACGAGAACGAGGGAGTTCTCGACCGGCTCGGCACCGGTACCGTCGATGAGCTTGCCGCCAACGATTGCATACTTAGTGGACATGGTTCCTCCTTATGGATCCATATTGCGGGCGAGGCCGTGTTGGGTTAAGGCCTCACAAAGCTACCCAAGTGGTGCCAGGTTCGGTGCGCGGAAGAGAGGGTCCCGCGCACCCGATCCGCCCCGGCTCGGCGTTACTTTTTGCGGGAATTGGTGAAAGCCATGAGGGCCAGGCCAATAGCCAACCAGCCGATCACGATGCTCCACTCCACCATGTTGAGGGAGGCGGGAGAGAACGGAATCACGAGCAGGCCGATGATGACGGCGCAGGCAGCAACAGCGAGACTGATGCCAAACTTGCCGCCGGGCACCTCGTAGGGACGAGGCAGGTCGGGCTCGGTAAAGCGCATGCGCAGGCAAGCGAGGGCGACCATGCCGCAGGAGAAGATGAAGGCGAGAGCCGACACGTTGGTCAGAGGGATGAGCATGTTCTTGCCCAGGAACGGACCGACGACGGTGATGACGGCCAGAACGACGCAGGCGAGCTTGGGAGCGCCGGAGCTGGGATCGACCTCGGCGAACTTCTCGGGCAGCTGGCCCTTGCGGCCCATGGCGAGCATGATGCGGCTCGTGGCGCCGTAGAAGGAGTTCATCGGGCCCATGGGTCCAAGCGTGGCGATGACGAGCATGGCCAGGTACAGGAGCATGTTGATGCCCTTGAGGCAGGCAAGCGCGGGAACCGGGCTCTTAACAAACTCATGCCAGTCGAGGATGGTGCCGAACGAGTAGATGCAGACCATGTAGAAGCCGCCGGCGGCCAGCAGGGCCAGGGAGATGATCTTGCCGAACTTGTTCCAGTTGAGGCCCTCGGCTGCTTCCTCAGCCTGCTGAGGAATGGTGTCGAAGCCGGCGTAGAAGAACGGGGTCAAAACCAGGACCGACACGATGCCGGCGAACAGGCTGGTGCCCTCGGTAGCGGGCTTGCCGCCGCCAGCACCGGTGACCTGGGAGAACACGGGCATGGCGTGTTCCGGCGAACCGGTGAACAGCGAGACGCCCATGGCGAGCAGCATGCCGCAGAGCAGGGCCTTGGTCAGGAAGGCCTGGAGCTTGGCGGCCGAGCTGGCACCGCGGAAGTTGAGGAAGATGACGTAGGCTGCAAAGCCGAGCGCGATCAGCGTCGGGAACAGGTAAACGTCAGCGCCCAGGATGGTGTAGAGCTTGACGGCGCGCAGCCACTCAAGACCGGGCAGGCTGCCGAACATCTCGGACACGAGAGTCGAGATGGCGATGGCCTCCCACGGGCACAGGATGCCGTTGCCCAGGGCCAAAAGCCATCCGGTGATGTAGCTCAGCGTACGGCCAAAGCTACGATCGACATACTCGACGATGCCGCCCGAGATGGGGATAGCAGCCGTGAGCTCACCGAAAACAGCTCCGACGGGCACGAGGAAGATCGCGCCCACGAGGAATGCGATCATAGCGGGAACGGGACCGCCGCCCACGACCATCCAGTCGCCGACCTGCAGAACCCAACCGGTACCGATGATGGCACCGAAACCGATGGTAAAGAAGTTCCAGAGCGAGAGTGTTTTCTTCATGCCACCGTTACCCTCGACTGCAACTTCTGCGTTCTTGTCCGCCATTGTTCCCCTCCTTTCCTTTTTGACGCCCCTTGGCGTCACCCCTTGCGCAGCCTGTTTTGCCGCGCGCTTTAATTTCGTGGCTTTAAGATACGGCCTTGGCACAGCAACGCCGCTTGTGGCTCGACCGAAGGCAGAACTGTAAAACGAGCGGCGCCGTTTTTGGGACGAACGGCGGAAGATGTCATTCGTCTTGGACGCTTTCATCTTGTCTGCTTTTGAAGACCTGTTGCCGTGACGCTTGGCGCGCGGCGCGGCAACGTTCATACCATTTGTCAGGCTTTTGGCGCACATGCCCATGTGTCGTGCATCTTTTTATGTAGGATAGACAGGTTACACATGAGGCAAGGTGATTCGAATGGCATACGGATACAATGACGGCGACCAACGGCCACAAAGCGTGCGCCTTGCCGGCCGCACCACGCCAACGCCCAGAAGCACCTCCGACAACGACAGCCCGCAGCGCCCCCAAGAGCAGCTCGGGGCTTCTTCGCGGCAACAAAGCCGTACCGTGCAGCAGTCAGACCGCATGAGTACGAGCACACGCCAACGCCAGACCGACACATCGCAGCCACGCCGCTACGATCGCCGTAAGACCGACTACTACGTTAAGCGCTCCTTTTCGCGACCTCAACGCGATCGCGGCAATTCCGCCCCTCACCCCGCGTCGCACATCACAAGCCACGCGCTTCCGGCCCGCCGCCTACGCCTTGTGTTTTGCTCCATCGCCGCCTGCCTCGTCTTTGTGTTTTTGGGATCCTGTATCTCCCACGGATCAGCCGGTCTTGAGCCCACTGCCGAGGACAAGCTGCTTAAAGCTCCCGTCGCGCCCGGCTACTCATTTGCCTTTTCGACCCCGCGCTCGCAATGGCAGGCCGGCACCATGCCCCACATCTACCAAATTGACCCCGCATGGTCGGAGCTGCCCTATGCCGGTGGCACTATTCGCGAAAACGCTTGCGGTCCCACTTGCCTCACCATGGTCTATATCTTTAAGACCGGCCATACCGATAAGACGCCGGCCGATATATGCGCACTGGCCGAAGCCGGCAACTACGCCCCCACTGGTGCCACCGAGTGGTCGTTTATGACAAGCGGTGCGTGGCAGCTGGGGCTCAACGGAACACAGCTCTATAACGATCGCGAATCGATTACCCAAGCACTTCGCTCGGGTGCGCCCGTCATCGCCGCAGTGCGCCCCGGCACGTTTACCAACGTAGGCCACTATATCGTGCTCCACGGCATCGACGATGCCAACCAGATTGGCGTCTACGACCCCAACTCGGCCAGCCGCAGCGCCCGCCGCTGGGGCGTCGTAGAGGTCCTCAACGAAGTCGAAGCCATGTGGGCCTACCACTAGTCATTGGGCACTCATTGGGGACAGACTTAAATGAGTGCCCCAGACTGCCCGGAACTGCCGGCACGGAAGGCGCATCCCGCTTTGAAGTTCGATAGCGGGATGCGCTTTCCGTTAGCGGCCCGCTTGGGAAACTGAGAGCCACTTTTCGGCATATTTCCGGGATGCATTTTCCGGTTGAGGGCCTCAAAGGAAACTGCACCCGTTTTGGACTACTCATTTAAGTCTGTCCCCAATGACTAGGTGAATAGCAAAAGCCCCGCAGCCGGAGCGGACTGCGGGGCTCATGAAGAGAGGCTAGTTTGTGGGCGCCTTGCCTAGCGCCCACGAGAGAGGCAACAGAGTAGAGACTACTCGTGGATGCGGGTACCGGAGAGGCCGGCCATGGTCTCGGCGGCCTTGTCCAGGGCGCCGATGATGCAGGTGCGGCCCTTGCGGGAACGGGCGAACTTGATGGCAGCGCGAACCTTGGGCTCCATGGAACCCTTGCCGAACTGGCCCTCGTCGGCCAGGCGCTCGGCCTCGTCGGCGGTGAGGTCCTCGAGCTCCTCCTGGTTGGGCTTGCCAAAGTTGATGGCGACATGCTCAACGGCAGTCAGCAGGAACAGGACGTCGGCGTCGCAGTCCTCGGCCAGCAGCTCGCCGCCCAGGTCCTTGTCGATGACGGCGGGAACGCCCTTGTAGCAGCCCTTGTTCTCGTAGTCGCGGACGACGGGGATGCCGCCGCCACCGCAGGCGATGACGATGAACTCGTTGTCGAGCAGGTTGAGGATGGAGTCAGCCTCGACGATCTTCTTGGGATCGGGGGAAGCGACGACGCGACGCCAACCGCGGCCGGAATCCTCGACGAAGACCTTGGAAGGATCCTCGGCCATGAACTCCTTGGCCTGCTCCTCGGTGTAGAAGGGGCCGATCGGCTTGGTCGGGTTCTTGAACGCGGGATCATCCGGGTCGCACTCGATCTGGGTGACGACGGTAGCGGCGTGCCAACGCTTATAGCGCTTGTGCATCTCGCGGCCGATGCCCTGCTGCAGGTGATAACCAATGTAGCCCTGGGACATGGCGCCGCACTCGGGCAGCGGCATCTCGGGGGTACCGATGGCATCGTGGGCAGCGGCAAAGGCGTTCTGGATCATGCCGACCTGCGGGCCGTTGCCGTGGGTGATGATGATCTCGTTGCCCTGCTCGATGAGACCGAGGAGAGCGTGGGCGGTGTTGCTCACGGCCTCGATCTGCTCGACGGGGTTGTTGCCGAGGGCGTTGCCGCCAAGGGCGACGACAATACGATCGGGCTTGCCAAGAGGCTTAGACATTGCTGGAATCCTTTCTGTAAAAGGCCTACAACCCATTAATAACCCGCGTCCGTGCGATACGCGAGTTTATTAAGGTTTATATTCTCTTTATCGCTCATTTTATTCATTTTGAAAATAGCGGAACGGTGAACGGTCGTTTTTATCCGCTCAGCGTACAGAACCCCAGCTCAGACATATCTACGCCATTTACGTGCAACTTTATTTAAATGCAGCGAGGATTATGTCGGATTATGCAAACTACATCTCTGCTAAACACAAAACGGACAGCGCAATATCTTACTCGCACTATACGAGATTCTATGCACTTATAAGTTGAGTATGCACCCCTGCAAAAACAAGGGGCTTTTCATCCAGCATAAGGAATAAAGAAGAGCTCCGAAAAGGCGGCAACAGCCAAGTCCCCCATCTATCTCCAAAGTGGCGCGAGGTTTCGCGGCAAAGCCGCGAAACAGCGAAGGGGACAAAAGCCCCCACAACCACGTCTTTCATCCGCCCACACAATCCGAGGACGTAGTCGTAGCAGGATCTGAGGGCTAACCTTCGCGGACACTCCGCAGGACAAAAGAACCCCCGCCGCACGTAGTGCGCAGCGGGGGTTCTTTCATGTCCGAGAACGTCCGCGAAGGTCAGCCCTCAGATCCTGCGGTGGGAGACCTAGGCCTCGTTGTACACCGTCTTGAGCTTCAGCAGGTGCTGATAGCGGTCCATAGCGGCCTGCTCATTCTCCTTGAAGAGCTCCTCGGCGCGCTCGGGGAAGGAACGCGTCAGCGAAGCGTAACGGGCCTCGTTCATCAGGAACTCCTGATAACCGCCCGCGGGCTCCTTGGAATCGAGCGAGAACTTCTTGCCGGCAGCAGCCTCGGGGTTGAAGCGGAAGAGGTTCCAGTAACCGCACTCGACAGCCTTCTTCATCTCGGCCTGGCAGTTCTGCATGCCGCCCTTCTTGATGGAGTGCATCTCGCAGGGGCTGTAGCCGATGATGAGGGACGGGCCGTCGTAGGCCTCGGCCTCGTGAATGGCCTTGAGGGTCTGAGCCGGGTTGGCGCCCATGGCGACCTGCGCCACGTAGACGTAGCCGTAGCTCATGGCAATCTCGGCCAGAGACTTCTTCTTGGTCACCTTACCGGCAGCGGCGAACTGAGCGACCTGGCCCAGGTTCGAGGCCTTGGAGGCCTGACCACCGGTGTTGGAGTAGACCTCGGTGTCGAAGACGAAGACGTTGACGTTGTGGCCGGAAGCCAGGACGTGGTCCAGGCCACCGAAGCCGATGTCGTAGGCCCAGCCGTCGCCGCCGAAGATCCAGAAGGACTTCTTGGTGAGGTAAGCCTTGTCGGCGAGGATCGCCTTGGAGGCGTCGCAGCCGCACTTCTCGAGCTCGGCAACGTAGGCAGCGGCAGCGGTCTTGGAGGCCTCGGCGTCGTTGACGGAGTCGATCCAAGCCTGGCCGGCGGCCTTGAGCTCATCGGACGGACCATCGGCAGCGATGATGTCCTGGGTAGCGGCGATCAGCTTGTGCTGAACGGCCTCATAGCCAACGGCCATGCCCAGACCGTGCTCGGCATTGTCCTCGAACAGGGAGTTGTTCCACGCCGGGCCGTGACCGTCCTTGTCCTTGCAGTACGGAGCGGTGGCAGCGGGGTTGCCCCAAATGGAGGAGCAGCCGGTGGCGTTGGAAATGAACATGCGGTCGCCGGCGACCTGGGTCACCAGACGTGCATAGGCGGTCTCGGCGCAGCCGGCGCAGGAGCCGGAGAACTCCAGGTAGGGCTGCTTAAACTGGCTGCCCTTGACGTTGGCCGCGATGAGCTCCTTCTTCTCGGAGACGTTCTCGACCATGTAGTCCCAAACGGGCTGCTGGTCCATCTCCTGCTCGGTGGGAACCATCTCGAGGGCGCCCTTGGGGCAGACCTTGACGCAGTTGGTGCAACCCATGCAGTCGAGCGGGGACACAGCCATGGTGAACTTCATGCCCTTGGCCTTGGGGCCCATGGCGTCGAGCGTGCGGGTAGCCTCGGGCGCGGCGGCAGCCTCGTCCTCGGTCATCGCGAACGGACGGATGGTGGCATGCGGGCACACGTAGGCGCACTGGTTGCACTGGATGCACTTGGTCTCGTCCCAGTGGGGAACGACCACGGCGACGCCGCGCTTCTCGTATGCGGAGGCGCCCAGCTCAAACTGGCCGTCGGCGCAATCGACAAAGGCGGAAACAGGCAGGCTGTCGCCGTCCATGCGATCGATGGGCTCGAGCAGGTTCTTGACCTGCTGGGCGATGGCGGACTTGGTCTCCTCGGAGAGCTCGACGGGAGCGGCATCCTCGGCGGTAGCCCAGTCGGCCGGAACCTCGAACTTACGGAAGGCGGTAGCGCCGGCATCGATGGCCTTGTGGTTGGCGTCGACGATAGCCTGGCCCTTCTTCATGTAGGACTTGGTAGCCGCGTCCTTCATGTACTGCAGGGCGTCCTCGGCGGGCAGGACCTTGGCCAGCGCGAAGAAGGCGGACTGGAGCACCGTGTTGGTGCGCTTGCCCATGCCGACCTTAGCGGCCAAGTCGATAGCGTCGATCAGGTAGACGTTGACGTTGTTGTTCGCGATGTAGCGCTTGGCCACGGCGGGCATGTGCTCGGCGAACTCCTCGTCGCTCCACTGGCAGTTGACCAGGAAGGTGCCGCCCGGCTTGACGTCGCGGACCATCTTGAAGCCCTTAACGATGTAGCTGGGGTTGTGGCAAGCGACAAAGTCGGCCTTGGTCACGTAGTACGGCGAACGGATCGGAGAATCACCAAAGCGCAGGTGCGAGACGGTGACGCCGCCGGTCTTCTTGGAGTCGTACTGGAAGTAGGCCTGGACGTACTTGTCGGTGTGGTCGCCGATGATCTTGATCGAGTTCTTGTTGGCGCCGACGGTACCGTCGCCACCCAGACCCCAGAACTTGCACTCGATGGTGCCGGGGGCTGCGGTGTTGGGCGCATCCTCGGCCTCGGGCAGGCTCAGGTTGGTCACGTCATCGACAATGCCGATGGTGAACTCGCGCTTGGGCTCGTCCTTCTTGAGCTCCTCGAAGACAGCGAACGCGGACGCGGGAGGCGTGTCCTTGCTGCCCAGGCCATAACGGCCGCCGACGACCTTGATGCCCGTCTTGCCGGCCTCGTAGAGAGCGGAGACGACGTCCTGGTAGAGCGGCTCGCCGATGGAACCCGGCTCCTTGGTACGGTCCATGACGGCGATCTTTTTGACGGTCTCGGGGAGAACGTCGACGAAGTGCTTGATGGAGAACGGACGGAACAGACGAACCTTGACCAGGCCGACCTTCTCGCCGTGAGCGTTGAGGTAGTCGATGACTTCCTCGAGCACGTCGCAGAAGGAGCCCATGCACACGACGACGCGATCGGCATCGGGAGCGCCGTAGTAGTTGAACAGGCCGTAATCGGTGCCGAGCTTCTCGTTGATCTTCTTCATGTAGCCCTCGACGACGGCGGGAAGCTCGTCGTAGACCTTGTTGCAGGCCTCACGGTTCTGGAAGAAGATATCGCCGTTCTCGTGGCTACCGCGGGTGTGCGGGTGCTCAGGGTTGAGCGCGTGATCGCGGAAAGCCTGGACGGCGTCCATGTCGCACATCTCGGCCAGATCCTTGTAGTCCCACATGGCGACCTTCTGGATCTCGTGGCTGGTGCGGAAGCCGTCGAAGAAGTTAAGGAACGGGGTCTTACCCTCGATGGCGGCAAGGTGAGCCACCGGCGAGAGGTCCATGACCTCCTGGACGTTGCCCTCGGCGAGCATGGCGAAGCCGGTCTGACGACAGGCCATGACGTCGGAGTGATCGCCAAAAATGTTCAGGGCGTGGGAGGCGACGCAACGCGCGGAGACGTGGAAGACGCCCGGGAGCTGCTCGCCCGCGATCTTGTACATGTTCGGGATCATCAGGAGCAGACCCTGAGAAGCCGTGTAGGTGGTGGTCAGAGCACCGGCGCCCAGCGAACCGTGAACGGTACCGGCTGCACCTGCCTCGGACTCCATCTCGACGACCTTGACCGGGGTGCCGAAGATGTTCTTGCGACCCTGGGCCGCCCACTGGTCGACATGGTCGGCCATCGGGCTGGACGGCGTAATGGGATAGATTCCCGCTACCTCGGTGTACGCATACGAAACATATGCGGCCGCCTCGTTGCCGTCCATAGACTTAAACTTACGCGCCATATACCCCTCTCCTCTCATATAGGTATACAGGCCCCGGCGATCGCCGGGATGTTGGCGTGATGGGATTTACGCTGTTGCTTCCAATCATCTGGCAGGCAGGCTCAGCAGCAGGTACGTGGCGTGGAGAGAAGACATGCCGAGGCGAGGGACAGCTGATGCGCCCCACAGACCCGACCGCCCGTCTTGCACATGACCGAGCGCCGCAAAGGCCGCATGCCGGATGCTCCCGGGCACGCCCCGGCGATGGGAAGCGCCCGCAACGGAAATCCGCATGCGGGTTTATTGTACCCCGCCTTCAAGTGTAATTTCGGCAAATATAGGCGGGCGGTAAAGGTTTACCTTGGGTGACTGCCAAGGGCCAAAATGGTCCCTCCATCCCCGGGCGACTGGCTCTGGCGCGCCAAGGAGTGTCCCAAAGTGCCGGCAGGAAAGGAACGTCCCTATCTGCCGGCTAGAGGGCACCGAAGAGGACGGCGTAGGTAGTGGATTCGCCGAGCTTGAGCTCGTCGCCGGGATTGAGTTGGGCGGAACGACCGGGCTCGACCTGAATGTAGACGCGCGTGGCCCCGTTTACCACCACGGTTCCGTTGGTGGACGACAAGTCCTCGACGTGCCAGATATTTTGAGCATCGCACCAGATATGGGCATGGCGGGCCGAGACATCGTCGCCGACGTCGGTAATATCGCCCTCACCAGTGGCCAGCGCGCCAATCTCAACACCCTGCTCACTCGGCTGAATCCAGCGCGGGGCGCTCACGACAAAACTGTTTTGTATACGCAGCAAGCCCAAGGGGTGCGCCGGGGCGGGTTCGCGTTCGCCCGCGGTCATCGACATGCCAAGCGAACGCGGCGTGGATGTGCCTCCGCCGCAGGTCGCGTTCGCGTAGTCGATGGCATAGTTCACCGAGGACCGCACATCCGCCGAACAACCGACGGCGACAAACAGCACCAGCACGGCCTCGGCGCGCTCGGCGGGCATGAGTTCCGCCGCCTGGGACAGGCGATCGAGCGCGTTGCAATAGAGATTCGTGTCCTGGTGACACTCTTCGAGCGCGCGTACCATCGGTTCACCTGCAGGGCCGCACACCATATTGATCACAGCCGTGGAGTCCATGGGATTGCGCTGGCGCAGGGCCAGTTGCGACATAATACGCGCAGCCGAGGTACCGTATTCGGCAAAGTAGCGCTGCTGAAGCGTGCCGACCGGCGCGCGAACGATAAAGCGGGAAACCCAAGAGCGATCGGCGGCTCGGCTCTGCGGGCTGCGGCCGTCGGCGAGCGGACGGGACGAAAGCACCAAGCCGCACAGCTCGATATGGCTCAGATGCGCCGCGCGCTTAAAGATGTCAAACATGGCCCCGCATGGGGTGAGCTCAACTTGAGATGCCATGACCTAGGCCTCCTTGGTCGTAGAAATAGAATCGGACGATACTTCGACAGGTCCGCCAAAAGTACGGGCAGCTGCGGCTCCGCCGGCAAGCGGAGTCGCCATCTGGGCTTTTGTGCGTCGCGGTGCCGAAACGGGAAGTTCAAAGGCAAAGCCCATCGCAAGCAAAAACCACGTAAGCGTATAGGTTGCAACCAGAGCGGCAACAAGGCCGCCCATCACGGCGCGTTGGGAA
This sequence comes from Collinsella sp., assembly GCA_018368345.1. Lineage (GTDB taxonomy): Bacteria > Actinomycetota > Coriobacteriia > Coriobacteriales > Coriobacteriaceae > Collinsella. The sequence goes on from JAGZEK010000008.1 coordinate 38,041, forward strand.
AATACGCTACATGCAGCCACAACCAGCACCGGAACCTCGCAGGCAGAAAGCGCAAGCACACCCTGCAGGAAGCCCGAGCGCCGATCGCGCGCAAGTGCCCCCGCGGCAACGCCGGCTATGCCTGGCAGCGCCAACGCCAGTGCGGCAATAATACCCGGTAGCGACCCAGACCACACGAGCGATCCCAAAGTCGCCGTCACGCGAGCGCCCGACGCCAGCAGCGCGGCCGAAACCACGACCACAGCCCAAACCACGCCGCAGACGACCGCCGCGCCGACCATCAGCGCGCGACGAACCGCGCGGCCGGACGCATCCATGGGGCACGGCGTGAGCGGCTCGCCGCGGAGCGAACGACCGACATTTTGCGCATAGTGGTCACAAAACGCCGAGAGCGCCGCCTCGACCGCCGCCGGCTCGGGACGATCTTTTTGATGGCTGGACAGACAGGCCATCACCACGTCGAACAGCTGGGCATCGACAAACGCCAGCGCATCGCGTAGCTCCTCGGAATCCGGCTCAAGCCCCAGCTGCTGGGCCTGCTCGGCCGCGGCGAGCGCCACATCGGGCTCACGGCGAAGCAGCTGAGTCAAATCGCAACCGGGCGCATGGGCACCAATGGGATAGTCGGGCCGCGTGTCCATCTTGAGACGGTAGGGGCTGGCGATGTCGCGCGTCTTTTTGCGCGAACCCGAGGTGCCCGAAGCGCTCGGCGCGGCTTCGTATGGCGCGATGCCGGCAATGAGCTCGTAAACCGTGCTTGCCGCGGCATAGACGTCAATCGCCGGCGACATACGCAAAGCGCGCAGGTCGGGAATATCGTCGGTGAGCATCTCGGGCGGGGCATAGGCAACCGTCGCACGACGCAGCGTGGCATAACGCTCCGTAAACGATGCCTTGCCGCCGGTACCGGCCACGGCCGACGCAGGCTCAAGCGCCAGCGACGAGCCAAAGTCGATCAGGCACAGGTCAAAGGTGCCCTCGGCAAGCTGCCGGTCAAGCGGTAGACGCGCCGTGCGCACCATAATATTAGCGGGCGAGATATCGCGATGGACAAAGCCCTCGCCCACCAGGCTCATACGGCAGAGCAGATCGAACAGGTCGCGACCCAGACGCGCCGCCACAAGCGGCGACAGGCGTCCGGCATCGTCCACGGCAAGTCGCGAACGCAAGCGGGCAAGCGTCTCGCCCTCGACCCATTCCATGACAATTGCAGGCACACCGTCGACCTCGCCCCAGCCATAGAGGCGGGGAAAGCCCTTAAGGCCCGAAAGGGCGCGATGGCATTCGTATTCCTCGCGAAACGCCGCCTTGAACTTGGCGACCAGTGCCTCGTGAGCGGCATCGTCGTCAAACTCATCGCGCGTCGGCAAGATGAGCTGTTTGAGTGCCACGGCCTCGCCTTGGGCGTTGACGGCACGCGTCACGCGGCCGATACCGCCACGGCGCATGGTGGCATCGTCGGCAAACAGCATCGTAAAACGACGCAGATAGGCAGGCAGTTCGTCCTGACCGAGCGCAATGGCCGGCTCAAACCCGTCGACACGCGCCAGGCGCAGGCCGACCATGGGATCGCGACCGAGCGATTGCGGTGTGGTGGATGCAAGATCGGTCATCATAGGGCAAGCGCCGCCACGTTATTGTTGAAGTTACCGAGTGCGACGTCATCATCGCCGTAATGGCCGACCCATTGACATAGGTTGGTGTAACAGCCCCACAGATTGGCATACTGCTGGTACCACTTTGACCGGGGCGAGAATGTCTGACGACCGAACTCGGCTCGAATGACAAACATCTCCCCGACCAGGCTGTCGCACGGCCTGGGATCTCCCGTAGAGTTATAGGTCGAGACCACGTCATTGGCACGAGAAACATAGCCGTCGAGCATGTTGTACTTGGTCACAAGCCAACTGTGAATGCTCTCTTCCTCAGCAGCGGAAAGGCCACCGGAGTTTGCATCGCTGTCAGCGTTGCCGCCCGTCGAGCCGCCGTTTCCAGACCCTCCGGCAGAGGAACCCGACCCAGAGCCGCCGCCCGAACTCGACGAATCCGAGCCGGAGCCAGAAGTATCCGAGCTACCGGGCTTTCCGGACTGCTGGGCGTCCTGCTCCTTCTGCCGCTCGACCTTATTCACCGTTGCCGCCACGCTATTGTTGGACAACCGATCGATGATCTTGGTGTTGGTGAGCACGATGGTTTTGCCATTGGCAAGCGTGACTTCGTTGTCCGGGGCCTCGGCGCCGTCCGCGTCGTCGGCGCCAAACACAATATGCGCGACCACACTTGCCCAAGCATATCCAGTCGTGGTGCCCAGATCACTTTTGACCTCATGCCCCACGCGCGGTTCGCGTGCGGCATGTGCCTGCATCATGGACGGCACGGTCATGCCATAGGCAGAAACGCCAGCTATGACCAGCACCAGCGAGCAAGACAGCAGTGCGTACGCCCGCGGCGCCAAGCCCAGTCGGCGTCGCATGCGCACCGCGGTGCCGCGCTTTGTCTGAGTGCCACCGGGCCGCATGCGTTCTCCTCCAACAAAAACACGCCGCTCGGGAGCGGCGCATTCATTCGAATCCATATTTGAGTGTATCAGCGAACCAAAAAGGTTGCGCAACGAATGGGCAAATTAAGGATGTGAGCGGAAGCATCCATGCGATAAGCGGATACAAAGCATCTTTGTTGCACAACAAACTTACAGTCGCACGGGGAAATTATGACTACCCCGTGCGTCGCGAGGAAAACATACGGCAGGAGCAGGCTCGCCACCTAAATCGTGCGACGGGCCTCGATAGCGCGCCCAAGCGTAAGCTCGTCGGCATACTCCAGGTCGCCGCCCACGGGCAGGCCGCTCGCCAGGCGCGATACCTCAACGCCCAGCGGCTTGATAGTGCGGGCCAGGTAGCTCGCCGTGGTCTCGCCCTCAATATTGGGGTTGGTGGCGATGATGACCTCATGGATATCCTCGTGGCCCAAACGCGCCAGCAGCTCGCGGATGTGCAACTGCTCGGGACCAATCTTGTCCATGGGGCTGATCACGCCGCCTAGCACATGGTACAGGCCATGGTAGCTGCCCGTGCGCTCGATCGCCTGGACATCGCGCGGCTCGCCCACCACGCAAATGCGAGTGGTGTCGCGCATCGAATCCTGGCAGATGGAGCACTCGTCGGCCGTGGCGTAGTTAAAGCAGCGGCTGCAAAAGTGGACCTCCTGCTTAACCTCCAGGATGGCCTCGGCCAGGCGGCGCGCCTCCTCGGCGTCAGCCTCCAACAGGTAATAGGCGATGCGCTGGGCCGACTTGGGACCAATGCCCGGCAGACGGCCCAGCTCATCGAGCAATTTTTGCAGGCTATGGTTCGCACTCATATATATGCGCGTCTTAGAACGGCATGCCCGGGATGTTGAGACCGCCGGTGATGGCGCCCATCTGCTTGTTGGCGAGCTCGTTGACGCCGCGAACGGCCTCGTTGACGGCAGCCATAATCATGTCCTGCAGCATATCGACGTCCTCGGGATCGAGCGCATCGGGATCGATGGTAAGGTTGACGAGCTCCATCTCGCCGTTGACGGTCACCTTGACCATGCCGCCGCCGGCAGAGGCGTCGACGGTCTGGGACTTGAGGTTCTCCTGCGCGGCGGCAAGCTGCTCCTGCATCTTGCGGGCCTGCTTCATCATCTGCTGCATGTTCATACCGGCCATGATGGCTCCTTTACGTGCGGCCGCGCGCCGAGCTGCAAGGGCAGCCGGAGCACGGCGGGACTTTCAAACTCAAAAATCGTACCACGGCGCGAAGCCAGAGAGCGGGGCGGACACGCTACCTCAGTCGATATACATGTCCTGGAGTGCAAACCGCACCCAAAGATTATGCGAAGTTGAATGATTCGCATCTGCATAATATTGAAAGCTAAATCTTGTAGAGCCGGAATCCGACATTTTCTGCATCCAGCTAGATAACAAAATGCCGAACCGCTGCTCGAGGCGGCGCTCATGATGGCAGGGTATAATTTGATTGTCACAGACAGCAATTTGGAGGTGCCCCCATGAATGCCCCCGACGCGCTCCAAAACATCCGCTCAAAACACCCCGTTGCATATGTGGTTCTCTATCTCTTTGTCGGCTGGGCATTACTGGTTGTCATCACCCATGCTATAGCCTTTGGAGCAGAACTGCTGATAACCAGCTCGGACCAGCCCACCGTCAAATGGGAAGCGACCGATGAGTGCACCGATGGAACCCGAACCATTTACTACAACAGCCCGTCCCTCTACCAAGAGTTCAAGGTCAAGATAAAGGACTCCAAGATTGTCGGTGCCGAACCAGGCGCTTTCTTGACAATCGGAGCAACCCTCGACGCCGAGCAAGTCGAGTACACGGACAGCCGCGCGACGTATCGTGTCGACCTCAGCACCCTAGGCCGACCGTCACGCATCTGCCTGCTCGAATGCGAGACACGCGGCACCACGCTACACATGTCCGAAATTCAAATGCGCCCGGATAAAGAGCCCCTAAAGGGCTAGGGGTCCTAAGCCCAGCAAGCGATTCTCAACAGTAAAACGACAGCCCACCGGTTGTTTCTTTCCAGCGTTTGCAAATCAGCGCATGGTTAGATGAAACAAACTGCATGATATCGCGTAAATCCCGAGCAGGAATATCGCCCTTGTTATGGGCCAGCTTGCATCCGCCGGAGCGGGTAAGCCATATCTTGGTCGCCTCGGCGGTGGGGCGCTTGACCGCGATATGAACATGGACGGGCTCGCCGTTCTCCCCTGTCCAGAAAAAGATGATGTACGGCCCGAGTCGGAAAAGACTAGGCATAGACCCGTCCGCCTTCGTAAGCAAAACGCAGGATGAGCGGGGCATTGTTGCGTACAAAATCATCGAGTTCTTTGAGGTCTGCTTCGCTAAAGCCTTCGTGCGACACCCAATTGAACGCCGGCAAGATGCACTCCGCCGTGTCAAAACCCCAATCGCGTGGGCGCTCCACAACGACCTTCACCGTATTGTCCTCACGGACTTCGGAATACGAAACTTGCGTATCGTCCTCAAGGCGGACATATTCCCACATCATAAGCTCGCTCCGTTCAAAGACGTCTCTTCTTGAGCAGTATACCCGCCTGTACAGCTACTCCACCGGCTTGAAGATGGTGGCCTGACCGAAGACGCTGCGGATGAGGGCTTTGGCCTCGTCCTCGGTCTGCGGGATGCTTGGGGCTGCGCCCTGATGGCCGAAGGGACTGCCCGCGCCGGGGTTGGACTCCCAGGGAGCTGCAGGAGCGTCCTCCTCTTTGGGGGCAGTTGCAGCGGGCTTGGGCGCGGGCGTCGCACCCGGCACGTCGAACGGAGGCAGATCGTCCCCGCTCGCATCGCCAGCGAAGCCGCCGACCATGGCGTCATCGTAGGGCACCTGCTCGGATTCCCACGGTGCAGACTGCGCAGACGGCTGAGCCTTGGGAGCGGACGCGCGCTCGGGCGCTCGGGGTGCGGGCTCGGTCGGGAGCTTGCCCGTGGCAGGAGCGCCAGCGGGGTTGTCGGAGCGCAGCCAGGGGGCTTTGCCCAGGTCGGATGACTTGGGCGCAGGCGCGGCGGCGGGCTTGGGCGCGGGGACCGGAGCAGCCTGTTTGGGCGCAGCGGGTTCAGGCGCCGACGGGGTCGGTGCCGCTACCGGTGCCGCTTTTGGCTGCGTCGCGCTGACGTTCGAGGATGCAGGGGCCGCCGAGGACACGGGTTGCGGGTCCGCAGATGCCGCAGCCCGTGCAGATGGAGAATGCTCCTCATGTTGAGGAGCCAGCGTGCCACCTCCATCCAGGACGTAGTCGACGGCACGACGACCGAAGACCGCGCAGACCGTCGGCAGGACCACCGACTGCGTATCGGCGCGACCAAGCATCTTAATGGCAAAAGTCGAACCCGCGGGGAACGAGACCGTGAGCTTGGAGCCGTCGTCGGCCGTGGCGCGGGCGTTGAGCAAAAGCCCTGCGTAGGAAGCCTGACGCGCCTTGACACGCTCGACAACCTCGGCCCATTTGCGCTGCAGCTCTCCGGCATCCTCAACCGCAGGGGTCTCGGCGGCGCCGGCGGCGGCAACCTGGGCGGCGGTGTTGGGCTGGGGCTTAGGTGCCGGAGCGGTGGCAGGCGCGGGGGCTGCAACGGGCTGAGGCGTCGGAGCCGGCGCAGACTGAGGTGCAGACGCTGCAGGCTTGGAAGCCGACACGGACGCAGAACGGGGCGCAGGCTGAGCCGCCGGAGCGGCAGCACCACGGTCCCAAGGCATACCGCCCTGGCGCGCGGACGTATCAGCGGTGGTAGCAGATGCCGCCGGAGTAGCGGCTCGGGCACCCGAGATCAGCGTCGGCTGCTGGGCAGCAGCGGGTACGGATGCTGCAGGCGCGGCGGCCTGAGCAGCAGCCACGCTCGCCGGCACCGCGGCATTGGCAACCATGGCCTCCAGGCGTGCCACGCGCTCGGCCAATGCCTCAATCGTTATATCAGCCTCGGGACGTGCCAGGCGCGTGCAGGCGATCTCGAGCACCAGGCGCACATCGCTCGCGCCCCTCATCTCCAGTGCGGCATCGTCGAGCACTGTCAGCACACGGGCCAGGCAGTCGGCAGGATGCTCGCCAAAGGCAGCGGCCTCGGCAGCAAGCGCCTCGGCCTGCTCGGAGCCGCCCTCAAACAGCTCGGCACGGGCACCGGCAACGCAGGCAACGTACACGTCACGCACATGCGCCACCAGGTCGCGCGTCAGTTCCAGCAGGTCGTTCCCTTCCTCGACCTGCGCACGAATCAGTCCATAGAGCTCGGCAACATCGCGATCGGCAATGGCACGGGAAAACTCGCCCAGAATCTGGTCCGAAACCTCGCCTAAAAGCGAGCGGGCATCGTCCGCATGCACAGAACCGTTGCCAAAAACGCTCAGCTGCTCCAGCGTGGAGAGCGCGTCGCGCATGCCGCCCTTGGCATGGCGCGCCACGATGGCGAGCGCCTCGTCGTCGTAATCGAAGCCCTCCTGCTCGCATACGTATGCCAGGCGATGCTCAATATCCTCGTTGCCGATGCGATGGAAATCGAAACGCTGGCAGCGCGAGAGGATGGTCTCCAGAATCTTTTGCGGGTCGGTGGTGCACAGCACAAAGATCACGTGTGCCGGCGGCTCCTCAAGCGTCTTGAGCAGCGCGTTGAACGCCGCCGTCGTGAGCATGTGGACCTCGTCGATGATATAGATCTTGTACTTGCCGCGCACCGGGGCAAAGTTGACGGAGTTGATGATCTCCTCGCGCACGTTGTCCACGCCGGTACGGCTTGCGGCATCGAGCTCGTAGACATCGGGGTGGTTGCCCTCGGCAATGAGCTCGCACTCCTCGCAAGTACCGTCGGGCATGCAGCCGCTTGCACCCTCGGCGCGCGCCGCCTCGGCATTGCGGCACAGCAGCGCCTTGGCAAGGATGCGCGCCATGGTGGTCTTGCCCGTGCCGCGCGGTCCGCAGAACAGGTAGGCGTGGGACAGGCGTCCCTCGGTGATAGCGTGCTCGAGCGTCGAGACGATATGCTGCTGGCCCACCACGGAGTCGAAGGTGAGCGGGCGATACTTTCGGTACAACGATTCCATGGGTGCTCCCCCGGGTATACTGAGACTTGTTGCCGCGACGGCCATGCGGTCGCACGGCATACTGCATTCATAATAACCCGTACGGCGAGCCCGCCGCGATAGGAGTCCAAAGAGCATGGCAGACGCAGAGAGCAACCTCGTTCCCTCCGAAGCAGCCGACCAGGTCGAGGTCGCGCTCGAGGCGCAGGCAGCAGCCGACGACGGCATCCTGTACCTCAACGAGTATCAGTACGAAAACGACCTCGTCACCGACTTTGCGCGCCTGGTCGCCTCGCCCAGGCGCCGTGGCTCCCTGTACGTCGCCGCCGCGATTGCCGCGCTCATCGGCATCGGCATGCTGGTGGCCGGCGGCAGCTGGATCAAGTTCGGCGTCGTGCTGATCGTGTTCGGCGCCTTTTTGGCCTGGTGGAGCAAGAACCTGCACCACACGCTCGCCCGCGACTTTATCGACGCCGTCGAGGCCGACGAGTCCATGGGCGGCCGCTATCGCCGCGTCGCCGCCAACGAGGACGGCCTGATGGTTTGGGGCAAGAGCGGCAAGTCGCAGTTCTTCCCGTTTGACAAGCTCGACCACGTACTCGACGGCGAGCGCATCTTTGTGGCCATGTTCGCCGACCAGGGCGTGACGATCCCCAAGGACACCTTCGTCCGTGGCGATGCCGAGCAGTTCGGTCCCTTCCTCAAGGCCCGCATCAACAAAAAACTCCGCATCGAGACCAAACGCAAGAAGATGAAGGCAGAAAAGGCCGCTGCTGAAGCCAAGCAGGGCGACAAGCCCCAGGAGACCAAGGGCAAGCAGCGCAAGCAGAAGAAGAACAAGAAGAAGCGCTAAGGCCAAGCCAGACGGGCAGCCTCGCATCCCGCTATCCTCCCCATGCACCCGAGCGTGCTACACTAGCAGCATCTATGCCACCGCGAACGGCTCGGCTCCGCGCCCGCCGCTCGCAAACGAACTTTAAACGCACGAGGGTTGGCCATGCCGCTTTTCTCGCAACATACCGCCCGGTTCTCGCCGGACGTTCCCTTGGAGGGCACCAGCTCTCGCGAGCTGCTCAAGCGGTACCAGCCGCTCGAGACACTTGCGACTGGCGGTTTTGGCTCCATCGAGATCTGCCGCGACACGCACCTGCGCCGCCGCGTCGCCATTAAGCGCATCCCCCTTATCAACGGCGCCGGCATGCCCGCCAGCGACATCATGGATGTCCTGCGCGAGGCGCACACTGCCGCCATGCTTCAACATCCCAACATCGTGCAGGTCATCGACTTTACGCACGACACAGCCTATGCCTACCTGGTTATGGAATATGTCGATGGCATGTCGCTGGCCGAGTTTTTGCACCGCGTGGACGGCCACTCACTTACCTTTGACGAGGCCGCGGCCATTGCCGATGCCCTGGGCCAGGCGCTCACCTTCGCCCATAGTAATGGCGTACTCCACCTGGACATTAAGCCCGCCAACGTGCTCATCGACCACTCGGGCAATGTAAAGCTCACCGACTTTGGCATGGCGCGACTGTCGTCCGCCGGTGGCTTTGGCGGCTCACGCGGCGGCACCATCGGCTACATGCCGCCCGAGCAGCTCGATATCGAGACCGGCACGGTCGACGAGCGCGCCGATGTCTTTGCCCTCGCCTGTGTGATCTACGAGGGCCTGTGCGGCAGCGCTCCCTTTATGGCGGCCACGCCCGCCGACTCGCTCGACCGCATCATCGGCGGCGCCACCTATCCCAGCGAGCTGATACCACACTTTCCCCCGGGAGCCGAGGCCGCGCTCATGAGCGCGCTCTCCCCCATGCCGCAGGACCGCCCCAACAGCATCGAGGCATTTTGCGACCAACTCCTTGCCGGTCTGGGCAGCGTGCGCGAAGGCCGTCGCAGCCTGGAGCAAATGGTTGGCGAACTTTCGGATGACGAGCAGGGGCTCGACGATATCGAGCCGTCGCACTACGAGGACGACGCCATCGAGGTCGACCCCGCACTCGGCTGGGCGGGCACGCGCTGGAGCCATGCGCGCGACTACACCATGCGCACTATCTCGGCGCTAACGTGCGGCACCTTTAGCTTTTTGCTGATGCAAACGGCCGGGGTCGCGGCGCTTCCCGGCCTGGTCATTGCGGCCATCGCGATCGGAGCGGCGGCTGGCCTGGCCCCCCAGATTGGCTCGGCTATCTCGGCTGTGGGCTTTTTGGTGCTCATGGCCAACGCCACCATGCAGGCACAGGGTATCCTGTCGATGCTGCCCGTCGCGGTGATCTTTGCCGCCGCCATGTCCGGTTGGTGGATCGCCTGGGGTCGCACCGAGACTGCCGCGAGCGCCACGCTCACCTGTGCACTTGCGCTTGGCTGTCTGACCGGCAATACCTTCCTGGCAGCTGGGGTCGCCGCCGGCGTCGCGTCATTTTGGCTCGGCCCGGCAAGCGCCGCCGCGGCAACGGGCATGGGCGCGCTTTTTGCCCGTCTGGCCACGGTCGCGCTTTCAGCCGGAGGCGTGCTGGGGCTCGGTAACGTTGCCGCAGCGCTGGGAGACCCGCTCCTTTGGGCTGCCTTTGTGCTGGTCGCGGCAACTGCCGCAGCGTCATCCGCGCTGCTCAATGCCCATACCAAGCGTGCCGATCAGGGCTCAAACCTTGCCGCAATCGCCGCCATCGCTGTCACCGGCATCGGCTGCGCAGCGGCGTCCTGTCTTGCACACCATATGGAAATTGCCGGCCTTGCAGCCGCGGTCATCGCCAAGGCGGCGGTTGCGGGAATCCTATCCTCTATAATCGTTGGGATATGCCTATATTTGCTCGGATACCAAAGAACCTATACGGAGAGTGATCTTTCGTGAACTTCCTGAACATCTTCGAGGACCACGTGGCCGGCATCTTCGGTGCCACCCGTGCCCCGTTCTCCTTTAAGAAGCTTGCCAAGCAGGCCGCTCGCGACATGGAGGATCAGACTCTGGTGATCAACGGCGTCAACACGGCGCCGGCACTCTATACCATCCTTATCGCCGCCGACGACGATCCCATGCTCGCCCCGTTCTACCCCGAGCTTTCGCGCGAGGTCCGCGAGTTTGTGAAGGCGCAGGCCGAAAAGCGCCGCTATGTCTTTGTCGGCGAGCCCCTCGTGCGCTTTATGATCGATCCGCAGCTGCGCGCCGGCAAGTTCTCGGTCTTTGCCGAGAACGTCGATGCGCCCACGCTCGGCCGCCTGTACGAGGAAGAGCGCGCCTACCAAAACGGCCTGGGACAGAATAACTCCGCGGCAAGCCGTGCCGCCAGCGCCCCGCGCGCCGGCCAGCAGCAGTTTGCTGCCCCGCAGCAGCAGCGCCCCGCCGCCATGCCCCAGCAGCAGCCGACGCCTCGCGCCGCCGCTCCCGACCCGCTTGCCGTGGCAGACCCCTTCGCGCCTAGCGTCCCCGACCCCGCCGCCGCACCCATCCCGGTGCCGCAGACCGTCTCCCGCGACGCGCTTGCCGGCATGGGCGGAGCCGCCGCGACCGGTGCCGCCGTGGGCCTAGGCGCCGCAGCCGGCATCGCCTCCAACATGGCGAGCACTCGCGCCCCGCAGCGCCCGCTCGCCCAGCTCGTCGACGTCGTGAGCGGCGAGAGCCATAGCATCACCTCCGCACAGGTGACCATCGGTCGCGAGCGCTCAGTTTCCGACATCGCCCTGCGCGACCCCAACGTGTCGCGCCGCCACGCCCAGCTCACCTTTACGGGCTCGGATTGGTCGATCGAGGACCTCAATTCCACCAACGGCACGCTCGTCAACAACCGCCGCATTACGCGCTGCCCGCTGCGCAACGGCGATCTGCTGACGTTTGGCCTGAGTACCTTTGAATTTAGGGGATAGTCGCTTATGAACATCGATATCGTCCTTTTTGCAGGCCGCATCGTCTTGGTCGCCCTGCTCTATATCTTCCTGTTCGCCGTCATGAAGACCGGCGTGGGACTTGTGCGCGGGCAGCGCCGCGACTCGGCTATCTGGACGATCGATGTGGACAAGGGCCCGCGCGGTATCCGCGGCATCCACGTAGACATGCTCGGCCCCGTCATCGTCGGTCGCTCGCCGTCTTCGGACATCTGCATCAACGAACCATTCGTCTCGGCCTCGCATGCGCGCTTTTCGCTGCAGGGCCCGGCGCTCATCATCGAGGACCTCAACTCGCTTAACGGCACGCTCGTCAACGGCCGCCAGCTTGTGGAGCCCGCAACGCTGCGCGAGGGCGACGAAGTCCAGATCGGCGATGTGGTCATGAAGGTGAACCGTCGATGATCGACGAGGAGAACAAGTCCGCGACTATGACCGAGGCACCGGCTGCCGCCACAGCTGCGCCGACCCACGCCGCTCCGGCGGGCTCCGCACCCGTGGAACCCGAGGACACCGTGTTCTCCCTGCCTCTTTCGCATGTAACGCATGATATTTCGGATCTCGCCGATAACGAGGACGAAGAGGATGCCGTAGCGGCGCCCATCGGCGCACATGCCGCGGAACAGCCCACAGCGCCCGAAGCAACCTCGGCGCCAGCTCACTTTGCAGAGCCCGTCGCCGCGGCAATCAACGAGAGCGCTGCGGTGTTTGCGGCACCCGAACCCGCCGCGCCAGCGTTTCCCATAGCCCCGGCATCCGAGGTTGCGCCCGCGTCTACGCCGGCGCCCGAGGCGGGGCCATCCCCCGAGGACGGCCCTGCACCCAAGGCCCCGCAGCCTGCGCCCGCAAGCGAGTCCGATGCCGTGACCGAGCCCGCCGCCCAGTCGCAAAGCACACCCGCGCCGTCGCACTTTGCGACGCCCGAGCCTATAGACGTCAGCCCGCAAGACGACGAGTCGACCGCCTGCGCGTCCGAGGAGCCCGGCTCCCCGGACACCGGCGATTCCGAATCAAACGCCGAGACCGACACCGTCTCTCCCGGTGACACAGCCGAGATCGACGTTGCCGCCGTTGAGGCCAAGCTCAAAGACCCCGGCTCGACCATGAGCTTTGAGCCCCTGACCGAGGAACGCATCGAGACCGACTCGACCTATGATGCCGGCACCACCACACAACTCATGTGGGGCGCCCGCTCCGACGTTGGCTGTGTGCGCCCGCACAATGAGGATTCCTACCTGGTGCAGTCGCCGCTCTTTTGCGTATGCGACGGCATGGGTGGTCACGCCGCCGGCGAGGTAGCCTCTTCCATCGCCGTCGAGACTATTGCCAAGACGGCCCCGCAGTCCGCCGACGCAGCACGCCTGGCCGCAGCCGTCGAGGCAGCCAACGCCGCCGTAATCGAGGCGGCCCTGAACGGCCTGGGCAAGCCCGGCATGGGCTGCACAGCCACTTGCGCCTATATCGAAAACGACACGCTCGCCATCGCCCACGTGGGTGACTCTCGCGCCTACCTGCTCCACGAGGGCACGCTCATCCGCGTGACCCGCGACCACTCCTACGTGGAGGAGCTCGTGGACGCCGGCGAGATTACGGCAGACGAGGCTCGCGTCCACCCCAACCGTTCGGTCATCACCCGTGCGCTGGGCTCGGACCCTGCCATGTATGCCGACCACTTCACTCTGCATATCGAGGAAGGCGACCGCCTGATCCTGTGCTCCGACGGCCTTTCGAGCATGATTCCCGATAGCGATATCGAGAACATCGCCACGCAGTCCTCAACCGCGCAAATCTGCGTCGACAATCTAGTGGACGCGGCGCTTGCCGCCGGCGGCCACGACAACGTGACCGTAGTAGTCGTTGACCTGGTTGACGATGGCGTTATGCGCGAGGCGCAGCGCGTGCGTCGCCGCAACATTACTATCGCCGCCATCCTGGCCCTCGTCTTTGTGCTGGCAGCTGGCATCTGGGCCTACACGGGTGTCACCGGCTCGTACTACCTGGGTACCTACCAGGGCAATGTCGCCGTCTGGCGCGGCCTGCCCGGCAAGCCGCTCGGACTCAAGCTCCACTGGCTCGAAAGCGAAACCAGCATTAAGCTGTCCGACCTGCCCGAAGACACGCAAAACCGCCTCAAGGCGGGCATTCCGCAAACAAGTGTCGACGATGCGCAGGACACGATATCCAAGTACCGCCACCAGATCGATGAAGAGCAGACCCGCCAGGTGATCGACGCGCAAACGATTCGCGACAACACCAATCAGGGATCGACCTCCGAATCAGATTCCGAGAAAACCGCCGAACAGTCCGCCGAGGCCGAAGCCTCCGATAAGAATTAGAAAGGGAGTGCCGCTTATGAGTCGCCGCAACACCGAGCTGCTCTTGCTCATCGCCTCGGCGTTCCCCGTCATCCTGCTGTATGCGATGTACGTGCTCACCGCGGGCGCTGCCATCTCCTTTGAGACGCTCGCCGTACCGATCGGCCTCTTTGCCGCCTTTGCCGCGGCCCACATTGCCGTGCGCATCTTGGCGCCCGGTGCCGACCCCGCCATCCTGCCCATTGTCTTTGTGCTTTCGGGCATCGGTATCACGTTCGTGACGCGTCTCGCACCCGCTCTCGCGATCTCACAGCTCATCATCCTGTTTGTCTCGGTGGCCCTGATGGTGGGAACGCTCGCACTGGTCAAAAACCTCGACGTGGTCATGCGCTACAAGTACACCTTTGGCATTATCGGCATCATCCTGCTGATGCTGCCCATCTTTATCGGCACCACGATCTCGGGCTCCAAGCTGTGGATTCGCATCGCGGGCTTTACCATCCAGCCTGGCGAGTTCGCCAAGGTCTTTATCGTGCTGTTCCTGGCCGGGTACCTGGCCGAGAACCGCGAGCTGCTCTCCATCTCCAACCGCAAGATCCTGGGCTTTAAGATCCCTCGCCTGCGACTGCTGCTGCCGCTGTTTGCCGTGTGGGGTGTGTGCCTGCTCGTCGTCGTCTTCGAACGCGACCTGGGTTCGGCCGTGCTGTTCTACACTATCTTCTTGCTGATGCTCTACGTTGCCACGGGGCGCTTTTCGTATGTCGTTATCGGCCTTGCGCTGCTGGCCGTTGGGGCCGTGGGCGCCTACAAGTTCCTGTCGCACGTTCAGGTGCGCTTCCAAGTTTGGGTCGATCCGTTTAAGGACGCCCAGGGCCAGGGCTACCAGATCGTCCAGTCGCTCTTCTCGCTTGCCGATGGCGGTCTGGTCGGTGTTGGTATCGGCAACGGCATGGCCAACAACATCCCTGTCGTCGAGTCCGACTTTATCTTCTCTGCCATCGGCGAGGAGATGGGCCTTTTGGGCGGCGGCGCCGTGCTCATCCTGTTTATGCTCTTTGCCGTGCGTGGCCTCACCACGGCTGCCCGCGCTAAATCCGACCTCGCCGCCTTTAGCGCCACGGGCCTTACGGCCGCCATCAGCTTCCAGGCCTTTTTGATCGTGGGCGGCGTTACCCGCCTGATCCCGCTGACCGGCGTCACCCTGCCCTTTATGAGCCAGGGCGGTTCCTCGCTGCTGGCAAGCTTTATCATCGTCGCGCTCCTGCTGCGCGCCGGTGACGAAGCGACCGGACGCGAGGCCGAGCTTACCGGCACCGGCACCATGACCGCCATCACCGATGATCAGGTCGCATCCGCCGCCGCCCCGACGGGCACGCGCTTTGCCACCTCGTCTTCCTACGGCAGCGGCAGCCATTCCGTCGGCTCGCGCATGCGCCGTCGCCTGCTCGACACGCCTGAATCCGGTGTGCTCGGCCGCGTTGCGCTCGCCAACCGTCTAACCCGTGCGGTGCTCGCCTTTACGGCGCTGTTCGCCATCCTTATCGGCAACCTCACCTATGTCCAGGTCATCAAGGCCAAGGACTATCAGGATATGCCGACCAACAACCACACTATCGCCCGCTCCAAGTACATCCAGCGCGGTTCCATCATCACGTCCGACGGCGTGACGCTGGCCGAGTCGCTGCAGCAGGAGGACGGCACCTACGTGCGCTCCTACCCCAACGGCAACCTGGCAGCGCACGTGGTTGGCTACGTGAGCCAGCAGTATGGCACCACCGCCATCGAGAGTGTCATGAACGACACGCTCACCGGCTCTAAGGATTACTCCAGCTGGAACAACGCCATCGCGTCGCTCGCGGGCCAGACCCAGCCAGGCAACACCGCCAAGCTCACCATCGACTCGCGTATCCAGACGGCGGCCGAGCAGGCGCTCAAGGGCTTTAAGGGCGCCGTAGTGGTCATCGACCCGCGTACCGGTGCGGTGCTCGCATGCGCCAGCTCGCCCACCTATGACAACACCAACATCGACGCCCTGCTGCAGGCGGGCGGCGGCGAGGACGGCTCCATGTACAATCGCGCCATGGACGCGCTGTACACGCCGGGCTCCACGTTTAAGGTCGTTACGCTTTCCGCGGCACTCGAGACCGGCACCGCCAGCCTTACCAGCACCTACCAGGCGCCCGGCTCCATGGACATCGGCAACGCGCCGGTCACCAACTATGCCAACGAGAGCTACGGCACCATCAGCCTGCAGCAGGCCTTTGCCGTGTCTTCCAACGTCGTCTTTGGCCAGGTGGCAAACGAAGTTGGCGCAAACACGCTCGTGCAGTTTGCCAACGCCTTTGGCTACGGCCAAAAGCTCGGCCAGGACCTGACCTCCGCGGCCTCCATCATGGCCGACCCGTCGCTCATGACCGAGTGGGAGACCGCCTGGGCCGGCGCCGGCCAGCCTGTCGGCATGGACCACACGCCCGGGCCGCAGACCACCGTCATGCAAAACGCCGTGATTGCCGCCGCCATCGCTAACAGTGGCGTGGTCATGGACCCGTACTTTGTAGCCCAGGTACTCGCCCCGGACGGAACTGTGGTCAAGACCACGCAGTCCCGCTCGCTGGGTCAGGCCGTCAGCTCCGCCACGGCCGACCAGGTCAAGCAGGCCATGCTCGCCGTCGTCCAGTCCGGTACCGGCACCGATGCCCAGGTCCCCGGCGTCAAGGTCGCCGGCAAGACCGGCTCGGCCGAGACCGGCGGCACCAACGTCAACTCGATGTTCGTTGGCTTTGCACCTTACGATTCACCCACGGTCGCCATCTCGGTGGCCTTGGAGGATTACGACAAACACGACGTCAAGGCGGCCAAGATTGCCGGCATCGTCCTGACCGCGGCGCTCGCCGCACAGGGAGCGTGATGCCCATGATCGAATCGGACACCCGAGGCGCGCCGCGGCCGAAGAGTTAGCGGCAACGCGCCACACGGCCCCAGCGGCCACATCGTAGGTACTACACACATCGTTGAGCGAATAGTTATGTTAGGAGCAGGAATGGAACAGAGGGTCCTCGGGGGAAGATACCTCCTCAAGGATAAGGTGGGGACAGGCGGCATGGCGACCGTCTACCGTGCACAGGACCAGGTCCTCGACCGCACGGTTGCCGTCAAGATCATGCTGCCGCAGTATGCTGGCGACGCAACCTTCGCCGCACGCTTTAAGCAGGAGGCCCAGGCAGCAGCCGGTCTCTCCTCCCCCTATATCGTGGGCGTCTACGATTGGGGCAAGGACGGCGACACCTATTACATCGTCATGGAGTACCTGCGCGGTACCGACCTTAAGAGCGGCATCAAGAGCCACGGCGCCCTCGACCCCAAGAAGGTCGCCCAGATCGGCTCGCAGATCAGCTCCGCGCTTTCGGTCGCTCACAAGCATGAGATCATCCACCGCGACATTAAGCCGCAGAACATCATGGTGCTGCCCGACGGCAACATCAAGGTGATGGACTTTGGCATCGCGCGCGCCAAGAACAGCCACCTCACGCAAGACAACAACGTGCTGGGAACCGCCCACTACGTCAGCCCCGAGCAGACCCGTGGTCAGGACCTCGGCCCCACCTCGGATATCTACTCGTTGGGCGTCGTGATGTATGAGTGCGCCACCGGCCGCGTTCCCTTTGACGGTGACGACGCTATCTCGGTCGCACTCAAGCAGGTCAACGAGCTGCCTATTCCACCGAGCCAGATCAACTCCGGTGTCGACGCCGACCTTGAGCGCATCATCCTCAAGTGCATGGAGAAAGACCCGGCAAACCGCTTCCAGACCGCCGACGAGCTGCGTCAGGTGCTCAACAGCTACCTGTCGGGCCGTGCCGTAAACATCTCGGAGCCCACACGCATCATCGGTGCCCCCGGTGAGTTGGGCGCCACCAAGACTCGCGAGCTTTCCGATCAGACGCGCGCCATGGTGCGTCCCGTCTCGGGCGTGAGCGGCCAGAATACCGCCCGTAGCTCGGTTTCGGGCTCCACCGGCTCCTACGAGGTCGAAAAGCCCAAATCCAACAAGAACAAGATCATCGCCGCCGTGGTGGCGGCCGTTGCCGTCATCGGCATCGTGGTGGCCTTTGCCACAGGACTCTTTGGCGGCGAGCAGGTCACCGTTCCCGATGTACTGGGCAAGGACCAGCAGACTGCCGTCGAGCTGATCAAGGAAGCCGGCCTCGAGGTCGGCACCATCGACCAAAGCTACAACGACGATGTCGACGAGGGCAAGGTCGCCGAGCAGACGCCCAACGGCAACACCAAGAAGGCCAAGGGCACTAAGGTGAACCTGGTAATCTCCAAGGGCCCCAAGCCCTCCGAGAAGGTTGAGGTTCCCAAGCTTGTCGGCCTGACCAAGGACCAGGCAGAAGCCGCGCTGGCAAGCGTTGGCCTGAAGGGCAACGCCTCCGAGGAGGCCAACGAGGCCGATGAGGGCCAGGTCTTTGAGCAGGGCACCGAAGCCGGTAAGGAAGTCGCGAAGGGCACGACCATCTCATACAAGGTCTCGAGCGGCCCGGATACCACGTCCGTCCCCGACCTGACCGACATGACCGAGGCCCAGGCGCGCAACGCCCTCGATATGGCAGGCTTTGGCGTCGACGTGAGCTACCAGGAGAACGACTCGGTTACCGAGGGCACCGTGATCAGCTGGAACCCCAGCGGTAAGCAGAAGCCCGGCGCCACGATTACCGTCGTCATTGCCAAGAAGTCCGGCAAGGCCAGCGTTCCGGGTAACCTGTACGGCAAGAGCATCTCCGCCGCCGTCACCGCGCTCAACAACGCCGGGTTCTACAACATCGCGTTCTGCGACCAGAACGGCAACCCCGTGAGTGGCAACGAAAACGCCACCGTTACGGGCGTCTCCCCCACCGGTAAGCAGTCCACCGACAACACGATCACGTTGACGGTTTCGATTTCTGGCTCTGGTACTGATTCAGGCGACGATTCCGGTACGACCAACTAGTCATCAAGACGTTGCCCACAGCGGCTGCTGACGCAAATACATTCGCTCAATTGCGCCCGTTTGCTCCCCCTGCAAACGGGCGCTTTCTTCATCTGAAGTAGCGAAAACCACGGCATACCTTTAAACCAGAAGAGCCCGGCACCGTGGTGGTACCGGGCTCGGCAAATCTCTGGTGCCCCCGGGCGGATTCGAAAACTCCCCCCGCGGGGAAATTGGTGACGCAGGTGTCGGCGGTCCGAATCCTGCCCTTAGACCAGAAGAGCCCGGCACCATAGCGGTACCGGGCTCGATATTCCTCTGGTGCCCCCGGGCGGATTCGAACCGTCGACACCCGCTTTAGGAGAGCGGTGCTCTATCCCCTGAGCTACGGAGGCATGTCGTATTAGTGTAGCAGATTTACGCCACTAACATGCAGCGCACAGCCGCTCTTCGAGATAGTCATCTGCGACGTTCTTTAATGACAAGTCGTTTAAGAACGCCCCTAATAACTACCCAACGACTAGTTGCCTTTGTGGAAGAGGTTTTTGATAACGGAGGGGATGCTCTTGGCGCCCTTGGCCGTCACATCGATAAAGTCGGGCGAACGCACGAGCTTATCCTCGTCAACGTACTTGCGGACCGCGCGAAGCGTCTCTTTGTCGTCGCGCGTCGAAAACGTAAAGTGACCGTTGTCCTTGGTGAAGATCGCAAAACGCGTGATCTTCTTGGTGCCGCGCAAAACCTCGGCGGCAATATAGTCGACCTCATCCCACGGGATCTGAATAAAATCCTCGGGATTGCGCTCGTTATAGTACTCAAACGCCTTATTGCCCACCATCACGTTACCGTGGCTGGTAAGCCCCATCAGGCAGGTTGCCGGCGTTGCCAGATCGACCGTGCTGTTCTGAGATTGCGCCATGCGCGCCTCGCCCTCCAAATAAAACAATCGGACCGCATCCAGTGTACCCACCGGGTGCGGTCCGTTTCAATGGCTCAAAAGCCCTTGTCTAGCAATTCTCGGTCTTAAGCCGAAGCGCGCTTACATGAAGCCGCAGACGCGACCGATGATGCCGATGGCGAAGAGAGCCAAGATGATGACGATCGGGCTGACCTTCTTCTTGAGGAGCTTGCAGACCAGCAGGGTCAGGCACACGGCGGCAAGGCCGGGGATGAGCTGATCGAGGTTAGCCTGAAGCGTGGTGACCTTCACCTGATCAAGGGCGTTAGCACCGATGGAGTTATACATCGTCAGTGCTTCCTTGACACCCTCAGAACCGGAGGGCAGATTAGCCCAGTCGATAAAGGCGCCAGCAGACTGCGTGACCTTGGAGACGACCGGGGTGAAGGAGATGGACACCCAGCGCTCGACCAGGGCGCCGATGATGAACATACCCAGGATGGAAGCGCCCTCGGTGACCTTGCCCATCAGACCGCCGGAGAGGTCCTTGGCGATGGAGGAGCCGACCTTGTAGCCAAACTCCTGCGTGTACCACAGGAAGGCGTAACGGATGATGTTCCACGCGAAGAAGAACAGCAGCGGACCGGCGATGCTGCCGGACAGGGCCAGGGAAGCGCCCAGAGCGCCCAGAATCGGGCGAAGGGTGAACCAGAAGGCGGGGTCGCCGACGCCGGCGAGCGGGCCCATCATACCGACCTTGACGCCCTGAATGGCGACGTCGTCAATCGGAGCACCGTTGGCGCGCTCTTCCTCGAGAGCAAGGGTAACGCCAATGACGGGGGCGGAAACATAGGGATGGGTGTTATAGAACTCCAGGTGGCGCTTAAGAGCGGCAATCTGGTCATCCTTGCTGGTGTAGAGCTTCTTGATCGCAGGGATCATTGCGAAGCACCAGCCGCCGTTCTGCATACGCTCGTAGTTCCACGAGCCCTGAAGGAACTGATGACGGAAGCAAACCTTCTTGCGGTCAGCCTTGGTGAGCTGAATCTTGTTCTCTGCCATATGTATCACTCCCCTCCTACTCGTAATCGTTCAGAATGTCGCCGAGCGGGTCGCCGGAGCCACCGCCCATGCCGCCACCCTGCTTGGCCAGATCCTTAAGGCCAAGGTAGATAAGGGCAAGGGAGATGCCGATGAGGCCAAGGGCGATCAGCGTGAGCTGAGGGATGGCAGCAAGGACGAAGCCGAGGACGAAGAACGGCCAGGTCTCCTTGGTGGCCATCATGTTGATGACCATGGCGTAACCGACGGAAGCGACCATGCCGCCGCCGACAGCCATGCCGCCGGACAGCCAGTCGGGCATAGCGTTAAGCGCGTTGGTAACAGCCTCGGCCGGGATGATGCACAGAAGTACTGCCGGGATGGCGATACGAAGGCCCTGCATGAGGATGGCAGCATACTGCCAGCGCTCGATGCCGGCGAAGTCGCCCTTCTCGGCGCAACCGTCCATGGCGTGAGCGATAGCGGTTGCCAGGGTACGGCAGATCATGGTCAGGAACAGGCCAGCGACCGACAGCGGAACGGCGACGGCGATGGCGGCGGTAACGGCCTTGGCCGAATCGGTGGCGCCGCCGTTGAGGGCGAGCACCATGATGATCGAAGAAGCGACCGAGGCCAGAGCGGCGTCAGGCGCGACGGCGGCGCCGACGTTAGCCCAGCCAAGGGCCATCATCTGGAGCGAACCGCCCAGGAGGATGCCCTCCTGAAGGTGACCGGTTACGAGACCGATAAGCGTGCATGCCACGAGCGGCTGATGGAACTGGAACTCATCCAGAATGCCTTCCATACCGGCAAGCAACGCGACAATCGCAACAAGCAGAATAGTGATTGCAGACATGTATCGGACCCTCCTTTACTATGCTTGAGCGGCCAGTTCGGCCTTAGCTTTCTTCAACATGGCGT
This sequence comes from Collinsella sp., assembly GCA_018368345.1. Lineage (GTDB taxonomy): Bacteria > Actinomycetota > Coriobacteriia > Coriobacteriales > Coriobacteriaceae > Collinsella. The sequence continues at coordinate 59,644 of JAGZEK010000008.1, forward strand.
CGAGATCCTCGGAGGAATCCGAAGGAACCTTGCGGACCTCGAACTTGACGCCCTTAGCCTTGAGGGCCTCGAGAGTCTTAACGTCGTCATCGCCCATAGCGACGGCGTTGGTGACGACGACCTTGCCCTTGGAGTGAGCCATGGAACCGATGTTGACTTCCTTGATGTCGACGCCGGCCTCGATGGCCTTGAGCAGATCCTGCGGGTTCTCGAAGAGCAGCATGGCCTTGGTGTCACCAAAGCGCGTGTCCTTGACGACCTCGGCCATCTTCTTGATGGGCACGACGTTGGCATGGACTCCCGGAGGGGCAGCCTGCTCGATCATGGTCTTGCGGAGCTCGTCGTGAGCAACGCCGTCGGAAACCACGATGATGCGGTTGGGGTTGATCTGCTTGGTCCACGTGGTGGCCACCTGACCATGAAGCAGACGGGTGTCGATACGGACGTGGGCGATCTTGATGTGCCCGTCGCCGATGACCGTTCCCGGAGGGATGGCGCCTGCAGGAGCAGCGGCGGCCGCAGCCGGCTTCTTCTCCTCGGGCTCCAGAGACTCGGGCTTGACGCGCACGCCAGCCTTAGCCTCAGTCACGAGATGTTTTGCGATCGCATGTGCAGTGTTCTTTGCGTCAAAGCGCTGCGAATATGCCTCGATGAGCATAGGCAGGTTGACACCGGTGACGATAGCCCAGGAATCGTGGCCCTCGATGAGCCCGCTGATCTGGTTGAACGGCGTACCGCCCCACAGATCAACGAGGAAGAGCACCTGCTCCTGGTCCTCGAAAGAAGCGACTGCTTCCTCGACCTTGGCACGGAAGTCGTCGGGGCCCATGCTCGGCTCGAGCGAGACCACGGCTACAGACGGCTGATCGCCAAAGACCATCGAGCCCGTCTGCTTGATTCCAGCCGCCAAGTCACCATGGCTAGCAAGAACAATACTTACCATCACATAACCTCCTTTTTGTCTACGTATTTCCTACACGACATGAAAGGAGTATACCTGTTTGGATTGTGGAATTATAGCTAAATTCGCAAAAGGTTGGATTATTTGTTTAAACGTCTAAGTTTGTTACAAATTGATTACATTGCTGGTTTACAGCTCATTGCCCACTAAAACGTGAGTTGCCAATTACTTTCACAGATATATACAGACACTCTGTTCATTGATGCCGCTTTTAGGTTAATCCCAATGCGCCTGCGTGCCGCTATTTTGTTTAAACAGACATAACTTGACTAATTGTATGACTTATGCTCTAGCGCAACTAGTCGTTGGGGACGTTCTTAAACGACTAGTCAAACAAGAACGTCCCCAACGACTAGGGGCTAGACGATGTGGAGAGGGTTAGCGGCGTCGACGGCGTCGGGGGCGTCAGAAGGGCCGTCGGGGGCAGCGTCTGCCGGATCCTCGTCGGGGGTCTCGATCTGCTTGATCATGACCTCTTGGCCCTGGAGCAAATAGGTGTCACCACTGCCGCAATGGGGGCAGGTCTTGCCGTGCTCGACTGTCGCATAGTCGCGGCCGCACGCCTCGCAATGCGTCACGGCCTCGACGGGCTCCACGATAAGCTCCGCGCCCTGCATGATGGACTTTTTATCTGCCGCCCAGCGCCAAGCGTCGAGCAGCAAGTCGGGAACGACGCCCGAGACCTCGCCCAGCAGCAGCGTGACGCTCGAAACGTGGCGCACGCCATTGGCGCGCGCCACGTTCTCAACATCGCGAATAATGTGATAAACGATTCCCAATTCATGCAAGGTAGAAACCTTTCAACAACGGTTGATGCGATGCAAACCCAAAGCAAGGGGACGGCGAAATCTAGTCTGCGCCGTCCCCTCACCCGCCATGGTTACCTATTTACGACCGAACTTGATTTTGATTGCACGCTTTAAAGCATACTTGCCAAGGCTCGGGAGCTTTTGCTCGTATTTAACCATCGTGGAGCACTCGGGGCGATCGCGATCAAGATGGATGGCGTCGAATGCGCACTTGGTGGTGCACAGGCCGCAGCCAATGCACTTGTTGGGGTCGACGATCGAGGCGCCGCAGCCCAGGCAGCGGGCGGTCTCGGCGCGCACCTGCTCTTCGGTAAAGGTCTCGACGTACTCGCTGAAGGGCGCGGCTTTCTCGCGCTCGCGGTCCACGTGGGCAACCTCGCGGCTCGCGTTGTCATAGCTCGCGATCACGACATCGTCGCGGTCGAGCGCGGTGTAGCGGCGCTGGTTGCGGCCGATGGTGAGCGTGGAGCCCGGCTGCACAAATCGGTGGATGGACACCGCAGCCTCGTGACCGGCGGCGATAGCGTCGATGGCGAAGCTGGGACCGGTGTAGACGTCACCACCCACAAAGATGTCGGGTTCGGCGGTCTGGTAGGTCTGGGGATCGGCAAGGGCACCCTGACCACGGCCAAGCTCCACCTTGGAGCCAGCCAGCAGGTCGCCCCACACGATGGACTGGCCGATGGACATGACGACACGGTCAGCATCGACACGGCGTAGATCGTTCTCGTCGTACTCGGGCGCAAAACGGCCTTCGTCGTCAAAGACACGCATGCAGCGCTTGAAGGTGATACCGCACACACGACCGACCTCGTCCAGGTGGACCTCCTTGGGACCCCAACCGCAGCTGATGTGCGCGCCGTCCTCGATGGCCTCGCGACGCTCTTCCTCGCTGGCGGGCATCTGTGCCTCGCTCTCCAGGCAGAACATCTCAACGTGCTCGGAACCCAGACGGCAGGCGTTGCGGGCAACGTCGATGGCCACGTTGCCGCCGCCCACCACGATGGTGCGGCCGGGCAGCGCGTCAATCTTGCCGCTGTTGACCTCGCGCAAAAAGTCGACGGCCACGGTCACACCCTCGGCGTCCTCGCCCGGAATGTCGGCAAGGCGGCCGCCCTGGCAGCCAATAGCCACGTAGAAGGCCTCAAAACCCTGCGTGCGCAGCTCGTCGAGCGTCACGTCGCGGCCGACTTCCACGCCATAGCGGAACTCGGCACCCATCAGGCGAATGATCTCGACCTCGGCCTCGATAACATCCTTCTGCAGCTTAAAGCTGGGAATGCCGTAGGTGAGCATGCCACCCGGGCGCTCGTTTTTCTCGAACACGACGGGCTTGTAGCCCTTCTCGGCAAGATAGAAAGCGCAGGACAGACCGGCCGGGCCGGCACCGATGATGGCAATCTTCTGGTCGAAGCCGCCAGCGCGCGTCGGCGTCACCACGGGCGGGACGTAGCGGGTCGCAGCGTCCAGATCGCGCTGGGCGATAAACTTCTTGACTTCGTCGATAGCCACGGCGGCGTCCACACGACCGCGGGTGCAGGCATCCTCACAGCGGCGGTTGCACACACGGCCGCAGATAGCGGGCAGCGGGTTCTCGCGTTTAATGAGCGCCAGGGCCTCGTCATAGCGGCCCTGCGCCGCGAGCTTCAGATAGCCCTGAACGGCGACATGCGCGGGGCAAGCCGTCTTGCAGGGCGCGGTGCCGGACTCGTGCGTCTCGATGCGGTTGTCGTTGCGGTAGTTAGGCGACCACTTGGTGTGGTCCCACTTGGTGGCATCGGGCAGCTCCTGGCGCGGATACTCGGGCACCTGTCCGCCCGCCTTTTTGCTGCAGAGCTTCTGGCCCAGCTTGGCGGCGCCGGCCGGACACACCTCAACGCAGCGGCCGCAGGCCACGCACTTGTCCTTCTCGACCTTGGCGACATAGGCCGAGCGCGACAGGTTGGGCGTGTTGAACAGCTGCGAGGTGCGCAGGGCGTAGCACACGTTGACGTTGCAGTTACAGATGGCGAAGATCTTGTTCTCGCCGTCGATGTTGGTGATCTGGTGCACAAAGCCGTTGTCCTCGGCCTGGCGCAAGATGTCGTAGACCTCCTCGCGCGTCACATAGTGGCCGCGGTCGGTCTCGACCACATAGTCGGCCATATCGCCCACGGCAATGCACCAGTCGGCGGGGTCGTCGGCGCAGCCCTCGCCCATCACACGACGGCTCGCGCGGCAGCTGCAGGTGCTGGCGGCATACTTACCCTCGTATTTGTCGAGCCAATGCTCGATATGCTCGATCGGCACCGACGTGCTCGCGGCATCGATGGCCTTCTCGACCGGAATGACATGCATGCCGATGCCGGCACCACCGGGCGGCACCATCGGCGTGGCCTTGGACAGCGGGCCCTTGGATGCCTGCTCAAAGAACTTGGCATAGACCGGGTGCTCTTCGAGCTGGCTCACGCGCATGTTGAGGAACTCGGCGGAACCCGGCACCAGCATGGGCAGCACCCACTGCTTGGCGCGCTCGGGATTTTCCCAGTTGTACTCGAGCAGACCCGTGTAGCTCATGTCGTCGAGCATCTTCTCGATATCGGCCTCGGGCATGCCGGTGAGCTTGACCATCTCGGGCAGCGTGTAGGGACGGCGCACCTTCATCTTGCAGAGCACTTCGGCCTGCTCGTCGGTTGCGGCCTCGGCAAACGACCAGTACTCGTAGCCCAGCAGCTCGTCGCGATGCAGCAGGCGGTTGGTGCAGTGCTCACACAGCTTGACAATGGCCTCGCGCGGATGCTCCGGCAGCGGCGGCACGAACTCCGCGCCGATATCGGGCTCGGTGTAGCTAATCCCCGGTCCGTTGAGAATCATGGTTGTCCCTTCTCTTGCCGCAGCCCGACGAGGCCGCAGCGCCCCTCTTTTTTTGCAGGCCGGGCATGCCCCCATGCCGTTCACCCGCCATTGTTGACATTGTGTCAAAAACAGTATTGACGAACCGTCAACAATATTCAAGACTGTTAGGTGAACGGTCGGGCTCAAACGGACGAAAGGCGGCAAAACATGGGCAACAACACAGCAGATACCTCTGTGGCCGACGCCGTCCCCGCGCCCGACAGCGCGGCAAAGCGCTTGACGGGCGACGAACGCCGTCGCGAGATCCTCGATGCCGTGCGCACCGTAAGCTCCGAGCTTGGCGTGTCCCACTTATCGGTATCGGCCGTGACCAAGCGAGCCGGCTGCACGCGTTCATTGTTCTACCACTACTTTGCCGATATGGACGCCGCCGTCACCGCCGTCATGGACGAGGCAATCGACGGTTTTATCTCCGAGCTCGAGCAGTGGAACGCCGGCCGCACCGTCGGCGATATCGAGGGCGCGCTCGACACCGTCGCCCCGCTCTTTAAGCGTCTGGTCGCCAGCGGCCACGAACTGCCGAGTACGCTCACCTCAAGCAGTGGCGCGCTCTACGGCGGCTTTTTGCACAACGTGGTTCAGCGCGTGGCTCAGTACATCTGCGACACCACCGTGGTGGATTTTGTCGCCCATCATGAGCTGCGCATCGACCATGTCTACGAGACGTTCTACACCCTCATCATGGGACTGTTGATGTATATCCGCACGCACCCCGATGTGCCCGACGAGACGGTCAAGGAAATCATCGCCTCGACACTCCACATCGAGGGCTATACCGCCAAGTATCCGGAGCGCAAGCCCCAGAACTAACGACATTTGGCCAAACTGCCCGCGATCGGAAGAGGGGCCGCGGGCGTGTGAAAGGAGAGCAGCATGCTGTTCGATGTTTGGGGTAGCGATACCCTTATCCACTGGGCCGGCTGGGCCATGGTCTTTATTGGCCTGATCGTGCTCAACGAAGTCGGCCGCCGCACCAAGCTGGGCGCGGCCATCATCTTTGGCGTGGCTCCGATGGCCATGACCATCTACTGCGTCGCCATCGCCATCGGCGTCTCGCAGGGTGCCGAGTGGGCGCTCACCAACCCCACCCATGTGTACCAGAACAGCTGGTTCCACTACGCCAAGGTGTACGCGGCACTGGCCGGTTGCTGGGGCTTCATTGCCATTAAGTACCAGTGGGGCAAGATCGGCAAGGCGCATTGGTTCCGCGCGTGGCCGTTTGTGATCGTCGCCATCAACATCATGATCGCCGTCGTGTCCGACTTTGAGAGCGCCTATCACTTCTTTGTCCTGGGCGAGTCCACCTGGGTCACCTCCGAAGGTGCTACGCAGCTGGCCGGCTGGAACAACGTGTTCAACGGCATCGCCGGTATCATCAACATCTTCTGCATGACCGGTTGGTGGAGCGTCTACGCCTCCGAGGACAAGACCGACATGCTGTGGCCCGACATGACCTGGGTCTACATCATCGCCTACGATATCTGGAACTTCTGCTACACCTACAACTGCCTGCCCACCCACTCCTGGTTCTGCGGCTTTGCGCTGCTGCTGGCGCCCACCGTCGCCGCCTTTATCTGGAACAAGGGCGGCTGGATCCAGAACCGCGCCTTTACGCTTGCTATTTGGTGCATGTTTGCCCAGGTGTTCCCGTACTTCCAGGAGGAGTCCATCTTTGTGACCCACTCCACGCTCGACCCCGGCGCCGCTACCGCGGTCTCGATCGCCGCACTGGTCGCCAACGTCGCCGCGATCATCTACATCGCTTACCGCGCCAAGAAGCTCGGCCGCAACCCCTACAAGCAGGATGTCTTTGAGGGTACCAGCGATTGGGAGAAGGCAACCGCCCGCCGCGCCAAGGTGGACTACGCTCACGCCGAGTAACATGTTGGCCGCTGTTGGCACTTGGGCATAGGCCCGCTCACCAGGCCTTTCAATCCAATGTCTCGCAGAGCCCCCGAAAAGCGTTTCGCTCGCTTTCCGGGGGCTTTTTGTCGTTGCGCCTCTATTCATCTATTCAAAAACACGCGCATATATAAAATCGGATTTCAAATCATGCGGCGGCTCTATGGAGCCCCGTTTTTGGGTACATTGTTGTCCCGATATTGAGCTTGGGGGATATATGAAAGATGAGACGATGGGCCAAGAGGATGCGGTCCAAGATGCAGAAGCGTGTGCCGAGGCCCTGGAGAGTCTAGACCAGATCGCGCTGGCCGAGATTACGTTTGACGATTCGAGCGTTGATGTGCAGGATGAGCCGGAAATCGAGGCGCAGCTCGATGATCAGGATGCAAAAGACGATGGCGCCGCGCCCACCGAAGACGAGGCAGGTCACGAAGACACCGAAAGCGAGGCCGGCAATCAGCCCGAATCCGACACGGGCGAGGAAACCGTCTTGCTCGACAGCTTGCCGGCCGAGGATTCGCTGACCCGCGAGCTTCCTGGCCTGGGTTCCGCACCAGCCGTGGACGAGACCATCGCCATGGGCGATATTCCCCTACCGTCCGTTCCCTCGGCACGCGAGGCCGAGGTTCGTCATCGCAAGATGTCGCCCAAGCGCCGCAATCTGATGGTCGCCGGTATCGTGGCCGCCGCGCTCGTCGCCGGCGGTGCAGGCTATGCTGCCTGGAACGGATATCAGCAAGAGCAGGCTGCCGCTGTCGCCGCCAATGCCCACACGATGATGTCGGTGCAGATTGGCGTGCATGCCGCGGGCCTCGACTGTTCCACCAGCTCTAAGATTCCCGTACAGGTGAGCGGTCAGGACGCTGATGGCTCATCCGTGAGCGAAACGCTCTATGTTGACGAGCACGGCCGCGGCATCAAACTGCTGCCCGGCGATTACACGCTCTCCATCGCTGCCTCTCCCATCGCGGCCGACGGCACCATCTATACCGTGCCGACCACCAAGGCGCAGGTCACGATCAAGAGCGACGGACAGGACCTAAGCAGCCAGGCCGCCTTTAAGCTCAAGGTGCCTTCGGCCGACACGGTAACCGACGACCAGATCGATGCCGCCGCCAAATATGCCGAGGAGGGAGGCGCGAGCTCCGCCGCCACCGCCAAGGTGCTCCAGCAGGCGGCAACCGCGCGGCGCGACGCCGCCGTCAATGCCGTGAGCGCGCAAAAGGCACAGGCGTCCCGTGATGCTGACGCTCGCCACAAGGCAACCGACCTCTACCAGCTCGATATTCCCGTCGAGTGGTACGGCAAGGTCGCAACTTGGCAAAACGGAAGCACGCTATGCATCTATCTGGGCGACGACGCCAATACGCCGCTCGTGACGCTCGTCGCGGTGCGCGAGGGCGAGAGCTTTACGCCCGATGAAGGCGATACGGTTTTGGGTGCGGCCAATCTAGGCAACGGTTATACCGTCTACGCCAGCGGCCCCGTCTATCCGTACGTGGTGCCCCAGACCATCAACGGACGGACGCAGAACCCCGTGTCAACCTACCCCATGGACACGGCCATTGAGCTTGTCGAGCTTACGACCGGCAACCGCTATACCTACAGCCAGATCAAAAACGTGCTGGTCGGCAAAGACGGCAAGGCCGACGCCGCCACCAAGCTCGAATGCGACTACCTCGCCCAGATTCTCCTGCCGAGCATCAAAGCCCAGGACTAGCCTGGCGCAGCAAGGTGCTCCCCAACCGTGATGAAGGAGCCAGGAGGTCCTGACCCCACAGGTCCATAGATAATTAGGCAAGGAGCCACTTCCATGCGGGCGTAACGTGTACCACACCGTGCTCGCATGGAATATCGGTCTGTTCATCCATGGTAACGATTGCCGACTCGCCAAGATCAAACTGGGCCATCGAGGCATCAAGCGCGGCAATTTCGCGCTCGCGCGTTTTCTCACTTGCCATATCCGCACTCACCTGAATCAGGCTATAAGCCCGCATGAGAAGCGCGTCCCCAGCCACAAAGTCCACCTCATGGCTTTTGCTCTTCTCTTTGATCAGCAGGCGGCAGACCGAGCCGGTCCTCACCGCGGGAGTCCTTCTTCTTAGCGCATTGAACACTGCGGTCTCGAGCCTCTGGCCCTGGTCCAATGCTGATGCGGGAGAGAATGCTCCAAACATCGCAGGGTCGACAGCGTAGACCTTAGACGCAGACCGCATGTTATTTGCCAGTGAACGCGTGAACTCCGGCACAGAAAATAACAGGTAGGCGTCCTCATAATACTCAAGTAAGTCGCTGAGCGAATTACGACTGACGGGTATCTGTCTGCTCTTGAACTCGTTGTACACTTTGTTCACTGACAGCTCTCGTCCCGAAGATGCCATGCACCGCGCCAGAAACAGCGAGGCCAAACGGGGGTTCTTGACGTCGTAACGTTCAACGACGTCCATGGCGACCGTTCGCGACGCATATTCCTGTAGCAGCTGAATCGCGTCTGCGGGCGTCTGCTCAAGTGTCGCGATGAATCCCCCTCGCTCGAGATATCCGACCAGATGGTGTCGGAGCAACGCTGCATCGCTCGAGGAGAAGGGTGCGTTCGACTCAGGAACGCTCCCCGTCTTATATCGGACGTATTCCGAAAAACTCAACGGAAAAAGCTCTCGCACAAGAGAACGGCCCCTGAACTCGCTCTTAAGTTCTGAGGACAGCATCTTAGAAGAAGATCCCGTCACGTAAACGGTCGCCTTCTCCGTATCGACCACGCGTCGCAGAAACGCACCCCATTCGGGTATTTCCTGGATCTCGTCAAAGAAAAGGTAGGCGCCCTCGCCTCGAGCAGCAGGATATAGTGCATAGAATGTATCGAGCACGTCCGCTAGTAGCGATGGCTCATACGGACGCAAGCGCTCATCCTCAAAATTGAAATATAGCATCCGGTCAAGCTCGACGCCTTGGCCCTGAAGCCGCCGTATCTCCTGATACAGGCGATACGTCTTTCCACAACGACGGGCGCCCACAATCACATATACGATGTTGTCGCGCTTTGGCTCCTGCGGGTTGCCCAGATCAAGGTCGCGCTCAAAGACCTGCGGAATCCCCTGTTGCTCAAAGTCCTTTATTTTTTGAGCCACCAAGTCGTTGAATGCCATAATTCTCCAATCTTGCTCTCCTGCTAATCAAGATTATAACGATTCTTGATTAGCAGGAGAGCAAGATTATGCGTATTTTGATTAATGGATAAGCAAGTTTTCTATTAGTGGCCCCTCCCGGAGGATATCGAGCGGCCGAGGGGGGCAGGCATGAACGCCTCTAGCCGAAAACAAAGTAGCTAAAAAAGCCCCGTCCCAAATGAGCTACTTAACGCCAGGGGTCGGCTTCGAAGAGGGGCTCGCGCTCGGGGCGGCGATCGCTGTAGGGATCGTAGCCGTCGTCGTCCTCGTTCTCGGCGCGAATGTAAGGGTCGCGCGGCTTGGGCGCGGGCTTGGGTGCGGGCTTGGGTGCGGCCGGCGCGGCCTCGGTCGCCGACGCGCTCGTCTCTCTCTCGTCCTTCATCTGTATAGCTCCTTGCAGCTCAATTCGTTCAACATCATTGATTGTCGCACGAAAAAGGGCGGTGGACCCAATTTGAATCCACCGCCCTTGGCGTTCGGCTCAAAGCTAGATTTTAAGGCATGTCCCAAACATCTACTCGGCGTCGGGGACCTCGTAGGTGGCCGCCGGCGTGTTGTCGCACACGACGGTAAAGGCACCGTCCTTGTCGACGTCGACCGTCACCTGATCGCCCTCGCGCACCGTGCCGTCGATGATGGCCGCCGCGATGGCATCCACGACCTCGCGCTGCACCAGACGCTTGAGCGGACGGGCACCGAACACGGGGTCCAGGCCACCCACGGCGAGCATCTGCTTGGCCGCCGGGGTGATGGCAAGCGTCATGCGCTCCTTGGCCAGACGCGCACGGACGTCGGCAAGCTGGATGTCGACGATCTTCTCGATCTGCGCCATGCCGAGCGGATGGAACACCACGATATCGTCGATACGGTTGAGGAACTCGGGGCGGAAGGTCTGAGCCATGGCGGCGTCGACCTGATGGCGCATCTCCTCCTCGTCCTTACCGGACAGATCGGCGATGGCCTTGGAGCCCACGTTGCTCGTCATGATGATGATCGTGTTCTTGAAGGACACCTGGCGACCTTGGCCATCGGTCAGACGGCCGTCATCAAGCACCTGCAGCAGCACGTTAAAGACATCCGGATGAGCCTTCTCCATCTCGTCGAGCAAAATCACGGAGTACGGACGACGGCGCACGGCCTCGGTAAGCTGGCCGCCCTCGTCGTAACCCACGTATCCCGGAGGCGCACCGATCAGACGTTGGACGCTGAACTTCTCCATGTACTCGGACATGTCGATACGCACGAGCGCACGCTCGTCATCGAACAGGCACTCGGCAAGCGCCTTGGCGAGCTCGGTCTTGCCCACGCCGGTGGGGCCCAGGAAGAAGAAGCTGCCGATGGGCTTGTCCGGATCGGAGAGGCCCGCACGGCTGCGACGCACGGCCGCGGCGACAGCGGAGACCGCCTCGTCCTGGCCGATGACGCGCTTATGCAGCTCGCCCTCCAAGCCCTTCAGCTTATCGAGCTCGCCCTGCATCATCTTGGAGACGGGCACGCCGGTCCAAGCGCTCACGACCTCAGCGATCTCATCGGAGGTCACCTGCTCGTTGAGGCCCTCGCCGTCCTGCTGCTTTTGCGCCTCGAGCGCAGCCTCGGAATCCTGAATCTGCTGCTGCAGGCCCGGAATCACGGAGTAGCGCAGCTCGGACGCACGGCCCAGGTCGCCGTTGCGCGTCGCGCGCTCCTCTTCGCTCTTGGCCTCGTCGAGCTGTCCCTTGAGCTCCTGCACGTGGTCGATGGCGTTCTTCTGGTTGAGCCAGCCGGCCTTTTGCACGTTGAGCTTTTCTTGGACCTCGGCAATCTCTTGGCGCAGGGCCTCCAGACGCTCCTTGGAGGCGTCGTCGGTCTCCTTCATGAGCGCCTGCTCCTCGATCTGCAGCTGGGTGAGCTGACGCGTGGTGGCATCGATCTCGACCGGCATGCTGTCGAGCTCCATGCGCAGGCGGCTTGCGGCCTCATCAACCAGGTCGATGGCCTTATCGGGCAGGAAGCGGTCGGCGATGTAGCGATCGGAGAGGTCGGCGGCCGCCACGAGCGCGCTATCGGTGATATGCACGCCGTGGAAGATCTCGTACTTCTCCTTGAGGCCACGCAGGATCGAGATGGTGTCCTCGACGGTGGGCTCGGAGACCATCACGGTCTGGAAACGACGGGCGAGTGCCGCGTCCTTCTCGATGTACTTGCGATACTCGTCGAGCGTAGTCGCGCCGATTGCGTGCAAGTCGCCACGAGCGAGCGCCGGCTTCAGGATGTTGCCGGCGTCCATGGAGCCCTCGGTGGCACCCGCGCCCACGATGGTGTGGAGCTCATCGATGAACAGGATGACCTTGCCTTCGGACTTTTGGACTTCCTTGAGCACGGCCTTCAAGCGGTCCTCGAACTCGCCGCGGTACTTGGCGCCGGCGACCAGCGCGCTCATGTCGAGCTCGATGAGGTCGCGGTCGCGCAGGGTGCTCGGCACGTCGCCGGCCACGATACGCTGGGCGATGCCCTCGACGATGGCCGTCTTGCCGACGCCAGGCTCGCCAATGAGCACGGGGTTATTCTTGGTGCGGCGGGACAGGACTTGGATGGTACGACGAATCTCGTCGGTACGGCCGATGACCGGGTCGAGCTTGCCGGCGCGGGCCAGGTCGCAGATGTTGCGACCGTACTGCTCCAGTGCCTCAAACTGGGTCTTGTCCTCGGCAGACGTCACACGGTCGTCGCCGCGCAGCTCCTCGTAGACTTGCTCGATGCGCTCCTTGGTCACGCCGGCGTCGCGCAGAACGCGGCCGGCCTCGCCCTTGTCCTCGGCAAGTGCCATCAGCAGATGCTCGGTCACCACAAAGCTGTCGCCCATCTTGGTGGCCTTTTTCTCGGCCTTCTCGATGACGCGAACGAGCTCGTTGGACAGGCCCATCTGCTGACCCTCGCCCGAAACCTTAGGCGCATGGTCGATGGCATCCTGCGTGGAGCGTGCGAGCTGGGCTGGGTCGGCGCCGATGCGCTCGATGATCACGGAGATATTGCGCTCGCCGGCACCGAGCAGGGCGGACAGCAGGTGAATCGGCTCCACCGCGCCGGCCTGCGCGTCGGCAGCCGTGCTCATGGCGGTCTGCAGCGCCTCGCGCGACGTCATTGCTAGCTTATCGATTCTCATGGAATCACCTCTCTTGGGGCGGCCGCCCTACGGGGCGGCTTCACGTTGTTCGAGAAGTATTGTTGCCAGCTTTGCGCGATCTTATACACAAATCTAAGTCTCTATATATAAGATTTTCTGAGTGATTGATGGATAGGGTACTGAGATGTCAGCCCGCCGCTGCCTAGGCGCACTACCATCTCGATCTATAACATCTAGCAGCCATTTTTGATCCTAGATGTTACAGATCGAGATGAAATGACCAGCGGCAACCGTTTGTCTCAATCTGTAACATCTACTCGGCAAATTAGGGTCTAACTGTTACAGATCGAGACAAGCCACGAAGGCTCATCTGATAATCTAAATCTGTAACAGCAGGCTTACTTCCAACAGCCCAGATGTTACAGATCGAGACAAACGGGACCACCACAAAGGTGCCTGTCCCCTTTGTGGTGGTCCCAGTCTATTTTTAGCGTCCCACAAGATCCAACGAGAACACAGCGACGAAATCGAGAGCCACCGATAGCCCGTTCGCGCAGATATAGATGGAGATTCAAGACAAGGGTGCCGGCTTAAACGGCTTGGTTATCGTACGCCACAATACTCTCGTCATCGTCCCTGTCGTTTTTATAGTGCTTATAGTGAAAATAGCGGGTTTAGTGAGAATAGTATTGCGCAAAACTCGTGAACTCAATTTTTGACCCCTCGCCCAGAATGAGGGGAGGCAAATATTCCTATTAGAATGAGGGGAGGCAAATATTCCTATTAGAGATCGAATCGAAGCCCAATAGGGCCTTTTAGCCCTCTCATTCCGGGCGGTCGCTTTCTTTTGAATATTGTCGTAAGCTTGTATCATTTATCTTAATGATTGCATATTGCATGAGAGGTGCCCACCGTGAAACGCTCCACCTATATCGGCCTGCTCGTCTTAGCGTTTGCAATTACCGCAGCCGGCGTAGGCATTATCTATCTCGCATTTCTCCCTGCCTCGGCGACGCAGGCGGCGGTTGAAACCGTAAGCTACCCCATCGAAATCCTCACCGATATCGTCAAACCCGATTCAATCACCGTCGATTTCGACGGTACGCCCGCAGCGCTTGGGGTCAGCAACTATCCCCGAATCGAACTTGGGGCCACGCGCTATACCCAAGATGAGCAGCTTATCGGCAAGGCAACCAATTTACTCAAAGGCAAAACGTTTACGCGGTGGTACGGCGCCGCAATATATCGAGCCAAGAAAGGCCAAATGAATGGCGGGTATTATTCGACCCTTGAACTCGATGCGGCAAACGGGAGCAGACTGTGCAACGTCTCATACGACCCCGGCTACGTGGACAACGAAGGGCCGGGAGTCTATATCTCGGATGGCAACGTGATCTACGTCATGGAAGGCGACCAGACGGCAGTCGTCGATTTTATGGATCGGTGTACCGAGGATGCCTACGAACAAACCTGCGAGCCCGATCCGCAGACAGCGCGCGACAGCGGCTCAGCACGCACTTGGCTATTTGACGATGAGATAACCTGGACCCCATCGAAATAAGAACCCGCCGGACAGGCACCTTTGTGGTGGTTTTCGACAAAAAGAAGCCGCCCCATTAAGAGAAGCGGCTTCAAGCAAGTCTATTTTTGGCGTCCCTCAAGACCCAACGAGAGCGTCGCGGTAGCCCCGGACACACCTTTCCCTCGGGCGACCCTCGCGAAGCGCGTGAGCACGAGGGAAAGGTGTGTCCGGGGCGTACAGCAGAGTTACTCGGCAGCGGCCTTGAACTTGTTGTAGTTGATCAGGCAGCCGGCCTTGACGATGGCACGCTCTTCGGCCGTCATATCGGCAATATAGAGCTCAATCTGCTCAACCGCACCATCGGCGCGCACCACGTAGGCGGCGATGTTCTTGAGATCGCCATCGAGCGCGGCACGGATACCCGGCACAAAGACGTAGTCGCCCACCTCAAAGTTGGGCTCGGCCTCCATCTGGAAGGGCACCATGCCCCAGTTCATGACGTTGGAGCGATAGCGCTTGGTGGCGTACTCGTGGACGATGTTGGCCAGGCCGCCAATTACGCGCTGGCAGCTCGCAGCCTGCTCGCGGGCAGAACCGTCGCCCGGCTTCTTGGCGTAGAGCATGGAGCCGTACTCGGTCGCCTTGGCATCGGCCGCGATGCCCGCGCCGGCCAGCGCCTCAAACACTCCGGCAAGCTCGGCATCGAGCGCCGCCAGGTCGCCTGCGGACTCACCGGCAACGCGGCGCTTTTCCACCGCGTCAACCTCCTTGGAGCGGCCCACGTAGCCCGGATCGCGACGGCTCAGCGTAAACTCGGCCAGGCCCAGCGGGTTGGAGCGGAAGGAGCTCGTCTCGCCCGAGGGAATGAGCTCGTCGGTCGTGGTGACCGGGTCCATGATCTTGGAGCAAACCTTGAGCAGGATATCGTCGCCGAGCGGCTCCATCGCGGGCCACGGCTTGATGTTGGGGCCCTCGACCAGCTCGTCGGCGGGCTCAGCCTTGCCAAAGCCCCAGTACACGCGCTTCTTGTAGGGAGCGTCGTCGAAGGTGTACTCGCAGGCCTCGTCCCAAGTCTCCTCGGGTAGGTCGGTCGCCGGCGTCAGGACGCCGCCGTTGGCAGCCGTCGCCGCAATGGAGCGAGCGTCCATCAGAGCCACGGCGCTCAACTGGCCATTGCCCGGCTTGGAGCCCTCGCGGTTGGGGAAGTTGCGCGTAGTGTGGCGGATCGAAAGGCCGTTGTTGGCGGGCGTGTCGCCGGCACCAAAGCACGGACCGCAGAACGCCGTGCGCACGATCGCGCCGGCCTCCATAAGGTCGTAGATATAGCCGCGGCGTGTAAGTTCGAGCGCCACGGGCTGGCTCGTGGGATAGACCGACAGCGAGAACTCGCCGCAGCCGGTGTTGGCGCCCTTGAGCACGCGGGCAGCCTGAACCACGGAGTCGTAGTTGCCGCCCGAGCAGCCGGCGATGACGCCCTGCTGCACGTGCAGCTTGCCGTCGACGATCTTGTCGAGCAGGCTAAAGTGCGTCTTACCCTCGCCGATCTTGGCGGCCTCGAGCTCCACCTCGTGCAGGATGTCCTCGAGGTTCTCGTTGAGCTCGTCGATCTCAAAGCCGTTGGAAGGATGGAACGGCAGCGCGATCATAGGCTTGATGCTCGACAGACTGACCTCGACGCAGCCGTCGTAGTAGGCGACATCGGCGGGCTTGAGCTCGCGGTAGTCGTCGCCGCGGCCGTGCATGGTCAGGAATGCGTGCGTGTCCTCGTCAGTTGCCCAAATGGAGGAAAGGCAGGTGGTCTCGGTGGTCATGACGTCGACGCCGTTGCGGTAATCGGTCGTCATGCTCGCGATGCCGGGGCCCACAAACTCCATGACCTTGTTCTTGACATAGCCCTTGGCAAAGACGGCGCGGATGATGGCAAGCGCAACGTCGTGCGGGCCGACGCCGGGTCGCGGAGCGCCCGTGAGGTAGATGGCAACGACTCCGGGATAGGCGACATCGTAGGTGTCGCGCAGCAGTTGCTTTGCCAGCTCGCCGCCGCCCTCGCCCACGGCCATGGTGCCCAGAGCGCCGTAGCGGGTGTGCGAGTCGGAACCCAGGATCATCTTGCCGCAGCCGGCGAAGTTCTCACGCATAAAGGAGTGGATGACGGCGATGTGCGGCGGAACGAAGATGCCGCCGTACTTCTTGGCCGCGGAAAGGCCAAAGACGTGGTCGTCCTCGTTGATGGTACCGCCCACGGCGCACAGCGAGTTATGGCAGTTGGTGAGCACGTAGGGCAGCGGGAACTGCTCCATGCCCGAGGCGCGCGCCGTCTGGATGATGCCGACAAAGGTGATGTCGTGGCTCGCCATAGCATCGAAGCGAATCTTGAGCGCCTCGGGGTCACCGGACATATTGTGTGCCTGGAGGATCGAATACGCGATGGTGCCGCGCTTGGCATCCTCGGGCGTCTGCGTAATACCGCGCTCGGCAGCCTCGGCCGCAGGCACAACCTCGCTGCCGCCGCGCAGGTAGATGCCGTCCTCGTACAGCTTGACCATACTGTCTCCCACTCTGCCCGAAAGGCTCGGGCGCATAGCATACATTCGTTCAACATCGTGCCATAGAACGGTTGCGAATGGGTTACGAATCTACACGTTCACTTTATCTCAGTAAAGCACAGGACGAGCCCAGCGTGGGGCCGGCAGATCTGGCGCAAGAGTGTCCCTTTCGACTAGTCATTTAAGAACGTCCCCAATGACTACCCATAACAACGCCGATGTTTTGGCGCAGACAGCGAAAGCCCGCCAGAGCGAGCAAGGTGCCTTGAAACAAGGCGGCATTGACCTTCTGGTCATGCCGCCGAAGTTGAAAGGCAGATTGCCGCTCTGGCGGGCTTGCAGCGTCGAGCCGTTACGCGGTTTGGTAAAACCGCGTAACTACAGATCGCCTCCGGCGCCCAGTAGCTTGCGCATAACTTGCTCGGGGTTGACCGAACCGTCGCGCGGAGCAAGGGCGGTGATCTTCTTCTGCATCTTGTACTCGTGCAGTTCGTCCTCGAGCTGGCGCACGCGGGCGCGGAGCTTTTCGTTCTCGCGCTCGCGCTCCTCGGCACGCTCCTTCATATCGAGGATACGCACCACGCCGGCGAGGTTAATGCCCTCGTCGGTCAGTTGGTTGATGAGCTCCAAGCGCTCGATATCGGCACGCGAATACAGACGCGTGTTACCGCCCGAGCGCTGGGGATTCACCAAGCCTTTGGACTCGTAGACGCGCAGAGTCTGCGGGTGCATGCCGGTCAGCTCGGCCGCCACGCTGATCATGTACAGCGGTTTGTTCCTATTGTCCTCGGCCATGCTACCTGACCCCTTTCCGTCTCGTTATCGTCCATCATAAGCCCGCGGGCGCGGGCGTGCGCCACGACCGCCCTAGTACGTCGCCTTGTAACGGTTGACCTTCTCGCGATAGTCGCGTGTGTCGGTCTCGCGCAGCTTGGTCATGGCATCGCGCTCGTCATCGGACAGGTTCGTGGGGACCTGCACCTTGATCTCGACGAGCAGTGCACCGGTGCGGCCACGGTGCTTAACATCGGGCGCCCCCATTTCCTTAAAGCGGAACTTCTTGCCCGTCTGGGTGCCAGCGGGCACCTTCAGACGGACCGTCGCGCCGCCGGGCGTGGGCACGTCCACCGTGCAGCCGAGCGCCGCCTCGTAGACCGAGACCGGTACCTCCATGGTCACGTCGGCACCTTTGCGCTTAAACAGCGGATGCTCCTCCACGTGCGTGGTCACGACCAGGTCGCCGCGCTCGCCGCCGGCAACGCCATACTCGCCGCGACGTTTGTAGCGCAGCTTGCCGCCGTCGACCGCGCCCGCGGGCACCGAGACCGTAATGGTCTGCTGCTCGCCTGTCGAGGGAATGCGATAGGTGACCTTGTGCGTCACGCCGCGAAACGCGTCCTCGGCCGTCACATCGACGGTCAGCGACAGGTCGCCGCCCTTGCGAGCGCGGCTGCGGCCCGCGCCGGCACCGGCAGCGCCCGCAGCCCCGGCAAAGCCCGAGCCCCAATCGCTGCCCCAGGCACCGTTGCCGCTAAAGATGCTGTCGAAGATATCGCCCCAGCCGCTCGCGCCAGCGCCGGCACCATAGCCGCCACCATACGCGCCGCCCGCGCCCGGCATACCGCCGAACATGAGCATCTGGTCGTACTCTTTGCGCTTCTTCTCGTCCGAAAGCGTCTCGTAGGCCTCGCTGATCTCCTTAAATTTGGCCTCGTCGCCGCCGGCATCGGGGTGATATTTTTGCGCGAGCTTACGGAACGCGCTCTTGATCTCTTTGTCGGAGGCGCTCTTGGATACGCCCAGGATGTCATAGAAGGTTTTGCCTGCAGCCATCGTAGCTCCTCTCCTGTTTCATCCGCCGTCCCCGCGGACGGCGGCTCATGCTTTCATATGGCACTAGGCCAGAAAGGGCCCCGGGTGTTGCCCCGGGGCCCTTCTCAATTACTCCTCGGTGCTCTCGGCCGTATCGGCCGCAGCATCCTCGGGCGCCGCTTCGGGCTCCGGCGCGGGGCGCTTCTCGCCACCGTACGTCACCGTCACCATCGCGGAGCGCAGGATGCGGTCCGCCATGCGGTAGCCCTTCTGGTACACGTCGTTGACGGTCTCGTCGTACTGCGCCGCGTCCTCGACACGTCCCACGGCCTGGTGCTTGAGCGGATCGAACGCCTCGCCCTTGGGGTCGATGGGCTCAACGCCCTCGTGCGCAAACACGTCGAGCAGCTTGGCATGCACCGCGTCAACGCCATCGACGAACTGCTTAAAGTCGTCGGAAAGCTCCTGGCTGCGGGCATGGTCGATTGCACGCTCGATATCATCGACCACCGGCAGCAGCGCGGTGACGAGCTTCTCGGTCGCGCGCTCGCGCTCGGCGATACGCTCGTTGGCGGTGCGGCGGCGGAAGTTCTCCCAGTCGGCCTGCAGACGGGCGGTGCGCTCGGTGGCGTCCTTTGCCTTGTCCTCGGCGGCCTTCTGAGCCTCTGCCGCAGCCTCGAGCTCGCTGCGCACGTCGGCAAGCTCCTTCTGAGCCTGCTCGAACTTGAGCTTAAAGTCGTTGTCGGCGGCTTCCTCACCAGCGCGGATAGCGGCTTCCACCATCTCGTCCTCGGTCATCGTCGCCTCCTTGTTGGAATCCTCTACCTGGTTCTCGGCAGCCTCGGCGGCCTCGGCCTCATTGGCCTCGGTATCGTCGACGGCCTCTACGGGAATCTTCACGTCCTTCTCCTCAGAGTCAACGGGGGCGGCGCCAGCGGCAGCCGCCTCCGTGCGAGCTTTACGGGCGGACATGATTACTTGTCCTCGTCGTCCACAACCTCGTAGTCGGCGTCGACAACGTCGTCGTCGGCAGGCTGGGCACCGGCGGCACCGTCGGTCTGCTGCTGAGCGTCGGCGTAGACAACCTGAGCCAGCTCGTAGGCGACGGACTGCAGGGACTCGCCAGCGGCCTTGATGGCCTCGACGTCAGAGCCCTCGAGCGCCTTCTTGGCGTCGGCGATAGCGGCCTCGGCCTTGGACTTCACGTCGGCGGAAACCTTGTCGCCCAGCTCGTTGAGGGTCTGCTCGGTGGAGTAGCACAGGCTGTCGGTCTGGTTGCGGACCTCGACCTCTTCCTTCTGCTTCTTGTCCTCCTCGGCATGGGCCTCGGCGTCCTTGACCATGCGATCGACTTCGTCGTCGGAAAGCGCGGTGGAGCCGGAGATGGTGATCTGCTGCTCCTTGCCAGTGCCCTTGTCCTTAGCGGAGACCTTAACGATGCCGTTAGCGTCGATGTCGAAGGTGACCTCGATCTGCGGCACGCCGCGGCGGGCAGCCGGGATACCGGTCAGCTGGAACTTACCGAGCGACTTGTTGTCGCGGGCAAGCTCGCGCTCGCCCTGGAGCACGTTGATCTCGACGCTGGTCTGGTTGTCGGCAGCGGTGGAGTAGACCTCGGTCTTGGAGGTCGGGATCGTGGTGTTGCGGTCGATCATCTTGGTCATGATGCCACCCATGGTCTCGACGCCCAGCGACAGCGGGGTCACGTCGAGCAGCAGGATGCCCTCAACGTCACCGGTGAGCACGCCGCCCTGAACGGCAGCGCCGTCGGCAACGACCTCGTCGGGGTTCACGGACATGTTGGGCTGCTTGCCGGTCATGGTCTTGACCAGGTCCTGAACGGCGGGCATACGGGTGGATCCGCCGACGAGGATGACCTCGGTCAGGTCGGAGAGCTTGAGCTTAGCGTCGCGCAGGGCGTTGGTGACAGGCTGCTTGCAGCGCTCGAGCAGGTCGCGGGTGATCTTCTCGAACTCGGCGCGGGTCAGCGTGTAGTTGAGGTGCAGCGGGCCGGACTGGTTCATGGTGATGAACGGCAGGTTGATGGTGGACTGCTGGGCGGCGGAGAGCTCCTTCTTGGCGTTCTCGGCAGCCTCTTTCAGACGCTGCAGGGCCATGGGGTCCTGACGCAGGTCGACGCCGTTCTCCTGCTGGAACTTGTCGGCCATCCAGTCGATGACGCGCTGATCCCAGTCGTCGCCGCCCAGGTGGTTGTCGCCCGAGGTGGACAGAACCTCAAACACGCCGTCGGCGAGGTCGAGGATGGAGACGTCGAAGGTGCCGCCGCCCAGGTCGAAGACCAGGATGCGCTGGTCGGAACCCTGCTTGTCCAGGCCATAGGCCAGAGCAGCAGCGGTCGGCTCGTTGACGATACGCTTGACGTTGAGGCCGGCGATCTTACCGGCGTCCTTGGTGGCCTGACGCTGGGCGTCGTTGAAGTAGGCAGGGACGGTGATGACGGCGTCGGTGACGGTCTCGCCCAGATACTTCTCGGCGTCGGCCTTCATCTTGGCGAGCACCATGGCGCTCACCTGCTCGGCGGTGTAGTCCTTGCCCTCGATGTTGACGACGGCACGGCCGCCCTGGCCCTCCTTGACCTCATACGGCACGGTCTTGAGCTCGGAGGTGCACTCGGAGTACTTGCGGCCCATGAAGCGCTTGATGGAGAACACGGTGTTCTTGGGGTTGGTGACCGCCTGGTTCTTAGCTGCCTTGCCCACGACGCGGTCGCCGTCGGCACGGAAGCCAACGACGGACGGGGTGGTGCGGTCGCCCTCGGCGTTCACGATGATGGTCGGAGAACCGCCCTCGAGGACGGCCATAGCGGAGTTGGTAGTACCAAGGTCGATACCAAGAATCTTACCCATTAGAAATTCCCTCTCTCTTGTGCGTTCGCGCCGCGTCGGCGGACTGCCGCGCGACGCTTCGGCTTGTCTTTCAGGATGTAGTGTATCCCCTTATGGGCCGGAATATACAAAATCTAAGTCAATTCATATAAGATTTCTTATCTCTGAGAGTTTAGGTTCGTAAAAGCGCAGGTAGATGCACTGTTTGAGTTCTCGGCAGATCTATTGAAATCTATGTAGAGTTGACTGAAGGTTGAGCCTGGAGCTGCGCAGGGCGGCTTTGGGGCGAGCCGGGGAAAGCGGGACCCGGTTTGGAAGCCGATTCCGGGATGTAGTTTCCCGCGGAGCGCTCAACCGGAAACTGCGTCCCGTTTTGAGAGCGAATTCTGGGACATAGTTTCCGCTAGACGTCCATCGGGAAATTGCGTCCCAGTCTGAGCATAAATTCCGGGTCGTGCTTTCCGCAAGCACGCTCTATCGCTCTATATTTCAAGTCACCTTTAGCTAACATTTGCGCAGCTCAACGGCCCCACCTGCGTGTTTTTTAGTAAGCCGTGGCATACTCGGCGAACGGTATGAAGATGCCGGTCAGAGGGTATTGCAAGCGGTCGCTGCCGTGGTATGTTTTTGCCCGAATCAAACCGATGCGCATCGCCTGTAGCGTCGGTCAACAGAGAGGAAACTACCATGGCTCATCCCGTAATTGATGCCGACGAGTGCATCGCTTGTGGCGTTTGCGTCGACTCCTGCCCCGCTGGCGTTCTGGAGCTCCAGGACGTCGCTACCGTCGCTGACGAGGACTCCTGCGTCGCCTGTGGCGCTTGCCAGGACGCTTGCCCCGCTGGCGCGATCACCGAGATCGTCGAGGAGTAACAACTCCCCCACTTGCACACTCAAAAGTACACCGTGCACAAAAAAGGAGGCCTCCGCATCGCCGCGGAGGTCTCCTTTTTCATGCAGTAGCAGCCAATTTGGGACGGGGCTATTTTGACTACTTTGCTCGCGTAAGTAGTCAAAATAGCCCCGTCCCAAATTGGCTGCCCTCATGGCGCCGGCAGTTGCGGTGGAATAGTTCCTGTTTAAGCCTTCAGATGCCAGTTTTAGGAACTATTTCACCGCAACTTATAAAGCGGGAACCGGGCTACGATAAATCGTCTTCGTAGGGCATGAGGTCTGCCAAGTAGCCTTTCTCCTTGAGCATGGCCTCGATCTCGTCGAGGGTTTGCTCATCCTCCGCCGCAATGCGATGGAAGTGATAGCCGCTCGTCACCGTCAGCAGTGGGAAGCTCTTGCCGCTCTCGATATCGTGCAGGTAGCGCTCGACATCGCGGCGGTTGCGGATGTCCAGGTCGGCCGTGATCTTACCGTACACGCGGTGGTTGACGATTACGTTGAGTACGGCACCACCGGCGTCGACGATACTCGTGAGCTCATCGCCTGCCTGCTCCACGCCGTGGCGAACCTTGACCAAGCGCGTGGGCACAGCGGGGCTGCTGGGGGCCTCCTGCAGCACGTAGCCGCGGTTGGTCGCCACGATATCGTGCCCATCGGCGCGCAGCAGGGCGATGTCCTGCACCACGACCTGACGGCTCACACCCACCTCGCGGGCAAGCGCGCTGCCCGATACGGGCCCCTTGGCTCCCTCGAGCACGGCCATGATGGCACGGCGACGCTCGCGGGCGTTCATTATTTACCGTCCAGCAGACGCAGGTGCTTAAGCGAGAGGTCGAGGATCGGCGCGGAGTGCGTCAGGGCGCCCGAGCTAATGTAGTCGACGCCCAGATCAGCCAGGGCACGAATGTTGTCGGCGTCCACATTGCCCGAACACTCGGTCTTGGCGCGACCGGCGATAAGCTCGATGGCGGCGGCCATGTCGTCATGGGTCATGTTGTCGAACATGATAATGTCAGCACCGGCCTCCACGGCTTCGCGTACCATGTCCAGGTTCTCGCACTCAATCTCGACCGTCGTGGTAAACGACGCGTGGGCGCGCGCCATCTCGATCGCGCGCGTCACGCCACCGGCGGCATCGATGTGGTTGTCCTTGAGCATGACGGCTGTCGACAGGTTGTAGCGATGGTTGCTGCCGCCGCCGATCTCAACCGCCGCCTTCTCGAAAACGCGCATGCCCGGCGTGGTCTTGCGTGTGTCGACAAGCACGGTCTTGGTACCCTCGAGCGCCGCTGCCATTCTGTGCGTATAGGTAGCGATACCGCTCATGCGCTGCAGGTAGTTGAGCGCCACGCGCTCGCCCGAAAGCAGCACGCGCGCATCGCCGCGCACCTGGCCCACGTGGTCGCCGGCGTGCACCTCGTCACCGTCGGCAACATCAAACAGCACCGAGCTCTGCGAATCCAGCAGCTCAAAGGTGCGGGCGAACACATCCAAGCCCGCGATGATGCCATCGGCCTTGGCGATGAGCTCCACCGTGGCGGGGCGCGCCGTGGGGCACACGCTCGCCGTGCTCACGTCCTCAAACGTAATGTCCTCGCGTAGAGCCTGCAGAATCAGATCATCGACGACGAGCTTCATGGTAATGGGATTCATGGTCTACTCCTCTGCGGCCTGCGTGCCGGCGGCACGGGCCAAATCATCGATTGCCAGGGAGTCGGCGCTCAGGGCGCGATGACGCCCGTCGAGCGCGGGCTCGCCCGCCTGCTCCACGGCAAGCGACTCGCCGGTGCGCATGCACCACGCGGCGCGACGACCCCAGACCAGCGCCTCGAGCAGGCTGTTTGATGCAAGGCGATTCTTGCCGTGAACGCCGTTGCAGGCCGTCTCACCGGCTGCGTAGAGCTCGGGCATCGAGGTGCGGCCGTCCTTGTCGACCCACACGCCGCCCATAAAGTAGTGCTGCGTAGGCGTAACGGGGATGGGCTCGTCCAAGATGTCGCGGCCGTCCTCCAAGCAGCGTGCGCGAATGTTGGCAAAGTGCCCGGTCACTACATCGCGCTCGACGGGGGCAAAGCTCAGCCACTCGTGCTCAGTACCGTCCTGCTTCATCTGCTCGCGAATAGCGGCAGCGACCACATCGCGCGGCTGAAGCTCGTCGGTAAAGCGCTCACCGGCGGCGTTGAGCAGAATCGCGCCCTCGCCGCGGCAGCTCTCGCTGATCAGGAAGGTGCGGCCTGGCTGCGGCGAGAACAGTCCCGTGGGGTGGATCTGCACGTAGTCCAGGTGCTCCATCTTAATGCCATGCTCCTGAGCGATGTAGCAGGCATCGCCCGTGAGCTGCGGATAGTTGGTCGAGTGGTCGTATACGCCGCCGATGCCGCCCGTCGCCCACAGCGTGTGGCGGGCATGGATCTTAAACGGCTCGCCGGCATGCGCGCCCTCGGCGGCATTTACCAGCTCGTCGGCGGGACGAACCGAGTTGTCCTCGTCCACGGGAACGGCGACGACACCGGCACACACCGTGGCGCCGTCACGCTCGCTCGTCAGGATGTCGGTCATGGCCACGTGCTCCAAAATCTGCACGTTATCCAGTTTGCGAACGGCCTGGAGCAGCTTGGTCGTAATCTCCTTACCCGTAATATCGGCATGGAAGGCGATGCGCGGGCGGCTGTGCGCGCCCTCGCGGGTAAAGTCGAGGCTGCCGTCGGCCTTGCGCTCAAAGTCCACGCCCATGGCCAGCAGGTCGTTGATGACCGAGCGGCTCGAGCGGATCATGATGTCGACGCTCTCGCGGCGGTTCTCGTAATGGCCGGCGCGCATGGTGTCCTCAAAGAAGGCATCGTAGTCAGAACCCTCGGGCAGTACGCAGATGCCGCCCTGCGCGAGCATCGAGTCGCACTCGTCGACCGCGCCCTTGGAGAGCATGATCACGCGCGTGCTCGTCGGCAGATTGAGAGCCGCATACAGGCCTGCCACGCCGCAACCGGCAATGACGACGTCGCACTCCATATCGGGGTATTGTTTGGTTTCCACAGGAATCCTCTCCCTTGAATGTGACATAAGGAACCGTCCCTCATGCCACATTGTTCTAGCGTGCTGCGTACTCGAGCATGCGGTCGAGCGTGAGCTTGGCCTGGTCTGCCGCCTCGTCCGAGACGCCGATCTGCACCTCGCCCTCGCCCGTCTCCAGGCAGCGCACGAGCTTTTCGAGCGTGATGAGGTCCATGTTGACGCAGGTGGGCTGCACCGCGGGGAAGTAGAACTTCTTGCCGGTGCCCTGGCAGCGGCGCTCGAGCTCGTAGAGCACGCCGCGAACCGTCACGATAATGAACTCGCTCGCGTCGGACTCCTCGGCATACTTGATGATGCCGGCGGTGGAGCCGATGTAGTCGGCCTCGGCCAGGACGTCGGCCTTGCACTCGGGGTGCGCCAGCACGAGCGCGTCGGGGTGGGCCTCCGTCGCGTCGACGATCTGCTCGACGGTGATGATGTGATGGCGCGGGCAGTAGCCGTTGTTGAGAATGACGTGCTTTTGCGGCACCTGCTCGGCTACGAAGCGGCCCAGGTTTTGGTCGGGAATGAACAGGATATGCTGCTGCGGCAGCTCGGACACGATCTTGACGGCGTTGGAGCTGGTGACGCACACGTCGCTCCAGCTCTTGATCTCGACCGTGGAGTTGACGTAGCAGACCACGGCCAGGTCGTCGCCGTACTCGGCGCGCGCCGCGTCGACCGTCTCGCGCTTGACCATATGAGCCATGGGGCAGTCCGCGCCCGGCTCGGGCAGCAGCACGGTCTTGGTGGGGTTGAGCAGCTTGGCGCTCTCGCCCATAAACTCCACGCCGCACAGCACGATGGTCTGCTGCGGCAGGCTCTTGGCGAGCTTAGCCAGGTAGAAGCTGTCGCCGACGTAATCGGCCACAGCCTGGACCTCGGGCGCCACGTAATAGTGCGCCAGGATCACCGCGTCGCGCTGGGTTTTAAGTTGCTGAATGGCCTCGACGAGCTCTGCGGGCACCAATGCCGCGCGCTCCGTTGCCGTCGTTGCCGATGCCAGGCCGGCCGCGATATCGCGTGCAAGCTCCGACGCATCCATGTTCGCGCTCTGTGCCATCAAGGCCCCTCTCTTTTGGCGAATCTTGGGGCTTTAGTATGACACCTAGGTTTACAACTGACAAGACAGCTGTAAACCTAGGTGTAAAGTTGAAATAAAGATTCAATCATGCGGCAGGTCCATTTTCGAACTGGCAAGCTGAGGATAGCCGAGCTCTCGATAGCGCAGGAGGCATCTTTCGCCACCGCAATACCGCTCGGCGCGAGTTGCGCACCGTGAGGCACGAACGGGCGCTCCCCCGCGAGTGGTCCGCGCCCAATGTGGCAAAATCGAACTACTAAGGGGGCTCAGAATGCTCAAGATTATTGCCTGCGACGATGACGTCGCTTTTCTAGATAGACTGCACCGGATGATCGACCGTTGGTCGATCGAGACGGGCACGGCGGTCGATGTTGCGCTCGTTACGCGCGGCGAGGACCTGCTGGCGCGCCATGCCGCGTCGCGCGCCGACATCATCCTGCTCGACATGATCATGCCGCTCGTCAACGGCATGGACACCGCACGCGAATTGCGCCAGGCCGACACCGCCGTGCGCCTTGTGTTCCTCACCTCGTCGCTCGAGTTTGCACTGGAGTCCTACGAGGTCCGCGCCTTCGACTATCTGCTCAAGCCCGTGACTTACGAACGCCTGGCGCAGTTACTCGACGAACTTTCGAGCATGCGCCCGGCGGCAACCGACGAGCTCGTGATCAAAACGTCCTTTGGCTACCACGCCCTGCGCCTGTCCGACATCGAATATGCCGAGGCGCGCAACAAGCACGTGGTCTTCCATCTGCGCGACGGACGCGATATCGAGGCACTCGAGTCGTTCCGCAGCGTCGAGGACCGCTTGGCGCAAAATGCCGCCTTCTTTAAATGCCACCGTAGCTACCAGGTCAACTTGCGCAACATCGACCACTTCGATCGCACAGACATCGTTATGCGCTCCGGCGCGTGCATTCCGCTGTCGCGCAGCAGCAAGCAGGGGTTCCAAGACGCCTACTTTGCGGTGCGCTTCGAAGGCGGGCGGCGCTGATGGTCTCCCCGGTCGAAATGATCCTTTGGGCAATCCACCACGCCACGACGCTGCTCTTTGGCGTCTTTGCCTCGGCGGCGCTGTGCGGCGTCGAGCTCAATCGACGCCATGCGCTCGAGCTGGCGGTCGTTACCATTCTGACCGGCACCGCCTTCTCAATCGCCAATGTCGTTGGCGGCGAACTATTTGCCCGACAGGTTTATCCACTTGTCGTGCACCTGCCGCTTACCGTCTACCTGTGTGCGCGCTACCGTCTGAGCCCGCTGCTCGCGGCATTGGGCGTCACCAGCGCCTATCTGAGCTGTCAGTTCAGCAACTGGATGGGCATCGCCGCCTTTGCCGCAACCGATTCGCAGATCGCGTACTATCTGGCGCGCATCGCGACCACGCTCGGCGTCTTTGCCGTCCTGCTGCATTGGGCCGGCGACATTGGACCCCGCCTGGCGATTAAAAGCCCCACCGAGCTGGGCATCCTATTAATCCTGCCGCTCGTCTATTACGTCTTTGACTATGCCACCAACGTCTACACCACGCTGTTCCACTCGGGCTCGGTGGTGACGGTTGAGCTTTTGGCATTTGCGCTCTGTGCCTTCTATCTTATGTTTCTTGCCGTTTACCTGCGCGAATACGAAGAAAAGGAAACCGCCGAGCGAGAGCGTTGGATGCTCGAAACCCGCGACAGCGCCGCCATCAAAGAGCTCGAGGCTTGGCGTCAATCTGGGCGCGAGCTGTCGATTCTTCGCCACGATATGCGCCACTTCCTACGCGGCCTGGCGGCTTTAATTGAGGAGGGCCACACCGACGAGGCGCTCAAACGCATCGACGAACTCTGCGAAGCCGGCGACCGCACCGCCGTACGCCGCTTCTGCGCCAACGAGACCGTAAACATCGCGCTTTCGTCATTCAACTCAGATATCAATAGAAACGGCATTACCGCCAACCTGCGCGCCGCCGTACCCGAAACCGTCCACGTAGGTGACGCCGACCTGTTTAGCGTGCTCTCAAATGCCTTGGAAAACGCTATCACCGCCGCAAGCGCCGCACCCCAAGGAAAGCGATTCGTCGACCTTGACCTGCGACTTGAGGACGGCCAGCTGTTGCTGTTAGTTTCCAACACGTTTGACCGCGCGCCGCGCATGGTCGACGGCATGCCCGTGACCCGGCATGCGGGCCACGGCTTTGGAACCAAGAGCATCAAACTTGCCGTGGAGCGCATGAACGGCAACTGCCAGTTCCGCATTAACGGCGATCGGTTTGAGCTGCGCGCTGTGATGTAGAAGTACGGCGCCGATCTCGCGGCGCGCCTCGCCCGCCAGGCAATCGCTCGCCGGTGCCGATCCGCTACAGTAGAGCGACCGCCGGGGTCAGCTGCTTGATGTAGGCCCACATGCGCTGCTTGGCCGCCTTGTCGGTCAGCGCCGCCTCAAAGCCATCGAGCGCGAGCACGCGGCGGCCCTGCACATGGGCGACCAGGCCGGGCTTGAGCATGGCGGTGTCGAAGTCATCAATCGCCACGAGCATATCGGCGTAGGTTTCGCGCATGACATCGGCCGCGCTGTTATCGAGCAGCAGCACCGCCTCGGGATCCAGAGCCTCAAGCGCCTCGCGGAACAGCTCGCACGGCAGAGTCTCGCCCACCGCGACCGCTCCATCGCCTGCGCCGGCGACGCTTGCCAGCACGCAAAAATCCTCGGGCGCGTAGCCGATGGCCCCAAGCGCCTTGCGCAACGCCGCGCCATCCGGACCGGCGGCAAGCTCGCCACCCGAACGCTCGGCCTCGTCCAAATCGCCTTTGACCAGCACGATCGGCGAGCACGCGTTGCCCACGATGCGCACGCCACGGACCGCAAGCGATGTGAGCTCCTGCTCGGCCGCCTGGGCGATGGCTTCTTTTTTCTGGCTTTGTGACGTGGACATGCGCTCTCCAATCGTTTGCGTGCCCACCATTATATAAAAGAGCTGCCCGCGAGTGGTTGCTTTGCGGGCGGCTGGGTATAAGCACGGTCGTACTGAGTTTTACGCGGCCGAGCCGCGTCGTATTATGGAGGTCACCATGGCTGACATTAAGCAGATTACCCCCGAGAACTTCGATTCCATCGTTAACGACAGCCTGCCCGTGCTGGTCGATTTTTGGGCGCCCTGGTGCGGGCCCTGCCGATCGCTCTCGCCCATCGTGGACGAGGTAGCCGATGAGCTGGCGGGCAAGCTTGCCGTTGCCAAATGCAACGTCGACGACAACCAGGACCTGGCCATGAAGTATGGCGTCATGAGCATCCCCACGCTGATTGTGTTTAAGAACGGCGAGGAGATTGACCGATCGGTTGGCGCTCTGCCCAAGGCGAGGCTGCAGGCACTGCTGGAGAAGCATCTGTAATACGCTTGTTACTTGCCCGCCGTCCATGAGCGGTTTTGCACCGCTCGCCGGACTGCCGGGTGCGGCGCGTGCGACCACGGATAGTATGGTAGTTACAAACAGCCCCCAGTGAACGGGTGCGAGTCGCACAGACTCGCACCCGTTTTCTTATGCAGCTGCGCACAGAGTGGGCGTAGTAAAATCTGAACCACTGAACTGCCCCATACAAAAGGAGATTTCCCATGCATGACGTTGGAATGAACATGAGCCAGCTTGCCATGAGCGTCAAGCAGGTCGACGACACCATCGAGCTCGCTCGCGAGTGGAGCCATCAGTTGCTGCATGCGACCGAGAATTTTGACATGGAGCGCATCGGCGCCAAGCTCGAGGCAGCCATGGCCGCGCTGCACGAGGCCCACGACGCACTCGAGGGCTACGAAGAGGCCATCGAGGCCGACCACAACTCCGTCGGCTCCGTGAAGCTGGTGTAACGTGGCCGAACACGAGCACGGCTGCGGGTACGAGCACGAGCATCCGCACGGGGCGGACGGTGACGCAGGCTGCCACTGTAGTGGCTCCGGCTCCGAGCTGGTCCGCTTTTCGGTTACCGCACCGGACGACCTGCTGCGCCGTTTTGACGAACAGATCGCGCGCCGCGGCGACGTGGCCAACCGCTCCGAGGCCATGCGCGACCTGATTCGCGCCTCGATCGCCAAGGAGCAGATGCGCACGCCCGATGAGCATGTTATCGGGTCGCTCACCATGATCTACGACCACCATACCGGCGACCTGACGCGCCGTCTGGACGAAGTGCAGCACGACTACACCGACGAGATCGTATCGACCATGCACGTGCATCTGGATCACCACAACTGCTTAGAGATTCTGGCGCTCAAGGGTCGCGGCGAGCGCGTCTACGAACTAGCCGACCGCCTGCTGGGCCTGCGCGGCGTTAAGCACGGTGAGCTCACGTGCGCCGCCACCAAGCAGAGCCTGGGGCTGTAGCGCACCTGTCCCTATTTGGTCGGTTTTGATGAGGGGTGTCGCATGCG
Organism: Collinsella sp.; assembly: GCA_018368345.1. Classification (GTDB taxonomy): domain Bacteria; phylum Actinomycetota; class Coriobacteriia; order Coriobacteriales; family Coriobacteriaceae; genus Collinsella. Next base: position 90,635 of record JAGZEK010000008.1, read on the forward strand.
ACATGTGCATATTCATGTGACGGGCATTGTGCAGGGCGTTGGCATGCGGCCGTTTGTGTATCGCGAGGCCATGGCGCATGGCATTTGCGGATGGGTGCTCAACGCGGGCGACGGCGTGCATATCGAGGCGCACGCTCCGGCCGATGCGCTCGATGCTTTTGTTGCCGCGCTTTCTGCGCATGCGCCTGCGGCAGCCCGCGTAGAATATGTCGAGGTTGTGGACCTGGCAGCCCACGGTTGGGATACCGCCAATGAACAGGGTTTTCGCATCGTAGCATCGCAGGACCAGACCGCGCACACGACGCTCGTCTCACCCGATATCGCCACCTGCGATGATTGTCTGCGCGAGTTGTTCGACCCCGCCGATCGGCGCTATCACTACCCTTTTATCAACTGTACCAACTGCGGACCGCGCTTTACCATCATCCGGTCGCTGCCTTATGACCGAGCGGCCACGTCGATGAATTGTTTTCCCATGTGTCCTGAGTGTGCCGCGGAGTATGCCGACCCACTCGACCGGCGTTTTCACGCGCAGCCCGATGCCTGCTTTGATTGCGGGCCGCATATCACGTGGCGCGAAGCGAGCGTGGGCGGTGAGCCGGGCGAAGCCGCCGCGTTGCCGGCCGTCGGCACCACGCGCGAGACCAGCGACGCCATTATCGACCGCTGTGTTGAGCTGCTGGCCGGTGGCGGTATCGTCGCCATCAAGGGTCTGGGCGGATTTCACTTGGCATGCGACGCTTCCAACGAGCAGGCGGTAGCCGAGCTTCGCCGCCGCAAACGCCGCAGCAACAAACCGCTTGCCGTTATGGTACGCGACCTTGCCGACGCTGAACGCCTGTGCCATGTCAACGACGTTGCACGCGGCTTGCTGGCCGGCAGCATTCGCCCCATTGTGCTGCTGCGCCGGCGTGCTGCTTGCGAGAGCGGCGGCTCCCCCGACGCCCTCGCGCTCGCGCCGTCCGTCGCGCACGACCTTCCAGAGCTCGGTGTTATGCTCCCCTACACCCCGCTTCAGCATCTGTTGCTTGCCGCGGCAGAAGCCCGCGGTATGCACGCGCTCGTCATGACCAGCGGAAACCTGAGCGAAGAGCCCATCGAGACCGATGACGATCTTGCCCGGGAGCGCCTCGTTGCCGCCGGCATCGCCGATGCGTTGCTCGGCAACGACCGCGCGATCCTCTCGCGCTACGACGACTCTGTAGTGCGCGTGGTCGACGGCGCCGTTATGCCCGTGCGCCGCGCTCGCGGATATGCACCCCAGCCGTTGCCGTTGCCGGCGCTCGACGGCGCTCCGTCCTGCGTGCTCGCCTGCGGGCCACAACAAAAGGCCACGATTGCGCTCACGCGTGAAGGGACGAACGGCGAGGCAACCTGTTTTGTGTCGCAGCATATCGGCGATGTTGAAAACGGCGAGACCTTCGATGCCTGGAACGCCGCGCGCACGCGCTTGGAAGATCTCTTTGACTTGGCGCCCGCCGCCTTGGCCTGCGATTTGCACCCCAGCTATCTATCGAGCCAGTGGGCGCGCGAGCAGGCACGGGAGCACAATCTGCCGCTCGTCGAGGTGCAGCACCATCATGCGCATATCGCGAGCGTAATGGCCGAGGCCATCGCCGCGGGCCAGCTTACAACCGACGCGCGTGTCCTTGGCATCGCCTTTGACGGCACCGGCGCCGGCACCGATGGGACCATTTGGGGCGGCGAGTTTCTTGTTGCCGGCCTTGGCGGCTTTGAGCGCGCCGCGCATTTGCTCACCTGGGCGCTCCCCGGCGGGGCGGCCTCCGTGCGCGACGCCCGCCGCAACGCCTTTGCCCTGCTCAGTGAGCTCGGTCTGCTCGAGCACCCAGGCGCCGCTCGGCTTTTGGGCAGCCTCGACGAGCAAACGCGCAGCGTGACAGCCACCATGATCGAGCACGGCATCAACAGCCCGCGCACCAGCAGCATGGGGCGTCTCTTTGATGCCGCGGCAGCAATTCTGGGCATCTGCGACAAGGCAACCTACGAGGGCGAGCCTGCCATAGAACTCGAAGCCGCCGCCTGGCGCGCGTTCAGCAGTGAAAGTGCCTGCCCCACCGGCAATATGGCCAGCTTTTCCGTAACCGAATCATCCCGTCCGGACGACTTCCATGTTCTGAACTCCAGACCGCTTTTTGAGGCGCTTTTGGAGGGAATCAGGACCGGCGTGCCCGCCGGCAAGCTCGCGCTCGACTTCCATGTCACCATCGCACGCGCGTCGGCCCGCATCGCAAGCGAGATCTGCGTCCGTGAAGACCTCGACACCGTCGCGCTCTCGGGCGGCGTGTTCATGAACCGACTTTTGCTTCGGCTCCTTACCCACGAACTCAAAGACGCCAGTCTTGCCGTCTTGGTCTCCCACGCCGTGCCCGTCAACGACGGCTGCATCGCCTACGGTCAGGCCGCCATCGCTCGCGCTCGCCTCGCGCAGACAGCATCGCGATAGGCTGTTTTGCCAGCCTGCGCGCCGCCGTCTCACAGGTGTAACGCGTTTGCTCGTGACTCCCGCGAGCGCTACCATCAACTGATGGGTAATTAGGCGCCTATCCAGCGCAAAACGTATAAAAGGGGAACATTATGTGCCTTGCCGTTCCCGGTAAAGTGGTCAAACGCGACGACGACCTTAAGGCGACCGTCGACATGATGGGCATCGAGCGCCCCGTTTCGCTGCGCCTCGTGCCGACGGCACAGGTAGGCGACTATATTCTCGTGCACGCCGGCTTTGGCATTCAGATTGTCGACGAGCAGGAGGCGCAGGAGACGCTCGACCTGGTCAACACCATGACCGAACTGGTCGAAGAAGACCAGCTGGCCACCAACCCGGCGGAGGCTTACTAGTGGCGGCCGGACAGCCGGCTCGCTCCGGTATCGACTTCTCGGCATTCCGCGATCCCAAGCTGGCTCGCGAGCTCATCGAGCGCATCCGTGAACTCGTCGGCGACCGCGCCATCAACCTTATGGAAGTCTGCGGCACGCACACCGTGAGCATCGGTCGCTATGGCTTTCGCTCCATTATGCCTGCCGGGCTCAAACTGCTGAGCGGTCCGGGTTGCCCCGTCTGCGTTACCGCCAACCGCGATATCGACCATGCAATCGCGCTCGCCAAGATGGACGGCGCCATCATCACCACCTTTGGCGACATGATGCGCGTGCCCGGGTCGTCTACCTCGCTCGCCGCGCAAAAGGCGGCGGGGCGCGATATTCGCATTGTGTACTCCCCGCTCGATGCACTCGATATCGCCGAACACAACCCCGATCGCCCGGTCATCTTTATGGGCGTCGGCTTTGAGACCACGACGCCCACCATCGCCGCCGCCATTTTGGAGGCCGATGCACGCGGACTCCAGAACTTCTCGGTCTATTGCGCCCACAAGACCACGCCGCCGGCGCTGCGCGCCATCGCCAACGATCCCGAGACCACTATCGACGGCTTTATCCTTCCGGGACACGTCGCCACCATCACGGGCTTAGCCCCCTTTGACTTTTTGGTCGATGAGTTCAATACCCCGGGTGTGGTCACCGGATTTGAGCCGGTCGATATTCTGCAGGGCATCTGCATGCTGGTCCAGATGGTTGTTGAGGGGCAGCCCGCAATCGACAACGCCTACCGCCGTGGCGTCAACGCAGACGGCAACCCCGTGGCGCGCCAGCTGGTCGAGCAGGTGTTTGAGCCATGCGACACCACGTGGCGTGGGCTGGGGCCGATTGCCAACTCGGGCCTTTCCATCCGCCCCGAGTTCTCGCGCTTTGATGCCCGCACTCGCTTTGACGTGCCCGTTGAGACGACGGTCGAGCCGCGTGGGTGCCGCTGCGGCGACGTGCTGCGCGGGGCCATTACGCCGAGCAGCTGCCCTCTGTTCGGCCGCGCTTGTACACCCGAGCATCCCATCGGCCCCTGCATGGTGAGTTCCGAGGGCAGCTGTGCAGCATATTTCCGCTACCGAGGCTAATGGGTTCCGCCGCTCTAACGAACGGCGGGCCGGTCGACGCTGCACCTCACCCATATAATTCCGTCCTCGATTGGAGTTTTCGATATGTCCCGTACTGCCACCGATAGCACCGTCCTGCTGGGCCACGGCTCTGGCGGTCAGATGATGAAACGCATCATCGATGAGGTCTTTTTGGATGCCTTTGGGTCGCCCGAGCTGCTCGAGGGCAACGATGCCGGCGTCGCCGCGCTGCCCACGAGCGGGCGCATCGCCATGTCGACCGACAGCTTTGTAGTCTCGCCGCAGTTCTTCCCCGGGGGCAACATCGGCCGCCTCGCTGTATGCGGAACCGTCAACGACGTCGCGACCTCGGGTGCCAACGTACGCTACCTATCGTGCGGCTTTATCCTCGAAGAGGGCTATCCCATGGATAAGCTCCGCCAGATTGTGCAAACGATGGCCGAGACGGCGCACGAGGCGGGCGTGGCGATCATCACCGGCGACACCAAAGTGGTCGAGCGCGGCGGGGCCGACGGCGTCTACATCAATACCGCCGGCGTGGGCGAAGTGCCCGTGGGCGTAGCGCTCAGCGGCGCCAACTGCCAGCCCGGCGATGTCATTCTGGTATCGGGTACGCTGGGCGACCACGGTATCGCCATCATGAGCCAACGCGAGGGCTTGGCGTTTTCGAGCACCATCGAAAGCGATGCCGCGCCGCTCAACCACCTGATTGCCGATGTGCTTGCCGCAGCACCCGAAACACGCTGCTTCCGCGACCCCACGCGCGGCGGCCTGGCGTCCACGCTCAATGAGTTTGCCCAGGCCAGCGGCGTTGCCATGGAGGTCGACGAGGATGCCGTGCCTGTGCGCCCCGACGTGCAGGCAGCCTGCGAGATGCTCGGCTATGACGTGCTGCAGGTAGCAAACGAGGGCAAGATGGTTGCCGTGGTGCCGGCCGAGCAGGCCGATGCCGCGCTGGCAGCCATGCGCGCCGCGCGCTACGGCGAGAATGCCGCTATTATCGGTCGCGTGCTGCCGCTTGCCGAGGACGCCCGCCCCGCCGTGCGCGTGCGCACCGGCTGGGGCTCGACCCGCATCCTCGACATGCTCGTAGGAGAGCAGCTGCCGAGGATTTGCTAACGACAAAGGCTCAGGGCTATTAAAGATATTCAGATTCCAAACATGCCCGGCACGCATGCCAAGTATCATGGGGTGCGTTTTACAACTCAAGCGGCAGGAGCACCCATGGCAGCAGCTTTTTCCCATGTGATCTTTGATCTGGATGGCACCATCCTCAACACGCTCGAGGACCTGGCGGCCGCCGGCAACCATACCTGCGAGACGCACGGCTGGCCCACGTTTGCCGTAGACGAGTACCGCTACAAGGTGGGAAACGGCATGCTCAAGCTGGTCGAGCGCTTTATGCCTGCCGAGTATGCGGGCGACGGCCGTATGTTTGAGCAGACGCTTGCCGAGTTTAGGGCTTACTACGGCGAACACAAGGAGGACCACACCGCACCGTACGCCGGTACGATCGAGATGCTCGACCGCCTGCGCACCGCGGGCGTGCAGCTTGCCGTGCTCACCAACAAGGACCATGTTTCGGCCGCTCCGCTTATCGAAAAATACTTTGGTTCCGAGCGCTTTGCGCTGGTGCAGGGCCGCGTCGATGCGTTTCCTCCCAAGCCCGAGGCGCCTGTTACGCTGCATGTGATGGAAGAGCTAGGCGCCGACCCGGCAACCACGCTCTATGTGGGCGATTCCAATGTCGATGTTCTGACCGGTCACAACGCCGGCCTCAAGAGCGCCGGTGTCAGCTGGGGCTTCCGCGGCCGCGCAGAGCTGGAGTCCGCCGGCGCCGACTACGTGGTGGACACCCAAGACGAGCTCGCGGCGCTGATTCTGGGCGAGTAGCGGGGCTGTCGCTCAACACGGCTGCATAGATTCTGTCGCGCGGAAAGCGCATCCCGTTTTGCCGCCCCAGAATGGGATGCGCTTTCCGGTTGAGCCTTGTCGGGGAAACGGCATCCCGTTTCAGAGCAATATTCCGGGTCGCACTTTCCACAACCCACCCCATCCGGAAACCGCGACCCGCTATTCGGCCAAATACCGGCTCGTATTTTCCCGAGCATTCGATGCAACGCTGGCGCAAGGAGTGTCCCCAACTGCCGGCAGAAAAGGAACGTCCCCAAGTGCCGCCCCAATGACTACCATGGCAACGCCGCAGGTAGAGGACGGACAGCGAGCGGGCACCAGAGCGAACAAATTGGCATGAAAAGAGGACGGCATAGACCTTCTGGTCATGCCGTCCTCTTTGAATGACAAGTTGTCGCTCTGGTGCCCGCGCAGCGTCGAGCAGTTGCGGCGTTTGGTAAAACGCCGCAACAAACTAGCTCAGCATTGCATCCATCATCTCGGAGTTGACGGAGTCGTCGGCAGACCACTCGCCGTCGTCGTTGCAGGTGTACTTGAAGATAACCGTGGTCTTCCTGGGCTCGGTGGCCTTGGTCACATCGACCATAACCTGACCGGCCATCTTGTACAGCTCGTCATCGGAGGGAACCGTATCAAGCGCGGCGACCTTCTCCTGATACTGGGTGGAGAAGTCCTCGACGATCTTGTTCATGGACTTGCAGGTGATGGAGACCTCGGCGGTCGCGACACCCTTGTCCTCGTCGACCGTCACGTCGCCGATCTCGTAGTCAAAGCCTTCGAGATAGGTCTTGGCATACTCCTTGGGATCGATACCCAACTGCTCGAACTCGTCGCCCGAAGCCTCCTCCAGACCAGAAAGGAACTCGTCGCCACCGTTCTTGACCTCGTCAAACTGAGTCGTAAGATCCTCGGTGATGAGTTCCTCGATCGAAGGGCCTCCACAACCGGAAAGCACGACCACGCATGCAACCAAGACGGCCATGAGGGGCGCAAGCAGCAGCTTCTTTTTCATGTTGTTCCTCCCAATGAGCGGCACTGCGCTTCCCAGACGCGGCGCACGTTGTAATAAGTAAGCCCATACTATCCGCTTATGAACACCCTCGGCAACGCGAAGGCGCGGTCGGTTCGTTTTAGCGTCCGAACGGTTTGCAAGCCCGCCCAACGTGCAATAAAACGCTTCCCCGCGGTGCAATAAAAAAGGTGGCCGGAAAACCCGACCACCTTTGCACATCCTTTGGATGCCGCAGTTTACTTGCGGACGACCTTAACGATGGCGTCACCGGCGGCGACAGCGGAGTCGGCCTCGACGGCGAGTTCGACATCGGCAAACTCGGCGGTGTTGGACACAGCAACGACGACGCAGTCCTTGTAGCCGGCAGCGGCGATCTTGGCGCGGTCGATCTTGAGCATGGGCTGGCCAGCCTTTACGACGTCGTCGGCCTTGACGAAGCCCTCGAAGCCATCGCCGTTCATGTTGACGGTATCGACGCCAACATGCACCAGAACCTCGATGCCGCTATCGGACTGCAGACCCACGGCGTGGCCCATGGTGACGGTCACCTTGCCGTCGCAGGGAGCGTAGACCAGATCGTCCTCGGGCCACACGGCGCAGCCCTTGCCCAGAACCTCGCCACCAAAGACGGGATCGGGCACGTCGGCCATCTTGATGACCTTGCCCTTGACGGGCGAGCACAGCACGTCGGCGCCGGCAGAAGCAGAGATGGAGGACGGAGCAGCGGCAGTCGCGGGCTCAGCCTTCTTCTTGAACATGTCAAACAGACCCATACGTTTTCTCCTCTTGATTAAGCGCAACGTTGTGCGCATGCCTATGGTGATTATAGTGCCAAATGGTTCAAATGCTAAGGTGGGGACTCGAATCGCGAGCCCATCCCAACGCTTTTCCCCGGTGGCACTCATATTGTCGATTAATCCAGGCCCTCGGCACCGTTGGACTTGATGATCTTCTGGTAGGCGTAGAAGCTGTCCTTGCGGCGTCGCTCGTAGGTACCGGTGCCGTCGTCGTACTTATCGACGTGGATAAAGCCGTAGCGCTTGCGCATCTCGCCGGTGCCGGCGGAAACCAGGTCGATGGGACCCCACCAGGTGTAGGCGATCAGGTCGACGCCGTCGGCAATGGCCTCGCCCATGGCCTTGACGTGGCTCTGCAAGTAGGCGATACGATACGGGTCGTGGATGGAGCCGTCCTCCTCGACCTCATCGTAGGCGCCCATGCCATTCTCGACCACCATCAGCGGAATCTCGTAGCGGGCGTAAATCTCGTTGAGGGCGATGCGCAGACCCAGCGGATCGATCTGCCAGCCCCAGTCGGTGGACTCCAGATAGGGATTCTTGCCGCCAAAGGTCATGTTGCCCTCGGTCATCTCGTGATCCTTGTGGGTGCCCACAGTGCCGGACATGTAGTAGCTAAAGGTGTAGAAATCGACCTTGCCGTCGGCGATATCCTGCAGGTCGCCGTCCTCCATCACGAGCTCGACATCGTTCTCGGCCCAGAAGCGCTTGGCATAGAACGGGTACTTGCCGCGCACCTGCACGTCGGAGCAGTACCAGTTCATGGTATTCATCTCCTGCTGCGCGGCGAACACGTCGGCCGGATCGCACGTGGCGGCATAGGAGAGGATGAAGCAGTCCATGTTGCCCATCTTAAACTGCGGGTAATGCTCGTGGGCATAGCGCACGACGCGGCCGCTGGCGACAAACTGGTGATGCAGCGCCTGCATACGAGCCTGCGGCGTAGCATGGACCGCCGAAGCCGGGCCCTCAAAGCCCTGAATCATGCTGGTCTCAAAGAGGTTGCCCATGTCCTGAGTGCCGCAGTTGATCTCGTTGAAGGTGAGCCAGAACTTGACCTTGTCCTGATAGCGGTCGAAGACGGTCTGGCAGTACTTCTCAAAGAAGCCGATGAGCTCGCGGCTCGCCCAGCCGTTGTATTTCTCGACCAGGTGATAGGGCATCTCGTAGTGCGACAGGGTCACGAGCGGCTCGATATTGTGAGCGCGCAGGCAGTCGAAGACGCGGTCGTAGAAGGCGAGGCCGGCCTCGTTGGGCTCGGCGTCGTCACCGTTGGGGAAGATGCGGCTCCAAGAGATGGACATGCGGAACATGGTAAAGCCCATCTCGGCGAACAGCGCGATGTCCTCCTCGTAGTGATGGTAAAAGTCGATACCGTCATGGTTGGGGTAGAAGCGATTAGGGTCGATGTCGATCGTAATCTGGCGCGGCTCCTTGTAGCTGCCACCCAAGAAGTGGTCGTCGACCGACGGACCGCGGCCGTCAACGTTCCAAGCGCCCTCAAACTGATTGGCGGCCGTGGCGCCGCCCCAATAGAAACCCTCGGGGAACTTGATGTTTGCCATGAGCATCTCCTTTGCATTGCGGGTCGATAGGCCGAGTATCGCCCACGCACGCGACAGGCAGGGGCAGGGGTGCCAAACCCGACACTTCTTTTCGCAGACGCGCGCTGCAACAGCGCTGCAGCTGAAACTTTTTGACACCGAAGGAGCGAAGACGATCCGCCCCGCGCTTACCGGCGGTATGCCGCGGGGGTGCAGCCATACTTGTCGTGAAACTTACGGTAGAAGAAGCTCATGTTTTCATAGCCCACCGCATGCGCAGCCGCCCCGGCCGTGGCGCCGCCGCGCAGAAGCTCGGCCGCACGTACCAGGCGTCGCTCCTGCACAAGCTGCCTAAAGGTCTTGCCCACATGCCGCTTAAGGAGCGCCGTCGCATAATTAGGGCTCAAGCCAAACTCCGCCGCCATCCCCTCGAGGGAGCATGCAGCGAATTCGCGATCGATATAGCCAAGCATTCCCGTCACCAGGGCAGTGGGCCCCGCCGTGCCGTCCGCCGCGCCGCGCACCAGCTCGCGCTCGTAGCAATCCATGAGCTCGGCCAAAAACAGCTGAAACAGACGCAAGACGATCTCGGGACCGTTGGGGCTCGGGTCGTACAGCTCGCAGAGCATCTCCTGCATGTAGCGCCGAATCCGACGGCTCTCGCCGCAATGAAAACGGACATGGCCCCGATGGTCCGTCTCGCTGTTGAGCGCGTTGAACAAAAACCGCGAGACCGCGCTCTCGCGCGAGAGGCTCGACTCGAGACTCCGGCGCAAAAAAGAGCGTGAAACGGTCATGCTTAGCATGATGTCGTCCTCACCAAGCGCCGCCACGGCATGCGGGCAGAGGGCGTCGAGCAAAAGCACCTCGTTGCGGCCCAGCTCGAGCCTCTCCCCCGCCACCGTCTGCGGGCAGCGTCCGCGATACACATAGCTCAGCTCCACGTAATCATGCACGTGCTCGGGAACTGCATTAAAGCGCGAGTTTTTCCTTATCGTCAGGCCACGCGGCATGCCGGGCTGGGCATAGGCAAACCCTGGCTGCCCAATCTTGCGCACTGGGCATCCGTCGATTTCGACATGCTCGGTCATAATCGACCAATCAAATGCCATGCCGTCTTTATAAGCGATCTCACTGGTGCTCAGTTCGCTGAGCCTACGCTCGAGCTCGTCGATCTCCATGGCTTGCCAATCGTTGATTTGGTCATAGTTCGTCGTGATTCAGATATTAGCAGAACGCGCCGACGCGTCCATAATCTGTGCTATGCAGCAGACCGATCGAGCCAAGGAGAATCCATGACCGCGTACTATCAGCAGGTGCTCGAGGGCACATACGACAACCACGTGCTTCCGTTTTTGTGGATGAAGGGCGAGAGCCATAAGACCATTGCCGAGTATCTGGAAAAGATCGCCGGCGCCGACATCCACGAGGTCTGCCTCGAAAGCCGCCCACACCCCGATTTTTGCGGCGAGGGCTGGTGGCGCGACTTGCGCTTTGTCATTGACGAGTGCAAGCAGCTGGGCCTTAAGCTCTGGATCTTGGACGACGCGCACTTCCCCACGGGCTTTGCCAACGGCGCCGTCAAGGAGGCCGTGCCCGAGCTCCGCAAGATCGTGCTCACGCACCGCACGTTCGACATCGTGGGTCCCACGTCCGCCGCGAGCATCGCGCTCGCCAACATGCTCGACAAAACAGAGCGCTTCTACGGCGTGACATTTATGCAGGACGGCAGCCCCGTCGACGTCGCTTACCGAGTAATCGACGATGCAGACGGCAACCCCAGCCGCCTGGTCTTCGATGCACCTGCGGGCCTCACGCAGGCATGCGTGATGTTCACGAGCGGCAAGACCTCCTACAACGAGGACTACATCAATATGGTCGACCGCGCCTCGGTGGCGCAGCTCATCGATGCTGTCTACGAGCCGCATTTTGAGCATCTGGGCGATGAGTTTGGCAAGACGATCCTGGGCTTTTTCTCCGATGAGCCCGGATTTGCCAACGAGAAGGGCACCACGGGCCCCGATGGCATCTCGGACACGCTCATCGGCAAGGCCACCGCGCCCCTACCCTGGTCGGCCGAGCTTGAGCGTCGCCTACGCGCGGCACTGGGCGAGCGCTACCTGGCCGAGCTCCCGCACCTGTGGGACCGCGAGCCGGCCGGCGCGCACGTACGCCACGTCTATATGGACATCGCGAGCACCCTCTATAAGGAGTGCTTCTGCGACCAGCTCGGAGACTGGTGCCGCGCGCGCGGCGTGCAGTACATCGGCCACGTTATCGAGGACAAGGACTGCCACGCGCGCCTGGGCGTGGGCGCCGGGCACTACTTCCGCGCCGTGGGCGGTCAGGACATGGCGGGCGTCGACATCGTGATCAACCAGCTGGTACCCGGCATGGACCGCGGCCTTCACAGCTACGGACGCGGCGTGTGGGACCTCGAGTTCTATAACTACGTGCTGCCCAAGCTGGGCTCCTCGGCAGCACACCTCGACCCCAAAAAGCAGGGGCGCTGCATGGCCGAGGTCTTTGGCGCATTTGGATGGCACGAAGGCCTACGCGAGATGAAGTGGATCGCCGATCATTTTTTGGTGCGCGGCGTCAATTGGTTTGTGCCGCATGCCTTTAGCATGGCCGCCTTCCCCGACTGGGACTGCCCGCCGCATTTCTATGCGCATGGCCAAAACCCCCAGTTTGCACACTTTGGGCAGCTCATGAGCTACATGAACCGTACGGCGAGCCTGCTGAGCGGCGGGCGCGCAACGACCCCGGTGGCGCTTCTCTGCCATGCGGACGCCGAGTGGGCAGGCGAGGCGAACTTTATGCAGCATGCCGCCTCCGAGCTTTTGCGCGCGCAGGTCGACTTTGACATCGTGCCGGCAGAGGCATTTGAGGACGCAGGGCGCTATGCCGTTGAAATTGCCGCAGACGGTAGCGGCTTTAGCGTGAACGGCCAGGCATACCGCTGCCTGGTGATGCCCGGAGCCGAGTTTGTCGGCGGAGCCGTGCTCGACTTTGCCGCGCGTGCCGCAGCCGCAGGTGTTGCCGTGTACGCGCTGGATGAGTTGCCGAACAAGCGCTACGACGGTGACACTGCAAGCCGCGAGGGCTTTGCCTCCCTGGATGCAGCCGCGGTCGCCGACATCAAGCTCCTGGCGACCACCGAGCTCGCAGACACACTTGCCAATACCGGCATGCAGACCGTGGTTTGCGCCGAGCCCCAGTCCTGGCTGCGCGCACTGCGCTACGAGCGGGCGGGCGAGAGCTATCTGATGCTCGTCAACGAGCATCCCAAGCAGGGTATCTCCACTCAGATTGCGCTTGCCGACGGCACACCCGTTGCAGGCGCGCGCCTCGACCTGCTCAACGGCACCGAGCCCGCCGCCTTTGACGGCACGCTCGAGCTGGCTCCCTACGAGAGCTGCATCGTGGTCCTTGGGGCTACAGGTTCCGTTGCTGTGGCAACCGCCGAAGACGAAGCCACATGCGTCGACGGGCCCTGGGCGGTTGCCTTCTCTGCCCCTGGCACCGATGCCTTTGGCGAGTCTGTTGAGCTTGCAGACCTGCACGACCTTTCCTCGGCCGAGTTCCCCGGCAAGGCCGGCACATTCCGCTACCGGGCCTCCTTTGTCCTGGGCGAAGCGGCCACCCGCACCGTCATCGACCTTGGCGAGGTCTTTGAGACCGCAACCGTCACCCTCGACGGCAAATCCCTCGGCACCCGCATCTGTCCGCCTTACCGCTTTGAGGCCGCCGCACTTTTAGCCGGCGAGCACGCGCTTACGATCGATATCATCAACACCCTCGACCACGCCGTCCCCGACATGTTCGGCATGACCGAGCCCTCCGATCCCAGCGGCCTCTTGGGGCCCGTACGCGTGCTCGGATAGCAGCCCGAGCGCAAACAACTCGGGCAGGGCACGCCCTATGTTGAGCCCGCGCAGCGTCGAGCGGTCCGTCGTTCATAGACCGGCGGACCAAAACTCCCAGCCAAGCCGAACGTTTTATTTATCGCTATGATTGGTTTATCGCGACGCAAACGCATAGGAGCCATATGGATATCAGGCGAAAGATCACGCAGGGCAAAAGCCTCACCCCCACCGAGCAACAACTTGGGCGAACGGCCCTCGCCATGGGCGAGGATGTGCGCGGGCTTTCCATTAAGGAATTTGCCGCGCGCACCAACGTTTCCGTTGCGAGCGTGCACCGTTTTTGCAAAAAGCTCGGCCTCGAGGGCTTCAAAGATCTCAAGGTCGAGCTCATCCGCCAGGCGACCGAGGCGGGCAACCGGCGCGACGTGGACATCAACTTTCCCTTCGATGCCACCTCCACCCCTGCGCAGGTGATGGAGCGCATGGAGGGGCTCTACCAGACCACCTTGGCCGAAACGCAGGAGCTGCTCGACCCTGCACAGCTCGACCACGCCGCCAAGCTCATCATGCGCGCCGGCACCGTGGACATCTACACGGGCTCGCATAACCTGTATCCAGCGGGAATGTTCCGCGATCGCCTGCTTTCCGCCGGCAAAAGCGCGACGTGCCACGACAGCGTCGAGGCGCAGGTGCGCACGGCGCTCGCCTCGGGTCCCGACCATGTGGCAATCGTCATCTCCTACAGCGGCCTTGCCCCCAACCTCAAGGAGATCTTGCCGATCCTTAGCAGTCGACATGTCCCGGTCATCGTCATCGGCACGCCGCACTGTGCCCGCATTCACCCCGGCTTTGCCGCCTATCTCACGGTAAGCGACCACGAGAGCATGACGCACCGCATCACGCAGTTCGCCAGCCATATCGCCGTGCAATACGTACTCGATTCGCTCTATAGCAGCTACTTTGCCAAAGATTATGCCCGCTGCTCCGAGTTCCTAGAGCGCTCGTTTCCCTACACCCGCCTGCCCGGGCTTAAGTAGCGACGAGCGTGGATTTTCGGACACTAGCCTAACGAGCGTGGATAATCTCCCATTTTGAGCCCGCACACAGGCCAAAACCGGGAGATTATCCACGCTCATTTTGGGTCCCCCGGGAACGCATGAGGAGGGCGGATAGACAGCCGTTATTTGCGAGGCGTCAGCGACGTAAAGAGTCCGTGTTGGTTGCAGTAAAGATATATCCTGCCGCGCCCGGTAATATGGAAGCGCGGCTGCACCGATTGCTCTGGATAGAGCTTCTTAAAGCAGATGCCGTCCATAGTCGCATATGCCACAAAGCTAATGTAGTGATCCTTGGTCATGGGATGATCGAGCGTGACGTACCAATCGTCCTCGATGCGCTCGATGGAAAAGGCGTGGTCCGCGTCCGGCTCTTCGGCCTCCTGGGGAAACATCGTGGAGCCACAGCAGCTAAAGCTGCCTTCTCCGAGCGCGTGCACAACGTTTCCGCAGATAGGGCAAACGTAAAAGACGCCTTTGAGCATATTGCCTGCACGGTTGGCGTTGGCCCGAATGTCACCAGCCAAAAGCTCGGCCACGCTTATGCCGAGTCTCTGGGCCAAAGGCTCAACGAGGGAAATGTCGGGAAGGCCGCGGCCGGATTCCCACTTGCTGACGGCTTTATCGGTCACGCCAAGGCTTTCCGCCAGGGCGCGCTGGGTGAGGCCGCGCTCTTCGCGCAGCTGCTTGATGGCATGCGCTGCCAAAAAAGTATGGGAGGCATTGGTTTGCCGTGTCTGGTTCATGGGCTGTCCAATCAAATTGAAGAAATGGAGTGAACCGGTTCGACAGTCAGTATCCATTTGAAGGCCAGGCTCGACAACCTACGCTGCGTAGACATGCGCCAATCGAACGAGCGCGGATTTTTAGACGCTCATCCTGAGTAGTCATTTAAGAACGTCCCCAACTACCACATCAGGAGTGTCCCCAGGTGCCGGCAAAAAAGGAACGTCCCCAAGTGCCGCCCCTTGCCAGCAACGGGAGTGCCGATGTCTTGGCAACGACAGCGAGCGGGTCGCATTTGAGACA
Organism: Collinsella sp.; assembly: GCA_018368345.1. GTDB lineage: Bacteria > Actinomycetota > Coriobacteriia > Coriobacteriales > Coriobacteriaceae > Collinsella. The sequence continues at coordinate 105,823 of JAGZEK010000008.1, forward strand.
AGGTGACGTGAAACGAAAGGGCGCTGACCTTCTGGTCGCGCCCTTGAAGTTGAACGTCAGATTGTCCAAATGCGCTGCTCGTAGTAGGCGTCGATAGCGGCCTTGAGCTCGTCATCGATGACGACTTTGCCGTCGATCTCGTGGTTGTAGAGGGTCTCGACGACCTCGGCCATGGAGACGATGCTCGCGACGGGGAAACCGTACTTGGCCTCGATCTCCTTCTGCGCGGTGGTCACGCCACCCTTGCCGACCTCCATGCGGTTGAGGGACACGATGAGGCCCTTGATCTCGACATCGGCAGCAGCCTTGACCTTGGGATAGGTCTCGTCGATGGACTTACCGCTGGTGGTGACGTCCTCGACCATGACCACGCGGTCGCCGTCCTGGGGCTCGTAGCCCAGCAGGTTGCCCTTGTCGGCGCCGTGGTCCTTGGCCTCCTTGCGGTCGCAGCAGTACTTGACCTCCTTGCCGTACAGCTCGTGGTAGGCAATTGCGGTCACGACGGCCAGCGGAATACCCTTGTAGGCCGGTCCAAACAGCACGTCAAAGTCGTCGCCAAAGTTATCGTGGATGGCCTGGGCGTAATACTCGCCCAGCTTCTTGAGCTGGTAGCCCGTCACGTAAGCGCCGGCGTTCATAAAGAACGGGGACTGACGGCCGCTCTTGAGCGTAAAGCTGCCGAATTTAAGAACGTCGGACTCAACCATGAACTTGATGAACTCTTGCTTGTAAGCCTCCATGCGGGCTCCTCTCGTAATCGCGTACGTGCCTTCCAGTTTAGCGCAGGCAGGGCGCGTTGCGGGCGCGCTTTGGGGCCTCGGCATTCTGTAAAGGCTTTGTCAGGGGCAATGGTTTTCCAAACATTGGGGTTGACACGGCAAACCCCCTCATCAAGAATACGGGCGGATTGTAACGGGTACGAGATACCCAAAGCGCGCCGCGCCCGGCCTTAAGGAGGTGTGCCATGGAAGGCAGTCATAGTCGAAAAACCTGCATGTCGCCCTCGGCACGCCGCGAGGATTCCGCGCACGCATAAGCGCCAACAGCCGATCGTCAAAACCACCACAAAGGTGCCTGTCCCTTTGTGGTGGTTCGAAAGCATGACGTGAGCGACATCTAGTTTTTTGAAGCACATACGACACGTACGCTAACTCCCTTCAACAAGGAGGACCCTATGCTGATGCTCAAAACCGCCACGGTACTCGAAGCCATCTCCAAGCGCCGCCGCACGGCGCGCCCCGCCGCTCATACCGGCATGTCCAAGAACACCATATTCGCCGCCACCCATAGCGCCGAGGATGCCCTCGTGCTGCTCGACGCCACAGCCGACGGCCTCACCGCCGAGCACGCCGCCGAGCGCCTGAGCGCCGTCGGCCCCAACACCATCGAAGCGCCGACCAAGACGCTCGCCTGCCGCATCGCCGACGCGTTCGTCGATCCCTTCGCTGGCATCCTCGCCGCCCTCGCACTGGTCTCGCTCTACATCGACGTGCTCGCCGTGCCCGAGCTGCAGCGTGACCCCTCCACGGTCATCGTCATCGGCATCATGCTGCTGGTATCGGGCGGCATGAAGTTTATCCAGGAAGCCCGCAGCGGCAATGCGGCCGAGGCCCTTAAGGACCTGGTCTCCAACACCTGCTGTGCCCTGCGCGACGGCGAGCGCGTCGAGATCTCCTTCGACGAGCTCGTCCCCGGCGATGTAATCCGCCTCTCTGCCGGCGACATGGTGCCGGCAGATGCCCGTATCATCACCGCGCGCGACCTGTTTGTGATCGAGTCCGCACTCACCGGCGAGAGCGAGGCCGTCGAGAAGACCGCTGCCATCACCGTCGTCGAGGGTGCCGACGGCTCCGCGCTACCACTCTCTGCCTGCAAGAACATCGTCTTTACCGGCACCTCCGTGCAAAACGGCACCGCCATGGCGCTTGTCGTTGCCACCGGCTCGGACACCTACCTGGGCGGCATCGCCAAGATGCTCAACGGGCGCGGCGAGAAGAGCGCGTTTGACCGCGGCGTCTCGAGCGTCTCCATGCTGCTCGTGCGCCTCATGCTCGTTATGGCGCCGGCGGTCTTTGCCATCAACGCCGCCACCAAGGGCAACGTCATCGATGCGCTGTTGTTCGCCACGAGCGTGGCCGTGGGCATCACGCCGCAGATGCTTCCCGTCATCGTGACCACGAGCCTGTCGCAGGGCGCCAAGGACCTCGCCCGCCGCCAGGTTATCGTCAAGGAGCTGCCGGCGATCCAAAACCTCGGCGCGATGGACGTCCTGTGCTGCGACAAGACCGGCACCCTCACCGAAGACCGTATCGTGCTCGAGCGCTACCTCAACACCGACGGCAACGAGGATGCGCGCGTGCTGCGCCATGCGTTTTTGAACAGCTTCTTCCAGACCGGCCTCAAAAACCTTATCGACCTGGCCGTCATCGACCGTGCCGATGTGACGCCCTCGACCGTCGTGCCCGATTCTATGCTGGGCCAGAGCCTGCGCGACCGCTATACCAAGGTCGACGAGGTGCCCTTCGATTTCTCGCGCCGTCGCCTGAGCGTAGTTGTCGCCGACGCCCAGGGCAAAACCCAGATGGTCACCAAGGGAGCTGCCGAGGAAATGCTCGAGATCTGCCCCTTTGTCGAGGTCGACGGCGCCGCCCAGCCGTTCACCGAAGATAAGCTCGCCCAGATTCGCAAGCAGGTCGCCGGGCTCAACGCCGAGGGCCTGCGCGTGATTGCTGTGGCGCAGAAAACCAATCCGCGCTGCGTGGGCGAGTTTGGCATCGCCGACGAATGCGACATGGTGTTGATGGGCTTTTTGGCCTTCCTCGATCCGCCCAAGGCGAGTGCCGCGGGCGCCGTCGCCACGCTCGAGGCCAAGGGTGTGGCGGTCAAGGTCCTGACCGGCGACAACGACCGCGTTGCCGCCACCGTCTGCGAACAGATCGGTATCGACGCGAGCAACGTCTTGCTCGGCTCCGAGATCGATGCGCTCGACGACGCCGAGCTGGCGGAGCGCGCCGAGCAGACCCACCTCTTTGCCAAGCTCTCGCCGCTGCAGAAGGCGCGCTTGGTGCGCGTCATGCGTGAACTGCTCGGCCATACCGTGGGCTTTATGGGTGATGGCATCAACGACGCTGCCGCCATGCGTGCGAGCGACTGCGGCATCTCGGTCGACTCCGCCGTCGATATCGCCAAGGAATCCGCCGACATTATCTTGCTCCAGAAGGACCTGGGCGTGCTCGAGCGCGGCATCATCGAAGGCCGTCGCACCTACGGCAACCTGCTCAAGTACCTCAAGACCACGGTGAGCTCCAACTTTGGCAACGTGCTGTCCGTGACCGTCGCGAGCCTGTTCCTGCCGTTTTTGCCCATGAGCGCCCTGCAGCTAGTGCTGCTGTCGCTGGTCTACGAGATCGTGTGCATCGCGCTGCCGTGGGACACCGTCGACGACGCCTGGACTGCCCGCCCGCGCGCCTGGGACGCCGCGTCCATCAAGGGTTTTATGCTCGAACTGGGCCCTGTGAGCTCGCTGTTTGACATCGTGACCTTCGCCGCGCTCTTCTTTGCGGTGTGCCCCGCCGCCGTGGGCGCGAGCTGGTCCGAGCTTGCCGCCGCGGGCAATGTTGCCGGCATGGCGACCTTTGCGGCGATTTTCCAGAGTGGCTGGTTCGTCGAGTCCATGTGGTCGCAGACGCTCGTGATCCACATGCTGCGCTCCCCGCGCCTGCCAAGCCCGCGCGACCACGCCGCACCTGCGCTGTGCGCGCTCACCGTGCTGGGCCTGGCACTTGTCACCTGGCTGCCGGCAAGCCCCATCGCCGACGCACTGGGCCTCATGCCGCTGCCGCCGAGCTTCTTTGCGCTGCTCATCGGCATCGTCGCCGCCTATATTGCGCTGACCCAGCTGACAAAGCGCCGCTTCATAGCCCGCCACGGCGAACTGCTGTAACAGACGGCCCGAGTCCACCACGGCAGCCGTTTCCACAACCCGTCCCCTCAGCAGTTGCGGTGAAATAGTTCCTGTTTTAAGACCCCCAAGCCTTATTCAGGAACTATTCCACCGCAACTTATTGAACCACCACAAAGGTGCCTATCCCCTTCGTGGTGGTTTTGGGGCGTTACGAGGCGTTGGTCAGGCGGCTCCAGAGCTCGTCGATATCGATCTGGTCGCCGCCGCTCAGATACCCAGTTCGAATAAAAGCCTCATTGTAGATATAGATGTCATGAGCGCTATCGCCATCGTCTTCGGTGTCGTCGGCCATAATCACGTAACGGTGGCCGTCAAGCGCTTTGACCAGCCAATACTGGGTATCATCGATCGTGCATTTCTCCTGCACCATCGCCGCATCGCCAATCGCGCCGATGAGCGCCCGCTCGCCCTTCGTATAGCCGCCCACCGAGAGTAGAATCGCGACGTTTTCGTCTCCGCCGCCCGGTTCAAGCTCCTCGTACTCGGACTCCGAAAGCGGTATCGCGCTGTTCGCAAGTTCGTCCACATCGTCCGAAACCTTGGAAAAGGTAAAAGCGAAAAATCCCGCGTCATCGACGGCGCCGTAGCCCACGTTCTCGCCTTGCCACTCATAATTTTGATGTTTGAGCAGGCGCACCATATCGGCACCAGCCAAGTTGATCGCGGCATAGACCGTCACGTTAGCATTGTCGTCCACGCAGGCGGCGTCCGCCGTGCTCGCTGCTTTGGCGCCGCCCGTTGTGCCCGAGCAGCCAGCCAGCGCACAAGCCGCCGCGCCCGCGCCCGCCACAAAGACCGCACGGCTCATCGTCATCTCGTTCATCATGTTCGTCCCTCGCTATGCTATTGGCCGCATCGCACTTAGCCGAGCGCGCGCCCGGTCTTCTCCTGCCAAAATTCGTTAATCGTGGGGGCACCGCCGCCTTGGGTAAACGTACCGGTTTTGATGGCCTCCTCGGTAATGAGGTCCAGGCGGTAGTCGCCGTTTTCCATTTGGCTCACCATGGCAACGTGACGCGCCATGTTGGAACCGTAGACGCACGCAATCCACGAGCCCGAGGTAATCTGCGCGCGGTCCTCAACCGGAACGGAGAAGTCCGCGATAACATCCTCGCAGCTCAAATAGCCCGCAAGCTGCAGCGTAAACATCACGGTACTCCCGGTGCCGCCCTTGTCGAGCTTTCCGATTTCATCCTCGCCGAGCCATTCGGTTGCGCCATCCTTGCTGATATTGCAGACGCTGAGCACGCGACCTGCCTCGTTCTCGTACATCTCGAGCGCATCTTGCCAGGTATAACCCTGTTGCGACGCAAACTCCTGCAACTGCCAGCCCCTAAGCTCGAGCAACGCTGTGATGCTGATGTTGCGGTGCGCATCCCAGCAGTCATCCGACCACGTATCGAACGCGTCCGCCGAGCCGCTGTCTGTATCCGCACCGCCGCCCGCATCACCGGAATCACCCGATGACGAGCCCGCATCCATCTTGTCCTTTACCGGGCGATCGTCGTTAAAACCCGTCGTGTCCTGCGCCTGCTGTCCGCCGCATCCCGCAAGCGTCAGCAACGCCGTTCCCGCCGCCGCGACAAACGCCGTGCGCGAAATAACCGTCTCCCTCATCGTTGTTCCTTTCCCGTTTCTTATCACAGCGCCGAGCAACGCCTCGACACCGATCCTCCCGTAGCCCACTCACGCTATTGACGGGGCAGCTCCGTCCAGCCAAAACCGGGCTCAAAGCCATCGCGCGTGCCGATCACGTCGCCCGAGCCGTTCACCCAAGCTTGATCCGCCATCACCGAAACCTCGACATCGGTACCGTCGGGCCTGGTGTAATGGTTGACCCCGCGGATAGCATCGGAATACGAGGCCGCGCCCGTTCCCACACCTGCGCTGGAGAAATTGGCTGCGCTGGCGGCCATATTCGCGGCGTGTTGACGATCGCTGCGCTCAAACCAAGCCTGCTGGTAGCTGTCGAACGCCGCCTGCTGCGAGGCATGCATCTGCTGCCAGGCTGCGAACTGCTGTTGCTGCTGGGCGATGTTCATCTGCGTGCGCTGACGCTGTTCGAGCACCATCTGCTGCTTTTGAGCGCACGCTTCGCGCGCAATCGACGGGTTGAGCCGCAGGGTCGATGCCATTGAGGCAAGCGCCGTGGAGGCCGCCTCGTCCAGACGGCCTTCTGGCGCAACCAGGCAGAAGCTGTCCCTAATACGCCACTGCAGCAGGTCGGCCGCACCCAGCTTGAACGACGCCCCGGCTGGGCAATCGCCCTGATCCGGAGCCTGATCTTTCGCGGCGCCCTGACCCGCCGCCGCAGCCGCCTGGCGCTCGCGCAGGCGCTTGCCCAGAACGCCACCGATCAGTCCGCTCGAAAGGCCCGCGCCCAGCAGCGCCTCGGCCCCGGCGGCAACGCCTTTACCCACAGAACCCGCGACTCCGCCGATCGAGGCCACATAGCCCTCGACCTTTGCCGCTACCGCAAGCTCGGTAGGCACCGGGGCGCCTGCGAGCCGATATCGACGCATGCGGCACTCATAGACCACATCGCTCGGTTCCATCGAAAAGCCCTGAATCGCAAAGTCGTTTGCAGCCTCGCGCTTTACGCGGGCACGCTCATGCTCGATATCGCCTGCCGCGCTCGATGGATAGGGTTGCTCAGCCACAACCTCCGCCCGTGCGCCCAATTGCGTCGCGCAGGCTTGAGCCAGCTCGTCACACGCCGCCTCCACATGCAGAAACGCCTTGCGCTCGGTTTGCGTGGGGATACGCTTGGCAACGGCGCCCGCGTCCACGTAGCAGAGCTCGGAGCGATACATAATGCGTTCACCCGCCGGGCCTGCCGCCGTCACGCCAACTGAAATCGGGCAGTCGAAGCTACTGCTGCGCTCAAGATGCGCCTCTTCGATACGCCAACCCCGTGGCAGCGCCACTTGCGCGAGCGCTTGGCCGCCAGAGGCATCGCATGCAGCGTGGAGCTCAAGGTCGCCGATGCGGGGAGCGTCCGCTGCGGCCACGTCGCGATCCGGCGACGCGGCGTCGGCATCCTGCATCGGCACATCGACCGGCGCGTTCACGCTCGGCTCACAACCTTCGCCCGCGCCATCATCGGCAGCCGCCCCATTTGCGTGTTCCGCGACACCCGGGTCGTCCTCAACGCCCTCAAGCCGAACACCGCAGCCCGGGCAAAATCGCACCGGCACGCCGGCGACCCGCGGCAGTTGCACCCCGCACGCCGGGCAGAATCTCAAATCACTCATCCCGTACACCCCTCATTTCATTGGCTGTTCTTGATAGCGGCAAGCTGTCGCCACAGTTCATCGGCACCGTCAAGGCGATATGCCGTCTTGTCGAGCACGATATTCCCGCCCTCGAACTCCACCGATTGCTCCGAGCCGTCTTCATAGACAAAGACGAGCGTGCGACCGGCATCGCTCATCCGCTCATCCACCGCACCTCCCACGGTGCAATCGTCGAGCGCGGCAAAAGTCGATGCGACCAGCTCGGCATCGTCGGTCTCATAGACCGTCCGCGCCTCGCCGTTCTCGATAAGCTTGACTGCCACCGGATCGGCGGCACAATCGTTCAGCAACGCTTGCGCGGCGGTCTGTCCCTGAATGGCGCGGGCACCAAAGCCGTATGCCCGCACAAGCGTCACCGCCGCGGCAACAACCACCACGGCGATAAGCGCGCCCGCAATTTTATTAGACGTGCAACCACGAGACGCCATAGGCCCACCCCTTCCGTTCTGCTCCGCTCAACATCACATTCATATGCCTTTGAGCGCCAAAACGGCAGGTGACAAATGTCTCATATTCATATTTTTGCAGGTAAAACCACCACAAAGGCGCCTGTCCCCTTTGTGGTGGTTGGCTAGTCTTGGGGCGTCCAGGACCAGAAGAAATTGATGAGGGCCACGCGCGAGGCGGCACCGGTCTTTTTGTTGATCGAGGCGATGTGGCGGTAGAGCGTAGAACGCGAAAGGAAGAGCGCCGCCGCAACGTCCTGCACGCTGTCGTCCGATACGACCAGCGCCTCCAGTACATCGCGCTCGCGCTTGGTAAGTCCAAAGGCGGCTACAAAGCCGTCGAGTCGATCGTCAAACGAAAGCTCCGGCGTCTCCAGGGGCACCGTGTCGGTCTGCTCGGGCGCACGGCTCACGCCAAGATCGTCGGTGGCAAACGCCAGCCCCCTGTGACCCGCTTCGTCCTCAACGCCTTGTCCAAACTGCCCCAGCAGCGAGATCGCAATGCCGACAAACAGCACGAGTACGACACCTACCGCCATCAGCACGTTTTGGCTCGAGATAATCGCCACCGTTGGAGCCGTCACAAGCATTGAGCAAATGTTGTTGATGACGCGGCCCATGCACGGCCACAAATACGACCAGCGCGCATACATCGAAATCGCGGCGAACTTCGCGGTGAAGAACACCACGAAAAAGCCCGTGCCCAGATAAAAGATAATCGTGGCGGCGAGCGCATTACCGCCGTTGCCATCGGTGATAAGCACGAAGAACGAGAGCGTTGACAGCATGGCGGCGCACGTCATGATGATATTCATATACGAGCGTCCGCGCAGGTCATACAGGGCGCCGGCGGCAAGTGCACTCACAACCAGCAGCAAGCGCGGCCAGTCACCCAGATCGATGGCGCCGGCGGCATGCGAGGTCGTGAGCCCCGCATTGAGGGCGGCAAACACGCCGGTAAGGCAGGCGGTCGCCACCGTCAAGCGCACTACGGCCCCTTGGAAGGCCGCCTTTGCCTCGGGATTATCGCGCCACTTGGCGCCATGCTCCGACGCATCGACCGATAGCTCGGCAATCTCGGCTTCGAACTCGGGCGCGGACTCATCGCGTAATTTAGCTCGGCGGGTACCGTGAAGCAGCCCAACCAGCGCAATCGCACAGGCAATAAGGACAAACTGTTGAGGAATGCCCGCAGGCATCACCATATGGTTGAGCACCTGTACCAAAATGCCCGCAGCATAAGAAACCGCCACGGCACGTGCCAGACAAGGCGTCTGCGCAAAACGCCGCGCCAGATTGGCATGAGCGGTCGATCCGCAGTAGCCCAGGGCGCAGCACGCCACCAGACCGCCCGCAATCACAACCTGAAACTGCGCCGCCATAATCAGCAGCAGCAATGCCGACACCAGCAGCACGCCCGTCATATCGCTCGTTGCATCGATTGTCTGGGGACGGCGATAGTACAGGAGAGGACGCACAAAATAGCCGATCACGCTCGCGCCGACGACGATGCTCTCGTAGATAACGACCTCGTTCGCCGGCACAAACTCGGCCACGCGCACGTCAAAGAGGTACTCGCCGGCCAAAAACGTGAAAAAGAAAAGCGCCAGGCACAGAATCTCCCGTATGCCCCGGCGCAAATATACGGTTGTGTCTCCCAGGTCCCTCATGGTAACCCCCACCCGCTTAGATGTCCGGAAAACCATTTTAATGGAGAATGGGTCTTAGTATCCACGCAATGCCCGAACTGTTACGCATCCGGCGCAAATGCCCCAACAGCAGTTGCGGTGAAATAGTTCCTGTTTGGCCGGCCCGGGCTGTCATTTAGGAACTATTCCACCGCAACTTATAAAGGGGACTGGGTTGTTGGTGTCGGAGAAAGGGAGGGAGGTACCCGGGCCGAGGGAGAAACTCGGAATCGAAGCTCGGGTGTTAGTGCTCGGGTGTCAGGATCACCAGGGCGTCGTGCTCAAAGGGATGCTGAGCCACGCGCACGGTGCCGTCGCCATTGTCGCGAACGGGCAGCTTGGCGATACGTTTGGCCTCCATGTCGAGGGCCGTCGCCGACCAGCCGCGCGCACTATCGAGCTTAAACGTAAGTGCCGTGGTGCGCGGCAGATAGGTGACGACACGCTCGCCAATACGCGCCACACGGATGGACTCGCGCGCGTCATCGAGCAGCTCCTGTGCCGGGATAACGGCGAGAGCGTCGTCGCTAGCCGTGGCACCCAGGCCGGCAAGCACGTGCTCGATGGCGGCAAAATCCCACACGCCCGCAAACTGCAGACACTCCTGCCAGCGGAACGGCATGTCAAAGCCCTCGCCCAGCACCGAACCCTGGCTGCGCGATGTCTGCCAGTTCCAAACGCCGTGGGCGCCGTAGGTCACGCCCGCGCTGGCGCCGGCAAGGATCGAAGACCACACGCTCGCGCGACAGTCCTGCGCGGTAAAACGCCAGTACACGTTGCGCGACGCACCCATCTGCTCGTAGCAGGGCTCGGAGTTGACCATCGGCTTTTTGGGATAGCTGGCGATAAAGTCCTGCGGCAGGTGCCAGGCCTCGGGCTGGCCTTCGTAGTTGTGGCCGGGCTGGAACATATAGAAGTCCAGGCGGTCCAAATACTGCGCGGGAATCGTGCGGTTACCGCGATTGATGTGCATGGTACGCAGGGCCTCGGGCGCGCGCTTCGCAACCTCGTCGAGCGCATCCTCGTAATAGGCAATCGCCTCGTCACCGGCAAAGTCCGTGTCGCCCGTCACCACATAGACGGGATCGAACTCGCCCAGGTTCTCGACGACGCGGGCAACGTGGGCACGGACCTCCTCGCGCGGCATAACCTCGGCACCGCAACGCTCGGCGATCTTAGCGCCCCAGGTACCGGGCACGTAGTTGCACCACATGAGCACGAGCGCCGGACGAATGCCGTGCTCGACGGCAGCGCGGCACATGGCGGCGGCGCGATCCCAATACGCCTGGTTGGGTTGAGACCAATCAAAGCGCACGCCATCCTCGCTGGCATAGGGCCAAATGCCCAGATCGGGGCAGCAGCGATCCCACTGCGGCAGCGTGTTAATCTGCAGCACGTTCATGCCCTGCTCGGCGCGGCGGGTCAGATAGTAGTCCCAGTCGGCCTCGGGGATGCTGGTAAACGCACTCCAGCACGTATCGGCAAACCAAAAGAACGGCTTGCCCTCGCACAAAAAACCGTCCTGACGACCGTTGACGGTCAGTTTTCCCAAACTCATCTGCATGTCCTTTCGCTCGATAAAGGAATTGCGAACCGGCAGAAGCTTTCGCGGTAACCCCTGATGCGAAAGCCCCCGCCGTTTAACAAACCCCTGCGGGCGGACACCACTTGCCCACTCCAGTCTACCTTGCAAGAAGGGCCCCGCCGGGCTTGCGCCTGACGGGGCCCTGTCGTGTAGGTAAGGTCGTATGCGACCGAATGGCTTGGCCTTAGGCCTCCATCTCGGCGAGCTCCTCCTTGGAGAAGCCGGCGACGAAGACGACGGCAGCGGCGATGACAAAGGAGATTGCCATACCGACGATAGCCCAGACGGTGTTCATCTGGCCACCCTGCAGGTAGTTGGTGAAGACCAGGAAGTTGGAGGCACCGCCAGCGAGGTAATAGGTAACGCCCATGAGGCCGGAGAACACAGCGCCGATGGCACCGCCGATGAACATACCGAACATGGTGCGACGGAAGCGCATGAGGATACCGAAGAGTGCGGGCTCGGTGACGCCGCCGGCGATGGCGGAGATGACGTAGCCCAGGGCAAGACCCTTCTCGTCGGGGTTCTTCATCTTGAGGAAGGCACCGAAGGCGCAGCCCCAGACAGCGGCCATAGCGCAGTTGGTGGAAACGAAGACGAAGGGATCGTAGCCGGCAGCGATGATCTGAACCTGAGCGAGCAGGATGACGGGCATGTGCATGCCGCAGACCACGAAGAGCTGCCAGAAGGCGCCGAGGACGGCCATGACGATCAGGATACCGACGCCACCCATGTCAGCGAGACCGAAGAGGGCGTTAGCGATGAGGCTGCCGATCTCGTTGCCGAGCGGGGCGAGGACGATGAAGGCGATGGGGATGGTAACGATCATGGTGCAGAACGGCGTGAAGACCGTGGAGAGCACGTCGGGCATGACCTTCTTAAAGAACTTCTCGACGAAGTAGAGGACAGGCACCGAAAGGATAATCGGCAGGACGGACTGCTGATAGTTGGCAGCGGCGATCTGAATGCCGTAGACGGAGATGATTCCGCCGCCATCCTGGGTCGCGACACTCACGACGGACGGGGCCATGAGGGCGCCGCCGAGGAGCATGCCCAGAACCGGGGAGGCGCCGAGCTTCTTAGCGGCGGCATAGCCCAGGTAGATGGGGATAAAGGTGAACGTGGCCTCGTACAGGGTGGTGTAGAGGAACGTGTAGGTCGGATCGGTGTCAGAGAGAACGCCGAGCATGGTGGGACCGAGGACCGCAGCGATGGTGCGGAACAGACCGCCGGCCATGAGCAGCGGGATCAGCTGGGTCATGGAGCCCGACAGATAGTCGAGGATGATGTTCGGCAGGTTCTTGAGCTCGAACTTCTCCTTGGGAGCATCGAGGTTCTCGTCGACCGCGGCACCCTGCTTGACGCCGGACATGGCGACGAACTCGGCGAGCACCTTGGGCACGTTCTGGCCGATGATGACCTGGAGCTGGCTGCCGGCGAACTGGCAACCCAGAACACCCTTGACCTTCTTGATCTTCTCCACGTCGGCCTTGTTGTTGTCCTTGAGCGTCAGACGCAGACGCGTCATGCAGTTGGTGGCGACGGAAACATTCTCCGCACCGCCCACGAGCTCGAGGACATCGGTGGCAATCTGCTTGTTATCTACTGCCATGGGACCCCTCCCCATATCATCGTGTGCCTACTCGTTTGGGCGTAGGCACGCCTTTGGCTCGGCGACTATAACCCCTTACGGCCACCGAACCCTTGGATACGCTGTCGTAAACAATGTGTTTACTGAACGTTTACGGGCTTTAGTTTACACGGAACGTCTAATTTGTGGCAATTTTGCCGTCTGTAGTCCGGTGAACGGTAGGAAATCGGGGGTGAACGTACTTGAACGGTAAGGGATTGTCTATTTGACGCTCTGCTGCTAAATGCCTATTTACGTGGTCTTTTAATTTGGTAAACACCTCTATTCTTTGTTGACCCATCAACAAAAGCCCTGCTAAATGGTGATAAACGAATGTTTAGTAATTTGTTGAGTGTTCATTTTGACCGTTTACCGAGTTCATCTGCCTGTTCTGTAGCTCTGCATTAAACTAAACATGTTTAAGTTGTATTGCCGCTGATGTTTACCACTCGCGGCGCAGAGGAGGCAGCTCATGGAACTCAAATCGTGCACCTACGCAACCGTCACCACGCTGGGAGACTTTGGCCCCTGGATCAGCAAAGTCGTGCTCGACCTGCCGTGCACCGTTCGCGCCAACGATATCGATGCGCGCACCTTCCATATATATGTAGAGCGCCATGAACGCACGGGCGAGATCCTGATGCGCAAAGAGCGCGGCGCCGACCACGCCGCACCTTCCGTAGGCTATGTCGACGTCCTCGCCGCCTATCCGTGCGATGAGTGCGGACGCAAGCTCGCCTTTGGCACCCATGTGGCGCTCGAGATCGCCGAGCAGCGCCTGACCAAGAAGATCGAGGGCAGCGTGATGGGCTCGCGCTTGCTCGACGACCAGCTGCGCATCACGCAGCTCGCGGCCCTTCCCGGCAATGACGGTGACGATCCAACCTGCGGCCTGGTCTTTGACACCTGCCGCGGCGACATCTGTCCCGCGCTCAAGGGCTGGAGCAATGCCACGCAAAAGACCGCCGTCAACGGCATCGCGCTCGAGTACGGCTTCTTTGAGCCCAGCTTTAAGGCCGAGGACTCCGCCTGCTTCAACCCCTTCGCGCCCGAAACGACAGTCGTGCCCCAGAAGGCCCCGCTCGTGGTGTACCTGCACGGCGCTGGCGAGGGCAAGGGCGCTACGCAAGGCGAGGGCGCCACGCGCGCTTATATCGGCAACCGCGTGACGGCCATCAGCCAGGCGCAGATCCAACGCTACTTTGGCGGCTTTGCCTGGGTTCTCGTGCCGCAGTCGCCCACGTTTTGGATGGACAACGGCACTGAGCAGCTCGGCCACTCCAACCAGAGCATCTACTCCCCCGTCATTAAGGCGCTCATCGACGAGTTTGTCGCCGAGCATGCCGACCGCATCGACACCGACCGCATCGTGGTCGCTGGCCTTTCCAACGGCGGCTTTATGACGCTGCGCCTGTGCGCCGACTACCCCGAGTTCTTCGCCGCGGGCCTTCCCTGCTGCGCGCCGTGGTACAACGCCACGGACGAGGACGTTGCTGCCCTTGCCAAGACACCGCTGTGGTTTACGCACTCCAAGGGCGATGAGCTCGTGATACCGCAGGAGACCGTGCTGCCGCTCACGGCTCGCCTGCGCGCTGCCGGCGCCAACGTGCATCTCACCTACTTTAGCCATGTCGAGGACCTGACCGGGCGCTACCGCGAGGCCGACGGCTCGCCCAAGAAGACGTTCAACCATGGCGTGTGGATCCACCAATTCAACGACCTGTGTTATCAAGACTTCGACGGGGGCAACGTACTCATCGACGGCGAGCCGGTGGGCTGCTGGGAGTGGTCGGCCAGGGTCGACAGGTAATCTATCCCATCACGGGGCCGAGGGCTTACCTCTGAAAATGTCCTCGGGCATGCGGCCCGGTTGCACCACGCGCTTCGCGCTGTGCAACCGGGCCGCCCCCTGCGGAATATTTTCAGAGGTAAGCCCTCGGCCCCGCTGCGTTTCCGTTGCTGTTGACCCTGGGTGAGCGCTTCCGGCGGGCCGCCGGGTTGACGGCGATGGGGACGTGGGTCCCGTCTTGCCTTGCGCGTAACTGGCTGAAATGATTTTGGTTGGAGCTTTCTTATGACTCGCGATTTAACTCGGGTGATTGTTACTACTGATATGGAAGTCGATGATATGAACTCGCTCGTTCATTTGGCTCTGTATCTTAACGTGCTTGATGTTCAGGCTGTGGTGTATACGGCTTCGCAGTATCACTTTCTTGGGGATGGCGTCCATACGCTCGGTGAGGTGAATCCGCATTGGCGTACCAAGGGTCGCCGTTCCTATGAGTGGGATGTGGTGCCTCATGAACCTGATCCGCTTGCTGGGGAGCTTTGTGAGTATCGACCGTTTCCTGAGCATTGGATCGAGAGCCTCTGGAGCAATGAGTATGCCCAGGCTTGGCCGCAGTTGCAGGCGAATGCGGTCGCTGCCGGTGAGCCACCGTTTCCCTCGCCGGCCCAGATGATTGAGCGTACCTTTGTGGGCAATGTTACCTTTGAGGGCGATGTGCGCGAGGAGACTGAGGGCTCGCGCGTGATTGCTCAGGCGATTTTGGATGACGACCCGCGTACGCTTTGGCTGCTCAGCTGGGGCGGCATGAATACCATTGTTCGTGCGCTCATGAGTATTGCCGAGCGCTATCGCGACACGCCTGAATGGCCTTCCGTGCAGCAGCGTGTCTATCAGAAGGTGCGCGTGATGGGCGTTGCCGATGGTGTGGGGCAGGACAATTCTTGGCTCGACCATGGGCATGAGCTCTTCCCCGATCTCATCTTTTGGTGTGTGCCCTATATGTATGGCGGCTATGTCGATGCCAAGATGGCTCAGCCCGATACGCTGCCGCTCTTTCAGGCTCCCTGGCCCGAGCAAAATCTCACGCAGGGCAACGGTCCCCTTATGGCGCGCTATATGCTCTATGGCGATGGCAAGGTGTACGAAAACGAGCCCGAGCGGTTCCAGTTTGGCAAGCATGCCCGCTTGGATTGGGGCTTAGAAGGCATGCCCGCGATGCAATTTGAGCGCGGCGATTTTATGGCCGAGGGCGACTCGATGACCTATATTCCGCTGCTGCCGTTTGGCCTGCGCGGCATCGATAACCGCGACTTTGACACGTTGCTCGGCCG
The DNA here is from genome assembly GCA_018368345.1 of Collinsella sp. Lineage (GTDB taxonomy): Bacteria > Actinomycetota > Coriobacteriia > Coriobacteriales > Coriobacteriaceae > Collinsella. Next base: position 121,552 of record JAGZEK010000008.1, read on the forward strand.
CATGTTCCTTGACGGGCATCCCGACTCAGATGCGCCTGCCGGTTTTGCTGCCATAGGTACGCCGGTGGACGGCAACCCCAACCCCTATCTGCGCGCCTACCAGGAAGACTTCGCCGCTCGCGCGCAGTGGTGCGCCCATGAGCCCGCGGCCTGCTCGCATCCGGCGTATGTTGCCGAGGTCACGGGCGACATGAGCGCCGCGGCCGGCGAGCGCGTTGCTCTTGCAGCGACCATCGTCGACCCCGATGGCAGGGGCTTCGATGCTCATTGGAATGTCACCATGGGACCGTCGCGCTATGCAGGCGCTCAAGATCTGTCGCTATGGCAGGAATGCGCGACGGACGCCACGTTCACCGTACCCGCCGACGCGCAGCCCGGTGACCGCTTCGTGCTCACCCTCAGCGTTAAAACCCGCGCCGAGCGCCCCTGCACCCGCTACGCCCAGGTCGCCATCACCGTCGCGTAGCAAGCGGCGGCACCCACATTCGGCACGGAGTGTCCCCAACCGCCACTCATTTAAGTACGTCCCCAATGAGTGGCCGAAGACTGCCCCCAACGACTAGTCGTTTAAGAACGTCCCCGATGACTACCCAGAAGTTGCGGTGGAATAGTTCCTGTTTGGCCTTCTATGGCCCACATTTAGGAACTATTTCACCGCAAGTTATTTGGGGATGAAAAATGGGCCATGTGTCCCACCTGGGGAGACTCGTTGAGCCGTCTGGGTATCGTGAAAGATCGCGCGCTCCCCCATCATCAAAAGTGACACACGCTACCTGTTGATGGGAGGCAACCATGGGCTTCTTTGACAAGATGTTCGAGAAGAAAGAGTGCGCGATTTGCGGTACCGAGCTGGGACTTCTAGGTAAGACCAAGATCAACGAAGGCTACCTGTGCAAAGAATGCGTCGGCAAGCTCTCTCCCTTCTTTGGCGGTTATCGTTCTAGCACCGCGGACGACATTCGCGAGCAGCTCGCCTATCGCGAGGCTAACGCCGAGCGCCTGGCATCGTTCAACCCCACGCGCACGCTCTCGGCCGGGCGCACCAATATTATGCTCGACGAGGACGCGGGCCTGCTGATCATTACCTCGCAGACGCGCTGGCGCGACGCCAACCCCGACATCATCGAGTTCTCGCAGGTGCTCGGTTGCGATATGGATATCGACGAGCACCGCACCGAGATCTATCGCGAGACCAAGGACGGCGAGCGTGAGAGTTATGACCCGCCGCGCTACGACCTGGATTACGACTTCAATCTGACCATCCACGTCAACACGCCGTACTTTACCGAGATCGACCTGCGCGTGAACGACTCCACCATCGAGCAGCGCGGATCCATCGAGTACCGCGAGGCCAAGCGTCAGGCAACCGAAGTCCGCGACGCGCTGGTGCAGCTGCGTCAGGAGACGCGCGATAGCGTCGTTGCCGCCAAGGCCCCCAAGACCGCGGTGACCTGCCCCTTCTGCGGCGCCACCACCATTCCCGATGCCAGTGGGCGCTGCGAATACTGCGGCGGCGCCATCGGCGCATAGCCCTCGGCACGGAAAGGACCGATCATGGCCTTCGAAAGCGTTAACTATCAGTGCCCCGCGTGTGGCGGCCCGCTGCATTTTGCCAGCGCCGAGCAAAAGCTCGTCTGTGACTACTGCGACTCGCGCTTTGAAGTCGAAGAGGTCGAGGCTCTCTATCACGAGCGCCAGGACAAGGCAGATGCCAAAGCCGATGCGGCGGCCGCAACATCCAAGCCCGCATCCGACGATGCGGTGCAGGAACTGGCTCAAAACGCCGGCTACATCTGCTCGTCGTGCGGTGCCGAGCTGGTCTCGGACGGTACCGTCGCCGTTACCACCTGCCCGTACTGCGGCAACTCCGCCGTTGCACCCGGCCAGCTCTCGGGCGACTTCTCACCCGACCTGGTGATTCCGTTTAAGCTCGGGCGCGATGATGTTATGGCCGCGCTCAAAGAGCACTACAAGGGCAAAATCCTGCTGCCCAAGAGCTTTGTTACCGGCAACCACATCGACGAGGTCCAAGGCGTTTACGTGCCGTTTTGGCTCTACGGCGCCCACGTGGACGGCGAAGTGTACTTTGACGCAACCAACGAGACTGTAACCGAGGAATCCGACCGCACCGTCACGACCACCGACCACTACGACGCCTACCGTAAGGGCAATATCTCGTTTGAGCGCGTACCCGTCGACGGATCGTCCAAGATGCCCGACGGCCATATGGACGCCATCGAGCCGTTTGACTACGACGCGCTGCGCCCGTTCTCGGTCGCCTATATGCCCGGCTACATCGCCAACCGCTATGACGAGGATTGCGAGACCTGCAAGGCGCGCGCCGAGCGTCGTATGGAGGAGAGCACGATCTCAGCCCTGCGCGAGACCGTCATCGACGAGTACGACGACGCCACGGTCGAAAGCAAGCAGCTCGACTACACCTGGAAGGACAGCAACTACGCCCTGTTCCCCGTGTGGATGCTTTCCACCTCGTGGAACGGCAAGAGCTACCTGTTTGCCATGAACGGCCAAACCGGCCGTATGGTCGGCGAGCTTCCCTGCTCCAAGCCCAAGCTCGCTATCGCCTCGGTGCTGTTCTTTGTGATCGGATTTGTTCTCTCCCGAATTCTCTTTATGGGCGGATACGCCTTCGATCCGGACTACCTCACCTTCGATGTCGAGGGCATCCTCATCAACATCGTTGCGCCGTTGATCATCGTAATCATCGCGGACGTACTGCTGGTAGGCCAGCTCAAGACAGCCAACGAGGCCACCCACGCCGATTACTACTGCGGCGAGCTCGACCTAACCGAGAAGCACGACACCTTCAGTCACACCGAGACCTCGGTCGTCATGAAGGACAACAAGGACGATTAACCATTCTGACCAATACCACCCGGCCTTTGACGAGAAAGGAAGATCACCATGGGACTCTTGAAAGCTGGATTGGGTGCTGCCGGCGGCGTCATGGCCGACCAGTGGAAGGAATTTATCTACTGCGAATCGATGCCCGCTGACGTCTTGGCCTGCAAGGGCAGCAAGCGCACCGGCGGCCGCAGCTCCAACACGCGCGGCGAGGACAATGTCATCTCAAACGGCTCCGTCATCGCCGTCAACGACGGCCAGGGCATGCTCGTGGTGCAAAACGGCAAGATTATCGAAGTCGCACTGGAGCCTGGTGAGTTTGTCTTTGACACTGGCAGCGAGCCGAGCGTCTTTAGCGGTAACCTGGGCGACTCCATCAAGGAGACGTTCGCCAATATCGGCAGCCGCTTTACCTTTGGCGGCGACGCGGGCAAGGACCAGCGCGTCTACTTCATCAACACCAAGGAGATCATCGGCAACAAGTACGGCACCGCCTCGCCCGTGCCCTTCCGCGTGGTCGACAACAACATTGGTCTGGACGTCGACATCTCTGTGCGCTGCAACGGCGAGTATTCGTACCGCATCACCAATCCGCTGCTGTTCTACACCAATGTGTGCGGCAACGTGACCGATAGCTATACGCGCGACAAGATCGACAGCCAGCTTAAGTCCGAGCTGCTCACCGCCCTGCAGCCCGCCTTTGCCAAGATTTCGGAGATGGGCATCCGCTACAGCGCTATCCCCGGTCACACCACCGAGCTCGCCCGCGCGCTCAACGAAGTCCTCTCGGCCGATTGGCGCGACCTGCGCGGCGTCGAAATCGTGAGCTTTGGCGTCAACTCCATCGCCGCCTCGCAAGAAGACGAGCAGATGATCAAGGACCTGCAGAAGGCCGCGGTCATGCGCGATCCCACCATGGCGGCCGCCAACATTGCCAGCGCCCAGAGCGACGCAATGCGCGCGGCAGCCGCCAACCCCAACGGCGCGATGGCCGGCTTTATGGGCATGGGCATGGCGGGTGGCATGGGCGGCATGAACGCCAGCCAGCTGTTCGCCGCCGGTCAGGCACAGCAGCAGGCTGCCCCGCAGCCGGCTCCGGCTCCCGCCCCCGCACCGGCACCCGCTGCCGCACCTGCGGCCGGCACTTGGACCTGCAGCTGCGGCGCCACCAACACCGGCAAGTTCTGCTCGGAATGCGGCAGCCCCGCACCCGCCCCGGCACCGGCCAAGTGGTTCTGCCCCAACTGCGGTAGCGAAAACGGCGGCAAGTTCTGCAGCAACTGCGGAACGCCTAGGCCCTAACCCCTTTATCTGGTAATTGGCGGGGGTTCCGCCACCCCCGCATTTGCTTCTATGGGTTTTCACACAAGAAGGAGGACACCATGAAGACAACATTCAAAAAGTCCGTACTCGCATTCCTAACATGCGTCCTGGCGCTCGCCTTTGCCCTGACGGGCTGCAGCGGCGGCGGCAAGGACCCCAAGGCCGACTTCGTCGGCAGCTGGAAGTTCTCGGGCGGAACACTGGAGGGCGAAGAGCTGACCGATGAGTACATGGATATGCTCAAGGAGTGGGGCGTCAACTGCATCCTGATCCTCGATGAGGACGGTACGGGCTCCCTCGACCTGTTCCTTGAGGTTGTCGACCTTAAGTGGGAGGCCAAGGACGCCACCACTGCAACCATCACCGCCGACGGCGATTCGCAGGACATGAAACTCAAGGACGGCAAGCTCGTTCTCGAGGCTGACGGTGACGAACTCGTCTTTACCAAGTCCGACAAGGACCTGTCCGGTACGGTGAAGAAGGATCGCGAGGCGGCCGAGAAGGAAGAGGAGATCGATGAGGCCGTCGAAGACGACGACGTCCAGAGTGTCGAAATCTCCCCCGCCGTCACTGTCGCCGATGATGACCTGTGCACCATCACCGTCACCGAGAAGTTCAAGGACGACTGGGGCGACATCGGCTTTGTCGTCAACATCACCAACAAGAGCGACAAGGACCTGACCTTCTACGCTCCCTCCGGCAAGACCAACGTCAACGGCACCATGAAGGAACCCTGGTTCTCGGCTCACCTGATGCCCGGAACCAACGCCACCGAGGAATTCACCTTCTCGAAGGGCACGCTCGATAGCCTTGACGACCTAGTCAACACGACCATCGGCATCGACGCCTACCTGACCGATTCCTACGAGGACGTCGCCTCTTACACCGCGACCATCGCGTAACGACAGACACCGACAGCCGCGGATTGGCGGACATATCCGCGCACACCAGACGGGGCCGCAGGAGTTGATCCTGCGGCCCCGTCGTTTTTATGCCGATGCGTAACGAGCGCTAGCACTCCATGTTGGGAACGATGCTGCCCTCGGTTACCGCATGCACGGCCAGGCGCATGATGTTGTCGTAGCCGGTCTTGCTTAGGATCTCCGAGATGCGACGCTTGATGGTGCCCTCACTCATAAACAGCTCGGCCGCGATCTCGCGGCGGCTTTTGCCCTCGCAGGCAAGGCGCAAAATCGACAGCTCGACATCGTCGAGCGCCGCCGTACCCGAAAAAATGCTCTCGGGCGGCTTGGGAAACGTGCAATAGCCCGCCAGCGTGGAGCGCATCACGGCGAACAGCTCGTCGATACCGACGTTCTTGTACACAAAGCTATCGACGCCCGCCTCGCGGGCCTGATCGACAAAGGTGATCTCGGGCATGCCGGTCATGATAATGATGCGGCACTCGGGCAGCTGCTCCTTGATGCGCGCCGCCGCCACGATGCCGTTTGAATCGTGTTCGGTGCACACGTCCATCAGTATCATGTCCGGGCGCTCCTTGAGCGCGACACCTAAGGCCTCGGAGGCATCGGCGATGGCGGAAACAACGGTCATATCGGGCTGGTCGCCAACGGAGCGCGCCAGGCTCTCGCGCAGGATGGCCTGGTCTTCGACGATTAACACGCGGATCATGAGCTTCTCCTTTGGGACGTGTCGTTGGCGTTAAGCGGGATGGACACCGCAAGCGTAAAGGGCGGGGCGGCGTGGACCTCTAGGCTGCCACCCAGATCTTGCGCGACATGCCTCATACCTGGGATACCCGTTCCCTCGCGATACGATACGGGGGCCGGGGACCCGTCGTTAGAAATCGTCATGCGCGCGACGGCGCCAGCATCCGCCCCCTCCTGCCACAGACGCACGTGGACCCGATGCGCCTGCGCATGCTTGGTGGCATTGGTCGAGGCCTCACGGATAATCTGCAAAAATGCGGTGGCGACACGCGCGTCCTCAGGCAGCGCACCCTCAACATCGATCTGCACACTCACCAAACCAAAAGCATGGACGATATCACCCAGCTGTTCTGCAGGCTCGCTGGCACCGCCACCGCGCAGATCGGCAGCAATTGAGCGCAGCAACGGATCAATCTGCTCGATCGACTCATCGTCCAGACGCCCCTCCTCCAAATAGCGATGAAGAATGGACAGGCGCTGCCCGATCACGTCGTGCACGCGAGCGCGCATACGTAGGTAGGCCGCATTGTCAGCAACTTTTTTGACTTCTTCGATCTGGGCTTGGAGCTCTTGGCCCGCAAGCTCAAGCAGGTGGTTGGCTTGCGCCAAGCGGTCATGGGCATGCGCGTACTCTGTCACATCAAGACCGATAATGCGCTCGAACGAACGGCCCGAAACCATAACACGATCGCACACAAATAGGCGAATCTCGGCGGGAGAGACCTCGACCACCGCACGCGCCTCACCAAAGCGGTCCAGATTAATCCGCACACGGTTCCTGCTGCTTTCGGGCATTTGCATGCTCAGTTTGCGCAGGTCGTTCCATGTGCTGCTCATGTCGCCTAGGTCGGTGGGCATATGAAGTTCCACCAGGTTTTTGCGCATGCAGCGGTTCATGAGCAGCGGACGGCCCCTCGGGTCCAGATACAGGATGCCCACGGGAATCACGTTGATGGTCTCGATCGTCGAGAACATGGTGATATCCTCTTGGCGGTTACGGACGTCCATCAAGAGCGCCGCGATGGAGCGGAACAGGAAGAACGCTCCCTCTGCGATAAGGACAACGGTCCACGCCGAGCCCATGGCAAAAACCACCGGTGGTGTAACGGCGACAACAAGCAGCAGCTCGACCAGCATGACGAGGCGACGATAGTGCACCATAAGTACCACGCCATAGGCAAAGATCGCGGCATTGAGCCACAACGCTCCGCCCATTGCCCTGGCGCAAACGTCAAGCGGCGCCACCAGATACGAGCCAGACGACGCGAATAAGATGAGCGCCGAAATTATCAGGTGAAGCACAAGGCTCGCCTCGTAGGCGCAAATCACCTTACGGTTATAGGACGAGCGGCGCGATGCGATGAGCGGGACGTGGATCGTCTGCAGACACGCAGCCAGGGCAAAGACAACATCGAGCGCAACGATTTGAGGAAGGATGAGCGGGATCTGCATCGTCACTCACCCGCCCTTGGCATCAAGACGATCATGCGCAGCTGGCCGGGCTCGCCCTCAAGGCGATATGCCACGTTGCGCCCTTGCAAAGCGCTTTCGAGCTCTTGCGCAGCGGGCGTCTGCGAAAGATCTGCATCATCGTTGGAAAAAAGCGTGGCGCGCAGCTCGACACTGCATCGGTCATGGTCGCCCAAGTGATACATAAGCGCCGGATGGTCGGTGGTGTAGGCAAAAAACGCAAAGTCATACACACAATCGTACAGGGCGCTTACCGTACTGGCGTGCAACGGGCGCCGTATGGCGATAATCGAGGCGCAATCGATATCGATGGTGCGCAGGTCACTTGCGAGCTCGTTGGCAATGAGCTGAATGCGGTCGCGATCAAAACCGCTCTCCCCGTGCTGTGCCAACGTGAGCGACCCCTTGCGCTTGCAATAGGCGACGAGCATCTTGGCGCGCTGCAGCATGCGGTAACGCTCGTGCGAAGACGCTTCGTCGGTCAACGGCGGCAGCGAGCTCAGCAGGTCGTACATCCCTTCGAGCGCGCGGGCAAGCGCCTGATCCACGTCTTGGACCAGCAAGGTCTCGGCCTCTTGATCTGCCAAATGCGTCTTAAGGTCGTAGTCGGCGGCGAGCAGTTCGTTTTGACGCTGCAGCTCCATGCGACGATGTGCCAGTTCACGGTTAAGCTCGTTGAGCTCCGACACGTCTTGGGCAAGCAGCGCCGATCCACCCAGCAGCGGAAAGGCGCGATACATTACATCGGGATCGGACGCCACGGCAAAGGCATGAGCGCGCCCGTGCTCCTGGGTCCGCAACTCCTCGCGCACGCCTACCGGCATTGGCTTTGATACCGGCGTGGCATAGACTTCCTGCAGGTCGCGCGTTATAACTTTAAGATCGAGCGGCAGGGTGTCGAAAATGTTGGCAATGCCGTGGTACGACGGAATGACGCCGCAATCGAGGCAAATCTCGAGCGTCACCACGCACAGCACGCAATAGACGAGCGAAAAGTTGAGCTTCCATGCCCAAGGCACGCGCAGGGCGTACGAAATGGCAAAGAACGCGCCGCCCAGCAGCACGAGTGCCGCCGTGCCCGAAAAACGTTGGATACGGAAGGACGATGACCGACCCACCAAAATGAAAAAGGCGACAAAGTTAAAGGCCGTCCATATCAGAACGGCAAAATAGCCCCAGCCGTACGTGTAATCGTTACTCCAGGTTTCACTCGAGCGATCGAAATGAAAGACCTGTTGGTGAAAATCGTTGGTAAGCACAAACCCAATGAGCAGGATGGCCGCGATCCACAGGGCTGTGCGGTAGCGGCGACCCGCACGATGTTGCTCCAACCCTGCAAGGCGCAGGCCGCACAGCTGGTAGAGGAGCGGAATGAGCGTCATGGGCACGTAGTACAGGTACCACAGCACGGTGGCATAGAACGGCGTGAACGACTTGTACTTGAGGATGACCTCGATCATCCACAAGGCGCTGATGGTGGCAACGGCAACGAGGCGCCGGCGCAAGACGTAATCCAGACAGCGCAGATAGACCAGCACACCACAGATTGAGAACGCGACGGCAGCGAGGAGCAGCGGAATCGAGCTCGAATGGATAAGCCCGTCCACGACTTCTTTGGACACCTCGTTATAGATGGGCACGGTGTTGGAGAGCTTGGGATCGGAAGCGAATGACGCCGGCAAGACCGCCAAAAGCAGAAGAAACAGTGCGGTTATGACGCCGGCAATGACGAAGGCGCGGCGACGGTACACCAGGTGCGTTATGCCAACGAGGAATCGCGGCATGGCGAAGAGCCTGCCGCCCTTGGGATCCGCCACCGGCGCGGATCGGGCGGCCGCATGGCCGATATGTCGCTCGCGGGTACCCATAGTGCTTTTAGTGTACCGACAGGCAGGCTCAAAAAACGGGCCGCATGTCCCAAAATCCGTAGACGGCAAAGCGCCCGACGAGCACAAACTGCTCGCCGGGCGCTTTGGTTAGGAGACTATGATTGCCGGGAAAGCCTAGGACAGGTCTGTAAGATTTGAGTCTAGGGTTTTCCAGGTGCCGTAGATTGGGTCGAATGAGGAGCGCCGCGTACTTAAGGTACGCAAGCGACGAATGAGGCCCAAGGTACGGTGGCTGGGAAAGCCTAGGCCAAATCTTCGCCGTTGGAAGCGATTACCTTCTTATACCAGTCGAAGCTCTTCTTCTTGGAGCGCTTGAGGGTACCGTTGCCGGCGTCGTCACGGTCGACGTAGATGAAGCCGTAGCGCTTGGACATCTCGCCCGTGCCGGCCGAGACCAGGTCGATCGGACCCCAGGTGGTGTAGCCCAGCAGGTCGACGCCGTCCTCAGTCACCGCGTCGCGCATCGCGGCAATGTGCTGGCGCAGGTAATCGATGCGGTAATCATCGTTGATGGAGCCGTCCTCCTCGACAACGTCCTTGGCGCCCAGACCGTTTTCAACCACGAACAGCGGCTTCTGATAGCGGTCGTACAGGTCGTTGAGGGTGATGCGGAAGCCCAGCGGATCGATGGCCCAGCCCCACTGGCTCTGCTGCAGGTAGGGGTTCTTGGCGCCGGCGAAGGCGTTGCCCTGGGTCTTCTCGACATCGGGATTGTCGGCGCCCGCGGAGCAGCGGGTGCTGTAGTAGCTAAAGCTGATGAAGTCGACGGTGTTGTCGGCCAGGATCTCGCGGTCCTCGTCGGTCATGCCCACGTCGATGCCCAGACGCTCGAGCTTCTTGACGGCATAGGCCGGATAGTAGCCGCGGCTCTGGACGTCGACGAAGAAGTAGTTGTCCTGGTTGTCGAGCTGTGCCTGGCGCACGTCGCCCGGACGGCAGCTGTAGGGATAGTAGGTGCCGGCGGCGAGCATGCAGCCGATCTTGACCTCGGGGTCGATCTCGTGGGCGATCTTGGTGGCCCAAGCGCTGGCAACGAGCTCGTTGTGGGCGGCCAGGTACTCGACGGCCTCCTTGTTCTCGCCCTCCTCAAAGACCAGGCCGGCACCCATAAACGGCAGGTGCAGGATCATATTGATCTCGTTAAAGGTGAGCCAATACTTCACCAGGCCCTTGTAGCGGGTGAAGATCGTAGTCGCAAGGTTCTTGTAGAAGTCGATGAGCTTGCGGTTGCGCCAGCCGCCGTATTCCTTGATGAGGTGAATCGGGCAGTCAAAGTGCGTGATGGTCACGAGCGGCTCGATGCCGTACTTTTGGCACTCGCGGAACACGTCCTCGTAGAAGGCCAGACCGGCCTCGTTGGGCTCGGTCTCGTCGCCGTTGGGGAAGATACGGGTCCAAGCCAGGCTCATGCGGAAGGTCTTAAAGCCCATCTCGGCAAAGAGGGCGATGTCCTCCTTGTAGTGATGGTAGAAATCGATGCCGGTCTGCGCCGGGTAGTAAAAGCCGTCCTCGAAGTCGAGCATCTTACGCTGGCCGGAAACCACCGCGCGGCGCTCGGGGCCGTGCGGGGCTACATCCACGTTAGCCAGGCCGCGGCCATCCACGTCGTAGGCACCCTCGCACTGGTTGGCGGCCGTCGCGCCGCCCCACAGGAAGTCTTTACGGAAAGCCATGCATCAATCCTTTCACACGCTGCTTGTCGTGGCTTCAGTATCCCCGTAAGCAGCGCGCTACTCAACGGCAACGGCGCAGGTCGACACTTCTTTTCGCGCACAGACGCCCGGCAGCCGCCCCTGCCTGACACTTTCTGATACCGCCGCCCCAAACCACCACAAAGGGGACAGGCACCTTTGTGGTGGTTTGGGCAAGTTTGACTCGATCTGTAACATTTAGGCAGGCAAAACCGGGCCTGGTGTTACAGATCGAGATCTTCAGGCAGCCCCCTGCAGTTTGTCTCGATCTGTAACAGGTAGAGACGATTTAGCCCGCTAGATGTTACAAATCGAGACGGAAGATGCTAGTCACAGGCGATGTCGAGGTTCTTGCCGACGAGGCCCACGTAGCCGCCTTCGGCTGCCTTGGGGCTGTCGGCGTGGCAGAGGACCCACTTGTCGGCCTTCCAGTAGCAGTAGCTGTCGCCGGCGGCAGGCATGTCGGCCGCAGCCTCGGGGCGCGGGCCATTGGTGCCTGCCGGCAGCGCCACCATCACCTGGAAGCCGCCGTCGTCGACCATGCAGGGCGTGTAGTGGAGCGTGGTGTTGAAGACTTCGACGACCGTACCCGCCGGCACGCGGAACGCCTTGACGCACGCGGTGTCGAGCTTGCCGTCCTCGATCTCCCAGCGATGCGCCACGAGCAGGATAAAGTCGCGGGCGCCCAGGTTAAACTCGCTGGCGCGGTGATACTCCAGGCAGTTGAGGCGTGTGTTGTGGCCGTTGCACCAGCCGAGCTGGAAGGGGCGGCCGCCAAACATGAGAAAGCCCAGTTTGTCGGCATCCTTGACGCCCTCGAGCTCCGGCGCACTTGCTACGTACTTGCTGCCCTCGGGAATGAGCGTGGCAGAGAGCGCCTCGAGCACGGGCGACGTGAGCTCGGACGGAACGTCATCCCAAACGTTGCCATAGGATTTGAACTCGGGATCGTTGACAGAGTAGATATGCATGTTCACTCCTGTTCGTTTATGTGACAGTACGAACATTCTAGAACAAACATGAGCGATTTTGAACGCTCATCTCGACCACTCAACAAAAAGGCGCCCCCGCATAAGCGAAGGCGCCCAATGCGCGCGTTTTGGACGATAAAGTCCTTACGCCTGCTGGTAGTGCAGGTGCTTCTCGTCGATATCGGCCAGGTCGCGGTCGAGATAGCGACGCGCAAGCCAGTTTGCCATGGGGAGGTTCTGGTCCAGGTAGTTACCGCACTCCTCGGGAGCGGCACCGGGGACATCGCCCTCAAAGCCCGCGACAAACTCGAACAGCTCGCGCACGAGCGGCAAGATTCCCTCGCTCGTCAGCTCACCAAAAACAACCAGGTAAAAGCCCGTGCGGCAGCCCATGGGACCAAAGTAGACAATGCGGCTCGACCACTCGGCATGATTGCGAAGGAACGTGGCACCCAGGTGCTCGATGGTGTGGCACTCGGCCGTGTTCATGACCGGCTCCTTATTGGGCGTGGTCAGGCGCAGGTCAAAGGTGGTGACGGCGGCGCCGGTCGCCGGATCGCGGTCGATGCGGCTCACATACACGCCGGGCTCGAGCAGCAGATGGTCAACGGAAAAACTCGCGATACGCTCCATGGCAGTTCCTCTCGGTAGTTAAATTGGGACGGGGCTCTTTTAGCTGGTTCGAATGGTCGCACCAATCATACCAGTCAAAAAAGCCCCGCCCCAAATGAGCTGCCTAGGACGGGGATCAATGAGTTTTTTATCCCTGTCCCAGAAAAATCCTTGGGCGCCGCGCAGCCGCCTAGGCAGTGTATGCAATTGTGGCGTCGACAGCATGGCGCCAGCCGGCGATCTTTTTGGCGCGCTCGTCGGCGGACATGGCGGGCTCCACGATGCCGCGGGCGCCGTAGACGTCGACGACGTCGCGCGTGTACATGCCCAGCGCAATGCCGCAGGCCCAGGCCGCGCCCAGACCGCTCATCTCGTCGTTGCTCGCAATGCGGATGGGCGAGCCGACCAGGTCGCTCTCAAACTGCATCAGGTACGCGTCGCGCGTGGGACCGCCGTCAACACGAAGCTCGGCCAGCGCCGCGCCTGAATCCTCGACCATCGCATCGATCACGTCGAAGATCTGATAGGCGATCGACTCATCGGCAGCCTTCACGAACTCCGCGCGGCCCGTGGTGCGCGTCATGCCAAAGACGCACCCCTCGGCATCGCTCGCCCAGTGCGGCGCGCCCAGGCCAGTGAACGCCGGCACAAAGTAGACGCGGCTCGCCGGATTGGCGGCGTAGCACAGGTCGGTGACTTCCTCGGGATTGTTGATGAGCTCAAGATCGTCGCGCAGCCACGTCTTGACGGCGCCGGCGTAGCTCACGTTGCCCTCGAGAACATACTCGGTCACACCGTCCATACGCCACGCAAGCGAGCTCGAAAGCCCGTGCGAGCTGGCAACGAACTCGTCGCCGACGTTCATCATGACCGAGCTGCCGGTGCCATAGGTCGCCTTGGCCATGCCGCGGCTATGGCAGCCCTGGGCAAACAAGGCGGCATGGCTGTCGCCGAGTACGCCGTGAATGGGCACGGGCGCCGGCAAAAAGCCGCCCAGGTCCGTCATGCCGAACAGGCCATCGGAATCGGTCACCTGCGGCAGGCAGGCTGCATCGACGCCAAAGGCCTCGCACACCGGCTCGCTCCAGCAGCCACGGCGCAGGTCGAAGAGCTGCGTGCGGCTGGCATTGGACCAGTCGCAGCGAAACTCCGCGCCGCCCGTGAGCGTCCAGACCACCCAGGCATCGATGGTGCCCAGGCACAGTTCGCCTGCCGCCGCGGCCTCGGCAGCCGTGGGAACGTTCGCGAGAATCCAAGCCATCTTGCCCGCCGGATAGTAGGGCGAGAGTACCAGACCCGTCGTGTCGCGCACCAGCTCGGCCACACCCTCGCGCGCGGCCAGCTCGTCGCACAGCTCACGGGCGCGGGCGCACTGCCACACCACGGCGTCGCACAGCGGCTCGCCCGTCGTGCGCCTCCAGGCAACGGTGGTCTCGCGCTGGTTGGAGATGCCGATGCCGGCGACGTCGGCCGGATCGACCCCGGTCTCCTCCACCACGGCGCGCGCCGCGGCCAGCACGTTGGCGGCAATCTCGGCCGGGTTGTGGCTCACCCAGCCAGCCTCGTTGACAATCTGGCGATGCGGGCGATCGGCACGATGAATCAAATGGCCGCCCTCGTCCACCAGCAGCGCCTTGGTGCCCTGCGTGGATTGATCGATTCCGATGATGTATTTGCTCATGTACTCTCCTGTCTCCCCCGTCGATTCAAAAACTACAACCCGACGGACAAGGAGCGAGCGGTCGACCGGCTCATGAGAGCGCAGCCGGCCTGCTCAAAATTCAACCAAAAAGGACTGGCGCAAACCTGTCCCCGATGCACCAATTACTCTGCGGGCAGGAACTCGGCGACCGTCTTGGCGATTCCCTCGCCCGTCAGGCCGTAGTGCGCAAAGACCTCGGGACTCGTACCGGTGATGACCGGCGCATCGGGCAGGCTCAGGCACTTGACCGGACGCGGGCAGTGCTCACCTACGACCTGCGCGACCATGGAACCCAGGCCACCGAAGGGACTGTGCTCCTCGACGGTCACGACGGCGCGCGTGGCACCGGCGGCCTCGATCACGGCCTCGGCGTCGAGCGGCTTGACGCAGTACATATCGAGCACCGTTGCCGAGATGCCCTGCTCGGCCAGCAGATCGGCGGCGTCCACGGCGTGGCGGACCATCTCACCGGTAGCGACGATCGTCACATCGGTGCCGCGGCGCACCCAGGTGGCGCGATCCATCTGGAACGGGCACTCGTCCTCAGTGTACACGTCCTCCACCGGGTTGCGGCCCACGCGGATGTAGGCCGGCTTGTTGTCGGCGACCAGGGCACGCACGAGCTCGGCTGTCTGGAAGCGATCGCTCGGCAGATACACGCGCATGTTGGGAATCGCGCTCATGGCGGCGATATCCTGCGCGGAGTGATGGCTCATGCCTAAGGCGCCATAGGACACGCCGCCCGAGATGCCGATGAGCTTGACGTTGGTGTTGGAGTACGAAACGTCGACCTTGCACTGCTCATACGAGCGCGTGGTCACAAAGGACGCCGGCGAGGCGGCCCAGGCCTTCTTGCCGCACGAAGCCATGCCGGCGGCGATACTCACCAGGTCCTGCTCGGCGATGCCGACCTCGACGGACTGCTGGGGATACTGATCGAAGAACGGCGTGAGCGATGCGGAGCCGCGGGAGTCGGAGCACAGGACGACGATGTCCTTATCGGTCTCGGCGGCCTCGAGCAGCGTGTCGCAGATAACCTTGCGGTTGGCGATCTTGTTAGCCATTGATGGCCTCCTTATGGGCAGCGAAATCGGCGATGATCTGGGCATATTCCTCATCGTTGGGCAGGTGATGATGCCAGGCGGCCTTATCCTCCATGACGGGCGAGCCATAGCCCTTCACCGTGTTGAGGATGATGACCGTGGGCTTTCCGCAGGTCTCGGCCGCAAGCGTCAGCGCGGCGTCGATGGCCCGAACGTCGTTGCCCGGAATGGAGAGCACGTTCCAGCCGAAGGCAGCCCAGCGCTCCTCCTGCGAATCCTGCTTCATGACGTCCTCGGTGCTGCCGCTGATCTGCAGGCGGTTACGGTCCACGAGCGCGCACAGGTTATCGAGCTGGTAGTTGCCGCCGCTCATGGCGCCTTCCCAGACCGAGCCCTCGGCAAGCTCGCCGTCGCCCATGATGGTGTAGACGCGGTAGTCGCGGCCGTCCATCTTGCCGGCAAGCGCCATGCCGACGGCCACGGGCAGGCCATGGCCCAGCGAACCGGAGTTCATCTCGATGCCCTTGAGCTTGTTGTTGGGGTGGCCGATGTAGGGGCTGCCGAACTTGGAGAAGCGGGCCTTGACGTCATCGAGGTCCAGATAGCCCTCGTGGCACAGCACCGCGTAGTAGGCCTCCATAGCGTGGCCCTTGGAGAGCACGAAGCGGTCGCGGTTGGGATCGTCGACGGTCTCGGGCGAAATGTTAAGGTGGTTGGCATAGAGGGTCATGAGGGCGTCGATCACCGACATGTCGCCGCCAATATGGCCGCCGGCGCCAGCCATGATGATATCAACGCAATCGCGGCGAAGGTCCCAACGCAGGGACTCAAGCTCTTCGATAGTTGCCATTTCTACTCTCCTCGCAGGTAGGCTTTGACGTCTTCTTCAATGGGGTCGTACAGGTCGGGCTGGATGCCAATGTACTTGCAGGCCTCGTAGAGCACCGGTACCACGTTGGCGTGAATAGCGACGCAGTGATGAATGTAGGGGCCCTCGACGATCTTGGCCTCGAGGCGCTTGAGGTTTTCGACCTCGACCCACAGGTAGGTGCCCATGCCGGCCGGGCCGTCGATGCCGCGGGCGTTGCCCAGCAGCAGCGAATACTCGCCGTTGTCGCCGTCAAAGCGGGCAAGGGTGAGATCGCCGTGCTTGGCCTCGGCCGTCAGCGCGCCGGGGTGGTCGAAAGCCAGCGGGTAGGTGAGCTTGGGCTTGACGGCCGCGCAGCTGCAGGGCCAGGGGCCGCAGTGCTGCAGCAGCTCGCCGTTCTCGTTATCGGGATGGCGCACGGTCCAGTCGGCGAACATGCCGCGGTGACGGCCCAGGTCGGCGGCCTCGACCATCAGCGCGGTGATTGCGCCGTGGATATCGGTCTCGCATACGATAGGAATGCCCATCTCGTTGAGGATGGCGTTGGCGGCGCAGGGCATAATGCCCAGCTCGTCCTGCAGGGCGTTCCAGCACTGGATGGCGCCGGCGTTGCAGCCGTACTTCTCGACCAGGCGCTTCATAGCGATGGCGAGCCCTGCGACCGCGGGGACCTTGTCCTCGGGTATGCAGATCTCAAAGCTGCGGCGAATGTGGTCGAGCATGGCGGCCATGGCCTGCTCGTCGCTCTGAGCGTCGTGCACAGCCTGAACAAGTTCGGTCATGGGGATGGGCGAAAGCTGAATATTGAACTTCTCGAGCAGCTCGCCCTCGTTGCACATGGTGGACCAGAAGTCGAACGGACGGGTCGCCATCTGCAGGATGCGCGTGTGCTTGAAGGTCTTGACCACGTTGCACACGGCCAAAAAGTCCCAGACGCCGCGCTCGAACTCGGGATCGGTCAGGCGGCAGTTGGTCATATAGGTAAAGGGAACCTGGAAGCGGCGCAGAACCTTGCCGGTGGCGAACAGGCCGCACTGGCTATCGCGCAGGCGGGTGCCGTCGGGCTCGGGGCGCTCGTCGCGCGGGCCCCACAGCAGCACAGGCAGACCGAGCTCGCGGGCAAGGCGGGCGCAAACGTACTCGGTGCCAAAGTTGGCGTGGCACAGCATGATGCCGTCGACGCCCTCGGCGCGGAACTTCTTGACGATAGGCTCGATATGGCTGTCGTCAAACAGCAGGCCCTCGTCATTAATGTCGTCGATGTCCACGATGTCGACACCGATCTCGCGCAGGCGATCAGCCGTCAGGCCGCGATACTTAAGCGCGTCCGGTGCGCTAAAGATGCTGCGACGCGTGGGCACAAAACCGAGCTTGATCTTATCCATGTACGTCCTCCCCTAGTTACATGTTCAGTAAACAGACGCGTGTTTTGTTTTGTTCTGTTTACTGAATGTTTTACTCCTCTGTTTAGAAGTGTAACGCGAAATACCCGCAAGCGGTAGAAAAAACAGCCTAAACGGTATGTAAACAAACTGAACATACAAGGGGAACAAAAAGAGGGCCCCGAAGGACCCTCTCTATCCGCACATGTATGTAAACGAATCAATACCGCCCTGTTACCGCGAGTACACCGCTCACAGTGATAACCTGGCGGCAAAGTCCGTGGCTACGCGCCCATCTTGCGATAGACGTCCACGAACTCCTTGGCAAGGATGCCAAAGCCCTCGGCGCTCATCAGCTGATCCTCGGCATGGACGACCAAAAGATCGATGCTCAGGTCCTCGCCGGCGGCAGTCTGCTGGACAAGGCCACCGTGAGCAGCGTGGCCCTCGGCATAGTGCTGCTGGCCTTCCGTGATCTTTGCCTCGGCCTCTTCGAACTTGCCGTCACGAGCTAGATGAATCGCATCGATATAGCAGCTGCGCGCGCAACCGACGCCTGCAATGATCTGAAAACTCTGAAGCTGAATCTCTTCTGCCGTCATACTTACAGCCCCATCAGTTCCTTGGCCTGAGCCAGAGCCTTGACGCCGTCCATCATGCCGTAGGTGGTCATGGGAATTACGCCGACCGGAACCCCGGGGCATGCGGCGCAAACTTCATCCTTGGCATAGCCAACCTGCGGCCCAAGCAGAATGCAGTCGGCATTGCGGCCAATGGTGGCAGCCTCGTTGACGGCGTGAGCGGACACCTCGCACTCCAGGCCCTCGGCGTCGGCGGCCTTCTTGATGTTCTTCATGATGATGCTCGTGGACATGCCGCCAGCGCACATAAGAACGATGTTTTTCATTGCAGTTCCTTTCCTGTAACCCCTCACAGGGACTTATATGTTTCGGCGATCAACGCGATCGGCCGAACCTTCGAACTTGTGGACAATGACCTACTCGGCAGAAGCCTTTGCAGCAGCTTCCTCGGCCAGTGCCTCCTTATCGGCCATCTTGACGAATGGGATAAACAGCAGTCCGACCAGCAGGATTGCGGCGAGGACGATTGCGACCAGGCCAATGCCGCCCGTAAAGAAGTTGCTGATGGGCAGCGGCACGACAAACGGCATGGAAACGGTCGGGTTAAATGCATTGCCCAGACCGAGCATCAGGCCGACGGCGGCAGCAATGCAGGCCACGGGCTTGAGCAGGATGTAGGGGATGAACATATAAGGGTTCATGGCAATGGGCGTACCGAAGATGATGGGCTCGGAGATGTTGAAGAGTGCGGGCACCAGGGCAATCTTGGAGAGGGCCTTGTAGCGCTCGGACTTGGCCGTGAGCAGCGCAAGCTCCATGCCAAGGGCGTCAACAGAACCGACAGAGAACATGATGATGAACGACAGGTACGGCAGTGGCTGGCCGGCAACGAATGCCTCGGTGTTGGCAAGAGCGCAGGCCTGGATAACCGGCATGTACACGCCCATCAGGACGCTGGGGTGGATACCAAAGAAGAACAGCAGGTTGCACAGCGTAAAGTAAATGACAACGGCCCAGGGGCTGGAGCCCAGGAACATAACGGGAGTGGCAATGGTGCTGTTGATGAGGTTAAAGACATCGCCGAAGCTCGTCATGCCCATGCCCCACTTAACCAGAGCAGCCGTGGTGAAGATGACGATGGCGCAGAACATCGGAGACAGCGAATCGGTAACGAACTGAGGGACGGAATCGGGCATGGGGATGGCGATATGCTTCATAAGGAAGTTAAGCGCCTTCGGCACGATCAACGCCACGAGCAGCGCAACGAACAGACCCGAGCTGCCCAGATAACGGGTCACGATAAACGTCGATCCGTCCTCGGCATGGCCAAGAGGAATCAGCAGGAGCAAAACGCCAATAGCCGCAACCGTCGACGTAAGGCCTTTGTTCCCGAGCACCTTGCCGTAGGAGTACGAGACCGAGGCGCACATGTAGATGGCGCCGAGGTTCATGGTAACGACCAGTACGTCGGTAATCGTCGCCGACATGCCGGTGCTGGCAAGGAACGCCTGCAGCGGCGGGATCGGCAGCCCGTTGATAATGGAGAGCAGCGCCACGCCCAGCGTAACGGGCATGGTCGCCATCATGCCGGACATAAGGCCCTTTACGACGTTAAAGCTACTCACTTTGTGGGCAATGGGGCCCACGTGCTTCTCGAGGAAGCCCTGCATCGAATCGAGAACGCTCATTTGTGTTCACTGATCCTCTCTAAACGAATCATCTAGCTGTCAAACGGGAAATTGCGGCCGACTCTTTCCCGCCTATGACCAATGGAAATATGGTTACGCCTTGAGCTCGAGGACGAGGAGCCAATCCCCAACCCCGGGTTTGTCAGGCAGGGTAATGCTGTCCGTGACGGCAAGGGCGTCCTCGCCGTCACGGTATGCGCCCGTGCGAGGGTTAAACCATCGGCTTGCATAGGCAGCGCCCGTCGGCACACCCTCGATAGCAAGCTTTTGGCGCACGGTATCGCCAAAGTACGCGACGATGCGCGAAAGGTCCTGGTTGGCGGTTGCCAGCGGAGCCTTGTTGGCAAACAGGTTGCCCGCATCGGTCGTTTCGTAGGGAGCGAGCTCCCAGAAGTGATTGTCTTCGTAGAAGGAACGCATGTAGCCCATCTGGACCGCACCTTCTCCGTCTACCGCCTGGGCCCAAGTAATGCCAAAGCGGTTGAAGATTGCCATAAAGGGGTCGAGCTCCTCAGGGCTTTCCCACACGTTGTCCCAGATTCCCTGGGCTCCGTAGGTATAGCCGGCGCCGCCGGCCTGCATGCAGATATACGCCACGCGGCGCAGCATGTCTGCGGTGCACAGGCGCGTACCCATCTCCTCGAGCGTCGAGCAAAACTCGTAGAGCGCCTCGCCCTCAACGAAGGGCTTGTCGTCATGAGCTGCCAGATAGTCAAAGTAGTCGCTTGCCTTGATGAGGTAATCGCCGTGACCGGCCTGGTTGAGCGTAAAGTCCATCCAGGGTTCATCCTGGTAGTAATCGGCAAAGGGGCGCTCGTTGGTATAGTGCGCCGTCGCCAGATGACCATAGCCGTCGCGTGCCTCAATCTCCAAGGCGACCTCACGCCAACCGTCGATCAAAGCGGCTCGGTCTTCTTTGCCATACCCGGCGACCTCGCCGGCAAGTGTCCACACCATGGGGTATGCGCCATAGCGCGCCACCAGGTAGCGGGCGAGGTGCTTTTGGTGTTCCACGGCATGCTCGCCGAGAATGGAAAACGCCCATGCCTGCCCAAGCGCGTTGACCAAGCCGGCATCGGCGATATAGGCCATGCGGCGGTCGAGCTCCTGCTGGTAGAACGCCACATTGGGCAGATCCTCCGCGCCCTTGGCCATGCCACCGTCAATCCAATAGCGGTCACGCGCGCCCATGTCAGAGCGCAGGTTGGTCTGATAGACGGTAAAGCCCTGCTCAACGCGCAGGTCGACCATGCCGCGGAACTGGCTCGTCATGCCGGGGTGGTTTGACTTGTCCCAGCTCTCGCGATAGGCAAACTCCCAATGAGTATCGCCCAGCCAGAAGAACGGCGTGCCATCCGCATAGGCAAACACGTGCGGATTGTCCGCAACGCGGATAAACCCGTGGCGGTACAGATCGAGCTCGCCCTCGTACGGCACGGCCTCGACGTTGCCCGTGCGGCCATTAAGGCCGGTCTGCTCGGGAGCCTCGATAACATAGCTCCAAGCGCCGAGCTCGGTCGGAGCAAACGACACGCGATAGATACGCTCGCCGTCCCAGTAGGCCTCACGGCGAATTACCCTGCCGCTCGGGCCGGTGAACTCCGCCCAAATCTCAACATCCAAAAACGGGTTGTCGAACGAGCAGGCGCTCTCGAACGTCAGAATAACCGGACGCCACATCTCGGCGGCAGCGTTTTGATTCAACGTCATATCCATTGCAGACCCCTTTCTGGTCTTGGTGCCTACTAGTTCAGTCCTCGCTCGCTGGCGGACGTCACGGCAAAGTCAACGATCGCTTGGGCATCCTCGGCGCAAATAAAGCCTTGCGACACCTCGATCGCCGTATCGCGCTCGCACAGGGCGCGGTAGTTATCGAGCGATCCGTACAGCTCCTTGAGCATCGATGCCGAAAACGACTCCATATGGCCAAACAGGCCATCCTTGTCGCTCGTCTTATCGACCGTGCCCTGGCCCGGCTCCACCAGGCTCGTGTTGGAATAGCGGGCAAACGGATGCTCGAGCAGGCAAGTGCGAAGGCCGCCCTTGGTGTTGCCCAAGGCATCCTTTACGTTCTCGCCGTTCGCGTCCAACTCAATGCGCGGACATGTTGCCGGAGCGGCACCCGTGCGAACCCAACGGAACAAGTTGCGGAAAGCGGCGTGGAAGAGGTACTGCGACGGGTAGGCGTTTGCCTCGGCGTGCTTGCCGACGTACACCGGCAAATGATCGATGCGCTTGAGGTCCTCGTCGTCCTGGTAATAGTCGACATAGCTCCACTGCGTATCGTGGGAGGATCCTGTCACCTCATACAGTCGGTACTTAAAATCGGGATCGTCGCTATCGGGCATAAGCGTGCGCCAGCTCTCAAAGCGACCATTCTCGCTCTCGGTCTGAAGGGCGATAAACGGCTCCTCGGCATGCTCGACGCGCAGCAGGTGGTGCGCATAACCTCGGTCGCTCTCGTACTGGTTGACGGGAATGCACATCGAGTGGATACCACCGCCGGACAGATATCCGTCGAACACGCGACCGTCACGGCGCACGTCCTCGCGATAGGCAAAGCTGTTAAGGTAGCGGAACAGATAGGCGCCGGACTGCGACCATCCCGTAAGGCAGATTGCCTGGCGAGGATAATCGCGGATCGGGTTGAGGTCGGAGTCTCCGCGCAGCAGCCAGGCAAGATCGGTCAGCATGTCCCAAAACAGGCCCGTCTCGTAGGAGATATCCATGTCGGGAAGCGCGCCGCCGCGCTCGAGCTGCTTCGGATCGTAGTCAAAGGGGCGCTCGGGAGTCGGGTTTGCCCAGCTCATAAAGCCATAGCGATCGGGATTGAATTCCTTGAGCTTGGCGATGGTGTTGGGCTTGCTGGTGATGCCCACGTAGATGTCGCCGGAGCGCACAAACTCGCCGTAGCCCAGGATCCACATGCGCTCGATTTCCATGAACGACGTGGGGTTGATGATCTCGACCACCACGTTGCCACTTGCCTGCGCCGGATCTTTCGGGGCGCGGACAACGATACGGTTGGAATAGGGGGCGTCGGCGGTCATAACCTCCACGCCACCGTCTTCATCAGCAGTGCGGTATACGTTGGCCGTGCCGTCAACGCGATACTCGCGCTCGACGTAGCCCTTTGCGCTCAGATGACAGTAGCGCTCGGCGCTCGAAAACGGATAGCTTTCATCCGTGATGGGCATTTCGGAAATACCGCTGATCATCTCGTCCCCCTTGCTGTTGCGTTTGTTGAGACAAACTCTACTGGGGACGCAACTTAACTTCTATCGATTCTTAAGTTGAATTACTAAATATTTAGCTTAATAAACAGCCTGGTGTTAAGCTCATGGTAAGTTCACAAACGTTAGGAAACACCATGGCCGTTACTGCAAAACAGATCGCTGACCAGTTGGGAATTTCGGCAGCGGCCGTTTCCCTTGCACTTAACAATCGACGCGGCGTAAGCGAAAAAACACGGCAGCTGGTACTTAGCACCGCCGAAGCTCTAGGTTACGACTTTAGCAAGATTAAGTTCGAGCGCCAAAAGAGCGGAACCGTTGCCTTGGTTGCCTTTAACCGGCGCCGCATCTTTGCGCGCCCCTTCTTCGCCGATATGCTCGCCGGAGTCGAAGGCGCCCTTAGACACGCGGGATTCTCGTTTTCGCTGGTGAACTACTCACCGTTCGAAAACACTCAGCAACAGATCGCCGACATCGCCGAAGCGCAATATGATGGTGTCATCATCCTTGCAACCGAGATGTTCGAATCGGATTTTATGCCGTTTGCATCGCTGGACTGCCCTCTGCTGCTGTTGGACTCATGCATGAGCGCTGGGGTCGATACGGTCAAGATCGACAACGCCGCCAGCATGATGCTAGCCGTGCAGTACCTGCATTCGAAGTATGGATCTGTCCCCGGGCTGTTAACGACGCCCGTTACCGTGAGCAACTTCACCGAACGATGCTTCGCCTACGAACACGCCATCGGTCAGCTATCGGGCTCGGAAAAGTGCGGCATCATCCACGAACTCGCCGTCGCTCCAGATGAGGCATACGCCGACATGCTCGACATTATTGATTCGGGCGAACCCCTCGCCCAAAACTACGTCGCTGTCTTTGACGATATAGCTATTGGGGCCATGAAAGCCTTTATCGAGCGTGGTTATCGCGTGCCCGATGACGTACGCATCGTCGGCTTCGACAACAACGCCGGCGGAACCTACGTGCAGCCACAACTGACCACGCTCAATGTTCCTTCGGAGTATATGGGCGCCATCGCCGCACGGCGCCTCGTCGAGGTTATCGACGAGGCCGAACACCACCCGCTCAAGATCGAGCTGGGGGCATCGCTCATCAAGCGCCGTTCTGCCTAGAGCTCGCGCACGCTCTGGCGCTCGACAAAATAGGTCGAGACGGCCGTTTTGCAGGTATAGCTCTTGGGATTGCGGATGTTGCCCACCAGACGGCGCACCGCGATCTCGCCCACCTCGTGCTTGGGAACATGCACCGTGGTGAGCGGCGGGTTGGAGAAGGCGCCCACGGAAAGATCGTCGAAGCCAATCATCGAGACATCTTCGGGCACGCGAATGCTATGCTCACTCAACGCGCGCATAGCACCTACGGCGAGCACGTCGTTCTCGGCAAAGAAAGCCGTCGGCAGATCGTCGTGCGAGACCGTATCGAGCCAAGCACCCATGTCGCGATAGGCGCCCTCGAGCGTGGTACCCAGGGTGAGGCGCCATGCCGGATTGGCCTCAAGGCCCGCATCCTCAAGCGCTTGGCGATAGCCGCGCTCGCGGTCCTTAAAGTTGCGGATGCGCAGGTCGCCTGCCAGATAGCCGATTTGCTTGTGACCCTTCTCGATAAGGTAATCCACGGCACGCAGCACCGAATCGGTGTTGGCAATGACTACGGCATCAAAGTACTGGCGGTCGCTCCAGCCGTCAAGCACGATCAGGTGGGCGGCAGCGTTGGCGAACAAGGCATAGTCTTCCTCACCCAGCTCGGTACCCATCAGCACGATAGCGGCGGATGGATCGGCGATCAGGCCCTCGACCTGCGGACGCACGGCGTCCAAGTCGCTAAAGTCGAGCGAGACAAAGCTCGTGCTCATACCGTGACGACGCGCCTGGCGCTCCACGCCCTCAATAACCGCGGGATGAAAGGTGCTCTCGTCCAGGATGGCGCCCGTCTTGCGCGCAAGCACAAACTGGATGCTCTCGAGCTGCGTCGACTGCTGATAGCCAAGCGACTGCGCGCACTCCAGGATGACCTTGGCGGTCTCCTCACTCACGCTGCGCTTGCGGTTGAGCGCGTTGGACACGGTCGCAGGCGAAAAACCGGTGATGCGGCTGATCTCGCGAACACTTGCTTTGGCCATCGTTCCCCCTAGCATCGGTCGCGGCCGAGCATCGTGGCTTGACCGCCCCGTGGCTCGGCAACTAAACGACCGCAAATTCAATCTAAACAGAAGAGTAAATGTTTATTAGCTAGTTTAGCCTGTTGTCAAGCAAAGTGGCGCGACTATTCCCCCAACGAGCGCATTTGTCCATCTTAACGTTATTACGCAAGGTCTTCGCCATTGCTTGCTATTACGCGTCGGTACCATTCGAAGCTTTTCTTTTTACGTCTCTCAAACGAGCCCGCACCGCTATCGTCTCGATCGACATAGATAAACCCGTAGCGCTTACGCATCTGTCCTGTGGCGACCGAAACCAAATCGATCGGGCCCCAACAGGTATATCCCATGAGTTCCACCCCGTCGAGCTCGACGGTCTCCCTCATCGCCTCGATGTGGGCCCGCAGGTATTCAACTCGATAGTCGTCTTCTATTTCACCCGAATCTTCCGGCACATCAGGAGCACCCAAACCGTTTTCGACGATGAACAGCGGCTTTTGATAGCGATCCCAGATTTCATTCATGGTGACGCGCAGCCCTTTGGGGTCGATAAACCTCCCCCAAGGCTCCTGTTTTAGATACGGATTAGGCGCCGAGCGAAGAAGGTTCGAATCGAACTGACCTTCCGCATGCGCTTTTGCGACGCGCGTCGAGTAATACGAAAACGAGACGAAATCGACCAGGTTTGCAGCCAGTACTTCGCGGTCATCATCCCGATAGGGCACCTCAAAACCATGGCGGGCGTATTCCTTGAGAACATAGCTCGGGTACGCACCGCGCACCTGGACGTCGGTAAACATGTAATGGCTGCGATTCTCAGCCTGCGCAGCCAGCACATCGTCCGGATCACATGTAGCCGGATAGAAGACACCTGCGTTGAGCATGCAACCGATCTTCGCCCCAGGGCACAGTTCATGACACGCCCCGACCGCACGGGCGCTCGCAACCAATACATGGTGCACGGCCGTGTGAACCGTTGCATAGCGATTCTCCCCTTGCTCGAAGATGATCCCCGCCGCCATAAAGCACGCCTGCGTCATGATGTTGATCTCGTTAAAGGTCAGCCAATAATTGACCAATCCCCGATAGCGCTCGAACACGGTACGCGAATATCGCTCGAACAGGTCGACCAACCTGCGATCGCGCCATCCGCCATACGCATCGACGAGATGCATGGGGACATCATAGTGGTTGAGCGTCACCAAAGGCTCAATGTCATGCGCGCGACACGTCCTAAAAACATCCTCGTAAAAGGCAAGGCCTTCTTCATTGGGCTCGGCTTCGTCTCCTTTGGGAAAAATGCGGCTCCAGGCGATTGATAAGCGCAGGCATTTAAAACCCATCTGGGCAAACAGTTCAATATCCTGCTTGTACCTATGGTAAAAATCAATGCCCTTGCGAGCGGGATAGAAGCTGTCGGGTGCCAACGCACGCGGATCAAGGTCTCCCCGCATGACGTCCATGCGTTGATCGCCAAACGGCAGCATGTCGGAATTGGCTAAACCGCGACCGCCTTCGTTCCATCCTCCCTCGCACTGGTTTGCAGCCAGAGCCCCGCCCCATAAAAAATCTTCTCTAAACATTATGGTGTCGTCCTTTCTATCAAATTCCCGGCCCACACTGTCGAACGCAACGGACTCGGCAAGTGCCGCGCAACAGCACAGTACCGTTGCGCGGCCAAGGGGTCGGACCGCGCAACGGCTGGGGAGCATATTTGTGTAGTAGCCTCTTATGCCTCGACGGATTCAACGGCCTCAGAATCGCCGCTCTTGGACTTCAACGGCATCTTCTCCTGTCCTTCAAATCCAAAAATCATCGCCAACGCAAACGTCACGGCACCGCCAGCAAGACACCCGATGGTGCCAGGGATGATATCCTGAGCAAACATGAGCACGTTCATCCATGGGAAACCAACGCCAGTGAAGATATAGACGTTGGCATGAAGAAGGCTTACCAGCAGACCACCGACAGCACCACCAATCATGTTCCAGGCAAGAGCCTTCTTGTCGCGAAACAGGATGCCGTAGATGATGGGCTCACTCACGCGACCGAAGGCATAGGTGATGAACAAGTTCCAGCCCGTGGCTCGACTCTCCTTGCCCTTAGCGCGCAGGCCATAGGCGAGCGCGATGGCAAGCGTGGTGTAGGCTACAACCGCGGTGCCGGGGTATAAGATGGCGTCGTAACCGTTCTGGAGCGCGGCGGGCAATATGGCGGTATAGATCGGCACGTGCATGCCGGTGGCGATGATCAGATTCCAGAATGCGCCGATAACCGCGGTCGCAGCGGGACCGGCAACAGAGGCGAGCCAAATGATGAAATCGGCCACAAGGCCCATGACAAATTGGACGGCAGGGCCGCAGAGGCACAGCGCGACCGGCAACATCACGAGCACCGTACCCACGGGTACGATCAGAATGCGCAACATATCAGGCGAGATCTTCTTAAAGAAGCGCTCAACATAGGACTGGGCCCAGGTGATCAAGATGACCGGAAGAACAGCCTGGGTGTAGTTGACGAGCTGCATGGGGATGCCGAAGACGCTGAAAGGCTTTCCGTCCTCAACAATAGCGAGCATGTCGGGATAAATCATCACAACAGCGATGAGCAGTGCCAGCACAGGACTCGTTTTGAACTTCTTAGCCGAGCTATAGGCGGCAAACACCGGGAAGTAGTAATACGCCGCATCGCCCACCAGGGAAAGGATCCGATACAGGTCGCTCGTTTCGGACATAAAACCGGCGCCTTCGGGCCCAAACAGAATAACGAGCATCTTGAAGATACCGGCGACACAAAAGATCGGAAGGATCGGGGTGATAGCGCCGCTCACGGCATCGAGCAGCTGATTGAAGAGGTGCTTGGGCGCCAAGCGCTCCTTCCAGCTAAGCTGAGGGCCATCGAGTTCCTCGTCAATTGATACCGTGACCTCGAATCCGCCCTGCTTACAAACCTCGTCGTAGACCTTGTCGACCGTGGGCCCGACCACCAGCTGCACCTGCCCTCCGGCGTGCACGACGCTGATGATAGACGAGATGTCCTCAAGCTTCTCATCATTCGAGAGGCTTTCATCCTTGAGGTTGAAGCGCAGGCGCGTCATGCAATGCGTAACCGAAGCCACGTTTTCCGCCCCGCCCACAGTGGAGAGAATCTGCTCTGCCACCTTTTTGTAATTTGCCATCATTGGCTCCTTTGCACAATCTTGGCTTACTGTTCGAATCGGCAAAGGTCATGCCCCGAATGGCTACGGGTTACAATCCTTTTTTGGAGATGATCCGGTTGAGATGGATCATCAGATAGAGTTCCTCCTCCTCGGAGAGCGTGGCGTCCCACGTTTCACGACAATAGGAACCGATATGCTTCACGCACTCTGCCAACTGCGGAAACTCCTCACGAAAGTTCTTGTACATCTGCATGTTGGCGCTGTTCAGCGACTCGCCGGCTTGAATGCGCTTGAACAGGTACCGCAGATGCGTGGCGAAGCGGGTGAAATCGTAGGAATCGCGGTCAACGATGATGCGAAAATCACTCTCGACGATCTCAGTGACATCTTCTAGCATATCGTCAAACTGCTTGGTGGGTTTGCTCGCGGTCTCGATGGCCTGAACAACCCGCGCATTGACGAGATTCATGGCAATGCTGGCAATCTCTTCTTTGGGAAGTCGTTCACCAAGCTCCTTTTCGAGCCTCATAACGATAAACTGCGCCGCTTTGTATTCCTTAGGATATGTCTCGCGCACTTCATAGGCGAGAGGCATCGCAATACGAAAACCCTTTTGCGCGCGCTCCACCGCAAATGACAGGTGATCGGCCATGAACAATGTCGCCTTGGTCGACAGATCATAGGGCAGCTCGTTGGCGACGATGTCCATCACCTTGGCCGTGAACATCACGATCTCAGAAGGAAGGTCGCGCATGACGTCCTGCCCTTTGGGGTCGATGTCATAAAACGTATGCTCAATCTTAGAGAGCGGCAGCTCGCGGGGAAATTCTCCCCCAAACCCGACGCCCCTGCCCATGGCGATCACGTCGCGCCCCTGCCCGTCGCGGCAAAGAACGGCATTGTTGTTGAGCTTTTTAATCGCAAGCATTATTGAACCTCCTTTCGGAATTATCAAAAAGAAAAGGCATGACTGCAAATAGCCGAGCTATCGCGGTCATGCCTTACCAGTAACAATCCGTTGTATCGAGGCGCGGGCATGCCTCCCTAGAAGTAACAATCCGCGCAGCAAAGAATGATAGCCCATATCTTCGCGGGGAGCACCGTCCACAGCCGACCAACGGTAGCATATCGTCCGTGAACGGTTTTGGAAGCGTTGAAACGATTGGGAGGCCGTCTCAATCTTGCGGATCAGCCAAGGACACGGGCCATACGTGTCTTGAACTCGGACAGGAAGCGCGGGACATCCACGGTCAGCGCCACAAGCGCACTCTTGTCCGGATCGGACAGGCGGTGCTCATCGCAAATGGTGCGGCCGCGATACTCGCCCAGCAGATCAACACGCAGATTGCAGCCGAGCGCACCTACGAGCGTGGGGTCGATCGCCACGGCAACGGCCAACGGATCGTGCAGCGCACAACCACCCAGGTAGGGTGCGTTCATCTCGTACGAGCCAATGTAGTGCTCGACCATGCTAGCAAATGCGCAGCCCGCCATGGTGCCCGAGCCCGTCCAACCGGCAATGTCGCGGCGCGTGAGCACCACGCGATGCGTCACGTCCAGGCCCACCATGGTGAGCTTGCGGCCCGAGCGCAGCACGGCATCGGCCGCCTCGGGATCGCTTGCCATGTTGGCCTCGGCACCCGCACTCACGTTACCGGGCACGGTCAGGGCACCGCCCATTACCACCACGCGGCCGATAGACATCACCGCCGCCGCATCGCGCTCCAGGGCAAGCGCCAGGTTGGAGAGCGGGCCGGTCGCTACGTAGACCAGATCGGGACCATAGGTGCGCGCGGCATCGATCAGATAATCGACCGCAGCGTTGCCGTCAGCCGACGTCGCCCCCACCGGCTCGTACGGCGACGCGGGCACGCTCGCCCCGCCAATGCCGTTCTTGCCGTGGATGAGCGTGGTGGACGCCGGCGGCGTATAGGGCTCAGTCGCCTGCAGAGGACGGTCGGCACCCAGGTACACCGGAACCTCGGGGCGACCCAGCAGATCGAGCACCGCCAGGCAATTGTGCGCCGACTGCTCGACGCGCACGTTGCCAAAGCACGTGGTGATGCCCACGAGCTCCACCTCGGGGCTCGCGATGGCATAGGCCAGCGCCATCGCATCGTCAACACCCATATCCAGATCAAGGATCAGCTTCTTGATTGCCATTGTTCTACTCCGCTTCTCCGTCTTTATCGTTTAACCAAACCAATGTTCAACTTCGGCGCGCGTGGGGATCGACTGCTGCGCGCCCAAGCGCGACACCGTCACCGCCGAGGCGCGAGCGCCCGCCGCCATGCACTCAAAGAGCGGCAGGCCCTCCAGACGAGCCGCCGCCAACGCGCCGATAAACGTATCGCCGGCGGCCGTGGTATCGACTACCGTGCTCGAAAGTGCCGGCATGCGCAGCAGCTCACCGTCATCGCCGAGCGTAACCGAGCCGGCACCACCCAGCGTGATGACCGCAGCTCCGGCGCCCTTGTCGAGCAGCGCATTGAGCGCGGCGACGCAACTCGCATCATCCGTGGGCAGAATGCCCGTCAGCGCCTGGCACTCGGTCTCGTTGGGACAGACCAGGTCGACCGCAGGCCAGACCTCCGCAGGCAGCTCGCAGGCGGGCGCTGGATTAAAGACCGTATAGAACCCCAGCTCGTGAGCGCAAACAAGCGCCTCGGCCGTCGCCGCAAGGTCACATTCGCCCTGGGCGATAAAGACGCTTCCGGCAGCCGGGGCAATCTTGCTGGCGTCGCCGTCGAGCTCATCGGCCACCAGACGCCTCAGCGCGCAGGCGACGTCCTCGCCCGTAAGCGCATGATTGGCTCCCGGCGACAGCACGATGCGGTTGTCGCCCTCACAGCGAATGATGGTCGCCGTTCCCGTCTCCACATCATCGCGACGCGCCACAAAGTCACAGTTCACGCCAGTATCTTGGAGCCCCGCCACGAGCGACATGCCAAATGCGTCACA
The DNA here is from genome assembly GCA_018368345.1 of Collinsella sp. Taxonomy (GTDB): domain Bacteria; phylum Actinomycetota; class Coriobacteriia; order Coriobacteriales; family Coriobacteriaceae; genus Collinsella. Next base: position 152,819 of record JAGZEK010000008.1, read on the forward strand.
GCCGACCGCGCCGATCATGTGCGTGCACGCGCCCATACGCGCGGCGGCGACGGCCTGGTTGGCGCCCTTGCCACCGGCATTGGCGATAAAACCGCTGCCACCGACTGTCTCGCCCGCGCGCGGCATGCGCTCGCACGCCACCGAAAGGTCCATGTTCATGCTGCCGAACACCGCAACGATGCCGCGATCTGCCATGGAAACCTCCTCGTCTTCAGGCTTTGCGCCCACCGTCGACCAACGATTGTGCGCTCTCGCACCCCCTATAACTTTAGTCCACTTTGATGTGGACGCGCGCTTGAGCTTGCGCCAGCAGCAAGCATTCACAGGAGCAGGCAGCTACAATGAATACGTGCTGATTATTCTCGTCATTGGATGATGTTTTATGGAACAATTCTCGCAATCGGGCTCGCGCGGTCGACGCCGCACGGGCAACGAGCCGGCGCCGCACGAACGCGTGAAGGGCGAACGCCGTGCCAACGAACCGCGACGCACCGCGAGCCCCCATCGCGCTTCTGCCGACAACGCGGGCCGCGCCAACACTCCCGCCGCGGAGCAGACGCCTGCTCGCCCCAAGTCCCGCTACATCCCTGCCCTCGACGGCCTGCGCACGCTTGCCGTCGTCGCGGTGGTGCTCTATCACCTCAACCTCACGTGGGCGCAGGGCGGTCTGCTCGGCGTCACGATCTTCTTTGTGCTTTCGGGTTATCTGATCACACGCCTGCTACTCAACGAAGTCGCTAAGACCGGCCGCATCGACCTCAAGAGCTTCTGGATCCGCCGTATCCGTCGCCTGGTCCCCGCCGTGGTGACCGTCGTGGTGGTGACCTGTGCGCTGTGCACTATCTTTAACCACGTGATGCTCACCAAGATGCGCCCCGACATCCTGCCGTCGCTGCTGTTCTTCAACAACTGGTGGCAAATTGCCCAAAACGTCTCGTACTTCAACGCTTTGGGCGACCCCTCGCCGCTTACGCACTTTTGGTCGCTCGCCATCGAGGAGCAGTTCTACCTGGTTTGGCCCCCGCTGCTGCTTGCCATGGTATCCATGCACATGAGCAAGCCCAAAACGCGCCGCGTGGTTCTGGGTCTGGCTGCCGTTTCCGCCATCGCCATGATGGTGCTCTATAACCCTGCCGCCGACCCCAGCCGCGTGTACTACGGCACCGACACCCGCGTCTTCTCGCTGCTGTTGGGTGCCTGGATGGCCTTTGTCCCCGATCGCGACTTGGCACCCGTACGTCTCGCTCATCGCCTGGGGCTCGACCGCCTGGTCGGGGCCGCCAAGCACGGCAAGGACACCGAGGGCAAGCCTGGCGAGAAGGCCGATGAATCAGCCGAGACCGCCCCGGCACAGCCGAGCGCCCTCGTGCGCTTTTGGTCCTCGCCCGCATCCATCGATGTGTTGGGCGTCGTGGGTCTGGTTGGCCTTGCCGCCATGGTCGCGCTCACCAACGGCTACACCGCGTTCCAGTATCGCGGCGGCACGCTGTTATGCTCCATCCTCACGCTCATGGTCATCGCGGCCTGCGTGCAGCCCCAGGGAATGGTTGCCCGCACGCTGTCCGCCGAGCCGCTCGTGTGGGTTGGCAAGCGCTCGTACAGCATCTACCTGTGGCACTATCCACTGCTGCTGCTCATGAACCCGGTCGCCAACATCAGCGATACGCCCTGGTGGCAGTACATCTTGCAGGTACTTGTGGTGGTCGCCGTGGCAGAGTGCTCCTATCGCTTTATCGAGACGCCGTTTAGGAAGGGCGCCTTTGGACGCACCGTTTCCGAGCTCCGCGAAGGCACCACCACGCCCGCCGGCTGGGTGCGCGCGCATATTCCCGTGTGCGCCGTTTGCGGCGTCGTGCTTGTCGTGGCGCTGGGTGGTCTGGTCTTTGTGCCCGACACATCCGCGCTGAGCGGCGAGGGCGCCGAAATCCTAAACAAGGAAGCCAAAAATGCAAAACCCCAGGACCAGCAGGCGGCCGATGACACCGACAAGGACAACGACGGCTTCCCCGATGGCTCCTACGACCTGCTGATGATCGGTGACTCCGTGTCGCTGCGCGCCGTCGATTCCTTTGACGGCGTGTTCCCCCACAGTCACATCGATGCCGAAAAGGGCCGCCAGTTTGATGCGGGCCGCGCGACATTTGAGGGCTATCTCCAACAGAACCTTGCCGGCAAGATCGTGGTCTTTGCGCTGGGAACCAATGGCTTGGTAACCGACGACCAGATCGACGCCATCATGGCCGATGCGGGAGATAAGCGTATTGTGGTGTTTGTGAACACGCGCAGCCCGCAGCCGTGGGTTGGCTCTACCAACCAGGCCATCGCCAACGCTGCTACGCGCTACAAGAACGTGCGCGTTATCGACTGGTACGGATACAGTGCCAATCGCAACGACCTGTTCGATGGCGATGGCACGCACCTGTCGACCACTGGCGTGACTGAGTACCTCAACTTGATCCACGATGCAGTCAAGAAGGACCTGCCCGTGCATCCCGAGGATCACGTCAACGATCCGCAGCCGGCGGCCGTCAAGTCTGCCACCGACGCGCTCGTCAATGCGCTCGCTCTCAAGCCGCACAAGCTGGGCACCGATAAGTAACCTGCAGCGCAAACTTCCCACATCCGGAGGGGGTGCCCGCCACGGCAGACACCCCCTCCGGCAGTTAGGAACGTTCCTTATGTGCCGGCACCTAGGGACACTCCTGACACAGCCGAGGAACGCCCTCCTTGCGACCGAATTCTGGGCGCCTCGCCACCCCGAACGTTGTTTCCAAGCCCACACCCGCAGCAAACAAACCAAAATCACTCTTTTCGAGCCGGCTTCAAGGGATCGTGGACAAAAAGGGGCAAATATGAGTACTGTTACCATTTTAGTAGCAGGCAAAACCACCCAAAATGACGTCCGAGCGGCCCCTACAACCCCCTAAAGCAGCCAACCTGACTGGTTTAAGACATATTGGAGCCAATTTTAATGAACATACTATCGGCTATGTCCATTATCTTCTTGGATGTAAATGCTATTCACTTAGCAACAGTACTCATATTTGGCATTTTTTGTCCACTGCCATATAACTAATGCCCTATAGCGGGCAAAAAACAGGCCGCAGTCCATCGCTACGGCCTGTTCGGAAGCAAAAGTGGGCGCTAAGCGCTGTAGCCCATCGCTTGCAGCACAAACATGACGACCGTCAACACCGTAATCACGGCGATAGTCGCCCAAGTGAGCACATTCCACACGCGGCCATTGCGGTTGGCGCCCATAATGTGACGGTCGGCAGCGATAACCACCTGGAACACCAGAACCACGGGCAGTAGCACGCCATTGATGACCTGCGAGGTCATCATAATCTGGAACAAATCGACGCCGGGCATAAGCACCAGCACGGCAGAGATACCGATGATGGCCGTAATGATGCCGCGATAGACCGGGGCCTCGTCCCAGCTGCGGTCGGCACCGCGCTCCCAGCCAAATGCCTCGCAGATAGCGCTCGACGTAACGCCCGGCAGCACGCAGGCAGCCAAGAAGCTCGCCGCGACCAGGCCCGAGGCAAACAGCACCGTGGACCACTGGCCCGCGATGGGCTCCAGCGCGCGGGCAGCATCGGCGGCATCGCTAATCTGAATACCCGCCGGGAACAACACCGTACCGGTCGTGATGATAATAAAGCCGGCAATGACATCGGCAGCAAGCGAGCCGCTCACGGTATCGATGCGCTGCAGCACGATATCGTCCTCGCCCGCGTTCTTATCGACCACGTTGTTCTGCGCCAAGAAAATCATCCACGGCGCGATGGTGGTACCGATCGTTGCGACCACGAGCGACACGTAGCTGGGGTCATTTTGAATGTTGGGCACGACCAGGTCGACCGCGACCTCACCCCAGTTGGGGCCAGCCATAAACGCGGCGACAATATAGGTCACGAACACGCAGCTCACCAGCAGCAGAATCTTCTCGATGCGCTGGAAACTCCCCGACATGGTAAGCATCCACACCAGCAGCGCCACCAACGGCACCGAGATGCTCGCCGGCACGCCAAAGAGAGCAAGGCCGCTGGCGATACCCGCAAACTCCGAAATGGTCACAGCCGTGTTGGCGATCAACAGCGCCGCCATAGCAAGTACACTCTTGCGCACGCCAAAGCGCTCGCGAATGAGCGATGCCAGGCCCTTGCCCGTGACGCAGCCGCAGCGCGCCGCGGTCTCCTGCGTCACGATGAGCAGCACGGTCATGACAGGAAGCATCCACAGCATCTTGTAGCCATAGCTGGCGCCCGCGCTGGAATACGTTGCAATGCCGCCGGCGTCATTGCCCGAAAGCGCCGCCAGCAGACCGGGACCCATAGCGCCAAAGATGGCCGCGATGGTCAGCTTTTGCTTGGTGCCCGACTTTTGCTTGGTATTTTGCACGCGACCACCTAACCTATGACTGACATGGCGAGCAGCACCGCGGCGATGCAATACGCCACACACGAGATCATGACGGCAATGACGTTCATGGCGGTGCCCGACGTGTTGAGGTCATGCTCGTCACGCCAGAACAGCACCATCAGGTAAATCACGGCGCTCATGTTGCCAACCAGGCAAATGATGGCAGCGATATTAAAGCACCCGGTAAAGAGTTGCTCCTCAAACATGGGCGCATCGGGGAATGCAGCGGTGCGCACCAGCTGGGCGCACAGGTAGGTCACGAGTGACAGAATCAGGCCCATGCCCGTGCTCTGGAAGAAGAATCCCAGATACGGCTTGGGCTCGTCGTCGTGACCGTCATACTCCAGGAAGTAGTTCTTGACGAACGACACCATGCGCGAGGCCGCCAGCAGCACGAGCGGCATGGCGCACATGGGGAACACCACCAGATGCGCGGAGCCGAGCGCCGTTCCCAGCACGGTCGCCATGATGCACGACGCGATGCCCCATACAACAACCCAGTACTGGCGATGCACGAACCAGCTGAGCACGTTCGTCGAGTCGTCGGACGCGCTGTCACCCGAGCCGACACCGGCGATCTGCAGGTCCTCCTGATGCTCCTCGGCGATAACGTCCATGGCGTCGTCGAAGGTCACGATGCCCAGGATGTGGCGGTTCTCGTCGCAGACGGGGATAGCGACCAGGTCGTACTTGGTCATCTCGTCCGTCACGTCTTCCTGGTCCTCGTCGGGCGACACATAGACCAGGTCGCGATAGGCCAATTGACCCAGCGTGGCGTCGCGGTCGGCTACGATCAGCGTGCGCAGCGAAAGCACGCCGGTCAGCATGCCACTCGGATCCTCGGTATAGACGTAATAGACGCTCTCGAAGTCCTCGTCGAGCTCGCGAATCGCCTCGATGGCGTCACCGACCGTCGCCGTGGCGGGCAGCGAGACAAACTCCGAGGTCATGATGCGGCCGGCGGTGTTGTCCTCGTAGCCCAACAGATTACGAATCGCCTTCTCCTCCTTGACGCCCATCAGGCGCAGGAGCTTCTCAGCCTTCTCATAATCGAGCTCGTCGATCAGGTCGGCAGCGTCGTCCGGGTCCATCATGGCCAGCATCGACGATGCGTCGGTATCGGACAGGCCCTCGAGCATCTCGGTCATGAGCTCGTCGTCATCGAACTCCGAGATGGCCTCGGCGGCCTGTGCCGTATCGAGCTGCGCGAACACCTGCGCACGTAGGCGCGGGTCGAGCTGCTCGATAATGTCGGCGATGTCGGCAGGGTGCAGCTCGCCGAGCGTCTTGTGCGACACCGAGAGTTGAATGTTCTTGGTCGAGCGGTCGAGCAGGTCCATGTAAGACCAAGCGATGATGTCCTCACTGAGCGGCTTGCCCAGGTGCTTCATAAAGCCTTCGACGATATGCTCGAGCGCGGGGCTGATGGCGCGTAGCAGACCGCGGACACCGACCTCGGCGCCCAGCAGGCGCAGCTGATTTTCGCCCGACATGGAAAACTTGATGTCGTTGACGCGCACGACCTTCATGCCCTGCGTGTCGACAATCTGCTTGTTGAGCACGTCGCGGGCGAGCAGGAGTTCGGTCGGCTGCAGGTACGAAAAACGGATTTCGGTGGCCGACGTCTTAAGGTGTACACCCGTCTCGTCGATACGGTCGACCCATTTGCGCCAGCTGATCATAAACGGCGTCTTGCCGGGTCCGCGGAACGCGAGCGACGTCACGTGCGGAAAAACTTCGCCGGTAGCAATACCAAAATCGTTGACCACGCCGAGCTTTTCGCCGTCGACGTCCAAGACCGGCAATTTGAGCATCTCACTCAGATAATTCAATGGTGCTCCCCATCATAATTCCTCCGGACGCGGCCGCGCGTGCGGCGTCCGGGGGCTTCTGGATATGTATACGCATGCGCGGGCGGCACGCCGCTCGACGCTTACACCCCGTGCATGCGCAAAAAGCACCTGCATGGGGTCATCGACTGTATGGTCGAGGTTTGGATTTCACCTGTAACCTTTCTCTTGACCCTCATTAACCGCAGTAACTATAGCATCAGCATCGCCCTGCGGCATCGAATTTATGCGCTGCACATTGCAGGCATACCAAACGCTGACGCATCCGTGACATAGCTGTTGGGGACGTTCTTAAACGACTACCCAATGACTACTCTGTGGTGTCGTCGTCCTCGGCAAGTTGGGGGAACACGGCGTCCTTGGGCATGGCGACCTTCGTCAGCGAGGTGAGCTTTTTGCTCAGCGACGTGTCCGTCTTGACCAGGTCGCTGAGCGTCACGATCTTGTAGCCGTCGGCAATGAGGCCGTCGATAATTTGCGGCAGCGCCTCGAGCGTCTGCTCGGCGCATTCGTCTCTATCGGTGAGCAGCACGATATTGCCCGGCGTCACCGAATCGAGCACCGTCGAGACCTGCTCGTCGGCACCGTTGAGCAGCCAGTCGCCCGAGTCAATATTCCACGAGACCACGGCGGAGACCAGGTCCATCGCATCAATCCAGTTTTGCTCGTCAAAGGCAGCGTAGGGAGCACGCAGCAGCATCGTCTTCACGCCGGTCGCCGACTTAATCGCATCGGTGCCTTTCGTGATCTGTTCGCGTACCGCCTCACGGTCCTGACCCTTGAGCGAATCGTCGCTGTAGCTGTTGGATCCGATCTCGCACCCGGCATCGACAATCGCCTTGGCCGTGGCAGGCGAGGCCTCGGCCGCATCGCCCGAAAGGAAGAACGTCGCGGTGACACCCTTTTCTTTGAGCACCTGCAAGATCTGCTTGGTAGCGCCGCTCGGACCCTCGTCAAACGTCAGCGCCACGTACTTTTTGTTGCCCTTGGGTGCCACGCTGGCGCACGCAACAACGCAATCGGTGGCGGGCACAACCTCGCCGCGGTCTTGCGTCTTGCCCGACTGCTCACCAACCCACACCTCGGAGCGGCCCTGGACACCCCACGTCTGCACATGCTTGATAGCGCCCGTACCCTCGACCTTGAGCTTGGGCTCGATAACCGTAGCCTGAACCTCGTGCTTCTCGTAGGTGTTACGGCCATCCTTGACCGTCACCTTCTCGCCGCCCTCAAGCTCGCGGCTATCCCATTTGCCCTGCTTCACGCGCTTGCCGTCGACCTTCACCGACAGCTTTTCGCCCCCATGGCGCTTGAGCACGCTGTCATCGACGGCCAGCAGGTCGCCTGCGTCGTAGGTGTCAGTCAACTCCTGGTCATCGATGAGATTCTGCAGCGTAGAGCCTACACGCACCGCGGTCTTCTGGCCGTTGAGCTCCACGTCCACACTGCGGTTGACGTAGCCCACGACGGCAGCGATAAACAGCACGAGCGCACAGCCCACGGCGATGAGCGCATAGGGCAGGCGAGACGAACGACGGGGTGTGCGGCTGTTGCCGATGCGCGCGCTGCGATCGCTAAAGCCGCGGCTATGGTTGAGATACATCGCGCCGGGCTTACGGTGACGCTTGCGCTGACCGCTGGGCAGCTGCCCCAGGTCGCGGCGCGCCGTCGGACGCGCACCCGAACGCCCGTTTAAGTTGGATCCGTTTTGGCGCATGTGCCCTCCCCCATAAACACAGCAAGCCGGAGCAACAGGTCTCCGGCTTGCCTCCCATCATTTGGTACGTCGCTATTTTGTAGCTTTTGACGAGCCTCCGCTCGCCTTTTGGTATTCGTCCTTAAAGGCCTTGAACATGCCGCGCGTCTTGCCGAGCTGCTTGCCCAGTGCGCGACTGCCCTTGTCCACGGCAACCGATCCCTTGTCGTCGAGCACCTTGGCGCCCTTTTTGACCTTGTCGCCCACCACGACGCTGGCCTCGGCGGCCTTGGCAGCCGCACCGCCCGAATACCCGAGCGACTTGACCTCGTCCGAAACAATCATCGCGCCGTCCGCATAGCCGCGCAGCATCGTCGGCGGCACCTGCGTGTCACCAACCAAAACACTCGAAGCAGCACCGGCGGTCACATAGAATGCCTGCACGATGCCCGAGCGTGGCTTGAACTCCACGTCCGAGCAATAGCCCACGACGTCGCCCGATTCCGTGCGCACGTCCATACCGACCCAGATGATGCAATCGTCCAGGTTGATGTCGAGGCGCTTGGCGGCGGCGGCATCGTAGGTGCCCTTGACGTCATCGACCGCGATGGCGCCCTCGTAGACACCAATGGCGTCGAGCGCTACGAATCGGTCGGGGCGCTCGATCATGCCCGCGATATCGGACTGGCGGACCATAAAGCCGACCACGCGCGTACCGCCCGGGGTAAAGACCGGAAAGTGAATCTTTCCGAGCTTTTTAGGGCTGCGCGGTGTGCCGTCCTTTTTGGTGCGCTTGTCCTCGGTAGGCTTGCGATAGATCTTGGCGCCGACAAAATCCCCGGCGCGCATTATGCCTCGGTCGAGGGCTCCGCAGCCTCGGTATCAGCCTCGACGGCGTTCTCGACCACGACGTCGGCGGCAGGCGTCACGTTGCCGCCCGAAATGGCGTCGTTGAGCTGCTCGCGCAGCTGGTCCATGCGCTCGCGGGCCAGGTCGACCTTGGCGCGCAGGTCGTCGGTCTTGGCGTCGACCATCGGGCCAAAGTCATTCACCGCAGCACGGGCCTCCTCGGCGCTGTGCTCGTAGGTGTCGCGCATATTGTCCCAGGCGTCGTTGGCGATATCGGCAGCCATGGCGCGGGTCTCGGCGCCCGAGCGCGGGGCCAGAGCAACGCCGACAATAGCGCCGGCAGCGGCACCAAAAAGTGCGCCGGAGACAAAGCTGAAAGTCTTACCCATGATCATTCCTCTCCTGCGGGCACGTCGGTGCCCACCGTTTGAATGCTGTCCATTATACCCGCAGCGCATCACTTGCCGCTCCGCTCATCTGCGTACGGCAAAGGCGCAGGTACGTGATGGTGATAAACGCGTAGGCCTACTCCTGAGGCATAGCCGGCATGGTCACCGTGGCACCCGGGTCCTCGCCGGCGCCGTCCACGAGCGGCAGGCCGCCCTCATGCGCAGGTCCCGCCGGAACCGTCGCCGCACCGCCAAAGACAGCAGCGGAAGCCTCGTGGTTCTCGGCAACCGCGCCCTCGGTATCAATCGCCACCTGGGGCTCGTCGTCAAAGTTGGGGACACCCTGGGGCTCGGTGGAAACAGGCTCGGCGGTCGCATCGGCAACGGGCTCGGCGTCGGCCGGCACATCGCCCTCGTCAGCGCCCTCGTCCTCGGCAGCATCTTCGCCGTTCGCAGCGGCGACGGCCTCGTGAGGATCCTTGCCCTCGGCCTCGGCGCGCATACCCAGCACCAGGTTGCGCAGGCCCGCGACCGTGCCTTCCACGTCGGGGGCAGGCTGGTCGGCGTGCAGGTACGCCCAGTCCATCATAAAGGTGGCCGACGACAGCGCGCCGATGGCCAGCGCGTCGTCGGGGCACGAAAGCTCAACCTCAAAGACGCGCTCGTCGTGCTCGCTTACGCGCGTGCGGCCGCACGAGATGCTGCCGGCAAGCCCGGTCTCGTTCATGAGCTCAACCGTCACGTGCTCCAGCAGGTGGCAGAGCTCGGTCTGGCCCATGCAGTCCTGGAACTCGCGACCGGAATCGCCCAGGCACAGGTGCTTGGCAATCGCCGGCACCAGGTAATACACGCGCGCCGTGGCCTCGATATCCTCCGAGGTCATGAGCGGCATGCCGGGGTTCACCAGCACATGCGCGCAGATCTTGTCCTCGCTGACGGTGACCTTAAGGATGTTGAACAGGCCTGCCATAACTCTCCCCTACTCTTCCTTGCCCTACTCGTCGCCATCGTGCGGATCCACAGAGCCCGCACCCGACGTCGCCGGCTTCTCTGCCGAAGACTCGGAATCCTTCTTATCGGTTTCGGCCGGAGCGATCACGCGGATGAGCGAGATGCGCTGGCCACGCATCGACTGCACTTTAAACTTGTACCCCGCGACCTCAAACACCTCTCCGATGTCGGGCACCGAGTCACAAAGCTCCAAGATCCAGCCGGCGATGGTCTCATAATCATCGCTTTCCTCGAGCGGCCAACCAAGCTCAATCGCGTCATCGCACGAAAAACGCCCATCAACGAGCCACTCGCGGCGCGAAAGGCGCGTAAGATACTTGTTGTCGGGGTCGAACTCGTCCTCGATCTCGCCGACGATCTCCTCGACGATGTCCTCGATGGTGATGATGCCGGCCGTGCCGCCGTACTCGTCCACGACCACCACGATCTGGTCGTGAGAGGTCTGCATCTCGGACAGCAGCGGCAGGATGTCCTTGGTATCGGGTACAAAGGTGGCGTCGCGCAAATAGTTGGCGATGGGCTGGTCGCCCTTGCCGTCGAGCGCGGGCTGGATCAGGTCCTTGATATGCGCAATGCCCGCGACGTTGTCGGGGTCCTCGTGATAGACGGGGATGCGGCTGAAGCCGGTCTGGCGCATGGTGGACAACACGTCGGCGACCGTCTCGTCGTCCTCACACATGGTGGTGTCCACGCGCGGCACCATGACCTCGCGGGCAACGGTGTCGCCCAGGTCGAAGATCTCGTGGATCATGCGCTTTTCCTCGTCGAGCAGGTCGTCCTGCTCCGAGACCATGTACTTGATCTCTTCTTCCGAGACGTTCTGGCGGTCGTCGGCACTCTTGATGCGCAGGATGCGGGCCAGGCCATCGGAGCAAGCGCCAGTCAGCCACACGAGCGGACGGGCGATCTTCTGGAACACGGAAAGCGGGCCCACGACCTGCTTGGACACGCCCTCGGCATTGGCCAGGCCGATGCGCTTGGGGACGAGCTCGCCGATCACGATGGATACGAAGGCGACCGCGACGGTGATGATGACCGGCGCCAGGCCGCGCGCGATGGCGGAGAGCGGCGCGATGCCAAAGCTCATGAGCCACGTGGCGAGCGGGTCGGACAGACTCGTCGAGGCGACGGCGGACGAGGCGAAGCCCACGAGCGTAATGGCAACCTGGATGGTGGCGAGCAGCTGGTCGGAGTCGGCAGCCAGCTTAATGGCACGCTCGGCGCGCTTGTCGCCTTCCTCGGCCTCGTGCTCCAGCACGGCGCGCTTGGCCGTGGTGAGCGCCATCTCGGACATAGAGAAGTAGCCGTTGATGAGGGTCAAAACGAGGGTGGTGATAAGGGAGATGGTTGTGTCCATCGGGAGTTTCTCGAACCTCCAAGATTCGGGACGTCGGATTAAAACGTTGACGGCGGATACGGCAATTGCGCCGGCGCCCAAACAAGGACGCGAGCGCGCAGGCGTGGTCGCTAGATTACGAAGAGGATCACCGCCATGAACTGGAAGATACTGCCGGCGAGCACCCACAGGTGGAACACGCTGTGCAGGTAGCGCACGTTTTTGGCGATATAGAACGGCACGCCCGCGGTGTAGCACACGCCGCCGACGGCGAGCAGGGCAAGTGCCACGGGGTTGAGCAGCGCCACAAGTTCGGGCAGCTTAAAGACAACGAGCCAGCCCATCAGCAGGTAGGCCAAGCCACTTACCCAGTGCGGTTGACGCTCGCGCATAAAGCACTCGAGGGCGATGCCGATAATGGCGATGGCCCATACGGCAAAGAACAGCGCAGGACCGCCGTCGTTTGCGAGCGTGATGAGGCAAAACGGCGTATAGCTGCCGGCTATGAGCAGGTAGATGCAGCTGTGGTCGATAATGCGGAACACGCGCTTGGCGCGCGCGGGCTGAATCGCGTGGTAGAGCGTGGAGGCTAGGTATTCGAGGATAATGCTGACGCCATAGACAATCGCCGCGGCCATGTGGGCCGGACCTCCGCCGCGCAGGGCGGCGAATACGATCAAGAGCACCAGACCCGCGATACCCAGCAGGCAGCCGACACCATGGGTGACGGAGTTCATGATCTCCTCGCCCACCGTGTAGTGTGGAACGGCCGCGGTCTTGGGTCGCGGCTTAGAACTGTCGCTCGAATCGGACATGCCGGTTACATCCTCCAACGTAAAGAGTTCTCAACACTATATCAAAGCGTCTAGGTACGTGCGAAATTTGCACCATACGTGACCCTTTGTTTACCCATTCTTTGCCTGTTGACGCATCAACGGCGAACGTCCATAATGCGCTTGCATTAAATGTTGATGTATTAACATCTTATAGGAAAGCTTCTTATGTCTCAAAACGCACGTTCCCATCGAAAGCTCAAGATAGCCGGCATCGTTGCACTGGTGGCTGTCGTTGCGCTGCTCGGATTTGCCGGCAACCTTCTGTTTGACTTCGCGCTGAATCCCCGCGCGCCATACACCATGAAGATGATGCAGGATAGCAAGAACGACAAAGAAGGTGAGCAGCCGGATGCCGAGGATACCGAGGCGCGGGCATGGTTTAAAGAGAACCGCAAGAGCAGCAGCCTCACCGCAGATGACGGAACCGAGCTCGCCGCCTGGTATTTTGCTGCCTCGGAGAACACCCACGATTACGCCGTCTGCCTGCATGGATATACCAACGAGCCCATCGGCATGGCTCGATACGCCAAGCGCTTCCACGACCGCGGCATGAACGTGCTCGCGCCTGCCGCCCGCGCCCACGAGCGCTCCGGCGGCGACTATATCGGCATGGGCTGGCCCGAGCGCCTCGATATCGTCGCATGGATCGAGCAAATCGTTCAGGCTGACCCCCAGGCGCGCATCCTGGTCTTTGGCGAATCGATGGGTGCAGCAACCGCTATGAACGTCGCGGGGGAATCTCTGCCTGCAAACGTAAAATGCATTATCGAGGACTGCGGTTATACGAGTGTTTGGGACGAGTTTTCCCTGCAGCTCAAGGACGTGTTCGGCCTGCCCAGCTTTCCCTTGCTCGATGTAGCAAACTTGGTGTGCAACGTGCGCGCGGGCTACGACTTTCATAAGGCGAGCAGTGTGGAGCAACTCAAACACGCGACGGTTCCCATGCTGTTTATCCACGGCGACCAGGACACCTTTGTACCGTACAGCATGCTCGACCAAAACTACGACGCGTGCGCCAGCAAGGTCAAGCAAAAGCTCACTATCCATGGCGCCACCCACGCCAAGAGTGCGCAAGTTGACCCCGAGCTCTACTGGAATACGGTCGACGACTTCCTCGACGAGTATTTTTAGGCAAATAGGACGGTTTACCAGTCTATCTGACCCCTTAGCACTTCCAAAAAGCCGCCCGCGGGCACTGTGCTCACGGGCGGCTTTTGCTAACGTTGCGCTACAAAAGCGCTTGTTTTGTCCAATAGCTAGGTGCTATTTGACCTCGATAAGCTCGTACTTGCTCGTGCCCAGACCGATCTTCTCGGCGTGCGCGATGCACGCGCGCCAGTCGGTGTCGGGATGCGTGATGCAGAAGGGGTCACGCGCCTGCTCGCCCTCCAGATGCTCGTGGTTGTACTCCATCTTGGCCGCGCTATCGGTGAGCTCGGTGTTGGGCAGCGGCTCGGATGCCATGACGGCATCGGCGCAGGCCTGGTCGATGGCGACCGGGTCGAAGCTCGCAAACATGCCGATATCGTTGACGATAGGCGTGTCGTTTTCGGGATGGCAATCGCAGTTGGGGCTGATGTCCATGGCAAGCGAGATGTGGAAGCTCGGGCGGCCGTCGACAACGGCCTTTGTATACTCGGCGATCTTGCAGTTGAGCACGTCGGCCGCGGCGTCATAGCCGGGCTTGATGCAGTCCTGGTTGCATGCCGCAATGCAGCGTCCGCAGCCCACGCAGCGATCGTGGTCGATGGCAGCGACGTGAACCGTGCGGGTGTTGCCGTTGGCAAGCTCGCGCTCGCGGGTGTCGTCGAACGAGACAGCGTTGTGCGCGCAGATCTTTTCGCAGGCGCGGCAGCCAACGCAGTGCTCGGCCGCGACGTTCGGCTTGCCGGCGGCATGCTGCTCCATCTTGCCGGCACGGCTGCCGCCTCCCATGCCCAGGTTCTTCATGGCGCCGCCAAAACCGGCCTGCTCATGACCCTTAAAGTGGGTGAGGCTGATCACGATATCGGCATCCATGAGCGCCTGACCGATCTTGGCCTCGTGCACGTACTCGCCGCCCTCGACCGGGACGAGCGCCTCGTCGGTGCCCTTGAGGCCATCGGCGATGATGACCTGGCAGCCCGTGGCATACGGGGTAAAGCCGTTCTGGTAGGCGGTGTCAATGTGCTCGAGCGCGTTTTTGCGGCTACCGACGTAGAGCGTATTGCAGTCGGTGAGGAAGGGCTTGCCGCCCAGCTCCTTCACCACGTCCGCGACGGCGCGGGCGTAGTTGGGGCGCAAAAAGCTCAGGTTGCCCAGCTCGCCAAAGTGAATCTTGATGGCGACGAACTTGTTCTCGAAGTCGATCTGCTCAATACCGGCGTGACGAATGAGGCGCTTGAGCTTGTCGAGCTGGCTCTCGCGAGCATGCGTGCGCAGGTTGGTGAAGTACACCTTAGCGGGTGCTGCGGGTGCAGTTACGGTCATAGATATATCCCCTCGGTCTATATGGCGTTACAGACATAGAGGATGGTACCCGTTGAAGTAGGGTCGAAGTCAAGCGCAACGCCGAGTCGTTAGGCACTCATTGGGGACAGACTTAAATGAGTGCTTGCCGCCCGGCCGGCGAGCCGGCGATCCGGCAAAGACTGTCCCCAACGACTAGTCGTTTAAGAACGTCCCCAATGACTACTCCTGCACCTTGAGGGCTTCGGCCAGGCTGACGCGCTTGATAGAGCGCGTGTGTAGCAGCGCCACGACCAGGTAGGTCGCAAAGCCAATGCCGACGCATGCAGCCATGGACCAAGCGGGCACGTAGATCTCGATATTGCCGTTGTAGGCGAGCAGCATCGAGCGGAAGATGGCCGTGAGCGAGCCAATAATGACCGGCAGGCTCAGCACGAGCGACGCCGCCACGCACAGCGTGATCGAGCGGATGTACAGATGCGAGATCTCACTATCGCGATAGCCAAAGACTTTCATGTAGCTGATCGAACGGGCGCTGTGGTCGATCACCGCTTTGGTCAGCAGGTACATAAACAGCAGGAAGATAAACACCGCGAGCCCGATCATCATTCCGATCATTTTGCTCATCATGCCGATGAACTGGTCACCCACGGCGCGCATGTCGTCGGGCGTGGTGTCGCCGGCAAAGTAGCGCGCGTCGAGGTCGAGCTTCTCGTTGCTCACATAGCCGTTAAAGTAGGCGGCATCGTTGTCGAACAGCTCATTAAAGTCATCGATGCTCATATAGATGTTCATGTCCGACTTGGAGCCCCAGGCACAGTCCTTGCCCGCGTACTCAAAGGAATAATGCTCGCCCTCGTACTTGTCGCTGAGCGTGACCTTCTGGCCCTCGCTCCAGCCAAACTTATCGAGCAGACCGCCGCCAAAGACGACGCGGCCATCGCCGATGTTGAGGCCCTTCCAGTAGCGCGAATCGGACGAGATGCCGTAGACAGAAATCGTCTCCTCGCCATTACCGTCGCCACGGTCGTACTGCAGCTGGTAAACGGCATATTTCTCGGCCTGCGCGATTGCGCCCGCGCCGTTGTCGGTCGTATTGACCGGGTGGATATCGTCGTTGTCAGTGTCGATCTTAGAGGCCTTGTCGATCAGGTCGATAGCCTCGTCGCGGTCGCAGCCAAGGGCATCGGCAAGATCGTCAAGGCGCGCGTAGAGCGCATCCTTCTTGTCCTGGACCTTGGCAAGCGCATCCTGCGCTGCGGTCAGGCTCTCGGCAGACGGAGATGCGGTCGCGGCATCGGCTGCCGTCTGCGCCGCATCGGCCGCGCCGTCAAGCTCGTCATCGGCATCCTGGGCGGCAGAAAGCAGCGCGCCGTCAACCGACTGCAAGCGCTCGAGTGCCGACCACTGCTCGCGCTCCTCGGCAGTGCCCTCGAGCTCCAGCGGCGCCTTGAGTGTGTACTGATGCTCGGCGACCAGGCTCGTCTCGAGGTTGTCCGCATAGTGCGTCATCGTAGGCAGGATCGCCAGGCCAAAGAGCAAAAGCAGCGACCCAAACGCGATGCCCACGAAGAGCGTGGCGAAGTTGCCCAGGTTGCGCAGGAAGACGCGCAGGCGGAAGCGGGAGACAAAGCCCATGCGTTCCGGCAGCTGCAGACCGCGCTTGGTACCCGACTTACCACTCGCCTCGTGACGAAGGAACTGCAGCGGCGTCTTGCCCATTTTGCGGAGCAGACCCACCAGCGTGATGAGGATGAGCGCGGCGGCGGGGACCACAGCGCACTTCACAAAGATTTCCCAGCTCCAGTACACCTGGAAGGGCGGCAGACTGTACGAGCCGTAGTAGAGACCGCGCATGGGCTCGGTAAAGAACGCAACGCCGAGCGCGGTGCCCAAAAGTGCCGCGAGCACGCCCACGATGGCGGGAAGTGCCAGGTAGTGCAGCACGATCTCGCGACGGCGATAGCCGCTGGCGAGCAGCGTGCCGATGATGGCGCTCTCCTCCTCGATGGTGGCGTCGGTGAGCACCACAAAGACAAACGCCATGATCACGATGATGATGTCGAGCAACGTCATCCACATCATGGAGTCGCCGTCCACGTCGTCGCGCGCATAGCCAATGCCCTGATTGGAATCGGCATCGATCAGATCGTCCACGCGCGCATCGGCATCGGTCAGCGCCTCGACCATATCCTGCTCCGCATCGATGCGATCCGCGGTGGGGAGGTCGCGGTCGTTAAAGGTAAAGGAGTACGTGTAGGCAGGCGCGCCGCCGGCATCCTCGAGCGCGGCAAAACCGGCGCACGCGACCTCGGCGACACCATACGTGATGGTGTTCACCGTAAAGTCCGAATTGTCGAGGAACAACGCCTGGCTATCGGGCTGGGTCATGATGCCGCAGATGGTGTAGGTGCGCCCCTCGAGCTCGACCTTATCGCCGATGGCGAGGTCGTTGTTGGCGGCAAAGACGCGGTCGATGGCCACCTCGTCGTCCGCCTTTGGCTGCTTGCCTCCGCAGTAGGACGCAATATTGACCTTGGTGCGATGCGCGTAGGTGCGCAGGGTGCGCTTAGTGCCGTCGTCGCCGGACGCCTTTTTGATGATGGCGTCGATAGAGAAGTTCTTGTAGAGCGTAACGCCGCCGACGCCGCCGGCTGCATCCTCGGCTGCCTTGAGCTGGTCTTTGGTGGCCTCGAAGGAGGTGGTCACGCGGCCGTCCTCGATCGTGTATGCATCGCGCATGTCGTCAATGAGGCAGCCGATGGAATGCGCCACGAGCAAAAAGCCCGACGTGAGGGCGATGCTTCCGCACATAAGCAAAAAGATGCCCAGGTACTTGCCGATATTGCGGCGCAGCTCGCGCGGGAGACGTTTTGCGAGAGGTGTCATGGCGCCGCCTACCAATCGAGCTCGGCGGCCGCGACGGGTGACTCGTTGAGCTCATCCTCGACGATGCGCCCGTCGCGCAGGCGCAGCACGCGATTTGCCATGCGCGCGATGGCGGCATTGTGGGTGACAATGATGATGGTGCAGCCGTAGGTGCGGTTGACATCCTCCATGAGCTGCAAGATTTCCTTGGACGTCTTGTAGTCAAGCGCGCCCGTGGGCTCGTCGCACAGCAGCAGGCCTGGGTTTTTGACGAGTGCACGGCCGATGGCGCAGCGCTGCTGCTGGCCGCCCGAGACCTGGCGTGGGAACTTGTTGCGGTGCTCGTAGAGGCCCAGCGAACGCAGCAGGTCGTCGACATTGAGCGGGTTTTTGGACAGGTGCGCCGTGACCTCGATGTTCTCCTTGATGGTGAGATCGGGCACCAGGTTGTAGAACTGGAAAACAAAACCCAGCTCGCGGCGTCGGTACTCGCCCAGATCGGTAGGCTTGAGCGCCGTGAGGTCGCAGCCGTCCACCATGATGGAGCCGCCGTCGGCATCCTCCAGGCCGCCAATGAGGTTGAGAAAGGTCGACTTGCCCGAGCCCGAGGGCCCCAGCATGACGCAGATCTCGCCGCGGTTGATGGACGTGTCGATGCCATCGAGTACCGTCAAGCGCGCATCGCCGTCGCCGTAGTGTTTCTTGAGCCCTTTGACCTGGACGTAGGCACGCTTTGTCGCCATGCTATCCCCCGTTGTTAGCCTTCTGCTACTTTTCTAGGCTAATAGTAAACCCGGGCGAACTATTTTTAAGCGACGTGCACGGCTTTTTTCCAACCTACTCATTGGGGACAGACTTAAATGAGTGAAATCGCTCATTTAAGTCTGTCCCCAATGAATGCCGGGACTGTCCCCAAGTGCCGGCAGGAAAGGAACGTCCCCAAGTGCCGACATATTGGGACAGTCCTTGCCAGCCCGGCCGGCGAGCCGGCGAATCGGCAAAGACTGTCCCCGATGACTAGTCGTTTAAGAACGTCCCCAAGTGACGGGTTGTGGTTAGGCGTGGGATTTGGCGCGAGTGAGGGCCAGGCCTACGGCGGCGATGGCGGCGGCGAAGAGCACCGTGACGCCTAGGTCGCAGGCGATGTCGCCCAGCACGGTGGACGTCAGGTCCGCGGCGAGCGCCTTGCCGATCGCGTCGTTCACCCAATACGTCGGCACAAAGTGCGCCACCGTCTGCACGGCCGAACCCATCAGCGACAGCGGCATCCAGGCGCCGCCCAAAAACGTCATGAGCAAGCCGAGCAGGTTGCCCACACCGTTGAGCAGCTCCTCGCGCGCGCCCAGGCTCGACAGCGTAAAGCCAACGGCCAGCGGCGTGCACGCCAGGGCAAACGTTGCCGCCAGCGCCAGGCACACGCGACCCACGCCGACCTCGGCAACCGCGCTGGCAAAGCCCACGACGCCCATCATGCTCGACACGAGCCAGATGCAGACGGTGAGCACGGCGGCGGCCGCGAACACAGCGAGCGAACGCTGGCGCTCAGAGACCGGGCTGGCATCCATGCGGCGCACGCGCTCGGGCTCGTTCATGCCCGAAAACACCAGTCCTACCGACACGATGACCGACGAGATGATCGCGTACGCGCCAAAGTTGAAGTACGACTCGAGCGTGGTAGCAGCAGTCGAGTCGACCTTGACCTGCTCGATCTGGACCTCCGCGCGCTTTGCGGCCGCGTGCTCGGCGGCCCTTGCGACGTCGCCGTTGGAGGCAGCGGGTTCAAGCGCCGCCGCGGCGCCCGCGAGCGAGATCCAGCGCGAGGCCTCGGCAGACGAAAGCGCAGCCGCCATGGTGCCAGCGCCGTAGGTCACATCGAGCTTGGGCAGGGCCTCCCCCGCACGGGCGGCTGCAACAAGATCGTCCTCAAACCCCTCCGGGATAAAGAACACGCAATCGGCACTGCCCTTGGCGCTGTTGCTCTTGGAGAGCGCATCGGCAAGGTCGTACGCGTCGTCGCCGATGCCCGTGACCAGGTCAAAGCGTGAGCCCAGGTGCTTGGTAAGCGCCCGCGAAAGGTCGCTATTGTCGCGGTCGACCACGATCACGTTGGTGTCGTAGGGCTTGTACTCGGTAAGCTGCGACGAGTTCCAGCTCACCGAAGCCGCGATGAATACGCCCATGAGCGAGATGAACACCGTATAGACGAGCAGGTAGAACGGGTGCGCCAGCGCCATGCGAAGCGCAGTCTTAAAGGTGCTCATAGCGGCTCCTTCCAAAGATCAGCGTAGCGGCGGCGACAAACACCAGGGCCATCAGGACGAGCGCGCCGGCGCGAACAGCGAAGGGCCCCAGGTCCTCAAAGAAATACAGGCGATTGAACATGTCGCAGATGAGCTTGACGGGGTTGAGCCAGCACTCGACCGGACAAGCGCGGGCGACGTCGTCGGCAAGCGCCATCGCCGGCTCGCCGTAGAGGCCGGCGAACAAAGCGCACGTGGTGGCAAAGCCCGTGAGGATGCCCGACTTGGATGCCTTGCCGCCCTTAACGGGAAGCGTGCCCACAAAAAGCCCCAGGCCCGTGGCGGCAAGCGCGGAAGCAGCGCCGCCCAGCAGGCACAACCCCTCGCGCCCGCCAAAGTCGACGCCCACGACCAGGCGCACGTAGCCGATCGCAACCGCCATCGATGCAAAGGAAACCAGCCACGAGCCGACAAAAATGCCGGCCAGCGACGCCGTCTTGGAAAGACCGCCCACGCAGCGGCGCGCGCCGAGGCCGGACAGATTGGGCTGCAAATCGACGACGCTCAAGGCGGCAAACTCGGCAGACATCATCGCGACCAGGCCAAAAAGCGCGTAATAGTAGATGACCGTGCCATCGGGCGTGGCACGAGTCAGGCTCACGCGGCGGGTTCCGCCCTCGAGCGACAGGGCGCGCGCAACCGTCGCCGGATCGGCGAGCGCCGTCGGGTTGTCCTGGGCAATCTGGGACATGAGCTCGGCATTTTGCGTATACGAGCTTGCCACCGTTTCAAGGATGCTGCGGTCGGTAAGCACCGACGAGGCGCGCGAGCTGTCGTAACTCGATAGCAGCGTGAGCCTGGGCGTGCCCGCGGCATCAACCGTATAGATGCCCGCGACCTCGCCGGCCTTGAGCGCTTTGCGCGCGGCAGCCAAGTCTTCGTACTCGCTCACATCGAGCAGCTGATCGTCGCCTGCCTTGGCAAGCGAAGCTGCCACATCCTTAAAGGTCGAGGCATTCCAGCCCTCGTCCGCCACGACGGCAACCGGCACCGGGTCGACCGTGCCGTCGGAGCTGAGGTCCGCAAACATAAACATGAACATCGTGGAAAGCGCGATAGGAAAGAGAGCGCCCCAGACCCACGTGCTCGGCCGGCGCAGCAACGTCTTGACTGTGGTGATGATGGTGTTGAACATGGCCGCCCCCTAGTCGCGCAGCTCGCGGCCGGTGATCTCGAGGAACACGTCGTTGAGGGTCGGCGGTTCGGAATAGATGCGGCCGAGCGGCACGTCATGCGAGCGCAGCGCATCGAGAATGTCCGTCAGGTTGTGCGGGCTCGCTTCGCACGAAAACGTGAGCTGTCCCGCCGTTGCCGAAAGGTCCAGAACGTGCGGCAGGCTTGCGACGGCACCGAGCGCCGCACTCGGAACCTCGCCGACCTCGATTACAATCTTCTCGCCCATCTGAATCATGCGCTTGAGCTCGTCGTTAGTGCCCTGCGCCAGCACGCGGCCGCCGTCCATGATCATGATGCGGCTGCAGATCTGCTCGACTTCCTCCATGTAATGGCTGGTATACACCACCGTGGCGCCCTCGTCGCGCAGGCGGCAGATGCCCTCCAGGATGGCGTTGCGGCTTTGCGGGTCGACCGCCACCGTGGGTTCGTCAAAAAAGATGAGCTCGGGCTTGTGCGCGATGCCGCAGGCAATGTTGAGACGACGCGCCAGGCCGCCCGAGAGCTTGCCAGGGCGGAACTTGGTAAAGTCGCCCAGGCCGACAAAGTCGATCGCCTCGTCCACCAGCGCGCGGCGGCGCTTGCGGTCGTTGACGTAGAGACTGCAGAAATAGTCGATGTTCTCGCGCACGGTAAGCTCGTCGAACACCGCCACCTGCTGCGGCACCACACCGATGCGGCGCTTGAGGTCGTAGCGGGCGGGCGTCATGCGCTCGCCGAACAGCTCGATGGTGCCCTTGTCGTAGGCGAGCAGCTGCAGGATGCAGTTGATGGACGTGGTCTTGCCCGAGCCGTTGGGGCCCAGCAGGCCAAAGATCTCGCCGGGGGCGATACTCAGGTTAAAGTGGTCGAGCGCAATAAGGTCGTCGTAGCGCTTAACGAGGTTTTCGACGTGGACGATGTCTGTCATGAGGCGGCCCTTCTGTTGCTTGTGGCCCGGTATGATTGCATCATCGCAGGAGCTGACGGCGCGCACCAGTGAGCTTTGTCACGAGTGCGGGGCGGTCGCGTAGCCTGCTGACGCGACCGCCCCGCCTCGTGGGAGGAATGTCACGGTTGCTTTGAGTGGCGCCTCCCCCGTGCGCGGCATCGCGTACAATACCCGTATGAACAGGCTATTCGACAAATCGATCGTGCTGGCGTGCTGCATCGCAGCCGCCACGGGCCTTGCTGTGGATGCTCGCCTGGTCGCGGCGTTTTGCCTTGGCGTTGTCATCGCCGCACTGGCCGAGGTCGCGCAGGGAGAACGCGCCCGTCGCGCCAGCGAGGCCGGCAGCTACGCCTACGTCATCGCGGCTGTCTTCGTGCCGCCGTTTGTGCCGTTTGCGCCCCTCGCCCTCTATGACATCGCGCGACGCGTGCGCCGTGAGCACGCCTGGATCGCGCCGGGTGTCGGCGCTGTCTTTGCCTGTGCGCTCGTCGCGGACCTTCGCGGCGGCGCGCTCACCACCCGAACGCTGCTGCTAACCGCCATCCTTTCGGTCGCCGCCACGTTGCTGTCGCTGCGCACCGCGCAGCTGGAGCGCGAACAGGAACGCATGCGTCGCACCCGCGACAAGCTGCAAGAACGCGCCCTGGCACTCGAGGCACGCAACCGCGACCTCGCCGACCGCCAGGACTACGAAGTCGAGCTCGCGACGCTCGCCGAACGCGCCCGCATCGCGCGCGAAATCCACGATAACGTGGGCCACCAGCTCACGCGCGCTTCGCTTCAAACCGAAGCCCTGCGCGTGGTCCATGCCAACGAGCCCGGCGTTGCCGCCGATTTCGCCGACGTCAAATACACCGTTGACGAGGCGCTCCAGCTCGTGCGCGCCAGCGTCCACGCGCTCAACGACAATGCGACCAACCTCTCCGTGCAGCTCGAACGCATCGTTGAAGGCGCGCGCTCGGACGGCGGTCCGCAGATTGGGCTTGAGGTTTTGGCCGAGCATGCGCCCGCCAACGTCGCCAACTGCTTTGCGGCGGTGCTGCGCGAGGCGCTGTCCAACGCCATGCGCCACGCCCATGCCAAAACCATTACCGTGCGGTGCATGGAGCATCCATCGTTTTACCAGCTCATCGTTACCGATGATGGCGCGGACGCGACCCCGGCGAGCAGCAGCAACGTCGCAGAAGGCATGGGGCTCGTCTCCATGCGTGAGCGCGTCGAGGCGCTTGGCGGAACCTTCACCGCCGGTCTGCGCGCCGGCGCCCCCGGCTGGCGCGTGTTTGCCACCGTCCCCAAACAGCAAGGAGATGACGCCCGATGAGGCTCATAGTTGTCGACGACGACCGCTTGGTAGTCGATTCGCTCAAGATTATTCTGGGCGCCCAGCCGCAGATCGAAGTGGTAGGCACCGGAGCCGACGGCAACGACGCGGTGGCACTCTACGCCGAACTCGCACCCGATATCGCGCTGCTCGACATTCAGATGCCGGGGCGCGACGGCCTTTCGGCGGCGCGCGAGATCCTTGAGCACGACCCCGCGGCACGCGTGGTGTTTCTGACGACATTCTCGGATGACGAGTACATTGTGTCGGCGCTCAAGCTGGGCGCCCGCGGTTACCTGATCAAGACCGATGTCGCCGCCATTCCGCCAGCGTTGGCACAGGTCATGGATGGCAAACGCGTGCTCGAGGGCAAGGCGATCGAAGATGTTGACTTTGACGGGATGGGCGACAAGACGGGCACGCCCCGCCGGCCCGCAGCCTTTGCCAGCCTGACCGACCGCGAGTTCGAAGTCGCCGAGCTCATCGCCCGCGGCCTCGATAACAAGGAGATTGCCGCCACGGCTTATATGGGAGAAGGCACGGTGCGCAACCACATCAGCTCGATCCTGGCCAAAATGGGCCTGCGCAACCGCACGCAGATCGCCATCGCCTACCTGCGGGGGTAATTGACCAGTGGCCGACCGCTCCGGCATAGCAAAATGGCTGCCATCGATTTAATGCCATTTCAAAACTAAGCCGGTTTACGGGGCTAAACTCAGGACCCCCATCCATACCCGCGTTTTCTGCAAAATGACGGCTCGTCTACCTGCGGTTTTATTTTCACGAATATCGGCATGGTTGGGGACTCGTGACTCAGCCCCGTAAACCGGCATAGTTTTGTTTGAACGGTCCTGCGCGAACGCACCCACCAGCCGCGTGGGGCCAAAAATGATCCGTTTTCCTCCGTCCCCGGGGGATCATTTGGCGGCGCCAACCACGAAATCGGCCCATATACTACGTTTGACTCGATACCCCTGACCATGCCTTCGTTTTGAACAAAACCGCAGGCGTTCTACCTGCGGTTTTGTTTTCGCGTTTTTTGGCATGGTTGGGGGTAAGGGGATAAACGTAGTAGATGGGCCGATTTCGTGGCGGCCCTTCCTCCCCTGCGCACAAAAGTGCCGCCACGGAGAAGGGAGACGTCTCCGTGGCGGCTGGGGGTGGGGGGGTGGGGCTATGTTCTGGCTCCCCGCCGGCCGCCCGGGGCCTTTTGGCCCCGGGCGCTGCCAGCGTGCCTAGCGCTTACGGATACCCCAGACCAGGGCTCCGACGCCAGCCATGGCAATAACAAATGCCATGAGCAGTGCAGCGGCCTGCTGGTCACCCGTGGTGGGCAGGAAACCCTTGACCGTCTTGACGATGTTCGTCACGGTCTTGGGCGTGCCGGGGTCGGGCGTCGGCGTAGGGGTCTCGGGCTTCTTGTACGTGTTGTTGAACACGATACCCTCGACGCTCTTGTCGCCCTTGGTAAAGGCGACGTTCGCCTTGAGGCTGCCCTCGCCGTCGTCGACCACGTTGACGGTCGCGGTAAAGACGGACTTGTCATAGGTCATACCGGCCTCGTCGCCCTTGACCTCGCTGATGGTGTAGACGTACGTACCGGGCTCGTCGTACTCGAACTTGTCGAAGTTGATCTTGCCGTCGGCATCGTTGGTGACGGTGGACTCGATGTCCTCGCCAACGAGCTTAAAGCTAAACTCGTCCTTCTTGAGCTCGCGTCCCTCGAGCACCTTAATGGCGCCGATGGAAACCTGCGTGGGCATGGCGTGATACTTGTTGGTAAAGCCAGCCGACTCGGTGGTTCCCTCGAGCTTGTGCGTCGCGGTCAGCGTGCCGTCGCCATTGTCGGAGACGGTGGTCACGACGGTGTAGGTCGTGCCGTCATAGGTGACGCCCTTGTACAGGCCGAGCGCGTTGGGGCAAGCCTCGCGCAGCGTGTACGTGTGCGTGCCGGGCGCCTCGTAGCGGATCGGGCTCAGCGTAACGTTGCCGCTGGCGTCGTTGGTGCCACTAGCGACAGTCACGCCGTCCTCGAGCAGCTCAAACGTGAACTCGCCAGCTGCAAGGTCGCGTCCGGTCAGACGCTTAACCGTCTTGACCTGATCGGTCACGACAGAATCGGTGGGCGTCACGCTGTAGGTGTTGGTGAACGTGAAGGCCGCACCGTCGTCGCCGTTGCGCACGACACTCAGGTGCCCGGCACGGTCGTCAGTCACGGTGTAGGAAACCTTGCGCGTGGCGTTGGTGTCGTTGGTCACGCCAGGGGCGCTACCGGACTCGGTCACCGTATAGGTAAAGGTGTGCGAGCGCGGAGCAGCGGGGGCCTCGGGTTTGGACTCGTCCTTGGTCTCGTCACCGCTGGCGTCAGCGTCAACCTCGGCCTCGTCGGCGTTGGCTTCAGCGTCGCTCGATGCATCGCCAGAAGCATCAGTCGTCACGCCCAGGGCGCGGTTGAGGTCGTCGAGCGTAAAGTGGATCTTGCCAAAGTCCACGTTGCCGGCCGCGTCGTTGGTTGCGGTCGCGCGCTCGGGCATCGGAGCACCCGCCTCGTCAGCGGTCACGGTAAAGGTAAACTTACCCGCGATGTCGGCCGGGGTCAGGCCCTCAGCTGCCTGGAGCTTCTTGGTGCCGGCAAGCGCGGCATCAACGGCATCGGCGCCGTAGACGTTCTCGAACAAGGGCTGAATTCCGTCGTAGGCGGGCGTCGCCGTCAGGGTCCCGTCACCGTTGTCGACGACGATGACCTTAAACTCGAAGGCCGTGTAGTTGATGGTCCACGCAAGCTTGGCATCCGTGTCGGTGCGGATGGCGCGTTTGGCGCTTACCAAGTCGGCGAGCATCTCGGTCGTGTAATGCAGAGCACCAAAACTCACTTGGCCGTTAACGTTGGTAACGCACGTACCCTCGATGGCTTCCGTCTCGCCCGCATAGGCGATGCCAAAGTAGAACTCGCCGTCGACCATCGGGCGACCGGTCAGGGTCTTGGTGGCGACAATCTGCGCAGGCTTATCGGTCGATGCGCTATAGCTGTTTTTGAACGGGACCACAGCGCTCTCAACCTTGTTCTCGCCGCTCTTGTAGATCGTCTCATGCGTGCCCTCAGGGCCGCCGGAAACGGTCGTCGTAGCGGTAAGCGTGCCGGCACCATCGTCGGCGATAGCGATCGTCACGGTGCGCGCGGCATCGTCGTAGGTGTAGCCGGGCTTGCCGTCGTTCTTCTCGGCCACGGTGTATTTGAAGGTCTTGCCGGCGTCAGCCTGCTTAAACTTGACCTCATGGCCCGCCAGAATGTCAATCAGACCGACCGTTGCCTCTGCCGTCGCAGGGGATTTGAAAGTGTTGGCCCCGGGCAGCAGACCAAGTGCGTTGGCCGAAGCCTCGTCGGCGGGCGTCACGGTAAAGGTAAACTGGCCCTCAGTCATGGGACGTCCGGAGAGGGTCTTGCTGAGCTTAAGGCCGCCGGCCGCGGCGTAATCGAGCTCAGTGCGGTACGTGTTGGTGAAGCGGCCGCTTTCCTTCTTGGTGACGTTGGCGGTCAGGACGCCCTTGCCGTTATCAGTCACGGTCACTTCGGCGGTCGCGACATGTCCGTCATACGTCATGCCTGCCGCGTTGCCTGCGTTCTCGCGAATCTCGTACTTGTAGGTTCCGGCAGCCGTGTAGCGAATCTCGCCGAACTTGATGGCGGCGATGCCGTCCTTCGCGTCCTTCTTGTTCACGGTTACGGTTGCGGGATCGGGCAGCGGAGCGCCCTCGGGGGCGGTGATGGTAAAGCTGAACTCGTCCCCATCCGTCCAGTCGCGACCGTCAATAGCCTTGCTCAGGCCAAAGTCGAGCTCGGTCTCGAGCGGGGTCACGCTGTAGGTGTTCTTGAAGATCGCAGCCTCGGCATTCTTCAGAACATGCTGGGCACTGAGCGTGCCGTCGCCGTTATCGGTGATGGTCGTCTCGATGGCGAACTTGGCGTCACTGTAGGTAATGCCCTTGCTGGTGGTTCCGCCCTTGACCTCGCGCAGCGTGTAAGCGTGCGTTCCGGCCTTGTCGTACTTCACGGCGCTCATCGTGATCTTGCCATCGGCGGCGTTCTTGCCGGTGGCGACGACCTTGGCGTCCTTGCCCTCGCCCTCGACGAGCTCGAAGGAGAACTCGCCCTCAGCCATGTCGCGGCCGGTCAGGACCTTGGTCGCGGCGATCTTGTCGGTGACGCTAAATTCGCCGGGGTTCGGCTTGTAGGAATTCTTGAACTCAGCAGTCGTGGCATCCTTCAGCTCGTGCTTCGCCTCGAGCTTGCCCTTGCCGTTATCGGTGATCGTGGTCACGACGGTATAGGTCTTGTCGTCGTAGGTGATGCCGTTGCCTTCGGCACCCTTAACCTCGCGCAGGATATAGGTATGCTCGCCAGGCTTATCGTAGGTGATTTTGTCCATGACGATCTTGCCGTCGGCATCGTTCTTGCCGGTGACGACGACATCGTTACCCTCGACGAGCTCGAAGGAGAACTCGCCGTCCTTGGTGATCTGGTCGGTGACACTGGAGCTCACGGGAGTCACGTTGTAGGCGTTCTCGAACGCCGCGGGCTCGTCGCCCTGCAGCTTGTGATCAACCGCAAGCTTGCCATTGCCATCGTCGGTGACGGTAGTCACGATGGTGTACTCAGCGGTGCTGTAGGTAATACCGTTGTCGGCGTCGCCCTTGACCTCACGCAGCGCGTAGGTGTGCGTTCCGGCCTTGTCGTACTTCACGGTGCTCATCTTGATGTTGCCGTCGGCATCGTTGGTGCCGGTGGCGACGACCTTGGCGCCCTCGCCCTCGACGAGCTCGAAGGAGAACTCGCCGTCCTTGAGATCGCGGCCGGTCAGGGACTTGGTCGCGATGATCTGGTCGGTGACGCTGGACTCGTTCGGGGCTGTATTGTACTTGTTCTCAAAGTGTGCCGGCTCGGTGCCCTCGAGCGTATGGGTCACCTTAAGCGTGCCGTCGCCGTTGTCGATGACGCTCGTCTTGATGGTGTAGCTCGTCTTATCGTACGTGATCCCGTTGCTCAGCCCCGCTTCGTTGGGGAACTTCTCGCGCAGCTTGTAGGTGTGAGTGCCGGGCTTATCGTAAGTGATTTTGTCCATGACGATCTTGCCGTCGGCATCGTTCTTGCCGGTGACGACGACATCGTTACCCTCGACGAGCTCGAAGGAGAACTCGCCGTCCTTGGAACTCGGTCTCGCCCGAGATCTTTTCAACGTCAGCCTTAAGCCCACCCGTGGCCTTAACCGTCACGGTCACTTTGAACGTGGCAACGTTATCGCTGTAGGTGATGCCGCCTAGCTCGCCTGCGACCTCGCGGACCTCATAGGTGTACTCACCCGGCTTGTTGTAGGTGATCTCGCCGAAACCGATGGCCGTATTGCCATTGCGCACGGTCGCAGTCGTGGACGCAGGCATCGGGGCGTCGTTCTCGGACGTCGCGGAGAGTTCAAACTTAAACTCATCGGTAGCCGTCCAATCGCGGCCCTCGAGCACCTTGGTCAGGCCAAAGTCGGCCTTGGTATCCACCGTTGCCGGCGTTATATCAAAGCTGATCTTGCCGTTATTGCCCAGGTAGGAATTGACATGCGTCGCGGTCGCCTTGGCAGACGTGTTGTTCCACTTGGGGTTGAGCACGTCGGTCGCGGTGCGAGTCTTATTGTTCTCCTTGATGGTGTGGAGCTCATCGATAAAGGCCAGGCGTGCGGTTCCCACAGTAAACACCAAGTTACCGTTCTCATCGGGAACAATCGCGCCGTCGAACTTCGCGGCGTCGCCGCCGATAAATTCGATGACGTCGGTGGCGGGCTTGGCCTCGTCGTTCTCGCCCTGCTCCTCAAACTCGTCCTTGTAGTAATAGGTAACCTCGCCAGCCAGCGCGGGCCCCTTTGCAGGCTGCGTGCAAGCCTTATCCGTGTAAATGGGCGTCTGCTTCTGGAAATAGTAATAGCGGTTGGTGTCGGCAGGCTCAAAGGTCGCAACCGTATCGCCCAGCGCGCCGGCAGCCCACTTGTTCGCGTAGAAATTCACGGTCTTGGCGCCGTCAACGACGGTCGTATTATGCTCGATGTAGTCCTTGAGCCCCGTGACCTTCTCGGGCGTAAACAGGTTGTCGAGCGCAACCTTCTTCACGCTCGAGGCATACTTCACCTGGATGGGCTTAACGCTGTCGACCGAAAGCTTGCCGTCTACGGTCTTAAAGTGACTCAGCGGAATCAACGACGCGGGAATGCTGACCGTTACGATATCGCCCTTCTGGGGATTGTCATCACCGGCACGCTGCACGGTAATGAGCAGGTCTTTTGCCTTGCCATCGAACTCGTACGTATCGGTATTGGTTTCTTTGTTGAACGTCTTGCTCACCTTGGTAAACGGCGTGCCGTTGATGACGACCTCGGTGAAGCTGTCGACCTGCATAAAGTCGCCCAGCTCATCGGTAAACGTGATGTAGCCAGACTTGGTCTCGTCGTAGCCCTTGTGGATTTCGGTCGGATAAGGCGGCTCCGACGTAATGGCCTGTGAGATGTCGTCGAAGACCTTCTTAAGCTCATCGGCATTGGTCGCTGACTTGTAATAATCGGAGTTTTCCGCGCGCGTACCGAGCTTATCGCTCGTATACGACGTGGCGCCGGGATAGTTACTCGACACGGCGTGCATGAACTTGTTTACGTCGCTCGTTCCCTTTTTCAAGGGATCGGCAGCGGGATCCGCTCCACTAAAGATACCGATGGTATAAACGGTGGCCTTGCTGTCCTTCATATCCTTGGCAAACGTCACGGCAGCGTTGGCGACTTCCGAATCGAAGTTACTTTGCTTTGTTGGCGTACCGTCAGTAAAGAACACAATAATCTTCTTGGCGTCTTCGCGGCCAGAAGCGATGCCCTTAGCCAGCTCCAGACCATTATCGGCGCGTGTGGCACCGGCAGGATCAATTTTTTTGATTGTATCCTTAAGAGCCTTCACGTTGCCGCCGGAGCAGTCGGTCAGGTCTTTCATAACCTGTGTGTAATTGTAGGAGTACCCTCCATCATTATACTTACTGTTGCCGATATTGCTGGACTTCTTGCCCGCAAACTTAACAACGGCAACCTTATGCTGCCTATTGACGCCCTCGATGCTCTCATTTTGTTTTGCGATAGTATCGATAAAGCTGTTCGCAGCGTTCTTCAGTGCATCGATACGCTTGGTGGAACCTCCACCGCCCATAGGATCATCCATCGAACCAGAGGCGTCCAGCACCATCACGATGTCGAGCGGCGTGGTAACCGTCACGGTTGAATTGGATGTCGAAGACATCGCCGAAAGCGTAGTCAAGAAGTCCGACTCTTCGTTTTCTCCGGTTGCCATGACCGTCTTGTCGGTCCAGATTCGACCGACGTTTTGAGTCGTCACCTTATTGCCGCTGTGGCCGGCCGCCCAGATTTCCCAGCGTCCGGTGGTGTCGGGGTCGACGACCGTCGGCCCGCTCACTGTCGGCCCGTCCATTCCCGTACTGGACCTGGCGTTGGCCTCGGGCAGCATGGCGAATGCTGCGGCTGGCAACACCAGCACTACGGCCAGTATCACCGCCAAGAGACCCCTCGTGTACTTACCCATCGCGTCTCCCTTCTCGCAGGATTAGACCTTGCATCAGCCTAAAGTTACGGAATGAGACACAATTAGGGCAGGTGACACACGTTCCAGATTCGGTTTTGCGCATGAGACAAATGTCTCACCAAAGTTGAGACACAGCGTTTTCGCAGGAAAACGGGTGCGACTCGGAGCCGACGGGCCAAAATGATCCGTTTTCCTCCGTCCCCGGGGGATCAATTGATGGCGCTCGCCACGAAATCGGCCCATCTACTACGTTTGACCCGATACCTCCGACCATACCAGCGTTTTACGAAAAACCGCAGGCCATCTACCTGCACTGATAATTGTCCTTGGGGGAAGCGGGCGCTGCGGGGGCGCGTCAACGGCGCGCGATTTCCGCGTCGCAGCGCTACCCTGATGCCGAACGCCGGGACGATGACCCACTGACCTGCTGACGCCTCTTCGGCCGTCCTCAAATCCGACCTGTCTCGCCCCGGCTTCCGCGACCCGGAGTCCTGCCATGACCTAATAGGAGCATGAGCGCGGACAATCGGACAAGCCAACTTGATTGTAGCGCTCCCGTCAGTGCAATGTCTGGGAGGCTCGGGCGCGGAGCAGGCGGCAGACCGAGGGGAGCGAAAATGGAAGGCGAAACGGTCATCGCG
>JAGZEK010000042.1 GCA_018368345.1 Collinsella sp.
TGAACTGCCTCCCATTTCTTGGACATCGGGAAATGGGAGGTTTTCCATGAGTATAGATCTCAGGTCGAAGCACGACCTGGAGTCCAGGAGGCGGGCCGTCGAGCTCTTCGACGCCGGCGTCGGCTGCAAGCCGGCGGCCGAGGCCCTGTCCGTCCCCCGCGAGACCGTGAGAGAATGGCAGTGGGTATACCGGGCGTTCGGAAGCGAGGCGCTGCTGTCCATGGACGGGAAACAATCCAGTTACACATTCGAGCAGAGGGTCGCCGCGGCGTCGGCCGTGGTCGACGACGGGATGGCGAAGGCCGACGCCATGGCCGAGTTCGGGATCAGGTCGAAATCCCCGCTGGAGCGCTGGTGCAGGCTCTACCGCGAGGGCGGCGCCGAGGCGCTGCGGCCCCGCCCGAAGGGCAGACCGAGGGGGTCGAGGTCGAAACCCCGGGCCCGCACCCGCGAGCAGGAGCTCGAGGAGCGCTGCCGCAGGCTCGAGGCCGAGGTCGCCTACCTAAAAAAATTGCGCGCCCTGGTCGAGCGGGACGGGCTCTGACCAGGGCGGCGGCCGAGGCGGTGAGGGCGCTGCGCGCGGAGGGGCACTCCCTGCGCCACCTGCTGGAGTGCTCGGGGCTCAGGAGGTCGACCTACTACTACGCGCTGGCGCACCCGCGGAGGCCGACCCGGCCCGAGCTGCGCGACGCCGCGGCCGAGATATTCTCGCGCACCGCCAACGGCTGCGGGCACCGGCAGATAGCCATGTGCCTGCGCGCCGAGCTGGGCGCGGTCGTGGCCGACAAGACCGTGCTCAAGATGATGCGCGAGATGGGCATCCGGTGCGGGATACGCCGCCGGGGCTCCCGCCGCCGGTACAGCTCCTACAGGGGGCTCGTGGGGAGCACGTTCGAGAACGTCATCGCGAGGGACTTCGGCGCCGAGGGGCCGTGGCAGAAGCTCGGCACCGACGTCACCGAGTTCAAGGTGGCCGGCGCCAAGGCCTACTGGGCCCCGGTGCTCGACTTCTGCACGAAGGAGATCGTGGCGAGCGACATATCGACCTCGCCGGACCTCGCCCAGCAGCACAGGATGCTCGACCGGCTCCTCGAGGCCCTGCCCGACGGGGCGGCGCCGACCATGCATTCGGACATGGGCTGGCAGTACCAGCACGAGTCCTACACCTCCAGGCTGGAGGGGGCGGGCATCACCCAGAGCATGTCGCGCAAGGGGAACTGCATCGACAACGCCGCCACCGAGCAGCTCTTCGGCCACGTGAAGGACGAGTTCTACCGCGGCAGGGAGTGGGGCAGCTTCGGGGACTTCAAGCGCGACCTGGAGGGGTACATAGCCCATTGGAACACGCGGCGCAGGCAGGTAAGATTGAAGGGCCTGACGCCGGAGGAGTTCCGGAACCGGGCCCTTGCGGCGTAGTCGCTATTTATTCAGTCCAAGTTTCGGGGCGCAGTTCAC
>JAGZEK010000043.1 GCA_018368345.1 Collinsella sp.
ATCCGGTCGTGCTGCAACAGAGGATCAATTGAAACAAGCTTTGGCGGGTCAAACTGATACAGGTCTCAAATTCAATGCCAATGTAGGCGGTGTACAAACTAATAAATTAGGCTCTACTATCACTGTTCAAGGTGAAGGCAATGCTGCTGATACCGACTATAGCGGTGACAATATTAAGACGTTCATCAAACAAGATGCTGCAACAGGTAATACAACAATTGATGTAAAAATGAACAAAAATCTTAAGGCTGAATCCGTGAAAGTCGGCAAAGACGGTAAGGATGGCGTATCTCTCACAGGTCCAGATGGGGCTGGCACCGACGGTAAAGTAGCTGTTACAGATAAGAACGGCAAGGATGTAGTGTCTATGTCCGGTAAAGACGGTGTAGGTCACATCGGTTTAACTGGTAAAGATGGTCATAGTGCGGATATTATCGCTGATAAAGGCGCTGCTGATATTAATGGAAATGAAATCACGCGCATTAAATATCAAGATGAAAATGGTACAACCCATCAAGTGGCAACCAAAGATGATGGCATGGCATACGGTGGCGACTCCGGCACTACCATCAAGAAGAAACTTAATGAACAATTGGACATTAAGGGCGGTGTCACCAATGAATCTGAGTTGACCGAAAACAATATTGGAGTTATTAGCAAGAATAATATCCTTAATGTTCGTTTGGCAAAAAATCTGAAAGGCCTAGATTCCATAACTTTCAACAATGGCACTAATGGTGCAAACGGTAAAACCGTTGTTAATGGTGAAGGCATGACCGTTCAAGATAAGGATGGCAACCCGTTGACTGCTATTACAAAGGACGGCGTGAAGATTACCAATGGTCCATCTATGACGAAAGATGGTATTGATGCAGCCGGCAATAAGATTACAAACGTAGCTGACGGTACAAATCCTAAGGATGCGGTTAATAAATCTCAATTGGATACAGCGGCTAACGCTGCTAAGGCAATCGTAACAGAAGGTAATAATATCAAAGTTGATAAGACCACTAATGGTGATGGCTCTACAAATTACAAAGTGGGCCTCAAAGACCAAATAACAATGGGATCTGATGCTACGAAACAAATTGCGATGGATGGTACAACAGGTACGATCAAAGCCGGTGACAAGGTTACAATCGACGGCAACAAAGGCACCATTAAAGCAGGTGATAAAGTTGAAATCGATGGCGATAAAGGCACAATCAAGGCTGGTAATATTGCGATTGACGGTACAAACGGTACAATTAAGGCTGGCGACAAGGTAACTATTGATGGTAAAGATGGTAAGATTGGAGCAGGTAAGGTCTCTGTTGATGGCAAGGACGGTCATGTGACAGGTTTGGAAAACAAAGATTGGGATCCTAACAATATTACAAGTGGTCGTGCTGCTACAGAAGATCAATTG